>CAVQPX010000001.1:0-147890 GCA_963714835.1 uncultured Chloroflexia bacterium
ATGTAACCCTACTGGTTCCGTTCGTGCGCTGTCGATCGGCGAACTGACCCGCCGGCGCAACGAGGCGAGCGACATCTGGACGAGCGCGGTGATCCACCCGTTGTGCACGTTGCGGGCGATCTCCAGCGCTGTTCCCAGGAGCGACTCGGCTCGCAGCGGATCGTCCTCCTCGATTGCCGAGCCGAGCACCCACCGGGCATTCGCCAGCGATGACGGGTTGCACGACTGCCGTGCCAGCGTCACCGCACGCAGTGCACGTCGTTCGGCGGCCACGCGATCGCCGAGCCACGTGCTCATCACCGACGTCTGGGTCGCGACGTTGACGTGGAAGTACGGCTCCGGTCACGAGCGCTGGTACTCCGCCTGCTCGGCAAAGATCTCCGGAGGTGCGGCACCGTCGCCGGAGTAGACCGTGGCATTGATCAGGGCGAGCCGTGCCGGCATCGAACGCGAGGTCAAGCTAGCGTTCGAGACGCAACGCTCGTTTCGACCATTCGTACACGTCGTCGAGGATTGATCACGTATCCAGGCGCCGAGTGCTCCGAGACCGATCGCGGGGGCGACGATCGCCTCGTGGTCGCGTCCCGTGAACGTGGCGACCACCCGTTCGGCCCACCGGAAACACTCGGCGTTCATGCGCATGAACCCGTACTCCCACATCGGCGCCACGATGGCGACCGCCCGCGCTGCGTCGCCCACTGCGATGCACCGTGCGAACGCCGTTCGGATGTTGCCGAAGTTGCGGCTGATCCGCCGGTTCCACAGCGGCTCGTCCGGACCCCGGAGCCCGACCGATGCCTCGTCGACCAACTCGACCATCAGTTCGGTGAACCGGTCTCTGGCTGCCTCCAGAAGTTCCGAGTCCGCACGTTTGCACGAACGACGTCGGCGAGATGGTGGAGCAGTCGCAACTGATCCGGCCCGCGGCCGCGTTCGACGTGGAAAACGACATCTTCGGATCTCGGCCGTTGAAGCCGTGGGGCGGCTCGAGCGGTTGGCGCAGCGTCGTCACGGCGGCCACGTAGCGGTCGTCGACGAGGATCGTCTCGCGGAAGTCGATCACCTCGCAAATCAGCCCATGGAGGGTCGGGTCCGGCCCGCCGCCGGGCAGGATGTGCTCCTCGTAGAGGAACTCCGGGTGGCCGATCCGCAGGTCGGCCCCGCGACCGATCGCTGCCGCAAGGTCGGCCTTGGAGCCCGGAACGACCGTCCGGTCGGGCGCGAGCTCCAGCGCCATCTCCCATGTCGCTCGTTCGTCCACCGGCCGCCTCCCGTCACTCGTCTCTGTCACGCGGACTCCATCGCAGCGCCGTCCGTGAGCTCCGGATATCGCTCGTGCAACACCGCCAGCGTCTCGGCGAACTCCGTCTCCGACACGGTCCGATACGGCGACAGCATCCGGAGCGGGAAGTCGGCTGCCGGGTGCAGCTTCTGGATCGTCTTGTCGTATGCGCCGTCGACGCGTCGGTCCATCATGAGCGGGACGAACAGGTCGGCGCTCAACCGCTCGAACCACGACCCCGATCTCCGCAGCCTCCGGGTGGCGTCCGCTGCCCGCCGCCCGCAGGAGTCGCCAGGACTGGGCCGGGGCGAGCGCGCCGAACGTCCCCAGCAGCGCCACCTCGCCGAAGGGCGCGTCGCCACGCGATCGACTTTCGCCGAGGTAGTGCATCAGGTCGGGTGCCTCTCGGACGACACCGGCGACCACGGCGAGATCAGCGCGGTCATCGTCTTGGTCGCCACGAGGTTCGGGCACGCTCGCGATGATCCGCTCGTACAGCGTGCCCGTGACAGCGTCCGCCGACGCGCGCGGTGTTGTAGTGCATGAATACCGAGTCCGGGAAGGCGCCACACACGGTCTCGAGAGTAGGCGAGCGACCTCGTCGTCGGCGAGCGCGGACCAGGCGGGCAGGGAGATACTTGGAACGCCCGCGCGCCGAGCCCGTGGGCGACGCGGAGTCGCTCGATGCACGTTCGCGCGTCGACAGCCCGATGACGCCGACGATCGGGTGGGCGTGCGGTCGCCGGTCAGCTCCTCGAGAAGGTCTCGACGACCTTCCCGGAATCGGGCCGGAATCCACGGCGTGCCCTTCACCGGCGGTCCCGAAGTGTAGAGCTGGCGGTGAGTCCGCGCCACCAGGGCGTGGCGGATGGCGCTCGCCGGAACGCTCGCCTCGTCGAGGCTGCTCCTCGTCGTCCCATGGGCAGACGATGCTGACCATGACGCTGCTCGGGAGATCGGGCCACGGAACCTCCTCAGCGGGCGCGCGTGCTCAGGCGGCCGGCAATCGACCGCCCTGGCGCAGGAGCGCGATGATCTGTTCGGACGCCTCGACGTGCAGCCCTGCGATCGACTCGACCGAGCTCGCGGCGATGTGCTGGGTGAGGAGGACATCGGATCGGGCGCTGAGACGGTCGCTCGCCGCGACGGGAGGCTCGGGACTGCGAACGTCGAGGGCCGCATATGCGACGTGGCCGGACTCGAGCGCGGCGGCAAGTGCGTCCTCGACGACGATCCCGCCGCGCGAGACGTTGACGATGATGACGCCCGGCTTCATCCGGGCGATCGTCGGCCCGTCGATCAGGCCGCGCGATGAGTCGGTGAGGGCCGCGCACGAGATGACGATGTCGGCCCGGGTGCACAGCTCGTCGAGGGTCACGAGCTCCACTTCGGGAAACGGCGACGCCGACACGAATGGGTCGTGGGCGATCACGGTCGGCCGGAACCCGAGGAGCTTGCGGGCCAGCATGCTCCCGATCCTGCCCAGGCCGATGATCCCGATGGTCCGCGATGCGATCCGGTGGATCTCCTGCAGTTGCGGCCACTCGTAGACGTTCCACTCGCCCTGCGCCGCTGCGGTCGCGAACGGGAGCAGTCGACGCTGGGCAGCGAGGGTCAGGAGGACCGCGTGATCGGACACCTCCTCGTTGTTCGAGGTCGGGCAGTTCCAGACCGGGATCCCGCGGTCCCTGGCGGCCTGCACATCGACGTAGTCCATCCCCACGCTGTAGCACAGGATGCCCACGCAGTTATCGAACGTCGCGATGTCCTCCGCGGTGAGCGGACTGGACGTGAAGATGACGTCCGCGGTGGGCATGGCGCTGCGGGCTTCCTCGGCGGACCTGGGCACGATGAGCCGGATCCCCAGCGGCTCGAGGATCGAGCGCTCGACGTCGTACTTCCAGTCCATGATGTCGATCGGGGAGGGGATGACGACCGTGGGACCGTGGTTCATGCAACACTCCGTAGGAAGGGCTCGCCGAGCGTGGGAGCTCGGTCAGTCTATCGTAGATTGTCGACAATCTTCACGGGACGAAGGGGTCGCGAAGGCTGCGCAGTCGCACAAGGAGCATGAACACGATGACTGGTTCGGACACGATGACCTCCAGCGCTCCGGGGCCAGGCTCGCGAGTGGCGATCGTCACCGGAGCTGCCGGCGCACTCGGGACCGCGATGTGCGAACGCTTCCTTCGCGATGGGATCAGGATCGTGATCGCCGACATCGCGCTGGAGCCCGCTGAGGACCTTGCGCGCCGGCTCGACCCGTCGGGGGCCATCGCCCGTGCCGTCCCCGTGGATGTCACCTCGTATCCGTCCGTTGAATCGATGGTCGCAGAGACCCTCGAATGGGCCGGGCGGATCGACATCCTGGTCAACAACGCGGGGATCGGGGAGGCCAGGGCCCCGACCTGGGAGATGCCGTTGGAGGCATGGCACCGGACGATCGACATCGACCTGACCGGCGTCTTTCATGGCTGCCGCGCGGTCCTCCCGTCGATGCTCGAGCGCGGCTGGGGACGGATCGTCAACATCTCGTCGATCGCCGGCAAGGAGGGCAAGCACAACCCCGTGGCGTACGCCTCTGCCAAGGCCGGGGTGATCGGCCTGACGAAGGCAGTCGCCTTCGAGGTCGCGGACCGGGGCATCCTCGTCAATGCCATCACGCCTGGTTCGATCTGGGCACCGGGTTGGGCCGGTTTGTCGGAATCCGCGCTGGCCGAGGTCATTCGGCGCCACCCGGTGGGGCGCATGGGCCAGGCCCACGAAGTGGCGGCACTGGTGGCCTGGCTGTCGTCGGACGAATGCTCGTTCTCGACCGGCGCCGTGTTCGACATCTCGGGCGGACGCGCGGGTCACTGAGGCGCACGCAGCCCGCTCAGTGGGTTCGAAGACCCGCAGGCGGCGCGCCTAGCTGTTGCTCGCGCTCCCCGCGACGGATCCCACCGCGTACATCGACAGGTCTACCTCTTTCGAGGTCAGGAACTCGAGCAGTGCGGGCTGGCCGGCCTCGGTCCGGGCGATCGCGCGTCGGAGAGCCGGCACGATCTCGGCCGGGTCGGAGACGCGCTCCCCATAGCCGCCGAAGGCTCGCGCCATCGCCGCGTAGTCGCCCGAGATGTCTGTCGAGCCGTACTTCTCGCCGGACACGGGCATCACCTCGAGTTCGATCGCCATGGAGAAGTTGTTCAGGACGACCGTGAGGATCGGGATCCGCTCGCGTACGGCGGTCTCGAAGTCCATGCCGACGAAGCCGACTGCCGCATCACCCATCACGTTGATGCACAGCTTCTCCGGTCGCATCAGCTTGGCGCCCATGGCCAGCCCGAGGCCGTACCCCAGCTGGGTGGACTTGCCCCAGCCGATGTACGTCAGCGGTGCGCTGGTCTGCCAGAAGGGCGAGAGCTGGTCCCGCGGTGAGCCCGAGTCGTGGGTGATGATCGTGTTCGCCACGTCCACCGTCGCGAGCATGTCCCAGATGACGCGGTATGGCGTCATCGGGACTTCGGCCGAGGTCAGCTTGGGCAGCCAGCTGGTCAGCCAGGTCTCCCGGACCGACGCGATCTCCTGTTCGACCGCAGCTCGGCGACCCCTCGGGCTCGGGATCAGGGTGCGCAGCTCGGCGATGAGCGCATCCAGAACGAGGCCTGCATCGCCGAGCATCGCCACGTCCGTCGGGACGTTCACGTTGAGATCCGCTGGGTCCAGCGTCGCGTGGACGACCTTCTTGCCGGCCGGCATCGCGACGCCGAACGCGGTGGCAGCGAACGAGCAGCCGATCCCGAAGATCACATCCGAGCTGTCGAGGAAGTGTCGAACCGCGAAGGGCACGGCCCGGCCGCCCGAGCCGAGCGACAGCGGATGGGTCTCGTCGAACGCGCTCTTGCCCTGGAGCGACGTCGTGACCGGCGCCTCAAGGAGCTCGGCGAGCGTCTGGAGCTGCCCCCACGCCTCGGCATAGTGGACGCCCTGGCCCGCGTAGATCACCGGCCGTTCGGCCGCTGCAAGGGCTCGCGCCGCGTCACGCACGTCGGCCGGGTCTGGGGCCGTCCGGACCTGCGGCGCCGGCCGATAGGAGGCGGGTGCAGCCACGTCCTCCTCGTAGACGTCCCACGGGATCTCGACGAGCACGGGTCGCGGCCGGCCGTTGCGAACCTGGGTGAAGGCTCGCCGGAAGACGTTGCCGACCTCGCTCGGCAGGGCGAGCTGCTCGATCCACTTGGTGATGTTGCGGTAGTTCACGAATGCGTTGAAATTCGGCGGCACGTTCATGACGCGCCGGTCATACCCGGCCGCCTGGATCAGCACCGGCACCGAATCCGCGTAGGCCTGGGCGACGCCGCCGAATGAGTTCTCCGTCCCCGGACCATGCTGCATGCAGAACACGCCGACCGTCCGTCCGGACGTCATGCGGCTCATCGCGTCGGCCATGTGGATGCCGGTGCGCTCCTGGCGCACGATCAACGTCCGAATACCGGCCTCGGCGGCCGACTCGATGAGCGGATTGACCGGGTAGCCGATCAGGACCTCGACGCCCTCACGCTTCAGGATCTCGGCGACGGCAGCTGCGACTCGCACAACGCTCCTCTTCGATCTCGGCTCGTCCGACCCGTCCCCACCCGGGACGGGCTCCAGAATCGTGCATCCAGGCGTCGGAGCGCATCCCGTCGATTCGTGGACGACTCCGCATGGATGGCGTAGATTGTAGACAATCCGAGCTCGCAGTGCCCAGTGAGCGAACGTGCCTGCGCGAACCGAAGAAGACTGCTCGAACCGAGGGCCACAAGATGACCGACACGACCGCCGCATCCAGCATCGCGCGCCGATTGCGGATCGGGGTCGTGGGGCTGGGGCACTACCACGTCACGGGATGGGTCGAGACGCTCGAGGGGTTCCCCGACGAGCTCGAGATCGTCGCGCTCTACGACCCTGACCCGGAGCTCGCGCGCACCCTGGCCCCGCCCCATCACGACCCGGCGCTGCGACCGGGCCTGGGCGAGCGCTATCGGGGGATCCCCGTCGAGCATGATCTGGGTGATCTGATCGACGCGGCACGCTCTTGATGTCGCCCTGGTCACCCTGCCGAACGTCGACGCGTCGGCGGCGATCGAACGCCTGGCAGGCGCGGGGATCCACCTGATCGTCGACAAGCCCGCGGCGCTGACCGCATCCGAGGCACGCCGCGCATTCGAGGCCGTGAGGATCGCCGGGGTCCGCGCGGTCACGGGCTGGTGCGACGCTACTCGCCAGCCGCCCAGATCGGCGCGAGACCTGGTCTCCGACGGGCCGCCTCGGGAAGCTCATCTCGGTCGAGGCGATCTTCGCAACGTCCACGGTCGCGGTTCGCGATCCCATGAACATGCTCTTCGATCCCATCCGGAGCGGCGGCGGGATCCTCAGCTGGCTCGGCATCCACGACATCGACAGCTTGCTGTGGCTGACCGGGGAGCCGGTCGTGGAAGTGAGCGCCATGGCCGGCCGAGTGGGGCACACGGAGCTTGGGGTCGAGGACGTGATCTCGGTGGCGATGCGTTTCGCTGGGGGAGCGATCGGGACCGCCCATCAGGCATACGCGTTGCCGGCTCGCGGCTATCGCAGCAGCCTCGCCCTGCGCGGTCTCGAGGGGTCGGTGGAACTCGGAGATCGGCGAGGAGCTGGTCCTGCTCACGGCCGGGGGGCCCGATGACGGGCTGCACGCAGAGCGGACGGTCTTCGACGTCCCGGAAGCCCAGGGCTATGGGGCCTCGGGGCGAGCCGCCGTGCGGGATCTGCTGGACGCGATCCGGGACGGTCGCGAGACGGCCGGCCAACGGTGAGGACCTGGTACGCGCGCTCGAGGTGATCGACGCGGCCTACGAGTCGGTCAGGACCGGCCGCCCCGTGACGCTCGCCTAGCGGTCGATCGTCGAGCGCTGGTCGAAGGCGTCGCGCAGGCCGTCGCCGACGAAGTTCACGGCAAGGACCATCGCCACGATCATGCCCGCCGGCGGCAACCACAGCCAGACCTGTCGTTCGAGGACGGAGATGACCCGCGTCTGCTGGAGCAGGTTGCCCCAGCTCGGGGTGGGGGGCTGGACGCCGAGGCCAAGGTAGCTGAGGCTCGCCTCGAACACGATCACGGAAGCCACGCCGAAGGTCGCGAAGACCACGAGCGGGGCGATGATGTTCGGCAGGATGTGGGAAAAGATCATCCGGGGTCGCGAGACGCCGATGACCTGTGCCGCCTCGATGAACGTCGTCTCGCGGAGCGCGAGCACCTGCCCACGGATGATCCGGGCACCCGGCGCCCACGTGACCAGCCCGATCATGATCATCATCGTGGCCAGGCCGGGGCCGATCAGATAGGCGACGACGAGGAGCAGCAGGATCGTCGGGAAGCTGAGAACGATGTCGACGATGCGCATGATGATCGACGTCGACCCAGCCCACCGACATAGCCGGCGGTGACGCCGACGGCTGTGCCGATCCCGGTCGCGATCGCGACGGAGATCAGGGCGACGAGGAGCGAGATGCGGCCGCCGACGAGCGTCCGCGACAGCACGTCGCGTCCGAGCGCGTCCGTGCCGAGCGGATAGCCGTCGAGCGTGAATGGTGGCTGGCTCGTGAACCCGAGCTTCAGGTTCAATCCCAGCGCCGCCTGTTCGTTGCCGAAGACGGCCAGGAGCGTGATGACCGCGATCGTGATCAGCCCACGATCGCGAGGCGGTGCGAAGGAACCGTCGGAGGGCGCGCCGTCCCGGCGAGACGATCTCGGCGGAGATGACCTGTCGAGCGGCGGGGAGGGCTTCTGTCTGCGGTTCCATGTCAGCTGTACCTGATCCGGGGGTCGGCGAAGCCGTAGGCGACGTCGGTCACGAGGTTCGCGATGAGGACGGTGGTGGCCAGCACCATGGTGATCCCCATGATCAGCAGGAAGTCGCGATCCTGGACGCCTTCGACCATCATCAGGCCGAGCCCCGGCCAGCTGAAGACGGCCTCGGTGACCACGGCGGCGCCGACGATCTCGGGGATGGACGAGGCCGATGAGCGTGATGATCGGGATGAGTGCATTCCGGAACGCGTGCCGGGAGAGGATGACCCGACCGGACAGGCCCTTGGAGCGCGCCGTCGTGATGTAGTCGAGGTGGATGACATCCAGCATCGCCGCCCGGGTGTAGCGCAGGAAGATGGCCATGTATCCGAACCCGAGGATGGATGCGGGCAGGATGAGGTGGTGTAACAGGTCGCCCGAGATCGAAGGGCTTGCCCACCGTTGTCATCCCGGCGATCGGAACGAGCTTCAGCTGCAGGCCGAGCAACCAGAGGCCGCCCAGGCCCAGCATGAACGACGGGAGCGAGATGCCCAGGAATGTCATGCCGGTCAGCACGAAGTCGATCTTCGAGTACTGGCGGACGGCCGAGATCACGCCGAGCGGGATCCCGATGGAGATCCCCATGACCATCGCCGGTGCCGGTGAGCATGATGGAGTTGGTCGAGGCCGCGGATGACCTCGGGCCCGACGGCGGCGCCGCTCGCCGACACGATAGCCGAGCTCGCCCTGAAGGGCGTTACCCGAGCCAGAGCATGTATCGGATGAAGAGCGGCTGGTCCAGGCCGTACCGCTCCCTGATCGCCTCCTTCGCCGCCGGGTCGAACCCCAGCTCGGGCCTGACGAGAGCGTCGGCGAGGCTCGCCCGGCGCGAGGGCCACGAAGGTGAAGATCAGGATGGTGATGCCGAGGAACACCGGGATGTTGATCAGCAGACGTCGGATGATGAAGGTGATCATCTGCCCTCCGGGTTCCTACGGAAAGAGAACACGGGGGCGGAGGACTAGCCTCCGCCCCCGTGCTGCGTCGCTCAGCTGGAGTTGAGCGCTACTCGCTGATGAACCACGTCTCGGCGGCGTCGTAGTACGAGCCACCGCCAGCAGCCGGGATCACGACGATGTTCGCGACCCGCTTGCTGACGACGTGATAGCGGACGGTCTCCCAAACGATAGAGGTTGGGCAGCTCATCCGCGGTGATCTCGGCAGACCTCCGGTACAGCGCGTTCTGCTTGTCGACATCGAACTCCGCCCGTGCGTCGGTCAGCAGCTTGTCGACGACCGGGTTGTTGTACGATACGCCCGACGACGCCATTGCTGCCGGCCGGGTAGGCCGCGATCGGAATGGAAGTAGTTGTAGCCGCGGTCACCGGTGGGACCGTTCGCCGCGCCCCAGAACGACACTTCGCTCTCGTTGTCGGTGTAGTACCGCTTCTGCCAGGCGGCGCCGTCCGACATCTGGAGGGGCTTGACCGTCAGACCGACGTTGTCCTTAAGGTTCTGGGCGATCGCGGTCATGACGTTGAGCGACAGCGGATCCGTGTAGTACGTGTCCATGTCCAGCTCGTGGAAGCGTGGACAGATCGACGCCGGCCGCTGGCCAGGAGTTCCTTGGCCTTTGCCGGATCGTACGGATACGGCTCGATGCTCACCGTACAGGTTCGGCAGTCCGTACAGGCACGGGACGATGCTCGCCGCGCCGCCGTAGACGTCTGTCGATGATCGACTGGCGATCGATCGCGTACATCAACGCCTGGCGGACTTCCTTGATCGCGAACTCCGGGAACTTGATCGGGGTTGAACTGCAGGCCGTTGTCGACGCCCGAGTTGCCCGGCAGCACGACGGCGTTGGGGTTCTCGCGCTCGCGCGCGACCTCGTCGGCGGTGATGTAGGTCATGTCGATCTCGCCGGCGTCGAAGGCGAGGAGCGCCGAGTCCGAGATCCTCGAAGTGACGACGGATGATGCTGTCGAGCTTCGGCCGCCGCGCCAGTAGTTGTCGAACGCCACGAGCTCGGTCGAGACGCCGGCGCGTGTACTTGTACCACATGAACGGGCCGGTCCCGATCTGCGAGGTCTTCCAGTACTCGGCTTCCTTCATCGCCGTCCGGCGGGATGTCCTTGCAGCTTGTGCTGCGGGAGGATGAACAGCTCGGAGATCGACGTCGGGAAGAGCGAGTTCGGGGCCGTGAAGGTGAACGAGATGGTGTGATCGTCGACCACCTTGACGCCGGTGATCTCGGTTGCCGTGCCGGCCTGGTACTCCTCGACGCCGACGGCGCCGTTGACGGCGGTCGACGTAGTGGCACGGCGCCATCGTGTTGGCTTCGTTGAAGCACAGCTCGATCGTGAACTTGACGTCGTTCGCGGTGAACGGCTCGCCGTCGTGCCACGTCACGCCCGGACGCAGTTTGAAGGTCCAGGTGAGCTGGTCCGCAGAGATCTCCCACGACTCCGCGAGGTCGCCCTGAAGGTCGCCGTAGACGCCGGAGTTGGAGTCGAATTCGGCGGCCTGCTTGGCCGCGTCGAGGACCTCGAATGTCGTGAGGCGACTGTAGATCTTGTTGAACCAGTGGGCGTCTCCGCCCGAGTCCATCGGGGTGATCCAGTCGTTGCCGTTACAGCACGGGCCGACCCATGCCGCGATCAACGTCTGCTCGGCCGCAGGGGGCGGCGCGTCGGTCGGGGCGGTAGTCTGCCCCGGGGCGGCCGTTGTCCCCGGTGATTGCGTTGCAGCGCCGCCGCAGGCGGCGAGAACGATCACCAGGGTCAGCAACAGACCCATTCTTTGGTGTGGACGACTAATGGCCACGCCGCTCCTCCTCTAGTTTCTTGTGCAAGCGACCGTCGGGCAGGCTGCGCCGCCAGTTCCGCAAGCGAGATAGTAACACCGGCGACAAGTTACACCAAGACTGCAAGTTTGGCGCTCGTTTCTCCGTGGACTGGTGGTCGAGGGCCGGGCTTCATCGTGTGAGCTTGGAGGGGTCGAACCGATCCGACGATCCGGTGGGCGTCCAGCCGAGGACCTGTTTCGCGGGCGAGGTATCGCGCCAGCGCAGACTGTTCTCCGAGATCGCGTCGAAGATCCCGAATCGGACATCGGGCGGGGCCGCGAGACAGCGATCGATCATCTGGACCGCGTCTTCCTGGGCAAGAAAGCCGGGGAAGTGACGGATCAGGGCGGGGCGGTTCGACGCCAGGACCGCGCCGAGTCGGATGATCAGGACGCTGAGTTCGGTGCGGTCCGAGAACCAGCGAGCGGCTGCCTCGCCGAACAGCTTCGCGACTCCGTAGGGGCTGTCGGGCCGCGGCGGCGTCGTGTGGTCGAGGAGCTCCCACGGGGGCAGGTCACGCTCCCCCCGGGCGAGCTTGCCGTACGGCAGCCCGTCGTCCCACTCCCACCCGCACATCGTGCTCCCGGTGCTCATGAACACGACGCGCCGGACGCCCGCCTCCGCGGAAGCGCGGAGCACGTTGATCGTCCCACCCGCGGTGACCTGGAAGTGATCGTCCCAGTCGTCGTCGTTCTTCGTCTCCCCGGCCAGGTGGAGGACCATGTCCGTCCCGGCGACCGCCCGCCGCACGGCCTCGAGATCGGTGACCGATGCCTCCATGTAGGGGATCCCGGCGACGGCGTGCCGGCTCATGCCGCTGAACGCATAGCGATCGGCGAGATTCGCGAGGACGAGGCCGCCGATCAGGCCGCTCGCGCCGGTGACCAGGACCTTGGGTTTCGTCATCGAATTCCTCCGTCGCTGGGCGGGGAGGGGGAACGCCATGCGAACGCCCTCGCCGGATTGGTGATCGACATGTGTGCGATCTGGGTTTCGTCCAGGCCCCGTTCCCGGAGGAGCGGGTGGACGTTGCGGATGACGTTGGCGTAGCCTGGGCCGCCCGAGGCGAGCAGCTGATCGCGTCGGCAGATGTCGTTGCCGAGCAGGACCCGATCACCGAAGCCCTCGGACCACAGGGCGGCGATGTTGTCGGCTCGCACCTCGAGCGGTGCGTAGCCCGCGGTGAAGGCGAGATTGTCGACGCTCAGCCACGCGCCGCACTCCGCGATCGGCAGGAGGTGGCGCACGCCGACGCGATCGCCGAGGTGGCTGACGATCACCTGGTCGGCGGGAACGCCCTCCTCCGCCAGGAGGGCGAGCTGCTCGAGGGCGAGCTCGCCGAAGTGGGTCGTGTGCGTGACGATCGGACAGCCCGTCCGCCTGGCCGCCCGGGCCGCGGCGCGGAAGACGCGCTCCTGGGCGGGGCTGATCGCGCCGCGATCCGTCCCGATCTCGCCCACGAAGCCGGCCCGGATGTCGGTCGCATCCACCCCCACGGTCAGGTCACGGATGAGCCGCTCCGCGAGGACGCTCGGCATCTCGCCGGCCACCTCGGGCGGGTAGACGCGCTCGCGATACCAGCCGGCGCCCATGACGACATGAACACCGCTCGCCTCGCTGATCCGGCGCAGGGCCGCTGCATCGCGTCCGAGCCCGATGTTCGTCGGGTCGCACACCGCACCGCCGCCGGCCTCGCGAAAGGCCACGAGCTCAGTGATCGCGACGTTCTCGTCGTCGATGATCCAGGCGTAGTCCGCCGACGCTTCCCCATACATCCGGTACGCGTCGATGAGGACATGATCGTGGCTGAGGGTGACACCCAGGATCGCCGGGTCGATCGGACCTCGAACGGTCACGATCCGCCCGGTCGAGGCCGCCATGGTCTCCGCCGTGCTCTCCGCCACGCTCATGGGCCGCTACTCTAGCGCCATCAAGGTGTGAGGTGACGTCATGGCGAGCAGACAGGTCTTCCTCGCCCGACGGGTCGCGAACGAGGCGCTGACCGGCTGGACCGACGACGCGGCGGTGCTCGTGACGGACGGTCGGATCGAAGCGGTCGTGGCCCGGTCCGCCCTCCCATCGGACACGGCGGCCGCGCGCGAGGTACACGATCTCGGGGACGTTTCCCTGCTCCCGGGCTTCGTCGAGACCCATATCCATATGCACTACCCGTCGCCGCTCGACTACCGCGAGATCGCCCGGCCGGACACGCTCGAGCGGATGCTCGTCCGGGCGACCGCGAACATGCGCCTCCTCCTGACCTCGGGCGCGACGACGGCTCGCGACACCGGCAGTCATCTCGAGGTCGCGTTCGCGATCCGGTCGGCGATCCGCGACGGCCTGACGGTCGGGCCGCGCCTGCTGGTCAGTGGGGCGCCGATCACGACGACGGCCGGTCACTACTGGTTCCTGGGCGGCGTGGCGGACACGGGCGACGAGGTCGTGAAGCGCATCCGCGAGCTCCACGCGCGCGGGGCGGATGCCATCAAGATCATGGCTTCCGGGGGCGGCTATACGCCGAGCGCCAACCCGCGCTCGATGCAGTACAGCGTCGCGACGCTTCGAGCCGCGGTCGCGGAGGCCCACCGGCTGGGGCTGCCGGTGCTCGCCCACTCGCTCACCGCGGTCGGGAACGCAGCCTGCGCCGAGGCAGGGGTCCACACGATCATCCATGGCGGCGTCTGGTGGACGGAACACACGGTTCGCGATCGCGCCTACGCCTACGACCCTGCAGTGGCCGATCTCATCGCCGCGAAGGGCATCTGGGTCGACCCCACGATCGGCGAGGTCGAGCTCCATCGCGAACGCCAGGAGGCCGGGCTACCGCCAGAGGCCGAGTTCGAGCATTGGGCGCTCCCCGACGTCCCGAGCGAGCTCGAGCCACGCATCGAGTTCATGCGCGACATGCTCGATCGCGGCGTCCGGTTCATCGGCGGCATGGGGATGGGGATGCCCGTCGTGACCTTCGATTCGGTCGCCTGCAGCGCGCAAGCCTATGCCCGCCTGCTCGGCTTCGAGCCGTGGGCCGCCATCGCTTCGATCACCTCGGTGGCGGCGGAGGCCGTGGGGCTCGCCGGGACGGTCGGGACGTTGCGGGCCGGCCTCGAGGCGGACCTCGTCGCTGTGGAGGGCGACCCGGTCACCGATCTCTCTGCCCTTCGCCGGGTGCGCGACGTGGTGCAGCACGGCCGGCTGGTGGTTCGCGACGGCGTCCCCCGAGTCTGAGGGCTGCCGGGGCAGCTACCCCGCGCAGGCTCGGAACGCGGCGATCACGGCTTCGGCCGCGGGCCGGTCGAGGTTCTCGGGGTCGAGGCGGAGGATCCCGCTCTCCGCCTCATGATCGCCCAGCATGACGATCGGATCGAGGGTCTCGAAGGCGCGAACGAGCTCGATGGCCGTGCGCCCGTACACGACCTCGTCGACGCGCACCACGGTCATCGGCACGGGCCGACCATCCGCCTGCGCAGGCTCGGTCGCGGCGGTCAGTCCGGGGATCGTGGCGAGCTCGTCGGCCAGGAACGCCGTCAGGGCGCTCCAGCGATCCCGTTCGCCCGCTTCGTCCAGTTCCGCGTAGCGGCCGAGCGCCGCGATCAGGCCAACGATCTCCTCCTTGCCCGTCTTCATCGAGCGCCCGATCCCGTGCTGTGGAGGACGTGGGAGCGCGCCGCTTTCCAGCAGGGCACGTCGGGCCCACGTCGCGGGCAGCACGTCCATGTCCTGCTGCTGCAGTCCGACCGACAGGAGGAGGTCGGCGCGGCCGGCGAGGAACCCGGAGGCCTGCGGTCCGCCGATCGTCTTGCCGCCGCTGAACGCCACGAGGTCGACACCGGCGTCGATGAACCGGCGCAGGTTCTCCCGGGGCGGCAGGTTCATCGACGCGTCGACCATCACGGGCAGACCGTGGGCGTGGGCGGTGGCGGTGAAGCTCTCGACCGGCAGGCCGTTCGACTCGGCCTGGCCGTGGTAGAACGCGCCGGCCGTGGAGGGCGTGATCCGCGCTTCCATCTCCTCGATCGTGCCGCCATCGGCGCCGCCGAACTCGGCGAAGCGCGCCCCGGAGGCCCGGACCATGTGGTCGTACGGGTTGCGATGCGAACGCTGCACGAGGATCTCCGCCGGTCCCCCCGTGGTCTCGGGCAGGCGGTCCATGCGGTCCGGATCCAGCCCGGCGAGCATCGCGGCCGCGCCGAGGGTGAGCGCCGCCGCCGCGCCGCTCGTGACATAGCCGGCCTCGGCACCCGTCAGGCCGGCGATCAGGTCGCTCGCGACTTCCTGGAGGTCGCCGATCCGGACGAACGAACCGGCCGCTTCGGCCATGGCCCGGACGACCTCGGGCGCCATCAGGGTCCCGCCGGCGAGCGTCGCATTGCCGCGTGCGTTCACGACCGTCCGGACGCCGATCCGCGAGTAGATGGTCACGACCGATCCCGCAGGCGGAGCCAGTGCAGCTGGATCCCGTCCGCATCCGGGTAGGTGTGCAGGACCGCGCCGATCTCGCCATCGCCGAGGTCCACGAGGTCCGGGTAGCCGCACACGCTGCCCGGTTCGTGCTGGGCGGCGGCGCCTCCCGCGTAGAGCTGGCCCAACAGGGTCCAGGTCGCCCCACCGTCGCCGGTCATCGAGAGACTCACGCCACGCCGCTCCGGATCCTCGTCGCGGTAGGCACACACGATCGCCCCGCTCCGGAGTCGGAAGAGCTTGATGTTCGACCCCTTGAAAGGCGTCGGGAGGATCGCCGACCAGGTCGCACCCTCGTCGTCGGACGTGGACCAGACGCTCTGCCGGGTCTGGTGTTCGCGGATCACCGCCAGGAATCCGCCATCGTCGAGACGGGCGACGTCGATGTCGCTGTAGTCGAGCCCTTCCTCCTGCGCGATGATCGTAGGTGACCCGAAGCTCTCGCCCGCGGGGTCGCTGACGCTCACGCCGGCATGCCAGCCGGCGTCGCGACCGAGCGTGCCCATGACCGCCCAGAGCAGCCGACCGTCGCTCAGTCGATGGGGATTGCTCGCGCCGTACAGTTCGGTCCAGTGCGGGAAGAGCCGGATCTCCGGCGACGGATCGGACCACGAGTCGCCGGCGTCACGGCTCGTGCTCGAGGCGACCCACCATCCGGTCATCGGCTCCGTGCCGCCGATCGACGTGTCGATCAGGATCCGGCCCAGCAGGAGCTTCACGTCGTCGTCCGCGACGCGCGCGAGGCCGCCCATGGCCAGGCAGAACCAACCGGGATAGGCGAAGACCGGCAGCGGTTCCGACCACGTCTCCCCGTCGTCGTCGGAGTGGCAGACCATCAGCGCGGCCTGGTTGCGCAACGCCGCGCCGGCCACCTCCGAAAAGCACATCAGCAGGCGACCGGTGGACTCGATGCGAACGACGCTGGCCGCCGACCGCCGCCCCACGGGACGACTCGCGAACAGCGTTCGGGCGGCCACGATCTCGAGCGGCCCATCGGGGGCCAGGACAGGGGTTGGCTCAGCCACGGTCGTCACCTCGTTGTGTGGGTCGATGGGGGTTTGGCGGGAGGCCCATGTGGTCGATGGCGCGAGGGTTCATGATTCCGGTGTCGCCCACGACCGTTCCGACGGGAGCGGCGACCCAGCCAAGGTGAAGCCACCAGGAGGTATCGGATGACGATCGCGGCGAACGACAGGACGGCCGTCAGACTTCGCGTGGCCCGGCTCGTGGACGGGACGGGCGCGGATGCCGTGGACGATGCCGCTCTGCTGATCATCGACGGTCGGATCGCCGATGCGGGTCCGAACGCGACGGTCGCGACTCCCGAAGATGCGCGACGGATCGAGCTGCCGAACGGAACGGCCATCCCCGGTCTGATCGATTCCCATGTCCACGTCGCCTTGCCTCCGACCCTCGATCCGATCGCGACGCTCGAGACGGAGTCGGACGACGACCTCGTCGTGCGCGGTGCGGCCGCCGCCGAGCGGCTGGTCCGGGCCGGCGTCACCACTGCGTACGATTGTGGTGCGCGAGGGAAGACCGGATACCGCGTCCGCGAGATGATCCAGCGCGGCATCTCGGAGGGCCCGCGCCTCCTGGTCAGCGGGCGGGCGATCACGCAGGCCGGCGGGCATTGCCACTTCTTCGGTGGCGAGGCGGACGGGGTCGAGGGCGTGCGGGCGGCCGTCCGCCGGATGCTCGAGGATGAAGGAGCCGACGGCATCAAGATCATGGCGACCGGCGGCGGGCTGACCCCCGGCACGGACTCGCGTCACGCGTCCTACTCCCTCGAGGAACTCACGGCTGCCGCGGATGAAGCCCACCGATGCGGCAAGCGGATCACCGCGCACGCCCACGGCGTGCCCGGGATCAGGAATGCCTCGATGGCCGGGATCGATTCGATCCAGCACTGCACGATGCTCGGACCGGACTGGACCTGGACGTTCGACGAGGACGTGGCGCGCGGCATGGTCGAGCGCGGGACCCGGGCGATCCCGACGATCTCGGCGGGCACGCGCACGGAGATCGAGCTGGGGATCGACATCAACAAGCTGCAGCCGAACCCGGGCCAGATGACCCGTGCCGACTGGTGGGCCAACGCCAGGCGACTCATCGACACCGGCGTGACCGTCGTCCCGGGAACGGATGTCGGGATCAACCTGACCGATTTCGGCGAGGAACTGTTCTTCGAGCTCGAGGCCTATGTCGGGATCGGCCTCGCACCGGCCGATGTCATCCGGCTGGCGACCCACGGCGCGGCCGTCCATCTCGGGATCGAGGACGTGACCGGGACCCTGATCCCCGGGAAAGACGCCGACATCGTGGTCGTCGATGGTCGTCCGGATCAAGATATCTCCGCCCTCCGTCGACCATTGCTCGTCCTGCGCGCCGGCCGGCAGCTCCAGCCGACGCCGCCTCGTCCGGCGCCCGTCCGGGCCACGCTTGCCTAGCTTCGCCTAGCTCGCGTCGGGCGGGGCGGGGACCTGCTCCTTCGCCAGCGGGATGAAGCCTTCCGGGCGCTGCGTGCGCATCTCGCTCGTGAAATGACACGCGACCGACTGTCCCGGCTGGCTCTCCGGCGTGGTGGCCAGCACGGGATCGTCCGTCGTGCAGATCTCGGGATTGTCGAGCCGCTCCCGGAGCCAGCAGCGGGTGTGGAATCGGCAACCAGACGGCGGCCGCGCGGGGCTGGGGATGTCGCCCGTGAGGATGACCCGGCGCCGCGCCTGTTCCAGCTTGGCGTCCGGGACCGGCACGGCGGACATGAGGGCGACGGTGTACGGGTGCAGCGGATCGCTGTAGAGCTGGTTCGCCGGCGCGATCTCGACGATCTTGCCCAGGTACATGACCGCCACACGATCGGCGATATGGCGGACGACCGCCAGATCGTGAGCGATGAACAGGTAGGTCAGCCCGAGGTCCCTCTGGAGTCGCTCGAGGAGGTTGATCACCTGGGCCTGGATCGAGACGTCCAGCGCACTGACGGGCTCGTCGCAGACGATCAGGTCGGGTTCGACGGCAAGCGCCCGGGCGATCCCGATCCGTTGGCGCTGGCCGCCGCTGAACTCATGCGGGTAGCGAACCACGAAGGCCTCGTCGAGGCCCACGAGATCGAGCAGCTCGGCGATGCGGGTCGTGCGCGCCTTGCCCGAGGCCAGCCCGTGGACCTGAAGCGGCTCGCCGATGATCTGGCCGACCGTCTGGCGGGGGTCGAGGCTCGAGTACGGGTCCTGGAAGACCATCTGGAACTTCCGCCGACGCCGACGAAGCGTGTCGCCCTTGAGCGACAGGAGATCCTGGCCGGCGAGATGGATCGATCCGCTGATCGGCTCGGTGATCCGCACGATCGTCCGTCCGATCGTCGTCTTGCCTGAGCCCGATTCGCCGACGAGCCCGAGGGTCTCGCCGCTGTCGATGTGGAAGTCGACGCCGTCGACCGCCTTCACCCAGCCGGTCCGCCGGCGCAGGATACCGCCCGTGATCGGGAAGTACACCTTCAGGTCGGCAACCGTGAGCAGCGGGCTCGACGACGCCGGTGTCGCGGACGGAGCCGTCGCGTCGACCGCACCGTCGGCGCGGTTGGTAAGACTCATGCCTGGCTCGCAGTCGCGGGAGCCCCGGCGATCGCTTCGGCCCGGGTCGGCTGATGGTGGCACGCCGCGAAGTGATCGGCCGTGCCTGCCTGGACGCGACGTTCGCCACCGACCGGAACGAGCTCTGGATCGTCCGTCGCGCAGACATCGATCCGCCAGGCGCAGCGCGGCGCGAATGGGCAGCCCCGGAGGTCGCCGGCCAGGTCGGGCGGCGAACCCTCGATCGGGGTGAGCGCCGCCTTCTGCGGGCGGTCCAGTCTCGGCATGGATCGGAGGAGGCCCACCGTGTAGGGATGGGCCGGGTCGCTGAGGAGCAGTTCCGTGGGCCCGAGTTCGACCAGGCGGCCGGCATACATGACCGCCAGCCGATCCGCGAAACCCGCAACGACACCCAAGTCGTGGGTGATCAACAGGACCGCCATGTGGAGCTCGGTCCGCAGGCGCTTCAGCAGTTCGAGGATCTGGGCCTGGATCGTCACGTCCAGCGCCGTCGTGGGCTCGTCGGCGATCAGCAGGCTCGGCTCGCAACTCAGCGCCATCGCGATCATCGCGCGCTGCCGCATGCCGCCGCTGAACTGGTGGGGGTAGTTGCCGAGGCGCGCCGCCGCATCGGGGATGCCCACGAGCTCGAGGAGTTCGGCCGCACGGGTGGCCGCCTCCTTGCGGGTCACGTTGCGATGCGTCTCGATCGCCTCGGTGATCTGGCGACCGATCGACAGCACCGGATTGAGGCTCGACAACGGGTCCTGGAAGATCATCGCGAGCCGGTTGCCGCGGATCTGCGCGAGCTTCTCATCGGAGAGGTTGAGGATCTCCTGGCCCTCGAAGATCGCACTTCCGACGGGGATACGCGCGCCGCGCTTCGGGAGCAGGCCGAGCAGCGACAGGGCGCTGACGCTCTTGCCCGAACCGGATTCGCCCACCAGGCCGATCGTCTCGCCTGCGCCGATGTCGTACGAGACGCCGCGAACCGCGCGCACGACGCGCCCGCGCGCCGCGAACTCGACGTGGAGGTCCCGGACGGACAGCAATGGCGTGCCGCGGCGGGGCCCGTCGCGCACGATCGTGGGCTCGCCGAGCTCAGCTCGGGTGGCGGCAGGGTCTGCGCTCATGTCAGTCATGCAGTCTCGTTCAGCTTCGATCGCCACCGGTGCCCATGAGAGCCCTCGCCCGCCGCTCTCGTGGAAACACCGCACGGGTGATCCGTTGCGTCGGGAGCCCGGGCGGCTCTTTCGACAATGTACGCGGTGTCCAGCCCTGTCAAGTCGTGAGCCATCCGCTCAGGCCTCCGCCGCACTCGAGCGGCGGACGACGCGCCCGGCGAGCCGACCCGTCGGCCGGCCGTCCGCGGCGGCGATCCGCCCGTTCACGACGACCGCGTCGATCCCGACGGCCGTCAGCCGCGGCTCCTCCCACGTGGCCCGGTCGGCGACGGACGCGGGATCGAAGACGACGAGATCCGCGGCCTTTCCTTCGGCCACGACCCCGCGATCGCCGATCCCGAACCGTGCGGCAGGCAGACCGCTCATCCGGTGGACGGCATCCTCGAGCCCGATGGCCCCGAGCTCGCGGACATAGAGGCGCAGGATCCGCGCGTAGCACCCGTACCCCCGCGGGTGCGGCTGCGTCCCGTGGTAGATCCCGTCGCTCGCGACCATGAACTCGGGGCGCGCGAGGGTCCGCCGGGCCAGGGCCTCGAACGCGGCCTCGCTAAGCCCACGACGGAAGACGAGCAGTGCCTCCGGCAATTCCTCGACGATCAGGTCGACCGCGGTCTCGCCCAGGGGCGTCCCGCGCTCGGCGGCGATCTCGGCGATCGATCGTCCGATGTGGCGACCGGTGTGGGTGTCGGAGAAGTACTCGCGCCCACCGTCGGCCGCGCTCTCCAGAAGGCTGGCCTCGAGGAAGTCCCCGATCCGCTTTCGATGCACCGGATCGCGCACGCGCTCGATGACCGCATCGAACCCGCCGACCTGGTCTTCCGGCGGGAGCAGGACGAGCAGGTGGCTCGACCCCGCGGGATAGACATACCAGTCGATCCCGAGGTCCACGCCGGCGTCTCGTGCCTCGTCGAGGAGGGGCTCGGTCTCGTCGTCGACCGATTCGTGCGAGAGCCGGATCGGGATCCCGGTTTCCTGCCCGATCCTGATCGACTCGCGATAGGCACCGGCGCGGCCGGCGCCGGTGTACCGGATGTGCGCGGCGTAGATCCCACCGTCACGGCGGACCTCGCGCGCGAGGGCAATGAGTTCGTCCGTGTCGCTGCTCGCGGCCGGCTGGTAGTCGAGGCCCGTGTTGATCCCGACGGCGCCCGCGGCCATCCAGTCCCGGGTGAGCCCGCGCATCATGTCCAGCTCGGACGCGGTCACCGGACGGGCGTCCCAGCCGACGGCGGCGAACCGGACGGCCTGGTGCGGCACCATCGTCACGACGTTGACCGCAAGGTCGCGCTCGAAGCCGGCGAGGTAGCGCTCGATCGAGGGCCAGTCGGGACCCAGGTCGGGCTGCCCGTACGCGAACGCGGTGGAACGCCAGAGCTCGGCGCCGGCGGCCCGGGGCAGGGGAGACCACCCGAAGCCGTCGGGCCCCGTGAGATGCGTCGTGACGCCCTGCAGGAGTGAACCCCAGATCTCGCCGTTCCCGCGCAGCGCCGTCTCGGAGTGGACATGGACGTCGATGAACCCGGGGGCGACGACCCGCCCGGTCGCATCGATCACCTCGGCCGCGCCGGCTTCCGGCAGGTCCCCCACGGCGACGATCCGATCGTCGCGCACGCCGACATCGGCACGGACCGCAGGAGCGCCGGTGCCGTCGACGACGGTCCCGCCCCGGATCAGCAGGTCGAGATCCATCGCTAGACCAGCTTGCCGCGGCCGAGGAGCGGGATGATCGTCTCGACGACGCCTCCGCGCACGCCGACGAATGCGTCATGTCGGAACGTCGTCGTGTCGTGGTAGTCGGGGATGACCTCGAACCGATCCGCGATGGCGATCTCCGGTCCGGCCGGGTCGCGCCGCCAGACGCCGTGCTCGGCGGAGAGATAGACGAATTCGACGCCGGGACGGTCGACCAGGATCGGCTCACCCTCCTCCTTCGCGGAGAGCGTCTTGAAGCCGGCATCGGTGATGACGCGCTCCGGCGTCGGCCGACTGGTGACCGTCGTGAGGATCGTCAGGGCGTACTCGAAACCGAGCTCTTCGAGATGGCAGGCCTTGCCGTAGAAGGGGTCCATGAGGCAGGCACCGCCGGCCTGGAGCTCGGTCAGGCCGTCGAGCGTCGAGGCGAACATGTAGTTGCCGGATCCGCCGCCGCTCACGATCCCGACGGGCATGCCGTCCGCCTCGATGAGGCGGCGCGACTCGATGAGCCCGGCCAGTGCCGCGGCGGTGCCGGCGCGCTTCTCCTCGTTCGGCCATGCGGTCAGCACGTGCCCTTCGTAGCCCATGATCCCGGCAAGGCGCACGCCGGGCGCCCGGTGGATGGCTCGGGCGATCTCCAGGGCCGCCTGCCCGGGCGTCACGCCGGTCCGGTCCATGCCCACGTTGATGTCCACGAGCATCGGGATCTCGACGCCGAGGTCCGTCGCCACCGATGACGCCAGGTCGACCTCGAACGTGGCATCGGCGCAGATCATCACCTCGGCCCGATCCAGCAGGCGGGCGGCCCGCTCGACCTTGCGCCTCGTGACGAGCTCGTTGGCGATGAGGACGGACGGGATCCCGCCGTCGACCATCACCTCGGCCTCGGAGACCTTCGCGCAGGTCACGCCGATGGCCCCGAACTCGATCTGGCGCTGCGCGATCCAGGGCGACTTGTGGCCCTTCGAGTGTGGGCGCCACTGTTTCCCGCCCTCCGCGATCGCGCTCGACAGGCGTTGCGCGTTCGCCTCGAATCGGTCGAGATCGAGGAGCATCGCCGGCGTGTCCAGCTCGTCCACGGTCATGCCGACGGCGGGCGAAGCTGGAAGCTGGCGGATCGACACGGGCGGCTCCGGATGGCATGCCCGACGTCAGAGCTGGCGTCCGAGGCTCGGGATATCGTATACATTCTTCAGGCAACGAGCGCTGTCGCCCACTGTCGGCGCGGCGTCCCGGTGGGTCACCGCCGGGCGATCGATCATCGGAAGGAGCCTGATGCACGTCGAGGCCTCCGGCGTGATGTGGGACGCGGCCACGGCCCCGATCAACGAGCGAACGGCCTCGGCCACGTGCGTGATCCAGCTGTCGGACGGCACCGCGCTCGCCACGTGCCGGCTCGGTTCGGACCGCGAGGGAGCCGACGGCCACACGGGCGTCTTCGCGTCGAGCGACGGTGGGCGAAGCTGGGAGCTGCGCTTCCTGGGCCTCTCGGAGCGCGTCTGGGATGACGTACCCGGTGAGACGCGTGGCTGGTACCTCGCGGAACTCGAGCCGGGCGTCATCACCGCGTCGGTCCTCTGGACGGATCGCTCCGACCCCGCGGCGCCCTGGGTGGACCCCGTCACGCAGGGCCTCCTCGACATGCGGGTCTACCAGCTGGTGTCGCGCGACGGCGGTCGATCGTGGCCGGAACGTCGTCGGATCGATCTGGCGCCACACCCGGGGGCGTCGTCGACCGGCGAGGTCCTGCGCCTCTCCGACGGCGCGCTGGCCCAGCCGTTCGAGCACTGGAAGGCCCGCGACGATCCGGCACCCGGCCGCCCGGCGGCCTGGCTGCGGCTGTCGACCGACGGCGGGCAGACGTGGCCCGACGACGTCCTCGTCGCCCATCACCCCGACGACGCGCTCTACTACTGGGACCAGCGGATCGCGACGCACCCGGTCGACGGCCGACTCGTGAACATGTTCTGGACGCACGACGTCCGGGTCGCTCGCGACGCCGATGTCCACATCGCGTGGGGCGCTCCCGACGGACGGACCTGGACGATCCCGACGAGCACGGGATTGCCCGGACAGCACTGCCAGCCGATCTCGCTCGGCGGCGATCGCCTCGTGGCGGTCTACGCGCACCGTAACGATCCGCCGGGCATCCGGGCGGTCCTGAGCGACGACTTCGGCACGACGTGGGACCGGGCCGGCGAGATCGTCGTCTGGGCCAGCGCCGCCGGCGCCGAACCTGGTGCCGACGCGCCGCGCTCCCAGGACGAGTACTGGAACGACATGGGCGCGTGGCAGTTCGGCCATCCGCGCGGCGCGCTCCTCGACGACGGCGCGGTGCTCGTGGTCTTCTATGGCGGGACGGGCTCGTCGCGCAGCGCGCGGTGGGCGCGGCTCCGGCCGTGAGCGCGCGGCTGCTGCTGCGCGGTGCGCGTGTCGTCGACGCCCGCGGCGTCCGACCCGGCGCCCACGACGTCTTGATCGAGCATGGCCGGATCGCGGCGATCGAACCGAACCTGGACCTGGACACGGGCACCGCGATCGTCCTGGACGTGGACAGCCGCTGGATCGCCCCGGGCCTGATGAACGCGCACGCGCACCTGACCCTCGATGGCGGACCCGATCCGGAGGAGACGCTGCGCAGGGAGAACCGCACCGAGACCGTCGTCCGGAGCTCCGCACGCCTCGAGGCGGCGATGCTGGCCGGCGTCACGACGATCCGGGACGTCGGCGCGATCGACGGGATCGACATCGAACTGGCAGGTCTGATCGAGCGCGGCGAGATCCGCGGGCCACGTGTCATCGCGAGCGGTCGCGTGGTCACGATGACCGGTGGGCACGGCTGGTGGATGGGGATCCAGGCCGACGGCTCCGATGCGGTCCGCCGCGCAGCGCGCGAGAACCTGCGCGCCGGTGCGCGCTCGATCAAGCTCATGGCGACCGGCGGGATGATGACGGGCGGCCGCCAGGCGGGTCAGCCCCAGCTCACCGTCGACGAGATGAGCGCCGCTGTCGAAGAGGCCCACAAGCGGGGCGTGCCCGTCGCAGCGCATGCCGAGAGCCGGATCGGCGTGCTCAACGCGATCCATGCCGGGGTGGATTCGATCGAGCACGGCCACGGCGGTGACGAGGAGATCGTCGCGCTCATGCTGGAGCGCGGCACGGCGCTCGTCCCCACGATCCTGTCGGACCGTCGCATCATCGACAGCGAGGTGGGCGCCGGGATCCCGGCGTTCGTCGTCGAACAGTGCGAGGCGCTGCACCAGAGTCTCGTGAGCTTCCTTGAGCTGGCGATCAGCGCCGGCGTCACGATCGCGGCCGGCAACGACGGCGGCGCCCCGCTCGTCCCGATCGGCGACATGGTCGATGAACTCGAGCTGTACGTCCGGCACGGGATGACCGCGCAGGCCGCCCTCGCATCGGCGACGACGGCGACCGCGGCGCTGTTCCGGCTGGACGACGTCGGCCTGATCGAGCCGGGCTACCGGGCCGATGTCCTCGTGGTGTCCGGCGATCCTCTCGAATCGATCTCGGCCGTGCGCGACCCCCTGCTGGTGATCCGGAACGGGCTGCCGGTGGGGCCTGGCGGCGGACCTATACTCGGCGCCGGAGCCACGGCCACCGATGAGCGACCCGGGAGGGCAGCGATGATCCACGATCGGGCGACCCCGTGATCAGGCCCCGTGAGGGCGAGCAGGCCCGCGGGCAGGACGCAGAACAGCGCGCCCCGTCGGGCATCACGGGTACCTCGCCGATGCACCTCCAGAGAGTGCGCCCGCGGATCCTCCGCCAGGAGGTCCTGACCGCTCTGCGCACCGCCATCCTCGCCAACGAGATCGCCGCCGGGTCGCGGATCCTGGAGGCCGAGGTCGCCGAGCAGATGGGCGTGAGTCGTGCGCCGGTCCGCGAGGCGATCCGCCACCTCGAGCAGGAGGGTCTCGTCGAGATCTTCCCGAACCGCGGGGCCGTCGTGGTCGGCCTTCCTGAAGCCGAGATCGATGCGATCTACGAGCTGCGCGCGGTCATCGAGGGACGAGCGATCGCTGCCGCCACCGCCGTGGTCGAAGAGGCGGACCTCGGCCGGCTCGACGAACTGATCGCCGGGATGGGCAAGGCGATCAAGGCCCGCGAGATCGAGCGGGCCGCCGATCTCGACCTCGAGTTCCATGGGCTCATCGTCGAGTGGTCCGGGATGACCCTCCTGCGTCATATCTGGTCGGGTCTCGACGGCCTCGTCCGGGTCCGCTCGTACCAGGCCCTCGATCGGCCGGGCGCCACCGCGAAGTACTTCCTGAAGAACGCGGAGACGTCGCACACCGTGCTCGTCGCCGCACTGCGCGAGGGCGATCCGGAGGCGGCCGCGGTGCTCGCCCGCCAGCACGTGCTCGAAGTGCCGATGATGCTCGCGGGCATCAGTCGACCCCGGACCCGCACGACGTCGTCCGCTCCGTCCGACGAGGCGGACGGTTGACCTTCGATGCCCTTCGCGCGGCCTGCCGCGCCATCGACCCGGAGCCCATCGCCGAGCTGACCCTCGAGCTCCTGCACATCTGGAGCCCGCCCGGCCACGAGGCCCGCATGGCCGACCGCATGGCCGAGGCGCTCTCGGAGGCCGGCGCGCGCGTCCGTCTCGACCGTGAGTTCCCGGCCAGTCCGAGCGTGATCGCCGAGCTCGGCGACGGCGACGGACCGACGATCCAGTGGCACGGGCACCTGGACGCGATCGACGTGGAGCACACGCCACCCGAGCGGCGTGGCGACATCCTCGTCGGTCGCGGGTCGGCCGACATGAAGGGCCCGGACGCCGCCATGGTCAGCGCGATGCGCCTCCTGAACGAGCACGACCTCCCACGTGATGGGCGTGTCCTCGTGACCCTGCACGGGATGCACGAGAGCGGCGGGAACGAACCCCTCCATGCCCTCATCGCACGCGGCATCCACGGCGATGCCGTGATCACCGGGGAGCTTGGCGGGGGCGTGGAGTTGCCCGTCGCGGGCCTCGGATTGACGTTCTGGGAGATCGCCGTCGAGCGGCCCGGGATGGCCATCCACGAGACGGTGGCCGTGCCGGGCACGATCGACCCGGTCGAGGTGGCCCGCGAACTGCACGCCGAGCTCGCCGCGCTGCGCGACCGGCTCGCGGCACGTTCCGGCGAGGACCCGAAACCGTCGCTCTTCATCGGGAAGTTCGTCGCCGGCGACTATCCCAATCGGTTGTCGGTTCGCGCGGATCTCGCCGGGACCCGTCGCCACGACGAGACGATGGACCTCGCCGAGGTCGCCGCGGAGCTCGGGGAGCTCGTCGAGGCGGTCCGGGCGCGGACCGGGGCCGACATCGATCTGCGGGCCGTCCCGATCGCGGAGAGCTTCACATTCGATCCCGCCGAGCCCATCGTGGGTGCGGTGCGCGACGCGCATCGCGACCTGTTCGGGGGCGATCTGCGCCTCACCAGAGCGCGCGTTGCCACGAACGCCGTGCATTTCGTGCGCGAGGCGGGGATCCCGGCGGTGGGCTACGGGCCCGATCCGATCACGAACCACAGCGACCACGAGGAGCTCGCCGTGAGCGAGCTCAGCCGGATCGCCGCGGGGTTCGCGCTCGGATCCGCGTACTTCCTGGAACGGGCGCGGTGACCGAACGGGTCGGGGACCTGGATACGCCGGTCGCGCTCGTGGACGTGGTCCGGCTCGAGACGAACCTGGCGACCATGGCGGCCGTGGCCCGGGCTGCCGGCGTCGCTCACCGGCCGCATGCCAAGACGCACAAGACGCGCGAGGTCGCCGAGCGACAGCTCGCCCACGGAGCCATCGGCCTGACGGTGGCCAAGGTCGGCGAAGCTGAAGCGCTGGTCGCGGCCGGATTCGACGACCTGTTCGTCGCCTATCCGCTCGTGGGCCGCGCGAAGTTCGATCGCCTGCTCGCGCTGTCCGATCGGGCACGCCTCCGCTTCGAGGTGGATACGCTCGCCGGCGCGGAGGCCGCATCCGCGTACCTGGCCTCGCTGGGCCGGCGCGTGGAGGTCGTGGTGAGTGTCGACGGGGGTGCCGGCCGGGCCGGCGCGGCGACACCGGAGGCCGCCGTCGACCTCGCCGAGCACGTCGCCGAGATGCCCGGGCTGGACCTCGTCGGCGTGATGAACTACGGGAACGCCTATGGGACGTCCGATCCGGCCGAGCAGTCCGAGATCGGCCGCCGCGAGGGTGAGGTCGCCGTCGGGATGGCCGAGGCGCTCCGCGGGCGTGGTGTCCGGGTGGACGTCGTCACGGTCGGCAGCACCCCGACGGCACGCCACGCCGTGACCATCCCCGGGGTCACCGAGCTGCGATGCGGGGTCTACGCATTCCAGGACCTCAAGCAGGTGTCGCTCGGACCGGCAACCTTCGATGACTGCGCGCTGACGATCCTCGCGACGGTCGTCAGCCATGCCCGGCCGGACCGCTACGTCCTGGATGCCGGGATCAAGGCGCTCGCCGGCGAGGACTACGGGTGGGGGACCTGGGGCAGGCCGATGGATCGACTGGACCTCGCGATCACCCGCGCCACCGAGGAGCACGGGATCATCGAGTTGCCCGCCGGCGCCCCGGATCCCGCGTGGCGCATCGGAGAACAGGTTCGGATCATCCCGAACCACGCCTGCGGCGTGGTCAACATGCACGACGAGCTGATCGCGATCGAGGGCGAGCGGGTCCTCGAGCGCTGGCCGGTGATCGGCCGCGGCCGGGTCACCTGATGGCGGAAGACGCAGCGGGCGCGGATCACACCGGGGAGGCAGCGCACGCCGGGGAGGCAGCGCCCGCGGGGACGCGCGCGCCCGCCGGGAGCGGCTACGTCGACGTGCACGCGTTCTTCGGCCCGGACCACGGGACCGCGGGCACGGCCGGTGCGCCGCTCGACGCGCTTGTCGCGGAGCGTGCCGCTCACGGGGTCCGCGTGTCGCTCGCCTCGTCGCTCGTGGCGCGCTGGGCGGATGCGACGATCGGTAACGAACTCGCCGTCGAGGCGGCAGCGGATCCGGCGAACGGGGTGCGTGCGATCGCGGTGGTCGGGGCGCGCCGCACCGGCGCGGCCGAGCGCGCCGTCGCGGCGTCGGAACGTGCGGGCGTCGTCGGCTACCGACTGGAGGGCTGGAACGGCACGACGGCCCTCCCCGAGTCGATCCACGAGGTCCTTGTCGCGGTCGGGCGCACCGGGCGGCCACTGCTCGTGGCGATCGGGGGGAACGGCGCGGCGACCCGGATCGGGGAGGCGACCGATGCGCTCGGGATCCCCGTGGTGCTGCTCGGGGCGCACTACATGCACATCGTGGACGACCTGGCGGCCGCGACCCGCTACCCGCATCTCCACCTCGAGACAAGCGCGATGGCCCACTTTCGGGCGGTCGAGACGGCGGTGCGGGCGATCGGGTCCGAACGGGTCCTCCTGGGAACGGGCAGCCCGACTCGCGCGGCCGCTTCACCGATCGGGGCGATCCTCGCGGCTGCCATCGGCGACGACGCGAAGCGGGCGATCCTCGCTGGCAACGCGATCCGACTCTTCGACCTGCCCGATGGTCCGGTGAACCTCGCTTCGGCCCCCGGTCCCGTGCGCGCATTCGACGTCCATGCGCACTTCGGGCCATTCGATCACGACGTGCCGCAGGTCGATGACGTGCAGCTCCTCGATGCTCTGCGCGTCCCGCAGCGCTCGACCGCGACCACGGAAGGCGTCGCGTCTGCCGCCCTCGCCATCTTCGGGGACCCGGTCCGCGGCAACGCCCAGGCGGCACGGGCCGTGACGGACGGCTCCCGAGACGGCCTCTTCGCGTACGTCGTGGCCGACCCGAGCGACCTGGATTCCACGCGCGATCAGCTCCATCGCTACCTCGATGCCCCGGGGTTCATCGGGGTGAAAGTGCACGGCGAATGGAGCGCGACGCCCACGGCGTCTCCGGCGATGTCCGACCTGTTCGACCTCCTCGCGACGTTCGGGCGGCCGGTGAAGATCCACAACGCGGGGGAGGGGTGGGACGGTGCGCTCGGTGCGATCGCGCGGCGCCATCCGCGGCTCCCGATCATCGTGGCGCATGGCGGTCTCGGCACGCCGAGCCTCGAGGGGGCTCGCCTCGCCGCGACGACCGACAACGTCCACCTGGAGCTCGCCAGCAGCTTCGCCCACCTCCCGACGGTCCGGGCAGTGGTCGCGATCGCGGGCTTGCACAAGGTGATGTGGGGCAGCGACGCGCCACTCCTCGAGCCGTCGTTCGTACTCGGGACCTACCGGGACGCGGGTCTGTCCGCCGGCGGGGGCATGTCGGACGATGCGCTCGACCGCGTGTTCTGGGGGAACGCCGCGGACCTGTTCGGCCGATGAACGGCCGGACGGCGTTCGACCGGATCCTGACCGGCGGCACCGTCGTCGATGGGACGGGCGCGCCTCGAAGGCGCGCCGATGTCGGGATCGCCGGGGATCGGATCGTGGCGATCGGCGATCTCACGCACGCCTCCGAGGGCGTCGACCGGATCGATGCCGCGGGCTTGATCGTCGCGCCCGGCTGGGTCGACCTCCATAGCCATTCCGACCTGACGCTGCTGAGCGACGGACGGGCCCGGAGCAAGGTCGCCCAGGGCGTCACGACGGAGATCAATGGGAATTGCGGGATGGGCGGCGTCCCGCTTCCGCCACACCACGCAGCCCAGACTCGCGCCGCCAACGCGACGATCGATCCGGATCCGAGCGTGCGCTGGGACTGGACCGACCTGGGCGGCTATGCGTCGGCCCTGGAGCGGAGCGGTCTCGCCATCAACACGGCACCGCTCGTGGGTCATCTGCCGTTGAGGATCTCCGTCGCTGGCGAAGCTGCTCGTCCGCTCGACGTGGCGGAGCGCGCGGCCCTCGTCGCCGCGATCGACGCCTGCCTTGACGACGGCGCGACAGGGGTTTCCACCGGGCTGATGTATCCCCCGGCGATGTCGGCCGATCACGATGAGCTCGTCGCGATCGGCCGAGCCGTGGCGCGCCACGATCGGCTCTTTGCGATCCACATGCGCAACTACAGCGATCACCTGCTCGATGCCGTCGCGGAGGCGCTCTCGATCGCCAGGGCCAGCGGGTGCCGGATCCAGGTCTCCCATCTCGCCGTCGCGGGTCGGCGCAACTGGGGCGCGGTCCCACGGGCGATCGAGCTCATCGAGGCCGCCCGCGCAGATGGGGTGGATGTGGGCATGGACATCTATCCATACATCGCCGGGAGCGCGAACCTGTCGCAGCTTCTGCCGGTCTGGGCGCAGGACGGGGGACCCGCCGCGATCGTGGAGCGCCTGGCCAGCGAGCAGGTCCGCACGGCGATCCGGGCGGACTGGCGCGAGAGCCTGTTCTTCGGCTGGGACGAGATCGAGGTTTCGTCGTCCGAGCCCGGTCTCGAGGATGCCCTCGGCCTCACCGTGGAGGCCGTCGCCGAGGCGTGGTCGACCGAACCCGAAGAGGCCTACTTCGACCTCATCGAGCGCAGCGACAACCGTGTCCAGATGGTGGCGTATGGTCGGTCCGAGGACGACCTGCGAGCCGTCCTGGCCCACCCGTTGACCTCGATCGGTTCCGATGGGCTGGCGATGGATCCGGATGGGCCGTCGTCAGCGGGCCGGCCGCATCCGCGATCGTTCGGCTGCTACCCGCGGTTCCTGGGCCGCTATGTCCGCGAAGACGGCCTCCTCACCCTCGAGCAGGCGGTCGCGATGTCCACGGCACGTCCGGCGGACCGGGCGGGGCTCAGCGATCGGGGACGGATCGCGGCCGGCGCCGTCGCCGACGTCGTCATCTTCGACCCGGAGACGATCGTCGACGGCGCGTCGTTCCAGGAGCCGACGCGCCCACCGACCGGGATCGCCCACGTCATCGTTGCCGGGCGATCCGTCGTGACCGACGGCGTGCAGCTCGACGCCGAGCGTCCGGGCCGCGTGCTCCTCGCCTGAGGCGCCCCGGAACTCGCCCGGCGCTCCAGGACGGATGTCGAGCCGCCTCAGAGGCCGAGGCGGCTGAGCCTGACGAGGTCGCGCGGCACGTCGGTCAGATCGGGCATCCCGCAGTGCCGGGCGTCCTGCTCCAGTTCATCCCGCAGGGTGGCGAACACCCGCCGCTGACCGGCCTGGCCCGCGATGGCGAGGCCCCACAGGAACGGCCGCCCGATGAGGACCGCGCGCGCTCCGAGGGCCAGGGCCCGGATGACGTCGGTGCCGCGCCTGATCCCACCGTCGACGAGGAGTTCGACCCGGTCGCCCACCGCGTCCGCGATCTCGGGCAGGATCTCCGCGGTCGTGATCGCGCCGTCGAGCGTCCGCCCGCCGTGGTTGCTCACGATCATCGCCTGGATGCCGACATCCGCGGCAGCTCGCGCATCGGCAGGGTGGAGGATCCCCTTCAGGACGACCGGCACGGTGACGCGGCTGCGCAGTCGCTCGAGATACGGCCAGTCGAGCTTGTCGAGCGTGTCCTCCGCGTGCGCCGGGTGCATCGGGTACTTGACCCACGCCGGCGTGACGAGGCCGCCGCGAGGTCGGCGCTTCGGATCGATGTGGCTCGCCACGTCGACGGTCAGGCAGATCGCCTTGGCGCCGGCCGCGACCGCTCGATCGATCATCCCCACCGTCTCCTCGAAGTCGGGGAAGGGATAGAGCTGGAACCAGAACTTCACGTCGGGCACCGCCCCGATCTCCTCGATCGGGACCATCGTGCTCGTCGATACGATCATGATCGTGCCGGCCTCGGCCGCTGCGCGAGCCGTGGCGAGCTCGCCGTCCGGGTGGGCGAGCCGCTGCGAGGCCATCGGCGCGATCATGATCGGCAGGGCGATCGGCTCGCCCAGGATGCTCGTCGCGAGCGACACCCGGGAGACGTCGTTGAGCATCCGCGGTACGAGCCACCAGCGAGCCCATGCGGCGAGGTTGCCGCGGAAGGTCTGCTCGTCGCGGGCCCCAGACGCGTAATAGTCGAGCGCGTACGTCGGCAGGACGTTGGCCGCGAAGGCCTCCATCTCCGCCAACGTGGCGTTGGCGAGGGGATCCGTCTCGCTCGTCATCCGGTTCGCTCCTTCGATCGTTGTCCAGTCATTCGTCGTCGACCCCGAGGCGCAGCCATCGGACATCGAGGCCGCCGTCCGGCCCCGGGGCGTAGTGGACCACACCCACGTCGCCGTCCGGGCAGCGCTTCGGCGAAGGCGAGACCGTACGACCACGCCTGCATGTCGATCGAGGGCGTCGCCGGTGTGTCGCTCGAGACGCCGGCCGCGGCCACGAGCGGGGGTCGCCTCGTAGAGGACGATCTCGGTGCCGGCCGGGAACGGCGCGTCGATCGCTCCGCGAGCGCCGCGCCCGGATCGAGCGCGTCCCGAACCGGTCGACCCAGGCGAGGACGACCCGCCCGTCGTCGAGCAGGGCTGGATGGCCGGGCTGGTCCGTGAAGTCCAGCTCGACCGGATCGCCGAACGACTCGCCGTCATCGGTGCTGATCCGACGGCGGACGTTGCGATAGGCGACGGCCTCGAAGTCGTAGATCCATGCGAAGCTCACGAGCCGACCGTCTTTCGTGACGGCACCGCGCTGATCCCAGTTGGCGATCCGCCCCGTGGGATCCGCGACGACGGTTCGTGGCTCGGACCACGTGGTGCCGCCGTCATCGGACCAGGCATGGACGACCCGCTGGAACCACGGCGCCGGGTCCAGGTATGTCTTGTTCGTCTCCACGCTGAGCAGGAGCCGACCGCTCGGGAACCGGACGATCGCGTTCGTCAGGCTCGGCGGTCCGACATCGTCGGGCATCGGGACCTCCCGCCAGGCCGTCCAGGTCTCGCCGGCATCGAACGAGTCGGCCAGGACGATGGACATCGGCAGGCAGCCTTCCGTCTCGCCGTTGAACAGCGGCTGTCCCGGGAACGCCTCGCGATCGATCCATAGCGCGACGATGATCAGGTGGTCGCCGTCGAGCCGCGTGATCGGGCCGTACTTGAGCGATCCGTGCCGCCGCCAACGACCGGGTCGAATGGCCGCCGCGGCGCATCCCACGTGGCTCCACCGTCGCGCGATGCGCGCAGTTCGAGCGTCACGTCGTCGCTGTCCTTCGTGGATCCCACGCTGTAGCACGACAGGAGGCTGCCGTCGCGCTGGACCGTGAACGTCGGGAAGGTCGACGCCTCGCGGGAGGTTCCCGGTTCGGCGGGGTTGAGGGTCGAGCGGGCGAGGATCCTCATGCGAGCGGGCGGCTGCCGGGCCGGGCCGTGATCAGGCCGCGCCGAGCGGGAGTCGGACGAGCGCGTCGTCGCCGACGAGCGGGCCGCGGCCTCGACGACCTCGACCGCCGCGCGGCCGTCGCTCGCCGTCCATCCCGGGCGTCGCGTTACCGCCTCCGGCCTCGACCGCGTTCGCGAACGCTTCGACCTGGGCGGCGAATGCCTCGAGCCGGACGGGGCTGTAGACGTCGGAGTTGAGCCCGAACGGGGGCATCTCGTAGATCTCCTCCCACGCGTCGCCCCGTCCGAGGCGGACCTTGCCGTAGGAATCGGATTCGATGATCCCGTCGCTCCCGATGAACGTCCACTGGCTCTGCGAACCGAGGCCGGGTGCCGGCAACTCCATGCTGACGAGGAGTTGGGCGAGGACGCCGTTCTTCATCTCGACTTCGGCCAGGCCGGTCCGGCGCTGGTGCTCCTACCCGCCGAAGTCGCGGATCCGGGCGAAGATCAAGGCGACCTCGGAGTCGGTGAACCAGCGCAGGGCATCGAACATGTGGACGCCCATGTCGAGCCAGGCGCCGCCTTCTCCGGGTTCTTGCGCCCAGCCGTGGTCGTCCGGCGAGGTAGCCGACGACCGAGCTGAGGACGCGGACCATCCGGAGCTCGCCGATGGCGCCCTCGTCGAGCAGTCGCTTGGCGGTCACCGGGGAGCGCCGGTGGCGCGTGACGTGGTTGACGTCGAAGACCACGCCGGCGGCGCGGCACGCGTCGACCATGCGGTCGCAGTCTGCCAGCGTGACCGCCATCGGCTTCTCGAGATAGATGTGCTCGCCCCGCTGCGGCGGCGGCGACGGTCAGGGCGCAGGTGCGTGGAGTGGGGGGTCGCGATGATCACCGCCTCGCACGTCGTCGCGGGCCAGGAGCGCTTCGGCCGACGGTTCGTGGGCGACGCCGTATTCGTCGGCCAGTGCCGGCGCGCGGGAGCCGAGGGCGACGGCCGTCAGGTGGGCGTTCGGGACGTGCTTGGCCAGGCACTCCGCGTAGGTGTGCGCCATGAACCCGGACCCGAGAAGGCCGATGCCGACACTCATCAGTTCGTGCCTCCCGTACGCCGCGCACGGCCGGATGTCGACGACATCGTCTCGGCGATCGCGGGTCCTGCCGGTGATGGAGGGCCGAAGATGTGCGGGACAACGGAGGAGCCTGCTGCCCCGCACATCGCCGGGGATCGTCGGAAACCCGGCCGGCCTGGGAAATCGCGAGCACCAGTCACCACGAGAGCGATCGATGCTTCCCGTATATTGTAGACAACTCGGAGTGATGTCAACGGAGGCCGGATGAAGATCACGGCGATCGAGCCATTCGTGTGCGACGGCGGTCTGCGCGAGTTCGGCTACGTCAAGGTCTCGACCGACGAGGGCATCACGGGCTGGGCCGAGACCTACGACTGGCACACGTCCGCGTCGCTTGCCGACCGCGCTCGACGGTCATGGGCCGCCGGCTCATCGGTCAGGATCCGCGCCGGATCGAGCTGCTCAACGAGCGGATCTGGTACGGCGGCCGGCCCGGCGTCCCGGAGCGGATGAAGGTGCTCGCCGCCCTCGATCTCGCGCTCTGGGACATCAAGGCGCAAGTGGCTCGGCGTGCCGGTCTACGAGCTCCTCGGCGGGCTGTACCGCGATCGCATCCCGCTCTACTGGTCGCACTTCGCGACGTATCGCGCGATCTGGCCGGAGGTCGTCGGGGCCGAACCGACGTCCACCTATGCGGAATGGGCGGCGGGTGCTCGCGATGTCGTCGACCAGGGGTACAAGGTCCTCAAGACGAACCTCATCCAGGAGGGCCTCGACGGCGGGCCCGCCCACGCTCCCGACGTATCTCGACGGGGCGATCGACCGGCGGACGATCGACGAGGCGGTCACGTGGATCGGCACGTTGCGCGATGTCGTGGGGCCGGGGATCGGGATCGCCGTCGACGTGCAGTTCGACTACCGGATGGGCGGGATCGTCCAGCTGGCCCGCGCGCTGGAGCCGTTCGACCTCTACTGGCTGGAGGTCGAGAGCTTCGATCCCGACGCGCTCCTGGCGGCCCGCGAGCAGACGACGACGCGGCTGTGCCACGGTGAGAGCCTCATCCGCCGCGAGCAGTTCCGGCCGTTCTTCCAGAAGCCACGTGACCGACGTCGTGATGATCGAGACGCTCGCCAACGGACTGTCGGAGAGCCGCCGGATCGCCGAGATGGCCGAGCTCTACGACGTGATGGTCTCGCCCCACAACTGGATGAGCCCGCTCGGGACGCTGATCAACGCCCACCTGTGCGCGGCGGTCCCCAACGTGGAGATCCTCGAGATCGACATCGACGACGTGCCCTGGAAGGGCGACCTGCTGACCCACCCGCTCGAGATCGAGGACGGCGAGCTCGTCGTCCCGGACCGGCCGGGCTGGGGCGCCGACATCGACGAGGACGTCGTTCGCGGCGCACCCGCTGCGGGCGGAGCGCCTGCCATGAAGATCACGGCGATCGAGCCGATCACCTGCGAGAGCGGGATCGGCGGCCGCGACTTCCTGTTCGTCAAGGTCACGACCGACGAGGGCATCGTCGGCTGGGGCGAGGGCTACGACTGGCACGCCTCGCCGGCCCTCGCGGAGGCGATCCGCGTGGTCGGCCGCGAGCTCATCGGCGAGGACCCGCGGCGCATCGACTGGATCAGCCGGCGGCTGTGGGCATCGGGCCGCGCCGGCGTGCCGGAGCGGATGAAGGTGATCGCCGCGCTGGACATCGCGCTCTACGACATCAAGGGCAAGTGGCTGGGCGTGCCGGTCTACGAGCTGCTCGGCGGGCTGTACCGCGACCGGATCCCGCTCTACTGGTCGCACTTCGCGTCGTATCGGGCGATCGACCCCGAGGCGCTTGGTGTCCCACCCGCCCGCGACCTCGCGTCGTGGATCGCCCTCGTCGACGATGTCGAGGCGGCCGGCTTCCGGGCGCTCAAGACGAACCTGCTCGTGCCGGGGCTCACCACGGGCCTGCCGCCGACCCTCGACGGTGCGATCGACCGGTTCCGGATCGACGCGGCCGTGGAGTTCGTCGGGGCCCTGCGCGACCGGGTCGGACCGGACATGGGGATCCTCTTCGACGTCGGCCAGGAGTACCGGATGGGCGGCATCGTCCAGCTGGCGCGTGCCCTGGAGCCGTTCGACCTGTACTGGCTGGAAGCTGAAGGCTTCGACCCCGACGCCCTGCTCTCGGCCCGCCGCCAGACCCGAACGCGCATCTGCCACGGCGAGGCGCTCATCCGGCGCGAGCAGTTCCGACCGTTCCTCGAGCGCCACGTGACCGATGTCGTGATGGTCGAGACGCTCGCGAACGGGTTCTCCGAGGCACGCCGGATCTGCGAGCTCGCCGCCCACTACGACACGATGTTCTCGCCGCACAACTACATGAGCCCGCTGGCCACCCTGATCAATGCGCACCTGTGCGCGGCGATGCCCAACCTCGAGATCCTCGAGATCGATATGGACGATGTGCCCTGGAAGTGGGACCTCATCGATCAGAAGCTCGAGATCGTCGATGGGGAACTCGTCGTCCCGGACCGGCCGGGCCTCGGGGCGAACATCGTCGAGGACGTGGTCGCGGCACACCCTCGCCCCTGAACGGGCGCGGGCCGCGGGCGCGCTCAGCTCCCACGTCGCCGACGCGCAGCCCGTGGGCGCTCAGCGTCGGGTCGTTGATCCCGGCACGGACGCGCTCCGCAGCAGGTCGCGCAGCTCTTCCAGGAGTTCGGGCGACGGCGCCGCCGACGGCGGCCGCGGCGGACCTGCAGCAAGTCCCACCGCGGCGAGGGCAGCCTTGATGAACGGGCCCTCGCCGCCGGTCTCGGCGATGACCCGGCCGGTCCAGCGGCCCCAGGCCCATTTGAACGTGGCCAGCAGATCGCGGACCCGGGCGTAGTCGCCCGACTCCAGGGCCTGCCAGATCGCCAGGGGGTAGGCCGGCCAGAAGTTGCTGATGTGCGTCACGAACCCGGAGGCGCCCAGCAGATGGCTCCAGACGTGCAGGCCCTGGTTGTCGACGATCGCGAGGCGATCCGAGATCGCGGTGGCTCCCGCGGTGAACTCGTCGAACGACGGCGCGGACCACTTCACGGCCACGACGCTCGGGACATCCGCGAGCCGCCGCAGGAGCGAGCCATCGATCCGCAGGCCGCCCTCCCACCACGTGGAGTAGATCATCAGCGGGACCGAGACGGCGCTGTCGACCTGCTCAACGAGCCGCACCAGGTCGTCAGTGCTCGACGGGTAGTAGTAGGTCGCCCCGAGCTGGACGCCGGCGATCCCCGAATTGGCGGCGGCCCGCGCCAGTTCGATGACCTCGCGCCAGTCCGTGTGCTGGATGCTCGTCATCACGGGTACGCGCCCCGCGGCCGCAGCCACCGAGGCTTGCATCACGGCGATCCGCTCGTCGCGCGTGAGTGCCGGGAACTCCCCTGCGGCGCCGGCGACCAGGAGCACGCCCTGCCCGTGGCTGACGCCACCGTCGATCATGAACTCGATGTTCGCGGCCAGGCCGTCGAGGTCGAGCGCGTGATCGGCGGTGAACGGCGTTGCCACCGCGACGACGGGTCCGCGCAGCCAGGCACGGGTCTGATCGACCGACATCGAACCTCCTCGCGACCCATCGGCCGCATCACTCGTGTGGTTAGCCACCGGCGAAGGGCGCGATGGCTTCGGCCGCCCGATCGAGGTCGGCCTCGGTGTTGTAGACGTGGACCGCGAACCGGATCGCCGTCCCGCGCACCGACGCGCGGACCCCGGCGGCCTTGAGCGCGACACGGGCGCTCTCGCCGTCGGCCAAGGGCGCGCAGACGAGCGATCCGCCGTACCAGGGCACGCCGAGGCGATCGGCCAGCCCGCGGGCAAGGTCACGAACGGCATCGAACGCACCGGCGTCGCGCCACTCGACGAGCAGGCGCAGGGACGTGGCCGCCCCGATCCACGGGAACCAGGCGCGGGACACATCGAATCGGCGTGCATCCGTGGCGAGGGTCAGCGGCCCGCCGAAGTAGCGCCCGAACGGCTCGTCCGCCGCGCGCCAGTTCGCGTTGCGCGGCTCGAGCTCGTCCCAGCGGTCACGGCGAACGGCGAGGTACGCCGTGCCGCGCGGCGAGAGGAGGTGCTTGTAGCCCGAGCACACGAGGTAGTCGATCCGGTCGATATGCGCCTCGAGCGGGACGAACGGGATCGCCCTGTGTGGCGTCGATGAGGACGCGCGCCCCGTGCCGCTCGGCGGCATCGAGGATCGCCGCGATGTCCGCGACTCGTCCGGTCTGCATCTGGACCAGGCTGATCGCGACGAGCCGGGTCGTCGGACGGATCGACGACGCGACCGCATCGAACGGGACCTCGCGGATGCTCGGCGCCACGCTCCTTCGCGACGAGGAGCGGGAACATGGTCGAGGTGAACTCGTCGGCCGGGACCACGACCTCGTCGCCCGGCCCGAGCGTGCCCGGCAACGAGCCCGGTCCCCACCGACGCCGCGGGGATCGTCGCGATCGTGTCTGACGGCGCCCCGATCAGCGTCGCGAACGACCGCGGGGCGCTGGTCGCTGGGTTCGTCCCAGTCCGCGATCCAGTCGCCGGTCCCGGCCTGCCAGGCGCGCAGCGCATCGGCCAGCACGTCCACCGTCGCCCGCGGCGGCAGCCCGTAGGTCGCCGTGTCGAGGTAGGTCGACCCCTCGGCCGGCTCGAACTGGCCTCGGATCCCGGCGAGCGTGTCCGCCGGGGTCACGCCCACCCCATCTTCGCTCCGCCGAAGTTCACGCAGTGGGTCTTGAGGTGGGTGAACGTCTGCAGGGCCTCGACGCCGAGGTCCTCGCCCAGGCCCGACATCTTGTGACCCTCGTAGGGGACGTTGACCGGCAGGTAGTGCGGGCAGTTCGTCCAGATGATCCCGGCGTCGATCTTCTCGGCGACCCGGAAGGCTCGCCCGAGGTCGGTCGTCCAGACCGTCGCGGCCAGGCCGTACATCACGTCGTTGGCGATCCGGATCGCCTCCTCCTCGTCATCGAACGTCAGGACCGACAGGACCGGCCCGAAGATCTCCTCGCGGGCGATCCTCATGTCCGGCGTGACGTCGACGAAGATCGTCGGCTCGACGTAGTAGCCGCCGGCGACGGGCACCTGCGGTCGGCCGCCACCGAGGGCCAGCCGGGCACCGCCGCGCCGCCCTTCCTCGATGTAGCCGGTGACGCGCTGGTACTGCTCCTCGCTGATGAGCGGGCCGACCTGCGTCGATCGCATCGGCCGGGTCGCCGACCTTGATCGTGCGGGCGCGCTCGACGAACGACTCGATGATCCGGTCGGCGTCGCTGCGCTGGACGAGCAGGCGCGAGCCGCTCGTGCAGATCTGGCCGGTGTTGTAGAACGCCGTGAACAGCGAGCCGGCGATGGCCTGGTCCATGTCGGCGTCGCCGAAGATGATGTTCGGGGTCTTGCCACCGAGCTCGAGGTGGACGCTCTTGATGTGCTCTGCGGCGCTGCGCAGGATCGCCTGGCCCGTCGCCGTCGAGCCCGGTGAACGTGAGCTTCTTGACGTAGGGATGCGCGACGAGCGCCGCACCGGTCGTCGGGCCGTCGCCGTGGACGATGTTGAACACGCCGGCGGGCATCCCGGCCGCGATGCTCAGGGGTCCCAGCTCCGTCGTCGAAAGGGGCGTCTGCTCGGCCATCTTGAGGACGATCGAGTTCCCGACCGCGAGGGCCGGAGCCGTCTTCCAGCAGGCCAGCAGGAACGGATAGTTCCATGGGCTGATCGCGCCGACGACGCCGTACGGTTCGCGGACCGAATAGACGAAGTAGCCGGCATCGGCGGGGTGCGTGCGTCCGTTCGGCAGTTCGGCGTGGCCGGCGAAGTAGGTGAAGAAGTCGGCGGCCAGGTTGACCTCGGCGATCGCCTGCCCGATGGGCTTGCCGGTGTCGCGCGACTCGATCGCCCCGATCCGGTCGGCGTCGGCCCGGATCAGGTCGGCGAGCCGGCGCAGGACGGCGGCACGATGACCCGGTGCGGCCTTCGACCAGGCGCCCGATTCGAACACGGCCCGCCCCGGCGGCCACGGCGCGCTCGATGTCCTCGGCCTCCCCGAAGGCCACCTGTGCGATCTCCTCGCCGGTCGACGGATCGATCGACGCGAACGTGCGCCCCGACGCGGACGGGACGGCCGCGCCGCCGATGAAGTGGGAGACCGTCCCGGTGTACTCAGCGACCGTCATCAGAGTTCCTCCTGCGTTCGCGCCGACCGTCGACCGTCCCTGGTCGCTCGGACCATGCCGCGGCTGGTCGACGAAATGTACGCCACGTCGCCGCGCCCTTGACGCGCATGGTCGGCAAACGTAGATTGTCGACAATGTACAACCGAACGCCGCCCGAACACCAGCGGCGATGACCGCCGTGACCGATCGTTCGGGTGCCCTTTCGGAGCGTGCCCGGCGGATCATCCCGGGCGGCGTGTCGTCCAGCCTCCGATCCCTCGACCCGCCGCGCGTCTTCACCCGGGCCGCGGGGAGTCGCATCTGGGACGCCGACGGCCGCGAGTACATCGACTTCCACGCGGCGTTCGGCCCGATCATCCTCGGCCATGCGGATCCGCGCGTCCGCGAGCGCGCGATGGAGACCTCCGCAGAGCTCGATGTCATGGGTGCCGGCTCGAGCGAACTGGAGATCCAACTCGCCGAGAAGATCCAGGAGCATGTCCCGTCGGCCGAGCGGGTCCTCTTCTCGAACAGCGGATCGGAAGCCACGTACCACGCCATCCGCGTGTCGCGTGCAGCGACCGGCCGGCACCTCGTGGTGAAGTTCCAGGGCTGCTATCACGGTTGGCACGACTACATCGGCGCCAACGTCATCAGTCCCGCTGACCGCGTGGGCACCATCGATCCGATCTCGACCGGGATGCTGCCCCAGGCGATGGACTGGCTCGTCGTCCTGCCCTTCAACGACGTGGAGGCGCTCGAGACGCTCATGCGCGAGCGCGGTCACGAGATCGCGGCGGTCATCCTTGAGCCGGTCATCCATACGATCGGGTGCGTGGTCCCGACGGACGCGTTCATGGCGGCCCTGCGGCAGACGACCGCGGACGCGGGCTCCGTGCTCATCTTCGACGAGGTGGTCACGGGATTCCGCCACGACCTCGGCGGTTACCAGGCGATCGCCGGGATCACCCCGGATCTCACGACGTTCGCGAAGGCGATCGCCAACGGATACCCGCTGGCCGTCCTGTGCGGTCGCGCGGACCTGATGGAACGCTTCAACACGCGTCCCGATGGGGACGTGATGTTCGGTGGGACCTACAACGGCCACCCGACCTCGCTGGCCGCAGCGCTCGCGACGATCGAGATCCTCGAGGCGGACGATCGCGCGATCCATCGCCGCCTCTTCCGCCTGGGCGCGACGATCCAGACCGGGCTCCAGCAGATCGCCGACCGCGTGGGCCTGGTCGCGCGCGCGACGTCGTTCGGCTCGGTCTTCGTCTGCTACTTCACTGAGCGCGAGGTGCGCTCGTTCGATGACGCGCTCACCAACGACGCCGCGCTCTACGTCGCCTTCCACCGTGGCATGACCGAACGAGGATTCCTGATGCTCCCGCTCAACCTCAAGCGCAACCACCTCATGGCATCGCACTCGGACGAGGACGTCGCCCGCATGCTCCAGGCTGCCGAAGACGTCCTGGGCGAGCTGGCAGGCCGGCCGCGTGCTTCGATCCGGGCGGCCGGCTGATGGCGCGCTACCCGCAGGCGATCCTCGTCGCCTGTCCATCGCCCTGGGATGCGCGCTTCGAGCTCGTCGAGGAGGTCTTTCGCGAGGAGGTCCGGCAGGTCTTCGCAGCCGGTTTTCGGCATGTGTACGTGTTCGGCACCGGCGGCGAGGGCTACGCGGTCGACACCCGGCGCTTTCGGGCGGTCGTCGACACCTTCTTCGAGGAGACCCGGCTCCCGGATGCGAGCCCCATGGTCGGGGTCATCGGCCTCTCGACGGTCCAGATCCTCGAGCGGGTCGAGTATGCGTACGACGTCGGGTTCCGGACCTTTCAGATCTCCCTCCCGTCGTGGGGGCCGCTCAGCGACGACGAGGTCCTGCGTTTCTTCGCCGACACGTGCGGCCGCTATCCCGACGCGCAGTTCCTGAACTACAACCTCCCGCGCACGAAGCGCGTCCTCACCGGTCACGACTACGCGCGGATCATCGCGGAGGTCCCCAACCTGGTCGCCACGAAGACGACGGGCGGCGGCATGGCCGCCGCAGAAGAGCTGATGCGCAACGCCGGCGAGTTGCAGCACTTCATGGGCGAAGGCAACTTCCCGCACGGGTCGATGTTCGGCGAGTGCTCGCTGCTCGCGTCCTACGCGGAGTTGTCGCCGCGGATGACGAAGGCCCTGTTCGAGGCAGGACGGACCCGCGACGCCGGCGAGTTGATGCGCCTCCAGCACGCCTTCCAGACGATGAGCAGCGACCTGTGGGCCCAGCCGGCCCCCGGTCCACACATGGACGGCGCCTACGACAAGATGCTCGTGAAGCTCGGGATGCTCCCCGAGTTCCCGTTGCGGCTCCTGTCGCCGTATCAGGGGTTCACCGAGGACGATTACGAAGCCTGTCGACGCCTGCTCGCGTCGACGTACGCTGACTGGTTCGACGAGGGCGCGCCGATCCATCGCTGAGCCGATTCGTCGCCCGCAACGGTCACGGAGGCACCAGTGGAGATCCTTGTCGTCACGCCGCACACCGACGATTTCATCTACGGGCTGGGCGGCACGCTCATCACCCATGCCGCCGACGACATCCACATCGTGGCCGTGTCGGCGATCCAGCGCTCCGCCGCGCGCGATGTCGCGGCAGCGTTCGGGGCCACGATCGAGTTCCTCGACGCGCCGTACCACCGGATCTCGAACGAGTTCGAGCGCGTCAAGGAGGGGATCGCCGACATCCTCCGCGATCGCCGCCCAACGTATGTCTTCGGGCCGCCCGCCAGCGGCGACTGGACGGCCGACCATACGACCACCGGCCGGGCCCTGCTCGACGCAGTGGACCTGGCCGGGACCTTCTCGTACCAGAGCCGGGTGCTCCGGTTCCCGATCGCTTCGACCACGCTCGAATTCCGCCCGAACGTGTGGATCGACCTGCCGATCGACGTCGTCAAGCGCAAGGTCGAGCTGGCCGCGATCATGACCCGTGGTCTCGAGGACGAGTGGCCGCGCGACCTGGTCGAGTGGGAAGTCGGGCAGGGGATGCGCTATGCCCTCGACATCGGTTGGCCGTCGCGCCATGCCGAGGCGTTCGACGCGGTGTTCGCCGTGCCGTTCAAGCGACTTCCGCCGCCCGGTGACCTGCCGGGCGAGCCGGCCCGCGCCGACAGCAAGGTCGACGCCCTCGTCAGCGGCATCGACCTGTCGGCAGGAGACGCGCCCTCCGCCGAAGATCGCCAGCGCCCGACGCCGGGGACTCGCCACGTTGACGGCCGTCGGGATGGGCATCGTCGGGTCCGGCTACATGGGCCGGACGTACGCCGCGTGCCTGACCCGCCACGTTCCGAACGCCCGACTCGTGTCGGTCTGGGGCGGGACCCGGGCCCCCGCGCTCGCAGCGGAGTTCGGAACGGAAGCTGACGCGTCGATCGAGGCGCTGTTGGCCCGCCCGGAGATCGAAGCCGTCCTCATCACGTCGCCGCATCGGGCGCACCTTCCGCAGGCACTCGCGGCAGCGGCGGCCGGCAAGCACGTCTACATCGAGAAGCCGATGGCGGTCTCGGTCGCCGACTGCGACGCGATCATCGCGGCCTGCGCGGCGGCCGGCGTGCGCCTCACCGTCAACTTCGTGACGCGCTTCCGCGATGCGCCGCTCGCCGTGAAGCGGCTGGTCGACGACGGATGCGATCGGCGACATCCGGATGATCCAGATGCGCGGCGCCTGGACGTCGTTCATCCTCGAGGACATCGTCGACGAGGCCACCGGACGCGTGATCATCCCGCGCAAGGACTGGGCGTTCGATCCGGCCGAAGGGTCGCAGTTCCTCGACTGGGGCGTCCATGAGACCGATGCCGTCCGGTGGCTCACCGGATCCGAGGCCGTGCGCGTCTACGCGGACTATCGAACGTACGGGACCCCGCCACCGCTCGACCTGTCCGCGATGGTCCAGTACCGGATGGCGAACGGGGTGATGGTCCAGATCCTCATGAGCTACGAGCTGCCCGAACCCGGGCTCGTACCGAACGACCAGACCCGGATCATCGGGTCCGACGGGATCATCGACGCCGAACATTACGGCCGGGTCCGCCTCGGGACCGGAGGTGGCTGGGAGCAGGTCGCCGAGCAGGTGACGTTCGACTTCCTCGGTGACTACCTCGACCCGAATCGGCTCAAGGGCTTCGCCGCCCAGGTCGAGGACTTCGCCGCCGCCATCCGCGAGGACCGCGAACCGGTCGTGACCGGATGGGACGGACGGGCCGCCGTGGAGATGGTCGAGGCGGCCGATCGGTCGGCAGCGAGCGGACAGGCGCTGGCGCTGCCGCTCGACTGATCGCCGCGCGGCGGGCGCCGCGCAGTCACGTCGCGGCCGACAGTCGCCGCACGGCCTCCTCGTCGACCTCCACGCCCAGCCCGGGGCCCGCCGGGATGTCGATCCAGCCCCCGACGGGCAGCAGCGGATCGGTCAGGAGATCGGACCGCATCGGGTTCTCGCCGACATCGAACTCGAGGAGCGGCTCGGCCCACGCGGGTGCGTCACGAGACACGGGCAGCACGGCGAGCGCCTGGAGGGTCGCGGCCAGGGCGATCGCACCGTTGCAGGCGTGCGGGATCGTCGCGCGCTCGGCGCGGGCCGCCGCCGCGGCGATCTCGAGAACACCGCCGATGCCGCCGCAGATCGAGACGTCGGGCTGGACGAGGTCGAACGATCCGGACGCGAGGAACGGTTCAGCCGCGTCCGCCGTTTCGAGCGACTCGCCACCCGCGATGGGGATCGTCAGCGTCGCGGCAAGCGGGGCATACGCCGCGTAGTCGGACGTCGGCAGCGGCTCCTCGAGCCAGCGGAACCCCAGCGCGCCCAGTGCCGCTCCGAGTCGCTCGCTGTCTGCGCGGTCATACACGCCGTTGCCGTCGGCCATCCAGGTCAGCGAGGGCGCGTCGGCGACGACGCGTTCGATCGCCGGGAGTTCGGCGCTCAGCGTGGTCCGCCCGATCCGCAGCTTGAATGCAGTGAACCCGTCGGCAGCGATCTGGCGCGCCTCCTCACGCCATGCGTCCGCCGGCGTGCGGCCGTCGACGTACCCCCGGCTCGACGCGTAGGGGCGAACACGCTCCCGCTGTCGCTCGCCGTACAGCGCCGAGACCGGTACCTCGCGCTGGCGGGCGCGGAGGTCGTCGAGCGCCATCGTCACGGCGCCCAGCGCCCAGCGATGAGCACGACGCCGTGACCCCAGGCGGGTCGTTGCCGCCTCCGGATCCGTGCCGGCAAGGTCCTCGGACATCGCCCGGCACGCCTCGACGGCGCCGGCCACGAGGTACGTCTCGCCCCAGCCGACGCGGCCGTCGACATCCTCGAGTCGCACGATCACCGAGTCGCGGGTGGTGTTTGAGCCCGTCGAGAAGAACCGGGTGCGCGAAAGGCGATGGGTCAGGAGCAGGACTTGGCGCGCCGGATCGCCCCGGATCTCGGGATCCGCGGCGGACGCCGACTCATCGACTCGGCGCCGGGCGCCGGCTCACCGTTGAGCGTCGGCTCGCAGTCGCTCGAGGCCGCGGTTCACGTGGGTCATCGCCGCCTTCGAGGCATGTGCCGGCCGGCGCGTTCGGAGCGCCGCGATGAGGTCGCGATGCTCCACCGATGGGCCGATCAGCCACGCCCGCGCCTCGACAGGATCCTGCGGTTCAGGACCCGCGGTCGCCGAGTACTTGCGGGAGCGGACGACGCCGTCGATGTTCGCCCAGAGGCGTCGCAGGTAGTGGAAGCCCGACAACTCCACGACGCGGCCGTGGAAGGCCAGATCGTGCTCCGTGACGGCATCGATGTCGCCGAGCTCGCTGGCCTCGATCATCAGCTCGATCGTCTCCGCGAGCGCGTCGATGTCCTCGTCGGTCGCGATCCGACAGGCCCGCGCGAACGCCCGGCCCTCGAGGATGGCGCGGATCGCGTAGATCGTCTCGACCTCGACCTCGGCGACGCCCACGACGACGGCACCCCGATGCGGGAAGAACTCAACGAGTCCTTCCTGTTCGAGCTGTCGCAGTGCCTCGCGGATCGGGCCGCGACTGACCCCGAGCTCCTCGGCGAGCGAGATCTCGAGAAGCCGGGTCCCGGGGGCGATGTCGCCCGAAAGGATCCCGGTTCGGAGCACGAGGAGCACCTCGTGGCGGAGCACACGTCGTTCGACGAGGGGGAGGTTCGCCAGGACACTCACAACTTCCCTCCATGCGGCCGATCTTGGCTTGACTACCCCCGAGCCAGAACCTAGATTGTCAACAATCTACATCTTCACGAACCGCCCGTCCATCGGGCAGCGAGAGGTTTTCGATGCGCTTTCGATCCACGATCCGATGACCGATCAACTCGTCGCGCGACTGACCCCACACGCGTATCGCGAGGTCGCTCGCCATCTTATCGACACACCGACATACGAATGGATCCGCTCGGGCTCGGGCGAGGACTTCGACGGCGATAACGAGGGCGCCTTCGCCCGCCGTCGCCTTCGCCCGAGCGTCCTCGTGGATGTCTCGGCCGTGAACACGGCGACCACGGTCCTGGGCGCTCAGATCGCCGCACCGGTGATCATCGGGCCGATGGGTCTCCAGCGAGCCGCCCATCCCGACGGCGAGCTGGCGATGGCCGCTGGAGCGGCGGCCGCCGGCAGCCTGTTCACGGTCGCGGTCAACGCCACGACGAGCATCGAGGACATCGCGGCCAGGGCGCCCGGCTTGCCGCTTTGGTTCCAGCTCTACAACTGGGACGATCGTGATGCGCTTGCCGCGGTCATCGCACGGGTCGAGGCCGCTGGCGTGCCGCGCGATCGTGCCCCTCGTCAACACGCCGATCGGCGTGAATCACACCTCGCCGCTGCTCGGATTCCGGCTGCCGGCCGGTGCCCGAATTCGCGCACTTCGAGACCTCCCCGGGGCTGATCGCCTCGAACACCTGGGAGTACCTCGAGTGGCTGCGCTCGGTGACCAGCCTGCCGATCGTGCCCGAAGGGGATCATGACCCGCGACGACGCGGCCCGGGCGGTGGACGCCGGCGCGGCCGGGATCATCGTGTCCAACCACGGTGGGCGCCAGCTCGAGCGGTCGATCTCCACGCTCGACGCCCTTCCTGACGTCGTTGCCGGAGCCGGAGCGGCAGAGGTCTACCTCGACGGAGGCGTGCGAACGGGCGGCGACGTCCTCGTCGCGCTCGCCCTGGGCGCACGCGCCGTGCTCGTGGGCCGGCCCGTGATGTGGGGTCTGGCCGTCGGCGGGGCCGAGGGCGTCGCCCGCGTCCTCGACACGCTGCGCGCCGAGCTCGCCGACGATGCCGGTCTGTGCGGGTTGGCCGACGTCGGTTCCGTGCCGCGCGACCTCGTGGTCGACGCCGCGCGCTGACGACGATGCGAGTCTCCGCGGTCCGGACGGTCCTGATCACCGCCCCGTGGACGGGCGATCCGTTCTGGCAACCCGGCGAAGTCTTCGAGCGAACGGCGGCGCTCGTGGTCGTGGAGACCGAGGATGGTGTCGTCGGCGTCGGCGAGACGATCATGGGCTACTTCTGCGCCGACACCGTCGCCCCGCTCGTCGACTACTACGGCCGGCTCCTGGTCGACCTGGCTCTCGATCCGCTCCAGCCGGAGGCGTGCTTTCGCGAGCTGTACCAGCGCTCGCTGTGGTGGGGGCGGGTCGGCGTGGGTCTCTCGGTGTTGTCGGGGGTGGAGATGGCCCTGTGGGACCTGGCCGGCAAGGTCGCTGGTCGCCCGGTCCATGAACTGCTCGGCGGTCCCGCCCACGACCGGTTGCCGCTGTACGCGTCGGGCGGGACGGGATCGTGGCCGCTGGAGCGCACGGTCGACCAGGCGCGCCGATACGACTCGCTCGGCTTCCGCGGGCTCAAGATCGGGACCGGGTTCGACGGCCGGCCCGGTGGCTTCACGACGGCGCCCGGAGACCCGCCCTATGGCACGTGGTATGCCGGCAGCACCGCCGAGCGGATCGCGGACGAGCGCGCGAAGTTCGGGGCCCTGCGCGAGGCCCTCGGGCCGGGCGTTGAGCTCGCGACCGATCTTCACGCGGTCCAGGTCCGCGAACCGTGGTCCCGCCGGACGGCGCTGGACCTTGCCCGCGCCCTCGAGCCGTTCGATCTGCTGTTCCTCGAGGAGCCACTGCGCTACGACGATCCGGCCGGCTACGCCGAGCTCCGCCAGGCGACGCGGGTCCCGATCGCGGGCGGGGAGTGCCTGACGGGAGTCGAGGAGTTCGCCCGGTTCATCGACGCGGGCGCGTTCGACTACGTCCAGCCCGATGCGACCCACGTGGGCGGCGTGGGCGTCACGCGCGACGTGGCCAGGCTTGCCGAGCAGCGCCACGTCGGGCTCATCGTCCACACCGGGGCAGCCGTCGGGCCCGGCTTCATGGCGAACCTGCACGCGGCATTCGCCAGTCCGAACGCCCGATTCGTCGAATACGCGCTCGCGCCCGACAACATCCGCCGCGAGCTGCTGACGCGCCCGATCGAGCTGGTGGATGGTTTCGTCCAGCGACCCACGGAGCCCGGGCTCGGGATCACGCTCGACGAGGCGTTCATCGCGGCGCACCCGTACAAGCCCGGTCCGCTGGAGTACGCGTGATGAGCGCCGACGGCCGGCGCGGTCCGAAGGTGACGGCGACGGGTCCCGCGGTCCGCGTCGGGATCGCCTTCGGGTTCGATACCGCGCGGATCTCGCCCTGTTCCGCTCGATCTCCCCGCGCATCGAGCTGCGGGTCGGCGACGGGAGCGACCAGGCGGCCATCGACGCGGTCGCCGCGACGGACATCGACGCGATCGTCGGGCGCGGCGTTACCCGACCGATCGGTCGCGGACACCGAGCCTGCGCTGGGTGCAGGTCCTGTCGGCCGGTGTGGAGCAGCTCGTGCGTGGACGGGCCGGACTGGCCGGCCGAGATCGTGCTGACGAACGCCCGCGGCGCGTACGCCACGTCCATCGCGCAATACACGATCGGAGCCATCCTGCGGATCGCCGAGCGGGTGGACCTGCGCGGCGCGTTCCAGGCGGGGGCCGCAGTGGCAGCCCGGGGCGGAGGCCGCCTTGGAGGGCGATCAGGTCCGCGGCCAGACGCTGCTCATCGTGGGCTACGGCGGAGTCGGTCGCGAGATCGGACGCCTGGCCTCGGCCCACGGGTTGCGGGTCCTCGCCGTCAAGGCGAACCCGGCGACGCGCGCCGATGACGGATACCGCGTCCCCGGGACCGGCGATCCCGATGGTGCGATCCCGGAACGGATCGCCGACGTCGACGGCCTCCCCGAACTCGCCGCCGAGGCCGACTACGTCTCGGTCACCCTGCCGCTCACGAGGATGACGCGCGGCCTGGTCGACCGCAACGTCATCGCCGCGTTCGGCCCGGACACGTGGATCATCAACACCGGGCGCGGCCCGGTCATCGACGAGGACGCCCTGGCCGGCGCCCTGGCCGCCGGTCGCATCGGCGGTGCCGTGCTCGACGTGTTCGGCGAGGAACCGTTGCCGGCCACGAGCCCATTCTGGCGGCTGCCGAACGTCGTCATCACGCCGCATGTCTCGGGTGCCTCGTCGGAGGCGCTCGCGGGTCTCGTCGCCGAGAACCTCCGCCGCTTCGTCGACGGAGAGCCGCTCATCAATCGCGTGGACCCAGCACGAGGATATTGAACCGATGACCGTCGCTACCGATGAGGGCCGCATCGTCCGCAGGGTGGACTGCTTCGTCGTCAGTCACACGCTCGACCCCCGAACGGGTCCGTCGATCGCACTCTCCGACGCCCATGCCTACGCCCTGGTCCGGATCACCGATGCCGAGGGCCGTTCCGGGTGGGGCGAGACATACCTCATCCCCGGGATCCCGGCCATCGTCGAGGCCGTCGCGCCGGTGGTCATCGGCCGGTCGCCACTGGACGCCCGCGCGCTCGCCCGCGACATCCGCTGGTCGGCTGAGCACCCGTACGCGGCCTCGGCCGTGACGATCGCGCTGGAGGACCTCCGTGCGCGCCAGCTGGGCGTCTCCGTCGCCGCGTCGTTCGGTGGTCCGCTGCGGACGCGGATCCGCGCCTATGCCGCGAGCGGCGGGTACATCGAGGGCAAGGACCCGGCCGACACGTGGCCGGCCGAGGTCGAGCGGATCCGGGCGGCCGGGTTCACCGCGATGAAGTTCCGGGTGGGTCGTTATCCCATCGCCCATGAGGCGCCCCTGCTCGAGGCGCTCCGGGCGAGCGTGCCCGACGACTTCCAGATGATGGCCGACGGGAATGCCGGCTACACCTTCCCGCGGGCGATCGAGATGGGCAAGGTGCTCGATGGCCTCGGGTTCATCTGGTTCGAGGAGCCGGTCCACCAGCGCGGGGGCTACGCCGGGTACGAGGGTCTGCGCGCGGGGCTCGACATCGCCCTCGCGGCCGGCGAGATCCTCGAGTCGCGGAGTGCCGCCGTGTCGTTCCTGGCGCGCGGTTGCGCCGACATCATCCAACCGGAGCCCGTGATCTGCGGCGGGGTCGCCGAGACCCTGTGGATCGCCGACCTTGCCGCGGTCCACTCGATCGCCGCGATGCCCCATACCTCGAACAACGCGTTCGGGATCGCCGCCGGACTCCAGGCACTGGCCTGCCTTCCGAACCCGAACCGATCCCCGGCCTCGGACGAGCTCTATCTCGAGTTCGGGGTCGACGACAACCCGCATCGTACGGGCCTGCTCTCGAACGGACTCACGTTCGAGGACGGCTGGGTCACGATCCCCACCGGTCCGGGTCTGGGCGTGGAGGTCGACGAGGCCTATCTCGCGAAGCACGCGATCGAGACCCGCACGATCGACGCCACCGGCGCGCGCTCGCGTTGACCGCGTCGGAGGCCGCCCTCTCGGCGGCATTCGGGCTGTTGGGCCGGCTGCCCGGGGCGCAGGTCCATGTCGGCCACGACATCTCGTGGACTGCCTCGGGCCGGCCGATGGCCAGCCTCAATCATGTCCACGGCACCCACCTTGGCAACGGGCTGCCCGGGATCGACGCCCGGATCGACGAGGTCCTCGCGGTCGTGACCGACCACGGGACACTGCCCGCGACATGGTGGGTCGGCCCCACGAGCACGCCGAGCGACCTCGCCGACCGTCTCGTCGCGCGCGGCCTCGAAGCCGTCGAACCGGAGTACGGGATGGTCGTCGAGCTCGGTGGGCTGCCATTGCCCGAGGGCGATGTCAGCCGCGTCGACGAGGCCAGCCTCGATGAATGGTTGTCGGTCATGGGTCGTTCCTACGGATGGTCCGACCCTCGAGCGATCGCCGCGTGGACCGAGCTCTACCGGCGGGCGATGCGGGAAGGGGATCCGTCGTGGCCGCACGTCCTCGTTCGTGCGAATGGTGTCGCCGTCGCCTGCGCGTCGGCGTTCCCGGCCGGAGATCAGGCATTCATCACGAACGTGGGGACGGTGCCCGAGGCCCGCGGCAAGGGGTTCGGAACGGCGGCGACCCTTGGCGCCGTAGCGGAGGCGCGCCAAGCCGGCTACCGGCGGGCCAGCCTCACCGCGTCGCTGATGGGCCGCCCGATGTACGCGCAGATCGGTTTCGTCGAAGAGATCCGGCTCGACCGCTACGTCTGGCCAGGCCATCCGAAGGAGGCACGATGACATCGGCCAACCCGCTCCTCGAGCTCTGGCGATCCGGCCGGCCCAGTCTCGGTGCCTGGCTGACCACGACCGATCCGCAGATCGTCGAATACCTCGCGCGGTGCGGCTTTGACGAGATCTGCGTCGACCAGCAGCACGGGATGTCCGACAGTGCCGCGCTGGCCGGACTCTTCCGATCGATCGAACTGCACGGTGCGGCACCCACGACGCGCGTGCCGGCGAACGACTTCAGCGCGATCGGCAAGGCCCTGGATGTCGGGGCCGTGGCGGTCATCGTGCCGATGGTGAGTACGGCCGCCGAAGCTGCCCGGGCGGCATCGGCGTGCCACTATCCGCCCCGCGGGACGCGGTCGGTCGGTTCCCTGCGCGGCCCGCTGGCCCGCGCATCGCGGCGGCTCGAGGCGCTCGATGAGGCCGCCTGCGTCGTGATGGTCGAGACGGCCGAGGGTCTGCGCAACGTCGATGCGATCGCGGCCACGCCGGGAGTCGACGCGATCTACATCGGCCCGGGTGACCTGGGCCTGGGTCTCGGGATCTCGGCGTGGCCGGATGACTGGACGGCGTCCGAAGCGCGGATCCACGCCGACGCGATCGCCACGATCCTGGCTGCCTGCCAGCGCCATCACGTCACGCCCGGGATCCACACCGGCGATGGCATGACGACGCGGCGGTATCTGGATCAGGGCTTCCAGATGGTGACCGTCGCGAGCGACATCGGCCTCATCCTCGCGGGAGGCCTGGCCGAACTGGCCCTCGCTCGCGGTGAGGGCGAACCAGCCAACGGCGAACCTCGCTAGGTCCAGCCGGCCGGGTCCGCGCCGGCTAGGTCCGCGCTGCCGGCCCTCCACCAGCCGCCGCTGCGCCCGCTGCCGCCAGGCGCCCGCTGGCCCGACCCTGGACGAGGCCGAGGACCAGGCCGCCCATGTATCCGCCGTCGAACGTCCCGCCGGCATCTGCGCCGGCGGCATAGAGCGTCGGGATGGGCCGACCCGTGGCATCGACCACGCGCAGGTCGCCATCGACGTCGATCCCGCCCAGCGTGAACGTGATCCCGGGACGCACCGCGAGCGCCCGGAACGGCGGTTCGACCAACGCGAACGGGGACCCACGTCGAGGGATGGGGAGGTCTGCTCCTCCGCCGCCGGCCACCGCTCGGCCGAACGCATCCATCGTCGCCAGGAAGCCGGATCGGTCGACGCCGAGGCCGGCCAGGCCGTCGGCCAGTCCGTCGAGCGTGTCGGCCACGACGTTCGGAGCTCCCGCTGCGACGGCGTTGTCGAAGGGACGCCGGGCGGGGGATCGGGATCGACCGGCCAGCGGGACCTCGTCGTAGACCCGTCGATCCATCACGAGCCATGCCACGCCGCCCGGCTGGCGCACGATCTCGAACGGTGCGGTCTCGTCCGCCATGGACCGACTCTCATCGAAGAACCGTTGGCCATGCCGATTTACGAGGATCGCGTCCTGGCTGTAGTACTGGGTCACCGAGACCCACGCCGAAGGCGGCACATCGGCGGGTCGAGCCGGCATCGTGTGGCCGTAGAACGTCGACATCGACGGCGACGTTCGAGCGCCGATGCCGAGCGCGGCCAGCAGGCCGTCGCCGACGCTGCGCGGATTCGCGCGGAGCAGCAGCGCTCCATGCTCGGGGCCGACGTAACGCGCGAGCAACTCGGGGCTTCCCCCGAACCCCCCGGTCGCGAGGATCACCGACCTGGCCCGGACGACCTGCTTACCGCTCCCGGTGGCGACGGTCACCGCGGCCCAACCATCCGGATCCAGGGCGATCGAATCGAGCGCGGTCGACGTCAGGATCCGGCCGCCCCCACGTTGGATCGCGGCGACCAGGGTGTTTGTCAGATGGGCGGTATCGACTTCGGCGCCGACCTGCCGGTCGCTCTCGATCGGAGCGGTGCGCCGGACGCCGAGCGCCTCGAGCCACGCGAGACCGGGGGCGATCCCGTCGACGAGCTGGCGCTGTCGTGCTCGATCGCCGCCCGGCACCCAGGTCTCCATGACCCCCATCGACGGAGCCGTCCAGATCGTGCCGCCCGACATGAGCATGGAGCCGCCAGGAGCGTCGCCTTTCTCGATCACGAGTGGACGGGCCCCGTGCTCAGCTGCGCTGGCCGCTGCGCAGAGACCCCCCATCCCGGCGCCACAGACGAGCACGTCCACCGGGTCGGCAAGCTGGGTGAGGTCGTTCATGAGTGCTTCCTCCGAGATCCGGGCGTCTGCATCGTCGGCGGTCCCTATGGTGGGTGCTTCGACGTATATTGTCGACAATTGATCCGCTAGACGAGGCGCGCACGATGACGGTCGGGATCGGGCTGATCGGGGCCGGACAGATGGGTCACATCCACGCCGTGGCGATCGCCGACCAGGAGCCGGGCGAGGCTCGCCTGGTCGCCGTCGCGGGCGGAACGCGGGCCCCGGCGCTGGCCGACGAGTTCGGGGCGGCGGCCGAGCCGTCGATCGACGCCCTCCTCGCGCGAGCCGACGTCGACCTCGTCGTCATCGCGACCCCACACACGGCGCACCTGCCGAACGTCCTGGCGGCGGCTGCGGCCGGCAAGCACGTCGTCCTCGAGAAGCCGATGGGCCTGGACGTCGCCGAGTGCCGCGCGATGATCGCCGCCTGCGACGAAGCGGGCGTGTACCTGAGCCTGGCCAAGGTCTCGCGCTGGTTGGAGGCGGTGCAGGTCGGACACGAGCTGGTCAGCGGCGGCGCGGCCGGCGATCCGATCGCCATCCATGTGCATCGCCTGTTCCCCGGCTACCCGAACAGCGGCTGGCCGCTCGACCCGCGCGAGGGCGGCGCCTGGCTCGACTGGGGCAGCCACGGCTGTGACCTCGTTCGCTGGTTCGCGGGACGCGAGCCGTCGCTCGTCATGGGCCGGTTCGCCTCGCGCCGCACCGACCTGCCGGATCTGACCGGGATGGTGACGTTCGAATTCCCGGGCGATCTCCTCGCCAGCATCGTGATGTCGTACGAGATCCCGGGCACCGGGGCCACGGAACGGGCGCACTACACGATCATCGGCAGCGAGGCGGTCGTCGATATCCACGCGTACGGCGGCGTCGACGTCATCCGTGGCGACACGCGCGAGGCCGTCTATCGCGACGAGCGGTTCACCGACGCCAACACGACGTGGGACGAGCACGCACCCTACTTCCGGCGGGGCTTCGCCGCCCAGATCCGAGACATCGTGGAGGCCGTGCGCGATGGTCGCCCGCCGGCGATCGATGGGAACGACGGGCTGCAGGCCGTGGCGATGGCGACCGGGGCGCTTCGCTCGTGGCGCGAGGACCGCCTGGTGCGATTGCCGCTGGATCGCTGAGACCCGGAGACCGTACTCGGGCCTCGTCAGTTCGCCGGAGTCCGGATGACCCGTTGGGTCACGTTGTCGATCCAGTCCCAGTCGAGCTCCACGCCGAGGCCGGGCCCGGCAGGAAGATGCTTGAACCCGTCGCTGTCGATGGCCAGTGGGTCGCCCTTCATCCCACGGTAGAAGATCGGGTTGAAGGTCTCCGACCAGCGGCTGTTCTGCATCGAGAGCGCGACGTGGAGATTCGCGACGTCGAGGAGGGGCTGGTTGATGGCGTGCACCTCGAGGTCGTAGCCGAGGAGATCCGCCATCCCGACCGCCTTGTGGAGGCCGGTGATGCCCTCCTTCATGAGGACATCGCCACGCGCGATGTCGAACGCGCCCATGCGCATGCCCTCGACCAGCTCGTGGACGCGTGAGGTCTCGCCCGAGAGGATCGGGACGGCCAGCTGGTCGGTGAGGCGCTTGAGCTGGAACAGGTTGCGATCGGGGATGGGTTCCTCGAACCACGCGTAGTCGAGGTCGCCCAACACGCGGCCAGCGGCGATCGCCTCCTGGTAGCTGTACATGCCGGCCGCGTCCTGCATGAGCGGGTAGCCGTCGCCGACCGCCTCGCGAGCGGCGCGGAAGCGCGGGATATCGCGATCGAGCCCGTCCCAGAACTGGATCTTGAAGCCATGGAACCCCTGGGCCTTGCGGGCGCGCGCCTCCTCGAAGACCTCCTCGGGCGTGGGTTCGACGTTCCGGGCGGTCGCGTATGCGCCGATCTTCGTCCGAGCGAGCCCCAGGAGCGTCGCGATCGGCAGGTTGGCGACCTTGCCGCGGATGTCCCACAGGGCGACGTCGATCGCCCCGGCGACGCTGTCCGACAGGTTGTACGCATGCCGATTCAGGCGCCGGAGCATGTGCCAGAGACGCTCGCCCTCGAGCGGATCCTGGCCGATCAGCTGCGGGGCGTAGAGGTCGTGGAGGACCTGGGCGATCGCGGCGCCGTCCTCGAGGTTGGCGTTCTGGTTCGTGTATCCGTCGATGCCCTCATCGGTGTGGATCGTGTCGAAGGAGTACTGATACCAGCCCGACGTGAGCCCCTCCGGGACCTTCCCGGCCGCCCAGATCTCCGAGATGTCGTACCCGAGGATGCGCGACTCGATGCTCGTGATCTTCACAGGAACCTCCGGGCTAGGGCGTGATGTTGATCGGCAGCCGGCGTGGCTACGCGGTCACCGGCAGCTCGACCCGACGGGACACGACCCCCGCCATCGGGCCGAAGGCGGTACAGCTCGTTGACGATCCCATCGAGGCGGACGGGCTTGGCGTAGTGGTACACATCAACGCCTTCGTCGATCGTCGTGGGGACGCGGACGATGAACTCCGCCCAGTCGGGCGCGTTCGAGCGCCGAGAAGGCGAGCTCCGTCCGTCGCCAGGAGTTCGTCCGGCGGGCAGTCCAGGTCCGGGAAGAGGATCGGCCCGGTGTCGGTCTGGTAGATCGTGTCGCGCTCGTTGGCGTTGATCGTCTTCACGGGGTATTGGATCTCGGCTTCGTAGCGCTCGCTCGCGATCCGGTGGATCCCGACGATGGGCTCGTTGCCCAGGACGGCCTGGACGATCGCCTCAGGGCCGTCGAGAAGCTCCGCAACGCGCTCGACGAGGTCGAGGTGAGCGCGATCGAACGTCCCGTCGATCGGGGACCGCTGGCGGTCCGACTGGACGCCCGATCCGGGCGGATGGAGCTGGGCCATCATCCCGGCCCGGGCGAAGGTCTTGATCTGCATGAACTCGTCGTCCGAGAGCAACGGGACGAAGTCGCCGTTCGGGAGCAGCCACAGGTCCGCCGTGGCGCCGACCTGCTCGGTCTTGCACGAGGCCCCCAGGGCGATCGTGTGGACCCGCCCGGTCGCACGCTCGGTGATCCGGCATACGCAGTCGAGCTGGACGCGCGCGTTGTTCAGTGCGTACGGCGGGCGGTGGCTCAGCGTGCGCGCGGGGTATCGGTCGAGGTCGATCCGGAACGTCATCGTCGATCGCGCGAACTCGAGCACCTTCATATCGTCCGTCACCTCGCTATCGATGGACCGGGGTTCGGCGGCCGTCGCCGGGCTGAGCGATCGATGGCCTCCACGACCGCCATGTAGTGGGCCGCCGTCGCGAGATCGGTGAGCGTCACCGGGCGCTCGCCGCGGATCGCCGCGATGAAGTCGATCTCCGCCGTCCACTCGGCCCGTTCGTCGTCGCGGATCTCGACCGGAGCCCAGGGCCCGCCGGGTCCGCCAAGCTCGATCACCTGCCGTGCGAGATCGATCCGGAGCACGCCCGTGTCGCCGTAGATGAGCACCTCGTTCGAGGCGAGCGGATTCGTCCGCGCCGACATCTCGATCGAGGCCGTGACATCGTCCGGGAACTCGAGGAGGGCGAGGACGTGGTCCGGGCACGTCGGCCATGAACGGCCCGTCGGGCCCCAGCCGTCGGAGCATCCCCAAGGCGCGTCACCGCGGTGACCGCGTGGGCTGGGCCGAGCCAGCGGGCCATCGCCTCATACAGGATCCCGAGCGCCATCACGTTCTCGCCGCTGTCGCGACGCCGCCAGCGCCACGCCTCGGCCGGGTCGTCCGGACCGCTCGCGTCCCAGGTCACCCGCGCGTGACGGACCCGCCCGAGCGCGCCCTCCCCGATCAGCCGCTTGATCGTGCCGTCGGCCCACAGCGAGAAGGACGCGGGGACGACCATCGCCACCAGTTCCGGATGGGCGGTGGCCGCCGCGAGCATCCGGCGTGCGGCGGCGCCCGTGTCGGCCATGCGCGCCTCGGTCAGCACGTGCTTGCCGGCCTCCAGCGCCGCGATGCTCACCGGAGCATGGAGGGAGGGCCAGACGCCAACGAGGACCGCATCGATCGCGGGGTCTGCGACGAGCGACGCGCCAGTCGTTCACGTGGCGCGGGACCGCGAGCTCCAGGGCTGCCCGTCGTGACGACTCGGGCGTGCGGTTCGCGACCGCAACGAGCTCCACGCCGTCGATCGCCCGGAACCGCGGGACGTGCTCGGACCGGACGATCCGCCCGGCACCAACGATCCCGATCCGGATCGGCGCGGTCATCGGCCGGCCGCCCTGACGGCCGACCGTTCCGCGCCCGGCTCCGTGCCCGCGTCGGCGCCCATCCAGCCGAGCCTCCGCGACACCTCGTCCGCGGCGGCCTGGACGATCGTCCCCGTGCTTGCCTCCTTCGCCTCGCTCGTCCGATTGTCGGGCCACGTCGCGATGAGGTCGCCGACCACCCGGCCGCGTGCGTCGCGGATGGGTGCCGAGACGCCCACGGCCCCGTCGTAGCGCTCGCCGTGGCTCACCACGTGGCCGCGCCGCCGGGCGGCCGCGAGGTCGCGTCGAAGGCGGGCCTTCGTGATCGGCTGTCGTCCAGGGATCCGATCCGGCAGCGCGTCGATGATCGCCTCGCGCTCGTCGTCGGGCAGGAACGCGAGGATGCCCTTGCCGGACGACCCGAGATGGAGATCGCTCCAGTCGCGGAGCGATTCCCAGACGTACCGGATCGTGTGGTTCGCTTCGACGGCGTCGACGGCGGAGAACTTGCGGCGGTGCGGGTCGTACAGCGCCAGGACGATCGTCTCGCCGACCGCGGCCGCCGCACGTTCGATGATGGGTCGCGCCAGTCGCTGGACATCGAGGTGGTCGGCGACGCGGCTCCCGATCCGGGCGAGGTCCGGGCCCACCCGGAAACGACCCGGCTCGTCGGTCAGCGACAGGAGGCCGAGGTCGGCCATGTCGTGGAGGATCCGGTGGGCCGCGCTGCGTGGGATGCCGCTCGAACGGGCCAGGTCGCGGACGCCCCATTCACCCTGGTCGGCGAAGGCCTCGAGGACGCGAACCCAGCGGGCCATCGGCCGTTGCGTTCGATCGTCCGGGTTCGCGGGCGCCGCCGCCGTTGACCCTGGAACGCAGACTCATGGCACAGTATGGTACAGCAATCCGGGACTCCTGTCCCGAAATACCGGACATGAGTGCACGACCACATCGCGCCGTCGCGACCCGCGCTCACGCCGCCGCGCTCGCCGTCGCAGATCGGAGAACCACTCCCCGGGCCGTCGCAACCCGACCAACGCGCTCGCCGGATCGACCCTCGGAGGCCGAAACGCTCGACACGGTCGCCCGGCGTGTCCTGTGGCTTGCCGTGCGGATGGTCCACGAGGCGAACCACGTCCGACCGAACGTCGGCGGGCATCAAGGTCGGCGGCCACCAGGCGTCCAGCGCTTCCGTCGTCTCGATCCTGACCGCGATGTACTTCCGCTGGCTTCGGGCCGGGCGATCTTGTCGCGATCAAGCCGCACGCGTCGCCGGCGTACCACGCGATCCAGTACCTGCTGGGTAACCTGGACCGCTCGATGCTGACGCGGCTGCGTGACTTTGGCGGGCTCCAGTCGTACCCGTCTCGCACGAAGGACCCGGATCCGGTCGACTTCTCGACCGGATCGGTCGGGCTGGGTGCCGTCGCCCCGATGTTCGCCGCGCTCGCGGACCGCTACCTGCGCCACCACTTCCGCGACACCGTGGCGCGCCAGCCCGATCGCCGGTTCGTGGCCCTCGTCGGCGACGCCGAGCTCGACGAGGGGAATGTCTGGGAGGCGCTCCTCGAGGAGGGGCTGGGCGATCTCGGGAACGTGACGATGATCGTCGACCTCAACCGCCAGAGCCTCGACCGGGTCGTGCCGGGGATCCGCATCCGCCGGGTCGAGGCGATGTTCGCCGCGCCGGGCTGGCATGCCATCGAGGCGAAGTACGGGCGCCGCCTGCGTGCGCGCTTCGAGCGCCCCGACGGCGACGCCCTGCGCGAGCGGATCGACGACATGGACAACGAGGAGTACCAGATCCTCATCCGCCGACCCGGACCGGACGCGCGCCTCCGCCTGGTCGACGGGGCTCCGGCCGCGCGACGCGACGCCCTGGCCCGGGCGGTGGCGGACGTGCCGGACGACGACCTTCCCGACCTTGCTCGCCGATCTCGGCGGCCACGATCAGGACTCGCTCGCGCGACGCGCTCGCCGCGGCGGACGCGGAACGCGATCGGCCGACGGTCCTGTTCGCCTACACGATCAAGGGCTGGCGCCTGCCGTTCGCCGGCGACAGCCTGAACCACTCGGCGCTCCTCGGCGCCGACCAGGTCGAGGGTCTGAGTGGACCGCTGGGCGCCGACGCCGACGATCCATGGGCGGGCTTCGACGCGAAGTCGCCGGAGGGCCGGCTGAGCGGGCGCCGCCGGCGCGCACTCGGGTACGAGACGCCGGCGGATCCCATCCGGCCGGCAAGCCTCCCGGTCATCCCCGAGCCGGACATCCGGATCCCTGCCGCCACCAGCACCCAGCAGACGTTCGGCGACACGCTCGCCGCGCTCGCGCGCGACACCCGAGGTCGGGTCGCGCATCGTGACCGCGGCGCCGGACGTCGCCGTCTCGACGAACCTCGGCGGCTGGATCAACCGCGCCGGCGTCTTCGCGCCGCAGGACGGCCCGGACCGTGGCGACGTCAAGCGGCCGCTCGCCTGGACGCTGGGGCCCGACCGGCCGTCACATCGAGCTCGGGATCAGCGAGATGAACCTGTTCATGTGGCTGAGCCAGTTCGGGCTCACCGGCGAGCTGTTCCGCGAGCGGCTGGCGCCGATCGGCACCGTCTACGACCCGTTCATCGCGCGCGGCCTCGATGCGCTCGATCTATGCGCTGTACGTCCACGCGCGGTTCATCCTCGTCGGGACGCCGTCGGGCGTGACGCCTCGCGCCGGAGGGCGGCGCGCACCAGTCCACGGTCACGCCGTCGCTCGGGATCGAGCTGCCCGGCCTGCGCTCGTACGAGCCGGTCTTCGCGCGCGAGGTCGTCTGGACGCTGCTCGAAGGGCTCCGCGGCTGCCTCGATCCGGATGACGGCTTCGCGACATACCTGCGCCTCAGCACCCGGCCCATCGACCAGGCGCTCGCGGGGCCGGTCGAGCGCGACTCGGGCTCGATGGCTGGCGTGCCGCCGTGCTGGCGGGTGGCTACCGCCTGCTGGAGGCTGCCGACGCATTCGAACCCCTGCCGCCGGACAGCCCGGTGGTCCAGGTCATGGCCGCCGGGTCGATCGTTCCGGAGGCGATCGAGGCCGTCCGGATCCTCCATCGCGAGGAGATCGCCGCGAATCTCATCGTCGTCACGTCGGCCGAGCGGCTCGTCAGCGGACAGCACGACGGCCGCCTCGACGCCATGCGCCGGGGGCGGCCGGACGACGTCGGCCCGCTCGCGACCCTGCTGCCACGCGGCCAGCGCAACGCGCCCATCGTGACCGTCGCCGATGCCGCGTCGCACTCGCTCAGCTTCGTCGGCGGGGTCTTCGGCGCGCCCGTCGTCCCGCTGGGTGTCGATACGTTCGGTCAGTCCGGGACGATCCCCGCACTGTACGGAGCCACCGGGATCGACGCCGCCCACATCGTGGAGGGAGCGATCCTCGCGCTCGAGCTGACGGATCGGCCGACGACCCTGGCGTCGACGATCGACGCACGGGACGCCCGACCGTGAGCGCGTCCGACGATCCGCTCGACCTGACGCCCGGCCACGTGGCGTTCCTGCGCGAGCAGCATCACGCGGTCATCGCGACCATCCAGCCCGACGGCCAGCCGCAGCTCACCCCGAACTGGTACTGGTGGGACGGGGAGCGGATCTGGATCAGCACGCTGGACTGGACCGTGAAGGTGCGCAACGTGAAGCGCGACCCGCGGGTGACGTTGTGCATCGATTCCGGCAAGCGGCGCGAGAACTACGTGCAGATCTTCGGGACCGCCGAGGTCATCGAGGGCGACGTCCGAGCGACCACGATGGACCTGATCCGCAAGTACGAACCCATCGAGGAAGACGCCGTGCGCCACTGGGAGGGCATCAAGAAGGACCGCGTCCTGATCGCCGTCCGCCCCGCGCGGATGCAGTGGCGGTACGCCTAGCCCGGTCGGCTCGTCGAGGCCCGGATGCCTCGCCGCGCGGCCGGCATCCCCCGCGCGGCGGCGATGGTCACTCTCGGATCAGGATGAGACCGCCGTCGCCGCCGGTCGCGCCCGGCTGAACCCGAGGTCGCCGAGCGTCGCGGACACGGCGCCGATCGCGGTTTCGATGTCGTCGGCGGTCACCCCGTAGTGGGGGATCGCCCGGATCATGCCTTTCGGGTACTCGATCATCCGGACACCGCGGCCCGAGAGTCCCTCGAGGAATGCGGCCCGCTGGTCGAGGATCGCGCGGCGCGCGCCGGTCTCTGCAGGCCAGGTCTCGGCGCCCACCCCGAACAGGACGAAGTTCGTTCGGACCCGCGCCGGATCCAGCCGCGCGATGCCGTCCATCGCGGCCAGCGCATCGGCGAGCCGTCGCGCATTCGCGTGGTCCTCGGCGAGCCGTTCGACCATGCCGTCCGCGCCGTCGCTCAACGCCACGAGGCCCGCGGCCGCGATGATCCCGGCCTGGCGCATGCCGCCTCCAAGGAGCTTGCGGGCGCGTCGGGCGCGCGCGATGAACGCCCGATCACCCACGACGACCGAACCGACCGGGCAGGCGAGGCTCTTGGAGAGGCAGAACGTGGCCGAAGCCCCGTTCGGCACGAGCGCACGTGGGGGCACGCCGAGTGCCACGGCGGCGTTGAACATCCGGGCGCCGTCGATGAAGAGCGGGACGCCGATGTCGCGAGCGACTCCGGCGATGGATTCGGTGTATTCCGGCGTGAGCGGTTGGCCCATCGAGAGCGAGTGGGTGTTCTCGAGGGTGATGAGCGATGTGATCGGCTCATGGATATCGTCGGGATCGCGAACGGCACTGCGCACGGCGACCGGATCGATCGTCCCGTCCTCGCGCGGCGGGATCGTGCGCACCGACGCGCCGACGACCACGGCATGGCCGGCCGCCTCACCGGCGAAGGTGTGGATCTCGGCCGGCCCGATGATCTCGCCGCCGCGCGGGACGTGGGCCATGAGCCCGACGAGATTACCCATCGTGCCCGTGGCGACCAGCAGCCCCGCCTCGCTGCCGAGGAGCTCGGCCGAGCGCTCCTCGAGCGCGACGACCGTCGGGTCCTCGCCGAAGACGTCGTCGCCCACCTCGGCGTTGGCCATGGCCCGGCGCATGGCGGCCGAGGGCTGCGTGACGGTGTCCGAGCGAAGGTCGATCATCTGGGCTCCATCCGTTCCTTGCGTCTATCGAAAGTGTGGCAGGACACGATCGGCGAAGAGTTCGATATCGGCAGTGTCCGTCATCCCGGCGAACCGCAGCTGGATCATGTCGAAGCCCAGGCCGATGGCCTCGTCGATCCGGTCGCGGAGTTCGGCCGGATCGCCCGCGAACGCGGGACGCTCGCCTTCGATGGCATCGCCGGCCAGGCGCTGCGCCGTGGCTCGGTCGCGCTGGAGATAGACGGTCCACGGGACCGCCTTGCGGATGGACGCCGGGTCACGCCCAAGGTCCCGGCAATGATCCGCGAGCGCCGCGATCTTCCGTTCCTGGACCGGGCGTCGCTCCGCGTAGGACAGCCACCAGTCGGCGTGCTCCGCGACGGCCCGGAGCAGGTAGCGCTCTCCGCTCCCTCCGATGAGGATGGGCGGCATCGGGTCCGGGACCGGCTCGCAGCGAGCGTCCTCGAGTCGGTACCAGGTGCCCTCGAATGACGTCGGCGACCCCGACCACAGCGCCTTGATCAGGTGCAGGGCTTCGCTCATCTGGGCGATCCGCTCGCGCGTCGATGGGAATGGGTAGCCGTACGCCCGGTACTCGTCCTCGAGCCAACCGGCTCCGTAGCCGAGGATGAACCGGCCGCCGCTCAGCGTCTGCAGGCTCGCCGCCATCTTCGCGAGCAGCGCCGGATGCCGGTACGAGTTGGCCAGGACGTTGTTCCCCAGCCGGATGCCCGGGACACGGGCCGCCAGCCACGTCAGCTGGGTCCAGGGCTCCAGCCGGTATCGATCGCCCTCCATCAAATGATCGGAGACCCAGGCGGAGTCGAAGATGGGGCCCGCGACCCCCATCAGGCGGTCGAGATCGGCGACGAAGGTCGCCGGATCCACGCGCCCCATCTCGCGGTCACCGGGGGGCACGACGAAGCCGAACTCGATGTCTGTCATGCGTGGGAGTAGGGTAGCACTGCAACTCGGCGCAGCTTGTCCAGTGTGGCTTACACTCGCCGGGATGATCGGACGGGCGGACGAGGAACCGAGCGCGGGCGAATCGCGACTCGACCGGATCGGCTGGTCGGCTCTCCGCTACCCGCCGTTCCGCCTGTTCTTCGGATCGATGCTGACGCTCAGCAGCGGGAGCTTCGTCTACTTCGCGGCGCTCGGCTGGTACGTCCTCGAGCTGACCGGGTCGCCGGCCGCGGTCGGGTTCGCCTTCACCGTGTACGGGCTGGCGGGGCTGCTCCTGACGGCGCATGCGGGAGTGGTGACGGATCGGTTCGGGTCGCGGCGGATGCTCCTGGTCTCCCTCGCCGCGATGGCCGCGCTGTCGGGCGGCCAGGCGCTTGCCGCATTCGTCGGGAGCCCACCGTATGCGCTCGTCCTCATCCTCGCCTTCGGCCTGGGCCTCTCGCAGACCGTCGGCACGCCGGCCACGGTCGCGATCGTCAGCGACCTGGTCCCGCCCTCGGCCGTGTCGAGCGCCGTCACCCTGAACTTCCTCCATATGAACCTTGCTCGGATCATCGGGGGCGTCGTGGCCGGGAGCATCCTCGCGGCGATCTCTCCGGCTGTCGGGTTCGCGGTCGCGGCCCTCCTGGCGGCAGTCCCGGCCGTCGCGATGAGCCGCCTGCCGTTGGTCGAGGACCCGGAGGGGACGCCCGTTCGACCGCGGGTCGCGCTCGTGGGCCCGCTCATGGAGGCCTTTCGCTACGCGGCTTCATACCCGACGCTGGGCACCCTCATCGTCCTGGCGATCGCCCCCGGCGCGATCGGGCTGAGCTACATCTTCATGCTCCCCGTGGCGGCCCAGGAGCTCGGGATCGGAGCCGCGGGCCTGGGCCTGCTCCTCGTCGTGAGCGGGATCGGCGGGTTGATCGCCGGGGCCTCACTGGAGGTCGTCCATCGCCGGATCGGACACGGTCGCGCGCTCATCGCCGGCCTGCTCGGTACGGCCGGTTCGATGGTGGTGTTCGGGCTGGCACCCGTTCTGCCGCTCGCGTTCGTCGCGCTCGTCATGATCGGTGGGAGCATCCTCATGTACGCATCCTCGAGCGTGACGCTGATCGGGGCGCTTGCGCCGGCGCGGCTGCGCGGCAGGCTCGTGAGTCTCTTCTCACTGTTCTACTGGGGGATGCTGCCCATGGGGAGCCTCCTGACCGGTATCGTCGCCGAGGCAACGAGCGCACGGATGACGATCTTCCTGGCCGGGGTCGTGCTCGGAGTCGTCGCCGCCATCACCGTGGTCTATCGACCACAGCTGGTGACACTTGCCCTGGCCCGCGATGGGTGGACGGTGCACGGCGATCTGACCGGATCCGGAGCAGAAGCAGGGAGGGAACGACGTGGATGACATCACGCAAGCAGCCGATCGACCGGTGGCCGGTGCCCCCGGTGGACCACGTGTCGCGATCGTCACCGGCGGGGCGGGCGCCCTCGGAACGGCGATGTGCGAGCGCTTCGTGCGGGACGGGATCCGGGTCGTCGTCGCGGACGTCGAGTTGGCACGCAGCGAGGAAGCGGCCGATCGGCTCGACCCGAGCGGGTCGGCCGCGCTCGGCGTCGCGGTCGACATGACCTCCTACACATCCGTCGAGGCGATGGCCGGGGCGGCTATCGCCTGGGCGGGACGGATCGACATCCTCGTCAACAACGCCGGGATCTCCGAGGAGCTGGCGCCAACCTGGGAGATGCCCATCGACGCCTGGCAGCACACGATCGACGTCGACCTCACGGGTGTGTTCTACGGGTGTCGGGCGGTCGTGCCGGCGATGCTCGAGCGCGGCTGGGGGCGCATCGTCAACATCTCATCGATCGCGGGCAAGGAAGGCAAGCACAACCCGGTCGCATATGCGGCGGCGAAGGCCGGCGTGATCGGGCTGACGAAGGCTCCGGCGTTCGAGGTCGCGGATCGCGGCATCCTCGTCAATACGATCACGCCGGGCGCGATCATGACCGCGAACTGGTCGCATCTGCCCGAAGCGGCGCTGGCCGAGGTCCGCGATCGCCATCCCATCGGACGCCTCGGGCAGCCGCTCGAAGTCGCCGCGCTGGTCGCGTGGCTGTCGTCGGATGAGTGTTCGTTCTCGACCGGGGCGATCTTCGATATCTCCGGTGGCCGCGCCGGCCACTGACCGTTCACGATCCGACGTCGTCTCCTGGGACGGCCTCGGGGCCATCCGGGAACGTGGCGACCTCGGCATCGGGATGGGTCTCGCCCGCGAAGTCCCATCCCCGGGCCGTGCCAGGTTCGATGCGGACCACGACACCCGGCCCCACCCGGTCGGCGTAGGCGCTGCCGTTCTTGGGGCCAAGGTAGCGGACGGAGAGCCGGCGGCTGACCTCGGCGCGCGCGTCATCGCTCACCGTGGCGATCCCGCGCACCTCGAAGCCACGGGCCGGCCAGCTGTGGTCGAAGACGACGACCGATGCGCGCGGGTCAGCAGCCAGGTGGCGGAGCTTGATGTCGCCGAGCGGGACGCCGATGTTGAACCCACCGTCGCGCCACTCATGCCAGACGGGTGAGAGCAGGACGGTCCCGTCCTCGCGATACGTGGCGAGGACGGCGCAGTACGGCCGCTCGAGCAGGTCACCCAGTTCATCGATCGGGCGCCGGGTCATCGGCCGACGAGCTCTTCCCTGGCACCCTCGGGTCCCTGGACCTTCCAGCCGGGGCGGAACTGGACGACCGTTCCCGACAGGCTGGCGACCCACAGGGTCCCGTCGACCGCCTCGTCGATCATGTGCCCCGGCGTGGGGAGCCACCCGGTGACGGCGCCGGTCGTCGGGTCGAGTCGGACGAGACGGCCCGCCATCGAATCGAAGCTGACGATCTCGTCGATGGATCGGTGGGTCATCGCCCACAGGTCTCCGGCAGGGCCGACGGCGAGCCCCTGTGTCGCGCCGAGGTGGTCCCAGTCTTCCAGCCACGCGCCATCCGCATCGAAGACCTGGATCCGGTGGTTGTGGCGGTCGCTCACGAGAACCCGGCCGTCCTGGGTGACGACCACGGCGTGTGGCGTATCGAACTGGCCCGGACCGTGGCCGGGTGTGCCCCAGGTGCCGACGTAGGCGCCGTCGGGATCGAACCGGACGATCCTCGAGTTGCCGTAGCCGTCCGAGACGTAGACCGAGCCATCGGGACCGAACGCGACATCCGTCGGGGCGTCGAACGTCCGTGGGTCCGCGCCGCGCACATCCGGGGTGCCGAGTTCGAGGAGGACCTCGCCGTCGAGCGTGGTCTTGAGCACGCGATGCCGACCGCAGTCGGTCAGCCAGAGGTGGCCGTCGCGATCGAGACGCATCCCGTGGGGATCTCGATGCGCGCGTCCCAGCTCGAGAGATAGTTGGCCGACGCGTCGAACAGCACGACCGGTTCGATCGCCGGGCCGCGCTGGAAGACGATGATCCGGCCATCGGGCGCCTGAACGACCGCCGAGACGCGACCGAACCATGCGCCCGGCGGGAGCCCGTCCTGTCCCCAGCGGGTGTCCGCGATGTACCGGAGCGGGGTGTCGCGCGGACCTTCCCAGATCCGGGCCCGAGGCTGCTCAATCATGTTGATCGGTCTCCGTTGCGGCGTTGATCCGGATCGGTTCGGTCACGAGGCCGGGAGCCCCCGCGACAGGCAGCGGGACCGGCGCGTCAGTGCCGGGCGCGGCGACCGGGGTGCCGAACGTGGTCGCGACTACGCCCGTCCCCCTGAGATCCCCCGCGATGCGCATTCCGTCGCGCGAGACCGCTAGGGAGAGCACCTGTGGGCGGCGAAGCGCGGCGGTCAGGCCGAGGGCGATGAGGATGACCCCCGCGATCAGCATCGTGGTGCGGGCGGTGAGCGCCTGCGCGGACAGGCCGCCGAGGAGGCCGCCCACCGGCATCATGCCCCAGTAGAGCAGCGAGAACACCGAGGTCAGCCGGCCGCGCAACCCGGGCGGGGCGAGCGCCTGGACGAGAGTGAGACTGGCCGATCCGTACACCACGAACCCGGCGCCCACGAACACGACCGCCCCAAGCGAGACGACGAGTGGCGGTCCGAGCCCGAACAGGATGAGGCCGCCGGCCGCGGTCCCCAGGCCCAGCATGATCGAGCGTCCGTGGCCGAGCCGACGCTGGACGAGCTCGCCCAGGAGCCCTGCGACCAGGCCCCCGGTGCCTACCGCGGCGAACAGCAGGCCCAGGCCCTCGGGCCCGATCCCGAGCTCGAGCGCGGCGACCGGCAGAAGGAAGTTGTAGGGAAGTCCGATCAGCCCCGGGCCGGCCGACAGCAGCAGGATCATGCCCAGCGTCGGGTGTTTCGCGGCATGCGCGGCCGCCTCGGCGATGGGCCCGATGAGGGCACGGCCCCCGATCGTCGGCTTCATCGCGGCCGGATCCGGCGTGCGCAGCCGCCACACGAACAGGCCGGGGATCGCGAAGAGCGCCGCCCCGACGAGGATCGAGACACCGGGCTCCCGCCCGTCGGCCAGCAGCCAGCCGGCGGCGATCCCGCCGATGATCCGCGCGACGTTGATGAGCAGGAAGGTGAGCCCGACGGCACTCGAGACGGCTGCCGGGGGGACGAGTTCGCCCACGATCGAGATGGTCCCCGGCGCTCCGATCGTCATCAGCGTGCCCATCGCGAAGGCGAACACCAGCACGAGGGGGATCGAGGGGTCGGGGAGGAGGGCCACGAACGCCACGATGGCCATGACGAAGCCCCCGCCCACGAAGGACGTCGCGATGAGCCGACGCGCACCGAATCGGTCGGTGAACATGCCCGCGTGGAGCATGAGCAGCAGCCACGGCAGGCCCATGATCGCCGAGCCGAGGCCGACCATCGCGGCCGAGTTCGTCTCGGCCTGGATGAACCACCCGAAGGCGGCCATGAACAGGAAGATGCCGCTGTTGGCCGCCGTGTTCGCAGCGAAGAAGATCCGGAACTGGCCGTAGGCGAGGGCAGGCAGGCCAACCCGGTCGAGCGAGATGGAGCGCATGTCCGTCAGGCCGTCCCTCTCGTGCGCCGCTGCCTGCCCAACGTCACGCGTCGTCCAGGTCCAGGTCGACCGGCGCGCCGGACCGCGCCGAGACCTCGGCCGCGGTGAGCATCGCGGTGGTCCGTCGCCCCTCGTCGCCGCTCACGAGTGGGTCGCGCCCCTCGTGGATCGCCGCCACGAGATCCTCGAGCTGCCGGCGATAGGCCTGCAGGCGAACGGGATCGTTCGGGTCGAGCGGGTCGAACGTCGGCATCTCGGCCGCGACCTCCCAGTGGTCGCCACGACCGAGCCGGAGCTTCCCGTACGGATCGAGCCGGATGATCCCGGTCGAACCGATGATGACGAAGTGCCAGTTCGACGGGAGACCCGGTGCCGGCGTCTCATAGGTCATGAGGATCTGCACGAGCACTCCGGAGGCCATCTCGTAGTGCGCCATCGCGCTCTGGCCGACACCCGGCGGCTCGCCCGAGAAATTCGTGATCCGTGCGTAGGCCCGGACCGGTTCGCTGCCCGTGAACCAGCGGATGAGATCGCAGCTATGCGCCGACCACGACGCCCAGGCCGTTTGCTGGGCGGGGTCGAGTTTCCACTCGTCACCGCGCCCCTTGAGGTCCCACCAACCGAGCTCGGCTCCCGTGAGCTGGACCATCCGGACGTCCCCGATCGCGCCGTCGGCGATGAGCCGCTGGGCCGCCGCCGGCGTGTCCCGGTAGCGCTGTTGCGAGACGACCGCAAGCCGGACGCCCGCTGTGCGACAGGCGTCGACCATCGCGGCGCACTCGTGTGCATCCTGGGCCATCGGCTTCTCGACGAGGAGGTGCTTGCCGGCGGCCGCCGCGACGAGCGTCTGCGCCAGGTGCACGGCCGGGGGCGACGCGAGGATCACGAGGTCCACGTCGGCCCGCGTCATGAGGTCCTCGGGCGAATCGTCGAGCGCCACGCCATAGTCGGCAGCCAGCGTGGCCGCCCGGCGGCCACCGGCGACGGCGACGAGCGACGTCCCCGTCGCGTGCTTCGCAGCCACCTCGGACCACGTGCGACCCATGAACCCCGAACCGACGACGCCCACGCGAACGGTCATGACGCACGCCCCGCGATCGACCGATCCGCGGTCCGCTCGAAGAAGTCGATCCCGGCCGCGCGCACATCATCCATGAGTTCGTACACCCCTTCGTCCGTGTCCACGATCCCTGGTACACCGCAGATGATCCGGTCGAGCCCGACGTCGACCCAGTGGGCGAACTCCTCTGCACGCGTCGTCAGCGTGCTGAAGTCGGCCGACATGATCGCGGGCACGTCCTCCTGGCGCATGAATCGCTGGTTGCCGACAGCCTTGAGGCCGGGGTAGGGCCAGGCCGGGTTCGTGCCACCGACGATCATCAGGGTCGCCGGGTCTCGCCCGATCTCCTCGCATCGTCCGCGGACGGCCGCGACGGCGTCGGCCATCTCGTCGGGTGCCGAATCGAGGTTGATCTCGTCGCAGTAGCGTGCGGCCAGCGGGAACGTCACATTGCGACCGTGTCCGCCGATCGCGAGACGGACGTGGTGGCCGCCTCCGGTTCGCGGCGCGTTCGGCACGTCCTCGACCCGCACGTGCTCGCCGACGAAGGTGAACGACGGTTCGTCGCGGCGGGTCATCCGGCTGATGATCTCGAAGTGCTCCGCGAGGATCGCCATCCGCTCCCGGAGCGATGGATATGGCTGACCGAAGGCGATCGCCTCGCTCTCCTTGAACCCCGCACCGAGCCCGAGGATGAGGCGGCCGCCACTGATCGTGTCCAGGGTCGAGGCCATCTTCGCGGTCATCGCCGGGTTGCGGAACGTGGAGTTGATCACGCCGAACCCGATGTCGATCCTCGGCACCACGGCCGCGACGGCCGTGTGGATGGTGACGCCGTCGAACGAGATCCCTTCACGGTCCCACTTGGCCAGGACGTGCTCGCCGGTCCACAGGGAGTCGAAGCCGAGCCGCTCGGCCAGTCGGGCCACTTCCAGGATCCGGGCCCAGGACGCCTGCGGGGTCCAGCCCGCGAACTCGTCGAAGTATCCCTGCGGCAACAACATGCCGATCTTCATGGGGCGCATCCTCGGGGGCCGTGCCGGCGTCTGCCGTCCGTCAGTCGAATGGTATTACACTCAAACTTCAACATCACTCGCGGAGTGCACCACCTAGCCTCGAGGAGGGCAGCGCCGCCCATGCTTGACCTGCTCATCCGCGGCGGCTCCGTCATCGATGGGACCGGAGCGCCGGCCCGGCGCGTCGATGTCGCGATCGCCGGCGCGCATGTCGCGGAGGTCGACCCGCCGACCGGTGGAGGGACGCCGAGCGCCCGTCGCGTGCTCGACGCGGACGGCCTGGTGGTCGCCCCCGGGTTCATCGACATGCACTCTCACGCGGACTTCACCCTGCCGTACTACCCGGGCGCGATCAACTCGCTGGCGCAGGGTGTCACGACGGAAGTGCTCGGCAACTGCGGATACTCGCCGGCGCCGCTCGCGACCGACCACGCCCTCGCGGCCGCCCAGCGCGCGGCCTGCCACGGCCTCGGGCCGGGGCTCGCGTGGGACTGGTCGTCGATGGGGGACTACCTCGAGCGACTCGATGCCGCCCATCCGGCGGTCAACGGCGTGCAGCTCGTGGGCCACGGGATGCTGCGGATGGGCGTGGTCGGGCCAGACGATCGGGCAGCGACCGACGCGGAGCTCGCCACGATGCGAGCGCTCCTCGCTGACGGCCTGGCGGCCGGCGCCTGGGGGATGAGCACCGGTCTCGTCTATCCCCCGGGGGCCTACGCCGTCACGGACGAGATCGTCCGGGTGGGCGAGGCGTTGAAACCCGTCGATGGCCTGTACGCGAGCCACATCCGCGACGAGACCGACGGACTGGCCGACGCGCTCCGGGAGGCCGCCGAGATCGGGAGGCGCCTCGGCGTCCGCGTCCAGGTCTCGCATCTGAAGGCCGCGGGGCGCGCGAACCACGGGCGGGCGACGGAAGCCCTGGCGATCCTGGACGAGGCGCGCGCGGTGGGCGGGCGGGTGACCCACGACGCGTACCCGTATACGGCCGGAAGCACCCTGCTGACCCAACTCCTCCCTCCCTGGGTGCATGCCGGAGGGACGGCCGAGATCATCGCGCGGCTCGCCTCGGCCGAGGTGCGTGCGCGCGTCGCGGCAGACATGCGGGACGGCCTTCCCGGCTGGCCGAACTACAGTCGTTCGAGTGGCGGCTTCGACTCGATCATGATCGCGGCCGTCGCCGATCCCTCGTTGGCGGCACTGGAGGGGAAGACACTCGCCGCGGCCGCGGCCGCGGCCGGGGTCGATGCGCCGACGATCGTGATGGACACGATCGTGGCCGACCGGGCGGCGACGACGATGATCGTCTCGCTGATGGATGAGGCGGACGTCGACACGATCCTCGACGACCCGCACGGAGCCATCGGTTCGGACCAGCTCGGCGTGGTGTCGGCCGACGCGCGGGTCCATCCGCGCTGCTACGGGGCCTTCGCCCGCGTCCTGGGCCGCCACGTGCGCGATCGCGGCCGGCTCGAGCTCGTCTCGACGATCCATCGGATGACCGGCCTGCCGGCGGACATCCTGGGCCTGCGCGACCGGGGCCGGATCGCGCCCGGATCGGTCGCCGACCTGGTCGTCTTCGATCCGGCGGTCGTGGCCGATCGCTCAACGTACGAGCAGCCGAACCTGCCCGCGGTCGGGATCGAGGCGGTCCTCCTCGGTGGTCGTTTCGCGATCGATCGGGGGCGGCCGGTCGACGTGGGTCTCGGTCGTGTCCTGCGCCCGAGCGTCAGTGGACGCCGCCCGCAGCATCGATCGTGATGATCTCTTCGACGACGGTCCCGCGCAGCCCGTAGAACCGCCGACCGAGGTTCGTCGCCGAGCACACGTGATTCGGGACGATCCGGACCCGGTCGCCGATCGCGATGGGGGAGTCGGCCGGGACTTCGATGACGCCGTGCTCCTCGGAGAGGCGGACGACGGCGCCGTCGGCGTCCACCAATCGGCCGAATTCCGTGAGCAGGCTGCTCGAGTGCGCACCGCGGTCGAGCCCGAACGTCTTGGACCCGGCATCGATGACGACGCGCTGGCGCGTGGGCCGGCTGATCACCGTGGCCGCGACGGACAACGCGCAATGGTCGGGGCTCGTCGTGCCGAGCGCGACCTGCAGGTCGTCGTAGAAGACGTAGGTCCCGGGGCGCATCTCGGTGAGTCCCGATCCGCTGTCGAGGAAACGCGCGGTCGGCGTCGACCCGGCGCTGACGTGGCGGATCGGGATCCCGATCGCGCGCGTGGCGACGGCGGCATCCACCACCGAGCGCATCTCGATCGTCGCGATGGCTTCGACCTCGGCGGCGTCCCGGGCGCCGTACGACTGGCCCGCGTGGGTGAACATCCCCGTGAGCCGGATCCCGTCCAGTCCGGCCACCATCCGGGCCAGCTCGGGCGCGTCAGCCGGTTCGACGCCGCATCGCTGAAGACCGCTGTCGATCTCCATCCACACCTCGATCTCGAGACCGGCCGCTGCCGCCGCTGCCGCGATCCGGGCTGCTCCGATCGGGCTGTCGACGGCGAGTGAGAGGGGCGTGCGCGCGGCGATGCGCATCGCTCGATCCAGTTTGGGTGCGGCGACGATCTGGAAGGCGACGAGGATCGGCGCATCGAGCCCGGCGTCGACGAGCGTCTCTGCCTCGTCAAGCTTGGCCACGGTGATCCCCACGGCGCCGGCTGCGAGCTGGCGCGCCGCGATCGCAGCGGACTTGTGCGTCTTGGCGTGCGGACGCAGCGCCAGGCCGCTGGTCCGCGCCCGCTCCGCCATGGTGGCGATGTTCTCGTCGAGGCGATCGAGATCGATGACCAGGGCGGGCGTGTCGATCTCGGTCCAGTGACGTCCGGACAGCTCATCCGCGCCGCCGCTCGCCACGGACGCCTCCGGTGCGTCGTCGGCCACTTGCAGTGTGGCTTTGTTCATGGGCTCATGGTACAGCCACGCTGTTACACCCGCGGGATGCTCGGGCCGGACTCCGAGGCGTGACGCCGGTGCGAGCCCGGAGCGCCCAGTCGCGATCGATCGTCGTCCGGCGGACGCGGTGCGCCCTGCCGCTAGAACGTGGGCGGGCTGATGATGATGAGGAGTTCTGCCTCGACCCTGGAGCGGTTCATGAACCGGTGGGGGAGCGCGCGATGGATCTTGATGCTGTCGCCGGTCTCCAGCTCGTGGAGCTGGCCCGCGACCTCGGCGATCACCTCGCCGCGCAGGACCACGGTGCACTCTTCGCTGGGGTGTCCCTTGGGGGTCGCGCCGGTGGAGCCGCCGGGGGCGATCGTCAGCGACAACACCTCGAACTCGCCCGATGTGTCCGCCGAGACGAGCTCGTACTCGAGGGCCCGATCGGCGAAGGTCAGCTTCGTGCGGCGGGCGCGCCGGACGACGATCTCGCGCTGCACGGTGCCCACGAGGAACTGGAACATCGGGACGTCGAAGGCCTGGCTGATCCGGCGCAATGAGCTGATCGACGGATCCGACGCACCGCGCTCGATCTGGCTCACGGCGCTCACGGTGAGGTTCACCTGGTTGGCGAGCTGGGCGAGGGTCAGGCCACGGCGCAGTCGTTCGCGCCGGATGCCCTCGCCGATCGTCCCGCTGTCCGCGCCGCGCTCCCCGTTGGTCGAGCCGCCGGGGTCCTCGGTCGTCGCTTCGAGCGATTCGGTCATCCCGGTGTCCTCCCCACGTCGAATGCCACGGATCGGATCTGGGTCATGGCCTCGAAGATCTGCCGGCCACCCACGCGACCGCGGCCCGACGACTTGCCGGCCCATCCACCGAACGGGAGATGCAGCTCCCAATAGTTGCTCGTGTCGTTGACGGTCACCTGGCCGGTCTGCATCCGCTCAGCGAACCAGAAGGCGCGATCGAGGTCGGTCGTGAAGACCGCCGAACTCAAACCCAGGTCGCTCGCGTTCGCGGCGGCAAGCAACGCACGGTCGTCGCTGTAGGCGCTGACCGGAGCGATCGGCCCGAAGGTCTCCTCGCGGGTCACTGCCGCGCTATCGGGGACCATGTCCAGGACCGTCGGTTCGTAGTAGAGGTCCGTGGGTTGGCCCGACCGGCGGGACCCCCCGTAGGCGAGCGTGGCTCCCTGAGCCCGTGCGTCCGCGACGTGGGCGTCCATCTTCGCGGCGACGCCCTCGTTGTTGACGGGCCCCATCGTCGTGGCGGCGTCGCGTGGGTCGCCCAGCGTGATGCCGCGCGCGTACTCGACGAGGCCGTCGACGAGCCAGTCGTGGACCGCCGTCGATGCCATGATCCGTTCCGCCGCCGCGCATGACTGGCCGGCGTTGAAGAACGCAGCCGACCCGATCGCGGCGATGGCGCGGTCCCGATCCGCATCGTCGAGGACGATGATCGGTCCGTTGCCGCCGAGCTCCATGACGAGTTCCTTGGCGGACGCCGACCTGCGCGATCGTCGCGCCGACCGCGCTCGAGCCGGTGAACCCCACGACGACGACATCCGGATGCTGGACCAGGGCCGATGCCATCTCGACCGACGGACCGGTCAGCAGGCTGAACAGCCCGTCCGGCACGCCGGCCTCGACGATGCACTCGGCGAGGATCGCGGCGATACCGGCGGTCGACGGTGCGGGCTTGAGGATCACCGCATTGCCGCTGGCCAGCGCCGGGCCGACGTACTCGACCGGGATGTTCATCGGGAAATTCCACGGCGTGATCGCGACGCAGACGCCGCGCGGCTGACGGAACGTCATGACGCGCTTGAAGGGATCTTCGACGGGGATCGTCTCGCCGGTCAGCCGGCGCGCCTCGGCGGCCGCGAGTCGGAAGCCGTTCGCGGCAGACGCGACCTCGCCGATCGCCTCGGCGGTCGGCTTGCCGTGTTCGATGACGAGGTCGGCCGCGATCTGTTCAGCGGCGTCGATCGATGACGTCGGCGACCCGTTCCATCTCGGCCGCGCGCTCGAAAGCCGTTCGCCAGCGGTTTCGCTCGAAGGCTTCGCCCGCCAGGCGAACCGTCTCTGCGACGTCGTCGGGGCCGGCGGCAGCGACTTCGGCAACGGGGTCGCCCGTGGCCGGGCTGTTCAGGATCAGGGTCTCGCCGCCTGCCGGATCCGCCCAGCGGCCGCCGACGAGAAGCCGGTGACGCCGCATCGTCTCGGTCGACTGCGTGACCATCATCCCCTTCCCGGAGGCCCGCCGTCGCCGGGCTCAGCGCGTTCGGTAAGAACCCTGTGGGTTGGTGAAACCACACTGTCGCATCGCTGTCATACTAAACCTGTACGTGATATCCGGTCAACGAGATCCGACTCGACCGGGGGCGGCCGACGGGATCGACGATCCCGCTCGACACGGAGGCGCTGGGTGTCGACTCGAACGCGTGTGATGACAAGGATGAGTGCGGGTCGGAAGACCCATCCCCGAGCCCGCCGATCGCGTGTCTCCCGATGACGCGGCGTGTCGCGATCGTCGGACTGAGCTGGATCGCCGCGGATCTCGCCGGCGAAGGCATCGGATCCGACGGTCGGGACCGCGATCCCGTACAGCCATGCTTCGGCGATCGCGGCCATCCCCGACCTCGAGATCGTCGCGGGTTGCGACATCTCGGAGAAGGCGCGTGACGTGTTCCAGGAGCGCTGGTCGGCGCGCTGGCCGGACCTCAAGGTCTACGCTGACTTCCGCGAGATGCTCGACGACGGAGCGACCCGAGATCGTCGCGGTCGTGACGCCGGACCATCTCCACGCGGCCGTCGTCGAGGCGGCCGTCGAGTCCGGCGCGCGTGGCATCTTCTGCGAGAAGCCATTGGCCACGACGCTCGAGGAGGCCGACTGCGATCGTCGCGGCCGTCCGCGCGGCGGGCGTCACGATGAACGTGAACTACACGCGGCGCTGGTACCCGGAGTTCGTCGAGGCCCGCCGGCTCGTCGCGCGCCGGGGAGCTCGGCAAGCTGTCGCAGATCGTCGTCCAGATGGGCGGCCCGCGGTCGATGCTGTTCCGCAACCACACCCACGCCATCGACCTGATCAACTTCCTCGCCGACTCCGAGCCGGTCTGGGTCTGGGCGGAGCTCGAACCCGGGCTTCGAGGACTACGGGACGGCCTACGCCGGCGACGGAGGCAACGACCCGGCGACGGAGCCCGGGGCGAACTACTACATCGTGCTACGCGAACGGGGTCCGGGCCTACCTCACCGGGATGAAGGACACGGTCGGACTCGACACGATGGTCACGCTCACCGGGTCCGGAGGCTCGGCGTCATCGTCGACCTCGAGGGGATCCGTATGCACTCGGTCCGTCACGAGGACATCCGCACGAAGCCCGGCGTCACCACGATCCAGCGGGTGACACCGCACTGGACCGTCGCCGGCATGCAGGCCGCGATCCTCGACCTGGTCACCGCGATGGACGCGGGCCGCGATCCGGCAAGCCCGCCGGAGGCGGCCCGCGCCACGGTCGCGATCACCCAGGCCATCCTCGAGTCGCAGGCGCGCGGCAACGTCAAGGTCCAGCTCTCGGAGTTCGCCCGGCCGATCGCCGGCCAGCCCGCTGACTCGCCAACTACAACCGCCACCTCGAACGTCACGAAGAGCCACCAGGAAGGAGATCGATCCATGCGTCTAGCCATCTTATCGCGGTCCCAACGGATACCCCCGCAGCGCCGCCATCATCGGCGACGCCGGGCGACGAGCGTGTCGTCGATCTCGTCGACGCCTCGGCGGGCCGGCTCCCGGACGGCGACCTGCTCACGCTGCTCCAGGCCGGACCCGCGGCCCTCGCCGCGGCCCGCGAGATCGAGCAGGCGGGCGGGAGCGGGACGCCCCTGAGCGCGGTCCAGCTCCTCGTGCCGATCCGCCGCCCGGGCAAGCTGCTGGCCGTGGCCGGCAACTTCCAGGCGCACATCGAGGAAGGCGGCGGCAAGCGCGTCGACAAGTCGAAGATCGTCCCGAAGCTCTTCATCAAGCCGTCGTCGTCGATCATCGGACCGGGTGAGGCCGTCGCGCTGCCGAGCGTCAGCAACGCGCTCGATTGGGAGCTCGAGCTGGCGATCGTCATCGGCACGCCCGGCCGGGACATCCCGCTCGAGAAGGCGCGCGAGCACATCGCCGGCTACTCGGTCATCAACGACATCTCCGCCCGCTCCATGCAATGGGGCGTGGCCGGTCGCGAGCCGAACGACTTCGACGGCTTCTTCGACTGGCTCAACGGCAAGTGGGGTGACGGATTCGCGCGCCTGGGGCCCGTGGATCACGACGACGGACGCCGTCAAGCCGGATCCCAACGCCCTCGAGATGACGCTCAAGGTCAACGACAAGGTCTGGCAGCACGGGTCGACCGCGGACATGATCTTCAGCCCCGAGGAGATCATCGCGTTCGCCTCGCGGTTCATGACCCTCGAGCCCGGCGACGTCATCGCGGGCGGCACCCTCGATGGGACCGGCGACGCGGCGAGCACGTACCTGAAGGCCGGCGACGTCATGAACGGTTCCATCGGTGATCTCGGGTCGCTCGTGACGCCGGTCGTCGCCGCGCGCGCCTGACCGTGTCGAACACCGTGCGATTCGGTGTCGTTGGGTCCGGGTTCATGGGTCAGACCTGGGCGCGCGTCATCGATGGCCACGTCGCCGAGGCGAAGCTCGTCGCCGTTGGCGGCGGGCGGGGGGCCGCAGAGCTGGCGCGCCGTCGTGGCGTGGACGCCCTCGAGCCCCTCGCGCTCCTGGCCCGTGACGACATCGACGCGGTGGTCATCGCGACCCCGGTGCCGACCCATCGGCCGCTCGTCGAGGCGGCCGCCGCCGCGGGGAAGCACGTCATCGTCGAGAAACCGATGACGAACACGCGAGCGGACGCCGACGCCATGGTCGGCGCAGCGGACGCCGCCGGTGTCCGCCTCGGCGTGGTCTCCCAGCATCGGTTCCGCGGAGCGCCGATGGCCGCGAAGGCGGTCATCGAGGCGGGACGTCTCGGATCCATCCGGATGATCCGGGTCTTCGGGCCCAACGCGGGCTGGGACATCCCGGCCGACGCCTGGAATTCGGATCGCGCCCAGGTCTCCCCGTACATGGACTGGGGCGCCCATGCCTGCGATCTCGTTCGCTGGCTGACCGGCGCCGAGCCACGCCTGGCGTTCGCTCAGTTCGCGAGCTACACCGACGTGCCGCCCGACCGACCAGAGCTCCATGGCGCACTACACGTTGACGACGGGCGCGATGGTCCAGGTCTGGCTCGTCGTATGAGCTGCCCGAACCCAGCCTCGGCTCGGCGATGCAGATGCTGATCGCCGGCTCGGCGGGGATCATCGAGTTGGATGCCTACGGGACCGTCCGGCTCGGCACGCCCGCGGCGGGCTGGGAGACGGTCTACGAACAGCCGCCGTTCGATCCGCTGGACCCGGACGATCCCATCCGCCTGCAGGCCTACGGCTCGCAGCTGCGCGACCTGATCGGCGCCATCGCCGAGGAGCGCGATCCACTCGTCAGCGGGCGGCAGGGCGCCCTGACCACGTCGATGCTCGAAGCCGCCGAACGATCAGCGGCGAACGGGCAGGCGATCTCTTTCCCGACGGAGGCTTGAGTCGATGCGTCCCAACAAGCTGCGCGAGCTGATCCGCGACGGGCGCCCGTCCATCGGGACCCACCTGCATACCACCTGGCCGACTGTCGTCGAGATCGTCGGGCACACGCGTCGCTTCGATTACGTCGAGTTCTCGGGCGAATACGCGCCGTACGACCTGCACGACCTCGACAACATGTGTCGCGCCGCGGAGCTGGTCGGGCTCGGTGCGATGATCAAGCTCGACCAGGAGCCGCGTTCCTGGCTCGCCCAGCGGGCGATCGGCGCCGGCTTCCAGTCGGTCCTGTTCGCCGACATCCGGTCGGCCGATGATGCGCGCGCAGCCGTTCGCGTCGTTCGGCCGGACACGCCCGCACGGACAGGGGACCTACGGGGCGGCGGATCGGCGCCACACCTACTGGGGCCAGGCGGGCAGTGTGGACTACGTGCGCGCGCTCAAGGAGATCGTGGTCGTGCTGATGATCGAGAAGCAGTCCGCGGTGGACTCGCTCGACGAGATCCTGGCCGTGCCGGGCGTCGACATGATCCAGTGGGGCCCGGCCGACTACGCGATGAGCATCGGACGCCCCGGAGGCTGGTACGACGAGGAGGTCAAGGCGGTCGAGCGCGATGTGCTGGCGCGCTGCCTCAAGGCCGGCGTCCCGGCCCGCGCCGAGATCACGCACCCCTCCGAAGCGCCCGACTTCCTGGAACAGGGGGTCAGGCACTTCTGCATCGGGACCGACCTGCACATCCTGCACGCCTGGCTGGACGAGCGCGGCGGCGCCCTGGCCGAGCTCCTCGGCGCGCACGACCCATCGCCGTCCACCGAGCACGGAGGCCCCCATGTTCACGAACCTGCGTGAAGCGACCCGCGAGGATTGGGACCGGATCGATGCCCTCGACGAGGCGCGGACGGATCATGCGGCGGCGCCCCTCGCGCTGCTGGAGTCGCTCAACGGCGGCGACCCGGCGGGCTACACGCTCAATCCCTACGACCACAGTCGCCAGGCCGCGACCCGCGCGCTTCGGGCGGGGGAGTCGGCGGAGATGATCGTGTGCGTCCTGATGCACGACATGGCCGATCGGCTCGCGCCGGTCAACCACGGCCAGATCGCCGCGGAGCTGCTCCGTCCGTTCGTGTCGCCCGAGCACTACTGGATGGTGAAGATGCACGGCCTGTTCCAGAAGGAGAACTTCGTCAATCACGCGCACTGGGGGAGCGGGGTCCTGGAGCCGCTGATCGCGGCGCACCGTGAACACCCGGCGTTCGAGCTGACCCGCCGGTTCTGCGCCGAGTACGACGCCCCGTCGTTCGATCCCGCCTACGACGCCCTCCCGGTGGAGGCGTTCCTGCCGCAGATCCGCGAGGTCTTCGACCGGCCGTACGCGTTCGAGGCCTGACCGAGCCTAGACGGCGAGCCGCATCCAGCGGACGTTCTTGATGCAGTCCTCCTCGCACCAGAACACGAGGAAGACGCTCCCGTCCGGCTCCAGCACCATCTGCGGGAACCCGAACTTCAGCTGCGCAAGCTCGGCGCCGGGGTTCGTGTCGCCCGACATGCCCGACGCCTGGCCGCGCCAGAGGGCGACGGTCTCGAGGTTGACCCAGGTGTCGCCGTCGAGCCGTGCGATCGTCGCCCACAGCCCGGGCTCGTCGTTGCGGCGGTAGACCGCCAGGATCCGCCCGTCCGGAAGTTCGATCAGCTTCGTCGTCTGGGCGAGGAACCCGGTGAGTCCGTGGAAGTCGAACGAGCCACCGTCGCGACCCACGGCGTACGGGGTGGGCAGCGTCTTGTTCGTATCGAGGTCGACCGCCCAGCCGACCGCCAGCCAGCGTCCGTCGCGGAGCTCGAGGAACGACTGCTCCCAGTGCAGGATGTTCTCCGCCCAACGATCGAAGTCGACGATGTAGGTCGGCCACGTCCGTCCCTCGTCCTCGGACACGAGGAGCATGCCGTTCATCCCGTTCGGGGCGTCGCCATCCCAGCCCATCCAGGTCGACGTCGGCCACACCCAGCGCCCGTCGCGCAGGGTCACGATCGCGTGGCAGACCTCGAACGCGGGCCCCTCCAACGGCGCATCGATGAGCTCCGGCGCACTCCACGTGTGGCCGCGGTCCGCGCTCCGCACGAGCTGAAGCCGCATCTCCGTGTAGCCCAGCGTCGGGACGTTGACGACGCTCTTCTCCGGGTCGTCGCGGTACATGAGCGCGCCCATCGCGACGACCGACCCATCCGCGACCCGCGCGGTTCGAACGGAATGGGTCGTGGCACGACCTGGCGGATCGGGAAGGACCCGGGTCGGCGCCGACCAGGTCTGGCCACCGTCGGTCGAGTGACTCGCATGCGTCGAGTAGTCGAGGGCGACGTCCGCTTCGGCGATGTCGAAGGTGACGAGGAGTTCGCCGTCCTCGAAGCGCACGATCGTGGGGTGCCACGTGTGGCGGGAACGCAGTTCCGGTCGCGGATTCCGATAGACGAGCCCGGTCTGGAGGATCTCGATCATGCGCGGCGACTCCACGTGCCGTCCCGGGCCATCAGGCGCGATCCTCGTCGGGACGAGCGAGGACCACGAGGTTGTCGCCACGGGCGACGCGGGCTCCGCGACGGGCGAGCATGACGACGCCCGGTGCCGTCGCGGTCACCTCGGCGCGGACGCCCGTGAAGGGATCGGTGACGGCAGCCACCACCTGGCCTGCGGTCACCCGGTCGAGGACGGTCACGGCCATCTGACACACCCCATCGAACGGGGCGACCATCGCCGGTTGGTCGAGGTCGCCCTCTCCAGCCACGCGGAGCGGTCCCGGGCCCGTCGTGCGTCCCGCGGCGAGGTCCGCGTCTTCACCTGGTTCGGTGCCCGCCAGCGACCCGGCGGCCCCGAGGACACGGAGCATGCCGGCGACATAGGCGTCCACATGCGCCGGGGTGAGCGCGCCCCCGCCGGCCGCCTCGGCGTAGATCGAGGGGATCCCTGCCGCATGTGCCGCCGAGAGCGTGCGTCCGGGTGGGACCGCGCCCGGGTGTCGCCACAGGACGGGAGCGGCGAAGGCCTCGGCCATCCGGCCGCTCGTCACGCAGGTCGGGCAGCCATCGTCCGTCCACCCGACCATCAACGGCATCTCCGACGAGGTGCCGGCGCTGTGCAGGTCGGCGAACACGTCGGAGCCGGCGATCACGTGGCGCAGCAACGCTGCGGCCAGGCGCTCGGTCGGCTCGCCGTCGGGATCGCCGGGGAAGGTCCGGGCGAGATTCCGCCCGTCGACGGGAGACGTACGCAAACTGGCGACATGGGCCGCCTCGTGGGCCACGGGGACGATCCGCACGCGGCCGCGCAGGTCCGCACCGGCGAGCGCATCGATCAGTCGCAGCGCCGCCGCAACGCCTTCGAACTCGTCGCCGTGGACCCCGCCGACGATCGAAACGGTGGGTCCGTCACGTACCCCGCCCAGTTCGACGAGGGTGAATCCGGCATCCGTCGGTCCGCCCAGGTCGATCCGCCGCCGGTCGATCGCGTCCATCGGTGTCAGGGTAGTCGAATTCGATCCGCTGGATCGGCAGGTTGTCTACAATCTACGGACGGTCCGAGCGGCCGACGGGCAGGAGGAAGCGATGATCGACGCTCTGGGACAGGCGCCGGGAGGACTCGGCGTCGCGCGCGCCCGCCCTGATTCCGAGGAGAAGGTTCGGGGCGCCACGCGGTATGCCGCCGACCGGCCGATGCTCGGCCTGCTCCACGCCCGGATCGTCCCGAGTCTCTACGCCCACGCCCGGATCCTGGGAATCGACGCCTCGGCCGCGCTCGAGCTCCCCGGGGTCGTCGCCGTCCTGACGGCCGCCGACCTCCCGATCGTCGGCTCCGACGACATGCGGATGTTCGAACCGCTCGCCCGCGACGAGGCGCTCTTCGCCGGCCAGCCGGTGGCGATCGTCGTGGCCGAGACCGAATCCGCGGCAGCCGACGCCGTCGATCTCGTCGTGATCAGGGCGGAGCGTCTGCCCGCCGTCGTCGACCTGGACGCCGCCACGCGGCCCGACAGTCCGCTCGCACGCATCAGCTCGCTCGTTCCCGACGATGACGCCGAGGGCGGGTCGGCCAAGGCGGCGCACGCGGCCGTCGGTGGGGAGGGCGTCGAGCTCGAGCACGAGGACCTGTCCGCGAACGTTTTCAGCCAGAAGCGCTACGTCCAGGGCGACGCCGCCACGGTCATGGCGTCGTCCGCAGCCGTCGTCGAGGGCACCTTCGAAACGAGCTGGGTCTACCAGGGCTACCTCGAACCGCACGCGGCAACGGCGTGGCTCGAACCCGACGGCACGCTCTCGCTGGCGACCGCCACCCAGGGCCAGTTCTACGTGCGCAAGCAGCTGGCCAAGATCTTCGGACGCAAGGTCTCTTCGATCAGGGTCATGGGCGCGCCGCTCGGCGGCTCCTTCGGGTCGAAGATCCTCGTGGTGGATCCGCTCGTGGCCGGAGCCGCCCTCGCCCTCCGCCGCCCGGTCCGTCTTGCCCTCGAGCGGCGCGAGGACATCGCGGCAACGAATCCCGCGCCCGGCTCGCTCATGGACGTTCGCATCGGAGCGACTGCGGACGGGATCCTCACCGGGCCTCGACGCGCGCCTGCGCTTCGATGCCGGCGCCTACATCGAGTGGTCCATCGAGGGGATCGCCGCCGTGCTGGTCGGCGGGCCCTATCGCTGGGGTGCCGTCGACGTCCGCGCGTACGGCGTGCGTACGAACCGGTTCGGGACGGGCTCATATCGCGGGCCCGGCGGACCGCAGGCCGCGTTCGCGATCGAGTCGCTCATCGATCAGCTTGCCGAGCGACTCGGCCTCGATCCGATCGAGTTGCGGCTGCGCAATCTCGCCGCGGACGGCGACCCGATGGTCGACGGCGATCCCTGGCCGGGCCTCGGTCATCGCGAGGTCCTGGAAGCCGCTGCCGCGCACCCGATGTGGCGCGAGCGCGCCGCCCTCCCGTCCGGCGAGGGTGTCGGGGTCGCGCTCGGGGATCTGGCCGGGCGGCAAAGAGCCGGCCGCGGCGCTGTGTCGCCTCGATGCGGACGGGACGCTCACGGTCATGACCGGCGTGGTCGACATGAGCGGGACCACCGGAACGTTCGCCATGATCGCCGCGGAGACGTTCGGCGTCCCGGTGAGTGCGGTCGACGTCGTCAGCCTCGACACGGACGGCGCCCCGCAGTCGCCGATGAGCGGCGGCAGCGTGATCACGTACTCGGCCGGCAAGGCGATCGGGGCCGCCGCCGCCGACGCTCGCGAGCAGCTCATCGCCTTCGCCGCGATCGAGATGGAGATCGACCCGGGCGACCTCGAGATCGTCGACGGCATGGTCCGCCCGCTCGGTTCGCCGGCACGCGGTCGGTCGGTCGCGGACCTGGCCGGCGAGCTGCACGACTTCGGCAGCGGGCACCCACCAGTCGAGGGCCATGCCTCCACGGTCCAGAAGAGCCTCGCCCCCTCCACTGCCGCGCACCTGGCGCACGTGCGGCTCGATCGCTCGAGCGGCACCGTGGACGTCCTCGGCTACGTCGTCGTCCAGGACGTCGGCCGTGCGCTGAACCCGGCGCTCGTGGAGGGCCAGATGCGCGGTGCCGCCGCGCAGGGGATCGGCTGGGCCCTGTACGAGGCGCTCGTCCATGACGGCGAAGGGCAGCTCGTGAGTGGCTCGTTCCTCGACTATGCGTTGCCGCGCGCCGAGCACGTCCCCCCGATCGACACCGTGATCGTCGAAGTCCCGGCGCCGGACGGCCCGTTCGGCGCCAAGGGGATCGGCGAGGCGCCGGTCATCCCGGCCCCGGCGGCGATCGCCTCGGCCATCGCCGCGTCCGGGGGTCCGCGCCTCAGGACGATCCCGATGACGGCCCGGCGAGTCTGGGCCGCGATCCAGGCTGAGGCCGTGGGCAACGACGACGCCGCCGGCGGATGACCGCGATCGTCCATCGTGGGGCCGTGACCCACTGCTGGGATCACCTCGTCATCACGCTGCATGACGAGGCGGGCCACGAGACCGCGTTCCTCAGTCTCTACGCCATCGCCTACTCGGCGACGCTGGGCGCGGGCCACGTGGCGCTCATCCAGCTGCCCGACGGTCCGGCCGGCCCATGGACGGCGACCCTGACCGACGATCTCGATCTCGGGCGTCGGCAGCTGGAGCGTCTCAGCGCGATGGGCGATGAGCGGATGCGCTCCGCTGGGCCGCCCCAGGCGGCGGCATTCGTGCGCGAGCCGTTCGGTCCCGATGGGTTCGGCTTCCGGATCGAGACGGCGGAGGGCCGGCGCGTCCACGCCCGCTGGGAGGACGTGACCGCCCCGGTCTGGGTCGACGGTCGCGATGGCGGCCTCAGCGACGAGGAGGACATCTGGGCGATGTTCGTCGGGGCGGGGCGGGCCGGTGTGCGTGTCGACGGCATCGAGGCCGGCGGATCGCCGTTCCTCGACGATGTCTGGGTCCCGAAGCTCGGTGCGCCGTTCAGTTCCGCTCACGGCGCGTTCGCCGAGGTCCGCGTGCTCCCGACCGGACGACGTCCCTAGCCGAGCCGGCCGCGAGGCTGGCCGGGGGTCAGCGGGCGGTCCACCCGGTATCCATCATCTGCGCGGAGCCGGTGATGCCGGAGGCGGCATCGGAGCAGAGGAACCCGACGTAGTCGGCCACCTCGTGCGGCTCCAGGAGGCGTGGGATGGCCGCGCCGGCCAGCATGATCCGCTCGAGCACCTCGTCCTCGGGGATCCCCGACGTCCGCGCCTGGTCGGCGATCTGCGTCTCCACCAGCGGAGTTCGCACGTACGCTGGGCAGACCGCGTTGCACGTGACCCCGTGGGCGCCGGCCTCGACGGCGATCGCCCGGGTGAGGCCCAGCAACCCGTGCTTGGCCGCGATGTAGGCGACCTTGTTGGGGGACGCGACCACGGAGTGGATGGACCCGATGTTCACGATCCGGCCCCATCCCTGCGCGATCATCGCCGGCAGTGCGGCCTGGCTCAGGAGGAACGGTGCCGTGAGCATCGTCGCGAGCATCGCGTCCCAACGCTCGAGCGGGAACTCCACCAGGGGTGCGACGTGCTGGAAGCCTGCCGCGTTGACGAGGATGTCGAGACGTCCATGGCGGTCGACGACGGCGGCGATCGCCGATCGACAGGCGGCCGGATCGGCAAGGTCCGCTTCATGGGCCCACGCGCCGGGCGATCCGGCCGTGACGCGTGGTCGGTCCACGAGGCGGTTGGCGACGCGCTCGGCCCCGGGGCCGTCCCGGTCCACGACGACGACGGTCGAACCGTCGGCCGCCAGGCGCTCGGCGACCGCGCTCCCGATGCCCCCCGCCGCACCGGTGACGACGGCGACGCGTTCGGCCAGGGGCCCGCTCCCCACCGCGGTCAATGGATGATCCGCTGCCCGCTCTCCCGGTCGAACAGGTGGATGCGACCGGGCGTCAGGACGGCCTGGAGCTCCTCGCCGATGCGCAGGTTCGCGTCTGGCGCGACGCGGGCCACGACGGTCGCATCGCCGGCGCCGAGTTCCACGAACGTGTCCGACCCGATGGGCTCCAGGAGCGCCACGGAGGCGCCGAAGCTCCCGATCGGCAACGCCGCGCTGCCGTTGGCGTGGAGCGTGACGTCCTCGGCACGGACGCCCAGCGCGACGCGCGGCCAGGCGCCGTCGCGCAGCCCGAGCTCGGCGGCGGACCCGAGGTCGATCCGGAGGTCGGGCGAGACGAAGGTCACCTGCCCGTCGGTTCGCTCGATCGTGCCGTCCACGATGCTCATCTTCGGCTTGCCGACGAACGTCGCGACGTACAGGTCGCTCGGCGCCCGATAGATCTCCCGCGTCGTCCCGAGCTGGACGACCTTGCCGTCGCGCATCACCGCGATCAGGTCGGACAGCGACATCGCCTCCTCCTGATCGTGGGTCACGAAGACGCTCGTGGTGCCGAGCTTCAGGTGCAGGTGCTTGACCTCGGTGCGCATCCGGCTGCGCAGGCCGGCGTCGAGGTTGCTGAACGGCTCGTCGAGCAGGAAGACGAGGGGCTCCTTGACGAGTGCCCGCCCCAGGGCCACGCGCTGCTGCTGGCCGCCCGACATCTCGCCGGGCTTGCGCTTCATCAGGTGGGTGATGTCGAGGGCGTCGGCCACCGCGCCGACACGCGCCTCGATCTCCGGCTTCGGACGATGCTGGAGCTTGAGCCCGAACGCGATGTTGTCGAAGGCGTTCAGGTGGGGGTAGAGGGCGTAGTTCTGGAAGACCATCGCCATGCGACGCTCGTTGGGCGGGGTGAGCGTGATGTCCTCGTCGCCCAGGAGGATGCGGCCTTCGTCGAGGCGGTCGAGCCCCGCGATGAGGCTGAGCGTCGTGCTCTTGCCGCAGCCCGACGGGCCGAGGAGCGTCACGAAGGAGCCGGACGGGATCTCGATCGAGAGGTTGTCGACCGCCCGGACCTTGCCGTAGAAGCGCGAGACTCCTTCGAGCTTGAGCGCGATGTCGGCCATGGTCGGGGGGTCCCTCTCGATACGATGCCGGTTGCCGTCACGGGACGACCGATGTGGCGGGATGGATCGCCTCGACCGGTGGACCCGGCCTATCGCGCATATTGTCGACAATCTACGATGGGCGCAGCGACCTCGTCAATGTCGCGCCGGGCGGCCCCGGTGGGACGGACTCAGAAGAGCGACTCACCGGACGCCAGATATCGCCGGGCGACCTCGAGATCGATCTCGACGCCGAGCCCCGGCGCATCGGTCAGCTGGACGTGCCCGCCGGCATCGAACAGCCCCACGCCTTCGCGTCGGACGACCTGTCCGATCCAGGGCGCATCCCAGAAGTGGTACTCGAGCCCGATGAAGTTGGGGCATGCCGCGGCCAGGTGCGCTTCGGCGATCGTATTGAGCGCCGACCCGTTGTTGTGGATGGCCAGCGGGATGGCGTTGAGGTCGGCGTAGTCGGCCACCTTGCGCGCTTCATGGAGGCCCGCCGACGAACAGCAGGTCGGGATGGATGATGTCGACCGCCCGCCGGTCGATCATCTCGCGGAACTGGTCGGGGACGAGCATCTCGCCCGCGCAGATCGGGATGGGACTGGCGTCGCGCACTCGCTTCTGGGCATCGAAGTTCAGGATCGGGACGGGATCCTCGAACCACTTCAGGGCCAGCGGTTCGAGTGCGCGGGCAAGACGGATCGCCGTCTCGACATCGAAGCTCATGTGGCCGTCGAGGGCGATCTCGGCGTCGGGGCCGGCGACCTCGCGGACGACCGCAAGCCGCTCGAACGTGAGCCGGATCTGGCGATTCCGCATCTGCCGGTTCCAGGGGTCCTCGTTCGCGTCGGGAGCGATCCACTCGGCGTCGAACTTGAAGTCGCTGAATCCGTCGGCGATCGATCGCTCGGCGAGCGCGCGCCACGCTCCGGGATCCGTCGGATCGGTGGCGCCGCTCCGATCGAGGTAGACCCGGATCCGATCGCGGAAGGCCCCGCCGAGGAGGTTGTAGGTGGGCGTGCCCAGCGCCTTGCCCGCGAGATCGAGGAGCGCCATCTCGATCCCCGAGACGGCCCATGCCATCGGACCGTCCACCGTCGCCGTCGCGCTCATCTGCGGATCGAATGGGGGCAGGCCGCCGGACAGCATCGCCCGGACGAACGGCCGGACCGTCAGTGGATCGCGCCCGATGAGCCACTCGCGGGCGTAGGCGATCCCCTGGCCGTCGCCGAACATGTTGCCCGCCTCGCCGAGCCCGTAGATCCCGGCGTCGGTGTCCACCCGGACGATCCGCACGCCCCAGATCCGTTCGATCCCGCCGACCCCATGCGGATCCGGCCCCTCGAGGAGCATCGTCCGGACGTCCGTGATCCTCATCCGGGAGCGCGATCCGCCAGGGGCAGGCTGACGGCCAGTCCCGTACGCGCCGAGAGGCGCGCCGCCTGGGTCATCTCGATCGCCGCCCGCCCATCGGCGCCCGTGATCGCCAGCGCCCCACCGGTGCGCAGCGCGACCGCGAACTCCTCGACCTGGCGCGCGCTGTTCCCGATCCGGCGCGGATCGCGCGGCTTGAAGTCGGGGAGGGTCCAGCTCGGGAGCTCCCAGACCTCCGCGTTGCGCGCGCCGGTCAGCAACTCGATCCGATCGAGGTCCCAGAAGATCGAACCCTCGGTCCCGACGACCTGGTACTGGTTGTTCCGTTGCGTGCCGAACCCCGACGGTCCGATCTCGTAGCACAGGAGGATCTGGGCGATCGCCTTGTTCGAGAGGCGGATCTGGACCATCGCCGTGGGGCTCTCGAGGGCAAGGCCCGTGAAGTTCTCGTAGTCGGCGTAGAGCCGGACCGGTTCGGCGCCGCTCAGCCAGCGGATCGCGTCGCACGCGTGCGAGCCCCAGTCGAGGAAGGCGTCGCCCTCGCGCGGATCGGTCGGCCAGCTTTGCGGCACATTCACGAACCCTGAGCCCGGCGTCACGCTCGATGGGCGGATGAACAGGAGCTCGCCGATCCGGCCGTCGTCGAGATACGACTTGGCCCGCATGGACATCTCCATGTAGCGCGATTGCTTGGCGACGGTGAGCTGGACGCCTGCGGTGCGACACGCCTCGATGATCGCGTCGCACTCGGCGACGTCGAGCGCCATGGGCTTCTCGAGATAGACGTGCTTTCCGGCCGCCGCGACCATGAGCGCCAGTGGGAGGTGCGTGGAGTGGGGGGTCGCGATGATGACCGCGTCCACGTCGTCGCGTTCGACCAGGCGCTCCACGGACGGCTCATCGTCGACGCCGAATTCGGCAGCGAGACCGGCGGCACGGGTCCCAAGGGCGATCGCGACCAGCTTGCCGGAGCTGACCTGCGTGGCCAGCGCGTCGGCGTAGACGCGAGCCATGTTGCCGGAGCCGAGGATCCCGAAACCGATCGTTCCGTCGCTCATCGTGGCTGGTCTCCCGTTCCGTGTGATGGACTCCGCACCATGAGCCGACAGTGTACATTGTCGACAATCTACGAGATCCGCGGCTGTTCAGGAGCCGTTCATGACCAGTGAGGGTGCGATGCCCGGACTCACCGACGAACGCATCGTCGTCACCGACTCCGAGGCGCTCCTGCGTCCGGGGATCGACCTCCTGCGCGCGCGCGGTGTCGAGGTGGAGGTCCTGCCTGCGGGAACCGGATCGGCCGAGGCGGCCGCGATCGCGGCCGGGTATCGGGCGGCCATCGTCGGCGTCCTGCCGTTCCGCGCCCCGGAGATCGCGGCCCTCGCCCGGACGGGCGGCAAGACCGGCACCCTCGTCCGCGCCGGGATCGGCTACGACATCATCGATGTGGACGCCGCGACGGCCGCCGGGATCTGGGTCGTCAATGTGCCCGACTACTGTGTCGACGAAGTGGCCGACCACGCCACGCTCCTGCTCATGGCGGCGTGGCGGCGGGTGTCCGAGCTCGAACGGATCTGGCAGGCCGGTGCATGGGTCGCCCCGGACCTTCTGCCGCCGGTCCGACGAGCCCGCGGGCGCCGCCTCGGGATCGTGGGGTTCGGGAGGATCGGTCGCGCGGTCGCACAGCGCGCCCTGGCGTTCGGATTCGAGGTTGTGGCGCACGATCCGTTCGTAGCCGATGCGGTCCTCATCGCGGCGGGCGTCCAACCGGTGGGCGTGGACGAGCTGTTCGCCACCAGCGACGCGATCACGTTGCACTGCCCACTCACCGCACAGACGGCCCACCTCGTGGACCGTGACCGGCTCGCGACCACGCAGGACGGGCTCGTCCTCGTCAACACGAGCCGCGGCGGGATCGTGGACCTCGGCGCGCTCGAAGCGGCCCTGGACACGGGTCGAGTCGCAGCGGTGGGCCTGGACGTGCTCGAGGATGAGCCGACTCCGGACCTGGCGCGTCCCCTCCTTGCGCGTCCGAACGTCCTCCTGACCCCGCACGTGGCGTGGTACTCACACGAGGCGCGCCGCGACCTCGCCGTGCAGGCGGCCGAAGAGGCCCATCGTTTCATCAAGGGCGAGCGGCCCCTGAATGTCGTCAACCCCGAGGCTCGGCTCGCCCCGTAGCCATCTCGCCTGCCCTAGGCGCTCGACCGGGCGGCCTCCACGGCTTCGGCGAGCCGCCGCAGGGGCGCCATCTTGCTCTCCAGCGGGATGGGGTCGAGGGAATCGGCGACTTCGTCCAGCGGTCCCATCGACGCGATCCCCACGGCCTCGCCCATGCGCTCGATCTTGCGCCGTGCGGCGTGACGGCCGACGCCTCGGAGGCTCCCGTTGGGCGCCAACCCGATCCGCTCGGCGCCGCGCCCGCCGGCCCCGGCCCACGCGGCCGCCCAGACCATGACCTCGGTCTCGTCGCGGCTCGGATCCGCCGCATCGGCCGCACCCACGACGACGCCCATCTCGGCGGGGATCGCCGCGATGAAGCGCCAGGTGTCCGGTCCGGCCAGCGCGTCGACGAGGTAGCTTCGATACGGCCCGCCAAGGATGCTTGCGTGGCCCGCGGCAGGAACCGCACCGGCATAGAGGCCGAGGCTGAGATGCAGGTCGTCCAGGCCCTCGGTGAGGCGTCGCTGTGTCTCCGCGTAGAGTGCCCACTCCGCGTCGTCGGCTCCCAGCGAGGTCAGCGCTCCCTCGTCGACCTGCACGAGCGGGCAGCCCGCGGCCGCCAGGGCGCGGATCTCGAGGTTGAGCGCCTCGGCGAGGCCGAGGGCAAGGACCTCCCGTCGGGCACCGCCGGTCTCGGCGAGGCGAGCGATCGTGTACGGCCCGATGACGACCTGCTTGACGAGCTGGTCGGTGGTCTCGTCGGCCCAGCGCCACTGGTCGACGGTGATCGGTCCGGTCCACGCGGGTGCCTTCTCGAAGCGGGGTGATCGGGCCATCGATCCATCGGGCAGCGTGACCACGCTGTCGCCGCTCGTCCCGCCGAAGCCGTGAACGAGCTCCTGCAGCCGATCCTCGTGGGCGACGGCACCGTCCGTCAGGACCCCCAGGCCGGCGCTCTCCTGTTCGGCAAGGACGACGAGCCCGAACTCCCGGGTGATCGCCTGGTGCCCGTCCGCGTCGAGCTCGCCGGCCGACAGGCGTCGGTCGGCATCGGTGAGGACGTCGGGTTCGCCGGCACGCGGCTCCCGGGCATAGGCGGCGGCGAGCGTTGCGAACATGGGGGTCTCCCGGACATGGGCACAGGGCGATCACGCTCGCCCTGTGCCGGGTTCTCGATCGTTCGACCGGCGGAGCCGGCCGGTAGGGCGCCGGCTTAGGCGCTCAGGTACTTGATGATGACCTCCTGGACACCGGCGACAGCGGCGTCCTGTGCCTGCTGGGCCGAGTACTCGCCCTTGATCATCTTGTTGACGACGTCGTCGAAGACGGGGGCGTAGTCGTACGGGGTCGACCACAGGTTCGTGGCGCCCTTGGCCTGGGCCTGATGCGCCGGGATGAGCGGCTGCGCCGCGATGACGTCGGGGTTCGCGTAGACGGAGTTCCGCGTTGGCGGATAGAGCTCCGGCTCGTGCAGGCTGATCGCCAGCGCAACGTCCGGGGTGAACGTGCGGTTGAAGTAGCTCCAGGACGCCTCGGGCTGCTTCGTCCACTTGTTGACGCCGGTGCCGTCGGCACCCTGGGCTGAGCCGGTCGAGCCGGGCGTGATCCCCGGGAACTGGCGCGTTGCCAGCTTGCCGGCGGCGACGAGCTCCTTCTCGGTCGGCTCGATGGCCGACTCCGAGTGCATGACCGTGGCCATGTTGCCCTTGGCGAACTCGACGTACGCCTCGTGCTCGTTGGTGATGTTCAGGTAGCGCGCATCCCACCAGCCGCTCTTGAGGCCGGCCTCGATCGTCTGGAAGGCCGAGAGTCCCTCCGGGCCGTCGAACATGAGCTGGGTCCGATCGTCGGAGAACATCGGATGGCCGGTGGAGTTGTAGATGTGGGTCCAGTACAGCTTGGCGAACGTCCCGCCGGCGCCCTGCCAGGGCTGGGCGCACGGGATGATGCCTTCAGCGACGAACTTCGGCGTCAGCGCGAACAACGCTTCGTAGGTGTCCGGGGGATTGGCACCGTCCTCGCCGATCCTCGCGAACAGTTCCGGGTTCCACGTCCACAGCCACGCACTGAAGTGGATCGGCAGGCCGCGCAGGACCTGGTCGGTCTGGCTGGTGAATCCCGCGAGCGCTCCGTTGACGAAGTCGCTCAGGTCGCCCGTGTAGTTGCCCTCGAGCGGCAGCAGCAGGCGTGCGCCGAAGCGCTGCATGAAGTTGTCGTAGGTGTAGTGCAGGTCCCACGAGGAGTCCTGCGTCGCGATGAAGCTCGCCAGCTTCACGGGCTTCTCGTCGAACGGGATGTTCGTGAAGGTCGCGTTGCCTCCCGTCTCGGCCTTCCAGGCATCGAGTCCGAGCTGATAGGCGGGGATCGAGTATCCACCGGTGTGGTTGTTGAGGGTGACTCCGGCGTAGCTCACCGGCTCAGGGGTCGGCGTCGGCGTCGCGCCCGGCGCCAGCGTGGGCGCGGGTGTCGCGGGTCCGGCGGGCGAAGCGGTCGCCGCGGCGCCACACGCCGCGATGAAGGCCGCGCTGCCGGCGACGAGCCCGCCCTTCAGCACGTCGCGGCGGCTCAGGGCCGAGAGCGAGCGCCCGATCGGCGGTAGATTCTGGTCGGTCATCGTGTCCTCCACATACGGCGATTGATGAGCATCGTTGCCTGAGCCTTTGGCCCCTTTCGTCATCCCTTCACAAACCCTCCTGCTAGGCCGGTGATGATCCGGCGGTGGAAGAAGAGGACGAGAAGCAGGCAGGGGGCCACCGCGACCATCGCCGCAGCAGCCAGAAGGTTCGGGTCCGGCATCTGGTTGAGCGGCCCGGGGAAGTTCTGGATGCCGGTGATCAGGCGGGTGATCGTGACCGCCTCGCGGTTGCCGAGGATCACCGCGAACAGGAACTCGTTCCACGTCCCGATCAGGATCAGGATCGCCGCCGCGGCAAGGCCGGGTCGCGCAGCCGGGATGGTGACGCGGAACAGCGTCCCGAGCCGTGAGCATCCATCGATCCGGGCAGCTTTCTCGAGCGACACCGGGACGTCGATGAAGAAGTTGCGCAGCAGCCAGATGATCAGCGGCAGCCAGAAGGCCACGTTGACGATGACCAGCGAAGCCACGGTGTCGGTGAGGCCGAGGATCTGGAAGATCCGCAGGACGGGGATCGCCATGACGATGGCCGGGACCATCTGGATGAGGATGAGCAGCGCGAGGATCCGCGCCTTGCCGGGGAGCTCGAAGCGGGCGAGCGCATACGCGGGCGGCGCGGCGAGCACGATCACGAAGAGGGTCGTCAGGAGCGCCGTCTGCAGGCTGACCCAGAGTGAGCCCACCCAGCGCGGGTCGGCCGCGATGATCTGGTACCCGTCGAGCCAGAGATCCGTCGTCAGCCGCGGCGGCTGGTGGGTGAGGGCCTGGAAGGGCTGGAGGCTCGCGATGAGCATCCACGCGATGGGTGCGAAGAAGAAGAAGAACAGGGCCGATACCCCGACACCGAACAGCACGCGACTCACCACGCTCGGCAATCTGAGCCTGGATCGACGTCGCTCGACATCGGGTTGCCCGTCGGTCGCCCGAGCGACGGTCGTCGCCAGCGCATCGAGGCGGAGCGAGGTCCGCGCGGATGCGGCCGCATTCTCGGCGTCCTCATCCACCGCCGGGGGCGCCTGCTGACCGCGGCGCAGGACGAGCAGCATCAGGAGGCTGGCCACCACGATGATCCCGAAGAGCACGACCGTGATCGCGGCACCGTAGCCGAGGCTGATCTGTTCGAAGGTCGTCGTGTAGATCGCCATGATCAGCACGTAGGTGTCGCGTCCCGGACCGCCGCTGGTGAGGCTGAACAGGAGATCGAAGACCTGCAGGCTGATGATCACCTGGAGGACACCCACCACGATCACGGTGTTCTTGATGGCCGGCAGGGTGATGTACCGGAACGACTCCCAGGCCGTGGCGCCGTCCATCCGCGCGGCCCGGTAGAGCGCCTCCGGGATGGTCCGGAGGGCGGCAAGCAGGAGCACCGTCAGCAGCGGGACGGATCGCCACGACTGCGCCACCAGGGCGATCGCGACGGCCTGGACGGTGTTGGCGAGCCAGTTCAGCGGCTCGTCGAGGACACCGGCGAAGATGAGGACGCCGTTCGCGATGCCGTGATTGGTGTCGAAGATGAACCGCCAGAAGATGCCGGCGACGATCGATGCCACGGCCCACGGCATGAGCAGGCCCATGAAGAAGATCGACACGCCGCGGAAGCCGCGGTTCAGCGCAAGGGCCGTGACCAGGGCGAGCGGCAGCGTGATCGCGGTCGACATCGCCGCGAAGCCGATCGTCCGTGGGATGGCGGCCAGGACCTCGCCGTCGATCGGGAGGCGGGTCGTGTAGTTGAACAGCCCGACGAACGGTGTCAGGTCGTCCTTCGCCAGCTCGATGCGGAACAGGCTGAGACCGAAGACCGCGAGGGTCGGCGGCAGCACGATCATCCCGACGAGGATGAAACCCGGCACCGAGACCAGGAGGGCGAAGCTCCGCTCCGTCAGCCGGTCGAGGCGGCGCGAGATGCGGCCCGCCCTTCGACTGATCGCCGCCCCGGCTAGCGCCATGGGTTGCCTGCCTCCAATGGATCCGCGCCAATGTCCGGGCGACCCCGGCGAGCCTGATGATGATTGGCATGTCGACTGTCGATTGTCAACAATAGCCCGGAAATCCCCGGCTCCACGGCAGCGCTCACGGGAGGCTCCCGTCGGCTGATGCGCGGGCGATCGATCGCTTGCCGATCTCCCGGCCGATGGCGAACCCCACCTCGTTGTCGCTTCGCCAGTGGATCCCGCCATAGAGCCGCGACATCGTCGCCTCGTCGCCCTGTGCCATCAGGATCTCGCGGTCGGACGGGAAGAACGAGGCGAGGACCTCGGCGCTGGCGCCGGAGAGCGTGGCGTGGCCGGACGTGTACGACGGGAAATTCGGGGTGATGACCGTCGAAGCGAAGCCGGGGATCAGCGCGGTCGGCCGGCCGGACCAGTACGTGAACTTCGCATCCCAGCACGAGATGAAGGCGTCCGCCTGCGCGATCGCGAGGTGGGTCAGGACGCGCGCCGTGGTGGCGACCGGCAGCGCGTCGCGGACCGTCAGATCGATGCCGATCCGCATCCAGTGACCGGGCGGCGTGTCAGTCCCGGCGCCGTCGGCCCAGAACCGCGCGATCCGGACCTGCTCGTTGGTGAGCTGCTCGTTGACGCGAACCACTTCATCCGCTTCTGTCTGCCACGCCTCGGAGAGGTAGGCCGGGGGCGGCCCGGGACGCAGGTCCGAGCCGCTCTTGAGGAGCCATGGCCGCCACGTCCCTGCGAGCGCCTCGATCGGTTGATCGTTGCGCGATGCGAGCGCCGGGGCCCACATCCCCGGGCCCGTAGGGGCGGTGCCCTGCCAGAAGGTCGATCCGCCGTCCGTCCGCGACCGCTCGATCGCAAGCGCCGCCACGGCCTCACCGATCTCGACACCCGCGGCGACGTCCGATGGGGTGTGAGCCCCGGAGACGAGCCGGACGTCGAGCGCTGCGGCGCGGTGCTTCTCGAAGGTCTCAGAGCGATCGGGATAGATCGCCGACAGGATGGCGGCGGCCGCGGCCGCGACAGCTGCGTCGACCGACGCATGGCTCGACAGGTCGTCGGCTGGAGCGAGCTTCTCGACCCGGGAGTCGCGGTCCGCCGGCGACGACCGCGGGTACGCGACCTTCGCGTCCCAGGTCGCGATGATGGCGTCGTACATCGCCGCGTTCAGGAGTCCCAACGTCCGCGAGACGCGGACGGGATTGGTATTCGCATCACGGACTGCCGTCAGCAGGATCTCATTCCAGCGAACGGGGGAGGGGACGGCCGTCCAGTATTCGATCTGCGGGCCCAGGAAGGACGCCCCAGCCTGGCCCGCCACGACCTGATCGAGTTCGACGCGATCCTCGCTGGATCCCGGTTCCACGCTCGGAGCGACGCGGACCTCCCCGGGCTGCCCATGAGCAGCGGGTGCCAGCGTGCCGGGGCCTGCGCCTGGGCCGATCCCACGAGGACGAGGCCGGCGACGAGCGCGACGACGAGCGCCACGAGGACGACGGGGCCGACCTGCGCCCATCGGACCTGCCTTCCCATCACGGCACGATGCCGTCCTGGGTGATGCGCAGGACCTGGTCACCCGCGATCGCGCCGAGCGCACTGACCGACCCATCGCCCCACGTCACGGTGACGGCGTCGGCCCAGGAGGCATCGCCGAGCCCGAAGTAGAGCTCCTGGGGCATCCCGGCCAGGTAACTGCCTCCCAGGAGCGACACCTGGGTCGAGAGGGTGCCCCCGGCGTCCACCGTGACGCGGGCTCCCGCCGCCGCCGCGCCGGCCCGGCTGAGATCGATCGTCAACCAGTGGCGGTCCGAGGTCTGGTTCTCGAGCAGTGCCGTCGCGTACGCGACCTGGGTCACGAGCAGGTCGGGGGCTCCATCGCGGTCGTAGTCGAACGGGATCACCGCGCGCTGGTCGCCCGGGATCCCGCAGCCATCGTCGAGGGCGGGCGTGAACGCGTTCCCGCCGATCCCCAGGAACAGCCGTGCCGCCTGGTCGCGCAGCTCCGGGCTCTTCTGCCCGATGAACTCCTGCATGCCCTGGACGACGTAGAGATCCAGCCGGCCGTCGAGGTCGACATCGGTGAATGCGGCGCCCCAGCCCCAGCCGGTGTCCATGACGCCCATCGGCTCCGCGTCGTCGCTGTAGGTGAGGCTCCCGTCGACCCCTCGACCCCCGACGAGGAGCGTGTTCCCCGATCCCGTACCGAACTCCCTGTTGGGATCGGTGATGTTCGTGACATAGAGGTCGAGGAACCCGTCGCTCCCCAGATCGGCGACGGCGATCCCCATGTCGTTGCCGACGTGATCGACGCCGTACTCGTCCGACGCGAAGCGGAACTCGCCGTGCAGGTTCTCGAAAAAGAGATCGGCCCGGTGGTCGCGCGCGACATACAGATCGGGCCAACCATCCCCGGTGAAGTCGGCGAAGACCGAGCTGAAGCTGTCCGCGGTGATCTGGCCGAGGTGAGCGTCGTTCGTCACGTCGTCGAAGCGGAAATCCCCGAGGTTGCGGTAGAGCCGGTTCATGCCCGGGAATCGACCCTTGATGCTCATCGCCTCGCGTGCAGGGTCGCCACCGAGCTCCATCGTCCAGTAGGTCACGTAGATGTCGAGCAGGCCGTCGCGGTCGTAGTCGGCCAGCGACAGCCCGCCCACCAGGTAGCCCATCGGATCGAAACCCGATCCAGCGGTCACATCCACGAAGGTGCCATCGCCGGCGTTCCGGTAGACCTTCGAGGGGCTCCCGCCATCCGCCCCGTCCCAGTCGTTCATGACGATGAGATCGAGCCGGCCGTCGTCGTCGAGGTCGGCGAACGTCGCAGCGCGGCTGCCGCCGTCGTTGGCCAAGCCGGCCTCCTCGGTCACATCCACGAAGCCGGCCGCCCCTGTCTGGGTCAGCTGATTACGAAAGAGTCGATTCGGGTGTCCGAGCTGGCCGAGGAGCAGCACGCTGAGGCTCCCGTCATCGAAGACATCCGCGACCGCAGCGCCGTTGCCCATGTTGCGCAGCATCACTGCGGCCATCGGGTCCGTGCCGCCGGGCGTCGTCCCGTAGGCGCCCCGAAAGGTGAGTCCGCGGGCAGCGGCAACGTCCATGCAGAGCACCGGCGCGGCGGCAGCCGGTGGCGGCGAGACCGGGGTGGAGGGCAGCGGTCTACCGGCGACGACGAGGACCGCGGCTCCCACAAGGGCCACGACCGCGATGAGGGCAAGCCGGCGGGGACGGGACAGCGCAGCGACGAACCGCATCGTCTCCCTTCTACTCGGGCGCTTCGGGCGGGATACTGTCGACAATCCGGCTGGCGACACGACGACCTTACCGAGTTGGTGGCGTCTCCACAAGTCGCGCCGATCGGGGTCTCCGATGGCGGCCCGAGGGTCCTCGCCGTCTTGACGGTCGACGTCGTGCGCCGGTAGATTGTCGACAATCTACGTTGTGGTGCATCGGCGCCCGTCAGTCTCGGAGAGGGTCAATGGTCGTCGCATCACTCAGCCTTCGGAACCTCGCGCGTCGCTATGGCCCGGTGCGGGCGGTCGACGACCTGGATCTCGAAGTGCCGGATGGCGCGTTCGTCACGCTCCTTGGCCCGTCCGGCTGTGGCAAGAGTACGACCCTGAACCTGATCGCCGGGCTCGACCGGCCCGACGCCGGGTCGATCCATCTGGGCGATCGCGATGTCACGCGGGTGCCACCCAACGAGCGGCGGATGGCGATGGTCTTCCAGAGCTACGCGCTCTATCCGAACATGACCGTGTTCGAGAACATCGGTTTCTCGCTCAAGCTCCGCCGGCAGCCGCCCGCGCAGATCACCGAGCGCGTCACGGCGGTCGCCGAGATGCTCGATATCGGGCACCTGCTCCATCGGAAGCCGGCGCAGCTGTCGGGTGGGCAGCAGCAGCGTGTCGCCCTCGGCCGCGCGCTGGTCAAGCAGCCGCTCGTCTTCCTGCTCGACGAACCGTTCAGCAACCTGGACGCATCGCTGCGCGCCCGGATGCGCACCGAGGTGAAGCACCTTCACCTCGCCCTCGGGACGACGAGTGTGTTCGTGACGCACGACCAGGAAGAGGCGATGACGCTCTCGGACATGATCTGCGTCATGCGCGCCGGCAAGATCATCCAGTCGGGGTCGCCGGTCGACATCTATGGGAAGCCGCAGGACGATCTACGTGGCCGAGTTCGTCGGGAAGCCGAAGATGAGCCTGCATCGATGGGACGCTCGAGCGTGGAGCCGACGGCGTGACATTCGTCCATCCCGACCTCCGGATCGATCTTGGGCCCGCCGCAGCCCTCGGCCTCGAGGACGGGGAGTGGTCGACCGTCGCGCTCGGCGTCCGGGCGGAGGACGTGACGCTCCACTCGGGAGCGGGCACGCCGGCGAGGACGTCGTTCAGCGCGACGATCGGGCTGACCGAGCCCATCGGATCGGACACGTTCGTGGAGCTCGATGCCGGCGCGGCGATGATCGTCGCGAGGGTGGACCCGGATCTTCAGCTATCGGTCGGGCAGAAGGTCACCGCCGAGCTGCGACCGTCCGCGATCCATCTCTTCTCGCGCGAGTCGGGTCAGCGCATCAACAGCTGAAGCCCGTCCGGAACCGCTGAGCCCGTCGGCCGCGCCGCCCGCGAAGGGCAACCCGCGTCGCGCTCAGCCGGCTCGCAGTCGCGCTCAGCCGGCTCGCCAGACGAAGCGCGTCGGGCGGACCTCGATCACCATCCGGTCGCCGCTCGCAGCGAGCTCGGCCCAACGCCTGAGGGCAGCGGCCGGACTCGTGTCCCGTCCGAGGATGAGCAGCATCCCGGTCTCGACCTGGTCGCCATAGACGGCCGTTGCGACGCCCGTGATCGCCACCGACGTGTCGGACGACGGGTCCTCGATGAACAGGCCGACCCGTGGATCGCGTTCGATGTTCGCCACGCGCAGCGAGAACTGCTGGCCGGGGAGGCGGAACACGGCTCCATCCCAGTGGTATGCGGAGCTGGTCAACTGGGGGGAGCCGGCCGGGTCGTTGACCGCGAGCGTGGCCCTGGCCATCTCCGACAGGAACGCCCGCTGGTCCTCGGTCAGCTTCGCCACCGGGTCGGGCGGAGCTGGCGGCAACGTCGTCGACGCCTCGGCGATCGGCGCTGAGGCTGACACCGGCGCCTCCGGTGCGCCGATGGATCCGGGCGGGGCCGGCGCAGGCTCCGGCGACTCCTGGGCGGCCGGGTCGCGGCCCACGGTCGACAGGCTCTCAGCGGCGGCCTCCCCGGCCGCGAAGACGGAGCGGCGGAGCATGGCCGAGAAGCCGGCGACGCGGCCGGCAGTCGAAACCGCTTCACGGGACAGGTCGCTGAGGAACGCGCGTCGATCGGCGGGCGAGTCCGCGGTTGGAGCGGCGCCGCGAGCGTCGCGTCCGTCCCGGGCTCCGGGGCCGTCGGCGGACGACGGGTCGGCGATCGCGTCATTCGCGGATTCGCTCGACGCGGCGGCCGGATCGGTTCCGTCGGATCGGTCGGTCACGGGCTGCCCTTGATCATGCTCGGCAGGCGCTCCACGGCAGGCGACGCCGGCTGCGCCGGGACGTCATGGCAGCGCGCGATCCCGCCGATGGGGTGATGGCTGGCGAGGAAGGATTCGAACCTTCGATCTCCTGATCCAGAGTCAGGCGCCTTACCGCTTGGCCACTCGCCAGTGCGCCCGGCATTCTACCCCAGGCGGTCCGCTCGACCGGCCGTCGGCTCGCACCCACGGCTGCGGCGGTCGCGTCGGTCGACCAGGGCATGGCTTCAGGGCGTGGTTTCGCGGGCCTCCATGTACTCGCGCCAGCCGCCGAACTCGGTGATCTCGCGGTGGCCGTCGGTCATCTCGCGCGGGAAGAGGATGCCCGGGCACGGTCCGGCCGTCCTCGAGCTCGACCGGGCCGCGATAGAGCCCGGGCGGCTCTCCCGACTTCGACGCGCGCCCAGACCTCGTCGGGCATGTCGTACAGCTCGCCGGGGACCGAGATCCCGCTCGCTTCGCCCTCGTCGACCTCGAACATGCCCGGGATGGACGTCGCCGATCGAGAAGATGCGGTAGCGCGGCGCCGTCCGGAACGCGCCCGAGGAAGGTCGCGCCGTCGAGGTTCGCGTGGAGCTTCGAGGCCGCGCATGAGCGTGCCGTTGACGAAGAGTTCGCTGGACATCGTGCCTCCGTGCGAGTGGGGCTGCGGGGACCCCGGCCTCGGGGGGAAGGCCGCGGGTCCTCGCCGGACATGGACGATGGCGACGGACGCGATCGGATGGTAGGCCGCTCGCCGTCTCCGCCTCGGGATCCGGCGGCGGCGTCGTCAGGGCCGTCCGGAAGTCGGCGACGCGACCCGTGGCCTTCGCGCCAGGCGACGACCCAGAAGACGACGGCCGCGAACAGGTAGCCGAGGAAGACCGCGTTCGGCGTGCCGAACACGATCGCCCCGTCCACGACGGACACGATGAGCTGCGCGCGTGGATGAAGCCGGTCAGGGCGAGGATCGCCCCGACGACCGAGTAGACGATCGCCCGGCTGTACTCCCGGTCGATGATGAACACCGCGATCGCACCGAGGATCGAGCCCGGCCACGACGGCGCCGCCACCGAAGATGGCCATCCCGTCGTAGATCACGCCGGCGTCGCTGAGCGGCCCGTTGCCGACGGCTCCCGGCGCTCGTCCCGGCAGCGCCGAGCGCGCCGTCGATCTGGCCCTGGGCCCACGAGGCGATGTTCGGGAGCATCGCCAGGACGACGGCCGGCGCATGGCGGGCCGGCGTCGTGGTGAACGCCTGGGCGCCGATGACCAGACCGATGAACAGCAGGATCGGCACGAGCGCCTGGATCGGGATGACCGCCAGGAACAGGCCCGACGAGGCCGAACAGGCAGATGACCGCGACGACGACGCCGGTCGCGAGCGAGTAGCCGATGCGCCCGCCGACGGCCTTCCAGCCCGGGATGGCCGATGTACACGGCCGGCGGGAACGGGCTGCCGAGGAACGAGCCGATGATGGCACCGCCGCCGTCGGCGAGCGAGGATGTGGCGCAGGTTGTAGTCGTCACCGGCCGCCGAGGCGCTCTCGACGTTGTTCATCGCCTCGGTGAAGTTGTAGATGCCGAGCGGGATCGCCGTCACGAGCAGCGGCAGGATCTCCGACAGGCCGCTCAGGACCTCGGTGCCCGGGGATCGGCAGGTGGATGCCGAACTGCTCGAACGAGGCACTGACGGCCGCCGGATCCATCCCGGTCCAGGCGCCGGACAGGTAGGCGACCCAGCCGAGTGACCGTGCCGACGACGACCGCCAGCAGGCCGCCGGGGACGCCGCCCGGCATCCGCACGCCCGCCGTCCACGACAGCAGGATGATCGCCGAAGACCGGCAGCGCGATCCACGGCACCTCGAACATCTGGAACGCCGGGCGCATCGAGATGAACGCGATCGAGATGCCGGCCAGCGTGCCGAGCATCGCGGCGCGCGGGCGTGAACCGGCGGATGGCCGGACCGATGAACGCGCCGATGAGGATGATCACGCCGACGATGAACGCCCAGGCCAGACCGGCCATCCAGGCCTCGAGCGGCGACCCGCCGCGCAGGACGATCGGCAGCATGATCACGAACGTCACGAAGAAGTAGTGCGGGACGCTCGGGCCGTACGGCATGGCCGTGACGTCGTCGCGGCCGGTCCGCTGCGCCAGCCGATAGGCCAGGTACGCGTAGAACAGGTTGCCCAGCGGCAGCGCGATCGCCAGCGCCGGCAGGATCCGCCCGAAGACGGTGTCGCTGTCCATGCCCACCACGAACAGGGCAAGCCCGGACAGCACGAGGACGTTGAGCAGGACGTTCGTGCCCGAGGCCGAAGAATGCGTTCCAGTCGCCCGGCACCCAGAGCCTGGGCTTCGACGTCCCGGTCATCGTGGTCACGTCGCGAGAACCTCCCTCTCGTCGCCGTGGACCCCCTCCGTCGCACTCCCTCCGACGACCTCGATCACGGATAGGCATCAGACGCATCGCCGGCCGCCGCGGCGACGGCGTCCGGGAATTCGCGCGCCGAGGCGCGTCGAGGAACGCGGCCGAGTCGCTGACCCAGCCGAAGATGCCGCCCTGGGCCTTGATCATCTCGAGGGCGACCCGCTGGAACTCCGGGAAGTACGAGCCGGTCGCGTCGGACAGCACGAGCGAGTCGTAGCCGCGATCGTTCGCCTCGCGAACGCTGGTCTGGACGCACACCTCGGTCGTGACGCCGCACACGATCAGCCAGCGGATGCTCGCGGTTCTTGAGGATCGCGTCGAGGTCGGTGGCGTAGAACGCGCCCTTGCCCGGCTTGTCGATGACCGGCTCGCCCTCGATCGGGTAGACCTCCTCGACGATGTCGTGGCCGTGCTCGCCGCGGACCAGCAGGCGGCCCATCGGGCCCGGGTCGCCGATGTGGAGCGCCGGCTGGCCGCGCTCGTACTTCGTGATGCGGCAGGTCGGACAGGTCGGCGCGGTGGCCCTCGCGGGTGTGGATGACGAAGATCCCGGCGGCGCGGCAGGCCTTGAGGACGCGCTCGGCCGGCGGGCAGCGCCTCGAGCAGGAACGACGTGTCGTTGCCGAGCGACTCACCGAACCCGCCCGGATACACGAAGTCGCGCTGGAAGTCGATCATGACCAGCGCCGTGCGCGCTCGGGATCGAACTCGAACTCGTACGGTTCGGCCTTGACGGAGATCATCGGTCTGGCCTCCTTCGATGCGCCTGGTGCTGTTCGCCTCGTCGATCCGGGACGATGCGCGTCCCGGTCTCCCCGGCGATGGCCCGCTCGAGCGACGCCGGGGTGGTGATGAGCACCTCCTCGCCCCCCGAGCTCCAGGAATCGGATCGCCGCCTCGACCTTCGGGCCCATCGAGCCCTTCGGGAACTCGCCGTCGGCGAGGTAGCCCGCGGCCTCGCTCGTCGGTGATCCGGTCGAGCCAGCGCTCGTCCGGCTGGCGGAACTGGACGGCGACCTGCTCGACGCCGGTCGACAGGACGAGGAGCGGGATCGTCGAGGCTGGCGCCGAGGAGCGCCGACGCGCGGTCCTTGTCGATGACGGCCTCGACGCCGCGATACCGACCCGGCGCCGTCTCGACGACGGCGACGCCGCCGCCGCCGACGGCGATCACGACGAAGCCCGCGTCCACGAGCGTGCGGATCTGGGCGCTCTCGACGATCCGCATCGGTTCGGGCGAGGCGACGACCCGCCGATAGCCGCGGCCGGAGTCCTCGATCATCGTCCAGCCGTCGCTGCGCCGTCCGATCGTCGGCCTGCTCGGCCGTGTAGAACGGACCGATCGGCTTGGTCGGGCGGCGCGAAGGCCGGATCGTCCGTGTCGACGACGACGTGGGTCAGCACGCACACGACGCGGTCCGGCAGGCCCGCGCGCGGCCAGCTCGTTGAGCAGGGCCTGGCACAGGATGTGACCGATGCCGCCCTGCGAATCGGCGACCGACATCTCGAGGCTGAGCTTGGGGATCGGCGCGTCGGCGGGCACGAGCTCCGAGCGCAGCAGGATGAACCCGACCTGCGGGCCGTTGCCGTGGGTGACGACGACACCCCAGCCCGCCGGCGACGAGGGTCGCGATGTGGCGCGCGGTCTCGCGTCGCGTTCTCGTACTGCTCGTCGATCGTGCCGCGCTGCCCGTCGAGGATGAGGGCGTTGCCTCCGATCGCGACGACGGCCCGACGGTCCATGGTCAGGCCTCCACCGGTCCGCTCAGCCGATCGTCGGCGAGCGCCGCGAGCCCCTGCAGCGAAGCAGGCGAGCGGCGCCCGGGCGATGCCGGCACCGATCTGGCCGATGCCCGCCTCGCGGTGGGCGATCCCGGTGTTGATGACCGGCGCGATGCCCGAGTCGACGACGCGCCGCGCGTCGATGCCCGGTCGGGCGTGCCGACGAACCCGAGCGGCGGGCAGCTGGTAGGACGGGTTGCGCGCGAGCGTGATCCGGCCCATCAGGCGGGTGTACTCGAGCGCGTCGGCCGGGCTGCCGCCGACGAACCGGACGATCGCCGGCGCCGCCGCCATCGCGAAGCCGCCGATGCCGAACGTCTCGGTGATCGCGCTGTCGCCGAGGTCCGGGTTGGCGTCCTCCGGGCCGTAGCCCGGGAAGAACAGGCCGTCCGGGACGCCGACCGGCGTCGTGAACCAGGTGTCGCCGGTGCCCGACAGCCGGATCCCGAAGTCGACGCCGTTGCGGCTCATCGCGGTGACGACCGTCGAGCCCTCGATGCCGTGGGCCGCATCGAGCGCGGACTTGCAGGCCGCCATCGACAGGTTGAGGAAGAAGTGGTCGTTGCCGCGCAGGAAGTCGAGGACGGCGACCGTCGTTTCCGCGTCGGCGGAGCGAACCAGCGCAGGGCGCGATCGATCCGCGTGAACAGCGAGGTCGCCGCGATGTTGCGGTTGTGCCCCTCGTCGCCCATCTGGAGCGCCTGTCCGGTGAGGCTGCGCAGGTCGATCGGACCGCCCGCTGCCGGATGCGCGCCGCTCAGTGCCGGGCCCGAGGACGTCCGCCATCCAGCGCAGCCGCGTCGATGACGCGACGCGTCGTACGCTCCGAAGCGCAGGACCTTGCCGAGGCCCTCGTTGAGCGTCGCGTGGCCGCGCGTACCGGCCGCCGTGTTCTCGACGACGACGACCGGCATCGAGCGGGCTGACGACGCCGGCCATCGGGCCGACGGCACCGTGGTGGTGGCACGGCGCGAGCGATCGATGCGACCGGCGGCGGCCATCGCGGACGCCTCGTCGGCGTTCGCCGCCCAGCCCTCGAACAGGATCGCGCCGATGACCGCGCCCTGGACCGGACCGGGCATCCGCTCCCACTCGATCGGCGGTCCGGAATGGAGCAGCTGATGCGTCCCGAGTCCGAGCGCCTCGCCGGCCGGCGCGACGTCGACGAGCATCGGCTGGGCGGCCGAGCAGTCGCTCGACGGCGGTCGGCGTTGGCCGCGGCGACGGCGCTGGCCGATCGGATCGTCCGGATCGTCTTCCAGCCGGGCAGCAGCGAGACCGCGTATCGCGATCGCCCTCGGCAGGCGGCCGCCACTCCAGCGCGACGACCGGGCTGCCGTGGACGGCAAGGGGCGCCGCGAACATGTCCGGACCGACGTTCACGGCGCGGATCCCGTCGGGAAGGAGGACGGACGTCGCGGCATCGGGCGCCGCGGCTCCCGGCGTGGTGCCGTCGTTCGTCGCACCGTCGCTCATGGCCGCACCGCGCTGGACGCCGCAACCGGGCCGACGATGGCCGCCGCGACCCGGGCCGCCTGCGCGTTGCTCGGGCGCGAGGATGACCCCGGCGCGCGGCCAGGGTCGCCTCCTGCGTCGCGAGGCCCTGCGGGTCGAGATCGGTCCCGCAGACCGAAGCGACGACGGCGATCCGTCGGCCGTCGGCGGCCGTCGGCTGGTGCGGGCCGTCTCGATGGCGCCGGCGAGCGACACCCGCCGGATCCGCATTCGCCCCGTAGCCGATCACGACATCGAGCAGGATGACCGCGGTGGTCGGGTCCGCGGCTGCGCCTGATGAGGTGCTCGTTGCGCAGACGCGGGTCGATCATCGGATGCGGGCGGCCCGACGGTGTACTCGTCGTCGCCGAGGTCGACGATCTCGTGGGATCGGCAGCCCGTCCGCGCCGAGCGCCGCCTTGAGGATGAGCTTCGACTCGCCGGCGAGGGATCCGCCGCTGTACAGCCCGCGGATCCGGTCCTGTCCCTCGGCCAGTCCACTGCGAGCCGCTTCCACCGTCACCCTGGTCTCGGCCGGTGCGGAGGTCGGGCCCCATCCGCCGGGCGTCGCGCCTGGGGTCGGCACCTCCCGACCAAGGGCGAGAGCCGCGGCGATCACGGCGGCCGCACTCGAAGGTCCCCGCTGGCGAACGGCGCCGGCCTCCGTGATCGCGTCGGGATCGCCGCCGAGGAAGTTGACGACGACCGGCTTGCCGGCCGATGCCGGCGGCCTCGAGCACGCGTCGGCGCGACCGACGCCGCCGGCGGCTTCGAGATGAGCACGATGACGTCGGTCCCGGGATCGTCGGCCAGGCGCTCGCAGGCCGTCGAGCATCATCGCCCCGCCGACGCGCTCGTCGAGGTCGCGTCCGCCGACCCCGATCGCCTGCGAGATCCCCGCGCCCTCCCGATGGATGAGGCAGCTCACCTGCTGGAGGCCGGTGCCGGACGCGGCCGACGAGGCCGATCGTGCCGCGTCGGACCGCGTTCGCGAACCCCAGCGGCACGCCATCGAGGATCGCCGTCCCGCAGTCGGGCCCCATGAGCAGCAGGCCCGTTCGCGCGCGCGACGGCCTTGAGTTCGATCTCGTCCTCGATGGGGACGTTGTCGCTGAACAGGAAGACGTTGAGGCCGCGCTTGAGTGCCTTCAGCGCCTCCGCGGTGGCGTAGGTGCCGGGCGTCGAGATGAGCGCAAGGTTCGCGCCGCCGAGCTCGGTCGACGCCTCGGCGATCGTCCGCAGATCCGTACGCGTGGCCTCACCCGACTCCGCCGCTCCGGATGCCGGACAGGCGCACGGCGGCATGGTCGAGCGCAGCCTGGGTCGCCGCGTCGTCTTCGGCGGCGACGCGACCACGAGGTCGTTGGGGCCCGCGGCCGCTGCCGTCTCGGTGGCGAGGCCGGCCGCGGCGAGCACATCGCGGTTGGCCGGCGTCGCCATGACGAGTCCGGCTCGGTCGATCCCGGGCAGACCCTCGATCTCGGCGGCGATCTGCATCAGCTCGACCGAGTCGCGATAGGTGTTCGCGAAGACCCGCGCTCCGACGACGGCCATTCAGGCTCCCGCCCGCGCGAGAGTGAATCCCACGCCCGAGCCCGACGGCGCGGATGCTGGTCGCGCCGAGGGGTTTGGTGGCGCCACGGGAGCGGCCGCTGCATCCAGGCCCGCGAGAACGCCGGCGAGGCAATCGCCTCCCGACGTGGCACCCCAGGCGACGGCCCGCTCGATCGCGGGCACGAGCGCCTCGTCGCCGCCGCCGAGCAGGGCGACGAGCAGTCGATGCAGGCGCTCGGTGAACTCGCCTCGAGCCGCGTGCCGCAGGTAGGTCGCCGAGATGATGGTCGTCCGCTCGTCGATGTCGCCGAGGCACCCGGCGATGAAGCCGCGCATCGGGTGGCCGAGCGCATGGAGCGCGGCCTCGATCCCGACGAGGGCGTCATCGCCCGAAGGTGTCAGTCCCGGTCCGAGTCCGATGAGATCGCGCGCGGCTGCGGCCGCTGCGCGACGGTCGTTGTGGGCGACCGCGTCCTGCAACCGCGCCAGCGACTCCCGAGCGCCGGCGATCGCGAGCAGCCCGGGCGCACGCCCGCGCGTGACGGACCCGGCGATGTCGCGAGCGGCGAGAGACCGCGCCGACCAACGGTCCGCGGTCGTTCCGCGAAGTCGAGCCGACCAGGAGCGGGCCCCCGTGAGATCGATCGCAAGGCCGGCGGCCGGGACCCGGAACAGCCCGGCAACCACCGAGACCGGCATCGCCGGCGCGAGGTGCATCGCCAGGAAGTCCGGCCGCCCGGCGACCATGATGCCGTTCGGAAGCCCTCCATCGTCATCCCGTCCCACCGTCAGGAGCCCGAACGGCGTCCCGATGTTCAGCGACGCGTGGAACACGCTGTGGACACCCCATGACGCGCTCTGCCCGAGGCCGGTCACGTGGCGCGCGAAGCCGCTGATGCGGGAGGCGCCAAGGGGCCGGACGATCGAGCGAGCCTGCATCGCCATCCATCCTAGGGATGCGGCTCGGGCCATGTCACGATGAGATGTTCACATTGACGGGACCAGACACTGTCGAGTATCCATAGAGAGTGATCGGATCCGTGACCCTGGCGGACGTGCTGCGGCTCGAGCCGTTCGCGAGCGCGCGCGTGGTCGGTGGGCACGCCGGGCTCGGCCGTCCGGTGCGCGCCGTGAACGTCATGGAGGTGCCGGACATCCTCGACTGGGTCCGAGCCGATGAGCTGCTGCTGACGACCGCGTATCCGATCCGTGACGATCCGGTGGCCCTCGACGCACTCGTCCCGCGCCTCGCCGAACGTGGCCTGGCCGGGATCGCCGTCAAGCCGGCGCGCTACATCAAGTCGATCCCGCCGGCGATGATCGAGGCGGCCGAGCGCTATGGCTTCCCGGTGATCGAGCTGCCGGGCGCCGCATCGTTCAACGAGATCATCCAGGCGGTCCTGACCGTGATCCTCAACGCGCAGGCCGCCCGGCTCGAACGCTCGGCCGCGATCCATGATCGATTCACGAACATCGTCCTGTCGGGCGGCGGGCTCCGCCAGATCGCCGAGGCACTGGCCGAGTTCGTGGACCGCCCCGTGTCCATCGTCGATGCCCAGGGGAGCGTCCAGTGGCGCACCGTGGGAGATGGACCTTGGGCCGCGGATCCCGATGCGCGCGTGATCCAGCAGCCGATCCAGGTCCGGGCACGAGCGCTACGGCGCGATCATCGTCGACGATCCGGCCGGCGATCTCGGTCCGACCCGCTCGAGGCCATCGAGTACGCGGCCACGGTCGCCGCTCTGCGCCAGGTCCAGGCCCGCGCGGTGGCCGAGGCGGATCGGCGGTTCCAGGCGGTCTGTCTCGAGGAGCTGGTCACGGGCCACGTGACCGACCGAAGCGTGCTGATGGAGCGCGCGACCGCGTTCGACTGGGACCTGGCGACAACGCGCTCGGTGCTGCTCGCGGAGATCGAGGCGACGGCCGAGGGTTCGGCAGCATCGCTGGCCGGGACCGCCCGGGAGGCCGCGGTCCGGGCGCGCCTCGCGGACGCGGTGCGTGCCAGCCTCGGGCCCTCGGCCATCGTGTGGGAGCGCAGCCGGGAGATCGGTGCCCTCGTTCGTGTCGCCGATGCCGCCGATGCGAAGGAGGCCGGCACCGCCGTCCAGGAGGAGGCGGCGCGTCGGCTCCCGGAGGTGACCGTGGGCGTCGGCATCGGCCGTCCATCGCCCGACCCGCTGGAGCTGCACGCGTCCTATACGGAGGCGCGACGCGCCTTGACGATCGGTCGCTGGGGCCATGGGCCCGGCCGGCTGACCGTGTTCGAGGACCTCGGCCTCGATCGACTCCTCGTCAACGTGGCGTCGAGCGAGGTGTCGGCGTTCTGCGATGAGACGCTCGGGCCTCTCGAAGCCCACGATGCGGTCCGCGGAACGAACCTCGTGGCGACGCTCGAGACCTTCCTCGCGACACGGAACGCTGCCGTCGCGGCGCGCGAGCTCTACATCCACTACAACACCCTGCGGAACCGGCTCGCCAAGATCGAGGAGATCATCGGGCCCGTGTTCAGCGACTCGGATCGCTGTATCGGCCTCGCCCTCGCGCTCCGCCTGCGCCGACTTCCCTCGACGTGATTCCCATCCGGTTCCGCCCATGCGGAACCATCCTGCGACACGTGTCCGTTCATCTCGTCCGGGTCCCGTACGATGAGGTTGTCGCCACCAGCCGATGGGAGAAGGACCCCGCGTGAGCGAGAGCGCAGTCCCAGGCAGCTTCCGGGCCTACACGGCCCAACGCCTTGAAGACCATGTCGAGCGGGGTGTCGCGGACTTCGCCGCCGCCGACCTGCCCGACGGCGACGTCGACGTGCGCGTGTCCTGGTCCAGCGTCAACTTCAAGGATGGGCTGGCCACCCGGTTCGATGGCAAGGTCGCGCGAATCAGTCCGCTGATCCCGGGGATCGATCTCGCCGGTGAGGTCGTCGCGAGTCGCAGCCCCGCCTTCGCCGTCGGCGACAGCGTCCTCGCACACGGGTACGACCTTGGCGTCGCGCGCCACGGCGGCTACGGGGAATACACCCGCCTCCCGGCGGACTGGATCGTGGCGCTTCCCGCCGGGCTCACGGCCCGGGAGGCCATGGCCATCGGGACTGCCGGGTTCACGGCAGCGATGTCCGTGGACGCGCTCGAGCGAAACGGCCTGCATCCGGATCGCGGCCCGGTCCTCGTCACCGGAGCGAGCGGTGGCGTCGGGAGCACCGCGGTCGCGATCCTCGCGGAACGCGGCTACGAGACATGGGCCGCCACGGGCAAGGCCGATGAGCACGACTGGCTCCGCTCCATCGGCGCGACCGGGTTCCTGACGCGCGACGATGTCGTGGCGGAGGGCAAGCCGCTGGAGGGCGAGCGCTGGGCCGGCGTGGTCGACGCCGTGGGCGCCGCCACCCTGCCGTACGCGCTGCGCACGGTCGCCAAGCGGGGCGCGGTCGCGTCGTCGGGGAATGCGGGCGGTGTCGCACTCAACACGACCGTGTTCCCGTTCATCCTGCGCGGGGTTTCGCTGCTCGGGATCGACTCCGCCAACTTCCCGATCGACGAGCGACGCGCACTCTGGGAACGGCTGGCCACGGATCTCAGGCCACGCGCCCTGGGCGAGCGGGTGACCGAGGTCGACCTGGACACGCTCGAGCCTGCGCTCGACAGCATCCTGGCCGGCGAAGCCCGCGGCCGCTGGGTGGTCCGCGTCGGCGGCTGACACGTCGGCGGCTGACCGGCCGCCGAGGTGCCGGACGGCTGCGGTCCGTCAGATCTCCCCGCGCAATTGCAGGACGGCTCGCTCCAGGGGCTCCCGGGCGGCGGCTGCGGGGAACGGCGCGCGGGCGATCGCGTCCTCGAGACCGGTCGATCCGCGATGGATCTCGTGGGCAAGGGCCGCGATCGCTCGCAGGTCGCCGAGTTGTGCGGCGAGGAACGCGGCGTCGCCCGCGTCGCCGTGTCCCGGGACCACGCCACCATCGCCGAACGACGCCATCCGCTCCACCGTGGCCGGCCAGTCCATCGGGAAACCGTCTCCGAAGTATGGCGTCGCGCCGTTCTCGAGCAGGTCGCCGGCGAAGATGACCCCGGCATCGGGCACGCGGATCACGATGTCGTTGTCGGTGTGGCCGCGCCCGAGGTAATGCAGGTCCACGCTGCGGCCACCGACATCGAGGGTGACGTCGTCTTCGAAGGTCCGGTCGGGCGGATCGATCTCGACCTCGGCCAGCTCGTCGGCGAGCCGGGAATCTCCGGCCGCGACCTCGCTTCGCTGCGTCTCACCCGTTGTCTCGAGCATCGAGACGCACCGTCGATGCCCCCAGATCGGCGCCGGCCGGAAGACGCGGTTGCCGAAGGCATGGTCGTAGTGGCCGTGCGTGTTGACGACGACGGTCACGGGGAGCTTCGTGATCGCGGCGAGATCGCGTCGGATCTCCTCGGCCTGTCGATGACTGCTGCGGGTGTCGATGAGCAGCACGCCGTCGTCGCCGACGACCACGCCGATCTGCTGATCGTAGAAGCGATAGCGCAGGGCGAACACGCCCGGTCCGACCTCGACGAGCGCCTTCATCGGCCGTCAACCCCAGGAAGACCCCGGCGCAAGAATCACTGTTGACCCGCGGCACGGGAGGCGTATCGTACCGGTTCGTGACCTCCGTGATCGGCACGATCGGCTCACCAGACGGGGCCCGTCTGAGAGTTCGACGCTGGGCGTTGACGAATCCCGAGATGGAACCCCTCGGCTCGGTCCTCATCGTGCACGGACTCTACGAGCACAGCGGTCGCTACGAGCACGTCGGCGAACGACTTGCCTCGGAGGGGTTCGAAGTGCACGCGTTCGACCTGCGCGGGCACGGCGCGACGTCGGGGCCGCGCGGCCACGTCGGAGCGTTCGCGGAGTACTACGGGGACGTGGGTGACCGGCTCAGCGCCATCCGCGCCTCGGCGGCCGGGCGTCCGCTGATCCTCTACGGACACTCGCTGGGCGGCCTCATCGCGCTCGGCTACGTCCTTCGGACCGCTGGCGGCGCGGGGACCGATGGACCGCCGTTGCCCGACCTCCTCGTTCTCTCCGCCCCGAGCCTCGATTCCACGATCCCCATGTGGAAACAGCAGCTCGCGCGGATCGCGGGTCGGTTGCGGCCAACGATGTTCATCAAGGGCCCGATCGCTGGTGAGCTGCGATCAAGCGATCCTTCGGTCGGCGAGCGCTTCGACGCGGACCCGTTGTGCCAGCACGGCGCGACGGCCGGGTTCGGACTGACGACGCTTGCCGAGCAGCGCTGGGTCCGATCGGCCCAGGATTTGCTGGCCGCCAGTTCGATCCCGACGCTCGTCATCCATGGCGAAGACGATCGACTCGTCCCGCCGGAGGCATCCGCGCGGCTGGGGGAACTGGCCAACGTGACCCGTCGAACGTTCCCGGGGATCCGACACGAGCTGCACAACGAACCGTCTGGACCCACGATCGTGGGCGAGGTGGTCACGTGGATCCGTGAGCAGGTGCTCGCGGCTGCCCGGTGACGGGGCACCCGAAGCCTGGGTGGTAGGATGCGGCCACAACTGAAGATCGCCTCCGGGGAGCGCGACCGCGCTGAGAGTGTGGCCCACCAGCCACAGACCCGCCGAACCTGATCCGGCTCATACCGGTGTAGGAAGCAGGCCTCATCCGACTCGACGCCGTCCTCTTCGAAGGGCGGCGTTCTGTTGTTCGGGCCAGGTAGTCACGTCGGGAGGCAGATCGGATGACCGAAGAGCGCGGAGCGAGTTCCAGGACGTGGAGGACGCGCGACATCGTCATCGCGGCCGTGATCGGTGTGGCGTTCGGGGTCGCCTTCTGGGCATTCGGCATCGCGTGGTCCGCGCTCGTGTCGATCGAGCCGTTCCAGAACATCCTGTACGGCGTATGGCTCATGCCGGCCATCGTCGCTCCCCTGATCATCCGCAAGCCCGGCGCGGCGCTCTTCGCCGAACTCGTGGCGGCCGGGTTGTCGATGCTTCTCGGAGGGGTGTGGGGCCCCGATCTGCTCCTGTCGGGCTTCGTCCAGGGAGCGGCCGCCGAGCTCGTCTTCGCCGCGGCAAGGTACCGGCACTGGTCCTTCCCGGTGCTCGCGGCAGCCTCGCTCGCCGCAGCAGCAGCCGCGTGGGTCCATGACTGGATCGTCTACTTCGCGACGCTGAGCCTCGACGCGGTCCTGGCCATCGGGCTGCTCATGGCCATCTCGGCAGTCGTGCTCCTGCCGATCGCCTCCCTCAAGCTGGTCGCGGCGCTGCGTCGCTCAGGTGTCCTTGCCGGCTTCCCCGAGTAGGCGATGGACTCAGCGGGTATCGTGACGGCCGGGGACCACGACCGATGACCCAACCGCTGGCGATCCGCGCCCAGGACCTGCGTTTCACGTATGCCGGCCGACCGGTGCCGGCGATCCGCGATGTCTCCTTCGAGCTCGATGCGGGCGAATGCCTGCTCGTCGTCGGGGCATCCGGATCCGGCAAGAGCACGCTCGCGCTGGCGCTGGCCGGCCTCGTGCCGCATGAGGTCCCGGGCGAGTTCGCAGGCGCACTGGAGATCGGCGGGATCGAGGTGGCGACGAGCCACCGCGGTGCGGTCGCTGCGATGGTCGGTGTCGTGTTCCAGGATCCCGCGAGCCAGCTCGTGATGGACCGGGTCGCCGACGACGTCGCCTTCGGCCTCGAAAGCAGGGGCTGGACCCTCGAGGCCATGGCCCGGCGCGTGCCCGAGGCCCTCGCGGAGAACGGGCTCACCGGGTACGAGCGGCGTCGGCCGAACCGCCTCTCGGGCGGCGAACAGCAGCGCGTGGCATTGGCCGGCGTACTTGCCGCTCGACCCCGGGATCCTCGTCCTCGATGAGCCGACCGCGAATCTCGATCCGACAGGCACGGCCGCCTTCTTCGCGGGCCTGGCCGCGATCCGCGCCGCCCGATCGCAGACTGTCGTCCTCGTGGAGCACCGCGTCGATCGGGCCTGGCCGCTGGCCGATCGCGTCCTCGCGCTCCGCGCCGACGGCTCGCCGCTCGACTTCGGATCGCGCAGCGCGGTCCTCAAGCGATCACGCAAGGCGATGACCGATGCGGGGATCTGGCTGCCGGCCACCACGGCGCGCGGGAGGTCGCGACCGGAGGCGGGTGCCGCGGTCGGGGCCGAGGGGATCGCGGCCGGGCCCGTGTCGGCTGCGACCGGCGCGCGGGCCGGGTCGGTCATCCGTGTCGGGAACGCCCTCGCCGGTCGTGGCGGTGCGGTGGTTCGAGCACGCGGCCTGCGCTTCGGATACGAGCGCGGAGCCACCGCCGAGCCCATCATCCGCGGCGTGGATCTCGAGCTGGCGGCGGGGGAGCGCGTGGCGCTTGTCGGCTCCAACGGGAGCGGCAAGTCGACGCTCGGGCGGCTCCTCGTGGGCCTGCTCAGGCCCGACCGCGGGACCGTTCGGATCGGTGATGTGGATCCCGCGCGCGTCGCGCCGGCGCGACTGAGCCACCTGGCCGGATATGTCTTCCAGGATCCCGAACGGCAGTTCCTTGCGACGCGCGTCGGCGACGAGATCGTCCTCGGCCTCGACCGGGCGGAGATCGACGCGGCGACCGAACTGATGGAGCGCCTGCGCCTGCCACTCGGGGCTTTCGCCGATCGCTCCCCGTACCAGCTATCGGGTGGCGAGCAGCGTCGCCTGTCCCTGGCCTGCGCGCTCGTCCGAGAACCCGGCTTCCTCGTCCTCGACGAGCCGACCTTCGGGCAGGATCGACACGGCTACCGCGGCCTGCTTGAGATCCTCGACGACCGGGCGGTGGCCGGCACGACCGTCCTTGCCGCCACTCATGACGAGCGCTTCGTCGCCGACTTCGCCGGCCGCCAGATCGTGCTCGAGGAGGGCTGGATCATCGGTCAGGAGCGGGTCGAAGGCGCGAGCCCCGATCAGGTGCCGGCCGGTGTGGCCGCCGAGGCTGCTCGGTCGGCCGCCACGTCGAGGCCGGGTTCGTGATCGCCCGGTTCGATCCAGCGGACGAACAGCTTCAAAGTCCGCTCGGCAAGGTGTCGCCGCTGCTCAAGCTGGTGATCGCCATCGCGTGGTTCGTCGGGCTCTTCCTGACCACCGAGATCCTGCCGCCGCTGGTGCTCGCCGGGATCGCCGTGTTGGCCGCGGTCGTCTTCGGGTACGTCCCGCGCGGGACGTACCTCCGGGCGCTGGCGCCGCTCTGGATCGCCGCGCTCACGATCGGCCTCTTCAATGCGCTGTTCAGCGCAGCGAACGGTGATCCGACCCTCGCTGAGATCGCCCGGGTTGGCCCGTTCCGGCTCACGGAATCCGGCATCCTCGGCGGCATCGGCATCGCGGCCCGCGTCCTGGCCATCGCCTCGGTCGGGGTGCTCTTCGCGCAGACCACCGATGCGACACGCCTCGTCGACTCCCTGATCCAACAGGGTCGCCTTCCCGAGCGATTCGGCTACGGAGCGCTCGCGGCATACCAGGCCGTGCCACGGTTCGCCGAGGACCTGACCACCCTCCGGCAGGCGCGTCGGATGCGGGGCCTGCGTGGGAGTTGGCACCCGCGGCTGCTCGTCGGCCTGCTCGTCCTCGCCATCCGCCACGGTGACCGGCTCGCCCTGGCGATGGATGCGCGCGGGTTCGGGACCGGCCCGCGGACGCGTTTCCGGCCGATCCGCTGGGGGCTCGCCGATCTCGGTGCCGTGATCGCCGGCGCGGTGGTCCTCGCGGTGATCGTGGCCCTTCCGCGCTACACGTAGTCCGGTCGTCCCGCCCTTCGAGCAACCGGGGTCGCAGGTCCGCGATAATCCCGTGGATCAGCCGCAGCCCATCATCCCGGATCGCGAGGAGCCGCCGTGCGTGACGCGAAGACGATCGTGTTCTTCCCCGAGGGGGCGTTCGGGCCCACGAACAACTGCGTCGGGATCGGGAGTGTCCTTCGCGAGCGCGGGCATCGCGTCGTCTTCATCGTCGAGGAATCATTCACCGGGACGCTCGAGGCCCAGGGCTTCGAGGAGCGGGTGATGCGCCTCGGGCCGAAGCCCGAAGTCGAAGAGGTCGCCGGCCAGTTCTGGATCGACTTCATCCGCGACACCTCGCCGGTATTCCGCACGTCGACGCTGGAGCAGCTGACCGGATTCATCGCGCCCACCTGGCAGGCGCTGATCGATGGTGCGAAGTACGTCGACGATCGACTTCTCGAGATCTTCGATGAGCTCCGGCCCGATGTGGTGGCCGAGGACAACGTGGTCGCCTTCCCGGCACTGCCAGCGTCCGGCCGCCCCTGGGTGCGGATCGTCAGCTGCAATCCGGCCGAGGTGAAGGACCCGGCGATGGCTCCGTTCTCATCGGGCTATCCGGCCGCCGATCGGAGCCAGTGGCCGGCGTTCCTCGAGGAAGTGGATCGGACGCATCGGGACATGTGGGCCGACTTCGACGCGTTCGTCCGGGAGCGCGGGGCCCCGGGGCTGGCGTACGGCCCGCTGGGGCCGGATTTCATCCACAAATCGCCATACCTCAACATGTACCTGTACCCGGCCGAGGCCGACTACGCGCGCGAGGTCCCGCTCGGTCCCACCTGGCACCGGCTGGATTCGTCCGTGCGCAGGACCGACGCGACATGGGCGCTGCCGGAGCATCTGCGTGGCGACGGTGCCCTGATCTACCTTAGCCTCGGGAGCCTCGGCTCGGCCGACGTCGGGTTGATGCAGCGCCTCGTCGATGTCCTCGGTTCGACACGCCACCGCGTGATCGTCTCGAAGGGCCCGCTGGCGGACCAGATCAAGCTCCACGACAACATGACCGGCGAGGGCTTCCTGCCGCAGCCGGCGATCCTGCCCCAGGTGGACCTCGTGATCACCCATGGCGGCAACAACACCGTCACCGAGTGCTTCCACAACGGAAAGCCGATGATCGTGCTGCCGCTGTTCTGGGACCAGGTCGACAACGCGCAACGTGTCCACGAGACCGGTTTCGGCGTCCGTTTGCCAGCCTATGCGTTCGAGGACGCGGACCTGACCGGCGCGATCGACCGGCTGCTGGCCGACCCCACGCTCCGGGATCGCCTCAGTGCGGTTTCGGCCCGGCTGAAGGCGAACCCGGGGACCGTGCGGGCCGCCGACCTCATCGAACGCGTCGCCCGAACGGGGCAGCCGGCCACGTAACGTCGCGCGGCACCGCGCGCCCGACGGACGGAACGCTCTATGCACGTCGCGCGGCGCAGCGCACAATGGTGGCATTCGCCTATCTCGTCGCAGGCAACGCGGTCCACCTGACCCGTCGCCGGAGCGAACCACTGGGCCACCGAGCCACGTGGCCACCGGTCTTTCCGGCCAACAACGAGAGCCAAACGAGCGGAGGAACAGCACGTGACCGATACCCTCGAGCGAGTCAAGACCTATCGCCAGTTCATCGGGGGCGAGTTCGTCGATGCAGCCGATGGTCGTCAGGCCGATGTCATCAACCCCGCCGACGACCAGGTCATCGCCCAGGTGCCGGCGAGTGCCGCCGAAGACGTCGATCGCGCCGTCAACGCAGCGGCGAAGGCGTTCGAAACCTGGCAGCACACGACGCCCCAGGACCGCAGCCTCATGCTCCTCAAGCTGGCCGACCGACTCGAGGAGAAGGCCGATGAGCTCGGCCGCCTCGAGAGCGCGAACGCCGGCAAGCCCGTCGGCGCCGCGATCGACGAGATGACCACGAGCGTCGACCTGTTCCGGTTCTTCGCCGGTGCCGCCCGGGTCATGGACGGTCTCGCGGCCAACGAGTTCGTCGCCGGGCACACCTCGATCATCCGCCGCGATCCGATCGGTGTCGTCGCCTCGATCGCGCCGTGGAACTACCCGCTGTACATGGCAACCTGGAAGCTGGGCCCGGCCCTGGCGACCGGCAACACGGTCGTCCTCAAGCCGTCGGCGCGCACGCCGCTGAGCGCCCTGGCGTTTGCCGAGATCCTCGCCGAGATCTTCCCTCCGGGCGTCGTGAACGTCCTGTCAGGGTCCGGTGGAGACATCGGCGACACGCTCGTGGGTCACCCGAAGGTGCGGATGATCTCGATCACGGGCGACACGGTGACCGGCAAGCGCGTCGCGAAGATCGCGGCCGATTCGGTCAAGCGGCTTCACCTGGAACTGGGCGGCAAGGCTCCCGTGGTCGTGTTCGACGACGCGGACCTCGACCTCGTGGCAGAGACCCTCCGGTTCGCCGGCTATTGGAACTCCGGACAGGACTGCACGGCGGCCACCCGGGTCATCGCCGGCCCGAAGGTCTACGACGCATTCGTTTCCAAGCTCGCCGACCAGGTCCGCTCCATCAAGTGGGGCAACCCGGCCGAAGGCGACGATATCGAGATGGGCTCGCTCATCGCGCCGGCCCAGGCCGACAAGGTCGAGGGCATGGTCGATCGGGCCCGCGCAGGCGCCGAGGTCGTCGTCGGCGGTGTTCGGCCGAGCCGTCCCGGGTCCTACTACGAGCCGACGGTCATCGCCGGGCCGGATCAGAAGTCCGAGATCGTCCAGGACGAGGTCTTCGGGCCGGTGGTCACCGTACAGCGTTTCAGCGACGACGACCAGGCCATCGCCTGGGCCAACGACACGCCCTTCGGGCTGGCCTCGTCGGTCTTCACGAGCGACATCGGTCGCGCGATGAAGGTCTCGAAGGCGCTCGAGTTCGGGCACGTCTGGATCAACGAGCACTTCACGCTCTCGTCGGAGACCCCGCACGGTGGCGTGAAGCAGTCCGGCTACGGCAAGGACGGCTCGAAGTACGCCCTCGAGGACTACACCTTCATCAAGCACATCATGGTCAAGCACTAGGCTGAGCAGGCGCACGACCGAGCACGCGAACCGGCCGACGGCGCGAGTCGCGGCCATCCCGCATCCCGCTGCCCAAGCGAACGGCCGCCGGCGACCACCGGCGGCCGTTCGGATTCCCGTCACCCAGCCCGGCCGGCCAACCGAGGTTTCGCCGGGAGTCATCACCGACGCGCACGGCGTTCTCCGATGACCGACCGGAGCGCCGTCGCCGACGCGGTCTCGCGTGTCTCGTCTGAGTGGCTGGAGCAGCAGCGCTGGTTCGGGGGCAAGGGCCGCCGGATCGATCGACTCGAGCTCGCCGAGGCGTTCGAACTCGCGCCCCGATGCGTCCTGGCCGTCGTCGATGTCGTCTTCGGGGGTGGGGCACGCGAGCGCTTCACGGTCCCGCTGATCGCGACGGTCGGCGACGGTCTCGGCCCGGCCGCGCCCGGCGACGGTGTCTGGGCGGCCCTGGCGGTGGCGGCGCTCGATGGTCGGGTGATCCCGGCGATGGCCGGCGACGACGATCGCGTTGGCGGCGCGTCTCCGACCGTCGGCGCCGTCCTCGTGTGCCGTCCCGCCATCTCGGCGCCTGCGGTTCGAGACCTGGGGCTCGGCGGCCCGCTGATCGAACGCTCACTCGGCGTCGACCAGTCGAACACCTCCGTCGTCCTCGCCGAGCGACTGGTCCTGAAGGCCTTTCGGCGGATCGAGCCGGGACTCGAGCCGGACCTCGAGGTCACGGCGTTCCTGTCCGAGGAGGCCGCGTTCGGCGCCGTCCCGGCACTGGCCGGTTCGATCGAGCTCGTCTCGGCCGGCGACGGGATCGCGACGGTCGCGATGCTCAGCGAGTTCATCGCCGACGCCGAGGATGGCTACGAGACCACTGCCGAGCAGCTGACGAACTGGCTTCTGGCGCCGGGGTCCGTGACCGTCGAGTTCGCGACCGAAGATGCCGCCGACCTCGGGTACCTCACCGCCGCGCTCCACGGCGCGCTCGTCACGCGGCCCCTGGTCGAGGGCTTCCAGCCGCGACGCGCGACGCAGGACGAGTTGCGCGGCTGGCGGACCATCGCCGACGACGGGTTGCAGCGCGCGATCGACGTGGCGCCGGCCGACCATCGGGACCTTCTTCGCGCGGCCGCCACGGAGATCGGGACGCGGTTCACGATCCACGAGGCGCTCGTCGAGGCGCCGCTCCTTACGCGGATCCACGGCGACTATCACCTGGGCCAGGTGATGCGCTCGACCGACGGCTGGCGGGTCATCGACTTCGAGGGGGAGCCGACCCGATCGCTCGACGTTCGACGTGCGCACGCGTCGCCGCTCCGAGACGTGGCCTCGATGCTTCGCTCGCTCCACCATGTGGCGCTCTCGGCGAAGCGGCGGGCCGTCGAGGCGAGCGGCGGCCCACTCGCCTCCCCGGGCCTCGATCTCGACGGCTGGCTGCGGCGGTCCCGTGAGCGATTCCTGGCGTCGTACCGAGCCGGCGTTCGTCGCTGGGAGGTCGACCTGACGATCGACGATGACCTCCTCCTGGCGTTCGAGCTCGAGAAGGCGTGCTACGAGTTCGTGTACGCCGCGACCTACCTTCCTTCCTGGGCCGACATCGCGTTCGGGGGCCTCCAGGGGCTGCTCGGCTGGGCGCGCGAGGGGACGGCGCCATGAGCGTCGATCGGGCGGCCCTCTTCCTTCGGGACATCCTCGCCACGCCAGACACCCTGATCCGGATCATCGAGTCACACGCGGTCGCCGCGGGCAGCGGGCACCCCTTCGCGAACCTCGACGAGGAGCTTGCGAGCTTGCCCGCGCCGCCGCGGACGATCGTCCTGACAGGCATGGGTTCGTCGCGCTTCGCTGCCCTGGCGCTGCGTGACGACGCGCACACCGGTGATCCCGTGCAGACCCGGGTCGAGCTGGCGTCCGCCCTGACGTCGAGGGCGTCCTCGGACTCCGTGCTCGTCGGGATCTCGAACTCGGGCCGGACGCCCGAGGTCGTCGAGGCGATCCGGTCGCACCGAGGAACGAGCCTGACGATCGGACTCACCAACCATCCCGGACGAGCGGTCGGGGAGACGGCCGATGTCGCCCTCCCATTGCTCGCCGGCGCGGAGGAGTCGGGGATCGCCAGCCGAACCTACGCCGCGACCTTGGCGGTCCTTGCGCTTCTCGCGGCGAGGGTGGGCGACGAACACGCTCCCGAGGCCGGAGCGCGTGTGCGCTACAGCCAGACGGCGGGCGTCCTGCGTGACGCGGTGGCGGCGGCCGCGAAGCTGCGAGACGCTCGCGACGCCTGGCTGGCCCAGGCCGCCGACGTCCTCGATGGCGCCGACGAGATCCATGTCATCGGAGACGCTCGGGACATCGGGGCCCTCGAGCAGGCGGCCCTCATGCTCCGCGAGGCGCCACGCCTGCGGGCATTGCCGATGGACGCGGGAGACTGGCTCCACGTCGGCCTGTACACCCTGTTGCCGGGCGGGCGGGCGATCCTGTTCAGCGGGACGCCCTACGACGCGGAGATCGCGGCTACGGTCATGGCCCGGGGCGGTCGCCTCGTCGTGGTCGGTCCGCCACTCGATGGTGCGACGGTCACGGTGCCCCTGTCGCCAACGGCCGCCGCGGAGCTCCAGCCGCTCGCCGCGCCCACGGCACAGATCCCGCCCGCCGCGGTTCGGGCGGCCCGAGCCATCCTGACGGCGGGCGTCGCGGAGCTCATCGCGGTCGAACTGTGGGGCCGCCTGGCCTGAGACGCGACTCTTCGTGGGCACCGAACGGCCATGGAACCGGCTGCAGGGTGCCCCGCGTCCTTGTCTCTGTTGTGGCCGCGAACCAGTCGGCCCGGTAGTCTCGTAAAGGACCAGTTCCCTCATGTCTCGCGCGTCTTCTTCACGCAACATCGCCGGTCCGGCGATCGCCCTCTCGGTGGCGCTCCTCGCAGTCGTCGGCATCATGGCCAGCGGTGTCCTGGGTCGCGGGGTCGACCCCAGCCCATCCACGCCGCCCGGGTCGCCAACCCCGGTTCCCACGGCTTCCCCGAAGCCCAGTGAGTCACCCACCACCGGTGACCTCAAGGTCGTTCTCGATGTCGCGACCGACCACGATGTCTCCGTCCTCGTCACCGACAAGACGGGCAAGCTGACCGACGCCAAGTCGGGCCGAGCCGGAGACGGGATGAGCGTCCGCTGGGGCGACTGGAAGGTCGAGAACCTCGACGACTCCACGATCCGTCTCACCTGGGTCGGTCTGCCGCGCGACGAGGCGCTGACGCTCTCGATCACCGAGACCGGTGGCACGTATGAGCTCGGGCTCGTCCAGGCGGCTCCCCCGGCCGACTCGGACGCGATCGGGTTCGATCGGGTCCTTGTCCTGTCCTTCGACGAGCCGGTCTCGGCCGACGACGTCGACGTCACGATCCGGGACGCGGCGGCCTGACCGGCCGCCTGACCCGGCGACACGAAGCGACCCGGCCCTTGCGGTCGGGTCGTTCGATTCCGCACGGACCGTCGGGCGTGAGCTGGCCCCGTCAGCCCAGCAGTGCCCGGACCTCACCGAGACGCTCGATCGTCTCGAGGTCGAAGGGATCGCGGAAGATCCACATGATCTCGCTCACGCCGATCACCTCATAGCCGTGCACGAATGCGGCGACGACATCGGGCGGACCACCGATGGACAGACCGCGTTCGGTCCCGTCCGATCCGGCCACCATCGCGAGGCCGTGACGAGCCTGAACCCGCTCGAACGCCGTCTCGGCCTCTCTCGTCCCGTCGCGGATGAGCGCGTCCATCACCACCGTTCGGTCGATCTCCTCGAACGGCCGGCCGATCTCATCACACCGCCTGCGCAACACGTCGCTCACACTCGCGATCCGCTCCGGTGTGCCGTAGCCGTTCCAGAGGTCGGCGTAGCGCGCCGTCGTTCGGAGCGTCTTCGTCGGCCCGGATCCGCCGATCAGGATCGGCAGGCGGTCCTGGATCGGGCGTGGCGCGCACAGCCCGTGGGTCATCCGGTAGAACCGTCCCTCGTGGGTCACGCGCTCACCGTCGAGGAGCCGGCGGATCAACCCGGCCGCTTCATCGAGGCGATCGAGCCGAGCCCCGGTTCGCGCCTCGAAGTCGATCCCGAACGCATCGTGCTCGCGTTCGAACCAGCCGCCACCGAGTCCCAGGATCACCCGGCCACCAGAAAGGTGATCGAGCGTCGTCGCCAGTTTCGCGACATGCCCCGGGTTGCGGAACGTGTTCGCGCCAACGAGCAGCCCCAGCCGGGGTCTGGTCGTGATCGAGGCGAGCGCCGCGAGGACGGACCAGCCTTCGAGCTTGCCGGTGCGCCAGTCACCTTCATCGGAGAGCAGGTGGTCATCGACCCAGATCGAATTCGAAGCCCGCTGCCTCGGCAGCCAGGCACGCCTCGCGCAGTGCGGGCCAACCGGTCATCTGGATCCAGAAGGCGGCCCCGAACTTCATGTCGAACCTCGCGCGCCGGATCCCGACCGCACGGCTGCCCATCGGCCCACGGACCCGACGCTATCGTATCCACGTGCCCGTCCTGCAGCCGGCCCCTCGACAGAAGCCCCGGCCGACGCCGGCGCAGAAGCCCCGGCCGATCCCGTCCGCGGTCCGCGACGCCGTCCTCGCCTGGTACCGGCGGAGCGGCCGCGTCCTGCCGTTCCGCGCCACGCGCGATCCCTACGCGATCCTCGTGTCCGAGGTGATGGCCCAGCAGACCCAGATCGACCGGGTGGCAGAAGCATGGACGCGGTTCCTCGAGCGGTTTCCGACGATGGAGTCGCTCGCTGCGGCAGCACCGGCAGACGTGCTTCGCCAGTGGCGCGGCATGGGCTACAACCGGCGGGCGCTCAATCTGCATCGCCTCGCTCGGGCCGTCGTGGCGGATCATGGCGGACAGCTGCCCCGCGACATCGATGCACTCATCGCGTTGCCCGGGATCGGTCCATACACGTCGCGCGCCGTCGCGGCGCTGGCCTTCGACGCGCAGGTGGGTGCGGTGGACACGAATGTTCGCCGGGTCATCGGCCGGATCGCGGACACCGACTCCGGACCGGCCATCCAGGCCCTGGCCGACGGGCTGGTCCCCGCCGACACACCGGGCGAATGGACGCACGCGCTCATGGACGTCGGCGCGACCTTCTGTCGTCCCCGTACGCCGCATTGCCCGGCTTGCCCTGCGGCTGCGTGGTGTGCATACGCGGGTGGCCGCCAGGCGAGGACTTCGACAGGCCAGTCGCGCTCGGCTGGGAGGGCGAAGGGCCCCGGCTCCGACGCCGCCGTTCGGTTCGATCGAACGACGCGCTGGCTGCGTGGCCGGATCCTCGACCGACTCCGCGACGCGGAGGCGGGGGCGTGGGTCCGGTTCCACGGGCCCATCGGGAGCCACGGGTCGAAGGCCGTCGGCGACGCGATCGTCACCCTCGCCGACGAGGGTCTCCTCGAACACGATCCGGCGTCGCCCGGGCGCGCGCGGCTGCCGCTGTCCTGACTGCTCGCTCGACTCGGGCGGCACGGGTCGCGCTCCGCTACGCTTCGCGCGTGACCGACGATACGGTGCTGCGAACGCCCGGGGACGACCCGCCCGGCCAGCTGCTCCCAGCCGACGATCCCGAGTTGTTCGAGCTCGATCTGCGCGGCCTCCGGATGCGCTGGGCCGAGGCCGCGGGCCGCTCGCCCATCGCCGAATTCGGCGATGACCGGTGCCGATCGCCGCGCCCAGGCGCTCGGCGTGCCGTCACAGCGGCTCATGGAGCACGCGGGGACCGCCGTGGCGGCCGCCGTCCGGGCCATCGCCGTCGACCTCGGCCGCTGGGGGAGCGGTCGGATCCTCATCCTGTGCGGACCGGGCAACAACGGTGGCGACGGCTTCGTGGCCGCCCGCCGGCTCGCTCGCGCCGGTGCCGACGTCGTGGCGGTCCTTGTCGCGACGACGGCTCGACCCACGGGCGCCGACGCCGCGCGGAACTGGGACCGACTCGAGGGCGACCACCGGGTGGAGCGGATCCACGCGCTAGCCGCGCGCGACCTCCAGATCATCGGCCAGGGGATCGAAAAGGCGTCGGTCGTCGTGGACGCGCTGCTCGGCACCGGGGCCCGCGGGACGTTGCGCGATCCCATCCGATCCGCCGTGGAGCTCGTTGCCCGCGCGCGCGCCGCAGGCACGCCCGTGGTCGCCGTCGATGTCCCAAGCGGCGTCGACATGTCGTCCGGCGAGGCGTCCGACCCCGTGGCGCAGGCGGACCTGACAGTGACGTTCCATCGCCCGAAGACGGGCCTGCTCACGAAACGCGGAGCCGCGCTCGCGGGCCGCGTGCTCGTGGCACCAATCGGGATCCCGGCCGAGGCCGATCGTGCCTGAGCCGCAGCCGACGTGGCGCCGGTCCGTCGTGGATGTCGTTGCCATCGGGGTCCTCGTCGTTGCGGCGGTGCTCGGGGCCGCGATCCTCACCGACTTCCTCCCGGATCCCGCGCGTCGGCTGATCCTCGACACGCCGTTGGCGATCCTCGTCCTGATCGGCGGCACCGCATGGGTGCTGTGGCGGATCACCCGTTCGGCGCCCGCGGGCGATCGATGACCGATCCGCTCAGCCGACGTCGGGCCGCGATCGAGGCGCTCGCCACGGAGGAGTTCGACCTCGTCATCGTGGGGGGCGGGATCGTCGGCTGCGGGGCGCTGCTCGACGCGACCAGCCGCGGCCTGCACGCCGCCCTGATCGAACAGGACGACATCGCGAGTGGGACGTCGGGCCGGTCCTCGCGCCTCATCCATGGCGGATTCCGGTATCTCGAGCAGCTGCACTTCGGTCTCGTGGCGGAGGCGCTCGGCGAGCGCTCGCGCATGCTCCGGCTCGCGCCACACCTCGTCCGCCTCGAGTCGTTCCTCTTTCCCGTGTACGGCGTCCCGCTGGTCCACCAGGGGTTCTACGGGGCCGGCCTGCTCCTGTACGACCTGCTCGGGGCGCGTCGCGAAGGCGGATTCGCTCGCCATCGAACTCGAAAGGGCACGCTGGAACTGACGCCGTCGCTCCGCCTCGACGGTCTCCAGGGCGGGATCGTGTATCACGATGGCGTCGAGGACGATGCGCGCTACACGATGGCGGTCCTGCGCACGGCCGCCGGGCGGGGCGCCACGCACGCGACGCGTGCCCGGGTCACCGGCCTGATCGAAGACGCGGGTCGCATCGCCGGTGTCGAGGTGCGTGACCTCCTCGAAGACCGCTCGTTCAAGGTTCGGGCGCGCAGTGTCATCGATGCGACCGGGGTCTGGTCGGCGCAGCCCGACGGGCCGCTGAACCTCGACGGGACGGCGCGCATCCAGCCGAGTCAGGGCGCCCATCTCGTCGTGCGTCGCGAGCGCATCCCCAGCCGGCATGGCGTGACGATGCGGGTTCCCGGCAAGGTCGTCTTTCTCGTCCCGTGGCCGGATCACTGGCTGATCGGGACGACCGACAACGCCTTCGATGGGCCGCCCGATCGCCCGAGTGCCCGGGGCGATGAGGTCGACGAGATCCTGGCGACGGTCAACGAGTACTTCGATGTCTCGCTCGACCGGTCGGACATCGTGGGGACGTATGCCGGCCTTCGGCCGCTCGTCGCGCCGGAAGGCGATGCCTCGACGGTCAAGGCCTCGCGCGAGCACAAGGTGCGCCGTGAACGGAACGGCCTCGTGCGGATCGGTGGCGGCAAGTACACGACGTACCGGGTGATGGCCCGCGATGTCGTCGATGCGGCCCTCGGATCGGAGGCCAGGGCACGTCCGAGCGCGACGGCGGATCTGCGCCTCGTCGGAGCAGCCGATCGTCCCGATCTCGAGCGGCTGGTGGTCGACCTGTCAGGACGGTACGGGCTGGCGGAGGACGTGGCCGCGGCTCTCGTGGATCGCCACGGGACCGAGGCGGCTGCGCTTCTCGAGCTGGGTGCCGAGCTGGACCTGAATCGGCCACTCGGGCCCGGGATCCGCCAGCTCGAGGCCGAGGTGGCCTGGGCCGTCCGCACCGAGTACGCCCTGTCCCTCGACGACATCCTCTCGCGCAGGATGCGGCTCTCGATGGTCCTGCCGGACCGGGGAGCGTCGATCGCCGGGCGCGTGGCGGAGATCGCCGGCCGCGACCTCGGCTGGGACGCGCGGGGTCGACAGGACGCGGTCGATGCCTACCTCGCCGCGGCCCACCGCGAATACGACGTCCCTCGGCCGGCCGGGTCGCAACTCGCCTGAGCCATGGCGGCGTCGGATCGACTCGTGCTCGCGCTCGATCAGGGGACGACGTCGTCACGCGCCATCGCGTTCGATCGGACCGGCCGACCGATCATGAGCGCCCAGCGCGAGTTCGATCAGCAGTTCCCGTCGCCCGGCCACGTGACCCATGACCCGGAGGCGATCTGGTCGAGCCAGCTCGATGTCGCACGCCAGGTCATCGGACGGGTCGGCGGCCCGACCAGCATCGCGGCCATCGGGGTCACGAACCAGCGCGAAACGACGATCGTTTGGGATCGCCGGACCGGTGAGCCCGTCGCCGACGCCATCGTGTGGCAAAGCCGGATCACCGCGCCGTTCTGCGAGCGCCTCCGAGCGGAGGGCCACGAGGCGCTGTTCAGGGAGCGGACCGGGCTCCCGATCGATCCGTACTTCTCCGGCCCGAAGATCCGCCACATCCTCGATGCCGAGCCGGGGCTGCGCGCCCGCGCGGAGCGCGGCGATCTGGCGTTCGGGACGGTCGATTCCTTCCTGATCTGGCGGATGACCGGAGGTCGTGTGCACGTCACCGATGTGTCGAACGCGAGCCGGACGCTCCTCTTCGACATCCGTCGTCTCGCGTGGGACGACGACCTGCTCGAGATCCTCGGCGTGCCGGCGGCGATGCTGCCCGAGGTCCGGTCGTCATCCGAGGTATACGGGGAGACCGATCCGCAGCTGTTCGGCGCTGCGATCCCGATCGCGGGTGCGGCGGGTGACCAGCAGGCGGCGACGTTCGGCCAGGCCTGCTTCGCGCCCGGCGACGCCAAGAACACCTACGGGACCGGCGCATTCCTCCTCCAGAACACCGGCGAGCGTCCGGTCGCCTCGGCCCATGGGCTCGTGACCACGGTCGGCTGGCGGCTGGCGGCGGACGGTCCGGTGAGCTACGCGCTCGAGGGTTCCGTGTTCGTGGCGGGCGCGGCCGTCCAGTGGTTGCGCGACGGTCTGGGGGCCATCGGCTCGTCGGCGGACATCGCAGGGCTGGCCTCCGAGGTCGAGGACAGCGGCGGCGTGTACTTCGTCCCGGCCTTCGTGGGGCTCGGGGCACCGTACTGGGATCCCCACGCGCGGGGGTTGCTCATCGGGCTTGAGCGCGGCACGGGGATGGCCCACATCGCGCGGGCGACCCTCGAAGGGATCGCGTTCCAGGTCCGGGACGTCATCGATGCGATGGCCGCCGACACGGGCGCGCCGATCGAACGACTTCGCGTCGACGGGGGAGCGGCCGCGAACGACCTGCTCCTGCAGTTCCAGGCCGATCTGCTCGACGTGCCCGTCGTCCGCCCGGTCGTGACCGAGACGACGGCGCTGGGCGCGGCCTACCTCGCCGGGCTGGCGGTCGGCTATTGGGCCGACATCGCCGAGATCGCCGCGAACTGGGCCCCGGACCGGACGTTCGAACCCGCGATGGACACGGCGCGGCGCGACTCGCTGTACCGGGGCTGGCAACGCGCCGTCGAGCGGTCCCGAGGCTGGGCGGCGCCGGACTGACACGCCATCGTCATCGAAAACGGGCATCGTTCGCCCGCCGGGCCGAGTTTCGGCCGGCACGGAGCACGGCCGGCGAGGGCGCTCCGGCGCCACGAACTCAGGGAGCGACATGGAATTCCTCGGCGACATCGAGCGTTTCGTGGCAACGAGCCTGTACCCCTTGCGCCTCCCGATCGCCATCGGGTTGGGCGTCGTCGCGATCGTCGTCGCCTACCTGGCGCGCGCCAGGCGCTGGGATCTCATCGTTCGCCGCAACCCGCGCCGTGCCCTCGCGGTCGTGATCCCGGCCCTGGTCATCGGGCTGCCCCTGACCTGGTATCTCGCGTCCCCGCTGTTCATCACGACCCAGCTCGACGAGGGGCCACAGGCCGGTGGGTCGGTGGTCTCCAGCGGCACCTTCCAGGGGGCCGACGAGTTCCACTTCGGGAGCGGTCGCGCGTCCGTCGTGGCATCTGCGGACGGCTCGCTGCGCATCCGCTTCGACGAGTTCTCGGTCCGCAACGGCCCCGATCTCTTCGTCTATATCACGCGCGATCCGGGCGGTGACATCGCGGGGGGCGTCGAGCTCGGCAAGCTCAAGGCGACGGACGGATCCTTCGAGTACGTGCTCCCCGGCGGCACCGACCCAGACGCGATCGGCAGCGTGGTCATCTGGTGCAAGCAGTTCGCCGTGCTGTTCGCTCACGCACCCGTGGGGTAGGGCGTCCGAGCGGGGGACGACGCCGACTCCCGAACGCGGCGTGCCAAGCGGGGTCCCTGATCGCGGCGCCCGTGCGACCCGAGCGCGGCTCCCGCACGAATAGGGCTATACAAGTTCGCTGAGGCCGCGTAGACTCGCGCCCGTAACGCAGCGGGTAGCGTCCCACTGCCAAAGACACGTAGCTCACGACGACTCGGACTCCTCTCACGGCTGACGCGAGAACACGGGGGATCGCGCAGCTACCGAGAGGAGTTTCGTTTTCGTGTACGCAGACAAGAATCTTACCTGTGCGGATTGCGAACCAGGAGTTCGTCTTCACCGCATCCGAGCAGGACTTTTACGCACAGCGTGGCTTCACCGAGCCGCGCCGGTGCAGCTCGTGCCGGGCAAGCCGCAAGGCCGCCCGGAACGCCGACGGCGGTGGCGGGAGCAGCTACGGCAGCTACGGCGCCGGTGGCGGCTACAGCGCCGGTGGCGGTGACTACGGCGGCGGCGGCGGCGGTGGTGGATACCGCGATCGCGGCCCGCGCGAGATGTTCGCCGCGACCTGCTCCAATTGCGGTCGCGAGGCCCAGGTCCCGTTCCGCCCGACCAGCGGAAAGCCCGTGTACTGCTCCGATTGTTTCCGGAGCATGCGCGGCTAGTCTCCTCTCGGCACGAGCCCCACTGGGGGGTTCGGCTCCAGCGAGAACCCTCGACCCGGATCGTCAGCCGATCCGGGTCGTTTCATGTCCGCGCTACGTCCTGGGGCTGCCGCGCCCGCCAAGGAGACCCAGGTCGAACTTGCGCTCCGTGCCGTGGATCAGCCGATCGATGTTGTCGGCATGGGCGAGCCAGATGAGCGCCGGCCCAACGACCGCCCAGGCGAGGTAGGCCGGCGGCACCGCGCCCGACCAGACCGCCCACAGGAGCAGCATCGCCGGGAACATCGCGGCGGATCCAAGGAGCGATCCCAGCGAGACGTAGCGGGTGATCAGGATGACGCCGACGAAGACCGGTGCCGCGAGGAAGACGGCGATCGGCTGGATCACGAGCATCGTGCCAACACCCGTTCCCACGCCACGCCCCCCGCCGAACCGCAGGAACACCGACCGCGAGGAACCCACGACCGCGGCCGCCGCACACACCACTTCGAAGCCGGCATCGCCGGTGAGCAGCCGCGCGGCCAGAACCGGGAGGATGCCCTTGAGGAGGTCTCCCGACACGACGACCGCCGCCCACTTTCGACCGAGCGCGCGTAGCGCATTCGTGCCACCGGTCCGACCCGAGCCGATCGTCCGCGGATCGACGCCGCCCGTCCGCTTGGCGACCAGCACGCCAACGGGGATCGACCCGACGACGTAGGCCGCGGCGACGAGGAGCAGCCGAAGAAGCAGCGAGTCGTCCACGTCCTGGCTCCGTCGTGGTCGTCCCGCACCGCCACGGTCGGGACGCGACCGGCCCGAGTCTAGCACTGGAATGGAGCGCCGCACGACGCCGTGCGGCGTCGCAGAAGCCGCGCCGCCGACCCCATGCACGGGCGCCATCGGTTGCGCCTCGTGCGACGTCACGCGTACCATCGATGCTGATGATCCACCCGCCCGAACGGCCCATCTCCGCGCCGCTCGCGAGCGTCGGAACCACGACTTCACTCCACGCGACGTGCGTCCCAGCGAGGAACCCCTGACCCATGGCCGTCGGCTCGTCCAATGACTTCGATCTCGTCGTGCTCGGTGCCGGAACCGGCGGCTACGCGGCCGCCTTCCGGGCCGCCCAGCTCGGGCCTCAAGGTCGCCCTCGTGGACGAGGACAAGATCGGCGGCACGTGCCTCCACCGCGGGTGCATCCCCACGAAGGCCCTCCTCGAATCGGGCGCGTTCGCGGACCGGATCCGTCACGCGAAGGAGTTCGGCATCGATGTCGGCGAGCCCGTCATCGACTACACCCGGATGGCCGAGCGGCGCGACCAGGTCGTGAAGCGGATGTGGACCGGGCTGAAGAGCCTCGTCGACAAGAACAAGGTGACGTGGATCGCCGGTCGCGGCCGCCTCGCGGGTCCCGGCAAGGTCGCGGTGACGATGCACGGCGAGGACGGGAAGCCCGGCGGCGGAGGTGAGCGCGTCCTCCAGGGCAACGACATCATCCTCGCCACCGGATCGCGGGTGAAGTCCCTTCCCGGCCTCGAGCCGGACGGCAAGCGGATCGTCACCTCGGACGACGTCCTCGTGATGCCCACGCTCCCGAAGGACATGATCATCGTGGGGGCGGGGGCCGTCGGTCTCGAGTTCGCCTCGTTCTTCAACGACGTCGGCGTGAAGGTCACGCTGCTCGAGTACCTGCCGCGGATCGCGCCGCTCGAGGACGCGGAGGTCAGTCAGGTCGTCGAGCGGAGCCTGACGAAGCGCGGGGTCACGATCATGACCTCCGCCCGCTTCGACACCAAGGCCGTCAAGACGACGAAGACCGGGGTGACGATGATGGTCGGCCCCGAGGGCAAGGATGCCGCCGAACTCAAGGCGGAGATGCTTCTCGTCGCCACCGGGCGCGCCGCGAACATCGAGGACATCGGCCTCGAGACGACCCGGGTCGAGACGGACAAGGGCGTCATCAAGGTCAACGGCAAGCTTCGAACGAAGGAGCCGCACGTCTACGCGGTCGGCGACATCATCGGCGGGCTGTGGCTCGCGCACACCGCCGCGCACGAGGGGATCCTCGCGGCCCACGTGATCGCCGGCGACAAGGACGTCCACGAGATGGACTACGTCAAGCAGCCGCGGGCGACCTATTGCCGGCCGGAGATCGCCTCGATCGGCCTGACCGAGCAGCAGTGCAAGGACCAGGAGATTCCGATCAAGATCGGCAAGGTGCCGTTCCAGGCGATCGCCAAGGCCCTCATCGGCGGCGAATACGAGGGATTCGCCAAGGTCATCGCCCACGCCGAGACCGACGACACGCTCGGGATCCACCTGGTCGGGCCGCACGCGACGGACCTCATCGCGGAGGCGTCAGTGGCCTTCGAGCTCCAGGCGACGCCGTGGGAGATCGGGGCGTCGACCCACGCCCATCCCACCCTCTCCGAGATCCTCGGGGAGGCCGCGATGGCCGTCGACAAGCGGTCGATCAACTTCTGATGGCGGCCCGCTGATGGCGACGAAGGCGGCACCGAAACCGGCCCCGAAGCCGAAGGCGACGGCCAAGGCCGCTGTTTCGAAGCCAAAGGCCACGAAGCCGAAGGGCAAGCTCGGCGAAGACCTCGGGCTCAGCACCGACGACCTCATCGGGATGTACCGGCTCGTCGCGCTCACCCGCGCGGTCGACGAACGGATGTGGGTCCTCAATCGAGCCGGTCGGATCCCCTTTGTGATCAGCGGCCAGGGCCACGAGGGGGCGCAGGTGGGGATCACCTGGGCCTTCGAGAAGGGCAAGGACTGGATCGCGCCGTTCTACCGATCGATCGCGACCTGTCTCACCTTCGGGATGACCGCGCGCGACATCATGACCGCCCAGTACGCGACGGCCGGCGACAACTCGAGCGGTGGCCGCCAGATGCCCGGCCACTACGGGGATGCGCGCAGGAACATCCTGTCGGTCTCGTCGCCGGTGGCCACCCAGCTGCTCCACGCGGTGGGGATCGCCCTCGCCGCGAAGATCCGCAAGACCGGCCAGGTGGCGCTCACGATCATGGGCGAGGGCAGCTCGAACCAGGGCGACGTCCACGAGGGCCTGAACTTCGCCGGGATCCACAAGCTCCCGTTCGTGTTCGTCGTCGAGAACAATGGCTACGCGATCAGCGTCCCGGCGTCGAAGGAACTCGCGATCGAGGATGTCGCGGATCGCGCGGCCGGCTACGGGATGCCCGGCGTGGTCGTCGACGGCTCGGACGTCCTGGCCTGCTATGCGGCGGCCAGAGAGGCGGTCCGCCGGGCACGAGCCGGCGAGGGGCCCACGTTCATCGAGGCCAAGGTCACCCGGCTCACCGCCCACTCCTCGGACGACCAGCAGACCAAGTATCGCTCCGAGGACGACCTGAAGGAGGGTCAGGCCCACGACGCGTTGCCGATCTTCCGCGCACAGCTGCGCGACGCCGGGATCCTCACCGATGAGATCGAAGCCACGCTGGCAGCCGAGATCGGCGAGATCGTCAACGATGCGACCGACTTCGCCGAGGCCGAGACCGACCCGGATCCGTCGACGGCCATGAAGTGGGTCTACGCCGAAGACTGGCCGTCCGAAGCTCCGCCGCCGTGGGGCATGGGCGGTGGCGAGGCGCACGGCCACGACGAGGTTGCGTCGGGGCCCGGCGGGTCGGACGAGAGCTGATGGCGCTCAAGACCTTCATCGAGGCGATCCGCGAGACGCTCGCCACGGAGATGCGCCGCGACGAGTCGATCATCGTCCTGGGCGAGGACGTCGGGAAGAAGGGCGGCGTCTTTCTCGCGACCGACGGCCTGTGGGCCGAGTTCGGCGACGATCGGGTCATCGATACGCCGCTGACGGAGTCGATGATCATCGGGACCTCGATCGGCGCCGCGGTCAACGGCCTGCGGCCGGTCGCCGAGATCCAGTTCGCCGACTTCATCCACCCCGCGTTCAACCAGCTCGTGTCCGAGGCGGCCCGGATGCGCTACCGCTCGAACAACGCGATCGGCGTGCCGATGACCGTTCGCGCCCCGTACGGCGGCGGCGTCCATGGCGCGCTCTACCACTCGCAGTCGGTCGAGGCGTTCTACACCCACGTGCCGGGGCTCAAGGTCGTCATCCCGTCAACGCCGTATGACGCCGCCGGCCTGCTCCGCTCCGCGATCCGCGACGAGGACCCGGTGCTCTATTTCGAGCACAAGAAGATGTATCGGAGCGTGCGCGGCGACGTCCCGGCCGACGACTTCGTCGTGCCCCTCGGCAAGGCCGCGGTGACCCATCCCGGGACGCAGATCACGGTCATCGCGTACGGGTTGATGGCCCACTACGCCCTGGAGGCTGCCGACACGGTCGCGGAGGAGGGGATCAGCGTCGAGGTCGTCGACCTGCGTACGCTCCGCCCGCTCGACAAGGAGACTGTCCTCGATTCGGTCCGCAAGACCGGCAAGTGCCTGATCGTCTACGAGGACAATCGGTTCGGCGGCTACGGCGCGGAGATCGCAGCCATCGTCGCCGAGGACGCGTTCGACTACCTCGACGGCCCGATCATCCGGATCGCCGGCCCGGACGTCCCCGCCGTCCCCTACAACCACGTCCTCGAGGAGTGGTTCATGGTCAGCCCGGAGAAGATCGCGGCGGGGATCCGAAAGCTCGCGGCGTACTAGGGCGGTCGGGACCGATGGGCGATCTGGCGGCGGTCGAGACGCGGCTCCGTGCCCTCCTCGAGCCCTACCGGGAACGCCTCGAGGAGGGCACGATCTACGGCATCCCGATGCTCCGCCGGCCAGGCGCGAAGGCGCACGACTGGTTCGCCGGCGTCCAGCCCGCCAACGGCTACGTGAAGCTCAACTTCCTGCCGATGCACGGCCACCCGGAGCTGCTCGATGGGATCTCGCCCGCGCTCCGCAAGCGCAAGACCGGGGCGTCGGTGTTTCGGTTCACCGAACTCGACGAACCGCTGTTCGTGGAGCTCGAGGGCGTCGTCGCGCGTGGCTATGAGGTCTACATCCACCCGTCCGACGCCGGCTGAGCGCATCGGCTGAAGGCTCCGGCCTCGTCACGTGCCCGCGAGCGGGCGCTCGGCCGATCGCGATGACAGGTCCCCGACCCGGTGCGACCGAGTCGCAACGGACGAAACGGCCCCGGATGCGCGACACTGTGGCTGAATCACGGCGGCGAGGCATCGCCGTCCAGCGACCCGGAGGATGGACCAGTGGCCAAAGTGACGATGCCCCAGCTCGGCGAGAGCGTGGCCGAGGGGACGATCGGCAAGTGGCTCAAGCAGCCCGGCGACCACGTCGCGAAGTACGAACCGCTGCTCGAGGTCATCACCGACAAGGTCAACGCCGAAGTCCCGTCGCCGTTCGAAGGCACCCTGACCAAGATCCTGGCGGAGGAGGGGGCCACAGTCCCGAACAACGCCGAGATCGCGATCATCGAAGCCGTCGGCGAGGGTGCGGACGCCGCGGCCGAAGAGCCGGCGGCAGCCGAAGGGCCAGCTCCCGCCGAAGGGCCAGCTCCCGCCGCGGTGGCATCTCCTGATCCAGCGCCCGCGGGGGCTCCAGCCGCCGCGCCGACGAGTGAGCCTGCTGCCCAGGAGACGGCCGCCGCCGTCGAGTCGCCGCCAGCGGACGCCCCTCCCGCTCGCACCGAAACCGCAGCAGCTGCGATCGCGTCCGCGCCGACCGCCTCGGCCAACGGCTCGAGCGCGAGCGGCGACCCCGACGCGCGGATGACGCCAGCTGTGCGCCGCCTTCTGCGCGAGCACGACCTGCGACCCGAGCAGATCGCGGGCACCGGACACGCGGGTCGCATCACGCGTGACGACGTGATCGCGTTCGTCGAGGCGCAGCGAACCGGCCAGGCGCCGGCGGCCGCCCCTGCGACAGCTGCGGCAGCCGCGCCGCCAGCGGCACCGGCGCCCGCGGCCCCAGCTTCGGCACCCAGCGCTCCTTCGGCCGTGCCCGCGGGTGGCGGAGCCGTCGCCTTCGATCCCGGCAAGGACGAGCAGCTGGTCCCGTGGAGCCAGATGCGCAAGGGCGTCGCGAACGCGATGCTCCGCTCGAAGACGACCGTCCCGCACGCCTACACGATGGTCGAAGTCGACGTGACCGGCCTCGTCAAGCTGCGCAACGCGAACAAGGCGGCGTACCAGGCGCGCGAGGGGATCTCGCTGAGTTATGTCCCGTTCGTGATCAAGGCGGTCGTCGAGGCGCTCCGCAAGCACCCCAAGCTCAACGCGCACTGGAGCGAGGAGGGCCTTCTCGTCAAGCGGCGGATCGGTGTCGCGGTAGCGGTCGCCATCGACGATGGCCTCATCACGCCGGTCATCCAGGATGCCGACACCCTCTCGATCAACGGCCTGAACCACGCGGTCATCGACCTCGCGAATCGGGCCCGGGCGAACAAGCTCCGCCTCGACGATCTCAACGGCGGGACGATCACGGTGAACAACACCGGGTGGTTCGGTTCGATCGCGAGCCAGTCGATCGTGAACACGCCGCAGGTCGTCATCGTCAACCTCGAGGCGATCGTGAAGCGCCCGGTCGTCCGTGACACCCCAGACGGCGAGGTCATCGCGGTCCGTTCGATCATGAACCTGCCGGCGGCGTTCGACCATCGGGCCAGTGACGGTGCCCAGGTCGGCCGGTTCGTGGCCGACATCAAGACGTGGCTCGAGTCGGTCGGACCCGACACGGCGATCTTCTAGGGGCAGGGAACCTGAGCAGCTCTCGTTCGAGGGCGCGCAGCCGAGCCGACCTGCCTCGCAGGTCGCTGGATCGCCCACGTCGATGAAGGTCGTCATGACCGGCGCAGCGGGGTTCATCGGTCGCGTCGTCGTCCGCCGGCTTGACGTGCTCGGCCACGAGGTCGTCGGGCTCGTCAGGGATCCGGAGCGAGCGGCCGACCTGCTGCCGTCGTCGACCCGGCTCATCGCCGAGGACCTGTCCGACCGGGGACGCCTCGCGGCCGCCATGGCCGGCGCCGATGGCGCGATCCATGCCGCGGGTTCGTATCGTGTCGGTATCAGACCTGACGAGCGTCCCGCGATGGAGGATGCGAACGTGGGCGCCGCGGAGCGCGTCCTCGATGCCGCTCTCGACGCCGGTGTCGGGCGGATCGTCCACATCTCCACCGTCAATACGTATGGAGATACCGGTGGACGCGTCCTCGATGAAACGGCGCGACGCGGTGACGAGCCGCGCTATCTCAGCTTCTACGACGAGACGAAAGCCCGCGCTGAGTCGGCAGCGAGATCGCGGATCGACGCCGGCGCCCCGGTCGTGATCTGCCAGCCGGGCACCGTGTATGGGCGGGGGGACCACAGCTCGCTGGGGGAGCAGCTGGAGCGGGCGTTCCTCGGAGAGCTTCGGTACATCGCGCTCGGCGAGGTCGGGATCTCGACCGTGTACGTCGACGACGTCGCGGACGGGATCGTCCAGGCACTCTCCCGGGGCCGGGTCGGGGAGACCTATGCGCTCGGCGGGGAGAACGTGCGGCTGCGCGACGCGATCGTGATCGCCTCTCGCGCGGGAGGGCATCGGCCGCCGACGACCAGCGTCCCGACATGGACCCTGCGGATCGGCGCCACGCTGCCACATGCCCTCGTCCGGGGCCTCGGCTTTCCCGGGAACCTGCGCGAGGTCATCAACGCCGGGACCGTCACGTACTGGGTGTCGTCGGACAAGGCGCGTCGCGAGCTCGGCTATGATCCCCGATCCCTCGCGCAGGGCCTCGCAGACGCGTTCGGCGGCCCGGCAACGGTTCGACCGGAGGCGGCATGACATCGGCCGATCCGCGCGATCACAGGCGCGAGCCGAGCCGAGCCTCGAGTCGGCCGGGAGCCGACTTGGAGCGCGGCCCCGTGATGCGGTCTAGACTCCGACCGTGAACCGCGAACTCCCGATCTTCGAGCCGAAGGGTGCCGGGGACGCAGCCGGCCATCACGGCGCGACCGGTATGCCCCCGACGATCGCGATGGGCGGCGGTGCCTACACGAACGCCGCCGACGGATCGACCGCCATGCGCCGCCATCCGGACTGGATCAAGGCGCGCATGCCGGCCGGCGACAACTACCACGACCTGAAGCGCCTCCTCGGCGGCCTGAACCTGAACACGGTCTGCGAAGAGGCGCGCTGCCCGAACATCGCCGACTGCTGGGACCAGCGCACCGCGACCGTGATGATCCTGGGCGACACGTGCACCCGCGCCTGCGGTTTCTGCGCGATCAAGACGGGCCGCCCCACGTGGTTCGACGACGACGAGCCGCGCCGCGTCGCCGAGGCGGTCGCGGCGATGAACCTCGAGCACGTCGTGGTCACGTCCGTCGCCCGTGACGACCTGCCCGACGGTGGTGCCGGCGCATTCGCCGCGACGATCCGCGAGCTGCGCGACCGCTCGCCGGGGATGGGCGTCGAGGTGCTGATCCCGGACTTCAACGGCAATGCGGAGTCCCTTCGGATCGTGATGGATGCGCGGCCGGACATCCTCAACCACAACCTCGAGACGGTGAAGCGGCTCCAGAAGCCCGTTCGCAAGCGCGCCCGCTGGGATCGGACGCTCCAGGTCCTCGAACGGGCGAAGGCGTTCGCGACCGAGATCGGCTACCCGGTCCACACGAAGTCGTCGCTCATGGTCGGTCTGGGCGAGACGCGCGAGGAGATGACCGAGGCATTCGAAGCCCTGCGGGCGGTCGATACGGACATCCTCACGATCGGCCAGTACCTGCGCCCCACCGTCGAGCATCTGGCCCTAGAGCGCTATTACCACCCCGACGAGTTCACCGAGATGAAGTCCGAGGCCCTGGCGCTCGGCTTCAAGCACGTCGAATCCGGCCCGCTCGTCCGATCCAGCTACCACGCCCGCGACCAGGTGCCGGGCGCCGAGCTGAAGCGTCTCCGCCGCGAGGCCACCATCGACGCCGAGGGCCGGGTCGTCCCGATCGCGAGCTGAGGGACCTCCGCCGCGCTCCCCGCGGTCGCCGGCCCTCGGGCCCCGAGACGCTCCTGCACGCGGGCAGGCGTACCATGCCGCCTTTCGGGAGTGGACCACCACCGGGAGGGCCGTGATGCACCAGCAGATCCGAACGTCGCCCGACGATACCAAGCCGTTCCGCGAGAAGCTCCAGCGTCGGCTCGACAAGCTCGCCGCCAAGGACGTGAACGTCGAGGGGGTGGCCCCGGAGCCGAACTCGACCCATATCCTGTTCGTCGTCTCGCACGAGCAGACCGACGCGGCGCTGGACGCGCTCCGGGAGTGGGAGCCAACGACCGCCCCCGCCTTCACGACCGCCATCGGCCATCGGCCCGGCGGCCTGAAGAAGCTGTTCAAGGAGCTGACTCGCGATCGCTTCGAGCCGAACAGCGTGATCGTCCTGGCCAGCCATGCGGCGGGGGACGACGTCCTTGTCTCGATCGGGATCGATCGCTACATGACGCCGGAGGAGTGGGAGAGGTACGGCGGGTGGGGCAAGCCCGAGGGTGCTAGCGCCAGCTGACCCAGCCGATCTCGATCGGTTCGCCGATCCCGGCGAGGGAGACCACCGTCACCGGGCGCGCGCTCCGAATCCCGGCCGCACGCAGCGTCGTGGCGGTCGCCACGATCTCACCGGCCTGAGCGTGGGCAAGGAGTCGCGCCGCGAGGTGGACCTCCCGGCCGGTGTACGCGCGTCCGGCCCGCCGGGCGTCGCCGCGATGGGCGGCGATCCGCACGTCCGGAGCGAACCCGCTCGATCGGCGATGGGCGGCAAGCGCCCGCTGGATCGCGACGGCGCAACCGAACGCGGGGCCGGCCGTCGGGAACGCCACGAAGAAGCCATCGCCGGCATGATCGATCTCGATGCCACCATGGGCCGCGAAGAGGCGGCGCAGCGCGTTGTCGTGCCATCGACGCGTCTCGACCCAGGCCTCGTCGCCGGCCCGCTCGATCAGGGCGGTCGAACCCACGATGTCGGTGAAGACGAACGTCCTGGCGACGACCGGCGTCTTCCCGTCGATGATCTCCGGGACGATGCTGGGGCCGTCTACGAGGCCACGCTGTGCCGCCGCTGCGGCCGCCTCGACGCGCGACGCGACGCCGAGCCTGGCCATGACTCGGCGGACGTGCCCGGCGGCCGTCTTCGGCGCGATCGACAGGGCCTGGCCGATCTCCGCGTTCGTTCGGCCCGCGGCAACCAGGGCGAGCACGTCGACCTCGCGCGCCGATAGACCGAGGCCGCCCAGGGGGTCACCGCTCCCGACCGAGTCGCCCGGGGTCGCGCCGGCTCCCCCGGGCAGCGCCCCATCGAGGTCGATGCGCGCACGGGCGGCCAGCGTTCGGATCGCGACCACGAGCGGGAGATGGCCGTTCGGGCCCGCGGATCCCAGCGCCGCGCGCAGGTCAGCGCCGGCGCCTTCCGAGTCATGGCGGGCGTTCAGCGCCGCCTCGGCCGCCCGCCAGCGCGCATAGGCGGCGTCCACGGGACGGGTGAGCCGATCCCAACCTGTCGCGACGAGCCGCCAGGTCAGCGCATCGGATCTGCCGTTCGCGCGTGCACGCTCGGCTTCGGCCCATGCGATCGTCGCGGCGAGGCCGTCCGTCAGGGTCTCGGGCGCCTCTTCTCTGATGCGGGCATAGTGAGCCAGGCGCCCAGCGATCCGGTCCGCGACAGCGGTCACCCCTTCGCCCGCGACCGGTGTACCGCGGCCAAGGCGACGGGCGGCTTCGTTCCGATCGGCGGTGAGCCTGAGCCCGACGGCGATCAGCGGTGCTGTCAGGAACAGGTCGTCGCGACCTTCGAGCGCCCGCAGGCCTTCGTCGACGGCCGCTAGTCCCGCCGCGTGCTCGCCGGTCCACGCGGCACGTTCGGCCTCCGCGGTCCGCAGGTAGGCGAGCAGATCGAAATCGACGTCGTCCGTCGCCTGGCGGTCGGCCTCGGTGGCGATCGCACCGGCCGACTCCAGCTGGCCGCGGGCCACGTCGACGCGGATCCGGTCGATCAACACGTAGAGCGTCCCGTGACCTGCTCGATCGAGGGCGCGAGCCTCCTCCATCAGCGCCGCAGCCTCGGTCGTCCGCCCGAGCCGCAACAGCACGTCCGCAGCCACCGCACGAAGGTTGCCGCCATAGCGTCGGTCGACGCCGGACCGATGCGCGATCTCGACGCCCTCGAGTGCAGCCGCGAGCGCGTCGTCGAGTCGATCCGCGAGGAACAGGTGGAACGCGAGATTGTGCAGGCCAGCGATCAGCCCGTTGATCGGGTCGTGGATGCGCGCGATCGTGCAGGCGGCCTCGAGTGCCTCGATGCCCCCGGCGATGTCGCCGATCCCGACGCGATCCATGCCCAGCATGTCGAGCGCTCGACCCTCCTCGACCGGAGCGTCGGCTGCGCGGGCCGCGACGATGGCAGCCTCGCAGACGGCGATCGACTCGCGATAGTGGCCGTCGCCCATCAGGGCACCGCCCAGCCCGCGCAGGACGCGAGCACGAGCCACGGATGGCGGTTCGGGAGGTACCAGGTCCACGGCGAGGCGATGCTCCCGCAGCGCATCGTCCGCGTGGCCGGCGAGCCAGCGGTGGTAGGCGAGCCGGCTGTGGAGGATCCCGGCGACCGTCGGCTCCGAGTCGACGTCCGCAGCCGCGAGTCCCTCGCGGATGAGCGCCTCCGCCTCGGACGTCTCGCCGGCGAGATCGGCAGCTTCTTCGGCCGCGAGGATGAGCCCCATCCGGTCGATGGGCGGTGTGCGCACTGCGGCCGGGACCCGATCGAAGATGTCCAGGGCCCGACGCAGGTGCTGGAACGCCTCGCCATGAGCGAAGACCGTCCGAGCAGCATCCGCAGCCGCAAGGGCCGCCGTGAATGCTGCGACGGGCCGTTCGGCCGCCCACCAGTGGTGCGCCAGCTCGGCGGTCGCACTGGCTGGGTTCGGGTCGCCGAGCGCGGGCAGCGCGGTGAGCGCGCTGGCGAGATCGTGGTGGAGCTCGCGGCGCTCGCCGGCCAGGAGCCCCGCCAGCACGACCTCGGCGAGCAGGACGTGCCGAAGAGACAGTCGCCCGGCCGCACGGTCGATCACGACGACGCGGGCGTCGACCGCTGACCGGATGCTCTTGCGCAGGATCGGATCCGACATCCTGGTGACCTCGCCGAGCAGCCGTTCATCCACCTCTCGGCCCGCGATGGCGAGGGCCCGCACGACATGCATGGCGCCTTCCGGCAGGTCGCGCATCCGGGCGCCGATCGTCTCCTGCAGCGTCGGGGAGAGAACACCTGCGACCTCCGACGCTCGGCGACCCGAGCCGCGATCCTCGGAAGCGCCTGCGGACAGCGCGGCGAGTTCCTCCACGAACAGCGGGTTGCCGCCGCTGCGGCGTGCGACCGACGCGACGGCCGACGGCGCTGCATCGGGCCCCGCGAGTTCGTCGGCGAGCACCCGGGCCTCCGCTTGCGTCAGCGGCTCCAGGTCGATCCGCTCCCCGCGCATGTGGTGGACGAGTTCCGAGACCCAGGGCTGAACGCGTGTCGCGCCCGGGTCGTCCGTCCGCAGCGTGAAGATCAGGGTCACCGGTTCGGTTCCCAGGTTGCGCCCGAGATACATGAGGAGATCGCGGGTCGCATCGTCGGCCCACTGGACGTCCTCGATCGCGAGGACCGTGGGCCGCTCCACGCTCATCCGGGCGAGCATGCCGAAGACGCGCTCGAAGAGGCGGCCCTGGTCCGTCCGACCGGCCCGATCCGATTCGACGGGCAACGCGGCGCCGGGATCGAGATCCGGGACCAGGCGCGCCAGGTCCGACCGAGCGGAGCCGATCAGCCGCTCGACATCGCCAGGATCCGTGTCGTTTACGAACGTGCGCAGCGCCTCGACCAATGGTGCGTAGGGCAGGCCCCCGCCGGACAGGGCGATACAGCCACCGGCGAGGATCCGCCGTTCCGTCGGGTCGGATCGCGCCAGGAACTGGGACACGAACCGGGTCTTGCCGATCCCGCCATCACCGGCGACGACCACGAGTCGGGCGCGCTCGCGACCGCCCGCCACGACCTCAGCGAGTCGAGCGAGCTCGGCCGTGCGGCCGACGAACGTGGGGCTCGAGGCGCGGCCCACCATCGGCGGATGATACGACCGCGCTGGCTGGTACTCGTCGGCGCCGATGGCCGCTTCGGGGGTGTCCACGGGCCGTGGCCATCGGCGGTCTCCCTCCGGCGGTCTCCCTCCGGCCGAGGCCGAGTGGGTCGGGCGTGGACTATCCTTCGCTCGATGGCCCGACAGCTCTCCCGCAAGACGCCCCTCGCCGAACTGCATTGCCACCTCGGCGGAGCCGTCGCGCCGGCGATCATGTGGGGGATCGCGAACGCCCAGGGGATCAAGCTCCCGACCAAGGACTACTGGGAGTTCCGCGACATGATCACCGTGAACGCGCGACGCAACCGTTCGTTCGACGGGTACCTCCAGCTCTTCCACCTGACCGAGCTCATCCAAAGCTCGCCGCTCGCCGTTGAGCGCTCCGTGTACGAGGTCGTCGGCGGCGCGTACCGCAAGAACAACGTCACGACGATGGAGCTCCGGTTCAACCCGATGAAGCGAAACCGGGGAGGGGAGCAGGACCTCGACCACATCATCGCTGCGGCCGTGCGTGGGATGGATCGGGCGATGCTCGAGTACCCGGTCAAGCCGGGCCTCATCCTGTGCCTCGACCGGGCGTTCCCATACGAACTCAACGAGATCATCGTCGAGAAGGCCATCGCGTGGCGGGACCGAGGCGTGGTCGGTGTCGACATCGCCGGCCCGGAGTCGGCCACCTTCCGCGTCGCCGACTACCGCAAGCTCTTCCGCCGCGCTCGCCAGTACGGCCTGGGCCTGACCGTTCACACCGGCGAGTCGGGCCCCGTCGACGAGGTCGCGCGCGTCGTGGAACTCCTCGAACCGGACCGCATCGGCCACGGCGTGAAGGCGGCCTACGACCCGCGCGCGATGGCGATGATCCGCGAGCGGGGCATCGTCCTCGAGATCTGTCCCACCTCCAACCTGAACACACGGGTCGTGTCCGGCTGGGAGGAGTTCCGCTGGATCTTCGACACGTTCCGTCGCAACGAGGTCCGGTTCACGATCAGCACGGACGGTCCCGAGATGCTCAAGACCTACATCCGCGATGAGATGGCCGCCCTCGGGCGCCTCGGGATCCTGTCGATCGAGGACCAGGAGCTGGCCGCCAGCACGGCGCTGGCCTCCTCGTTCGTGCCCAACGTCTCGGATGTCCCCGGACCCGCCATCCAGCCGGCCTCGCGCGTGGCCGTGGAGCGCGAAGAGGCCTGATCGGGCCCTGATCGGCGGATCAGCTTCCAGCCGAACGGATCCGGCGCCCAGCCACCTGCCACGCGATCCAGGCCCGCTGGTTCCGCCGCGCAGCCCCGCCACCCGGCCCCTCCGCGCAGACCGCGTGGCGGCGCCCTGCACTCCCGGAATCGTGACACCTACGAATCAGGTTGCCGCCAAGTGCCCGCTCGCCCACGACACGGCCCGATTTCGTGTCACCTACGAATGGGAGTGCTGGTAAGGCGGCGATTCGTCCCGATTGAGCCGAGATCCGCGCCCGGAGTGCCCGGTCCACGCACGACCGGGGTCCGCCAGGGTTGTCACAACCGCTCGACGCGGTGATCGCTACGACTGAGGTTCGTATCTGTCACGAAAACGTGAGCCTGGTCACGGCAGCGGACCGCCGACGCGAACGCACCTCGTTCGTTCACCGCGGCGGC
>CAVQPX010000002.1:0-232835 GCA_963714835.1 uncultured Chloroflexia bacterium
ACGAGCTCGGCTGGCCCGAGCCCGTGACGACGATGAGCGGCAACGGCTACTGGCTGCTGTACCCGGTCGACCTGCCGAACGACGAGCCGTCCCGCCAGCTCGTCGAGGGCGTCCTGCGACACCTCGCCGCGCGGTTCGACACGGACGCGGTGTCGATTGACACGAGCGTGTCCAACGCGTCGCGCATCGTGGCGCTGATCGGCACGCTCAGAAGGTCAAGGGCGACGCCGACGCCCGACCGGCCGCACCGGCGGTCGGCGATCCTGGTCGTCCCGGCCGACCGTCGTGCCCGTGCCCGCGAGCGCTCCTCGCCGAGCTCACCGCCCCCGCTACGCCCACGCCGAGCGCCCGCTCCGTCGTCATCGGCCGGCGACCCGCATGCCGGTCGGCTGGGTCGGCAAGCTGCTCGACGCAACGGGCCATCGCGTACCGCGCCGCTCCCGCGGCAACGACCGCACCTGGTACCGCGCTGGCGCGTGCCCGTTCCACCCCGACGACGACCAGGGCGGCGACTGCGGCGTCGGCGAGGACGAGGCGGGCAAGGCCCTCGGGCACTGCTTCCACAACCGCGGCGCGGGCAAGGGCTGGCAGGAGTTCAAGGTCGAGCTCGGGCTCGCCGCCCCAGCCGGGCCCGCGACCGCACGGCCCGCGGCCCCCGCCCCAGCCTCCGCGCCGCTCGAGGACGCCCCGCTCACCGAGTTCGCGTCCGAGCCCGTGCGCTGGCTGTGGGATGCCTGGCTGCCGCGGGGCGTGGTCACGCTCATGGACGGCAACCCGGGCGTCTCCAAGAGCACCCTCGTCGCCGACCTCGTCGCCCGGATCACGACCGGGCGCGCCGTGGCCGGACGGCGAGCCGGCGGTCGCGCCGGCGCAGCGCTGCATGTGGATCACCACCGAGGACGACCCTGGCCGGGTGCTGCGGCCGCGGATCGAGGCGGCCGGCGGCGACGCGTCGCTCGTGCGCTTCGTCAAGGGCGAGGTCGTGTTCCCGTCCGGCAAGGCCGCGTTCGCCGACCTCGTCGTGCGCCGGGCGTCGGAGCCCGCGGGCCTCGCGCTCGTCATCCTCGACCCCCTGTTCAGCCACATCGACGCAACGGTCCGCACGATCGCCGACGCCGAGATGCGCAAGGGCGTGATGAACCCGCTCACCGCCGCGGCCGAGGCGGCGGGCGTCGCGATCCTCGTCGTCCGTCACTTCTGCAAGGACACGACGGCGTCCGCGGTCAACCGGGGTGCAGGCTCGCTTGGCGGCATCGTCGGCGCCGCCCGGGCGCTCTGGACCGTCGTGGCCGACCCCGAGGACGAGTCGGGCGAGACCAAGGTCGTGGGCGTGTCCAAGCTCAACTACGCCCGGGCGCACAAGGCCCTCCGCTACCACGTCGTCGACCGCGTGCCGCCGGGCTGGGTCGCCGGATCCGTCTCGGGCATCGAGTGGCTTGGCGAGGCGACGACCTCGATCGAGACGATGCTCAACGCAGGCCCCAGATCCGGCGAGGCGGCCCGGGCGCTCGAGGAGATCCTCGCCGCGGGTCCGGTCGCCGCGTCCGTCGCCGAGAACCGGATGCGCGCCCGGGGCTTCGGCGTCGCGGCGACGCGCGGTGCGAAGGCGCGCCTGGGCGTCGTCGCGCGCAAGACGTCGATGACCGGTGGCTGGGTCTGGGCGCTGCCCGACGCCCACGCGGCCGACGCCTTCGAAGATGCCGAAGGCGACCCGGGCAACGCCTTGGAAGGTGCCGAAGGCGACCCCCCGTCATCTTCGACGCCTTCAACCGCCCTCGCGCGCCCACACACGCGCGAAGAGCCCTCCCCTTCAGCACCTTCGACATCTTCGACATCTTGGAAGGCGCCGAAGGCGTCGAAGGCGTTGGCGCTTCCCGCGGGCGCGCCCGCACGCGAGGAGCCGGCCCGGCTGACCGTCGTCCGCGGCGATGACCGCCACATCGACTGCGTCGACTTCCGTGCCCACCCCAACGCCCACGTCTACTCGGGGCTCCTCGGGCGCCAGTCCTGTGCCATCTGCCACCCCGAGGACTACGCATGAGCGAGCAGGTGCGGCGGCCGGTGGAGCGTGATCCGCTCGTCGCCGCCCTCGCCCGCTACGTCGAGGCCCTCCACCGGCGGTATCCGGAAGGTCCGGAGCAGACTGCGCCGGGAACGCTTGGCTGCGGCGCGAAACAGAGCGAATGTCAGTCGTCATGGACGCGAAGCGCGAGGCCGGGGCGGCATGAAGGAACCCCGCACGCTGAAGCGCCTGCCCCGCTCGCTCGACGACGTCCGGGGCCTGCGGGTGGCCCGCTGGATCCGCGAGTCGACGGCCGGCCAGTACGACCGCTACGGCCCGGCGAGCCAGCGCGAGCAGCAGGACCGCTTCATCGAGCGCCACGGGCTCGTCGACACGGGCCTCGTGTTCCAGGTCGCCCACAGCGGCACGACGGTCTGGCGCTCGGCGACGATGACCGAGATGCTCGCCGAGGCGCGGGCCGGCGCGTTCGACCTGCTCCTCGCCGGGTACTCCGACCGCTGGCAGCGCAACCTCCGGCGGACGCTCGAGCTCCTCGAAGACGGCCTCCATCCGGCTGGCGTCGCGCTCGTCATGTGCGACCGGCGGATCCTGTCGTCCGACCCCCAGGACTGGGACGAGCTGATCTCGGAGGCCGCCGGCGCGGAGAAGTACAGCCGGCGCCTGTCCGAGCGGATCACCGACGGCTACGCGGCGAAGTTCGACCACCGCGACGACCCGGGCGGGCACGCCGGCCTCGGCTTCCGACGTTCCGCGGAGCCGCCGCACACCCTCGAGATCGACCCCGAGCGGATGCCGATCGCGGTCGGCCTGTTCGAGCGGTACGCCCTCGGCAACGTCAGCGCGAAGGACCTCGCCGAGGAGACCGGGCTCGCCGAGAGCGGGATCCGGATGATCCTCATGAACCCGCTCTACAACGGCTGGATCCGGCGGCACCGGCGGAGCGACCGAGAGACGCTGAAGCCGGCGCCGTGGCGGGCGAACCCGCCCGTGTCGGACGAGCTGTGGGCTCGCGTCGAGGACGTCCGGCGCTCCAGGACCCGCGGTGGGGGACCGAAGGACTGGGACCGGGTCGACCTGCTCGGCGGCCTGCTCGTGTGCGTCTGCGGTCGGCGGCTCCGGAACGACGGGACGTTCGCCGACGGCCGCCACCGCAAGCAGCACGCCAACCCGTGCGAGGCCTGGGGCCGCAAGGCCCGCCTCGGCGACGAGACGTGGGAGGCGCCGGTGCTGGCGCAGGTCGCCGGCATCGCGCTCGACGAGGACACGATGGCGTCGGTCGTCGCCGCCCTCGGCTCGAGCCGCCAGCCGGTCGCGATCGACCGGGCCCGGATCGACCGCCAGATGCGCGAGCTCGCGCTCGAGCACGCCGCCGGAAGCCTGGGCGACGATGCCTACCTCGCCCGCCTGAAGGTGCTCCGCCAGCAGCGGGACGCGGTCGCGGAGCGGACGGCCGCCGGACTACCGGCCGAGCGTGCGCTCGAGTGGCTGCGCGCCCTCGGCGAGTCGCTCCAAGCCCCGGAGAAGTCGAAGGAGAAGGCAGACCTGATGCACGCCATCTACGACCGGATCACGGTCGCCGGCCCCGAGATCGTGGGTGTCCGGCTGACGCAGGCGGCCTACGCGCACGGATTGGCGCTGGCGCTGCCCGAAAAGGTTGAACTGGCGCGCCCGACAGGACTCGAACCTGCGACCTTTGGGTCCGGAACCCAACGCTCTATCCACTGAGCTACAGGCGCGCGATGTTGCGCTCGGGTCGAGCGCAACGCCTCCGGCGTGTTGCCGAAGGGTCACGATGATACCCGGCTTGGTTCGGGATGGACGCCGCGGTCAGGCCGGCGGATCGAGATGGATGGTCTGCCCCGTCCGGGCCGCCTCGTAGACTGCCGCGATCACGCGCTGGGCGGCGACGCCATCGTCGCCACTCACCGCCGGCGGGAGTCCGGCGGCGCGCCGCGAGGCGATGTCCTCGAGCAACGCGACATGCGTGCTCTGCGGCGAACGTGATTCCGACGCTGCCACCGCCTCGGTCGCGCGGGGGTTTGTCGCGACCGTGAGAGTCCCGCGGGAGAATTTGTCGTTGATCGGGCCGTAGGCGATCGTCCCGCCGGTCCCGCCAATGAGGAGTCCGGACGCCCGTGCCTCGGACGGGTCCTCGACGCTCCAGTGCGCGCTCACGACGGCCTGAACCCCGCCGCTCAATCTCAGCAGCGCGGTCGCCGTGTCCTCCACGGCGTGCTTCGCAGCCAACGTGTCGACCATCGCGGCGACACCCTCGATCGGGCCGAACAGGAAGCGCAGGAGATCCACCGCGTGCACGGCCGCATCGATGAACGAGCCGCCGCCGGCGAGTTCGGCGTCCTGGCGCCACGCGCCGGCCCGGTCGGGTGATCGACCCGAATGACCCACCTGCACGCTGGTGACGCGACCGATGGCCCCGTCCCGGATCATCCGGGCGATCTCGAGGTGTCTGGCGTTGTAGCGCTGGTAGAAACACGTCCACAGGCGGGCGCCGGCCGCATCGGCCGCGTCACGCAGGCGCACGGCCTCGTCCACGGTCCTCGCCAGCGGTTTTTCGCACAGGATGTCGCGACCGGGTCGCGCCACCGCGCTGACGTCGTCGGCGTGCCGATGCACCGGCGTCGCGATGTAGATCGCGTCGAGATCGGGATCCGCCGCCAGGTCCTCGAGCGATGCATGGACCCGGCTGGCGCCGTGCCGGGCGGCGAACGCCTCGGCCGCGCCCCGGTCGCGACGCCAGACGCTCACGAGCTCGGCGAGCGGGGCATCGCGCATCGCGGGGGCCATCACCCGGTCGGCGATGTCCCCCGGCCCCACGATCCCCCAGCGGACGATCGGGACGGTCGTTTCGCTCATGGGCGCAGCATGGCACGGGAGCGCTGCTCCGCGGGCCCGCGACTCGGAGGGCGCGCGCCGACCGCCCAGTCGTGCGACGATTCTCGGACGATGCCCGTCCCCGCGCCTCTCCGGGTCGCCCACTACTACGGTGACCGCCCGCCCCGGCCGCTGACCGAGACGAATCCGTACGGACCGCTCCTGGTCGATGCCCTGGAGCGCCGCGGCCTCGAGGTCACCTTCGAGCAGCGCCACGACGAGGAGTTCCTGCGCGAGCAGGCCGGTGCGATCGACGTACTCCACTTCCACTGGCCGCACTACGAGTACGCCCACCCCGATCGCGACACCGCCGAACGCCAGATGCACGCCTTCGTGGAGCGGCTCAGGCTGGCCCGCGAGCTCGGTTACCGCGTGGTCTGGACCGCGCACAACGTGTATCCGCACGACCGGTCCAACCGGGACATCGACCACGCCTTCCGCGTCGAGCTCAGCCGCATCGCATCGGCGGTCATCGCGCACTGCGACGCGTCCGCCGACGCGGTGCGCGAGGCGTTCGGGCGGACGGATCGCCTGTTCGTCATCCCGCACGGGCATTTCATCGGGACGCATCCGCCGGAGCTGAGCCGGATGGAGGCGCGCGCTTCGTACGGGATCCCACCCGATGCCTACGTCTACGCCTTCTTCGGCAACATCCAGCCGTACAAGGGCCTGGAGTCGTTGCTGGACGCGTTCGCGAGACTTCCCGGCGACCCCTGGCTGGTGATCACGGGCGGCGGTCGGCCGGAGCACGTCGCCGCCATCGGGGCGCTGATCGCCGCCCGCGACTCCCACGTGGTCTTTCGACCCTTCGAGCCCTACGCGCCCGGGATCGAGATCATCCGGACTCTCGCGGCCGCCGATTTCTTGTCCCGTCCCGTTCCGGGCCACCACGACGTCCGGCTCGCTCATCCTCGCGCTGTCGTGGGCACGGCCGGTGGTCGCACCGGCCCTCGGCTGTCTGCCCATGACGGTCCTGCCGGGGGCGGGCATCCTCTACGACCCCGACGAACCCGATGCGCTGTTCCGGGCGCTCCAGGCCGTGCGCGCCCTCGACCCGGCGCCGTCCGCGGAGGCGGCGCTCGCGAGCGTCGCGAGGTTCGACTGGGACGAGATCGCCGCCGCCACGATCGAGGCGTATCGGGCATGACCGTCGGGGACCCGTTCCCATCGGAGAGCTGGCTCGCCGCCGCTCGGCGTCGAGCGGAGCATCCGGCGTTCGCCGCCGCTCGAGTCGCGCTTGACGCCCAGTGCGAGGGCTTCCATCGGCGCCTCCCGGCCGATCCCCGATCGCCAGGCCGGGTACTACCACGACTACTTCTGCCCGGAGCACGCGGTCCAGCTCACCGCCCAGCCCAGCGAGCCTGACCGACACCGGTGCCCGACCGACGGGCGGGAGTTCCGGGGGCCGCCGTACGACGACGCCAGCCTCTGGGGCGTGAACGACGAGCTCGCGAGCGCCGCACTCAAACTGGCGTTTCGAGCGGCCCTCGCGCCCGACGCCGCCGGCGCGACCGCGGATCGGGCGACCGCGGCGGCGGTCCTCCTCGGGTACGCCGAGCGCTACCCCGACCTCCTACCGGCATTCCCTCGACCCGACGGGTACGTCGGGATCGCCCAGTTCAGCGCGCTCGATGAATCGGCCTGGATCATCCGTCTCGCCTGGGCCTTCGGCCTCCTTGGCACGGCGCTGTCCGAGCCCGACCAGCGCAAGATCATCGAGCGCCTCTTCGACCGCGCCTCCGACCACCTGTGGCGCGTCCGATGGCCGGAGATCCACAACGTTTCGGTCTGGAATGCGAGTGCGCTGATCACGCTGGCGATCGTTCGGCGCGACGCGGCGGCGCTGGATCGGGCGGTTGACGCGCCACTCGGGCTGCGAGATCAGCTCGCCCGGGGGGTCCGACCGGACGGCCTGTGGTTCGAGATCTCGCTCAGCTATCACTACTACACGCTCGCCGCCGCGATCTGGGGCGCGAGATCGCTCCTCGCGACCGGACGGTCGCTGGACGATGGTGGCGCGATCAACCGGATGTTCGTCGGCCCGCTGGCCCTCGCCCTGCCGGACCAGACGCTTCCGGCGCTCAACGATTGCTGGTATCAGATCGGGTTGGCCGGGGAGGTCGGTCACGGCATCCCGGATGCGACCGGTTTCCACGAGATCGGGTCCAGCTGGACCGGCGACGCGCGTTTCGCGCGGATGATCGCGCCTGGGACGGACCGGCGACCCCGCGACACCCTCGAGGCGTTGTTCGACGGTCAGCTCGATCTCCCCGCCGACGACGACGCCCCGCCACCGCCGATCGCGATCGACCACCCGGGCGCATCCGGCCTGGCCGTGCTGCGTGGCACGTCGCCCATCGCGGGCACGTCGCCCATCGCCGGGGACCAGATCGTCGCGATCCTGAAGGCCGGCCCGGGTGAGCGCGACCATGGCCACCCGGACCAGCTGGCGATCCAGCTGTTCGGTGGTGGCGCTCGTCTCCTCGATGACCTTGGCACCGCCGGGTACGGGATCCCGCTCAACGAAGGTTGGTATCGCGCCACCGCCAGTCATAACACGATCGTCGTCGACGGAACATCCCAGCCGATCGTCGAGGGCCGGCTCACCGGACTGCTCGACGACGGGTCGTGGTCGACGGCCGAAGGCCTCGTCTCGTGGCCGGACGCGGACCCGGACGACGCCTACGCGGGCGTTCGGATGCGACGACAGATCGTGCTCGCCGATGGCTACCTCATCGACGTGGTGGATGTCGAGTGCGATCGGCCGAGGACCATCGACTGGGTGATCCTGCCGCGTGGTGTCAGCGTCAGGCCGACCCCGATCGGGCGGGGGGCCGCGGCGGGTGCCCTGGGTGTCGGCGCGGGATACGAGGTGATGGATGACGTCCGGATCCTCGACCGCGGATCCGGCCATCTCCGCTGGCGTGGCCCGTCCGGCGCCACCCTCGAGGCCTTGCTGGGCCCGTCGGACGCGGGTGGCGCCGAACAGCGCTTCACGGCCACGGCGCCGGCCAATCCCGCCTCCGATCGCCTCTCCGTGCTCGTCCGGCGTCGTGTCACGGACCGCACGAGATTCGTCGCGGTGCTGGTGCCCGGGCGATCCGGCGGTCGTCGGACGGTGACCTCCGTCGACTGGTCCGCCGGGGAGGGGTCGCTGGACGATCCGAGTCTGTTGGAGATCACCATCCATGCGGACCCGCTGGTCACGACATGGACCATCGGCCGCGGAGTTCCGCGACGGTCGACGACGTGAAGCCGGTCACTTTTGGAGGTTCCTGACGGATGCCCACCTATCGCGCCGCCATCATCGGTCTGAGCTGGATCGGGAGCGATCCGCCGGACGCAGCTTCGCATCCCGTGCTCGGCTCGGATATGCCGATCAGCCACGCTGCGGCCTACGCGAACGTCGACGACGTCGAAGTCGTGGCCGCGTGTGATGTCCGCGAGGAGGCGCGGACCCAGTTCCTGGAGCGCTGGCGCGGGCGGTGGCCGGACGTTCGCGTCTATGCCGACTATCGCGAGATGCTGGCGTCCGAACGACCCGACATCGTCTCGATCGCTGTCCCCGACACCCTCCATCGCGAGGTGGCCCTCGCGACGATCGACGCCGGCGTCAAGGCGATCTACATGGAGAAGCCCGTCGCGACGAACCCGATCGATGCCCGGGCGATCATCGAGGCCGCCGAGCGGGCCGGGGTCGTCATGACGGTGAACTTCGGGCGCCGCTGGGATCCGGGGTATGTCGAAGCCCGGCGCGCCGTGCAGGCAGGCGCGATCGGTCCGCTGGTCTCGGTGATCCTCGAGTTCGGCGGTCCCAGGGCGATCCTGTGGCGGATGCACTCGCACATGATCGATCTCGTCTGCTTCTTCGCCGAGGCCGAACCCGACTGGGTCATCGGCGATCTCGAGACCGGCTACGAGGGCTACGGGACGGAGTACCGCGGCGATGGCGGCCGGACCGCCGACCTCGAGCCGGGCGCCAACGTCTACATCGCGTTCACCAACCACGTTCGGGGGATCGTCACCGGCTGGAAGGCTGCCGCCCAGGAGACGGTGGTGCACCTGATCGGCTCGGACGGCCGCATCGCGATCGATTCCGAGGGCATCCGCATCATCTCCGTCGAACGGGTCGATTCGAGCATCCCCGTCCCTGGGCTCCAGGGGCCGATCGTGCGCTACCTGACGCCGAAGTACGCCTACGGCGGCATGGAGGCCGCCGTGCGTGACCTGATCGCCGAGATCGAGACGGGACGGATCACCCAGAGTCCCCCGCACGAAGCCTGGCGAACGGTGGCGATCACCGACGCCGTCCTGCGCTCGCAGGCGGCCGGACGAGTTCCCGTCAGCGTCGAGCGACTCCGGTCGGGGTAGGGCCTCGATGAACGCCGGATCGCTGGCGTGACACCGGGTCTACCATGGCCCCAGGCGCGATGTGTGCATGGAGGTAGCGAGTGAGCATCGGGGACCGGATCCGCTCGGCGGTGGATGGCGTGAGAGGCCCGACCTGGCCAGGCGAGCCGCCGTGCTCGCACCTCGACCAGGTGCAGAACGTCGAGCCGAGTTCGGACGGCTGCGAGGACTGCCTCAGGATCGGCGGGACGTGGGTCCACCTGCGGATGTGCCTGTCGTGCGGTCACGTCGGCTGCTGCGACCAGTCCCCGAATCGCCATGCGACGGCGCATCACCGGGAAGCCGGCCACGCGCTCATCCGCTCGTTCGAGCCGGGTGAGACCTGGAAGTGGTGCTACCTCGATGAGGTCGACATGTAGCGACGGGCGTCTCGCGACGGATCGGCGTCACGCCCATGCGCCCTCCGGGAGCTGGACAAAGTTCGAGGCGGCTCCCGAAGGAACCGCCTCGATGCTGTCCCGGTGAAGGTTTCCGCCGAAGCGGAAGACTTCTGCCACGCGTCAAGGGTATCTATCACGTCGGCTGCACCGACTACCCTAACCCTACCTACCCATAACCTTGCCGCTGGGGCAGCTTTGGCTGCTATGCAGCAATCCGGAGTCTATCCTGTTCGGGGCGCAAATCCAAGGGTTTCGACGCCCGGAACGATGTAAATTCCTTAACCTTGGTCGAAACCGAGGTTCAGGTTGGCCGAAATCGAACGTTCCGCTTGACCGAAACCAGCGTTCAGTCGGCGTCCGGCAGGATCGTGATCGAGGTCATCGCGACCGGTAAATCGGGCAGATCGCGCGAGTTTCGCGGGGCGGAGACGATCTTCGAGACGACGTCCATCCCCTTCGTCACCTGACCGAACAACGTGTAGTTCTTCGGCAGTCGACCGGTGAGGTCGTCCGTGCAGATGAAGAACTGGCTCCCGTTCGTGTTCGGTCCCGAGTTGGCCATCGCCAGCGCGCCGGCGACGTAATCACCCTTGACCGGCTCGTCCGCGAACTTGTAGCCGGGCCCACCGGTCCCGACGCGACCGGCGTTGAGCGAGGACTTCTTGCCGTGCTCGCCGTCCCCACCCTGGATGACGAAGCCGGGGATGCAGCGATGGAAGATGACGTCGTCGTAGAAGCCCTTCTCGGCAAGGTCCACGAAATTCTGGACCGTCTTCGGGGCGCTGTCGGAAAGGAGCTGGACTTCGATGTCGCCGAGCTCGGTGCTGATCGTGGCGCGGGTCATGGGCGATCTCCTCTCGGATCCTGGGTCGTTCGCTAGGGGTTGCTGACGGTGACCGAGTCCATCGCGATGGGCTGGCTCGGGATCTCGGCGTCGGCGTCGGCGTAGATCGCGTCGGCGGTGTCCATGCCGGCCGTCACGCTGCCGAAGATGGCGTAGGTGTTGGCGCTCCCGAGGATCGGGCCGGACCGGTCGTCGAGAACGATGAAGAACTGCGAGCCCTGCGAGTTCGGCTGCTGGGTTCGGGCCATGGCGACGGTGCCGCGAACATACGGCACGGTGACCGGCTCGTCGGTGATCGTGTAGCCGGGCCCGCCCGTGCCGTTCCCCGTCGGATCGCCGCCCTGGATGACGAACGGCGTCCCGTCCTGCAGTGTCGCCGCGCGGTGGAACACGATCCCGTCGTAGTAGCCGCACTCGGCGAGGGCCACGAAGTTTCCGGCGGCCAGCGGTGACAGATCACCGCTGACCTTGATGGCGATCTCACCCAGCGCGGTCTTGATCGTGACCGTGCGGGTCTCGCCGGCGGCGAGCGGGGGCGGCTCGCCCGTTGGACACGCCCCGGGTTTCGAGCCGCCATCGGGCGGCGCACTCGTGGCCGGAGACGACCCTCCGGTACATGCGGCCACGAGGATGACCGCGGAGACGGCGAGCGCGGCGAAGGGGGCGAATGAGCGGAAACGGATCACGTGGCGGCCTCCAGGGCTGCGGTGTAGTCGATGGCCCCGGACAGGAGCGCCTCTCCGAGGATGATGCCTGTCATCCCGGCATCGCGCAGGCGACGGATCCCGGCAACGTCGCGGACCCCGCCGGCGACGAGCAGATCCGCATCCACCGACCGGGCGAGGTTCCCAAGGGCCCGCACTTCGTCGTCGCTGCCACCGTGAGCGAGGACGAACCGCCGGACGCCGACGCCCACGAGCTCGCCCATCAGCCCGTCCAGGGTCGGCACCGCGGATCGCTTCCACGGGAAGGCGGCCAGGCGATCCGGCCGGGGATCGAGGCCGATCGCCAGCCAATCGCCCGCCACGGCCAGGGCTTCGCGGAGAGCCTGGGCATCGTCGGCGATCACCACTGAGAGCACGACCCGCGTCGCGCCCGCAGCGAATGCGATCTGGATCTGCTCCGCGCCTTCCAGTCCGCCGGCGACCTGGATGGGCGTCGCGATCCGCGAGGCGATCTGGCCGATCGCATCGATGTTGACGGGCTGACCCGCGCGCGCGCCGTCGAAGTCCACGAGGTGGATGACCGGCGCTCCGAGGGCGACGAAGCGCTCGGCGATCCGCTCCGGTCGATCGGTGGGGGAGCCCTGACCGGTCGACGCACCCGGCCACGAGACGACGCGCGAGCGACCGCGCTCGAGATCGATCGACGGGATGACCTGCATGCGGCGATCAGGCCCCGGGCGTCGTGGAGGCGGCGCCCGCGGCGGCGGCGCCCGCGGCGGCGGCGCCCGCAGCGGCAGCCGCGCGAGCCGACGCGAGTCGGCGGTGGAAGCTGATGGGGATCGACCCATTTCGCAGCAGGTGGTCGTGGAAGTCACGAAGGCTGAATCGATCGCCCAGCCGTTTCTGCTCATCCGCGCGGAACCGAAGCAGGAGGATCTTGCCCAGCAGGTACGACAGCTGGTAGGTCGGCGTGTAGGTGTAGCGCATGACCTCGGCTCGGGCATTGGCCGGCTCGAAGTTCGTGTGGCTGATGAGGAACTCCGTGGCCTCGTCCACGCTCATCTCGCCGCGGTGCATGCGGACGTCGACGATGATCCGGCAGGCTCGCCAGATGGCGTCGGTGGCAAGCGCGGCGCGGAAGTTCGGCCCGTCGTCGAAGCCCTCCTCGCGCATCATCTGCTCGGAGTACATCCCCCAGCCCTCGGTGAACTCGGGCGCGTCGGCCTGGAGCCGGGTCAGCGATGGATGGCGGACGCCCACCGATAGCTGCAGGTGGTGCCCCGGGTACGCCTCGTGGATGCTCGTGTTGCTGATGCTGCTGCGGTTGTGCTCGCGCATCGCTCCGACCCCATCGCCGACGGACGGGGTCACGACATACAGACCCTCGGGGTCGGCTTCGAAGCGGGCCGGCTCGAAGTAGGCGGCGAACGGGACGAGCGTCTGGAGGTAGGTCGGGGTCGCGAGGACGCGGATCCGCTCGTCGTCGGGCACCGTCACGAGGTCCCGGGCGACGAGATGTGCTCTGGCGCGCTCCATCACGTCGCGGTACGCCTCGAGTGCTTCCTCGAAGGTCTCGGGATGGTCGGACTTGATCCGGTCGATGACGGTCGCCTCGTCGACGTCCGGATCGATCTCGCGTGCGGCGGCCGTCCGCGCGGCGAGCTGCTCCGCAAGCTGCTCGTAGCCGATCGCGAGGATCGCGTCTGCATCGAGCCCATCGAGTGCGCGCAGGGCAACGAGGTCGTCGTAGCGCTCCCGGCCGAGCGCCCAGTCATCGGTCCCGCCCGCGAGGGTGCCCTTCACCCAGGCCGCGTGACCCGCGATCGCCTCGCGTGCCGCGGCTGCCGCGCGCTCGAGGCGCTGCCGCTCAGCCGGGCTGGGGAGAGCGTGGCCGGCCGCCACGATCTCATCGATGAACGACGGCAGGTGCTCGGCCGCCTCGATCTCGAGACCCTGCCACGAGCGCACCTGGGGGACGGTGGCACGCGAATGGGTCGAGGCGAGGTAGGCGGGTACCGCCTCGAGCCGTCCGGTCAGCGCCGCCAGCCGCTCGGCCAGCGGCGCGTAGTCGCGGGCGAAGGTCAGGAACAACCCGTCGCCCAGCTGGTCGAGCGCCAGGGAGCGGCGTTCCCACAGGCGCATGACGTCCAGATCGAAGACGGTCCGCCGGACGTTGTGGAGCTCGAGATCGCGCTCGAACGCAGCCTCGCTCGACAGACCGGCGCCCTCCAGGCCACCACGGCGGCCAGGTGGGCGCGTTCGGCCGCGATCCGTTTGAGCACCGCGTCGCGACTGCCGTCACCGAGCTGATCGTCGGTGTCATGGATCCCGTAGAAGGTCGCCGTCACGGGGTCGTCGGCCACCACGCGTCGGAAGCGCGCCTCGACGAGGTCGTAGAACGCGGTGTCCAGCGGGCCGGGATGCTCGGCCGGATCCGGCCGCGAGGCGGCGATCAGGCGATCGACCGAGGTCATGCGGCCAGCTCCTGCGCGACGGCACGGATCGTGGTGTCGATGTCGTCCGTCGAGATCCCGTGGTGCGTGGCGGCGCGGACCTGCCCGTGCGGATACCACTCGAACCTGATGCCGCGGGCGCGCATCGCCTCGAGGAACGCCATGCGGTCGCGATCCACCTTGAACAGCACGAAGTTGGTGGCGACACGACCCGGGTCGAGGCGGCCCGGCGCCGGTTGGGCGATGTCGCCGGCCGAGACGATGCCGTCGATCCGGGCCAGGCCCTCGGCCAGGCGACGGGCGTTCGCGTGATCGTCGGCGAGCCGCTCGATCATCCCGGCCGGGCCGTCCTGGAGTGCGACGATGCCGGCCGCCGCGAGGACCCCGGCCTGGCGCATCCCGCCGCCGACGAGCTTGCGCGCGCGGCGCGCCCGATCGACGAATGCCTTCGGGCCGAGGACGATCGATCCCGCCGGACAGCCGAGCCCCTTCGAGAGGCAGAACGTGATCGTGTCGGCCGGAGCCGCGAGCGCCGCGGCCGGGACGCCGAGGGCGATCGCGGCGTTGAACAGCCGCGCCCCATCGATGTGGAGCGGCACGCCGCGGTCGTGCGCGATCGCGGCGATCCGTTCGAGGTAGGCGACCGGCAGAGCCTGGCCCATCGCGTGGGCGTGGGCGTTCTCCAGGGTGACGAGTCCGGTCACCGGCTCGTGGAAGTCGCTCGGATCGCGAAATGCCGCGGCGACGGCGTCGGGATCCAGGGTCCCGTCGGGGCGATCGTCGAGGGTGCGGATCGAGGCGCCCACCACGACCGCGTGCCCGGCCGCCTCGTCGAGGACCACGTGATGCTGCCGGCCGGCGATCACTTCCTGCCCGCGGTCCAGGTGCGCCATGAGGCTCACGAGGTTGCCCATCGTCCCGCCGGCGACGAAGAGCGCGGCTTCCTTGCCGAGCAGTTCGGCCGCCCGTTCCTCGAGGCGGTTGACCGTCGGATCCTCGTGAAAGACGTCGTCGCCCACCTCGGCCGCGGCCATGGCGCGGCGCATCTCGAGCGTGGGCTTCGTCACCGTGTCGGAGCGAAGATCGATGAGATCCATGGGGCCGAGCGAGTATACGGAGGCTCTGCGCGGAGCGGGATGTCGACGGCGACGACCGTGGCGTTTCGACGAGACACGCGGTACGGTGCGCGGGCCGGTCGCTGTCGATCTTCGACGCCCAGGACGGCCGGCTCATCCAGCAACTGGGCGACGTGACGGTGCCGAGCGGCGACTTGATTCGCTCGTGTGGCCACCGCCGGCCGACTGCGGCCGGGCCCGACACGGGGTGCCGAGGTCTGACAACGCACCCGGCACCTGCTATCCTCCGCACTCGCTGCAACGGACCCGTGGTGTAGCGGCCCAACATGCCAGCCTGTCACGCTGGAGATCGCCGGTTCGAATCCGGTCGGGTCCGCCATCGACGCATCTCCCTACGCCCCGTCCGCCCGCCCGGACGGGGCGTTCTTCGTCACAGCGAGGCACTATCAACGGGTGAAGCGCTCGACCACCGTCTTCTTCGCCGCCATGGCCCTGCTCGTCGCCGTCGTGCTCACGGGCCCCGGTGGCGCGCTCAACGGTCCTTCGCCGTCGCCACCCGTCGGACTCGCCCCGACACCCACGGCCGCCGCGGCGACATCGCTCCCGACCGCGACGCCGACGCCGACCCCCTCGCCGACGCCCTCGCCGACGCCCGTTCCCCCGATCTCGGCGGCGATCGTGCCGGCGACCCACTTCCGCACCCCCTATGCAGAGACCACCGCGGCGGAGGTCGCGGCCGTTCTGGAGGGCACCTCGAAGCGCTACGCCGCGCTCGAACTCGTCGAAGCGGACGCGGATGCGATCCTTCGGGCCCTCGGACTGAGCGTGCCGCCCGTCTCAGCCGCGCCGTCCGACCCGGATGCGGCGACGCTGGTGCTCGCGCCGGATGCGGCCACGTTGCGCAAGGATCTGGCCGCCCACCGGGACCGGCTGGCCATCGTCCGCGCGACCGACATCGATCAGAGCATCCGGGCGCTGTCGTGGGATGGGGTCGCCCTGTTCGGGGTCGATCGCGTGCGCTCCATCGCCGACTGGCCGCTGGTCGCCGCGTTCGCGCCCGTCCTCGACTCGCGCGGGATCCCCGACCCGGCGGCTCCTTCCAATGCCGTGTTCCTGCCTGATCGACTCTGGACCATGGTCGCCGGCGGCGACATCATGCTGGACCGCGGCGTGGCCAAGACCGTCAAGGTCGACAAGAAGGGCGTGGATTTCCCCTTCGACGGCGGGACCGCCGAGATCACCTCGCGCTATTGCTGTTCATCGTTCGGGTGGGAGCTCCCGCGGGTGAAGCGGACCGGCAACGCGGGCGCGATGCGCGACTACCTGCTGGCGGCCGATCTCGCGATCGCCAACTTCGAGAACCCCGCCCCGGTCAAGTTCCGCTATCACACGTCGGGGACGGTGTTCAGCGCCGATCCGGCGCTCATCGAAGGCCTGGCCAACGCCGGGATCGACTACGTGTCCCTCGCCAACAACCACATCCGCGACGCCGGCGCGACGGGGATCATCGAGACGATCCGCCACCTCGACGAGTGGAAGATCGCGCACGGTGGGGCCGGCAAGGATCTCGCGGCTGCGCGGGCACCCACGATGCTCGAAGCGAACGGGACGACCGTCGCGATCCTCGGGCGCGACGCGATCGCGGGTGGGTACGCGGCGTCGGCGACGCGCGTGGGCAGCGCGCCCCTGCGGACGGCGGCGATCGTGGCCGATATCAAGGCCGCGCGCGCGGCCGGGGCGGATGTCGTGATCGTCTTTCCGCACTGGGGCACCGAATACGACGCGACGCCGTTCGCGAACCAGCAGAAGCTTGCCCGCGCGATCATCGATGCCGGCGCGGACATGGTCATCGGCAACCACGCGCACTGGGCCGCCGCGCTCGAGATCTACGACGACCGGCCCATTTGGTACGCGCTCGGCAACTTCGTGTTCGACCAGACCTGGTCCGAACCCACGATGGAGGGAATCACCCTCGAGCTGACGTTCGACGGCGCGACGCTCGTCCAGGCGCGGATGCGGCCGCACATCATCCTCGACAAGGCCCAGCCGAACTTCATGGACCCGGCCGGGAGCGGCAAGGTCGTGATGAACCAGATCTACGCAGCATCGAAGAAGGTCCTGCCCTGGTGAGCGCCCGACGCTGACGTGCAGGCTGCTCCGCGGCCCGGGTTTCGAGCCGGCGGTTCGAGCCGGCGGTTCGAGCCGGCGGTTCGAGAGCCGGCTCCGCGCTCGAGAGCCGGCTCCGCGCTCGCTGCTCTTCGAGTCCTGCGCCCACGGCCCCGCTCCACGCTCGCTGCTCTTCGAGTCCTGCGCCCACGGCCCCGCTCCACGCTGGACTTGGCACCTCGGTCCGGCCCACGCCTCCCGTGTGACAGATACGAATGGGGTTGCTGTTAAGCGCGCCGCCGTCTCGTTGTGACAGGTCCGCGAGCTCGCTCCGTGCGTGGAATGCGCCTCATGGCCCCCGGTTCCCGCCCAAATCGACGGTCGATCCGCGATACCAGCACCCTGATTCGTAGGTGACACGGATTGACCCGCTTTCGCCCGAATCCGGCACCTGGCACCGAATACCAGCACCCCCATTCGTAGGTGGCACGAAACGCCGGCTCGACGCGGCCTTCCGGCTCTACGCGGCCCGCACACCCTTCGCGGCGTAGCGGCCCGCACACCCTGCCGCGGCCCGCACACCCTGCGCGGCCCGCACACCCTGCGCGGCCCGCACACCCTGCGCGGCGACGCCTACGCGGCCCGCACACCCTCCGCGGCGGACGCCCTACGCGGCCCCGCGCCCGCGGAGCCTTACCGCCCGCCGCCGTCGGTCAGGGATCCCGGCAGTCCGGCACGAGCGATGATCTCCTCGACGATCGACGTCTTCGCGTCGGCGTAGTCCTGGACCCAGCGCCAGGTTCGTCCGGCCAGATCGCGTTTCGCCTGCGCATACAACTCGCGATCGGCGGGATGCGACCGGAGCCAGTCCCGGAACCCGGTCATCCGCGCGATCTCCGAGCACCCCGGGCTGAACACGTGGGCATTGATGTCCGTGTCGGGACCCTTGAAGACGCGGTGCTCGTGCCATTCCGGCTCGCGGATCCGGAGCACATAGCCGGCAGCTTCCAGCGCGGGCACATACGTGGCTTCGTCGCCAGAGGCGGGCACGATCAAGAGGATGTCGATCCGTGGCTTCGCGGGCAGGCCGGGGACGGACGTTCGAGCCGACGTGCTCGAGCACGACGATCGAGTCACCGAGGGTCGCGCGGATCCGCGCCTCCTCGCGATCGAACAGCATCGGCCACGAGGGGTCGTACTCGGCCAGCTCGATCGGAGCCTCGTGCGGCTCGATCTCGCCGACCACCCCGGACGTGACCGACGCATCGCGGGCATTGACGTCGCTCATCGAGCTACGCATGATGGCAGCGAACGACGCGAGAGATCCGGCAGGGGAGAGCCTGGATGGGCTGGGGATCGACTGGCGGGGGCGGTGTCGGCACAGGCGCGGGCAGTCCGGAGCATGCCAGGGCAGATCGAGGACCGCTGTCGCGCGGCCCAGGCCCGCCGGGCGACGACCCTCCACGGGGGAACGGCTGCCTCTTCGCTCTCGCGCTGGTGGTGCTGGTGATCGCGCTGCTGATCGGGGCGGGCTACGCGCTCCGGTTCCTCGGCGGCGGTTGAACGGTCACGCGATCCCCGCGAACAGGTCGCTCTCGGGGGCCGAGGTCGGGACGCGCAATTCGCGCAGGATGAACGACTCCTTCGACCAGTAGCGACGCCAACCCTCGAGGCCCAGCAGCATGAACGAGCTGTCCACGGCGACCTGGGTCACGTACCGGCCGATGGCGGCCCACTTTCGATCGAGCACGTCGGCGATGTCGATCCAGGCGGTGATCGAATCGTCGGGGACGAGCATCTTGGCCATCATCGCTTCGAATTCGGCCCGTTCCTCCGCTGTGGCGTCGTCGGCCGGCATCCAGAACGACGCCTTGCCGGCCTGCTTCATCGCTTCGCCCATCGCCTCGCGGACCGACGTCGGGATCGCCTGCTCGTAGAGCTTCGAGGGCGTCCACGGCGCGAGGCCGCCGCCCACTCCCTCGCCCGGGCCCGTCCCGCCGTGCTCAGGCGCGAGTTGCTCCGGATACCAGGCCGGGTCGCCGGCGCGATCGAACGCCCGCACGGCGACATCGTGGGTCCGGATGTGATCCGGATGCCCGTACCCGCCGAAGCTGTTGTAGGTCGTCATGACATCCGGCTGGTAGCGCCGCACGAACCACGTCAGCCGGCCGGCTGCCTCGTCGATGTCGGCCTTCCAGAAGCAGCGCGGATCGTGATTCCCGACCCGGCCCATCATGTCCGAGTCGCGGTAGGTCAGGTTCTCCCACTCGGTGACGCCGAGGTCGCCCATCGCCGCTTCCAGCTCGGCGGCCCGCAGCTCGCCGAGGCGCCGATGGTTGTCGGGCGTGTCCATCTCCGGCACGACGATGTCGCCCTGCTCGCCGCGGGTGCAGGTCACGAGGACCACGCGACGGCCGGCCCTGACCGCCCGCGCCATCGTCCCGCCGGTCCCGACCGTCTCGTCGTCGGGGTGAGCGTGAACGGTCATGAGCGTCGGGACGTGAGTGGTGCCGTCGGTGTGAGCGGCGTCACGGGCGATGTCTTCCATGGTGTCGCATCCTAACGGCCCGGGCGTGTTCGCTCGCCGTGCGCCGTCATCCGCCCGTCACGGCGAGCCGCGACGATCCCCATCCACGATCCGCATCCGATCCACCGACGCAACGACAAGGGAACGAATGACCGACCTCCGACGCGTGAGCGTCCTGACCCTCGCCGCACTCTTCCTGGCCACGGCATGCACGCCCGCTGGTGGTGGTCCTGCCACGGCCGACCCCACCACGACCGAGCCCGGCACCACGCCACCCCCGGGCGCCTCCGCGCCTGCGACGACCGCCCCCGGATCGTCCGGTTCACCGGCGACCCCCGCGAACGGAACCCGGATGACGCAGTCCTGGGCCACGGCGACTCTGACCGACGTCACGACGGGCGAGTCGTTCGCGATCGCCGATCTCGTCGAAGCGGGTCAGGTCGTGTTCGTGGAGCCGATGGCGATCTGGTGCACGAACTGCCGGCGACAGCAGCAGGACGCGCTGTCCGCGCTCGGGCAGCTCGACCGATCGAAGGTCACCTGGCTCAGCCTCGACGTCGAACTGTCCGAGACCCCCGAGGCACTCAAGGACTACAGCCGCCAGCAGGGGTTCGATTTCCGGTTCGCGGTCGCGACGCGTGACCTGGCGATCGCGCTGGCCGATGAGTTCGGCGACCTCGTCCTCAGCCCGCCCTCGACCCCGATCATCGTCATCGGACCGGACGGGGCGGCAGAGCTCACCGACTTCGGGCACAAGAGCGTCGACGAGATCATCGCGCTCGCCAGGGCCCGCGGCGCCTGACCGGGCGTCGCCCTCCCTCGCATCGCGCGATCCGGTAGCGAACGATGGAAGTCCTCCTCGCCGCATTCGGTGCCGGTCTCGCGAGCGCGGCCAGTCCGTGCCTGCTTCCGCTGTATCCCGGGTATATCGCGTACCTCGGCGCCAACAGCCGCGCGCTTGAGGGCCGCCGCGCGACGGGCCTGCTCGGGCTGATCGTCCTCGCCGGCGTCCTGACCACGATGCTCCTCGTGGCCATCGTCCTCGTGGCGGTCTCGGCGCCGATGGGCCAGCTCCTCGTGGTCCTGACGCCGGTGGTCGACGGGATCCTGATCCTCCTGGGCGTCCTGCTCATCGCGGGCCGCAATCCGTTCGAGCGGCTGCCCGGGATGCGCGTCCCGGACACCGCCAACCCATATCGCCAGGCCTATCTCTACGGGATGATGCTCGGCCCCATCGCGCTCCCGTGCGCCGGCCCGTTCCTCCTGGTCCTGCTCGGGATCTCGCTCGGGATCGCGGACGCCGTCGGGAAGATCGCGACGTTCGCCGTGTTCGGGCTCGGCTTCGGGCTGCCGCTCGTCCTCCTGTCGCTGCTCGCCGGCGTCCGAGCCCGCAGCGTGGTCGGCTGGATCATCGAACGCCACCGGGCGATCGAGCTGGGTGCCGGGGTGCTGGTCATCGTCGTCGCCGTCTACGACCTCATCGACAAGTGGGAGTACATCCAGATCTCCCTCGGTCTCTGAACCCGACGGCTCGGGCGGATCGTCGAAGCCCTCGAGCAGCGGCTGGTAGACTCCGGGTCCCCCGCGCACGGGCAGCCCCGAACGGGTCCCGGAAGCAGCGGCGAACGCGAAGAGGCAGATCGCTCAGTGGCACGTGAGACCCGGTCCTCCCGGGCGCGATCGAGACGACAGGACCGGAGCATGGGCGCTGCGATGCGTCGCGGCTTCGGATTGGTCGCGTTCCTGCCGCTCGCCAGTCGGATGCCGACGTACGCACGACTCATCTGGGCGCTCGTCCTTGACGATCGGACGCCGGGCGATCGGAAGGCGATCCTCGCGGCCGCGCTCGGCTACGTGCTCGTCGGACGGGACATCATCCCCGACGACGTCCCGCTCCTCGGCGGTCTCGATGACGTGATCGTCGTCGCGCTCGCGGTGGACCTCTTCATCGATGGCGTTCCGCGCGATCTCCTCGACGAGAAGCTCGCGGCGCTCGAGATCGACCCGGTGGCGTTCCGCGACGACATCGCGAACATCCGCCGGTTGACGCCCGGCCCGGTCCGTCGGACCATCCGCCGCATCCCGGATCTCATCGGCTTCGCCGGGGCCGCCCTGCACGAAACCGGACTTGGCCCCAGAATCCGGGGCTGGATCACGAAGGAAGGATAGGAACGCGTGAAGGTCATCCTGACGAAGGACGTCGATAAGCTCGGCAAGAGCGGCGAGATGAAGGTCGTTGCCGACGGCTATGCGACGAACTTCCTCCTCCCCCGGAAGCTCGCAGTGACGGCCGCCGGCGGCGCATACCGGGCCTGGCAGCACGATGTCGCGAGCCGCGAGGACAAGCGCGCCCGCGAGCGCGAGGAGGCCGAGGTCACGGCCAATCGGATCGCGTCGACCACGCTCACGATGGGCGTCAAGGTGGGCGAGGGCGGCAAGCTCTACGGTTCGATCACGACCAAGGACATCGCGGACGCCCTCGGCCGGCGCGGGATCGAAGTGGACCGCCACAAGATCGATCTCGAGGACCCGCTGAAGTCGCTCGGCACCTACAAGGTGGCCATCAAGGTGATGGCCGGCATGAGCTCCGAGGTCACGATCGTCGTCGAACCGAAGGGCTGACCCTGCGCGGCCTGCCGTCCGGCGCGGTCAGCGATCCCACGGGCCCGCGTCGGCAGGCTCGACCCAGCGGGCACGATACTCGGGCGCATCCCAGGGCTCGGCGATGTAGATCCGCTCCCGGATCACCCGCTCGTCGCGAAACTCCAGGATGGCCACGACCGCGTGGGACTCCTCTCCATCGAGGTGCATCGTGAGTTCCACGACCCGCAGATCGCCCGTTCCGAGAACCCGATCGACCGCGAACGACGTCGGTCGACCGGGATACGCCTGCCTCGACGAGATGATGTTCGACCGGCCGCGGATCCGCTCACGGCTCTGGACGTATTCGAGTACGGCGTCGTCGGCATAGATCTCGCCCGCCGCGACCTCGTCGCTGCCGATCGCCCGGAAGTGGGCTGAGATCTGACCCGCCAAGTCATCCACCGGCGACCTCCATGGGTGTCTCCGCCATCGAACCTGACGCCGGAGCGCGCGATGATAGCGCGATGACCCAGCGGACCATCCTGCACGTCGATCTCGACGCGTTCTTCGCCGCTGTCGAACAGCGCGATCGTCCCGAACTGCGCGGCAAGCCCGTCATCGTAGGCGGCGGCGGGCCCGGCGATCGCGGTGTCGTGAGCACGGCCAGCTACGAGGCGCGCCGGTTCGGGGTCCACTCGGCGATGCCGCTGCGCCAGGCCGGCCGTCTCTGCCCCGAGGGCATCTTCGTCGCGGTCGACGGCGCGAAGTACGCCGCGGTCAGTGGCGAGGTCATGACGATCCTGCGCCGCTTCACGCCGCTCGTCGAGCCCGTGTCCATCGACGAGGCGTTCCTCGACGTCACCGAATCCCGGGCCCTGTTCGGCGATGGGCCGACGATCGGCACCGCGATCCGTGACGCGATCCGCAGCGAGATCCGGCTCACGGCGTCGGTGGGCGTCGCGGCGACGAAGCTCGTGGCCAAGATCGCTTCCGACCTGAACAAGCCCGACGGCATGGTCGTGGTCCCGCGCGGCGAGGAAGCGGCGTTCCTGGCGCCGCTCCCGATCTCGCGCCTGTGGGGCGTCGGCCAGCAGACGGCGCTGGCGCTCACCGAGTACGGGGTCCGGACCATCGGCGACCTCGCCGCGCTACCCACCGACCTGCTCATCCGGCGCTTCGGAAAGCACGGAGCATCGCTCGCCGACCGCGCCCGCGGCATCGATGCGGACCGGGTGGTCGGACGTGAGGCCGCGAAGTCCATCGGCCACGAGCACACGTTCGAGGTGGACACGTCCGATCCGGAGGTCATCGAGCGCGCGCTTCTCGCGATGGCCGATGGGGTCGCCGCCCGCTTGCGCGGGGCCGGCGTCAAGGCAGCGACGATCACGGTGAAGATCCGCGACTCGTCGTTTCGAACGCTGACCCGTCAGCGAACGCTTGCCGAACCAACGGATCTGACCGATCCCATCTGGCAGACGGCCCTCGAGCTTGCCCGACCCGAGGTCCGCGGCGTGCGGATCCGATTGCTCGGCGTCTCCGCCTCCGGCCTCGCCGACGAGCGAGACCAGATGACGATGTTCTCCGCCGAGGACCCGAAACGCCGCCGCGCGACCGAGGCGGCCGACGCGATCCGGCGCCGGTTCGGTGATCGGGCCGTCACCCGAGCTCGGCTCCTGCGCGACCGGTTGCCGCTGCCGTTCGAACGCGACCCGATGACCGCCCCCGAGCGTCGGGTCGGCGCCGAGATCCGGGACCAGCCGATCGGGGCCGACGGCCCGGAGGTGCCGCCGGACTTCGCGGACGACGGCGTCGACCTGCCGCCAATCGACGACTGATCGACCGTGACACGCTAGCTGACACGACCCGCACGCAAGATCGGCGCAGACCCCTTGACATCGAACATCTGTTCGGTCAAAGTGACGGTCTAATCGAACAGACGTTCTGTCAGCCGAGTGCCCCGGCGGACGGCTCATCGAAGTCCGCTGGAAGGAGCCCACGATGGCGATGATCCGAGTCGAACCCGTACAGGTTCGTGTCCGCACCGATTGGTTTGACGGCACTCCCCGGGAGGTCACCTGGGGAACGCGCGTCATGCCGATCCTCCAGGTCGTCGGTGTCCGCGAGGAGTCCGCGGCGTTCCCGGTGGTTTCGGGACCACGGACCGTCTTCGACGTCGCGACGCCCGACGCACGGCTGACGCTGTGCTACCGGCATCGCAACCGGCGCTGGGTCGTCGAAGGCTTCGAGGACCTGCGCCAGGCCGCCTGAATCTCGTCTGCAGCCGATCGGTCTCCTCCACCGATCGGCGATGTCGCGGAGACGGGGCGGGTGCGCCGGTACCGCGCCCGCCCCGTAGCCCGACCCGAGCCGTGAGCGCCGTCAGGCGCCGCGGCTCGTACAATCTTGCTCGTGACCGACCCCTTGCCCGGCGACTCGTTCGCCGACCTCACCGTCCGCTCGTTCGTCGAACGCCTCGCGTCGTCGTCTCCGGTCCCCGGTGGGGGAAGTGCGTCCGCGATCGCGGCCAGCCTCGGAGCCGGGCTCGTCGCCATGGTCGCGTCGCTTTCCGAGGGTCGACCCCGTTACGCCGAGCACGCCGAGCTGCATGCATCGGCCGTCCTCCGCGGTCGTGAGCTCGCTGCCCGGCTCCTCGCGATCGCGGACGAGGACTCGGCGGCCTACGGTGCGTTCTCGGCCGCTGCGAAGCTGCCGCGCGAAACGCTCGACGAGCAGGCGGCGCGCACGCGCGCGATGCGCGACGGCGCCCGGGTCGCGGCCGACGTGCCGCTTCGCTGCCTGGAGGCCTGCCTCGAGATCGTGACCATCGCCGAGGCCCTTGCCGGCCGGAGCAACGTGAATGCGGCGAGCGATCTCGACGTGGCAGCGCTGCTGTCCGAGGCCGCCGCCCGCGGCGCCGCCGCGAACGTGCGGATCAACCTCCCGTCCGTCGCCGACGACGCCTATGCAGCGACGGCTGGATCGCGCGTCGATGCCTTGCTCGACGACATCGTTCGCGTGGCGGCGCAGGTCCACGAGACGGTGGCCAGCGGAGCAGCACGCCCACCCGTGGCCGCACGCAGTCTCGCGTGATCGACGACGACGCGCCTCCTCTCGCGAGCCCCGGTCCATCGCCGACGGCGACCGCCAGGATCCTCGACGGTTCGGCCATCGCTGAAGCGATCCGAACGGTGGTCAAGCGCGACGTGGCGACGTACATCGAGAGCTACGGTCACGCTCCGGCGCTCGCCGTCGTGGCGGCCGGCAGCGATGCCCCCTCGATGGTCTACCTCCGCCAGATCCTGCGCAGTTGTGAGACCGTCGGGATCGACGGGCGGCTGATCGAACTCGGCGACGACACCACCCCGGAGGATCTCGCGGCAACGGTCGCGAAACTCAACGACGACCCGCAGGTCGCCGGGATCATCGTCCAGATGCCACTGCCCGCAGGCATCCCGCTGCGCACGGTCATCGACGTCATCGATCCGGCCAAGGACATCGATGGCATCCACCCACTGAACGCCGGGCTCCTGCGACTTGGCTACGATGGCTTCCTCCCGGCCACGGCGCACGCGACGGTCGAGATCCTGCGCCGATCGGGCGTGCAGATCGCCGGCCGCACCGCCGTGATCGTGGGCCGGTCGGCCGTCGTCGGGATGCCGGCGGCATTCCTCCTCGTGAAGGAGAACGCGACCGTGACGGTCTGCCACTCCGCGACGGTCGACCTTGCCCGGCACCTGCGCCAGGCCGACATCGTCGTCGTCGCGGCGGGCCATCCGGGCCTCGTGCGCGGGGACATGCTGAAGCCCGGTGCGGTCGTCGTGGATGTCGGGATCAACGTCGTCGGCGGGCGTCTCGTCGGCGACGTCGACTTCGAATCGGCGCGCAAGGTGGCGTCGGCCATCACGCCGGTGCCAGGTGGTGTGGGGCCGCTGACGAACGCGCTCCTGCTGACCCACCTGATCGCCGGGGCCCGGCGCCAGGCGGGAGAGTCCGTACCCGCCGGAGTGCGCTCCGCCTAGGATCGCGAGTTCGGCTCGCCCGCCGGCCGCGCCGACGGCCGGACGTGGATGCCATCGGCCAGACATCCAGACATGAAAGAGGGGCCGCCGTTGGCGACCCCTCCCTCGAAACCGCTGATGTGGCGTCAGAAGCTCACATGCTCGGTGGTGTCGGTTGCTGGTCCGGTGGGCGCATCGCGGCCGCCGCGACGTGCGCCGGCTCGTCGATGCCCGGGAGCAGGAGCGCCGGATCGAATGCGCGATCCGCCTCCTCCCACTCGCGGTTCTCCTCGCGCGCCGCAAGGACGTGGAAGAGGAGCCACAGGGCGATTCCCACGATCGCGAGCACGACTTCCGACCCGACGAACGGGTAGAGCGGCCCGATGTCCCCGGGGTTGCTGAACGATTCTAGGCCTGTTGCCATCGTCTACCTCCTGTCTCAGCTTCCACCGTTGTCCGAGACCGCCAGTCCCTCTCGCTTCTCGATGAGCTCGAACTCGGTGTACGTGCGTGAGAAGTACGGGTAGGACGAGTCGGTCGTGTTCATGTCGAGTCCTGCGAGTTCCACGTTGTGCGGGACACGAAGCATGCCCACGGACTTCAGGATCCGTGCAACGACGTACATCGGAGCGAAGCCCAGGACGCCGAACATGATCACGGCACCAAGGAGGTTGCCGATCGGGTTGACGGCCGGGAAGCCGTCTGGTGTCACGCCGAACCACGGTGCAGCGCTGCCCTCGAGTGGCGCAGCGGCCGGGTATCCCCACAGGAGGAAGCCGGCGATCACGACCCCGAAGAAGCCCGCATAGCCGTGCACCGCGACAGCACCGACGGCGTCGTCGATCTTGAAGCGCCGCTCGACGTAGTAGTGAAGTCGATACGCGATGAACGCGCCGACACCACCGATGATCATCGCCTGGATCGGGTGATACAGGTCGTTCCCGGCCGAGGCCGCGATGATGCCGGCGAGGCCGGCGGACAACGTCCAGTACGGCTGGCCCTTGCTCAGGATGTAGCCCATGAACATGCCGCCTGACAGCGACATGAGGAAGTTGAACGTGATGCCCGACAAGGTGGTCGGCATCAGATAGATGTTCGTCGCGGAGAAGAACGGCTCCCCCTCCGTCCCGACGTTGAAGATCGGGATGTTGCAGGCGGCATAGAAGCCCCAGAAGCCCGTGTAGATGAGGAGCAGACCCAACGCGCCCATCCACACGTTGTGGGGCGGGATGTTCCGGATCTCCCCGTTCGGGCCGAATTTGCCGATCCGTGGACCCAAGGACGATCAGCGCGGCCAGGGCCGCCCCACCGGCGATCGCGTGGATGACACCGGATGCATATGCGTCGTGGTAGCCCATGAGCTGGACCATCCAGCCGTTCGGGGACCAGCCCCAGGCGGCGTCGATGATCCATGTCACGGAGCCGATCACGACGGCCATGATCAGGAACGCGGATGTCTCGGACACGCTCGATGATCGCGCCCGAGATGATCGAAGCGGCGGTCCACGAGAAGAGCAGGAACGCTGCCCAGAACACGCCGGTGATCCGGTCGGCCATGTGCGGACCCATCAGCGGCGACCAGGGGTAGAAGTCGTCCGCGAACGAGTCGAGGCCCATGCCGCGTTGATGAACGGTCCGTGGATGAACGCGAAGTAGATCCACCAACCGAAGAAGAAGAACGTCACCGTTACGACCGGGATGACCATGATGTTCTTGATCAGGACGTGCTGGAGGTTCTTGCCTTCGTCCGATGCCGACCTCATACGCGGCAAAGCCGACATGGATGAGGAACATCATGACGACCGTCACCCAGTAGTAAAACTCGGTGAAGATGACGTTCAAGGAGCCGAGTTCGTCAGTCATACCCTCCCTCTCCGTTCATGCGGCGGGTCTCCCCTTCCCGCCCCGGATCGCCTGTTCCGTGGATCGGCATCGGTGACACCGGTCCAGCTGCCTCCTTGGGGATCCGACCTGATTCCGCCCTCCTTTCGTCGAACGGCCGTCAGCTGGACGACTCGTCCTGGTCGAGCTCGACCGTGATCGACAGGAACCGGATCGGCAGCTCGTCGAGCCGCTCCGGGCCATGCGGCACGTGCCCGTCGAACATCAGGGAATCGCCCGGCACGCATCTCGTACGTGTGGCGACCGTAGCGATAGTCGAGCGCTCCCTCAGCAGCGTACAGGAACTCGACGCCGTCGTGCTGGAAGAGCGGGAACGTCCTCGCTCGACTCGGTGAGCGTCACGAGGAACGGCTGGACGCGTCGCTGGGCGCCCTTGGCGGCAGCCAGCAGTTCGTATCGATGGCCGTGCCGGGTCCCCTGTCGGATGAGCTCGATCCCTTCGCCGGCGCGCACGTACGACGCGTCGCGCTCCTCCTCGAAGCCGCGAAAGAACGTCGTGACCGGGACTTCGAGGGCCTGCGACAGGCGGGCCAGCGTCCGCAGGCTGGGCGACGTCCGGGCGTTCTCGATCTTGGAGATCATCCCCAGGGACAGGCCGGATCGGCGCGCGACTTCCTGCAGGGTCAGACCGAGCCGACGGCGCTCCTCGCGGAGACGACTCGCGATCGCCTGGGTGATCGCCTCTTCGAGGAAGTCGGCCTCGAAGTCGCTCGCGGTCGTCGGGTCCGCCAGAGAGCTGGACATCGTCGCTCCGAACGCGAAGCGACGCTGCCGGACACTTCTGGATGGGCGCGCCCGTGCCAGAGCCTACACCATCAGGAAAGCCCGTCCAAGCCCGAACGGGGTTGGACTTGCACCACAGTGGACCTTCAGCCTATGCTGTTCTCTGGCGGTAGAACCGTGCCGTTCGCACAGGGGCCCTGGCCGGCCCCAGAGTTTAACTCCCGGTGGAGCGCACCGATGTGTGGGATCGCCGGCTACCTGACCAAGCGCACGACCGACGAGCCGGTCGGCCGGATCATGCTCGACGATGCTACGAGGCGCTCGGCCAGCGCGGACCCGACTCGGCGGGCATGGCCCTGTTCGGACCGCGCCAGCCCATCGCGAGATCTGCTCGTCCAGCTGCCCGAGCGTCAGGATCCCGATGCCGCCGAGAAGCGGCTGATCGGCAGCGCATCGGCGACGCTCGCCCGGTCTGGGAAGTCAAGCGGCATCGGCGAGTCGCTCCGCGTGGAGGTCGCGACCGCTCGGCGAACGTCCGCGACTTCTGCGCCGCGATCGAGCGCCGCGATCGACGAGGTCGAGGTCGTGAGCCTCGGCCGCAGATCGAGCTCGACGAAGCAGGTCGGGCCACCCGGACGCCTCGACACGACGTTCGACGTCAGTGCGTTCCGTGGGAGCCATGCGCATCGGCCACACGCGGCTCTCCACGGAGAGCAAGATCGATCTGACGCACTCGCAGCCCTTCTGGGCCCGCGGCATCGCCGATCTCGCCACGGTCCACAACGGCCACATCACGAACTACCACAGGCTGCGCCGGCATCTACGAGCAGCGCGGCGTGCGCTTCTTCACCGAGAACGACTCCGAGGTCATCGGCGTCTACCTCGCCGACCAGCTCGAGAACGGGCCTGTCGCTCGAGGACGCGCTGACGCAGTCGCTCGACGACTTCGATGGCAGTTTCACGTATCTCGTGGCGAGCGCCGACGCGAGTTCGGCTACGCCCGTGACCCCTTCGCGCTGAAGCCGCTGATCATCGTGGACACGACCGGACTACGTGGCGATCGCGAACGAGGAGGTCGCGATCCGGTCCGCGCTCGGACCGGCCGGCGTGGCGCGCGAGCCGAGCGGCCATGTCCAGCGGATCTGGACCGTTGGCGCGGAGGCAGCCGATGCCGCAGCCTGAGCCAGCTCACGATCGACTGCCAGGACCAGCCGATCCGCGCGATCAACAAGGCGATCCGCGACGGACTTGCCGCCGGGACGGCGCGTCAAGGTGCTCAATCCGGGGCGCCCGCCACAATATCGGCGTCGGGCATGGTGACGCCGGGCGACAGTCTCGATCGACGGGAGCGTGGGCTACTACTGCGGCGGGATGACGGACGGGGTGACGATCCACGTGGCCGGTAGCGCCGGCTGGGGTGTCGCCGAGGGGATGCTCTCGGGCACCGTCGTCGTCGACGGCAACGCGGGCAACGGAGCAGCGGCCTCGATCCGCGGCGGCACCGTGGTGGTCCGCGGCGACTGTGCCGCGCGCGCCGGCGTCTCGATGAAGGGCGGACTCCTGCTGATCGGCGGCGACGCCGGCTACATGACCGGGTTCATGATGCAGAAGGGCGCGATCGTCATCTGCGGCGACGCCGGCGACGCGCTCGCCGACTCGATGTACGAGGGCGTCATCTTCGTCGGCGGCGAGATCACGTCGCTCGGCAACGACGCCGTCATCGAAGAACCCGACCGCCGACGATTCAGCGATGCTCGAGACGGCGTTCGACACGTTCGGGATCGCCCGGCCGGCGCGCCTCCGGAAGATCGTCTCGGGGCGCAAGCTCTGGAACTTCGAGACACGAGGAGATCGAGACATGGCGGCAGGCCCTGTGACCGGCCGCGCGCTGCGGGTCAGTCCCATCTACACGCCGACGGTCATCGACGACATCCAGGAGAAGGCCGAACTCGGCCGCTATCGGATCCGCGGCTTCGGCACCCTTCGCGAGCGGCCGCTGCCGTCGCTCGACGATCTCACGTTCCTGCCGTCCTCGCTCACCCGGATCCCGCTCGAGGGTTACCGCGAGAAGTGCGTCACGACGACCGTCCTCGGGACGCGCTACGCCGAGCAGCCGATCGAACTCGACATCCCGATCATGATCACCGGGATGAGCTTCGGCGCCCTGTCAGCCACAACGCCAAGGAGGCCCTGGCGCGCGGCGCGGCGGTGGTGGGCTCGTCGACGACGAGCGGTGACGGCGGGATGCTCCCGGCCGAGCGCGAGCACTCGAAGACGATGATCGTCGAGGTGCTGCCCGAGCCGCTACGGCGCGAGCATCCACGACCTGCGGCCAGGCGGACGGCATCGAACTGACGATCGGCCAGGGTGCCAAGCCGGGCACCGGCGGGCTCCTCCTCGGATCGAAGGTGTCGCCCGAGATCGCGGCGATCCGCGACCTGCCGCCCGGGCGTCGACCAGCGCTCCCCGGCACGCCATCCCGGACTTCCTGGGCCCGGACGACATGATCATCAAGGTCGAGGAGCTGCGCGAGGCGACCGACGGCGGTCCCGATCTTCGTCAAGATCGGCGCGACGCGGACGTTCGACGACGTGAAGCCTCGCGGTGAAAGCCGGCGCCGACGTGGTCGTCGTCGACGGGATGGAGGGCGGGACGGCCGCGTCGCCGGAGATCCTCCAGGACCACACCGGGCATCCCGACGCTCGCCGCCATCGTCGAGGCGCGCCGTGGGCTCGAGGACATCGGCGTGTTCGGCGAGGTCCAGATCATCGCGGCCGGCGGGATCCGCAGCGGCGTGGACGTGGCCAAGGCGCTGGCGCTCGGCGCGGACGCGTGCTACATCGGGACCGCCGCGCTGATCGCGCTCAACTGCAACGCGCCGCTCTACGTCGAGGACTACGAGGCCCTCGGGACGCAGCCCGGGTGCCTGCCACCACTGCCACACCGGTCGCTGCCCGGTCGGGATCACGACACAGGACCCCGAGCTCATGGCGCGCCTGCCGATCGACGAGGCGACCGACGCGGGTCGCGAAGTTCCTGACCGCGATGACCCTCGAGGTCCAGATGATCGCGCGGGCCTGCGGCAAGGCGAACGTCCACGATCTCGATCCGGACGACCTGCGCGCGCTGACCATCGAGGCGGCCGCGATCACCCGGATCCCGCTGGTGGGCACGCACTGGGTGCCCGGTCAGTCCGGCGCGGACTCGACCGGAGGGCATCGAGGACGTGTCATTCCTGCTGGCCTGCCCGATCTGCGGGCCGCGCGATGTCTATGAGTTCCGCTACGGAGGGGAGATCCAGTCGCGCCCGACAACCCGATGCCGCCGAGGCCGGACTGGTCGCCTACCTGTACGGGCGCGCGAACGTCGTCGGGCATCGAGCGAGGCGTGGTGGTTCCATCGGTCGGGATGCCGGCGCTGGTTCCAGGCGCGAGCGCGACACGACCGACAACCGGTGATCGGCACGTGGACGTTCGCCGGCGAGGACGGTCGATGCCTGATGAGCTGGCTGCCCATCGGTCCGGCTCCGGCCGGATCAGGACTCCGTCGTGACGAGATCCATCGAGTTCCGTTCGACGGCCGCGACATCGAAGCGCATCGGCGGGCGACACGATCGCGTCCGCGCTCGCCGCCAACGGGGTGACGACGTCCTGTCCGGAGCTTCAAGTACCACCGGCCGCGCGGGGTCTCTGTGCGCCACCGGCCGCTGCCCGAACTGCCTCGTCGACGTGGATGGCGAGCCGCGTCGTCCGCGCGTGCGTCACGCCCGATCGCCGCGGGGATGAAGGTCCGCAGCCAGAACGCCTGGCCGATCGCTGCGCCGCGACCTGTCTGAGCCTGACCGATCGGTTCGACCGTTTCTTCCCGGTCGGCTTCTACTACAAGACCTTCATCCGACCGCGCCGCCTGTGGCCGCTCTACGAGGCGATGCTGCGGCGGATCGCGGGCCTCGGCCGGGTCGACATCACCGCCCGCCCCGACCTGCATCCAGCGCAAGCGCCACCTCCACGCCGACGTCGTCGTCGTCGGCGGCGGGCCGGCGGGCTGTCTGGCGGCCCTCGAAGCGGCGCGCGCGGGTGCTCGGGTCATCCTCGTCGACGACGGGACCGGACTCGGCGGGCACCTGCGCCTGACCGGACGGCGGCGGTCCGCGGCGACCGCGCGATCGCCGGTCTGACGGGCGTCGCGGCGGCCGCGCGACTGCGCGACCTCGTGGCGCGCGGAGCCCGACGGATCGAGTACCTCGGCGGCGCCACCGCGATCGGCGATGTACGACGGCGGCCTCGTCGGGATCACCCAGGGTCGACCTTCGTCCGGGTCCGGGCCGGGCGGATCGTCCTCGCGACCGGTGCTGCCGAGCGGCCGATGCTGTTCGACGCGAACGACCGTCCCGGGATCATGCTCGGGATCGGCTGTCGCTTCGACTCGCGCGACTCTTCACGGGGTCCGGGCCGGCCACCGTGCGATCGTCGTGACCGATGACGACCACGGTTGGCGCTCAGGCCGCGGAGCTGCTCGAGGTCGGGGTCCCGGTGGCGCGGTCGTCGACTCGCGCGCGGATACGCCGTCGGCGTGGACGAGGCCCTTCGCGAGCCGTCGCGATCCGGGCGCCGGGGATCGAGATCGTCGTCGGCGCGATCCCGCTGGCCGCGAAGGGACGCGGTCGCGTGTCGGGCCTGCGAGTCCGCACCACCGACGGCGAACGGACGATCGCCGGGGACCTCGTCGCGATGGCCTGCGCCCCGAACCGGTCGTCACCCTCGCCGCCCAGGCCGGCGCGACGCGTCGCCTGCGACGCCACGCTCGGTGGATCCGGTCGCCGAAGCACCGCCGGACGGCGTGTGCTCGCGGGCCACCTGCTGGGATCCGACGACCTCGCGATCGCGCTCGCGTCGGCGGCGTCGTTGCCGGACGGACTGCCGGCGGACCGACCGCGGAGCATTGCGCCGGCAGCCTCCGAGGACGGAGCGCCGATCGCCGCCGCGGAAGCGGCGCTTGCCGCCGCCGAGGCCGCGGCCCCGGCCCCGTCGCCGCGATGCCCGTCGGCAAGGGTCCGGGTGGGCGCAAGCCGTTCGTCTGCATCTGCGAGGACGTGACGGTCAAGGAGCTGACTCTCAGGGCGTCAACGAGGGGTTCGACGACGCTCGAGACGCTCAAGCGCTACAGCACGATCGACGATGGGCCCCTGCCAGGGCAAGAGTGCCACTGGCTACGCCGTCCGGCGTCCAGGCGGAGCTCACGGGTCGACCGCGCGACGAGATCGGGCTGACCACGTACCGACCGCCGGTCCAGCCCGGTCACCCTCGCGGCGCTGGCCGGTCCGCACCTCGATCCCGGTCCGCTACACCGCGATGCACGATCGCCACGCCGCCCTCGAGCGCGACCTGGATCGACATGGGCGACTGGAAGCGGCCGCTCCACTACGGCGATCGGTCGCGGCGAATGTCGACGCCGTCCGCGAGCGTGTCGGCCTCATCGACGTCTCCACGCTCGGCAAGCTCGACATCCGCGGCGCGGACGCCGGGTCGTATCTCGACTGGCTGCACCCGAACCGGTTCAGCGACCTGCGCCCCGGGCGCGTCCGCTACCGCGCGATGACCGACGAGGCCGGCGTCGTCCTCGACGACGGCACCGTCGCCCGCTTCGGTGGCGATCGGTTCTTCGTGACCACCGGGACCGGGCAGCCTCGATGCGATGGACCAGTGGATGCGCTGGTGGCTCGCCGGCACGGACCGGCGCGTCGACGTCACGAACACGACCAACGAGCTCGCGGCGATGAACCTCGCCGGCCCGCGGGCGCGCGAGGTGCTCGAGCGGGTCACCGACGCGGACGTCTCGAAGGCGGCGATGCCGTATCTCGCGGCCGCGGAGATCCGCGTCGCCGGGGTGCCGACGATCATCCTGCGCATCGGGTTCGTCGGGGAGCTCGGCTACGAGATCCACGTTCCCGCCGACTACGGGACGCACGTCTGGGACGCGCTCATGGACGCGGGCGACGGACCTCGGGATCGGGCCGTTCGGCGTCGAGGCCCAGCGCGTCCTGCGCCTCGAGAAGCAGCACCTCATCGTCGGCCAGGACACCGACGCCCTGTCCGGGCCGATCGAATCCGGCCTCGAGTGGCTCGTGAAAGCGGACAAGCCCGACTTCGTGGGTCGCGCGGCGGTCGCACTCGCCGAGTCGCGCGGCGCCCGGACCAACCTCATCGGCTTCGAGGCCCCCGGCCGCCCGGTCCCGCACGAGGGGGCCGGCATCGTCCGCGAGGGCAAGCTCATCGGGCGGGTGACGAGCGCGAAGTGGAGCCCGTACCTCGGCAAGACGATCGGGATGGCATGGATGACGACCGGGCCGTTCGACACGGGCACGCCGATCGTGATCCGACACGACAACGATCGACAGGTCGTGGCGACGCTCCAGGCGAAGCCGTTCTACGACCCCGAAGGCGTCCGGCTGCGGACATGACGATGACCGACGCCGACGCACCCGCCCGGCCCATCCGGCGCAGCCCCATGGCGGGCATCGCCGCACGCCTCGGTGCGAACTGGCTCGACGACACGACCCATTGGGCGGCCGACTACGGTGACGCCTCGGCCGAGATCGCGGCCGCCACGTCCGCGGTCGTCGTCGCCGACTGGGGTCCCACCGACAAGCTCGCCGTGAAGGGTGCGAGCGGCCGGCGCGTCCTCGACGGTCTGGGGATCGGGGCGCCGCTCGGCGAGACCGCAGCCACGGCGCTCTCCGGCACGCCGATGCGGTCCTGGGCCCTCGCGCCGGACGAGACACTGCTCATCCTGGCCGCGGACGGGATGCCCACGGGCGCCGCGGCAGGAGCCGTGACGACTGCCGTCGAAGCGGCCGGTGCGATCGTCTCTAACCTCTCCTCCGGGCTGGCCGGGATGCGCGTCGTGGGACCCGCGGCGCGCGAGCTGCTCATCGAGATCTGCGCCGTGGACCTTGCCGCGGGCCGGTTCACCAACGAGCGGATCGCGATGGCCCCGATGGGCAACGTGCGCGTCACGTTCGCGCGACGCGACATCGGCACGGTGCCCGCGTTCGAACTGCTCGTCGCCCGCGACCAGGCCGCGTACCTGTTCGAGGCACTCCTCCACGTCGGGGAGGTCCACGGGGTGCGTGCCGCCGGTCAGCGTGCGATCGACTCCCTCGCCGGTGACAGCCTGAAGCGTGGTGCGACGTGGTAGCCCTCCTGTCGCTGTTCCGCAAGCAGCGGATGTGGGCGACCGACGAGCTTCGATCAAGCTATGACGTCGTCATCGTGGGCGGTGGCGTCCACGGCCTCGCGATCGCCTACGAGCTGGCGAAACTGGGCGTGAAGGACATCGCCGTCCTGGAGAAGCAGTACATCGGGGCCGGCGGGAGCGGTCGCAACACGGCGATCATCCGCTCCAACTACCGCACCGAGCCCGGTGTGGAGTTCTACGACGAGTCGCTCAAGATCTACGAACAGCTCGCGGTCGAACTCGACTACAACCTCCTGTTCAGCCAGCACGGCCACCTGACCTTCGCGCACACCGAGGCCGGGATCGTGGGCCTCCGCGTCCGTGCCGAGACGAACCAGGTCCTCGGCGTGAACAGCCGGATCATCGACCTGAAGGAGATCGCGGAGCTCGTGCCCGCGCTCGACCTCTCGGATCGGCCGCGCCACCCGATCATGGCCGCGCTCTACCACCCGCCCGGCGGCACGATCCGCCACGACGCCGTGGTCTGGGGCTACGCACGGGCGGCCAGCCGGCGCGGTGCCGAGATCCACACCGGGGTCGAGGTCACGGGCGTGAACGTCGCCGACGGAGCGGTGACCGGCGTCGAGACGAACCGCGGCACGATCCATGCCGGCGTCGTCGTGAACGCGACGGCCGGCTGGGCAACGACCATCGCGAAGATGGCCGGCGTGCGGCTGCCGATCGTGACCCACCCGCTCCAGGCGATGGTCACCGAACCGCTCAAGCCGATCCTCAACCCGGTGCTCGTCTCGGCAACCCTCCACGTTTATGTCAACCAGACCGACCGTGGCGAGCTCGTCATCGGCTCGGAGATCGATCCGTATTCCTCTTACAGCCACCGTTCCACCCTGCCGTTCCTCGAGTCGAGCGTGCGCCACGCCCTCGAACTCCTCCCGGCCGCCGCGAACGCCCGCGTCCTGCGCCAGTGGGCGGGGATCTGCGACATGACCCCGGACTTCGGCCCGATCATCGGGACCGTGCCCGAAGTGCGCGGGTTCGTCATCGACGTCGGGTGGGGCACCTACGGGTTCAAGGCGGCCCCGGCCGCCGGCCGGCGTACGGCAGAATTGATCGCCACGGGCAAGACCCCGCCGGTCATCGCCCCGTTCTCGATCGAACGCTTCGCCAACAACGAACCACTCGGCGAGAAGGCCGCCGCGGCCGTCTCACACTGACAGCCCAGCGTTCCCGTCGCCCGGTCTGCGCACCGGCCGTCGGGCCGTCACCCGATGGAGGAGGAAGCATGGACGCGAAGCAGGCCAAGGGCCAGCTGGCAAAGGACGGCATCGACTACATCCTCGCCCAATGGGTGGACATCCACGGGACGCCACGCTGCAAGGGCGTGCCGGCGTCCGCGTTCGACCAGTTCGTCGGCGGCAGCGCCGGGTTCGCCGGGGCGGCGACCGTCGGGATGGGCCAGGGTCCCCACGATCACGACATGATCGGCATGCCCGATCTCGACACGTACACGCTCGTCCCGTGGGAGACCGGCGTCGCCCGGTTCGCGTGCAACATCGAGGTCGACGCGCAGCCGTGGCCGTACTGTTCGCGGACCGCCCTGGCCGTCCAGATCGACCGCCTCGCGAAGGCCGGGTTCGAGCTCCGCGTCGGCATCGAGGCCGAGCACATGCTCGTCACCCGCGCCGCCGACGGTTCGATCGCCCCGTTCAACCCGTCGGGGTTCGACACGCTCGAGAAGCCCTGCTACGACTTCAAGGGCCTGTCGGGTTCGATGCACTACCTGCGCGAGCTCATCCGCAACATGGAGGCGCTCGGTTGGGAGCCCTACGCCTCGGACCACGAGGACGGCACCGCCCAGTACGAGCTCAACTGGAAGTACGCGGACGCGATGACCACGGCGGATCGCTACACGTTCTTCAAGATGATGACGAGCCAGGTCGCGGCCAAGCACGGCGCGATCGCGACCCACATGCCCAAGCCGTTCTCCGGCCTGACCGGCAATGGCAGCCACATGCATCTCTCCCTCTGGGACGCGAAGGGCAACAACGCCTTCATCGACGAGGCGGACAAGCGCGGCCTCGGCCAGTCGAAGGTCGCTTACCAGTTCCTCGCGGGTCTGCTCGCGCACGCACCCGGCCTCGCCGCACTCCTCGCTCCCACCGTGAACTGCTACAAGCGCCTGTCGGTGGGCGAGTACCTGACCGGCAGCACGTCCGGCTTCACCTGGACGCCGGCGTTCATCACGTACGGCGACAACAACCGGACCCAGATGTTCCGGACGCCCGATCCGGGCCGCTTCGAATGCCGCGCCGTCTCCGGCGCCGTGAACCCGTATCTCGCGCTGGCCGGGATGATCGCCGCGGGCCTCGACGGGATCGAGAACAAGCTCGACCCGGGCGAACCGTGGGTGGGCACGAACATGTACGAACTGAGCCTGGCCGAGATGAAGGAAAAGGGGATCAAGGTCATCCCACAGTCGCTCCAGGAGTCGATCGACGAGTTCGATGCCGACCCGGTCGTCCAGTCCGGCCTCGGTGAGGGCCTTGCCGCCGAGTTCAGCCGCATCAAGCGGCGCGAGTGGGTTCGGTATCACAATGCGGTCGGCGCCTGGGAAGTCGACCAGTACCTCACGCTCTTCTAGGCACCCGGCGTCACGCCGCCGACCCTCGAATCCTCGCGGCCCCGACCATCTCCAGGAGGCACCGACCGATCGCATGACGTTCCCGACCGACCTCGAGATCGCGCGGTCCGTCAAGCCGCGACCTATCGCCGACATCGCCCGCGACCTGGGCCTCCACGATGAGGAGGTCGAGCCGTACGGCCGGACGAAGGCGAAGGTGACGATCGAGGCGATCCGGCGCCTGGAGGCCGAGAACCCGCGCGGGAAGTACGTCGTCGTGACGGCGATCTCCCCCACGCCCCTCGGCGAAGGCAAGACGACGACGACCGTCGGGCTCACCCAGGGACTCAACCGGATCGGGAAGCGGGCCGCCGTCGCGATCCGCCAGCCGTCGCTCGGACCCGTGTTCGGGATCAAGGGCGGCGCCGCGGGCGGCGGCTACAGCCAGGTCATCCCGATGGAGGACTTCAACCTCCACCTGACCGGCGACGTCCACGCGATCGGGGCCGCCCACAACCTCGCTGCCGCGTTCCTCGACAACCACCTCCACCACAAGAACCGGCTGGGCATCGATCCCCAGTCGATCCTCTGGCCGCGCGTGGTCGACATCAGCGATCGGGCGATCCGGCGTGTCGTCATCGGCCTCGGCGGTCGCGAGAACGGCGTTCCGCGCGAGACCGAGTTCGTCATCACCGTCGGCGTCCGAGGTCATGGCGGTGCTGGCCCTGGCCTCCGATCTGGCCGACCTGCGGGTGCGCCTCGGGCGGATCGTCCTCGCCACCACGGTCGACGGGCGGCCGGTGACCTGCTGACGACCTCAAGGTGGCAGGCGCGATGACCGCGCTCCTCACCGACGCGATCAAGCCGAACCTTCTCCAGACGCTCGAGGGCGGCCCCGCATTCGTCCATTGCGGGCCATTCGCGAATATCGCCCACGGCAACAACTCCGTCCTGGCCGATCGGCTGGCGCTGGCGACGAACGACATCGTCTGCACGGAGGCCGGGTTCGGGGCCGAGATGGGCGCCGAGAAGTTCTTCGACATCAAGTGCCGCGCGTCGGGTCTCGTGCCGGATGCGGCGGTCGTCGTGGCCACGATCCGGGCGCTCAAGATGCACGGCGGCGTCGGCAAGATCGTCGCGGGCAAGCCGCTCGACCCGGCGCTCCTCGAGGAGAACGTGGACGCGGTCCGCGCCGGCGCGGCGAACCTCGCCAAGCAGATCGAGAACGTGACGGTCTTCGGCGTCCCGGTCGTCGTTGCGATCAACTCGTTCCCGACCGACACGCCGGCCGAAGCCGAGGCGATCCGTGAGGTCGCCCGGGCCGCCGGCGCCCGCGACGCGGTCCTCGCCCGCCACTTCACCGACGGCGGCGCGGGCGCCGAGGATCTCGCCCGGGCGGTCTGGGCGGCCGCCGAGGAGGGCGCGCCGAACTTCAAGCTCCTCTACCCGGACGACGCGCCGCTGACCGACAAGATCGAGGCGGTCGCGACCCGGATCTACGGTGCCGACGGCGTGGATCTCTCGCCGGCTGCCGCCAAGGCGCTCGCCCAGTACGAGTCGATGGGCTTCGGCCACCTGCCGGTGTGCATGGCCAAGACCCAGTACTCGCTGAGCCACGATGCGTCGTTGAAGGGCCGGCCGACCGGTTTCCGCCTGCCCATCCGTGAAGTGCGGCTGTCGGCGGGCGCCGGGTTCATCACCCCGCTCGTCGGCGAGATGCGCACGATGCCGGGTCTGCCGTCAGTGCCGGGCGGCGAGAACATCGACGTGGACGGCGACGGGAACATCGTCGGGCTGTTCTAGTGACGTCGCGCATCGAGTGGGTCGGCAGCCAGTGCCGGCTCCTCGCGATGATCGCCGGCGAGTTCGACAGCAGCCGGCCGTTCGACGGCCTGACCATCGGGACCGGCATCCACATCGAACCGAAGACGGTCGCGCTGCTGCTGACCCTGCAGCGGGGCGGCGCGCGGGTGATCTCGACCGGCAACCTGAACACGACCCAGCCCGAATCCGTGGCCTACCTCCGCGATCATGGTGTCGAGGCGATCGGGGAGCCGACCCAGGATGAGGCGGTGCGGCTCAGCCATCTCGACACGATCCTCGACGCGCAACCCGATCTGCTCCTCGACAACGGCGGTGACCTCTTCGCGCGATGGCTGGAGCGGCCGTACGACGGCCTGCGCGGCGGGACCGAGGAGACGACGAGCGGCCGGATCCGCCTCGCACCGCTGCGCGAGCGGCTCGATCTCCCGATCCTCGTCATCAACGACAGCCCGATCAAACAGTTCGCAGAGAACCGCCACGCGGTGGGCCAGGGCACCGTCGAATCGTTCCTCCGGATCACGAACCTGGCGACGAACGGGCGACGCGTCGTCGTGTTCGGCTACGGCGGCGTCGGCAAGGGCGTCGCACTGAGCTTCCAGCGGGCGCACGGGTTCGTGAGCGTGATCGAACTCGATCCGGTGCTGCGCATGGAGGCGCTCTGGGACGGCTTCATGGTCCCCGAGCGTGATGCAGCGCTGGCCGAGGCCGACATCGTCATCACCGTGACTGCCGCGCGGGATGTGATCACGGCGCGCGACCTGGCGATCCTGCCCGACGGCGTCGTGCTGATCAACGCCGGCCACCTACCGGTCGAGATCGATGTCCCCGGGATGGCCGCCGACCCGGGCGTCGCGTCGTTCAGCCCGACCGATGCCGGGATCTCGACGTTCGAGATGCGCGACGGCCGCCGCATCCACCTCCTGACCGACGGCCACATGGTCAACCTCGCCGGCCCGCGTCCGCTCGGCAACTCGATCGAATCGATGGACCTGGGCTTCGCTCTCCAGGCGCGCTGCCTCGAGGCGGTCGCGAAGGGCGAGGTCGGCAAGGACTCGTGCGTGGTCCCGGTCCCGCGCCGGATCGACGAGTGGGTCGCGAAGGCGTACGTTGAGTTGGCCCGCGCCCAGGCCGCGCCCGCGCCGTGAGCGGCGACGAGATCACCTTCGGTGAGTTCCAGATGCTCCTGGCCAACGCCGCTTATCGCCCGACGGTGAGCAAACTCCTTGCGCGGTGGTTCGAGTACGAGGTCGCCGCAGACCCAACGGTCGTACACACACCCGATGGCGAGGCCGTCAACCTCCTCGAGTTGCACCGCGAGATCCAGGCTGATCCGATCAAGAGGGCCGAGCTGTACCAGGCGGCGATGACGCTCTGGCGCTGACGGCCCGCTGATTCAGCCGCTCGTCGCGAGCACCATGCAGAACGCGACCACGAGGCCGAGGCCGATACCGAGCGCGCCGGCGCCCCATGCCATCGGGTCGAGCGGACCGAGCGCTTCCGAACCGTGGGCGTGGTCGTCGTGCCCGTGGTCGCCGCCGTGATCGTCGGCCAATTCGTGCGGGCCGACGCCGTGCGCGTCCTGGGCGGCGGGGGCTGTGTGGGCGTCGCTCATCGGTGTGAAAGTACCTCCGCGCCGCATCCTACACTGCGCGCGTGCCGCCCAGCCTGACCCGCGACGCCCGACTCCTCTTCGCCGCCCGGAGCGTCCGCATGGCGGGCTACGGCGCGCTGTCGGTCGTGCTCGTCCTGTACCTCGCCGCGCTCGGCTTCGATGGCGCGACCATCGGGATCGTCCTGACCCTCACCCTCCTCGGCGACACGGCACTCAGCCTGTGGTTGACGACTCATGCCGACCGGATCGGGCGACGGCGGGTGCTCGTCGTTGGTGCCCTGCTGATGAGTGCGGGCGGGCTCGTGTTCGCCGGCACGGACGTCGTCGCGCTGCTCCTCGTCGCCGCGACGCTCGGGGTCATCAGCCCGTCGGGCAACGAGGTCGGGCCGTTCCTCGCCGTCGAACAGGCCGCGCTGAGCCAGGCGGTCCCCGACGACCGGCGGACGAGCGTCTTCGCCTGGTACAACCTCGCCGGTTCGGTGGCGACCGCGTTCGGGGCGCTCGGGGCGGGGCTGGCCGTCGGGGCGCTCCTCGCCGCGGGGCTCGATGACAGCGATGCCTACCGGGTCGTCCTCGTCGGGTATGCGGTCGTCGGGCTGGCCATCGCGCTCCTGGTGCGTGGTATCGGCGACGGGGTCGAGGCGCCGCGACCCACCGACGCGACGATCGTCGGCCGGCTCGGCCTTCATCGCTCGCGCGGCACTGTCTTCCGGCTGTCGGCGCTGTTTTCGCTCGATGCCTTCGGCGGCGGGCTCGTCATGCAGAGCTTCCTCGCGTTCTGGTTCCACGAGACGTACGGCGTGCCCGAGGCGACGCTCGGCGCGATCTTCTTCGTCGCGAACCTGCTCGCGGCGGCCTCGGCGCTGGCGGCGGGCCGGATCGCGGCCCGGATCGGCCTGATCAACACGATGGTGTTCACGCACCTGCCCTCGAACGTGCTGCTCATCCTGGTGCCGTTCATGCCGACGGTCGAGCTGGCGATCGCGGTGCTGCTCCTCCGGTTCAGCATCAGTCAGATGGACGTGCCGACGCGCCAGAGCTACACGATGTCGGTGGTCGATCCGGACGAACGCTCGGCCGCGGCCGGGGTGACCGGCATCGCCCGGACGACCGGGCGCCGCGGTCAGCCCGAACCTGGCGGCGCCCCTGTACGCGATCCCGGGCCTCGCGTTCCTCCCGTTCGTGATCGCGGGGGGCCTGAAGATCGCCTACGACCTCGCCCTGTGGCGGGCGTTCCGTTCGAGGCGCGGGCCGTCTGGTCCGGTCGACTAATCGCGGAGCCGGCGTGTAGGCTGAAGCTGTGGAGACACGTGCTGCTCCCCCGATCGAGCCGTGGCGCCGTCTAGGAACTGAGAGCTATCGGCGCCGGTACGAGCTGTTCTTCCTCGCCGCGCCCGTGTTCGAGCGCCGTGGCTACCGTGGTGCAACCGTGAAGGCGCTCGCTCAGGCCTGCTACCTGAGCCCAGCGGGGCTCTACCACTGGTTCGCGTCCAAGGCCGACTTGGCCACGTACCCGCTTCGCGCCCCACGAGTGAGCTGGGAGACGACCTACGTCGATCCGGCGGTCGATCCCCTGGCACAGCTCGGCGGGATGGTCGATCTCGCCGTACAGCACGTCCGCCTCTACTTGCTCGCGATCCGCCTCCAGGAGGAGATCACCGGGTCTCGGGACGATCGATCCGTGACCGCCGCCTTCCGACAGGGCGAGGCCGTTTTCGCCCGCCTCGCGCACGAAGCCGCGCCGACGCTCGAGCGTGAGCAGGCCGTCACCCTCGGCCGGGACTTGATGGCCCTCCTGGTCGGATCGGCCATCGCCGGTCTCGACCCAGAGCCGAACGAGGCCCCGCGTGGACGGCTGATCGGGGTGATCCGTGATCGACTGGTCCCCGAGTACATCGATCCGGGGGTCTTCGATCGCTCGATGTCCCCGCCCGGAATGTAGAACCGAACAAGACAGGCCTCCCGTTCGGCGCGTCCCTCCTATGGTCAAGGGCGGCACGACCCGCGGCATGGAGGAGACGATCAATGACAGGACCCTCACGGGCTATCGGGACTCCGGGCGTCCCGACCGAGTTCCCGACCGGCGCGATCCCGTACCGGACGGCGGGTCGCGCAACGTTGCTCAGCGTCGGGATGTTCGGGCTATCCGCCGTCGCGCTTGCCCTGTACTTCGGCGACGTTGCGGGCATCTTCGGGCCCATCAATGACGTCCTGATCGCGCTGGCGATCCTCCTGTTGCTGCCGGCCGTCGCCGCCGTGCGTCGGCTGAGTGTCGGGCGGGTCGGTGGCTGGTTCGCCGGCATGAGCGTCTTGGCAGCCGTCGGTATCGCCGTCGCCAGCGGAGGGCAGCTCCTGCTCGTCGCCGGGCTGCTCAGCCTCGAAGGTTCGTTCGTCACGCTTGGAGTCGGAGGGATGCTCCTCGTCGCGTGGGCCGGGTCGCACGCCATCCTCGCCTTGCGGACCGCAACGCTTCCGCGGTCGGTGGGCTGGTGGGCGCTGGCGCTTGTCGGAATAGTCGGCGTGACCGCCGTGACGATGCCGTTCCTGTCGCTCGGGACCGCAGCCCTATCGGTCGTGTTCGGGATCCCGATCCTGGTCGCCCTTGTCGGTTGGCTGGTCGCGCTCGGGCGGGCCCTGTCGCGACAGGCTTGACCGGCGCCCTGACCTGCCGACGCGCCAGAGCTACACGATGTCCGTGGTCGATCCGGACGAACGCTCCGCGGCGGCCGGCGTGACCGGCATCGCCCGAACGACCGGGGCCGCCATGAGCCCGAACCTCGCAGCACCGCTCTATGCGATCCCGGGCCTCGCGTTCCTCCCTTTCGTGATCGCCGGCGGCTTGAAGATCGCCTACGACCTCGCCCTGTGGCGGGCGTTCCGTTCGAGGCGCGGGCCGTCTGGTCCGGGCGAATAACCCTTGGTGAAGCCAGGGTTCGTATCGGTGTGAGATCGCGGATCGGTGTCCACAGCGGACCCTAGGCCACGACCCGGTAGACCTGCCAGCGGTCCGGGACTCCCTTGAGATCGCGTTCGCCGACGTCTTCGAAGACGAACCCGCTGCCTCCCCCGACCAGGTCCCGAACGGTCCGCGACACGAGGACTTCCGACGGGCCCGCCAGCGATGCGATCCGCGAACCGATCGTCACGGTGACGCCCGCATGTTTTGACTCCATGACCTCGCACTCACCGGCGTGGATCCCCGCGCGCACTTCGATCCCCAGGTCACGGACCCGCTCGACGATCTCCCAAGCGCACTGGACCGCGCGCGCGGGCCCGTCGAAGGTGGCGAAGAAGCCATCGCCCGCCGTGTCGTTCTCGACCCCGCGACTCCGATCGAGCGCGTCACGGACGATCGCGTGATGTCGCTCGACGATCTCTAGCCACGCACGGTCGCCGATCGACGCTTGACGCTCCGTCGAGGAGACGATGTCGGTGAACAGCACGGCGCGCAGGACCCTCTCGCCGACCTGGGCGTGCCGTTCGCGGGTCGCGAATGCCCGGACGGCATCGACGATCGCCTCCCGGTCGCTGAAGATCATCGCGTTCGGCTCACCGGCGATCAACGTCAGCTCGGCACCCGGGATCATCCGGTGCACGTACCGACTTTCGGCTGCCCCGGTCCTCGATTCCCGGTGGTCGAGTACGAGCGTCGGGCATCGGAGGACAGGCAGGATCGCGGTCACGTCGGTCTCACCCTCGACCGTGATCCAGTCGACGGACGTCGACGGCGCCATCCAATGGCGGTCGTGGCGCGCGATCCAGGCCACGAGGTCATCGTCGCTCGCGAGGGACGGCGCCCCGCTCATGAGGTATCGCCGGGCCAACTCGCGATCTCCCATTCCGTTCCGCACCTCCGCCGCCTCGGCGCGGAGCTCCTCGGGGGTGCGGGCCCAGGGGTAGTCCGGCGACCAGCGGCGCGTGGCGACCGCGCTGAACCAGGCCAGGCAGCTCACACGGTGTGGATACGTCGCGGCGAACAGCGCGAACGCCGCCCCCGCGGTCCGCTCCCCGAAGAACGCCGTGCGCGCGGATTTGATGCTGTCGAGGACGCTGCGGAGGTCGCGCGCGCGGGTCTCGAGGTTGGGAAACGGCGAACCGCGTCCTCCGGAGAGCCCGGTCCCGCGGCGATCGTGGAGGATCAGGCGCGAGAACGTCGCGAGTCGTTCGAAGAGGTCAGCGAGCGCCGGGAGCTCCCACATGATCTCGATGTTGCCGAAGTTTTCGAGCTCGAGGGCAATGTCCAGCGGGCCATCGCCGATGGTCTGGTAGGCGATGCTGACCCCGTCCTCAGCGGTCGCGTAACGCGTCTCCGGCTGAATGCCGCCGAGGTGGGCGCTTCCGCTGTTGGTCATGGGCGTTGCGAGTCTGCGGACCGAAGCTCGGGCATGTCAAGCGATCCACGCTCCGGGCCTGGTGCGACATGGGCTCCGGTGCTCAGCCTGCGCTCGATCCCCCGCTCGGCCGCCCGCGCCTGGGCTTGATCATCCGGAACCAGACGAAGGCGAGCACCGCGATCAGCAGCAGCGCGAGGATCGCGTACTCGAACTGCTTCAGCGTGGCGCCGATCTCCTCCCAGTTCGCACCCAGCTCGCTGCCGACGAAGACGAGAAGCAGGGTCCACGGCAACGAGCCGAGGAACGTGAACACCGTGAACGGGATCAGCGGCATCCGACCGATCCCCGCCGTGAACGAGACGAGCGAGCGGACCACCGGGATCATCCGGCCGAAGAAGCTCGCCGCGATCCCGAAACGGGCAAAGAACGCCTCGGTCTTGTCGAGGTCCTCGGGGCTGATCGCAAGGTAGCGACCCCAGCGCTCGAGGATCGGGCGGCCGCCCAACGCACCGATGGCGTAGGCGACGAGTGCCCCGACCGTCGCCCCGATCGTGCCGGCAAGGACGGTGGGCCAGAGCGACCACGGCTGGCCGGTCAGGGGTTCGATCGCCGTCCCCTCGCCGACGAGGAACCCGGCGAACGGGAGCACGAGTTCGGAGGGGATGGGGACGATGACGCTCTCGATGGCCACCCACAGCGCGACACCCACGTACCCGACGGCCTCGTAGACCTGGGTGACGAGTTCGCGCACCGGCCCGTCGAGGAAGTCGAACACGGCGGGCAGCATAGCCGACTATCCTCGGTGCGTGACCGAACCGACTGTCCGCCCGGACGTGCAGCCGATCGTCCTGACCGGGGCCGACCTCTCGATCGCCGACGTCGAGTCGGTCGCCCGCGCCGGCGCCAGTGCCGTCCTCGACGAGCACGCCCGCGCCCGCATGCAGGAGGCGCGCGACGTCATCGAGGCGCTCGTCGCCGAGGGTGCCGTCGTCTACGGCGTGACGACCGGGTTCGGGGACCTTGCCTCGAAGTTCATCCCTCCGGAGGACACGCGGCGGCTCCAGGAGAACCTCCTGATGAGCCACGCCGCGGGGGTCGGTCTCGCGTTCCCGCGCGAGGTCGTGCGCGCGATGCTTCTGCTCCGCGCCAACACGCTGGCCCTCGGCCACTCGGGCTGCCGCCCGCTGATCGTCGACCGGCTGTGTGCGTTCCTCGAGCACGGGATCCACCCGGTCGTGCCCGAGCAGGGAAGCGTCGGCGCTTCGGGCGACCTCGCGCCGCTGGCCCATCTCGCGCTGCCGATCATCGGGCGCGGCGATGTGGAGATGGGCGGCCACGTGATGCCGGCCGCGGAGGCGCTCGCGGCGGCCGACCTGGAACCCCTGACGCTCGAGGCGAAGGAGGGGTTGGCGCTCCTCAATGGGACCCAGATGATGGGGGCGCTGGGTGCACTCATTGCCGCCGACGCGGCGCGCCTGCTCAGAACCGCGAGCGTCATCGCGGCGATGAGCGTCGAGGCACTGCTGGGCACGGACGTCGCGTTCGCCGGCGCCTACCAGCTCGCGCGCCCACACCCCGGCCAGATCGCCGTCGCCGCGGAACTGCGCCACGTCCTGCGCGATTCCTCCATGCAGGCGGCGCACCACGGCCACGCCCACAAGGTCCAGGATCCGTACTCGCTGCGCTGCGTGCCGCAGGTCCATGGCGCGGTGCGCGACGCGTTCGGCTACCTGCGCAGCGTCCTCGACATCGAGCTGAACTCCGCGACCGACAATCCGCTCGTCTTCCCGGGTGGCGGCGTCGCCGAGGCGGACACCGTCGCGACCGGCGGCGGCCGGGTGATCAGCGGCGGCAACTTCCACGGCGAACCGATCGCTCTCGCGCTCGATTTCGCGAAGCTGGCCCTCGCAGAACTGGGCGCCATCAGCGAGCGCCGCACAGCGCTCCTCGTGGATCCTCGCCTGAACGGGGGCCTCCCCCCGTTCCTCGCCCGCGGATCCGGCGTCGAGTCGGGGATGATGATCTACCAGTACACGGCCGCGGCCCTCGCGTCGGAGAACAAGGTGCTCGCCCACCCGGCCTCGTCCGATTCGATCCCGACGAGCGCGAACCAGGAGGATCACGTCTCCATGGGCTCCATCTCCGCGCGTCACGCGCGCACGGTCCTGGCACACGTCGAGCAGATTCTCGGGATCGAACTCCTGTGCGCCGCCCAGGCGCTCGAACTCCGCCTCGCGACGTCCGAATACCAGGGCGCCACGCCCGGCGCCGGCGTCGCGGAAGCGCTCGCGCGCACCAGGGCGCACATCGCCCACCTGGACGCGGATCGACCCCCCGGACCCGATCTCGCCGCCGCCGCGGAGATCGTCCGAACCGGGGCCCTCGCCGACCTCGCCGATCCCGGCGTCGGACGGGCCTGACGGCGCCGGCCGGCGCGACGAGCACGACGACCGAGGAGGCGACCCGATGACCATCGAGATCGTCGACATCGCCGACGCCGCGGGTTTCGCGCTCATCCCACCTTGCGCAGACTCCGGCTTCGATCATCGATCGTGCGATTACTGGGAGGACGCCGACCGGGGATCGAAGGCCGCGCGCCTGGCATGGATCGAGGGATCCGCCGCTGGCGCCTCGTCGGCCCCCGGGAAGCCCCGGCGCGTCAATCCGTTCGGCGACGACGAGGACGACGCTCCCGCGGTCAACCCGTTCGCGCCGGCACGCACCGGGCCGATCGTCAACCCCTTCGCCTTCGACGACGCCGACGACACCGACGAACCCGAGAACCCGTTCGCGCCCCGCCGCGACCCGCGACCCCTCGTCGCCGCCGATGCCCCGCGCAAGATCCAGCTCCTCGGGCGTGGGCTCGGCATCTTCGGGACCTACGCAAAGGTGCTCCTCACGGACGACGTGCCGGCAGCCTATTGCCAGTTCGGACCCCTCTCCGCGTACCCGAGAGCGCAGCGACTGCGCGACCTCTACCCGAAACTCCCGGACGCACCACTCCCCGCTGTCATCACGTGCATCGCCACGACGTCCGCCGCCCGTCGAGCAGGTCATGCGAAGGCCCTCATCGCCGCCGTGTGCGACGACCTCACGGCCCGTGGGTTCTACGCCGTGGAGACCTACCCCGATCGAACCGCCAGGCCCGACGCGACGAGCGCCCCGGCGCCCGAGTTCTGGATCTCGATGGGGTTTCGAATCGCAGCCGACGACGAGCGCTGGCCGGTCATGCGACGCGAACTGTGATCGCCGCGAATGCCGGATCCATCCGCGCCGCGCGCCCCGTTCGCCATGTCGCGGTGCTCCTCGCGATCCTCACCAGCCTCGCGGTCGCCGCTGCATGCTCCCCGACGGTCCCATCGCCCGCGACCTCGACGCGCGCGCTCCCATCGAGCGTTCCCATCCGCTCGGCCACTCCGCCGGCGTCGCCCGAGGCGACGATCCATTCCCTGGTGCCCGTCGATCGGCGCCTTCTCGACGTTCTCCCCGCCACGGTCGCGGGTCTGACGATCGAACCCTCCGCCGAGGCCGAGGCCGATTCCGCCGCCGACCCGGGGTTCGCCGCCGTCGCCGCGTCATTCGCCGCCGCGATCGCGGTCGATCCGGCCACGGGCGATTTCGTGTTCGCGGCGGTCGTGGCCGTGCTTCCCGGGACGATGACCCCCGATCTGTTCCGCGACTGGCGCGATTCGTACAACGACGGGGCGTGCTCTCAGGCGGGCGGGGTCGTCGGGAATGCCGAGGCCGAGATCGGCGGCCGGACCGTCTACATCGGCTCGTGCGAGGGCGGACTGCACACCTACCACGCGTGGCTCGAGGACCGCGACATCCTGGTCTCGGCGTCGTCCGTGGGCACGGCACGGCTTGGAGAGCAGTTGATGGACACCCTACGATGACCCAGCGATGAGCGAGCCAACGACCGCCCTCCCCGCGGCGCCCGCCCCGTCCGCGCCCCGCGCGGGACGGAGCTCTCTTGCCGCGGCTGGCAGCAGGAAGCGGTCCTGCGGATGCTGATGAACAACCTCGATCCTGAGGTCGCCGAGAACCCCGACGCGCTCGTCGTTTACGGGGGAACGGGACGCGCCGCCCGGAGCTGGGCCGCCTTCGACGCCATCGTCCGCGAGCTGCGCACCCTCGCCGACGACGAGACCCTCCTCGTCCAGAGCGGCAAGCCGGTCGGCGTCCTGCGCACGAACGAGTGGGCGCCGCGGGTCCTCATCGCCAACTCGAACCTCGTCGGGAAGTGGGCCAACTGGGACGACTTCCGGGCGCTCGAGGCGAAGGGCCTGACGATGTATGGCCAGATGACCGCCGGGTCGTGGATCTACATCGGGACCCAGGGGATCCTGCAGGGGACGTACGAGACGTTCGCCGAGGCGGCCCGCCAGCACTTCGGCGGCACGCTGCGCGGGACGGTGACGCTCACGGCCGGGCTCGGCGGGATGGGCGGTGCGCAACCGCTCGCGGTCACGATGAACGACGGCGTGTGCCTGGCGATCGAGGTCGATGAGGCGCGGGCACGACGCCGGCTCGAGATCGGGTACGTCGACGCGCTGACGCACGATCCGGCCGAAGCGCTGGCGCAGGCACGGGCATGGGCTAGGGCAGGCGAGGGCAAGTCGATCGCGCTCGTCGGGAACGCCGCGGAGATCGAACCGGCCTGGGCGAAGGCGGGCGAGCGGTTCGACCTCGTGACCGACCAGACGTCGGCCCATGACGCGCTCGTCGGCTACGTGCCGGCGGAGATCACGCTCGCCGACGCGAGCTCGCTACGGACCACCCAGCCCGACGTGTACGTCCGCCGCGCCCGTCGGTCGATGGCCGATCACGTCCGGGCGATGTTGGCGTTCCAGGCCGCGGGCGCGGTCGTGTTCGACTACGGCAACAACCTCCGGGCACAGGCCGCAGAGGCGGGCGTCGAGGATGCTTTCGCCTATCCGGGGTTCGTGCCGGCCTTCATCCGGCCGCAGTTCTGCGAGGGCAGGGGCCCGTTCCGGTGGGTCGCGCTGAGCGGCGATCCGGCCGACATCCACCGCACCGACCGCGCGATCCTCGAGCTGTTCCCCGACGACGCAGGGTTGCGGCGCTGGATCGAGATGGCCCAGGCGCGGGTCCCGTTCCAGGGGTTGCCGGCCCGGATCTGCTGGCTTGGGTACGGGGAGCGGGCACGGGCAGGGGCGGCGTTCAACGAGCTGGTCCGCACCGGGGAAGTCTCGGCGCCCATCGTCATCGGGCGCGACCACCTCGACTCGGGCTCGGTGGCCTCACCCAACCGCGAGACCGAGGCGATGCCCGACGGCTCGGACGCGATCGCCGACTGGCCGCTCCTCAACGCCCTGGTCAACACCGCCGCCGGCGCGACGTGGGTGAGCCTCCATCACGGCGGCGGGGTCGGGATCGGGTACTCGCAGCACGCCGGGATGGTCGTGGTCGCGGACGGCACGGAGCTTGCGGCGCGGAAGCTCGAACGCGTCCTCACGACAGACCCGGCGATGGGAGTGCTCCGTCACGTCGACGCGGGCTACGACCGCGCGATCGAGGTCGCCGGCGAACGCGGCGTCCGCGTCCCGATGCGCGAGGCGTAGATCAGCTCGCGGCCGCCTCCGCTTCGACCGCCGCGATCACCGCTTCGGCCGCCTTCTCGCTCTCGCCGACCGGGTCGGGCATCTCGCCGATCGACCGGACGGATGAGAGCGCGACGGGCACGAACGCGAAGCCGCCGCCGATGGCGCACACCCAGATCGTGTCGTGGAGGCCGATCAGCTCGCCGAGCGATGCCGCCGAGGATCGACACCGATCGGGATGGTGCCCCACACGATGAACCGCATCGTCGCGTTCATCCGGCCCTGCATCGCGGTCGGCGTGATCGCCTGCCGGAAGCTGACCTGGTTGATGTTGTAGACGACGCCGCAGTAGCCGCCCGATGAACGCCGGGAGCGCGACGCAGGAACGGCATCGGCGCCTCCGAGGCGCGATGGCGACGGGCAGGAGCCGACAGGCTGAACCCGGTCGCCCTCGAACCGACGATCGTCGTGCCCGACCCCGAAGATCCGGCGCGAGTCGCGTCGCCGGTGAGCGCGCCGACGAGCGCGCCGAGCTCGCCGAGCCGAAGATCGACGCCGATGCGCTCGGCGTGACAGCCCGAGATCGCGGACGAGCGTACACGATGAAGATCGCGAAGGCGATGTTGCTGAAGAGGTTCGAGGTCCCGGTCGCGCCGCGATCGCACGCAGGTAGCGGTGGCCAGGACGTACCGCAGGCCCACGGCGACCTCCTGGCGCATCGACGGACGCCGGCCGGTCGCTCGTCGTGGCGGTCCGGCGCGGGTCTCCGGCCGGCGGATCGAGACGACGAACAGCGCCGAGACGAGGAAGCTGACCGCGTCGAGGAGGATCGCGATCGGCGCCGGAGGACCCCGATGAGGACCCCGCCCAGCGCCCGGCCCGAGGTCTGCGATGCGAGCGCGGTGATCTCCAGCTTCGAGTTGCCCTCGACGAGCTGGTCGCGGTTCACGAGCGACGGCAGGTACGACTGGTACGCGACGTCGAAGAAGACGGTCGAAGCAGCCGTTCAGCGAAGCCGACGACGTAGAGCTGCCAGATCGTCAGGCCGTCGAGCAGCGAAGGCGACGGGGATCGTGAGCAGGGCGAGCGCCCGTCCGACGTCGCCGACGATCAGGATCGGCCGGCGTCGGAGGCGGTCCACCCAGACGCCCGCGGGCAGGCTGAGCAGGATGAACGGCAGGAACTCGATGGTCGCGAGGAGCCCGACCTCGAACGGCGACACCTTCAGGATGGTCGCGGCGATGAGGGGCAGGGCGAGCTGCGTGACCTGGGTGCCGAGACGCTGATCGTCTCGGCCGACCACAGCTTCAGGAAGTCGGGATGACGCAGGAGTGATCCACCTGGAGCCTGGGACAACGGGTCTTCCTCATCACTGCCCGGCGCAAGGACGCGCGCTGCGCCTGTCGCGACCACCGGAGGGTCGTTAGTCTACCGTCTAACATCGGTTAGTCAACGGTCGCCACTGGACGCGCCGCCGACCCAACTCGCCACCCGCCGACGTGTCACGATGGAGCCATGTCGTTCCTCGTCGAATCCGTCCCGAACGTGTCCGAAGGGCGGCGCCTCGACGTCGTCGAACGACTGGCCGACGCGGCGGCTTCGGTGCCGGGTGCCCACCTCCTCGATCGGACGAGCGATGCGAGCCACAACCGCAGCGTCCTCACCCTCGCCGGCGACGCCGACGCCGTCACCGAAGCCCTCGAGCGCGTGTTCGAGATCGCCGTCCACGAGATCGACATGGATCAGCAGACCGGCGAGCACCCGCGCATCGGGGCCGTCGACGTCGTGCCGTTCATCCCGCTCGGCGACACGTCGATGGACGAGTGCATCCAGCTGGCCGAACGGTTCGGGGAGCGGATCGCGTCCCGGTTCGACCTCCCGGTCTACCTCTACGCCCGGGCCGCCCGTCGCGCCGAACGGGTCAAGCTCGCCGATGTTCGACGCGGACAGTACGAGGGCCTCAAGATCGAGATCGACAGAACATGGCCGCGAGCCGGACTTCGGGCCAGCACGGATGCATCCGTCGGCCGGCGCCGTGGCGGTCGGCGCGCGTCCGTTCCTCATCGCGTACAACATCAACCTCGCGTCGTCGGATCGTCGAACTCGCGATGCGGATCGCCCGACGCATCCGCGAATCGGGCGGCGGCCTCCCGAAGGTCCAGGGCAACGGGTTCTTCATCGAGGAGCTCGACCGCGCGCAGGTCTCGATGAACCTGCTCGACTTCACCGTCACGCCGCTGTGGCTCGTCTGGGAGACCGTCCGCGATGTCGCGGCCGAGGACGGCATCGAGTTGGTGGAGTCCGAGCTCATCGGCCTCGCCCCGGTCGCGAGCTTCCTGGCCGTCGCCGACCACGCCGGCGCATGACCCGGACGAACCCGTGGAGGCCCGCCTGGCGGCCGCCGCTGCGTTCCTCAGGCTGCGCGACTTCTCGCCGCTCCAGGCGCTCGAGCTTCGGCTGGAGGCCGCGCGGTCGGGATCCGGGTCGGGATCCGGGTCGGGATCGGGGTCTGCCGGATGATCGGCGGGCGATGACCCTGCGCGTCATCCCGGGCGGACTGGATGCCGGAACGACCTCCGGTCTGCTCATCCATGGCGCCGCCGAGATCGTGACGATGGCCGGCGGCCTCCGGCGCGGCACCGCACAGGCCGACCCGGCGGCCCTGACCTCGCCGACGTCGGGCGATGGCGGGATGTCGGGGCCGGATGAGCCCGTGGTCGCGATCTGGGAAGGCAGGATCGCTGCGATCGGCCCGCGCGAGGCGGTCGAGGCGCAGCTCGAGGCGGAGGGCCTGCCGCTCGGCCGGTTCGCCCGCCTCGACGCGCGGGGCGGGACCGTGACCCCCGGTCTCATCGATCCGCATACCCATCTGCTCTTCGGCGGTTCTCGCGCGGCCGAGTTCGTGCTGCGCCAGCAGGGCGCGGGCTACCTCGAGATCCTCGAGGCTGGCGGCGGCATCCTCTCGACCGTCGCCGCCACGCGGGCCGCTTCCGACGAGGAGCTGACGCGGCACGGCCGACGCTGGCTCGACGAGATGCTCGAGCACGGCGTCACGACGATCGAGGCGAAGTCCGGCTACGGCCTGGACCTCGCGACGGAGCTGCGCCTGCTCGAGGTCGCCCACGATCTCGGGGCCGAGGGGCCGATCGACGTCGTGCCGACCTGGCTGGGTGCGCACGCGGTGCCACCCGAGTTCCGTGCTCGGCCCGATGGGACCGAGGCGTACGTCCGGCACGTGATCGACGAGCAGCTGCCCGGTGTCGCGGCGCACGGCCGGGCACGCTTCGCCGACGTGTTCTGCGAGCAGGGCGTGTTCACCGCCGAGCAGTCCCGCAGGATCCTCGAGGCGGCTCGGCCGCTCGGCCTCGAGCCGCGGTTGCACGCCGACGAGCTGGCACCCAGCGGTGGCGCGGAGCTGGCCGCCGAGCTCGGCGCCGCATCGGCAGACCACCTCGCCGCGCCCTCGGATGCGGGTGTCGACGCGCTGGCCGCTGCTGCCGAGGGCGAGCATCCCGTGGTCGCCACGCTGCTCCCGGCCACGACCTGGTTCCTCATGCACGAGACGCATGCGCCGGCCCGCCGGCTCATCGAGCGCGGCATCCCGGTGGCGCTGGGGTCGGACTTCAACCCGGGCACGTCGCCGACGGCCAGCTTGCCGCTCGTCATGTCGATCGCCTGCCTGGCGCTTCGCATGTCGCCGTACGAGGCACTCGCGGCCGTGACGATCAACGCGGCACACGCGCTGCAGCTCGGTGACGAGATCGGGTCGCTGGAGCTGGGGAAGGCGGCCGACCTCGTGGTCTGGCGTGTCCCGGACCACCGCGAGATCCCGTACTGGCCGGCCGCGAACCTGGTTCGGAACGTCGTCAAGCGGGGCGTGATCGTCTTCGATCGACCCTGACGGGGTCCTGCGCCGAAGTCCCGAGACGGACGTCGCCCCGAGGTATCGGCGCCGCCGAGGTGTGGGCGCCGCCCCGTCGCGACGCGCGGGCTCGATCGTCAGACCTTCCCGCGCGACTCCAGGAGGACCGCCGTCGTCTCCGTCGGGAGGCTCGAGATCGTCACCGATAGCTTCGGTTGCGGCGTTGGATCGCTGCCCATCTCGTGGAAGAAACGCGCGACGGCCGGGGCGCACTCGGCCTCGTCCTCGCAGACGGGCATCGTGATGACCAGGCGCGGGTCGAGCTGGGCGACGAGTTCCGCAGCCCGCGTCGGCGTAAGGGTCCCGCCGATCGGGACGCAGGCGATGTCCACGACTCCGATGTCGGCCAACTTCTCCTCGGTGAGCAGGTGTCCGATCTCGCCGAGATGGATCGTGTGCATCCCGTCGAGCTCGACGATGAAGGCGGTCTGCCGGCCGTTGATCGCGCCGCGTTCGTCGTCACGATAGGTCCGCACGCCGGTCACGAGGACGTCCTTGACCTCGTACTCACCGGGCCCATCCAGGACGAACGCGGTATCGAGCGACGACGGGATGACCGTTCCGCCATCGCGCGACTTCCGGCCCTTCGATCTGGGCACGGGCCGATCGTCCGGGTGGCTGTAGGTGGCGATGTCCGCCGTGATGCCGCGGCCCGTGGGCCCGACGATCCCCGGATAGGCATCGGCGACGACGACCGCGTCTCGTCCGCGGAGCCGGATGCAGGTCCGGCCGTACCAGGTCACTTCCATCGAGCGGATTCTGACACAGCGACCTGCACGCCGCGTTCGCTCCGCGCCGTGTCCCGGTCGCGCCCGGGCCGCGCCTCCACCATTGCTGTCGTCGAGCCTCCTACCTCGGGCGGAATGGCCCGGAAAAGGAGGACCGGAGGCGCCTGCCCAATTGGCGCCCCCGGTCGGAGGGAGGGAGGATGGAACCCGAAGGTTCGTCCAGCCATCAACGTACCCGCGATACATTGCCGTCCAAGCGGGCAAGCGATTAAGAAAGCGACACCGATCCGGCGATCGGATCGCGTCCGCCAGGTCCGCGACCGGGTCGCGCCTCGTCCGCGACAGGGCCGCGACAGGCCCGCGACAGGCCCGCGACAGGTCCGCGACCGATCGTCGCCCGCACGCCGAAGCCCCGCCGAACCCATCCGAGGACCGGCGATGCGACAATCCAGCGATGGATCGATCGAGGCGCACTCCCGCACTCATCCTCGTCGTCGCCCTGCTCGGGGCGGCCTGCCAGGGGACGGTCACGCCCGCGCCGGCCACCCCGGAACCGAGCCAGAGCCCGGCAGCGCCGACCGCGACGGCGGAGCCGTCACCCTCCGCCGATCCGGAGGCGCTGCTCAAGGCGATCCAGGATCAGGTCGCGAGCATCCGCGGCCTTAGCCCCACCACGCCCATCGAGCCGCAGTTCCCCGACGACGCGACATTCGAGGGCATCCTGGCCCGGATCGTCGACGAGGACATCCCGCCGGAGGATCTGCGCAAGGCCGAGCTGTTGTATCGGACCCTCGGGCTGATGAGCGGTGAGCCCACCCTGCAGGAGCTCTACCTCGACCTGCTCACCAGTCAGGTCGCCGGCCTCTACGACCCGAAGACGAAGGGTCTCTACGTCAGGACACCGGATGGCGGGATCGGGCCCGTGGAGCAGGTCTTTTTCGCGCACGAGTTCCAGCATGCCCTGCAGGACCAGCACTTCGATCTCGCCGGCATGCAGGATCTGCCCGCAGACCAGGGCGACCGCATCCTTGCGATGCAGGCGCTGGTCGAGGGCGACGCGTACGTGCTGATGGCCCAATGGCTGATCGCCCACCTCGGGGCCGACGGGATCAGCGCCCTCCTCGAGGCATCGAACGACCCGGAGGCGCAGGCCGCGCTCGCGGCTATCCCCAGGATCATCCAGGCGCAGATCCTCTTCCCGGCCACCGAGGGAACGGTCTTCGTCCAGGGTCTGCAACTGGCCGGCGGCTGGGACGCGGTGAACGCGGCGTTCGCGGATCCGCCGGTCTCGAGCGAGCAGGTCCTCCATCCCGAGAAGTACGCGGCACGCGAGGCTCCTGTCGAGATCACCCTCCCCTCCGATCCGGCGGGGCGCATGGGCGCCGGATGGACCGAGGTCCTGCGCGACACGCTCGGCGAGCATCAGCTGCGGATCTGGCTGGATGCTCCGGGGACGAGCGCCGAGTCGCCGGCGATCGCCGCCGCAGGATGGGGAGGCGACAGGATCATCCTCTTCGAGAGCGCGACGGCTGCGGCTGCGGCGATCGTGACCGAATGGGACACCACCGACGATGCGATCGAGTTCGCGGAGGCGGCTCAGGCAAGCCTCGATGTGCGCGGCCTCTCCGGCGGCGTCGTTCGCCAGCCGGGCTCGAAGACCGTCACGGTCCTGATCGCGACGGACGACGCGGCAGCGATCCGGCTCGACCTGGTCTTCGGGATCACCGGCGTCTGACGCTCCCGCGAAGCGAGCCCTACATCGAGTCGGGTGCGGAGATCCCGAGGAGCGCGAGCGTGTTGGCCAGGGTGATCCGCGTGGCCTCTGCCAGGGCAAGACGGGCGCGGGATCGTTCGAGGTCATCCGGATCCACGACACGAGCGTCTCGATAGAACGCGTGGAACGTCGTGGCGAGGTCGGTCGCGTAGGCCGTGACCCCGTGCGTCTCCTCCGCCGCGACCGCGTCCTCGACGACCTCCGGCAGGCGGACGACCATGCGTGCCAGCGCGCCCTCCGGACCCCCGGCCAGCGTGCCCGCCACCGAGGGGGCGGCGGTCATGTCCGACGCCGCCGCCTTGCGCAGGATCGAGGCGATCCGGGCGTGCGCGTACTGCACGTAGTAGACCGGGTTGTCGTTCGTCTGGCGCTTCGCGAGCTCGATGTCGAAATCGATCGCGCTCGTCGGAGCGCGTGACGCGAAGAACCAGCGCGCCGCGTCGACGCCGACCTCCGCGAGCAACTCGTCGAGGGTGACGAACGTCCCGGCGCGTTTCGACATCCCGATCTCGACGCCGTCGCGGATGAAGCGCACCCACGAGTAGAGGAGCATCTGGACCGCATCCGCGTCGTAGCCCATCGCCGTCGCGGCGTTCCGGACCCGCGCCACCGTCCCGTGATGGTCGGCGCCCCAGATGTAGATGAGCTGATCGAAGCCGCGCGAGAACTTCTCCTCGACGTAGCCGATGTCGGCGGCGAAGTACGTCGGGGCCCCGTTCGCGCGTACGACGACCCGATCCTTGTCGTCACCGAAGGTCGTGGAACGGAACCATTGCGCACCGTCGTGCTCGTACAGGTGGCCCGCGGCGCGGAGCTTCTCGGCGGCGCGCTCGACCCAGCCATGCTCGTGGAGCGATGCCTCGGTCGTCCAGACGTCGAACCGGACACCGAGCTCCGCAAGGGAGGCCTCGATCCCTCCGCGGACACGACCCGCCGCCCAGTTCCCGAGCACGGCAGCGCCGTCGGCGCCGGGTCCGTTGGCAGCGGCCCAGACGTCGTCCGGCACCTGCGCGGCCAGCGTGACGACATAGTCGCCGTGATAGCCGTCTTCGGGGATCGCCGCTCCCTCGCGGAGCGCCAGCACGCTCGCCCCGAGCTTGTCGATCTGGGCCCCGGAGTCGTTGAAGTAGTACTCGCGCGTCACGGTCTGGCCGCCCGCTTCGAGGACGCGGCACAGGAGGTCGCCCACGAAGGCGCCGCGCGCATTCCCGATCGTCAATGGGCCGGTGGGATTGGCCGAGACGAACTCGACGTTGACCCGCCGCGGGCGGATCGGTTGAACGCGTCCCCATGACGCCGGGTCGGCCAGGACGGCATCGATGGTCCGCTCGAGCACCGCGTCGCCCAGGCGCAGGTTGAGGAATCCGGGGGCCGCGACATCGACCGACGTGAGCGGCAGTTCGGTCGACTCGCGCAGCGCGGCGGCGATGACCTCCGCGATCGCCATGGGCGAGCGGCGGAGCGGACGCGCCAGCTTCATCGCGATGTTCGATGCGAGATCGCCGTGATCGGGGTTCGCCGGCCGCTCGACCTCGACGGGCGGGACATCACCCTCTGGAGCCGGCAGGGCCCCGGTCTCGAGGGCCGCCCGGAGCGCATGCTCGATCGCGGCGCGGACCTGGGTCCGGACGGTCGCGAGGAGCGGCGCGTCGCCTGGCGTCGAGCGGGTTTCGGCCACGAGTCCTTGAGCACCTCGTACGGGGATTCGGCATCGCGCGCGCCCGGCCCCGAATGGTAGCGGACGGTTGAGGCCCCCGGGGTCGTGGTGACCGCGAGCACCGTGGGACATGCGTGTTGGTGCGGTCTGGTGCGGATTGAGGCGGTTTCCCTAGTACGTGAGACTAGACGTGGCGTGACCAATGAACCAGACTACCGTTCCCGCGAAAGGCGGCAGGCGGCCCATGGGTCGGCGGCATCCGGTAGGCACGGGTGCGGAGAGAGGGAAGGGATCTGCATCGATGAACACCCGGACGATCGGGGCCAGGATCCGCACGCTCGGCTGGGTCGCCGTCGCATCAATGTTGGGCATGGCGATGATCGCCCCCGGCGCTGCTGCCGTCGTGCCGGACCCGGTGTACGCGGTCGTGTCGGGGTATGCGGTTGGCTCGTCCGACAACAACCACGCCGAAACGTGGGGGACGGATTGCGAGAAGATCGAGAAGCCGGGCGGCTCGACCTATCTGCTGGACGCGGACTACGCCAAGGTGATCGTCAAGGCCGGATCGGACGTATCGACGGATGGCCACGCCAACACCGTGTTCGACAACGCGGCCGCCGGTAGCACGGTCTGGGCAGATTCGAACGGATCCGGCGCTTTCGATGAAGGCGACAAGGAGATCAGCCACATCATCCTGTGTGGCGAAGGTGGCGAGGACCCGAGTGAGGACCCCAGCGAGGACCCCAGCGAGGACCCGAGTGAGGACCCCAGCGAGGACCCGAGTGAGGACCCCAGCGAGGACCCGAGTGAAGACCCGTCCGACGGCGTCCTTGCCGCGACCGGAACCCCGAACGCCACCCTTCCGCCGACGGATGGACTCGTCGATCAGGCGGCGCCCGCTTCGGATACCTGGCGGATCGTCCTTATCGGCATGGCCGGCTTGCTTGCCAGTGCGCTGGTCCTGACCCCCGCGAAAGCTTCGCGCCGCCGCTAGGGACACCAGCCGCAAGGCCGCGATCTCAAGTGCCGGGAGGCGACAGCATCCCGGCTCCTTGGAATCCTCCTGGATCGGCGGCCAGGGCTTATAGACACTTGGCCCCAGCGAGAACCTGACCGTCTGATGTGCTGTGGTTCGGCGCGCGGTGCCCGGTCCCAGACTGCTCGAGCCCGTCGTACTAGGCGGAGTCCCCCCGATTCGGTGACTGCTGGCACCACATCCGACACGCCCACGTGCGGTCCGCGGACGTCTGAGGATGTTCTGGGCAGTCCCTCGGTCCTAGACGAGTACCAGACGCCGGGTCACGATGAGGGAGCCCCCTAGGCAAGGGCTCGGGACCCAGTCCCGGATCAACGGTAGGACCAACGTCACTCGGGGACCACGATGAACGATCGAACACTTCTTCGGCGCCGACGCGCCCACACACAGCGCACCATCCGACGTGTCGGATGGACGGCCACCGGCCTCATGGTCGCGGTCGCCGCGCTGGCCCCGACCGTATCCGCGGCTTCGGTGAGCCCGACTCCCATCGACAGCGGCAACCCGACGTGCGCTGAGTTCGCGCCGTCCGGCCAGACCTGGCTGCAGTTCAAGCTCGAAGGCGCACAACTCGCCGCCGGGCAATACACGGACGGTACGCTCACGGTTTCGATCTCGAACTACGTCGGCTCCGCGAGCAGTGTTCCGGGATCGTTCGACTGGGCGTCGAACATCGGCGTGGATGCGGTCTTCGTGAAGGCCGGATCGTCCAAGCACAACCTCTACGTCTACGCCCCGGAGTCGCTCGGCGACACCAACCTCTCGCCGCAGGCCGGCCGGGGCAACGGGATCAGCCATCTCTCGTTCTGCTATGACGTCGAGACCAAGCCGAGCGTCGACCCGTCGGTCGAGCCCAGCAACGACCCGAGCACGGAGCCGAGCGTCGACCCGTCGGTCGAGCCCAGCATTGACCCGTCGGTCGAGCCCAGCAACGCCCCGTCGGTCGAGCCCAGCAACGACCCGAGCACGGAGCCGAGCGTCGACCCGTCGGTCGAGCCCAGCATTGACCCGTCGGTCGAGCCCAGCAACGCCCCGTCGGTCGAGCCCAGCATTGACCCGTCGGTCGAGCCCAGCATTGACCCGTCGGTCGAGCCCAGCAACGCCCCGACCCCGGACGGCGAAGTCCTCGCCGCGACCGGCGCGCCGACCTTGACGCTGCCGCCCACCGACGTCAGCGTGACGACCAGCTCGACCGCGACCGAGAACTGGCGGCAGGCCGTGCTGGTCCTGGCCGTGCTCCTCGCCTCGGCCCTGATCCTTACCCCGTCTCGCCGGAAGACCTTCCGGATCTAGGTTCGCTGTCCCCGAGCGACGCGCGAAGGCGGGGGTGCGGTTCGTCCGCCCCCTGCCTTCACGATTCCCGGGGCGGGATGTGAACCCGGGACCCCGGCACCACGAGCTCCACGAGGCCGTCGTAGCCATCCTGGACCGCGGCCACGGTCGCGGAGCGGTCCCAGCCCATCAAATGATGGGTGAGGAGCACGCGAGCGGGTTTCGCGCGATCGACGAGGTCACGCACCATCGAGGCGTCGAGATGCATCGCGCCCTTCGGCACTGGTCCGGTTCCGAAGGAGACTTCGACGAGAAGCGTGTCTCCGCGCCGGACGAGGCCGGCGAGTTCGTCCGTCCCGGCGCAGTCCCCCGAGTACACCAGGCCAGCTCCGTCGTCGACCGAGACCCGCACCGCGTGGCTGTCGGCTGAGTGCGGGACCGCCACGACCTCGATCCGAAACGGGCCGATCTCCATCTCGCCACCCTGGAGCAATTCGAGATCGAGCGCCTCCGAACAGAAGCCGGGTTGACCATGCAGCAGATCGAGCGCGTCGCGAAGGCCACTCGGCCCGATGACTCGCACACGCTGCGGCGGATGAACCTGGTAGCGCAGGTAGTGACGAAGGGGCACGAGGTCGATGAAGTGATCGGGATGCGGATGCGAGATCAGGATGGCCTGCAGCGCGGTCGGATCGATCGTGGCCGCGAGGCGCGCGAATGCGCCGTGTCCGAGGTCCAGGAGGATCGCATCCGCGCCTGATCGCACGAGGTAGGCGGCACCCACGGCGCCGACGCGGTCCGCGTATGCGGGTCCCGCGCCGAGCACGTGGAGGTCCAGTCCCAGCCCGGGATCCGCTCGCATCGCCGTCACGGAGCCAGCCTAGCGACAAACCGCGGTCCGAGCTCCGCTCTCGCGCCGGGCGTGCCCGCCTGCTCCTGCTCGTTCCTCGGTAGCGCGCGGCTAGGGAGACCGACCCGGGTCGGTCGGCTTGTTCGGATTCGCGGGCTTCGGGGTCTTCCGAGGCTTGTCGGTCTGGCCCGGTGGATCAGACGGCTTGCCCTTGATCTTCTCGATCGCCTTGCTGCTCTGGCCGATCGCGTGCTCGATCGCCCCCCGCGCGCTCTCCGGGACCTCGCCAAGAAGGTTCGTCAGGACCTCGACGTGGCGCCCCAGGGCGACCTCGAGGGCCTGCTCCCGGCTCGCGTCCCCGGAAGCCTCGATCAGGGCCTGAGTGACGATCGCCCGGTACGCCGCGGCCGCGGCCGCGGCGCCCTGGGTGTCGCCGTCGACCTGGGCCGCCGTGAGTTCCATGATCCGGGCGTCGAGGCGATCAAGCTCGGCGGCGGCTCGCTCGTCACCCGTAGCCGGAAGCCCGGTCGTTTCCCACCAGATCCGGAGCCCGTAGAACGGAGCTCCGGCATCCGACGCGAAGGCCACGCCGCCGAAGGTGATCGTGATCGTGAGTGCGGCCATCAGGAAGGCGGACCGCGCCGCGCGCGCACCACCGGTCCAGCGACCGGCTCCACCGGGCACGACGGTGGCGCCTCGCGCCGCATCCCGACGGGTGGCGAAGGCGAAACCCGCCTCGCGCATGACGCGGGCCCGCGTGGCTGCCGCCTTCTCAGGGTCGGGCGACAACCGGGCGTCCGCGTATGCGGCGAGGCGCCGCTCCAACTCGTCGGTCATCGGCTCGTCGGTCCTTGTGGGGTCCATGTCAGCTGTCCTCGGCCACGTGAAGCCCGAGCGTGCGGCGCAAGGTCGCGATGGCTCGGAACTGGAGACCCCGGATCGTGCCTTCCTGCTTGTCCATCGCGACGGCCGCCTCGCGTGCCGACAGGCCGGCGAAGAAGCGCAATCGGATCACTTCGTGCTGCTCATCGGTGAGCGCCCCCAGGGCGATCTCGACGGCATCGAGGTCGAGCCGACGAAGGGCAAGCGCGTCGGGAGCCGTGTCGAGCGTGGCGCGTTCGACGTGCTCGTCCAGTTCCTCGTGTTGTCTCGCCGTTCGTACATGATCGATCACCGCGTTCCTGGCCAGTCGGAAGAGCCATCCTCCGAATGGGATCCCCCGCTCCTCGTATCGAGGAAGGGCCTCCAGGGCCTTGACGAAGATCGTCTGCGTCAGGTCCTCCGCGTCCGTGAAGTGCCGGATGCGGCTGGCGACGTAGCGATGGATCGGCTCGTGGTAGTGGTCGAAGATCCGTCCGAATGCGAAAACATCTCCGTCCTTCGCCTCTCGCACGAGTCGTTCGATCGCGGCGTCGTCGAGAGTCATAACGATGCGCCGGGCCGGTCGTTAGGTGCATGGCCGTCCGGCACACGCTGCGGGCCGCGGGATGTCCCGTGCGGGACGTTCGTTGGTGCAGCGCCGTCCACTAGCCGCCGATCAGGCCGAGTTCACGTCCGACCGCATCGAAAGCGGCGACAGCACGATCGAGAAGGTCTTCCGAGTGCGCTGCCGTCACGATCGTGCGGATTCGGGCGGCATCGAGCGCGACGGTGGGGAACACGACGGGCTGCGCGAACACGCCCTGCGCGAGCAGTCGGTCGGAGAACCTGCCTGCCGTGGTCGGGTCGCCCATCATCACGGGCGTGATCGGCGTGTCCGAGCGGCCCGTGGCGAAGCCGAGACGGGTCAGTTCGGCCTTGAACCGGCGTGTGTTCGCCCAGAGGCGCTCCAGCAGCTCAGGCTCGTCCTGCATGACGCGGATCGCCTCTCGGCACGCCGCCGCCACGGCCGGCGGATGGGACGTCGAGAACAGGAACGGTCGAGCACGCTGGATGAGGATGTCGCGCAGGTCCTGCGAGCCGGCGACGTAGCCTCCCAGGACACCGACCGCTTTCGAAAGCGTGCCCACCTGGATCGCCACGCGACCGTGCAGGTCGAAGTGATCGACCGTTCCGCGCCCCGCCCGCCCGAGCACGCCCGACGCATGGGCGTCATCCACCATGACCGCGGCACCCGCGGATTCCGCTGCTTCGACGATGGCCGGAAGCGGGGCGATGTCGCCGTCCATGCTGAAGACGCCGTCCGTGACGACCAGGATCAGTCGATACGGCCCGCTGCCGTCCGGTCGGCCCGCTGCCACGGCCTCGTCGAGGATCGATCGAAGTGCGGCGACGTCCCCGTGTGGATAGATCTTGCGGGGCGCCTTCGACAGGCGCATCGCGTCGATGATCGACGCGTGGTTGAGGGCGTCGCTGACGATGAGGTCGTGCTCGCCGGTGATCGTCGGGATGACCCCGGTGTTCGCGCTGAAGCCGGACTGGAACGTGAGGACGGCTTCGACGCCCTTGAACGCGGCCAAGTCCGCCTCGAGGTCCTCGTGGAGCGTCATCGTCCCCGCGATCGTGCGCACCGCCCCCGACCCGGCCCCGAAGTCCCGGACCGCGGCGAGCGCCGCTTCGCGGACGCGCGGGTGGTGGGTCAGACCGAGGTAGTCGTTCGACGCGAGGCTGATCGCTTCGGTCCCGTCGACGGTCACGACCGGACCCTGGGCCGAGCTCATCACCCGCAAGGGCCGGTACAGGCCGGCGGCGCGGAGTTCGGCAAGATCGCCGCCGAGATACGCGAGGGGATCGGCGCGTCCGGCGTCGGTCATCGTGGACCTCCCTCGTCGTGACCGGCGTCGCGCCAGTCCATGATCACCTTCCCGGCGTCACCGGACCGGGCCGCGTCGAATGCGGCGAGATGGTCGCGGTGGGAGAAGCGATGCGTGATGACCGGACTCACGTCGAGCCCGGACTGCAGCATCACGGTCATCTTGTACCACGTCTCGTACATCTCGCGACCGTAGATGCCGCGCAGTGTCAGCATCTTGAACACGATCTGGTTGACGTCGAGGGCGATCTCCTCCGTGGGGATGCCCAGGATGGCGACGCACCCGCCATGGGCCATCGCGTCGACCGCTGCACGCAGCGCCGTCGCGTTGCCGGACATCTCGAGCGCGACGTCGAACCCCTCCACCATGTCGAGCTCGGCGAAGACGTCGCTCAGGGCACGTTCACGCGGGTCGATGGCGACCGATGCGCCCATCCGCTCCGCGAGCGCGCGACGAGCCGGGTCCGGCTCGGACACCACCACGTGGCGCGCTCCTGCGTGGCGCGCCACGGCCGTCGCCATGAGCCCGATCGGCCCCGCCCCGGAGACGAGGACATCCTCGCCGAGCACCGGGAAGGCGAGCGCGGTGTGGACCGCGTTCCCGAGCGGATCGAAGATCGCGGCGACCTCCTCGTCGATGCCGGGCGCGTGGTGCCAGACGTTGGTCATCGGCAGCACGACGTACTCCGCAAAGGCTCCGTCGCGCTCCACGCCCAGGCCGATCGTGTTGGCGCACAGGTGACGCCGACCGGCAAGGCAATGCCGGCACCGGCCGCAGACGACGTGGCCCTCGCCGCTCACGATGTCGCCCGGAGCGAAGTCGGTCACGTTCGATCCGACGGCCTCGATCCGGCCCACGAACTCGTGCCCGACGACGAGTGGTGGCTCGATGGTTCGTGCCGCCCACGCGTCCCATGCGTCGATGTGCAGGTCCGTGCCGCAGATCCCGGTGCGCAGGACGCGGATGAGGATGTCGTTGATCCCGTGGCTGGGGATCGGGCGCTCCTCGAGCCGGAGTCCCGGCGCGGCCTCGGCCTTGACGAGCGCCAGCATGGTCGCCGGTCGCACGGTCGCGGCGTCACCGGCCGGCGTCATCGGTCCTGGTCCTCGTCGGCGCTGGGGTCGTCCTCGCTCACGTCGTCCCAATCCACGACGGGATTCTCGACGAAGCCGATCTCGTCGATCTCGCAGCGGACGCGGTCGCCGGGCTCGAGGAAGACCGGTGGATCCCGGAACACGCCCACGCCCGACGGCGTGCCCGTCGCCAGGATGTCACCCGGCTCCAGGGTGATCGCGGCGCTGACGAAGGCCACGAGCCCCTCGACGTCCACGAGCATGTCAGCGGTCGTGCCGTCCTGCATCGGGATGCGCCGTCCGCGGTCCGGACCGGACCCCGGGATGCGCCAGCTTCGGAGCGCCAGAGCGAGCGGGCCCGGGAGTTCGTCGGCGGACACGAACACGGGCCCCATCGGCAGGAACGTGTCGGACCCCTTGGCCCGCAGCCACTGGCCGTCGCCGCGCTCGCCCGGACCCAGCGCCGCGCGGTTGCCCTGCCAGTCCCGGGCCGTGACATCGTTCACGACGACGTAGCCCGCGATGTGCGCCGCCGCGTCCTCGCGAGGGACCCGCCGCGCCCGCCGGCCGATGACGACGCCCAGTTCGACCTCGAGATCGAGTGCCGCCGTTCCCTCGGGCCGGACGATGGGCTCGCCGCTGGCGATGACGGTATTGCCGAACTTCGCGAAGAGCGTGGGGCGCTCGGGGATCTCCAGGTGCTGTTCCACCACGTGATCGCGATAGTTGAGCCCGATCCCGACGATCTTTCCGGGGAACTCGACCGCCGGCAGGGGTCGCACGTCCGCAGGATCAAGGGCGGGCGTGTCGGCGGCGACCGCGGCTCGCGCCCTTGCGAACAGCCGCTCGAGCTCCTCCTCGACGAGCGCCTCGTCGAGCGTGCCGGCGTCAAGACCCAGGGGAACGATCCGGCCATCCGAGCGAATGGCGCCGATCGCCGGCCCGTCGTCGCGCAGGTAGCTGTACAGCCTCATCGTCGCGGGCGAGCCCGGCGATCAGCTCGGGCTCGGGCTCGGACTGTCGCTCGGCGGGGCCGTCGGCAGCGGGGTCGGCGTCGGGCGCGCACACTGCGGTTCAGGGTTCGTGCGCTCGCCCTGCTGGGCCCAGAAGGCGACGATCGCCTCGCGATCGAGCGTGTCGAGCGGGAGGATCTGGCCCCAGATCAGCGCCGCGTACGGCGTGGACATCTCGTCGAAACGGGCGATCACAGGGCCGACGGAGCCGGCCGGTGTCCCGCAGATGGGTCCCGCGGGGAACGTCGCGAACAGGTCGCGCAGCGCCTCCTGGCCCGCATCCTCACAGCCCGGCCCGGGGCACTGGTACAGGATGACCATGCCGCCGTGCTCCAGGTTGTGGATCCAGCCCTGCGGTCGGGCACCGTCGTCCGGTCCGTAGACGCGTGGCGCGATGGGGCCTTCACCCGTGCTGTTCGCGTGCTTGCCCGACGCCGGCGGGCAGATCGGGTAGCGCTGGTTCTCGCCGACGTTGATGTGGCCCCGACCCATGTCGTTCTGGACATAGCCGAGCCGCGGGGTGGCGTCGGGGGCGGGCTGCGGGGTGGCGGGAGTGGTCCAGACCGTCGAGCATGCCCACGCTGGAGCGGCGGCCCCGCCAAGGCCCACGATGGCCACGGCGCCGACCACGACGACCACGACGGCACCGATGAGCATCGTGCGATAGCGCTCGATGAACGATGGCGGCTGAGCCGCCCGGCGCGCCCGCGCGGCACGCGCACTCGAACTGGACGGCGACGACGGGTCGCGGCGGCTGGTCTTGCTCAACGGTCGGCCTCGTGCTGGATCGGTTGGTGAAGGAGCGGGCACGCTTCGTGGTGGAGAGGGTACCCGGACCCGCCCTGAACGTGCGGGGACGTCATGGTTCGTTCAGGTAGGCGCGGGCGTCGGGACTCAGCAGCCCGACGAACAGCATCACCGCGATCGCCCCCAGGACGAGCGCGCCGATGGGCTGGCCACCGAGGAGCAGTAGCGCGATCGTGGGGACCGTGATCGTCGCGAGTCCGATCGCCAGGCCCCGAGCCGCCTGCTTGCGCTGCAGGATGAGGGTCGTGGTGAAGATCGTGTAGGCGAGGAGCGCCATGACGACGACGCCGATCGGACTGATCGGAGCGTTGACCGCCTCGTCGATCACGAAACGCAGCGACAGCCCGACCCCGACGAGGATCGCGCCGGCGTAGACGAGGAAGACGCGGATGCCGGTGGGCATCTCGCGGAAGCGAGCGAGCATGACGCGCCGATGGTGCCATGGAATCGCCCCTGCGGTCGGAACCGCACCGCGGACCGGCGCTTGACGTGGCACGATCGTGGTCCGTCGATCGCGCGGCGAGGGCGGCAGACGCCGCCCCAGCATCCCAGGAGGCTTCGTGACGACCGATCCGCCGCGCTGGGTTCGTGACGCGATCTTCTACGAGATCTTCCCGGACCGGTTCGCGTCCAGCGACCGGGTCCCGAAGCCGGGCCCGCTCGAGCCATGGGATGCCCCGCCGACCGTGCACGGGTTCAAGGGCGGCGATCTCCTCGGGATCGTGGAGCGCCTCCCATACCTCGTCGATCTCGGGGTCAACGCCCTCTACCTGACCCCGATCTTCGCCTCGGCGGCGAACCATCGATATCACACCTACGACTACTTCGAAGTCGATCCGCTGCTGGGTGGGAATGCCGCGCTGCGCGAACTCCTCGATGCGGCCCATGCGACCGACGTTCGGGTGATCCTCGATGGCGTCTTCAACCACGTCGGTCGCGGCTTCTGGGCCTTCCACCACGTGCTGGAGACGAGGGCTGCGTCGCCGTATCGGAACTGGTTCCACCTGGACCAGGCCGCGCTCGAGGGTGGAGCGGCTCTGGACGCGTACCCGGGCGGTCGCGACACGGGCATCGATCACGTCGGACACGGAGGCGACGGGTCGTCGCTGAGCCGCCTCGGCTATCGGGCCTGGTGGGACCTGCCCGCGCTCCCGAAACTCAACCTGGACGAGCCCGCGGTGCGCGAGCATCTCCTGTCCGTGGCCGAGCACTGGCTCCGCTTCGGGATCGATGGCTGGCGTCTCGATGTCCCGGAGGAGATCGCCGACTTGACCTTCTGGGCCGAGTTCCGGCGGCGCTGTCGAGCGGTCAATCCCGAGGCATACCTCATCGGTGAGATCTGGCGTGTCGCACCCGAGTGGGTGGGTGGCGACCGGTTCGATGCCCTCATGAACTACCCGCTGGCCGAAGCGATCCTCGGGTTCGCGGCCGGCGATCGCCTCGACGAGGCCGTCGTGCGCGGGCACCACGAGTACCGGGCCAACGTGTCCCGCATGGACGGCCGGACGTTCGGCGCGCACCTGGCCCGCCTCGACGCGGCCTATCCACGAGCCGTGGTGGAGTCGCAACTCAATCTCCTCGATAGCCACGACACGCCACGCTTCCTCGCATTCGCCGGCGAGGATCGTGATGCCTACCGTCTCGCTGTCTTCCTCCAGGCCACGTTGCCCGGCGCTCCGTGCGTCTACTACGGGGACGAAGTGGGTCTGACCGGCGGCAACGATCCCGACTGCCGCCGCGCGTTCCCGTGGGCGGGCGAGTCGCAGGACGCCGATCTGCGCGCGTTCGTCAGGGCAGCGCTCCACGCGCGACGCGCCGAGGCGTCGCTCCGGTCCGGTAGTCTGCGGATCGCCGGGTCCGCAGGCGAGGCGCTCGTCTTCGAACGCGACGGCCCGGACGGCCGCTTGCTCGTCGCCGTCAATGCCGGCACCAGCTCGGTCGAGATCCCGCTCGGCGATGCGGGGGACGTCCCCATCGAGGGCGATCCGTTCGTCGCCGTTCCTTCAGCGGCGATCGTCCCTCTCCCGGGCTGGGAACCGGCGACGGTGCGCATCCGCGACGGTCGCTGGAGCGCGATCAGAATGAACCCGCGGTCCGGGGCGCTCCTGCGGCCACCTATACTCCCCCGGTCGTGATCGACCTCCCCCTTGCCGCGGACCCTGACCTGACTGCGTGGCTGGCGCGTGCGTTCGACCAGGAGGGCAAGATCGTCCGCGCGCTCGTCGAGCTCGGTCCCATCGAGGACCGCGATGTGGCGGCGTGGGGTGCCTTGCCCGCGTGGTTCGCAGGTCGACTGGACGCAGCGGGTGTGCGGCGTGCTCCGGCAGGCGATGTAGCTTCGGCAGCCGGATTTGCCTCTGCACCTGCCACCAGCCATCCCGCGGCGGCCCCTGCGACCCCCGCGTCCGCCGATCTCGTCCTCGGCGCCTGGTCGTCGTTTCGCGGCGCGGATCCCGCCGAGATCGCCGACGCGGAGCGCCTGCTCCGACCGGATGGCCGCCTGGTCGCCCTCCACGACTACGGCCGTGATGACATCGCCCGACTGACCGGCGATCGTCCCGAGTATTCGACGTGGAGCCGGAAAGACGGTCCGTTCACGGCGGCCGGGTTCAAGATCCGCGTCCTCCACTGCTGGTGGACCTTCACGTCCGTCGAGGAGGCGGGTGGGTTCCTTGCGGAGGCTTTCGGGGCGGCGGCCGCGGAGCTGGCAGCGTCGCTGCGCCGCCCCCGGCTCGCTCACAACGTGGCCGTCTATCACCGGGGCCGCTGACGGGGCTCGACCTGCGTCGGCGCGCGCCCTGATACGCTGCGAGCCATGGCTCATGCGACCCGGCGAGAACCTGAAGGGCGATACGCCGCGCCTGGACCACGTGAACGCGAGCGACAGCCCGGACGCGAGCGACCGCCCGGACGCGACCGCATGCCCGGCCGATACGTCGGGCCGGTGCGGATCACGCCCACCCGGGTGTTCCTCGTGGTGGCCCTGGTCGGGTCGATCGCCTACGTCGGGTTCGCGCTCACGGTCCGGGACACGAGCCAGATCCCGATGCTCAGCTCCGGTGCGGCGATCCTCGGTCTCGTGTTCAGCGCGCTCGCGATCAGCGGCGGGATCTCGATGTGGCGGGCCGGCGTCGAGCGGCGCTCAGGCGCGTCGTTCGGGATGGCGGTGATGGGCGGCGTATCGGCGATGATCGCGCTCGGGTGTTTCGCGTTCGCGATCGTGCTCGCCCTCCTGTGGAGCGCCTGACCCGGGTACGTTCGCGCGACTGGTACACTCGGCCGACCCGAACGGGCTGACGGCCCGAGCGCCTCGCCCCCATCGTCTAGAGGCCTAGGACGCCACCCTTTCAAGGTGGAGATCAGGGGTTCGAATCCCCTTGGGGGCACCACATCCCTGCTACCATCGCGCCGATGGACATCATGGGGATCCGGATCCCGACGATCGTCAAGGACAACGTGGCTCGCCGCTGCGACGGCTGTCGCGAGGTGATCGACGGGACGCCGTGGCGGATCAATATCCTCGACACCGTGGCGACCGAGGTTCCCGCTTCGTGGGCCGGTGCGCCGGCGATCAACCCGGGGCCCTTCCAGTTCCACGGTGATCCGGCTCATGTCCGGACCTGGATGGCCGCGCGTGGCTACCTCTTCTGTCGACGCGGGACCGTGCGCGAGATCATGCGTCCCATCGAGCTTCCGGGCGCGGAGCCGCGCTGGGGGCTGTGCGACGGGATCCACCGGGACGACCACGAGTTCATCCCCGCCTGACGTTTGACGTCGATCCGGGCGCTCCGTATCCTCCGCACGGCAGGCGTCGCTCGCGGACGTAGATTTGCCTAGATTCTAAAGCGGAGCTCGCGCTCGACCCCGAGCGGCCGCTCAGCGACGGAGGATCCCGTGCCCGACGGACGACGCTCGGCCGCCCGCGAGTGGTTGTCGCTCGGTCCCGCGAGCCGTGCCGTCGGTGTCGATCCCGCCACGCTGCGCCGCTGGGCCGACGACGGGCGGGTCGTCGCGTTCACGACTCCCGGCGGGCACCGCCGCTTCGATCGGAAGGCCCTCGACCGACTCGCGGCGACGCGTCGACCCGCTCCTCGGCACCCGCTCTCGCTCCTCGGCGCCACGCCGGATCGGATCTCTCGTGCGTACCGTCGCAGCTACCGCGTCGGGTCGCCCGGCGGATCGGCGGCCACCACCGCCGCGGGGCCGGACCGTGCGGCCTTCCGCCAGGACGGTCGGCTTCTCGTCGAGGCCCTCCTTGCGTATCTCGACGCCAGGAGCACGTCGCCCGACCAGGAACGCGCGGATGCCGAGCATGCGGCGGTCGCCCTCACCGACGATCTCGCCCGGCGGCTGGCCCGATCCTCGGTGAGTCTCACGGATGCGGTCGAGCTCTTCGTCGCCGCCCGGCGGCCGTTCCTTGCCGAGCTCGGACTTCTCGCGGGCCGCCGGGGCCTGGATCCGGTGGCGCTGGCCGGACTCTACGAGGACGCGGCGGGCCTGCTCGACCGATTGCTGCTTCGATTGATCGCGACTCATCAGGCTGCGTCGACCCCCGACCCAGCGACGACCCCCGACCCAGCGACGACCCCCGACCCAGCGACGACCCACGACCCAGCGGCGACCCCCGACTCACCGACGGTGAAGCCGTGACCTGGGCCGTGGCCATCCCCGCGGTGACAGCGTTGCTGGCGATCGTCTTCGCGCTGGCCCTGTTCGACCAGTATCGCGAGCGTCGCCGGACGTTCCAGCTCGTCTGGGGGATCGGGATGCTGTTCTTCGGGATCGCGTCCGGGTGCGAGACCGTCGCGGCCGCGACGGGCTGGAACGAGCCGATGTACCGCATCTGGTATCTCACGGGAGCCGTGTGGACCGCGGGCTGGCTGGGGCTCGGCACCGCGTTCCTGCTGAACCGGACGCGGTTCGGCTATGCGTTCGCGTTCGCGCTGTTCCTCGCGGGACTTTTCACGTTCCTCACGCAGCGTCGGTTCGAGTATCCAGGTGCCGGCACCACGCCCATCCTGTACTTCATCGGGGCGGCCGTGCTCGCACTGGCGGTCGCGGTCGAGACCTACTTCCAGAACGAGCGCTGGCCGCGGATCTCGGCCGGGGCGGTCGTCGCGGCGACGATCCTTTCGATCGGGCTGATGGCCACCACCACGCTCGCTGCGCCCGGCTTCGCGATCGACGCCGCGACGGGCCAGCCGACCGCCGAGCTTTTCCCGGGCTCGCTCCGCCTCCTGACCCCGTTCATGAACATCACCGGCGGCTTCGCCCTCGGGTTCGGGGCCCTCTTCTCGACCTACGTCTTCATGCCGAAGCGGCGCATCCTCCCGTACTCGCTGGATCCGGACCAGCCGGGCGACCAGTTCCTGTTCAATCTCCTGATCGCGCCGGTCGCGCTCACGGTGAACTTCGTGGCCTCGTTGCCGGGCGCCGTCAATGGGCTCCTGCGCGGCCAGCTGCACAGCCGCGTGCCGGCGACCCTGCTCATCGCGCTCGGCGCCTTCGTGGCGAGCGCCGGTGATTCGCTGAGCCGGTTCGGGATCACCGCGCCATTCGCGCTGGCCAAGCTCGTGGCGGTGGTCTTCCTGCTCCTCGGGTTCCTCGTCTCGGTCGAGGTCTTTCGCCAGATCCGGATCCCGTTCACGTCGATCGAACTTGGCACGGTCCGGCGGGAGCACACGCCGCGCGGCTGAGGGTCGAGACGCACACGGGAGGTGTCGCTAGCATGGCCCGGGTGAAGCCCACCAACGACCTCCTCGGGTTCGGCCTCGTGCTGGCCGCCGGCTCGCTGTTCGGGACGCTCGGCATCGTGTCGCGCTTCGCCTACGAGCTGGGCCTCGCGCCGGCGGCGCTCGTCGCATGGCGGAGCCTGTTCGGGTTCATCGGGCTCAGCGCGATCGTCCTCGTAGGCCTGCAGCGAGGGCGTCGCCTGATCCGGCGGCGTGATCTCGGGGGGTCGGTGCGGTTCCCGCTTGCGATCGCGATGGCCTCGGCATGGGGCCTGAACATGGCGATCTTCCTGGCCTTCGAGCGCGTGACCGTGGCCCTCGCCCTTCTGGGCTTCTACCTGTTCCCGGCTCTCGTGACCATCGCGGACGTGTGGTCCGGTCACGAACGCATGGATCGACCGAAGGTGGTCGCGCTCGCCCTGTCGCTCGGCGGGATGGTGGCCGTGGTCGGTGGTGGCCTTGGATCGGATGGCACGTTGCGGATCGACGCCCTGGGCATCGGGCTCGCAGTCCTCGCCGCCCTCATCCAGACGGTGTTCATCGTGGTCAGCCGGGACGGGTACAGCAGCATCCCCGCGGACCAGGCGATGGCGACGATCATGGGTGGCGTCGTCCTCCTGGGAGGCGCCGCCGCGTTGCTCATGGGCCCGGCGGACGCGTTGCTTGCGCCGCTCGGCGATCCGGGCCTGCTGGGTCTGGTCGTGTTCGCGGGGATCTTCGGAGCCGCGATCCCCTCGCTCCTGTTCCTGATCGGGATCCGCCGGCTCGGGGGGACGCGCGCCGGGATCCTGATGCTGAGCGAACCGGCGGTCGGCGTGATGCTGGCGGCGATCATCCTGTCCGAGGCCCTGCGTCCGATCCAGGCCGTGGGCGCGGTCGCGATCCTCGCGGCGGCCATCGTCCTGCAACGGGCGAAGCCGGGAACGGGTCGTCCGGCACCGATGGCGAGCGCCGGAGGGAGCGAGGCCGCGCTGGCCGTGGACGCCGCCGAGGCGGGATCGCTGGTGCAGGGGGACACCGGATCCGACGACGGATGAGCAGCGAGATCGAACTCGATGGGCCGTCCGACGGGCAACCCATCCTCTTCCTGCACGGGACCCGGCTGTCCCGGACCGTGTGGCGCCCGGTGATGCGCCGCCTCGCCGGGAGCTACCGGGTCATCGCGATCGACCTTCCCGGGCATGGATCGAGCGCGGAGGTGCCGTTCACGATGGACCGGGCGGTGGACGCAGCGGTCGCGGCGATCCAGCGGGAGGGCGCGGGGCGCGTCGTCCTCGTCGGTCTGTCGCTCGGCGGCTATGTCGCCATGGAGGTGGCGGCGCGCCACCCGGAGCGCGTCCGCGCCCTGGTCCTCAGCGGGTCCAGCCAGGACCCGACCGGCTTCTGGTCGATCGGCTTCCGCGTGCTCAGGACGCTCCTGCGGCGGGCGCCCCTGCGACCCACCGACGCGATCAACCGCTGGGCCTTCTCACGTCGCTACCCGCGCGATGTCGCCGACGCCGTCATCTCCGGTGGTTTCTGGTCGCGCGGCGGATCGCTGGCCCTCGACAGTCTCATCGGGCGCCCTTTCGCGCGGGTGCTCGCGGCCTTCGGCGGCCCGACGCTCCTCATCAACGGCGAGTACGACGTCCTGTTCCGGATGGGCGAGCGGCGTTATCTTGCGGCGACCGCGGACGGCCGTCGGGTCGTGCTCCGTGGAGCGACCCATCTGACCATCCTGGACCGACCCGACGCCTTCGCCGCGGCCGTGCGGCGATTCGTCCAGGCGCTTCCGCCCGACACGGGATGATGGTCAGGCCGGCGCCCCGGGGTATACTGATGGCCACCCAGACCCCCTAGCAGCAGGTTTGATGCGCGTTCGAAAAGCCGTGTTCCCGGCGGCCGGATGGGGAACCCGTTTCCTCCCAGCGACCAAGGCCCAGCCGAAGGAGATGCTGCCCCTCGTCGACAAGCCGATCATCCAGTACGCGGTTGAGGAAGCGGTCGCGGCCGGCATCGAACAGGTCATCATCGTCACCAGCAGCCAGAAACGAGCGATCGAGGACCACTTCGATCTGTCCTATGAGCTCGAGCACCTGCTCGAGGAGAAAGGCGAGATCGAAAAGCTCCGCCAGGTGCGCGCCATCTCGGACCTTGCCCAGATCGCCTACGTGCGCCAGAAGGAGCAGCTCGGCCTCGGGCACGCCGTGCTCATGGCGAAGGACCTCATCGGTCACGAGCCGTTCGCGGTGATCCTGCCCGATGACGTCGTCATCGCCGACCGACCGTGCATCGGCCAGCTGATCCACGCCTACCACCAGACCCATGCCTCGGTCGTCGCGGTGATGGAGGTCCCCCACGAGGACACCAGCCGCTACGGGGTGATCGGCGCCGAACCCAGCGAGGACGTCCTCGACCATGGGCGCCTGCACAAGGTCACGCAACTCATCGAGAAGCCGGCTCCCGAAGATGCGCCCTCGAATCTCGCGATCATCGGCCGCTACGTGCTCACCCCGAAGGTGTTCGAAAAGCTCGAACACACGCCGCGCGGAGCCGGTGGCGAGATCCAGCTGACGGACGCGCTCCACGCGCTGATGCAGGAGCAGGGGATCTACGGCTATGCCTTCGAAGGCACCCGCTACGACGCCGGAACGACCATGGGCTGGCTGGAAGCGTCCATCGAGGTCGCCCTCCAGCGCCCGGACCTTGCCCCGTCGCTGCGGACGTACCTCAAGACCCTCGAGCTCTAGCGACCAGGGCTCCCCGGTCGCCCGACGACCGCGCACCCCATGACGCTCGAGGTCCTGGTGATCGCCGCGGTCCGGATCGCCGGGTCGCTGCCCGTCCTGCGCTGGCCGCTCGTCGGCGGGTTCCTCGCGATCCTGATCGACCTGTCCGACCTTCTCCTGCGCGACACGCTGGATCTGGGCGGCGTGCCCGACTACCAGTCGCTCGACAAGTGGCTGGACCAGGTCTACATGGCGTGCTTCCTCATCGTGGCGCTGCGCTGGCACGGGATCGAACGATCCGTCGCGATCGGGCTGTACCTCTTCCGCGCCGTCGGGTTCGTGCTGTTCGAGCTCACCGGCGACCGGGGACTGCTGCTCTTCTTCCCGAACGTCTTCGAGTTCTGGTTCCTGGCGGTCGTCGTGCTGCACGCCGTCCGGCCGTCGTTCGCGTGGTCGCGGCCACGCGCCGTGGTCCTGCTCGTGGCCCTGACCGCGCTCAAGGAACTACACGAATGGGCGCTCCACGGAGGACGGATCTTCGACGGGATCAGCTCGCTCGAGGCGATCGATCTCGTCCGGCGCTGGATCACGGGCGAACCGTGACGTCCGTCGTCGGCGCCACGGGGAGGGCTCGTGGGGCGTCGTACGCTACGATGCCCAGCGTCCTGCGTTCGCGCAGGACCGAGACCCTTGTTGGAGGTACGGGTGGCTGAGATCGGCAATGTCCTGGCGGGTCGCTATCGACTGCTCGAGCTGCTTGGCCAGGGCGGCATGGCGAAGATCTATCGCGCCCGGGACGCCCAGCTCGAGCGCGACGTCGCGGTCAAGGTGCTCCGGTCGGAGTATGGTCAGGATCCGGACTTCGGCTCGCGGTTTCGCCAGGAGGCACAGGCCGCCGCCTCGCTGAACCATCCGAGCGTCGTGTCGGTCTACGACTACGGCACCGACGAGGCCGGCCCATTCATCGTCATGGAACTCGTCGACGGCGAGGACATCGCCTCGATCCTCCGGCGCAGCGGTGCGTTGCCGCCGCGACAGGCCGCGCGACTTGCCGCCGAGACGGCTCGCGCCCTGGCCGTCGCTCACGCGAGCGGGTTCGTGCATCGAGACGTCAAGCCCGGCAACATCCTCGTGACCCGCGACGGACGCGTGAAGGTAGCCGATTTCGGGATCGCCCGCGCGGTGGCCGAGGCGCAGCTCACCCTGCCCGGGACGACGCTCGGCTCCGTGCACTACTTCAGCCCCGAACAGGCGCGCGGCGAGCAGAGCACGGCCGCCTCCGACATCTACTCGCTCGGGATCGTCCTCTACGAGCTCCTCACGGGACGCCGACCTTTTGATGGGGATTCCGCCGCCGCCGTGGCCATGGCGCGCCTCACCGGTCCGGTCCCGATCCCGTCGAGCGTGCGTGCCGGCATCCCGCCCACCCTCGAAGCGATCGTGCGCAAGGCGCTGGCCCTCGATCCGCTCGAGCGGTTCGCGAGCGCCGCCGCGATGGCCGCTGCCCTCGACGCCTTCCTCGGAGCCGATCCCGGTGTCCGCGGTGCGTCGGCCGGGGCGGGTGCCGTGGCGGGGGCGGGTGCAGCGGGAGTCGCCGCTGGGGCGGCTGCAGCCCTGGCCGGCTCCGGGGCCGCCCGGGCCGCCATGCCGCCGGTCGACGAGACGATGGTCACCCGACCGGCTCGTGCCCAGGGGACCGTCGGGACCGCCCGGCCCAATCCAGGTCGCGTCCCATATGACGAGGACGCCTACGCGAGTGACGATCGACCGCAGCGGCCCGTCTCCGCCGGCCGCCGCCGGCCGACCTACGAGGAAGAGGAGGACCGCGGCGGGACCAGCCCGTGGGTCTGGGTCTCGGCGTTCCTCGCCATCGGGATCCTCGTCGCCGTCGGCTACCTGGTGGTCCGGTTCATCACGGATCCCGGGGCCGTGCCGCCCGCCGCCCAGGTCGAGGTCCCGAACTTCGTCGATCGGCTCTATGCCGATGCCGAGACCGAGGCGAAGTCCCTCGGTCTCGTGGTCATCCGTGCGGCGTTCCTCGCGAGCGACAAGCCCGACGGCACCGTGCTGTCGCAGGATCCGCCACCCGGGACCGACGTCGACGCGGGAAGCGAGGTCCGGTTGACGCTGGCCCAGGGCGACGAGACGGCCACGGTGCCCGATCTCCAGAACCGGACCGAATTGGAGGCCCTCAATCTCATCTTCGCGTCGGGTCTCACGGTGGGCCTGCGCACCGACGCCTTCGATCCGATCGTCCCGATCGGCTCGGTCATCAGCCAGGATCCGCGGTCAGGGCTCGTGGTGACGAAGGGGATCAGCGTCAACTACGTCGTATCGAAGGGTCCGGAACCGACCCCGACACCGACCCCGGAACCGACCCCGACACCGACCCCGACACCCACGCCGACACCGACCCCGACACCCCCGCCGACGCCGACCCCGACACCCCCGACACCCCCGCCGACCCCGACGCCGACGCCGACGGATACACCCACCCCGTAGGCCTGCTTCGCAGGCACCCCTCGCGTCGGGCAACTCGGCGGTGGTCAGCGACCTGCGCGCGAGCCCGACGGCCCGCCGAGGGCCGTGTCGTCCCAGAGACCGGCACGATCCACGTCGGTGGCCGGGGTGATGGTCGGTCCGACGTGCGGGCGATCCACGATCCCCAGCGGCTCTCGGTCGGCGGTCCCGATCGGCACGAAGTCGAGGCGCGGCCGTCCTTCCCTGGCCGCGGCCCCAACCGTGGCCCCGGCGCCGGCCGCCGCGCCGACGGCTACGGGGACGTCAGCGGCGCCCTCCCAGCACGGCCGGATCTCGCGACCGTCGAGCGGCCCCCGCTTGCGATCAAGGCCGCAGTAGCCGATCCCCGGCGCGACCGAGCGCCGGTAGTTCAGGCACGTGGCACACGTCGTCGAGGATCGCTTGCAGACCCAGCAGCGGGCCGTTTCCGCCTGGGGTGTCGCGCAGTGTGGGCACCGCCACATCGCCATCGAGTGCGATGGTAGCTGCGCCGAACCCTGCTGGCAACGCGCGACCACGAACGAGTGCGGCTCGTCCGCGCATCGCGGACCTCGAACGCCTGTTCCGGCCTACTTCGCGATCGTGATCACGGTCCGATCGGTCGCGGTCCCGAATTCGTTCGTGGTCACGAGGATCGTCGCAAGGCCCTGGCCGACCGCGGCCCCGTCGGGCAGGCTCGTCGAGAAGACGGCACTGCCGTCGCTCTTCGTCTTCGCATCGAACGTGATCGCGGGAAGGCCGGGGATCGTCAGGCTGAACGTCGCGGTCGCGCCGCCCAGCGGTTGTCCGTCGGGGTCGTTGACGCGGGCCGTGAGCGTGATCCCCTGTGGGAGATTGCGGATCGAGAACGTATACCGGTTCGAACTCAGCTGGGCCGAGAGGGCTCCCGAGCCGCGGCGCACCTTCATCGCGAGCTCGCCGACATTGCCGGCGGGATCGGTTGCGGTGATCGTGATCTCATTCGTGCCTGAGGCGATCCCGAGAACGAGCTCGAAGGAGCCATCGGACCCCGCTTCGCCCGCGATCGACGCTCCGTTCTCTGCGTTGCGCGCGATGAGCGTGCTGCGCGCCTGGGTCTTGCCCACCAGCGTGACGACGTCCCGGTTCACCGTCCCGTTGTCTTTCGGGGACGTCACCGTGATCGCCGGCGCCTCGGTGTCGAGGATGAACGTCACGATGGGCGACGACTCGGACTCGCCACCCGGCGTGATGATGGTGGCGCTCAGACCGTTCTCGCCCGGGGTCAGTTGGACCGGGAACACGACGCGCGGCCCCGTCCCCACGGTGCGCTCATCGATCGGTGCCGCGACCTGGTCGGGCAAGGTCAGGTAGATGCGGACCTTCGCGCCCTCACGGCTCGCGAGGTCGCGCGGCAGGGTGACCACGAGATCGATCGATGTCGCATTCGTGTACGGCTCATCGGGCGCTTCGACGGTCGGGGCTTCGGCGATCGGCGCCACCGTCGCGCTCGGCTCGACCGTGGCGGTCACGTCGTCGATGAAGCCGGTGAAGATTCCCCCGATCGCCCCGACCGCCTGGCCGAGGCCGCCGAGGGCTCCGAACACGACGATGACCCCCAGGACGGCGATCCCGGCCGTCAGGACGAGCTGGGCGGGGAGGGGCAGACCCGACCGCCGCTTGGGTTGTCGGCGCTGGCTGACTCTCCCCGCCGTGGGCGGGCGCGGGCGCACCTTCGTCGGGGCTGGTCGGCCCGTGGACGGTGGGCGGGGGCGGACGTGCGCGGGGCGTTTGCCCCGTGGGGTCGGCATTCGCGCGGCATTGTCGCACGGGCAACCGCCGGAGGTCGCCGGTGCGGTCGCCGTCAGAGAGCTTCGTGGTGCGGTGCGGTGTACTCTGGCAGGGATCGATCGCCGGCCGACCGGGCCGCGACGCGCTGCTGAGGGATGGATGGCGGATCGGGATCCCAAACGATCGTCGACGGGGGGTGCCGTCGGGCGCCCAGGCTTCGGGATCGGTCCCATCGCCCGCGTCACCTCATCGCCGCTGGCCGAACGGCGGATGGCCGCCCAGTCCGGGTCTGGTTCGGCGTCGGGTGCGACGATGCCGGGTGGCCCGCGCTCCGGATTCGGCCTGCCAAGCCTGCGTCGCAATGTCTGTCCGCACTTCTATCTGACCGGGTCGCGCGGCGCCATCCCGATCCACGCACCGCATCTGCTGAAGGCGCTGATCCGACAGGATTCGACCGTGTCTCGCTGCCAGCTCCGCGGGGGCGTCCACCTCGAGCAGGGCTACGTCAACGACGTCTGCCTCACGCCGCGGTTCAACCAATGCGTGTTCTACGAGGAAGAACTCACCCGCGAGTGAGCTCCACGTCGCCGGCACTCAGCTATCCCGAGGCGCTCGCCGCCATCACAGAGCGCGGCCGATTCGGCATCCGCCTGGGCCTCGGACGAACGCGGGCCCTGCTGAGAGCGCTCGGAGACCCGCAGCTCGAGGTTCGCGGGGCGCTCGTCGCGGGCACGAACGGGAAAGGCAGCGTGCTGGCGCTCGCGGCGGCCGCCGCCCGAGCCGCCGGTCTCCACGTGGCCGAGACGCCGAAACCGCACCTCGTCACCTATCGCGAGCGTCTCCAGTTCAACGGCCGTCCGGTCGACCCGGCGACCTTCGCACGTCTCGTCGCCGAGATCCTGCCGCTTGCCGATCGGGTCGCGGTTCGGCTCGGGGACCCCACCGAGTTCGAGCTGCTGACCGCGATGATGTTCCGCTGGTTCGCCCAGCAGCGACCGGACGTCGCCCTGGTGGAGGTGGGCCTGGGCGGGCGGCTCGACGCCACCCACGCCTGGGACGGCGGTGTCGCGGTCGTGACGAACGTGGATCTCGACCATACCGATCGCCTCGGGACGACGATCGGGGCGATCGCGCGCGAGAAGGCAGCGATCATCGAGCGTGGGAACCATGCCGTGACCGCGGCGACGGGCGAGGCGCTGACGATCATCCGGCGCCGCGCCCGTCGGCTCGGGGTCCCGCTCGCTGAGGTCGACCCGCCGCGCGTGTTCGGCTGGGATCGCGACGGCCTCGATGTCGATCTGCCCCGCCTTGGTGTGACGCGCATCGGCTTGCGCGGACGGCACCAGGCGATCAACGCCGCGACCGCCCATGCGCTGCTCGACGCCCTGGCCGCGGCCGGGATCGCGGACGTTCCCGACGAAGCCCGCCGGCGCGGGTTCGCGACCGCCCGCTGGCCGGGCCGGCTCGAACTCCTCGAGCATGCCGGTCGCGAGATCCTGCTCGACGGAGCGCACAATCCGGCCGGAGCCGCGGCGCTGGCGCGAGCCCTCGACGACCTCCGGCCGCACCTCGCCGGCGGGACGGATCCGCACCCTCCGCCCGTCGGCCTGCTGATGGCCGCGATGGCCGACAAGGACGTCGACGGGATGATCGTCGCGCTCGGCCGGAGCGCCGTCATGGCGAACGCGATCGTCGTCTGCACGCAACTTGATGAGCCGCGCGCGCTGCCCGCGGACGACCTCGCTGCACTCTGGGCCGCCCGCCTGCCCGAGGGAGCCAGGGTCGTCGTCGAACCGTCGCTCGCGGCGGCGCTCGACGTCCTGCTCGACGGGGGACCGACCGGCAGCTCGCTCCCTGCCGGCAGACGGCTCCCGGCCACCAGCCCCGTGGTCGTCGCTGGGTCGTTGTACCTTGTCGGGGCGATCCGGGCGCGTCTCCTCGACGATCCCGACCTGCGCGATCCGGAGGCGTGACGACGCGGTGACCGAGACGGACGAGCGATCCATCCCCATCGAGCGACCCATCCCCGCTGAAGCCGGCGTCGCCGCATCCGCGCTCGGCACGTCGTTCGCGGTCCCGTCCGACGCTTCGCCCGGCCTCCCCGGCGACCCGGACCCGATCATGCTCAGGGGTCGCTCGCTGACCTGGCGACGGCGCACGCACGTGATGGGGATCCTCAACGTGACGCCCGATTCGTTCTCGGGGGACGGCATCCTCCGGACGGGTTCGAGCGACGCGACCGAGGCGATGGACATGGCGGTCGCCCAGGCCGGCGCGATGGTGGACGAGGGCGCCGATCTCCTCGACATCGGCGGGGAGTCGAGTCGTCCCGGCCACACGCCCGTTACGGCAGACGAGGAGATCCGGCGTGTCGTCCCGGTGATCATCGCGCTCCGGGCGGCACTTCCCGATGTGCCCATCAGCATCGATACCGTCAAGCCGTCGGTCGCCTCCGCGGCGATCGACGCCGGCGCCGACCTGATCAACGACGTGTGGGGCGTCGGCGCCGACGACGCCATGGCGCGCGTGGCCGCCGAACGAGGCACGCCGCTGGTCCTCATGCACAACCGGGCCGAGGCGCGCTACACGAACCTCCTGGCCGAGGTCGTGAGCGATCTGCAGCGCGCCATCGATCGGGCCGTTGCCGCCGGCGTGCCCTGGGACCGGATCATCGTGGATCCCGGGTTCGGGTTCGGGAAGGCGCCGGAGCACAATCTCGCGCTGCTCCGCGGCCTCGCGAGCCTTCGGGTCCTCGCCCGGCCCATCCTCCTCGGGACGTCGCGCAAGTCCACGCTCGGGCACGTCCTCGACCTCCCCCCGGATCAGCGTGTGGAAGCGACCATCGCCACGACGGCGCTCGGGATCGCCGCGGGCGTCGACATCGTTCGCGTCCACGACGTCCGCGCGAACGTCCGCGCCGCGCGGATGGCCGATGCGGTCGTTCGTGGCGGCCCACAGACCGCGCGCGGCCGATGAGCGATCGGATCCAGCTCGCCGGGATGGTCTTCCAGGCGCGTCACGGCTACTACGACCATGAGCAGGTCACACCGCAGCGCTTCGAGGTGGATCTCGAGCTGGAGTTCGACCTGCGCCCGGCCGGCCTCGACGATGACCTGGAGCTGACCGTCGACTACGCGGCCGTCTACGGCGCCACGCGTCAGATCGTCGAGTCGACCACGTTCCGCCTCCTCGAGGCGCTGGCCGAGGCGATCAGCCACGAGATCCTGGCCGGGTTCGCGGCGGTCGACGCGGTGGTCGTGCGCGTGCGCAAGCCGGAGGTCAGCGTCGGTGGCGAACTGGCGCACGCCGGGGTGGAGATCCGGCGCACGCGATAGGGGGCGGGCCCAGGCGCAGGGGCTGCTCCGCCATGGGTCATCCGGGCCGTGGCCCGGGATCCCCGCTCCGTCTACAGGTCGGCCGGGCGTGTCCCGAGGGTCACCTGGACCGTGAGGCGCTCCGTGCCGCGCACGAGCGAGATCTCGATCGTCTGGCCCGGCGCGAACTGGCTCAGGAGCGCGTCCAGCGGGTTCTCGGTATCGATCGACTTGCCACCCACGCTCACGATGATGTCGTTCTCCTTGATCCCGGCGGTGTCGGCCGGACCTCCGGGAACGACCGCTGGCAGCGGCTGGCCGGTCCCGCCACGCCCCGTGCGGATGATCGCGCCGGCGTCGACCGGGAGCTTCTCCGCTTCCTTGATCTTGAGGGTCACGGGCTCGTAGCGGACGCCGATGTAGGGCCGAGCCAGGGCCTCGCCCTGAAGGGCCTGTTGCATGATCGGTCGCGCGATGTCGATCGGGATCGCGAACCCGATCCCGTTGCTGTCCTGGGCGATCGCGGTGTTGATCCCGATCACCCGGCCGGAGCCGTCGATGAGCGGGCCGCCGCTGTTCCCAGGATTGATCGCCGCGTCGGTCTGGATGAGGTTCGTGAGTCGGGTGCCGTCCGTGACGGTGATCGCCCGGCCCTTCGCGGAAACGATGCCGCTCGTGACGGAGTTCGAGTAGGTCCCCAACGGGCTGCCGATGGCGATGGTCAACTGCCCGACCTGGAGATCGCTGGACGTGCCGATCGGGGCCGTGGGCAGACCGGTCGCCTCGACCTTGACGATCGCGAGGTCGGTCAGCGTATCGATGCCATACACCGTCCCCTGGAACTCGCGGCCGTCGTTGAGCTCGATCGTAAGGGCCGTGCTGTCTGCGACGACGTGGCAATTCGTCAGGATCCAGCCGTTCGCGTCATAGATGACCCCGGAACCGACGCCGGTTGATGGGATCTGGCCTCCGACGAGGTCGGTGGACGTCCCCGTCACCGTGATCCGCACCACCGCCGGGCTGACCTGGGCCGCGGCGTCGACGATGGCGGAGTTCCCGGCGATGACCGGTGGTGCCGGCGTGACGGCCGCGGGATCGGCCAGGCCGGGCGTCGCGGCAGGCGCGCGATCCAGCGCCCCGCTCGCGTCGAGGGCAAGGTACGTGCCGCCCGATGCCAGCACCGCCGAGAGGAGGGCCGCCGAAACGACCATCCCGGCCCCGGCACCCCAATTCACGCGCGCGGGCTTGGCCGGCGCGACCGGGGCGCTCTCCGTCTGGCCACTCCACAACGGGCTGGACCAGTCCGGACGTGGCTCACGGGCGGGTACGTAGCGCTGCGTCGGGGTCGGATCCGGGGTCGGATCCGGAGCCGGCATTGCATCCGGAGCCGGCATCGCATCCGGAGCGGAGTTCGCGTGCGGGATGGATGCTGGGGCCGCCTCGGCGTTCGGTACGTCCTCGGCAGCGCTCCATCCCGCATCGCGCTCGACTGGCTGATCGTCGCTCATGGCTCGTGACTTCCTTCGTCGTTGCGTTCGGTACTCGTCCTACGGTGACGTGGGTTCGTTCAGGGACGACGGTCCTGCCGGTGAAGAATCCGTCACGTTCGCAGCGTGCGGAGTAGCTGCGTCGCCACGCGGAGTGGCTGCGTCGCCGCTCGCGGCCGGCTCATGGATCGATCGAGCATCGCGTGGCAGGGAGACGGTGAACGTCGTCCCGGCACCCAGCCGACTCTCCACGGCGATCGATCCACCGTGCATGTCGATGATCGAACGGACGATCGCCAGGCCGAGCCCGCTGCCCCCGGCCCGCGCCTCGTTCGCCCGCGACCCGCGGTAGAAGCGATCGAAGATGTGGGGCAGCTCGGTCGCATCGATCCCGACGCCCGTGTCCGAAACGCTGATCCTGGCGCCGTCGCGGTTGGCCCGGACGGTGACGCTCACGTTCCCGCCCGGCGGCGTGAACTTGATCGCGTTGCCGACGAGATTCGCGACCATCTGGCCAACGCGGAGCGGATCGTGCCGGATCCGGACCGGCGCGTCGGGCATGACCACGCCCAGCGCGACCCGGCGTCGCTCAGCGGACGCCTCGGCTTGCTCGATCGCCGCCTCGACCGTGGAACGCAGGTCGTCCGGGCGAAGGTCCAGGAGGACGAGGCCGGAGTCGAGCTTCGAGAGATCCAGCAGGTTCTGGGCAAGCCAGTCCAGCCGGTCGATCTGCTGCCCGGTGGATTCCAGGAACTCGGCGCGCGTCGCCTCATCCACCGATCGGTCCGAGCGCAGCAGCTCATTGAACATCCGCAGGGCGGCCAGCGGCGTGCGCAGCTCGTGCGAGACATCGGCGAGGAAGTCGCGACTGCGGTCGCGATCGCGTCGGATGATCTCGACGCTCTCCTCCAGGCGGCCCGCCATCGTGTTGAACTGGAGCGCAAGTTCGGCGATCTCGGTCGATCCGGCGCGGAGGTACGAATCGGGGACGCGCCGGCTGAGGTCGCCCTCGGCGAGGCCGCGCGACGCTTCCGTCAGGCGACGCAACGGCGCCGTGAAGCGCTGGGCCAGCGCTGCGGCCAGCACGAATGCTCCCGCGAGCGCAAGGATCCCGATGAACACGAGGAGCCCGCTCACGTTGGCGATCGCGCGGGCCCGGAACGTGTACGGGTCGGAGAGCGTGACCTCGACGACGAACGGCGCGATGGCGGAGGGGACCGAGAACCAGTCGACCTGGGTGATCGACTCGCGGGTCTGGCCGGCCTGCGGCGGGGCCCGGAGCGCGGCACGGATGTCGCCGTTCGGGGACGGATGGAAGTCGGTCGTCGTGCCCAACCCGAAGCGGATCCGCACATCGGCCTGTCCGAGGCGGTCGGCGAGGATCGTCTGCTGGCCGGCGCTGCTGACCGCCGCGACGACCCCGATGTCGGTGAAGCCGTCCGGGCCGACGACAGCGGTCCGGAACGGGCGGGAGGCGACGACGTCGGTCGCGAGCGTCGCGACATACTCGGCCACGGTGCGTGACCTGGAGCTCAGGTCGGCGAGCTGCTGCTGCAGGAAGTAGTCGCCGAGCCGGTTGACGACGATCCCGGAGACCAGCACCAGCGTGATCGCCACGACGCCGACGAACCCGAGAGTCAGGCGCGCCTGGAACGTGCGCGGCAGCAGCCTGCGCAGACGCCGCGGTAGGCGCGGTCGAGCGCTGCGCTCAGCGCTCGGCGAACGCGTAACCGACACCGCGCACGGTCAACACGAAGCCCGGCGTCGAGGGGTCGTCCTCGATCTTGTCGCGCAGGTGGCTCACGTGGACATTGATCGTCTTCTCGTCCTGGTCGAGCGCCTCGTAGTCGCGCAACAGCTCGAGGAGCTCGGGCCGTGTGTAGACGCGGCCCGGCCGGCTCGCGAGGTGGCGGAGGATCTCGAACTCGGTCGGCGTCAGGGCGATCCGCCGATTGCCGCGCTGGACGCGTCGCCGCTCGAGATCGATGAGCAGATCGCCGTGCCGGATGACGCGTCCGCCGGCGGCATCCGCCAGGTCGCCGTAGGCGCGGCGCAGGAGCGCCCGGATCCGGCTCATCAGCTCGCGCAAGCCGAACGGCTTCGTCAGGTAGTCGTCGGCACCCAGCTCCAGCCCGATGACCTTGTCGACCTCGTCGTCACGGGCGGTGAGCACGAGGACCGGCGCCTTCGACCCGGTGGCTCGCATCCGGCGGAGGACCTCGAAGCCGTCGATCCCGGGCAGCCGGACGTCGAGGACGACGAGATCGGGGGCCTCTTTCGTCGCCATCTCGAGCCCCTCCTCGCCAGAGCGGGCCATCGTGACCTCGTACCCCTCCTGCTGGAGGGCGTACTGGATCCCGCGGGCGACGGCGAACTCGTCTTCGACGATGAGGATCGTGGCGGACATCCAACCGATGCTACACCGCGCTCGCCGTGGTCGCCGAGTCGCTCGTGGTATCGTTGCCGCCCGATCCGGGCGCCCGCCGGCCCAAAGCACATCGGTGAGCGGCGGCCCGGCCATCATCCGCACGATCGATCCCGAGGTTCCGATCCATGTCTACCGCCACTCGTCCCAAGCTCGACGTCGCGCATCGCGACGTGACCGGCAAGGCCGTCGCGAAGCTCCGTCAGGCCGGCCGCCTGCCCGCCGTCGTCTACGGGCACGGAGAAGCTTCCACGTCCGTTTCCGTGGACACGCACGAGTTCGAGCAGCTCCGGCGGCACGCCGGCCCGAACACGCTCATCGACCTGTCGATCGACGGCAAGAAGGCGAAGCCGGTGCTCGTGCACGGCGTCCAGATCCACCCGGTCAACCGGCGCCCGCTGCACGTCGACCTTCTGCTCGTGCGCATGACCGAGGAGCTCACCGTCGAGGTGCCCCTCGTTCCCACCGGCGACTCGGAGGCCGTCAACCTGCACAACGGCACGCTGCTCATGGTGACCGAGCGGGTCCGCGTCCGAGCACTGCCCGACCATCTGCCGCAGTCGATCGAGTTCTCGATCGAATCGCTCGCGACCTTCGATGACCAGATCCACCTGCGCGACCTGTCCATCCCGTCCGATGTGACGCTGCTGACCGACCTCGACGAGATCGTCGCCAAGGTCCTTGCGCCGCGCGTCGAGGAGGAGCCGGTCGTCGCCGAGGTCGCCGAGGGCGAGGCGGTCGAAGGCGAAGCCGAAGAAGGCGAAGGAGCCGAGGGCGAGGCCGCCGAGAGCGACGGCTCGTCGGACTCGGGTGGAGCGGGCGACAGCGAGAGCTAGGCGCCGACCCGCGCGAGGGCGAGACCTCGGCCCGTCCCGGCGCGAGCGCGACGAAGCTACGGACGCTCCGCGCGGACCAGGACCGTCGGGAGCGTCAGGATCATGTCCCGTTCGGGGAGTGCCCGGAGTCGCTCGGCCAGCGCCGAGCGGAACCGCTGGCGCACCTCGTCATCAAGCGACGCGAAGAGATCCTCTTCGTCGAAATGCTCGAGGAACCCGACGTACTCGTCCGGCGCGTATGCGTGGGTCAGCGCCGCGCGGGTTGCCGTCACCTTCCGGAATCCCGCCCGGCGCACGAGGCGGATCGCCGCCTCGACCGAGGGAAGGTCGCCCGTCTGATCGTCTTCGCGCGACGCGCCCGACCCGCCTGACCCGTCGGGCCCGTCCTCGTCCGCGTCGTCGGGGTCAGCGAGCCCGAAGGTATCCATCATGTCGTCGAAGACCACATCGGGCTCGAACGACGCCTCGTTGCGGGCGGCCAGCCAGGTCACGAAGACCAGCGAGCCACCTGCGCGCAGGACGCGCCGCGCCTCGCGCAGCGCCCGATACCGGTTCGGGACGAGCTGCAGGACGAACGAGGAAACGACGAGGTCGAAGGACCCGTCCGCGTCCGGGAGCCGATCCGCGAGAGCCGCCCGGAAATCGACGCGATCTGCTGCATCGCCCAGGTCCGTCGCTGCCTGGCGTGCGATGGCAAGCATCCCGTCGGACGCATCCACGCCGGTCACGCGGGCCCCACTCCAACGGCGCACGGCTTCGATCGCAAGCGTGCCCGTGCCGGTCCCCAGATCGAGGATCCGGCAGGCCCCGGCGCGGACGAGCGCTTCGGCTTCGTCGAGAACGGTGAGTGCGCTCGGGGCGATGACCGGCCCCCACCAGCGGTCGTAGCCCGACGCGAGGCGGTCGTACCGCGCCCCCCGTGGCCCCGCGTCGGACTCGACGTCTTCCGCTTCCCCGTTCTGCTGCCCGCCGATCCGGCCCTCGCTCATCGGAGCATGGTGACATGCGTGTCGGATAGGCGGGCTATGCTCGGAGGGCGATGCGCATCGGAGATCGGATCCTGGGCCTGGCCGCCTCGATCGGGGCCGATCGGAGCGACGATGACGACGCGCGGCTGCTGAAATCGCTCCTCGTGGGAACGGCCCTCATGATCATGCCGGCCGGCATCGTCTGGGGGTCGATCTACCTCGCCTTCGGTGAGCCGCTCGCCGCGATCATCCCGTATGGCTACGCCGCGGCCTCGGCGCTGAGCTTGGTCGTGTTCCATGCGACGCGGGGCTTTCGCTGGTTCGCCAACGTCCAGTTCGGCCTGATCCTCGTCGCGCCGCTGCTTTTGATGATCGTCCTCGGCGGGTTCGTCCCATCGAGCGGCGTGATCCTCTGGGCTGTCCTCGCCCCGCTCGGAGCGATCGCCTTCGACACGCATCGCCGAGCACCGCGCTGGTTCGCGATCTATGCCGTGGCGGTCGTCTTGAGCGGGGTCTTCGCCGCGGAGCTCCGAACGAATGCGCTCCCGCCCGAGGTCCTGCTCCTCTTCTTCGTCATGAACATCCTGGGCCCGTCTACGATCGCGTTCACCCTCCTCTACGCCTTCGCCGGACAGCGCGAGACTGCGCTCGGATCCCTGCGCGAGGAGCAGGCGAAGGCCGAGAGCCTCCTGCTCAACATCCTGCCTCGGCGCATCGCGGACATCCTCAAGGGCGGCCAGCGCCAGGTGGCCGAGGGGTTCGATGCCGCGACGATCCTGTTCGCCGACGTCGTCGACTTCACGCCCCTCTCGGCGCGCCTCGAACCGAAGGAGGTCGTCGAGCTCCTCGATCACCTGTTCAGCCACTTCGACGAGCTGGCCGAGCGGCACGGCCTTGAGAAGATCAAGACGATCGGGGACGCCTACATGGTCGCCGCGGGCGTCCCCGTGGAGCGCCCGGACCACGCCCAGGCGATCGCCCGACTCGCCCTGGACATCCGCGAGTCGCTCGAGGCGCACGGGAAGCTCGCCCAGCACAAGATCCGGGTGCGGATCGGGATCAACTCGGGGCCGGTCGTGGCTGGGGTCATCGGGCGACGGCGGTTCATCTACGACCTGTGGGGCGATGCCGTGAACGTGGCGTCGCGCATGGAGTCGCAGGGGACCGCGGGCATGATCCAGGTCACGCGCACGACACACGACCTCCTCGCCGACGACTTCGTCCTCGAGCCCCAGGGCTCCGTCGCCGTCAAGGGACGCGGTGAGATGGACATCTGGTTCCTGGTCCGCGAGCGCTGAGCTGCTACCCGCTCCTACCCGTCCGAGGGTGTCGCCGGCGGCGTGGCGGCAGGTCCCGGACCAGATCCCAGGCTGGCGCGCGGATCCGAGCGCGGGATGTGGATCCCCATCCGTCGGCCGACCTTGATCGAGACGAACGCGACGACGAGGAGCACGATGAGGATCGGCAGCCACACGATCCCGAACCAGATCCCTGCGGCGACGACGGACTGGGCCACCCCGATCAGCTGAGCCGACGCGCGATCGATCTCGCTGCTGGGGCTGAATCCCTTCGCGATCTCCTTGACCGCGGCGACCTCGACCCCGTACGACACCTCGAGAGTCGCGAAGGCTACGCGGTCCTCGAGGCCCGTGCGCTGTGCCTCGAGTTGCTCGATCTCGCCCCGGACGTCGGTCAGGCGGCGCTGGACCTCGAGCACGTCGGCGATCTTGTCGGCCTTCGACTGGATCGCGATGAGCGCTTCCTCGCTCGCCCGCAGGTTGCGGACGCGTGCAGCGAGGTCGACCAGCTGGTCGGTCACCTCCACCGCGTCCGTGCTCTCCTGGATCACCTTCGCGGCATGCCCGCGAAGCGCCTGGAGCGCTTCGTCCCAGCGGTCGACGGGGACGCGATACGTGATCGTCGCAGTCGGCTGGTCGTCGAAATTCGACTGGCGCGACGCACCGATGTACCCACCCAGCCCGGCGATCGTCGTTCGGCCGGCTTCGAGCGCCTTCGCGACGTCGTCGACCTGCAACGCAAGCGAGCCCGACCGCACGATCTTCGCGCCGTCGCGGAATCGCCGCGGTCCCTGGCGAGCCTGGCTCGGCGGGCGCCGGCGCGGCGGTCGGGGCGCCGCCGGCGTCCCCGCCGCCGAAATCGGGGCCGAAACCGTCCACCCCGCCGAAGGGCGTCGCGGCTCCCGCACACGCACTCAAGACGATGGCCATGAGGCTCGCTAGCAGAAGGACGCCGGACAGTTTCGATCCACGCATGGCGGACCCCCTCTGTGGGCGGCGCCGGGTCGATCACCCCGCGCCGATGACGGCTGTGCCCGGAAACCCGATACGAGGCATCGGGCAGCGACGTTCAAACGCCGTGTCAGCCCGGGACGCAGGACCCCGCCCGTGAGTTCCGTCTCCTACACTTCCTCGATGGATCTTCCCGTGCAGCCGCCGCTGCCGCCGATGCTCGCCAAGGCGGCCGACGGCCTGCCGAAGGACGACGGCTGGCTGTTCGAGCCGAAGTGGGACGGATTCCGCGCGATCGTCTTTCGCGACGGCGACGAGATCTTCACGCAGAGCCGCGATCTCAAGCCGCTGGATCGATACTTCCCGGAACTCGCCGCGCCGCTCCTGGCCGCGCTGCCCGAGCGGTGTGTCCTCGATGGGGAAGTGGTCATCGCCCGAGACGGGACGCTGGACTTCGAAGCGCTGCTGCTCAGGATCCACCCGGCCGAATCGCGGGTGCGGATGCTCGCCGACGAGTCGCCGGCGTCGTTCGTCGCGTGGGACCTCCTCGCCCTTGCGGATGACGACCTGCGCGACACTCCCCAATCCGAGCGGCGCGATCTCCTCGAATCGATCCTCGGGAGCGCGCGGCCGCCGGTCCACCTGACCCCCGCGACCACCGACCGAGTGACGGCGGCGGACTGGTTCGAGCGATTCGAGGGCGCGGGGCTGGATGGGGTGATCGCCAAACGCCTCGACGCGGTCTACCAGCCGGGGAAGCGGGCGATGCTGAAGATCAAGCACCAGCGCACGGCAGATTGCGTGGTGGCCGGGTTCCGCTGGCACAAGAACGGGCCAGGAACGCACATCGGGTCGCTCCTCCTCGGGCTCTTCGACGACGACGGTACGCTCCACCACGCCGGCGTCACGTCGTCCTTCACGTGGGATCGGCGAGCGACCCTTGTCGACGAACTGGGCCCGCTGCGGAGCGACGCCCTCACCGACCATCCATGGCGTGAGTGGGCCGAGTGGTCGGCGGCAGGCGACGCCGATGCCTCCGGCCAGCGGCTGCCCGGCGCCACGTCGCGCTGGAACCGCGGCAAGGACCTGTCGTGGGAGCCACTCCGCGCCGAGCGCGTTGCCGAAGTGGCGTACGACCATCTGCAGGGTTCGCGCTTCCGCCACGGGACGACATTCAAGCGCTGGCGACCCGACAAGGCTCCGTCGGACTGCCGCTACGACCAGCTCGAGGAAACCCCCGCGTTCGAGATCTCGAAGATCTTCGGGAGTCGCTGAACTCCCAGCCGAGTCCCCGAACGCCACATGGCTCCTGAGCGACCCGTCCCCATCGACGACCCCGCCGATCCCGCCTAGCCCGCGGTCGGCTCCGCCCGGAGACCGCCCATGGACCCTCGCGTTGCTCGCCGCGCCCTTGTCATCGGCCTGGTGCTCGGACTCCTCGCCGAGTTTGCCCTCGATGGACCGGCTCTTGGTCTCAACGTCCCGGTCATCGTTGGCGCAACACTCATCGGCGCGATCGCCTTTCGCCAGCCGGGGCGCCGGTTCGACCCGCTCGATGCGTGGCTGCCGGTCGGTGCGATCGTGCTTGCGGCACTCGTCGCGGTGCGCGGCGACGACTTCCTCGCTGCCCTGGATACCCTCGGCGCGACCGCATTCGGTGGCGCGGCGGTGATCGCGATCGCCGGGACCCCAGTCACGCGGCGATCCGTCGGCGCGTTCGTCGTCGCGAGCACCTGGCTTTGCGCGACGGCCATCGTCGGGGTCCGGCGGGTGCTGGGATCGGTTCGACCAAGAACCGGCAACGATGCGGACGGCCGCTGGCCGCGGCTCGCACCACTCGCCCGAGGGCTGACGATCGGGATCCCGCTCGCGCTCATCTTCGCGCTGCTGTTCGCATCGGCTGACCCGATCTTTCGGCAGGGGCTCGACGATCTGTTCGGGCTCCGGCTCGACCTCGGGTCCCTGCCGGGTCGGATCGTGTTCGGCCTCGCCGCGGGCTGGCTGGCGATCGGCGTCCTCGCCGCCGTGATCGATGGGGCTCCGGTTGAAGCTTCGCCGGCCGAGGTCATGCCCGCCGCGCTCGCTGCGTCGTCGCCCGACGCCGCCAGCGAGCGACCCGCGACGGAGCCCGTCGACGTCGGCGCCGAGCTCCCCCGCGAGACGGGCCTGCGCTTGGGGGCTTTGGAAGCGACGGTCATCCTCATCCTGGTCGACGCTGTCGTTGCGACCTTCGTTGTCCTGCAGGTGGCGTATCTATTTGGTGGGCTTGACACGATGGCCGCCGCCCGCCTGACGTACAGCGACTACGCGCGGCGCGGGTTCTTCGAACTGGTCGTGGCCGCCGTGCTTGCCGGAGCGGTCGTCGCCACGATCGAGTCACTCGTCCGGGTCCGTTCCCGAGCGTCGCTCGGCGCCAGCCTGGGTCTCCTCGTACTGACGGGGGTGGTCCTCGTGTCGGCGACGCTACGCCTGTCGCTCTACCAGGGGGCGTACGGCTGGACGGAGCTGCGGTTCTACGTGTTCACCGCGATCGTCTACGTGGCGGTCGCGCTGACGCTTCTCGGCCTCTTGGTGATCCTCCGACGGATTCCGTGGCTCCCGCACGGCCTCGTGGCTCTCGGTTTCGTCGGTCTGGTCGGGCTCAACCTCGCTGCGCCGGGCGCGTTCGTCGCCGAGCGGAACCTTGAGCGGGTGCTTCACCCGAGTCTCGTGCCGGCGGATGGTCGAACAGGCCTCGATGCGGAGTATCTCGCCGTCCTCCCGGACGACGCGATCCCTCCGATCGTGGATGCACTCCAGCGGCTGCCGGACGCCGAACGCGAGGTGGTCAACGCGATCCTGGCCGGACGGCTCGACGCGCTCGCCGGCGACCCCGCGCTCACGAGTCCGTGGGCGTGGAACCTGGGTCGGGAGCGGGCGAAGTCCGCACTGTCCACGGTCCCATGAGGCGCGTCAAGCGGACCCAGCGCTTCCGGTGCGCCCAACGGGGCGGTGCGTCTAGCGCGACGGATCTGGCAGTTCGTCCGGGGGCCGATGCGGCCGAGCACTGGTGAATCCGGCCCCGACGGCATCCACGAGCTCGACCCGGTTGCCGAAGGGATCGTTGACGTAGCAGCGCGCACCCGCCAGTTCCGTTTCGTCTTCGATGACGTCGATCTGGTGGACCGCGAGCCGCCGGCGCGCCTTGGCGAGATCCGCGACGACGAAGGCCGGATGCGCCTTCCTGGCGGGAACGAACGACTCCTCGACGCCGAGGTGGACGGCGACACCCGGCGCGATGAACCATGCCCCGCCACGCCCCGACAGGGCTCTCGGCTTGCGCACCTCCTGGAGGCCGAGGACGCCGCCGTAGAACAGTCGTGCGAGGGCCTCCTCGCCGTGGGGGATCGCGATCTGAACGTGGTCGAACCCGACGATCTCGACGGTCCGCTTGCGGGATCCGCGTCGCGTGGGCTTGGGCCGGGGCGGTCGGGTCGTCATCGCGACGCCGCATCCTTTCGTGTCGATCGTTCCGCTTGGCCGGAACGATCCGGAGAGTCGTACTCCGCCCAGGGGTCATAGTCCGGGTCAAGCGGCTCCTGCGGAGGGCGCTCGCCGTCGGTCACGTGCGTCAGGTTGACCCGCACGCGATACCAGAGCGATGACCGTCCGCGCATCCCGTCCACGAGCACATCCGCCTCCTCCAACGCTCCTGCCGCCGCCGGCCATCGTTCCTTCCAACGCTCCAGGCCGGCGAGCGCGTCGCGCTTCGACTTCGCGCGCGCGATCTCGATGACCGGGATCTCCGAGCGCCGCCGGCCCGTCGGCGTCGGTCGCGTGGCTCTGCGACCTCCCGCCTCGCGTGCCGCAGCGTCCGCTCGCGCGAACCGGCGCTCCATCGCCGCGCGAGACTTCTCGCGCGCAGCCTCGGCTTCGGGAGTGTCGTACTCCTTCGCCGCCCGTCGTTGGCGCGACGGCTGGACACGCGGCGGCTCGCCCTCCTGCTTGCGGTAATTCGGGGGCCAGGGCGCGTCTCCCTCGCCCGCGGCCTCGTGGCGGGCGGACAGCTCGAGGAGTGCGTCGAGCGAGCCCACGGCGTCGTCGATGCCCGCCCCGGGGTCGCCGATCTCCGCGTACCGGGCCGGGACCGTGGCCAGCGTGAAGTCCTCGGCCTCCGCAACGGCCACTTCGTCCCAGATCAGCGGAGCCGAGACCCGCGCGTCGGGGAGTGGCCGAACGGAGTAGGCCGAAGCGACCGTGCGGTCCTTCGCGTTCTGGTTGTAGTCGAGGAAGACGCCGTGGCGCTCCTCCTTCCACCACTTCGATGTCGCGAGCTTGGGCGCGCGCGCCTCGACGTCACGGGCCAGCGCAAGCGCGGCTCGCCGCACCTCCGGGTAGGTCCAGCGACGCTCGATCCGGATGTTGACGTGGATCCCGCGCGAACCGGAGGTCTTCGGCCAACCGACGAGGCCCACCGCCTCGAGCGCCTCCCGTGTCACCAGCGCGACGTCCCGGATCTGCGACCAGGGCACGCCTGGGACCGGGTCCAGATCGACGCGCAGTTCGTCCGGATGGTCGAGATCGTCCGCCCGGACCGGGTGCGGATTGAGATCGATGCAGCCGAGGTTGGCGACCCAGGCAAGCCCCGCAGCATCGTCCACGACGATCTCCTCGGCCGTTCGCCCGGACGGGAACGACAACTCGACCGTGCGCAGCCACTCCGGACGCTTGTCCGGTGCGCGCTTCTGGAAGAACGGCTCGCCTTCGGCGCCGTTGACGAAGCGCTTGAGCGCCATCGGCCGACCCGCGACCCCGCGCACCGCTCCGTCCGCGACCGCGAGGTAGTAGCGCACGAGATCGAGCTTGGTGTATCCAGCCCGCGGGAAGTAGACCTTGTCGGGATTCGTGACCGTCACGTCCCGGCCGTTGATCCGAAGGACCTCGGCGCGCGTAGCCATCGCGGAACACCATAGCGTGTCCGTCACCCCTCCTCGACACGATCCGGGACGGCACCTAGCATGGAACGCACGTCCCCGGGAGGCTCAGGACCGATGCAGAACGCCCCCGAACCAGCCTGCCTGGTCATCGCCGACATCTCCGGATATACCGGCTATCTCGCCGGCGTCGAGCTGGACCATGCGCAGGACATCCTCGGCGACCTCATCGGCACGGTCGTCGGCGCGCTCCGCCCGACCTTCAAGCTGGCCAAACTCGAAGGCGATGCCGCGTTCCTGTTCCTGCCCGGCTTCCTGCCCGGCGCGGGTCTCGATGGCTCGGCTCTGCAGGATCTCGTCGAGGGCTGCTATTTCGCGTTTCGCCGCCGGCTGCGCGACATCGCGCAGGCGACCCGCTGCGAGTGCAACGCGTGCATCCGGATCCCGTCACTCGATCTGAAGCTCGTCGCTCATCACGGGACGGTCGCTCGCCAGAAGATCGCCGGATCGGCGGAACTGGTCGGCTCGGATGTGATCCTCGTGCATCGGCTCCTCAAGAACGGTGTCGCGGAGCATCTTGGGATCCCGGCCTACGCGCTGTACACGGACGCCTGCATCGCTGCGATGCGAGTGACCGAACCGGCAGCCGCGGGCCTGACCGCCCACACCGAGACGATCGAGCACATCGGCGAAGTGCCCTGCTGGGTTCGCGATCTCGAGGGTGCATGGAACGCCGAGCAGGAGCGGAAGCGTCTCCGGATCGCCGAAGCCGACACGTTCTGGAAGAGGGAATTGTTCTACGACGCCCCACCCGCGATCGTCTGGGAATTCCTCACGTCGCCGCTCCGTCGGCCGCAGTACTCCAGCGACGTGACGGGGATCATCGAGTACAGCACCGGTGGCCGGCGCGGGGCGGGCACGACGAACCACTGCATGCATGGCCAGGACGCGATCATCGAAGAGATCGTCGACTGGCGACCGCCGGAATACTGGACGACGAACAACGTCTTTCCGGTTCCGCGAGCCCCGAAGGTCCTCATGTCCGACGAGCTCGAGGCGCTGCCGGGAGGGCGAACGCGCGTGGTCACCCGGGTCGCCAGGGGGCGCACGGCCAAGGCTCGCGCGTTCCTCGACGAAGTCCTTCCGATGCTGACGCATGCGGTCGAGGAGGCGACGCGCGATCTCGGCGTGGCCGTTGCCGAGGCGGCTCGAGCGCACCAGCGGCACGCGGATCTCACTCCGGCCTCGGACAGCCCTGGCGCATCGGTCGCGACCCAGCGGTTCCTGACCGAACCCGTGACCACGTCGATCGCGTATCTGTCTGGTGACGGGGGACACGAACCTGTCGATTCCGGTACGGTCGGTTCGTCATCCGAGTAGGGGCGGTAGCGAGCCGCCACGCCAGTGCGAGGAGAGCGCGATGAAGTTCGCCCTGCTGATCTACGACGAGGAGACTGCCAATCCGTCGACCGAACCGCCGGACCCGGCCGCGTGGGGCAAGGTGATGGAGGAGTACAACGCCTTCACCCGGGCGATCAAGGACGCCGGGGTCGAGGCCGGCGGAGAGGCGCTCGAGCCGAACACCACCGCGACGACGATCCGCATCCGTGACGGCGAGACCACCACCACCGACGGGCCGTACGCGGAGACGAAGGAAGGCCTCGGCGGGTTCTATCTGCTCGACTGCGCGAACCTTGATGAAGCGCTGGCATGGGCCGCGAAGTGCCCCGGCTCGTGGTACGGCACGGTCGAGGTCCGCCCGGTCGTCGACTTCAGCAAGTACGCGCCGGAAGCGGCGGGAGCCACCGCCGGAGCGTGACGCAAGCCGTCACCCACGAGGTCGTCGACCGCCTGTTCCGGGAGGAATCTGGCCGGGCGGTCGCGACGCTCATCCGGGTGACGGGCGACTTCGAGCTCGCCGAGGAGGCCGTCCAGGAGGCCTTCATCGCTGCGCTCGAGACGTGGTCCGAGCGAGGGGTGCCCGACAACCCGGGCGCGTGGATCACGACCACCGCCCGCAATCGCGCCCTGGATCGGATCCGACGTGCCCAGCGCTTTCGCGAGAAGGCGCAGCTCCTGGGTCGTCAGGCGCTCATCGACGAGGAACTATCGGCCACCGAGCCCGGGGACGCCGAACCGGAGGATCCCATGGCGATCGAGGATGACCGGCTGCGGCTGATCTTCACCTGCTGCCATCCGGCGCTCGCGCCGGACATCCGGGTCGCCCTGACGCTGCGCACGCTCGGCGGCCTGACCACGCCGGAGATCGCCCGGGCGTTCCTCGTCCCCGAGCCGACCCTCGCCCAGCGTCTCGTGCGCGCCAAACGCAAGATCCGCGACGCCGGGATCCCGTACCGCGTCCCGCCCGATCACCTGCTGCCCGAGCGCCTCGCGTCGGTTCTCCAGGTGATCTACCTGATCTACAACGAGGGCTACGGCGCATCGGCGGGGGACGAGCTCATCCGGCGCGACCTCTCCTCCGAGGCCATCCGGCTGGGTCGCGTGCTGACCGGGCTCATGCCCGACGAGCCCGAGGCGCTCGGACTCCTCGCGCTCATGCTCCTGCACGACGCCCGACGCGACGCGCGGGTCGGGTACGACGGGGAACTGGTGCTGCTCGAGGACCAGGACCGATCGAAGTGGGATCGGGCGATGATCGACGAGGGCGGCGAGGTCCTCGAGCGCGCGATGCGCATGCGTCGCCCCGGTCCCTACCAGCTCCAGGCGGCGATCGCCGCGGTCCACGACGCGGCGCTTACCGACGGACGCACCGACTGGCGCCAGATCGCCGCCCTGTACGGGTCGCTGGCCCTCGCCACACGGTCGCCCGTCGTCGAACTGAACCGGGCCGTCGCGATCGCGATGGCCGATGGACCGGCCGTCGGCCTCGCCCTGGTGGAGCAGATCACCGAATCGGGGACGCTCGACCAGTACCCGTACCTGCACGCGGCCCGAGCCGACCTGCTGCGCCGCCTCGGTCGAGCGGACGAGGCGGTCGTCGCCTATCGACGCGCGCTGGAGTTGACGTCGAACGAGAAGGAGCAGGGCTTCCTGGATCGGCGGATCCGCGAGCTCAGCGGCACCTGATCGCAGGCGGCCCGTCCGCCCTCACGCGGACGCGGTGGGCACTTCCGACATCAAGCCGATGTTGTTGCCGTCCGGGTCCTGCGTGAAGCACATCCATAGTGCGTAGCTGTCGGTCCGGTGCACGACATGCGGCGGCTTGTCGAACGGGACCCCACGGCCCGAGAGGGCGGCGACGGCCGCGTCGATGTCGTCGACCGTGAAGTAGATCGTCGCCCGGCCGGTGAACTGTGCGTTCTCGGCCGGCCCGAGGAACAGCCGCACGCCCGCGCAGTCGAAGAACGCCATCCCGGGGGCGTCGAACAGGAACGGGATGCCGAGGCCGTCGCGGTAGAACGTGACCGCGCGCTCCAGGTCGGTCACCGTCACGTGGATCTGGCCGATCCGGCCGAGACCGATGGATCCGTCGGTCATGTCGCCTCCTGTTCGCAGGGCCCGACGGCGATCGGGGTATCCGGGCCGTCATCGTCAGCGCGATGATGTTCTCATCCGGCATCGATTCAGGCGGTTGACAACAGGCCAGGTCGCGTGGTTATATCGCGGGACGATAGTACGTGACACGATGTATCACGTACTGGAAGACCTGAGGAGGTCAGCTGTGTCCGCTGTGTCCACGATCCGCCGGATCGGCACACTCTCCGCCGCGACGGCGATCGTCGTCGCTCTTGTCGCAGCACCGGTCGCTGCTGGAGCCCGTCACGCATCGGCGACCTTCGTCGATGCCAGCGGTGCGACGATCGGCTGGGCGAAGCTCGTCGAGGATGGCTCCGGGCGGGTCCACGTCAATGTCCATGTCAAGGGGCTCACACCCGGCCTGCACGGAATCCACATCCACTCGGTCGGCGCGTGCGACCCGTTCACGGCGGCCGGTGGTCACTACAACCCGGCCACGCATGAGCATGGACTCGACAACCCGGCCGGTCCCCATGCCGGGGATCTCCCGAACCTCGTCGTCAACAAGAAGGGCATCGGCCACCTCAACGCGACAACGGACCGCGTGACCCTCTCCGACGGTCCGACGACGCTCTTCGACTCGACCGCCGGGGCCGTGGGCAGCTCATTCATCATCCACGCCAATCCCGACAACCAGGTCACCAACGCCGACAACGGCGGTAGTGGGGGCCGGATCGCCTGCGCCGTCATCGAATTGGACTGACGCAGCTCGGGATACGACGCGTGGTCATCGGTCGCTTCGGGGAGGTTGCCGTCTGGATCCTGGTCGCCCTGCGATCAGGACCCAGGGGCGTCGTGGGGCTCCTGGACGAGGTTCGGAACCTCGATGGCCACGTGGGACCGGGGACGCTCTTCGGTGCGATCGCGCGGCTCGAGCACCTGGGACTGATCCAGCCGGTCGGCGGCGGCGGTCGGGGAGCGTATCGTCTGCATGAGCAGCTGGTTTCGGCAGCGGGAAGGACGGAGTGATGCCGCAGAACACAGGACCGGGAGCGAAGCAGGCCGGACCCCCCACCTTCGGCGAACTCGGACGATTTGCGGAGCCGTCGCTGTACATCCTCGTATCGCTGGCCGAAGGCCCCAAGCACGGCTACGCGATCATGCTCGATGTCGAAGCGATCTCCGGCAGCCCGATGGGCGCGGGCACGCTCTACGGTGCGCTCGCACGCCTCGAGCGGCGCGCCTTGATCGAAGCGCTCGAACCCGACGAGCGGCGCCGTCCGTATCGCCTCACGGCCCTCGGCGCGACGACGCTCGAGGCCCAGCTCGACGGCCTTCACGCGTTCACCCGGACCGGTCTCGCACGACTTCAGGGGAGGACCTCATGAGCCGCCTCGTCGACCTCTACCCGCGTCCCTGGCGCGACCGCTATGAGGACGAGTTCCGATCGCTGCTTGCCGAACGCCCACCGTCGCTCGCCGGCCGGATCGACATCGTTCGTGGAGCCCTCGACGAGCGCCTTCGCCCACAGGTCCCGGGTCCCGGGCACGTTCGCGATCGCGCGGGTCTGGGCCCACTCGTGGGCTTCGGCCTGCTCGTCGCGGCGATCGTCGTCGCGGCCAACGGACCCGTGCACTACGACCGGTACGGCATGTACCGCGACGGAGCGCTCGGCTTGCCGCTCCTCTTCGTCGGCCTGTTGCTCCTGTCGTTCGGCCTCTATCGTGTCGTCGATCGGCTCCCGGCCCAGGCGGTCGTTTCACGGGCTTCGGGCTGGACGGCGATCATCGCCGGGCCCATCTGGTCGCTCATGCCGTGGGTGATGCCTGTGGGCGTCGTCTTCCTCGTGGCCGTCCTCGGCCTTGCCGTCGGGGCCCGCCGGGCGGGAATCTGGCCCGCGTGGGCGGAGGTGGCCCTCGTGATCGCACTCGTGCTGCCAGCCGGCTTCATGTCGGCACTCCCGTTCGTGCCCTGGTACACGATGCGGGTTCTTGAACTGAACCTGCTCCTGATCATCGGGCCGATCAGCGCGATCTGGCTCATCGTCGGCGTGCTGCAGTGGCGCGGTGTGCCCCGTCCGACCTTGGCGTGAGCGCCGGGGCGAGCCTTGGGACCCGGTTCGTCTGCAAAAACCCTGCGCCCAGGGCACTCAGGCCCGCAGGCACTCAGGCCCGCAGGCACTCAGGCCCGCAGGCACTCAGCCGCTGAGCCGCTTGTACTTGATCCGGTGCGGCTGGTCGGCGGCCGACCCCAACTCGCGATGCCGGTACTCCTCGTACTCGGTGAAGTTGCCCTCGAACCAGCGGACCTGGCTGTCGCCCTCGAAAGCGAGGACGTGGGTCGCGATCCGGTCGAGGAACCAGCGATCGTGGCTGATCACGACGACGCAGCCCGGGAACGATTCGAGGCCCGCCTCGAGCGCGCGGAGCGTGTCGACGTCGAGATCGTTCGTGGGCTCGTCGAGGAGGAGAACGTTGCCGCCCGAACGCAGGAGCTTCGCCAGGTGGACGCGGTTCCGCTCGCCGCCGGACAGGTTGCCGACGGTCTTCTGCTGGTCCGTGCCACGGAAGTTGAAGCTCGAGACGTAGGCGCGCGCCGGGATCTCGCGGTTGCCGACCTTCACGAATTCGTCGCCACCGGTGATCTCATCGAACACGGACTTCCCGGCCTCGAGATCGTCGCGGCTCTGGTCGACATAGCTCAGCTGGACGGTCTCGCCGAGCGCGATGCTCCCGCCGTCGGGCGCCTCCTGGCCGACGATCATCCGGAAGAGCGTCGTCTTGCCAGCGCCGTTCGGGCCGATGATCCCGACGATGCCGGCTCGCGGCAGCGAGAACGACAGGTCTTCGATGAGGACCTTGTCGCCGTAGGCCTTCGAAAGGCCGGTCACGTCGATCACCGAATCGCCTAGCCGGGGCCCCGGCGGGATGCCGATCTCGAGTTCCCGCGCCGCGCCCTTCACGTCCTGGGCTTCGGCCAGCAGCTTCTCGTACGCGCCGAGGCGCGCCTTGCCCTTCGCCTGTCGTGCCCGCGGGGCGAGGCGGACCCACTCGAGTTCGCGCGCGAGGGTTCGCTGGCGCGCCTCGCTGGCCCGCTCCTCGCCGGCAAGGCGTTCGAGCTTCTGCTCCAGCCAGCTCGAGTAATTGCCCTTGAACGGGATCCCGCGGCCGCGGTCCAGCTCGAGGATCCACTCGGCGACGTTGTCGAGGAAGTAGCGATCGTGGGTGATCGCGACGACCGTGCCCGCGTACTCCTGGAGGAAGCGCTCGAGCCAGTACACGGACTCGGCGTCGAGGTGGTTGGTGGGTTCGTCGAGGAGCAGAAGGTCGGGGTGGCGAAGCAGCAGGCGGCACAGCGCGACGCGACGCTTCTCGCCGCCCGACAGGGTGCTGACGTCGGCGTCGTCGGGCGGACAGCGGAGGGCGTCCATCGCGATGTCGACGTTGCGCTCGACGTTCCACGCATCGGAGGCGTTGATCCGGTCTTCGAGCGCCGCCTGCTCGGCCCCGATCGCCTCGTAATCGGCGTCCGGCTCGCCCCACTTGGCCATGACCGCGTTGTAGCGATCGATCAGCTCCTGGACTTCGGCCACGCCGTCCATGACGTTGCCCTTGACGTCCTTGCTCGGATCGAGCTCCGGCTCCTGGCTCAGGAACCCGACGGTGAACCCGGGGGTGAGCCGCGCCTCGCCGACGAAGTCCTCGTCGAGGCCCGCCATGATCCGGAGCAGGCTGGACTTGCCCGAGCCGTTCGCCCCGATGACCCCGATCTTGGCGCCCGGATAGAACGAGAGCGAGATGTTCTCGAGGACCGTCCGGTCGGGCGGGTAGTGCCGGGCGAGCTTGTAGGTGGAGTAGATGTATTCAGCAGGCATGTTCGGGAAGGGTAAAGGCGATCGACCCGCTTCGCCGAAGGTCAGGCGCCGAGGTCCCGCACTGGGCTGCCGTTCCTCCCCGCTCGTCCGTCAGGCGCCGAGGCAGGACCTCACGGCAGCGACCAGTTCCCTCGCGCGAATGTCGCCTGGCGCGCCCATCTGGTTCGACAGGTAGGCGAACCCGACCCCGAACGCATCGTCCGCGAAGGCCAGCTGACCACCGGCCCCGGCATGCCCGAAGCTGCGCGGTCCCAGCAGCGGACGGGTGGGCGGCGAACTCACCTGGAAGCCGGTACCGAACCGCGAGCTATCGTCCGCCGGGCCGAAGAAGGGTTTGCCCTCCGACAGGACGCGGAGCGCGTCGTCGATCGACTCGCGGGTCAGGATCCTCGGGCCGTCGATCTCGGAGACACATCCGGCGTACAGGCGGGCGAGCGAACGCGCGTCGCTGATGCCGTTCGCTCCCGGGATCTCGGCTTGCTGGATCTGCGGATCGTTGAAGGTCACGCCGTTCTCGTCGGCCGGGAAGGCGTAGGCGCCTCCCATCGTGTTGCCGCGCATCAGGACGAGGTCGTGTTCGGGCTCCGGACTCGCTGTCGGCGCGGCCGGTGCGGTGGCGACACCCTCGACCGAGAGCGGCGGTTCCATCCACGCGACCGATCCGCGTTCCTCGTCCGGTAGCCCGATCCACGTCCTGAGTCCGCGCGATCGCGCGAGAGCTTCGGCGAGGAACCGTCCCGGCGTGAGGCCCGTGATCCGTCGGATCACCTCCCCGACCAGCCACCCGTAGGTCATCGAGTGGTACTCCCACGCCGCCTCGGGCTGCCACAGGGGCGCCTGCTCTTCGATCGCCCGGATGACCGGGTCCCACGCGACGACCTCCTCGAGCGTCAGGTCGCGATCCAATGTCGAGAGGCCGGCGCGGTGGCTCAACAGCGTCCGGACCCGGATGTCGGCCTTCCCAGCCAGGGCGAACTCGGGCCAGTAGCGGGCGACCGGCGCATCGAGGTCCAGCCGTCCTTCCTGGACGAGAACGTACGCGCAGATCGCAACGACGCCCTTGGTGCACGAGAACGTGACCGCTGCGGTATCGGCCTGCCAGGGTCGCCCGGTGTGCTTGTCGGCGATCCCGCCCCAGAGATCGACGACCTTGCGTCCGTCGACATACACCGCGCAGGCGGCGCCGAGATCGCGCCGATCGCGGAAGTTGGCGCGAAAGACGTCCATAACCGGGCCGAAGCCTTCCGCGGTGTCGCCGCTCACGGGAACGCTCTCCTTCTCCATCGCGTAGCGTCGAGTGACTCCGGGTGCCGTCGCCTCAGGCGACGTCCCAGCGATCGGGTCCCGGGTCCCGTCCGCTCGCGGCGAGCGACAACCGTTCGAAGTAATGGTCCCAGCCTGCCCCATTGCCTGCACGGCGCGAATGCGGGATCCCCTGGTGCTCGAGACGCACGATCGTCTCCGACCCGGATTCGACGAACGTCACTTCGACCCGGGTCGCTCCCGGGGGCATGTCGTCGTCGTGCTCCCAACCCCACGTGAAAACGACCCGCCGAGGTGGGTCGATCTCGACGAATTCTCCGATGGCGATGTTGTCGCGATTGACGTGGATCCGAAATCGGCCGCCCACGTGCGATTCCATCGTGGCCGTCCGAGCGTGCCACGCGACCATCTTCTCGGGGTCGGTGAAGAACGGGAATACGTCGATCGGGCTCGCCGAGACGCGGATCTCGCGCACGATCGGCCGCAAGACCTCAGGATCCATCGCTCATCTCGCGCTTCCGGGCGATGGCCTCCGCTCTGGCCTTGATGTCTCGAAGCCCGTCGTCCCAGAAGCTCTCGAGTTGATCCCGAAGTGCATCGAGTCCCTCGGGCCTCACGCGGTAGATCCGCTGCGTGCCAGCGCGACGCTCGGCGACAAGACCAGCCTCCCTGAGCACGCGCAGGTGTTTCGAGATCGCCGGCCGGCTGTGCGGAAAGCGCGCCGCGATGTCGCCCGCACGCAGTTCATCGCGAGCGAGCACCCGCAGGATCTCCCGGCGGGTCGGCTCGGCGAGCGCGGTCCAGGCAGCTTCGACGTCGATCGATTGCATCGGGTGCTATGTTACCGTACAGTTACGTAACCAACTAGGCACGCACAAAGGATCCGGAGAGGTCACGACCATGGTCCACGTCACGGTACTCTTCGCCGCCACCGAAGGCGCCACGTTCGACCACGACTACTTCCGCAACGCTCACCTTCCGATGGTCAGGGAGCGCATGGCGCCCCAGCTTCGTCGGCTCGAGTCTGACCAGGCGATGGCGGGATCCCACAGCGGCGAGGAGCCGGCATGGATGGCCGGCGACCACCTGTATTTCGAGTCGATGGCCGACTTCGAAGCGGCGTTCGGGCCCAACCTCGACGCGGTCCTCGGCGATCTCCCCAACTTCACGAACGTCAGGCCCCAGGTCGTGATCAGCGAATTGACGACCTGGTGAGCGCTACTCCGCACTGAGACCTGGTTCGCCAGGCCGCCGTGCCGCGATGCGCCCTGCGTTGAGCGACGCCGCGCGCGACTCCCCCCAACGCATCAGGCCAAAAGGGCGGTCCCGTTTGAGGACCTTCGGCCCTCCCGTGGCGGATCGGCGCGATCCACGCTTGGCGTCAAGGGAGGGCGCCCGGCATCGTGGTCGTCGTCGTCAAGTTCATCCACTCTGCGATCTTCGTCGCCGAGCTCAGCGCGATCCTCTGGCTCGTTCTCACGGGTCTCGTCGGGCGTCGGGATCGGACGGTCGTCATGGCCGCGAGCGCCGTGGCGTTGGAGGCCGTGGTCTTCTGTGGCAACGGCCGGACCTGTCCGCTGACGCCGCTCGCTGAACGCCTCGGGGCGACACGCGGTTCCGTATCGGACATCTTCCTGCCGGATGCCGTCGCTCGGACGATCCCGATCTGGTCGACGGCGCTCGTGATCCTCGCCACGCTCCTCCATGTGCGGTCTGCTCTCACACGGAGTCGAGGACGTGGAGCCGACACTCGGATTTGAACCGAGGACCTGCTGTTTACGAAACAGCTGCTCTACCGCTGAGCTATGTCGGCGCCGCTAGAGGATAGCCCATGCACGCGGATGTCAGGCCATGAGCTCCCTCTGGAGCGGCGTCGCGAACTGCAGGGGAGTCAGGAGGCGCCGGCAGCCCCGAAGCGTCATGACCATCGGATGCAGTGTGGCGCACCGGGCGGGACTCATCGGTGGGTTCCGGAACCAACTCCCGTGCCGTATCGTCTCGATGACCATGAACACCCGAACATCGAGTCTCGCGGCACTCACGCTCGCCGTGGTCATGGTCGCGTGCACAGGTGGCGGAGCGTCGCCGGCGCCACCCGGAGCATCTCCCAGCCCCACCTCGGCGCCTTCGTCGCCCTCGCCTTCGGTCGAACCCTCGCCAACGGTCCCCCCGACTGCGGAACCGAACCCGACCATCCGCCCAGAAGCCGCTGCCGCGGCCCTCGTGATCGCGTCGGATCCGCGTTTCACCGGCATCGAGGAGCAGAACCCGAACATGATCGGTCAGGGCTCGTGGTGGAAGGCGGGCGTCAGCGACGAGAGCTACACCGTGCAGGTCCAGATCGGCTGGGGTGACTGCCCGGCCGGTTGCATCAATCGGCATGACTGGTTCTTCGATGTCGGAGCGGACGGATCGATCACCCTGGTCGAGGAATCGGGCGACCCGCTCCCGGGGAGCGGAACGGGTTAGAGGCGGTCCCGCGGCTGCACCGGCCGGCCCTCCTCGGACAAAGATCGCCGCGGCGCCGCTAGCCAAACCGGCGAAGGTCCTGATGGCCGATAGTCCTATGGGGCGGTGACCCGAAGCCCCATAGAAAGGTCGCCTGCAAGGCTCCTAGCCTTTCGTAGGACGTGCACCCAGAGCACGTTCCTTCGAACGGATTGGAGCCGACTTGTCCAGTAGTCCGCCGCGCGACCCCCATGCCGGGAAGGCCCGACGCATGTCGCCGCCTGCGGTGCGCGGATCGATCGCGCCCGACCGACAACGCGCGCGCGGCCAGTCGCTCGTCGAACTCGCGTTGATCACGCCGGTCCTGTTGCTTCTGCTGCTCGCTGCGGTCGACCTCGGGCGGATCTTCTATTCGCGGATCACCGTGAACAACGCCGCGCGCGAAGGGGCCTTCATCGCCGCCTACGAACCGGCCTCGTTCTCGGCGGCCGCATGCGATGCCGTGACCAACCGGATCATGTGCGCCGTCGTCAACGAGTCGCGCAACTCGTTCGTGACGATCCCCTGGTCCGACGTGTCCGTGTCGTGCTCGCCTGCGTGCACCACGGGAGCCTCGCCGGCCAATCGTGTCACGGTCACGGTGACGGGCCACTTCAGCCTCCTCACGCCGCTCATGGGGATGTTCACCGGCGGCCAGAACGTCACGTTCGCGGCATCGGCCACGGCCGACATCGTCACCCTCCCGAACCCGGGTGGCGTCATCCCCACCCCGACTCCCTCGCCGACCCCGACCCCGACGCCGACCCCGACGCCATCGGGCTCGCCGTCGCCGACGCCCACGCCGACCCCCACGCCGACTCCGACCCCTGCGTGCTCGCTCCCTGTGCCGGGTTTCACGTCGACACAGCAGAACAAGAACAAGCCGGTCGTCTTCACGAGCACGTCTACCCCGACGTCCGGGGCCTGCGCGATCACCTTCTGGCGCTGGGACTACGGCGACTCGGCGACCGACGCCGGGAACCTGCCGACGACGAGCCACATGTATCCGGCCCAAGGGACGACCTACCAGGTGACCCTCACCGTGACCAACCCGGCCGGCGTGGCCTCATTCATCCAGAACATCGTGACGAAGTGACCCGGAACGAGTCGTCAGAGTCCGGGCAGGCCGTCGTCGAGTTCTCACTCTCGATCCTGGTCTTCATCGTGATGCTCATGGGGGTCTTCGACCTCGGTCGAGGGATCTACATGTACAACGGCGTCTCGGAAGCCGCGCGGGAGATCGCGCGGGCGACGAGTGTGGATAGTGCGATCGCCCTCGGCGCTGGCACCAAGGCCGTCTCGACCGTCGCCGTCCAGCGCGGCCTGATCCCCGACATGAACACACCCACGTTCCAGTGCGTTGACATCGCCGGCAACTCGAGCGCGAGTAGCCCGTGTCAGTCAGGCGAGTACGTCCGGGTGACCGTGACCGCCACGTATCGACCTGTGTCCCTCCTCGGCTTGCCGGGGCCGATCACCGTTTCCTCAACCAGCAGCGCCCAGATCCCATAGTGCGAGGTGCCCGAATGAATCCGAACCGGACCCGTCCGACCGAACGAGGTCAGATCCTCGTCATCTTCACGTTGGCGATCGTCGCGATCGTCGCGATGGTCGGACTCGTCATCGACGGCGGCAGCGCCTTCGGCCAGCGCCGCGTCGAGCAGGGGGTGAGCGACCTCGCCTCGATCGCCGGAGCCAATGCCTATCTGAACACCGCCGGGAACCCGACGACGCGCACCGCCGCCGCGGTGGCCGCGGCCCACGCGTCCACGGCGGCGAACGGCTTCACGCACGGCGTGGGCGGAACGTCGGTCGACGTGAACGTCACGCTCCTGGCGTCAGGCGCCCGCGTCCAGGTCGGGATCACCAGCCCGCACGCGAACAACTTCGCCCGCGTGATCCCTGGCCAGGAGACGTGGAACGTCTCGGTGGTCGCGGCCGCGGACACCGGTACTGTCGACACGGCCGTTGGCGCCGCTCCGTGGACGATGAGCATCCTCGCCTTCAATCCCGACGGTACGCCCAAGTACACGAGCTCGAACCCGCAGGCCTTCGGCGAGGGCAACGGGGACTACCCCACCAGCGGTACGGACATCGCCTGGACGGACTTCAATGGCGACAACAACGTCAACACGAGCGAAGTGCGGAACATCATCGACGGGTCGAACGTGGTGACCGCGACGTTCGGCTTCGAGCAGTACCTCGGCCAGCACAACCAGGGCAACCACACCGCGCTGTACGGGGACGTGAACCAGCACATGGCCGGCCAGATCGTCCCCGTGCCGATCGTTGGCCCGGGCAGCCCGGGCTGTGCGTCGCCGCAGCAGTCCCATCAGAACGGCTGCTTCAAGGGCTGGGCGCTCTTCTACGTCGTCAGCGCGTCGGGTGGCAGCAACAAGACGATCACCGGCTACTTCACCGGAGACTTCCAGAACCGACCGCTGTCGGTCGGTGAGTGCACCGCCGCCCAGCAGGCCGCCGGCACGTGCGGCGTCGTGACGACGTCGAGCCCGTTCGACAACGTGGTGGTCCGCCTGGTCCAGTAGGGACGCGGGAACACCGCGGCGCACGCACATGTGAATTGAAGAGCCGCGCTCGTGAGAGCGCGGCTCTTGGTCCCCCGGTATCGGCTTGGATACTTGATCGTGCGTTTTGCAGCGGAGGTTCGCCCGCGCAGCCTCTCCTACTTCACCAGACCGAGAAAGAAGGTCGTGTCGCTGGCGTCGGGCGGCAACGTGCCGACCCCGCCTGGGACATCGGTGTATGGGAAGTACTCGACGAAGTACCCTTGGATCTGGTCGACGGCCGGTTGGTCCCGAGAGGTCAGGACGAACGCCGCCACGCCGGTGATGTGGTAGGCCGCGTTGTTGCCGTTCCCGGTGATGAGGTCATAGACCGGCAGGAGCACGGTCGCGCCGCTCGCGATCCAGCCGTCGAGACATGCCCTGACGGCGCTGCTGTTCGACTTGCCGGGGTCAACCGGGAACCAGGTTTCCCCCGTGGACGGATTGGTGCCGATCACCCCGCCGTAGCTTCCCGGGCTGTCGTACGGGCTGTCGAGCGAGAAGCTGATGTTGTTCGGGTTGCAGATGCTGTTGGAAAGGGCCGGGGCTGCGTTCGACCCGTCCCAGGACAACCAGCCGAACCCACCAGGTGCATCCGCGCCGTTCGTCAAGTCATAGATCTGGCCGGGCTGGAAGTCGATGGCGTTCAGCGGGGCATCCGATGCCTGCGTGCAGTCATTCACGTTGGCTTGGCCCCAGCCACAAAGGGCGATCGGGAGCATGGCTCCGGCCGGGAAGGACGACGGCTTGGCGGCGATCGCCGTCGCCTCACTCGAGACGTTCCAGCTGTCGAAACCGAGCACCCGTCCGAGGAGTGCGCCCGGCGATCGAGTGACCCCAACCCGAACGCCCAGGGCTCCGGGCGGCACCGCCGAACTTGTATTGGTGACCGGCCCGAGACTGACGAGACCGGCCCCGACGAAGTTGGCATCCCACGCGCATGGCGCGCTCGCCGTCGCGCCGCAGTTGTTCAGGTCGAGGCTGCCCTCGACCGCGGCGTAAACGTCAGCCTGATCCTGGCCACCAGCTGTGTAGCTGAGCGCCACGATCCGCGTCCCGGCAACCGAGGCGAGGTCCGCTGAGTTCTGGGCATCGCGCCGGTTGAGCACGAGGGTGCCCCCTTCCAACGCGAGCGCCGCGATCGCGATGATGCCGACCAAGCCGCCGGCGACGATCGCGAGCACTTGCCCGCGCTGGTGGCCGCGGCGGCCGCGGGGATTGCGACCCTGGGTGTGCACGGTGGATCCTCCCTCTCTGCCGGAATGCCCCGGATGACGGTTCATTGGTTGACCGACACTTTCGAGTCGGCGGTGATGTTGAGCGAGCCCATGAACTGGGCGATGAGGGGCGTGACGAGGTTGAACGTCGTCTGGCTCCGCACGGTCAGCAGATCATTCGTGCGGCACAGGCCGACTCCGATCGTGCTGATGGTTGGCGGGTTGCCTGGCAACACCCGCTCACAGGTCACCGTCGTCGAGATCCCGTTGGCCGGCAAGCCCCACGAGCGACTGCTGGCGATCGCGATGACACAGTCCTGGCGCGACAGGCCGTCGCACTCCGGTGACGGTCTCACGCCCACGGATCCTGAGCGGGCGGCCTCGCGAACCCCGTTGCTCAGCGCGCTGCCGGTGTAAACGTAGCGCCCGAGATCGATGATCCCGAACAGCAGGATCACGAAGATCGGGAAGATGAGCGCGAACTCGGCGAGAGCCTGCCCGCCGGATCGAGTGCGTTTCATGGTGTTGCGACCCTGGAAACGGTCATGCCGGAGGCCGTCGCTACGCAGCTGAACGCCTGGCGACCCTGGGCGACCACGAGCGCGTTGGGCTGGCCGTTCCACGTCGTCAATGACCCCGTGAATCCGGCGTTCGACCATGCGGTCACAGCCGGGGCCTTGGCCAAGCCGATGAGGTTCGGCACGGTGCGATTGGCGCCGGTGCACGCCGCGACCTGCACGGTCGCGGTCGCACTGTCATTCGAATCGGGGACGACGTCGGGGCTCGTGGCTGTGACCGTGTTCGCGTTCGAGGCGGCCGACGCGGACGAGTACGAGACGCGGTACCTGCAGACCCATGACGCTCCAGCGGCAAGGCTACTCGGCGCACTCGGGCAGTTGGCGGTCGCGTTGTTCTGGCCGAAGGGGAGGGGTCCTGCGCTGTCGACGATGTTCATCCCTGAAGCTGGGGAACCCCCGCTGTTCGTCACGACGACCTTGAACCAGATGTACGGCGAGGGCACTTGCGCGGTGTACGAAATGGCGATCGTATCGAGGGTCCCGAAAATCGGGGACCCGTCACCGTCGTTGCCCTCGAAGTACGGACTCACGTACTTGCGGACGACCAGGCCCGGTGGAGCCTGCTCGATGATCACCGTCACGCCCGAAGTCGCCGGATTGGTCTGCGTGGAGTCAACGGTCGCGATGTTGTCCAGAGGCATCGTCGTGCCGCCGCCTGTCACGGCCGGGGCGACGCGCACGTAGTCACAGGTCTGGCTGAATCCGACCGCCATCGACGACGGGATCGTGCAGCCGGTGCTGCCCTGGGAATCCGTCACCGTCACCCCTGTCAGCGGCTGAGCACCGCTGTTCCCATACCTGATCCGGTAGGAGATCGAGGTTCCCTCCTCGAACAGAAGCGTGAGCGTATCCGTCGGGTCAGACGTCGACGTGTCCCTGCACGGGCTCCGGTAGAACCCGGCTGCGTCCGTGTCGTCCGGTTCGAGGCATTTGGAGACGATGTCGGCGCCGTTGTCCGCGCCGGTCGGGGAAACGTACTTGTTGATGCTGGCGCCCGGCGACGGATCGAACGCGACGTTCAGGACGACGGCGCGTGAGGCTGTCTGAAGATTTAGGTCCCCGATGATTGTCCCGAGAATGGGGGTAAGCAGCTTGAACGGATACACCACGCCGACTTCGTAGATGTCACCGCCGATACAGTCGGTGACGCTCGCCCGCGGGACTCCAAGTGGGGTCTTACAAACGATGGTAGGGGTGAGCTCGCTACCGTCCGGGTTCCGGACCCCCTGTTGCTTGAGCTCGGATCGGACCCTCCACGTCACGTTGTTCGGGTCCAGGCACGCGCCCCCCGTCGCGTCATCGCAGACCGGCGCGCGAGACCCGAAGAACGCCCCCTCCTTGGCTGCGTTCTCGATCGCGACGTACGCATAGAACGCCCGACCAAAGTCGGCGGCGGCGGCAAAGATCAGAAGGAGGATAGGTGCCACCAGCGCGAACTCCGCAAGGCCCTGGCCTCGCTGGCGCCGGAGAGTCCTCGACGTCGCGTTGGTCGACACAGATGATCGAGTTCGGGCACCGCGAAGCGTTGCCAGGTTCAGCGGCATGGATCCCTCGTGGGGCTGGGCTGGTGGTGGTGCAAATGATGCGGTCCGGACCTTACAGGAGACCTTGCGTGTGGTGCCCGAATGCGCCAACTGTCCGGTCGGGTTCGGTACGGATGGGCCATTTGTCCAGTGCGATCGCGAGCGCACGATGCAGGGCATGAAACGAACTGCCGTCGCCCTCCTCTGGGGATATGCGTTCTGGTACGCGGGAGCGATGCTCGCGTCGGTCTTCAACGCGCCGGAAGTGTTCGGCCCGATCCTTGGTGTCGCCACGGGCGTGCTCGTGGCGGTGGATCCGCGCGGCCACTTCTGGTCGAAGAGCGCGAAGACCTCCACGACCTCGAGCGAGCGAACCGTCGCACCCGCGATCTCGATGACGAAGACCGAGGCGACTCGCTAGCGTCGGACTCGGGCTCGCCAGCGTCTGACTCGCGTCGGGTCGCTCCGAGCCCCGCCTACGACTCGTTGCCGGCTTCGCCCGGCAGGTAGATCGCGAACCGCGCCCCGCCACCCGGTTGCGCCGGCGCGAGCACGAGATCGCCGCCCATCGCGCGGCACAGCTCGCGTGAAACGTACAGGCCCAAACCACTGCCTTCGTGGTGCTCTTGCCGGCCACCCCGCTCGAAGCGCCCGAAGAGGCGGCCTCGATCGGCGTCGGGGACCCCGGGTCCGCTGTCGGTGATCGTGAGGCGCAGCCGATCGGCCCCCACGTCGACATCGATCCCGACGGTCACCGGCTTGCCTCCCCCGTACTTCACCGCGTTGTCGAGCAGCGCCCAGAGGGCCTGATCGAGTTGGTCCGGGTCGGCGACCGCTAACCAACCGGCAGCGCGATCGCTCAGTTCGAAGGGCGTTTCTGCTGCACCCAGTGCCTCCCACGTGCGCCGCACGCGGGGCGCGAGCGCAAAGACCTCCGACCGGGGACGGAGCGCACCGGACTCGATCCGCGTCACGGTGAGCAACTGCCGGACCATGCGCGACAGTCGCTCCGACTGCTCGGCGATGATCGTCAGCCGGCGGTCGGGTCGCGTGTCGGCGAGCTGATCGGCATAGGCGCGGATGCTCGTCAGGGGCGTCTGCAGGTTGTGGCTCACGCCCCGCAGGAACTCGTCCTTGGCGGCGTCGAGATCGAGCAGCTGACGGTTCTGCGCCTCCACTCGAGCGAACAGCTCTGCGTTCCTGACGGCGACGGCGATGCCGCTGGCGAAGACATCGAGCAGCTCCTGGTCGGCGCGTTCCCAGGCGCGAGTCGCGGGCAGGCGACCGATGAGGATCCCCATCTCTTCGCGGCCCACGCGCAGGATCGCCCGGGCGGGTCGTGGCTCGCCCGGGACGTCCTCCTGGATGGGCGCCGCGTCGGGATCGCCGAGGAGGATCGTGGCGTCGATCATCCCGAAGGCGACGCGGGCGTCGTCGGCCGCCCGGTTGACCAGCCAATCGACACCATCGCGCGGCGTGACGGATTCGAGCGCGGCGAGGATCCTGCCGAGTTCATGATCGCGCCGGGCCAGGTCCGCGGCGAGGCGATTGTGGCTCTCGGCGAGGCGGGCGAGCTCGTCTTCGCCGGACACCACGATCGGCGCGGAGAGGTCGCCGGCCGACACGCGATCCACGGCTGCAGCGATCGCGCGGAGTGGGCGGGTGAGATCGGCGGCCAGGACGAAGGCGAGGAAGATGCCGATGAGCGCCGCGACGGCGATCGCGAAGAGGACGATCGGTCCGAGCGTGGGATCCAGGTTCCCGCGAGACGCCTGGACGACGATGATCGCGACCCCGAACCCCGCGAGCGGCAGGACCGACGCGGCGACCAAGGCGACGGTCAGGCGCGTTCGGAAGGAGAGGGCGGGGCCGATGCGCTCGGGTTCCGGCGGTGCATCGACCGACTCCAGGGGCGGATCGCCGGCCTGGTCGTTCGCCGGGTCGTTCGCCGGGTCGCTGAGGCGCATTCTCACGGTTCGGCGCGGGCCCCACGCTCTACGGGGGGATCTGCGGAGGGTGGCTCAGCGGTCGACTCGTCGTTCGAATCGTCCTTCGACTCCTCGTTCGATCCCGTGAGCCGATAGCCGACGCCTCGAACGGTTTGCAGATGGACCGGCTTGTTCGGGTCGACCTCGACCTTCTGGCGCAGCCGGCGCATCGTGACCCAAACGTAGGATGCGTCGGCGTCCTCGGTCTCGGCCCAGCCGCGGGCAAGCAGCGTCTCGGTGGTGACGGTTCGACCGAGATTCGCGGCAAGCGCGTACAGGAGCCGCAATTCGGTGGGGGTGAGCTGGACGGTCGATCCGCGGACATTCGCCTCGCGTCGATGAAGTTCGAAGCTCAGGTCCGGACCCAGGATGAGCCGTTGGCGCGGCACCTTGTCACCGAGCCGGCGCATGACGCGGTTGACCCGCGCCCGCAGCTCCGGGTAGTGATACGGCTTCGTGATGTAGTCCTCGGCGACCTCCTCGAGGAGGTCCGCCTTCGAGTCGCCGGCATCGATCGCGGACAGGACGATGATCGGCAGGTCGGCTTTTGCCTTGATCTCGCGCGCAAGTGAGAGGCCGTCCATGCGCGGCATCATCATGTCGATGATCAGCAGATCGGGCCACGCGGTCTGGAGCCGCCGAAGCGCCTCGTCCCCGTCGCGGGCCGTCGCCACGTCGTAGCCGTCGGCGCGCAACTGATCGGCGAGGACGACGAGCAGGTTCGGATCGTCGTCGACGATCAGGATCCGCGGTGCGACGCCGGCGGCCAGGCCGCCGATCCCGCTGGTCAGCATGGGCCCGAGGATAGCAGCGCGGTCGGGGCGGATCGCCGGTTCAAGCGCTCGGGGAGCGGCGGTGCAGCCGAAGCCGTGCCGCCCCGCCGAGCGTGGCGCTCGTGGAGTGGCGGTGCATCGGCCGCGAAGTGGCGCTGCATCGGCCGCGAAGTGGCGCTGCATCGGCCGCGAAGTGGCGCCGGGCACCCTCGACCGCATGAACGATGCCTCCGTGGGCCGCGTCATTCGGGTCCTTCGAGATCGAAAGGGCTGGCGCCAGGTCGATCTGGCGGCTCAGGCCGGCGTCAGCCAGGGACTCGTCTCGCTGATGGAGCGCGGACGGATCGACGGCAGCTCGGTCGGGTCGCTGCGCGCGGTCCTCGCGGCACTCGAGGTTTCGGTCTGGCTCGATCCGCGGTGGCGCCACGGCCTGCTCGATCGGCTGCTCGACGAGCGACATGCCGCGCTGGTCGGCCAGATCGCTCGCGCCCTGTCTGGATGGGGGTGGGAGGTCGTTCCGGAGGTGTCCTACTCGGTGTTCGGCGAGCGTGGATCGATCGACCTCCTCGCGTGGCGCGCTTCATCGCAGGCGCTCCTGGTGATCGAAGCCAAGACCGAACTCGTCTCGATCGAGGCGACGTTGCGCAAGCACGACGAGAAAGTGCGCCTGGCACCGAAGGTCGCGGCCGAGCGGTTCGGCTGGCGTGCCCGAATGGTCGGCGGAGTGGTCGGCGGAGTGGTCGTCCTGCCGTCGGATCGAACCCAGCGCCGGAGGGTCGACCGGCATGCGGCGGTGCTGGAACGGGCGCTGCCCGACCGGGGAGACGTGGTTCGTGCGTGGCTCCGGATGCCGGTCGGACCGATGGCCGGGCTGTTGTTCGTGACACCTACAGAATCAGGCTAGTACGGGCGGCAGGAGTGACAGCCGCCATCGGGTCCGCCACGCACGATCGACCGGCGGGGAGGCGGCTCATGGAGCTGAATCGCGGGCTACCAGCAAGAATCGCGGGCTACCAGCAACCTAATTCGTAGCTGACCCTTCGGAGGCGGGTTGGGCTACTTACCAGCAGCCTGGTTCGTATCTGTCACAAGGAAGGGTCGGATCGGAGCCCGCCCTAGGGCGCCTTGGCGTCGACGAAGCGGCAGCGCGGGCGAACCGGGCAGGTGTCGCATGCCGGACGGAGCGCCTGGCAGATCAGGCGGCCGTGGCGGATGAGGTTCACGTGGGCCTCGTGGACCTGCTCCGGGGCGAGCATCGCAAGGTACAGCTCGTGGGCGTCGTCGGCGGTCGCCTTCGCGGGGATCAGCCCGATCCGCTTCGACACCCGTTCGACGTGCCGGTCCACCGGCATCAATGGATGGCCGAACGAGAACAGCAGCAGCACCGACGCCGTCTTGCGGCCGATCCCGTCGATGGTGGTGAGCCAAGCCCGGGCCTCGAGCGGCGTCATGTCGCCGAGGAACTCGAGGGAGTAGTCGCCGCGCTCGGTGAGGATCCGCAGCAGCGTCGCCTGGATGCGCGGGGCCTTCTGCGGGGCAAGGCCGCCGGGTCGGATGACGTCGACGAGTTCGAGCAGGGGGGCGGTCGCGACGGCATGCCAGTCCGGTGGCGGCGCTTCGCTCAGGCCGGTCCCGCCCCAGCCGCCGCCGGGCTCGAGAGCCTCGGCGAACCCATCCGAGGGGTAGGCGCGACGGAGGGCTTCGAATGCCTTCTCGGCGTTCACGTCGGCGGTGTTCTGGGTGAGGATCGTGAGGATCAGCTCGCTCGTCGGATCGAGCCGGCGCTTCCAGACCGGGTGACCGTGGCGTGACGCGAGCAGGTCCAGCACGTCGCGCACGAGGTCCGGCCGCGTTCGATCGAGGCGGCGCACCCAGGTCCGGATCGGGTCTGGCTTGCGGCGTCTGACGGTCCCGCGCCGCCTGGTCCCGCGCGGCTTGGGTGTCGCAGGGGCAGGTGTCGCGGGTTTCGAGGGAGTAGGGCTCACCGGCCGAGCGCCAGGCCGAGGTCGACGAGGCGAGCGATCCGCTCGCCGCAGCGGATCACTGGTTCCGGACCGGCGGCCATCGCGTCGGCGACGGTCTGGGGTCGCTCGACCACCGGGACCACGATCACGTCAGCAGCGCGCAGCGCTTCGATGCCTTCGGGCTCCACGCCGCCGCCGACAGCGATGCACGGCAGTCCGCGAGCGCGCGCCCGCTCGGCGACTCCCAGTGCGGTCTTGCCGAACGCCGTCTGCGCATCGACCCGGCCCTCGCCGGTCACGACGATGTCCGCGCCGTCGAGTTTCGATGCGAGATCGGTCTCCTCGGCCACGAGATCCACGCCCGGTACGAGTTCGACGGATCGAAACGAGCCGGCGACCGAGAGCAGGCCGAATGCGGTGCCGCCGGCCGCGCCCGCGCCCGATGTGAGTCGCTCATCCCGACCCGTGGCCGCGTTCATCAGCTCCGCGTAAACGCCCAACCGGCGATCGAGCTCGGCAACCTGGTCCGGTGTCGCGCCCTTCTGGGGTCCATAGGTCGCGGCCGCGCCCGACGGTCCGAGCAGCGGGTTCGAGACATCGCACGCGATCCGAAGGTCGACGCCCGCGAGACGCGGATCGAAGCCGTCGAGGTTGACGCTCGTCACGGACCCGTCGGCGCCGCCGCCGCTGCCGCCGCTCGCCCCCCCGCCTTCGATCACCGCTCCGAGCGCGCGCAGGATCCCCACGCCGCCGTCGTTCGTCGCACTGCCGCCGATCCCGAGCGTGATCCGCGCGACGCCCGCGTCGAGCACCGCCCGCAGCGTCTCGCCCGTGCCCGCGGTCGAGGCCCCCATCGGGTCGCGTTCGTCCGGCCCGAGCCGTGAGAGGCCGGAGGCTTCGGCGAGCTCGACGAACGCGCGCGAGCCGTCGGTCGCGAGCAGCCAGGCGGCGTCGACGGATCGGCCGATGGGATCGGAGACACGACTCGTGCGGCGCTCCCATCCGCCGGCGAACTCGATCGCCGTGAGCGTCCCTTCGCCGCCGTCGGCCAGCGGAGCGAACGACAGTTCGTCGTTCGGGCGCGCGCGGCGCCAGCCGTCGGCCAGGCTGCGCGCGACCTCGACCGATGTGAGGCTGCCCTTGAAGGAGTCGGGGGCGAAGACGACCCGGAGCGTCGAGCCGAGAGCGCCTTCGATCGCGCCGGGAGCTTCGTTGATGGCGCCCTGGGCCACGCCGAGCGTTGTGCCGCGAGCCGGCGACGGCGCGCCACGGGCGTCGAGCGTCACGCCAGGATCCACGGCTAGCGCGCCGTGGTTTCGAGGACCGGCGCGGTCACTCCCTGGCGACGTTCGAGGTACTCGGGGATCCGGATCATCGGCGGCCGCTCCACGTCGGCAAGCTCGATGACCTCCAGGGAGAGCCGGCCCCGACCCGAGCGCGGCAACTTCATCGTCGAGCCGAGTTCGGCGAACAGGCGCGCCTTGCGCCGCTCCTCGAGTCGCTTCATGACGGCCTGGAGGATGACGAACGACATCCGCGACAGGCCCTCGAGTTCCTGGTTGCGGTGGACGCGCCGCTCCAGGTCGACCTGGCCCAGGCCCTCGATCCCCACGCGTTCGGCGGCATCGATGAGATGCCCGATCTCCACCGCGTATCCGGTGAAGAACGGGAGCGTCTCCAGCAGCGACCTGCGCCCGGCGTATTCACCGGCCAGCGGCTGGATGAGGCCGGACAGCTCGGGGAAGAACAGGTTGAGGAGCGGCCTCGCGACGAGCTCCGTCACGCGACCGCCGCCACCTTCGGTGAGGATCCCGTTCTCGACGATGGGGCGCTGGTAGTAGCCCTTCACGTACTGGAGCCGCGGCTCGTGCAGGAGCGGTCCGAGCGTCCCGTAGACCATCCGCGAGTGCCAGTTCTTCACGTCCGTGTCGGCCCAGACGATGATGTCGCCCGTCGCCTCGTAGACGGACTTCCAGAGCGATTCGCCCTTCCCGACGAACGCGCCGTACCTCGGGAGCACCTCGTGGTGCTGGACGACGCGTGCTCCCTCGGCCTCGGCGATCTGGCAGGTGCGATCGGTGGAAGCTGAGTCCATCACGAGGATCTCGTCGAGCAGGGGGACACGACCCACCATCTCGCGCATCGCGCGGCGCACGATCGGACCGATCGTGTCCTCCTCGTTGAGGGTCGGGAGGACAAGGCTGATCGTGACCTTCTGCTTCTCCTTCAGGTTGACGAGGCGACGGAGGTCGTTGAACTCGGCGTGATGGAAGTTCGCCTCGCCGAACCAGCGCTCGACGCGGGCCGGGATGGAGCGTGCGACCTCCGCGGCACGGTCCGCGGCGGCGAGCGTCTCGGCCTTCTGGGCGAGCTGTTCGAAGACCTGTCGCCCGATCTGCTCACGGGTCTTGACGACCACGACGGCGGCCTTGGCTCGGGCGGCGATGGCCTCGGGCATCGCCCCGAACAGGTGGGTCGAGCCGTCCTGCGACGTGGATGCGGCCGCAGCGCCCATCACGACGAGATCGGCCTTGTCCGCTTCGCGCAGGATCGCGGTCCGGACATTCGCGGCCTCGCGCACGATCCCCTCGGCGCGTCCCCCGGTGTGCTGCTTGATGAACGCATTGAGCGCGCGCTCCGCCTGGGCACGCACCGCGACCGTGATCCCCGGCGGCACGAGATGGAGGACGGCCAGCTCGGCGCCATGCCGTTCCGCGACGGCGTTGGCGAACCGGATCGCGAGCTCGGCGTGCGGTCCACCGCGGACCGGCACGAGCACCTTCTTGATGTCGCGCGAACCGCGCTGCTTCACGACGGCGATGTCGCACGGCGTGTCGCGGACCACTTCATCGATCGTCGGCGAGAAGACGAGACCGCCGCTCCCGTTGCGCCCGGTGGGGGTCTTGCCGCCCCAGCCAAAGACGATGAGGTCGGCCTCGAGCTCCGCCGCGGCCTCGACGATCCCTTCGGCGGCGTGCCGCCCGATCCGGACGATCGGGTGGATCGTCGTTCCGTCCGGCACGAAGTCGAGGACCTTCTGGATGAGCCGCCGCGCGTGGCGCGCGCGCGAAGCCCCTTCGGACAGCGGCATCCCCTCGGGAACCTCGACGATCCCGAGCGCGGTCAGCTCGCCCGTGCGCGGCTCGAGCAGGTCGGCACCCAATCCGATGAGCTCCTCCGCCGTTGCCGGATTGGCGACGGGGATGAGGATCCGTGCGGGCAGTGGCTCGCCCATCATCCGGCGCCCGCCTTCGAGCGTGTCGCGGCGGGTCGCGGTTCCGGTGTCTTCCGGGGCCGCGCCGCCTCGGGCCGCGCCTCGGGCTTGGTCGCGCCGGCAGGACCGGCCGGGCCGGCCGGCGCGGGGGGACCGCCGTCCCACACCTCGATCAGGTACGGCTTGAGCAATTCGAACTCGCGTGCCTGGCGCATGACGCGTTCCTCGGCCTGGTCCGTCGTGAGGTCGCGATTCTCGATGATGAAGCTGGCCACGCGCCCGAAGTACACGGGCACGAGCGAAGCGACCATGCGATCGACGGCGTCCGGGTCGTTGCGTGCGGCCACGATCAGGTCGTAGACCGCGCGCGCCCAGAGATCGTCGGGGAAGCTGAACCCGGCGAGCGCATCAGCCATCTGCGCGGTCGTCGGCGTCGGCGCGCCTGGCGCGTCCATCTCAAGGGCAGCGCGCGCCTTGTCGCCCATCGCCCCCGCCTCGGCCGCGAGCTCCAGGATCTCATCGACGTTCGCCGGAGAGAACATCGTGCGCCAGGTGTCCGCCAGCGTGAGCGCCCCGTTGCTGAACTCGGTGACGAGCCGCACGGTGTTGACGTCGAGCGGCGGCGGGTCGGCAAGGCGCTCGAAGCCGTACGCCGGGACGTCGTGGCTTCCGGTGGTGGTCCGCCAGTGCTCCGCGTGACGGACGGCGAGCCGCAGGATGGTCCCGACGACCTGGCGGAACATCGGACCGAGGTCCGAGCCCGGGTCCTTCGGGTCGTGGACCTTGCTGCCCAGCCGCGACTGGCAGATCGCGAACCCGCCGGCGAGGGCCGTCGTCGTCATCCAGATGTCGATGCCGAACTTGCTGATGTCGTCGGTCCAGTCGTCGGCCGCGAGGTAGGCCTTGACGAGGTCGCCGCTGACCCCGAAGTCGCCTCCGATCGGCTGGCGGATCCGATGGCCGTAGAGGGCCCGGGTCAACGGGTAGGTGACCGTGTTCGTGATCGTGCCGTCGTACTTGTAGCGCGAGTAGAGCGGTGTCACGAAGTCGTAGCCGCCCTTGAGGATGGGTCCGGCGAGCAGCTCGACCCACTCGGGCAGGATCGACCGCAGGTCCGAGTCCACCACGACGAGCGCCTGGACTTCGAGCGCATCGGCGATCTCGAAGATCGTCCGCAGCGCCGCGCCCTTGCCGCCGACGCCATTGATCTCGGGATACGTCAGCGACACGCGCGACAGCTTGTTGGTGGGTCGGACGAGGAGGATCTCCTCGACGTAATTCGGAGGCTCGGTCTCGACCACGACGCGCTGGGTGCCGTCCGGCGAACCGGCGTCCGAGTTGACCACGACGGGCCGGAGGTCGGGGAAGTACTGGACGAGCCCGGCCTGGGTCGCCCGGACGACGTAACCGATCGTGGCCGCGTTCTTGAAACTCGGGATGCCGACCATGATGTCGGCGCGTCCCAAGCGGGCGATCTGCTCCTTGATCTCGGGCGTCAACAGGCTGTCGGGCATGGACGCCACCGTACCATCACGCGGCTCCGGCCGCGCTGCCTCACCAAGGGAGCTGCCTAGCGCCTCGGGATCATCGCGAGGGCCCAATCGTCGCTGCGCTCGCCCGGGCGGTAGCGGCTGTTCGCGTTGCGGACGGCCATCTCGTGGAACCCGAACGCGCGCCACTGGCCGTACCAGGGCTCCACCGGGGGCCGGACATGCGGACTGAGCCGCACGAGGTCCGACTCGATGCTGACGGCCTCGAGGAGCCGTTTCCGTTCGAGGAGGGGCACGTCGACCAGGGGCTCGTCGTCGACCCACAGCAGGTCGATCGCGACGAATGCGTACGGACCCTCGGTGGGGACGTGGGCGTGGCGCGCCAGGTCGGCCTCGATGCGCTCGCGGCGACGGTTCCGTCCACCACCGCCGAACAGGAGCTGGCGACGCATGTCGGCGGGCTTCACGCGGTCAACCACCTCGAAACCGACGCTCACGCCGACCGTGCCGCGGGTGGGCACCGAGCTGAGGTAGCCGTCGAGCAGCGCCGTCGTCGTTCCGGTGGCATCGAGCGAGGCGGTGAGGGCGTCCACGACGTCGTCGCGCAACGGGATGAGCGCCCCCTGGTCGTCGCGTGCCTCGACGGCTCGCCCGGCGACGTGGATGAGGACCCGCGGGCCGCCCCAGGCGGGTTCGATGATCGGATTGTCGACGCTGCCGGCGGGCTTCTGACCGAAGTCCATCGGTCGCCAATCGCGCGCCGCGCCGGCCAGGTCGAGGGAGGGCGAGTTCGCGTGCACCCTCCGATGCTACACCCGCATGAAACGGTCACGCGGCCGCTCGGTCGGGACTATCATCCGGCGGTGGCGACCGACCAGCGCCGAACGACCCCTGCGGCCCCCCGAGGGTTCGGCGCGCTGACCCCGTCCGGCCGCGGCATCGTTCCCGTCGCCTGGGCCACGTACGACTTCGCGAACACGATCTTCAGCTTCGTCGTCGTCTCGGGTGCGATCGGCCTGTGGCTCACGGATACGGCCCAGTTCGGTGAGCGTGACGGCAACTTCCTCCTGAGCGTCGCGATCGTCGCCAGCGTGGGCCTCAACGCGATCGTGTCGCCGATCCTCGGCGCGCTGTCTGACATCGGCGGCCGACGCCTGCCGTTCCTCCTGATCTTCACGCTGGCCTGCGTCGCGCCCACCGCGTTCATCACGAGCGGATCGGCGACCACCGGCCTGATCCTCTTCATCATCGCGAACTTCGCCTATCAGGCGGCGCTCATCTACTACGACGCGACCCTGCGGACGGTCAGCCGACCCGAGACGCGCGGCCGGCTGTCCGGGATCGGGGTGGCGATCGGGTACCTCGGGACGATCTTCTCGGGTCTTCTCATCTTCTTCCTCGACATCGACGTCGCCGATCGCTTCCAGCTCGCCGCCGTCCTGTTCGCCCTCTTCGCCATCCCGATCTTCCTCGTCGTCCGCGAAGCCCCCGAAGAACGGCGAATCAGCCGCTCGGACGTGACGGGATCGTGGAACCAGATCTTCCGGACGATCGATCACGCGCGCGAGGTCCCGGGCCTGGGCCGCTTCCTCGTGGGCCGCTTCTTCTACTCCGATGCCGTCAACACCGTGATCGTGGTGATGAGTGTCGTCGCGGTGCGGGCGCTCGGGCTGACGGTGACCACGGCCAATCTCATCCTGCTTGGGCTGACGGTGATCGCCGTCATCGCGAGTTTCGGATGGGGCAGGCTCGTCGATCGCTGGGGGCCGCGCCGGACGCTCCTCGTGATCCTGTGGTCGTGGGCGGTGGGGCTGGTCATCGGTGGTGTGTCGCTCGGGTTCGGCGAGTCCACGCTCGGCCTGGCGATGTTCCTCATCGCCGGCGGGATCCTGGGGAGCGGCCTCGGCGGCGTCCAGGTCGCCGATCGGGTGTTCATGATGCGGCTGTCCCCGCCGGAGCGGCTGGGTGAGTTCTTCGGGCTGTATGGACTCGTCGGCAAGGGTTCGCAGGTCATCGGCCAGCTCGCCTACGGTCTGATCCTGCTGTTGTTCTTCGATGCGCTCGGCGTCGGGGCGTACCAACTCGCCGTGATCAGCCTGCTCGTGACGATGCTCATCGGCCTGTGGCTGATCCGACCGGTGTCCGATCGCTGGACCGGCTCCGGCGAGCTGGGCCCGGGCGATGGCGCGAACCCCCCGCCCGCCAGCCTGTCGCCCTCGACGACGCCGCTGGAGCCACGCTGACCCGTCGACCGGGCTCGGCGTGGCGGTCAGCCGCCGCGTCCCGTGATCAGCTGCGACCCAGCAGCAGATCCAGGAAGCTTCGTCGTCGGTCCGCCGACGTCTCGACGGGGTCGATGATCACTTCCGTCCCGGGCGTCGCGGGTGACACCGGGACCCCCACCGACTCGGCTCCCAGCTCCGCGGCGTGGCGTCGGGCGGCGGCGTTCTCGGGGTCGATCGCGAGGGCGCGCGCGATGTGCACCGAAGCGACCTGCGGATCCCCGCGCGCGATCGCGACCCGCGCAAGCCCCACGACCGCGATCGCGTTGCGACCGTCCGTATCGATCGCCTTCCGGTAGCGCCGTTCGGCGTCGGCGAGGTCGCCGGCCGTGAGGGCTCGCTCCGCTTCGAGGAGCCACTCGATCATGTCTCGTCGTCCATGAGCTGGCGCGCGAGCAGGAGCAGCGATGGCCGATCGTTGAGCGCCGGATCGTCGATGACCCGCTCGAGGAGCGCCTCGAGCAAGGTTCCGATCGACGGGCCCTGGGAGAGGCCCAGCTGCGCGATGAGGTCGCCGCCGTCGATCGCCAGATCGGCCAGGTCGAGAGCGACCTGCAGGGCCAGTTCACGATCGACCCGGTCGCGCAGTGCGGCCAGCCCGCCATGGTCGGGCTCCTGTCCGCTGCCGACGTTGTCGGCCGCCCGAAGGTCCAGGAGGTCGTCGAGCGCCGCCTTCCCGATCTTCCCGATGAAGCGGCGCACGGCAGCGTCGCTCCAGGCGTCCTCGTAGGCGAACATGTGCTGACGGACGAGGTGGACGATCCGGTCCTGTACCGAGCGCGGGTAGCGCAGGCGTTCGAGGAACGCACGCGCCATCTCGGCCCCGACGGTCTCGTGACCATGGAAGTGGCCGTCGGCCGCCGTCGCGGGCTTGCCCAGGTCGTGGAGCAGCGCAGCAAGACGAACCGTGGGGCGCTCGACGGGAGCCGCATCGACCGAGCGCAGCGTGTGATCCCACAGGTCCTCGCCTTCGATCTTGTTCTGGGGGACCCCGCGCTGCAGGGCAAGGTCGGGCCACAGAACGCCGAGGAGCCCCGTTTCGCTCATGAGGCGCAGGCCGATGGACGGCCGCTCGGCGGCGAGGAGACGGTCCAGCTCGGCGGCGATGCGCTCATGCGACACGTGGCTGACCAGTCCAGCGTGTTCGCCGATCGCGGCGAGCGTCCCCGGCTCGATGTCCGCGGGCAGGGTCGCCGCGAGGCGGACGGCGCGGACCATCCGAAGCGCATCCTCGCGGAAGCGCAGCCGGGGGTCGCCCACCGCGCGCAGGATCCGCCCAAGGGCATCGGCATGGCCGCGGAACGGGTCGACGAGCCGCGGTCGAGGCGCCGCGTCTGCGCCGGGGCCGGGAGCGGGCGCGCCCCAGGCCATCGCATTCATCGTGAAGTCGCGTCGCGCCAGGTCATCGGCGACCGTCGTCCCGAACTCGACGCGATCCGGGCGCCGGAAGTCCCCGTAGTCGTGATCCACGCGGAAGGTGGTGACTTCGTGGACGGCTCCGCCCTCGCGGATCGCCACGGTCCCGAACTTGTTCTCGTAGACCGCGCCCGGGAAGACCTCGAGCAGGCGCTCGGGCCGCGCGTCGGTGGCGAGGTCCCAGTCGGCGGCCGTTCGCCCGAGCGCGACATCGCGCAGCGAACCACCCACCACGTACGCAGCGTGGCCGGCATCCCACAGCCGGCGCAGGAGTTCCCGGACGGAGGCCGGAACGACCGCCTCGATCCCGGAGTCCAGGTCCGCGGTCGACGGGTCGGTGCTCACGACCGCCCGCCCTGCCCGCTCAATTCCGCCCGAGGAAGAGGTACGTCCGCCAGGCCTCGTTGCGCTCGTCGGCCAGATAGGGGGTGAACAGTGAGTACAGGTCGGCGCGCGGCTCGAAGGGCTCGCGGACCAGCAGGTAGTGCACCTCGGCGAGCGTCTTGCCGCCCTTCCGATGATTGCAGGCCTTGCACGCAGCCACGAGGTTGTCCCACGTGTGGGAGCCCCCGCGATGGCGCGGGACGATGTGATCGAGGGTCAGATCGTGTGACTGACGCCCGCAGTACTGGCACGTGTGGCGGTCGCGGGCGAAGACCTCACGCCGAGTCAGGCGCACGCGAGGTCGCGGGCGGCGCACATGATGCTGGAGCCGGATGACGGACGGTGCGCGGAACTCCTGGCTCGGGGTGCGAATGACCTGGTGGTCGAACTCGATGACCTCGGCCTTTTCGCCAAAAAGCAGCCGGAACGCCCGCGGCAGATTCGTGACGTTCAGCGGCTCGTAATTCTGGTTCAGGACGAGCACCACCCCGTTCATGCGCCGCATGCTAGCAAACGCTCGGAATCGCGCCGTCCGACGGTGGATCCAGCCGGCGCGGACTGTCAGGTTCGACCCGTGGGTGCCCCCGTCGCCTGGTCCCAGCCGCCAGCCTGACCCACCTTCGACCCGACCGGTCGGCCGAGGGTTCCCGCGATGAAGCGGCCTGCCGCGAGGACGCCGTCGAGCGAGACACCATGCGCCCAGCCCGACGCGTCGAGGAAGTACACGAGGTCCTCCGTGGCGAGATTGCCCGCAGCCCCTGGCGCGTACGGGCAGCCGCCGGTCCCGCCGGTGGAAGCATCGAAGGTGCGGACGCCGGCATCGAGGGCGGCGGCGACGTTGGCCAGGGCCGTGCCGCGCGTGTCGTGGAAGTGGAACGCGATCCGCTCGAGCGGGACCCCGGCGCTCACCGCGAGCCCGGTCAGGGCCGCCACCTGGCCCGGGACGCCGACGCCGATCGTGTCGCCGAAGCAGACCTCGTCGATCCCGAGCTCGAGGAGCCGCAGGGCGACCGCGACGGCTTCGTCGGGTTCGACGCGGCCCGTGTACGGGCACCCGAATGCGGTCGAGACATAGGCGCGCCGCCACCATCCGAGCGCCGCGGCCCGCCGCAGGACCGGCCGGAACGCGTCGAGCGATGCCTCGATGGTCATCCCGATGTTGCGTTCCGTGAACGCATCCGTCGCCGCGGTGAACACGGCCAGCGCGTCGGCACCCGCGGCTTCCGCGCGATCCATCCCACGATCGTTCGGGACGAGGACCGGGTAACGCAGTCCGCTCCGCTGTGGGAGGGACCGCATGAGCTCGTCCGCGTCGGCGAGCTGGGGGATGGCGCGCGGCGAGACGAAGCTCGTCGCCTCGATCTCGGTCAGGCCCGCGGCTGCGAGCAACTCGATGAATCGCCGCTTGTCCGGGGTGGAGACGATGCCCGTCTCGTTCTGCAGGCCGTCGCGCGGGCCGACCTCGTAGATGCGGACGCGCTCGGGCACAGGATCAGACCCGCGGCGGGTCCATCGCGCGTTCGATCCGAGCGATCTGGATCTCGATCCGACCGAGTTCCTCCGCCGCGGCGCGGTACTCGTCGCTATCGAGTGCCGCCGCCGCGCGCGCCTTGCGCGCCGCCGCGTGGCGCTGCAGCAGCTCCTCGCGGGTCTTCGGGAGCTTCGACGGGGCCGCTTGGTCGGACATCGGGGCGCGTCTCCAGTCAGGTCGAGGTGGTCGCGCAGAGCGTAGCGCGATTACGTCGGCGGCGAGAGCGTCGGCGGCGAGAGCGTCGGCGGCGAGAGCGACTCGGCGGCGGACGGCGGTGCCGAGGCGAACGAGGCAAGGACCTGGCCCCGGACCACCTGCTCGCCGGCCTGGACGTCGAGGGCGATCAGCGTGCCACTGCCTGGAGCGACGATGAGATGCTCCATCTTCATCGCCTCGAGCGTCGCGATGGGCTGACCCGCCTCCAGGGTGTCACCGACGGCGACGTGGAGCGCCACCACCGCGCCCGGCATGGGGGCGACCACCTCGCCGGTGCCGCCTCCACCGGCGTGGGCCGCCGCGGCGCGCGCGGCGCGATCGACATCTGGCGGCAGGGTAAGCCGGAACGGGAGACTTCTGCCTCCGACATCGACGTGCACGGTGTCGCCCACCCGGACCCACGCCGGCTGATCCGTTCGATCCACATCGGTCGCTTCGAGGCGGACGACCCGGATCTCGTCCTCGCCTTCGACCGCGGCGCGCGCCCGTCCCCCGAGTCGCCACCCACCCGACCAGACGTCGCCGCCCGACGTGACCTGGGGTGCCGAGCCCGTGGCGCGAGCCGCTGCCGACCCGACGTCGAGCGGTGCCGTACCGAGCTCGCGGCCAGCGATGGCCCACGCCGTATCGGGGACGCGCGTTCGCTCGCTCAGATCGTCCGGCGGCCAGATCCGCTCGAGCGTATCGATCCTGGCCTGGCCCGCGCGCAGGGCCGGCTCGTTCACGACCCAGCGTAGGAACCGAAGGTTCGTCGTCACGCCGAGGATCACCGTCGCGTCGAGCGCGGACGCCAGGCGATCGAACGCCTCGGCGCGATCCTTGCCGTGGGCGATGATCTTCGCCAGCATCGGATCGAAGCGGCTCGTGATCTCGGTGCCGAGCTCGACACCGGCATCGACGCGGATCCCCGGGCCACTCGGCCATCCCAACCGCTCGATCCGGCCGGTGGCCGGCAGGAACCCATCGTCCGCGTCCTCGGCGTAGACGCGCACCTCGGCCGCGTGCCCGCGCGCGCCGATCTCACCCTGGTGGACCCCGAGCGCCGCGCCTTCCGCGATCCGCAGTTGATCCGCCACGAGATCCCGCCCGGTGACGGCTTCGGTGACCGGGTGCTCCACCTGGAGTCGCGTGTTCATCTCGAGAAACCAGATCCCGCCACGATCGTCGACGAGGAACTCGCACGTGCCGGCCCCCACGTACCCGACCGCGCCGGCCAGGGCGAGCGCGTACGTACCCAGCCGCTCACGGAGGTGCTGGTCCACCCCGGGCGACGGCGACTCCTCGAGGATCTTCTGGTGGCGCCGCTGGAGGGAGCAGTCGCGCTCGCCGAGATGGACCCCGTTGCCGTGCGCATCGAACAGGACCTGGATCTCGACGTGCCGGGGACCCTCAACGAGTCGCTCGAGGATCAGCCGATCATCGCCGAACGCCGACCGGGCTTCGCGCCGCGCGGCGGCCAGGGCACCCGGCAGTCGCTCGGCCACCCGAACGGTGTGCATCCCTTTGCCCCCGCCGCCCGCAGCAGGCTTCACGAGGACCGGCCAGCCGATCCGCGCGGCCTCCGCGACGAGGGTCTCGTCGTCCTGCGCCGTGCCGTCGTACCCGGGGATCACCGGGACATCGAGCGACGTTGCCAGGCGGCGAGCTGCGGCCTTGTCGCCCATCGCCCGGATGGCGGACGGCGGCGGTCCGACCCAGATCATGTCGCCCGCGGCGACGGCCTCGGCCAAGGCCGCGTTCTCGGCGAGGAAGCCGAACCCGGGGTGGATCGCATCGGCGGCACTCCCGATGGCTGCGCTCACGACGGCTTCGACATCGAGCAGGTCGAGCGCCCCCGGCCCCTCCGTGGGCGGGACGATCACGTCGATGCCGAGCTCGGCGCAGGTTCGCGCGATCCGGACCGCGATCTCCCCCGGTTCGCGACGAACAGTCGCCGGATCGGGCGACCGGGAAGTGTCGAGCGGTCCCTCGCTGGCACGGCCTTCACCCCAAACGCGTCAATCGCGTCACTTGCGACACGCCAACGACCACCGACGCGTCGCGCGGGGAGGCGACCGATCGCGATCCAGCGCTGCACGGAGCGTGTCGTGGCCCCGATCCGCGCAGCGGCCTGCCGTGGAGACAGCTCCTCGCTCAAGATGGCGCGATTGTCGCATACGAGCACGCTGATCGAGGTGAAGCCTCCGAACCCGGCGTGCCTGCTCCTACAATGCGACGCGATGCCGCGTTTCGTGCCGTTCCGGCCCCCTCGTGTCCCCGTCAGCGACGTCCTGGAGCGGGGCCGCGTCGTCCTCGGTGAGATGGACGCGCGTCGAAGCGTCCGCGCGTTCGCCCCGGATCCGGTGCCGCGCGAGGCGATCGAGCTGGCGATCCGTGCGGCCTCGACGGCGCCCTCGGGTGCCCACCAGCAGCCGTGGACGTTCGTTGCCGTGAGCGACCCCGAGATCAAGCATCGGATCCGCGTCGCCGCCGAAGAGGAGGAACGCGAAAGCTACGAGGGTGGGCGGATGCCCCAGGAGTGGATCGACGCCCTCGAGCCGATCGGGACGGACTGGCACAAGGACTTCCTCGATGTCGCGCCATGGATCGTCGTCCTCTTCGAGCAGGTCAACGGGCGGTTCGCCGACGGTCACGTGAAGAAGCACTACTACGCCCGCGAAAGCGTCGGGATCGCGTGCGGGATGTTCATCGCCGCGATCCACCGCATGGGCCTTGTGACCTTGACCCATACGCCCTCGCCGATGGGCTTCCTGACCGAGATCCTGGGCCGGCCGAAGAACGAGCGACCGTTCGTCCTTCTCCCGGTGGGCTACCCGGCGACCGATGCCGAGGTGCCGGACCTCACGCGCAAGCCGCTCGATGAGGTCGCGGTCTTCTTCGATGACTCTGCCGGTGAGGTGCGCGGGGTCGACGGCGGCTAGGACCCGACGACCTTCGCCGCCGTGGCGCGAACCTGCGGGTGTGCCGCCGACCAGGCCTCCCAGCAACCGACGACCCACTCGCGAACGATCCGCTGGTGCTCGGCAGCTAATCCGCCAGCGTCAGCCCCGGCGACGCGCGCCACGTCCACGATCGTGAGCGGCCCGAGAGATGCCGGGGGTTCGAGCCAGGGCCAGCCGGCCGAGGCGTCCGCTGCGGCCTTGCGGATCCGGATTGCCTGGTCGGCGCTCCAACCCTTCTCGAGCATGAGGTGCAGCGCGACGAGGTGCACCCACACGGACTGGGTCGACTGCGGCCCGGGCACGCCCGGATGCTGCACCGCGTACGCGTCGACCGCCAGCGGGCCGTGCGGCGCCGGGACCATCGCCAGTCGGGCGGTGCCGGTCAGTTCCGCGAAGATCGCCCAGCAGCCGGGCGACGCACCGATGTACCGATGCGCGGGACCGTCGATGTCAGGGACCTCTGCGCCGCACCCGGGACACGAGGTCGCGGCGGCAGGATCGGCGGCGGCAGAAGCGGCGGCGGCAGAACTGTCGACCACGTCTTGGGCCGGTCAGCCGGCGGGTTCGTCGGGCGCCCAGGCGGGGCGGCGCTTCTCGGAGAACGCACCGAACCCTTCCTGCGCCTCGTCGGACGTGCGCTGACGGGCGATCACGCGAGCCGTGTGCCACTTGGACGATCCGTGACCCAGGCCGCGGACCTCGCGCACGATCGATTTCGCCGCACGAGCCGCCGTCGGGCCGGCGGCCAGCACGTCGGAGACCGCCGCGTCGACGGCGGAGTCGAGCGCCTCGTCCCCTTCGACGACCTCATGGACCAGCCCGATCCGCTGGGCGCGCAGGGCATCGAACCGCCGCCCTCCCGGAAACAGGGCGCGGGCATTCGATTCGCCGATCTTGGCGATCACGAACGGGGCGATGACAGCCGGCAGGATCCCGAGGCGGGTCTCGGTGAACCCGAAGCGAGTCCCGGATTCCGAAACGACCAGGTCGGAAACGGCACATAGCCCCATCCCGCCGCCGAGCACCGAACCGTGCACGCGTGCGATGACCGGCACCGGGCAGGTGTCGATCGTCTCGAACATGTCGGCCATCGCCATCGCGTCCTGTTCGTTGCCCTCGACGTCGAGGGTCATGGCCGCGCGCATCCAGTCGATGTCGGCCCCGGCACAGAACGATGGCCCGGCCCCGGACAGGACCACGGCTCGCAGGGCATCCGGGCCCTCGCGGGCGAGTGCCCCGAAGATCGACCGCAGGCCGGCGATGATCGACGCATCGAACGCGTTGTGGCGCTCCGGGCGATCGAGGATCACCCGGGCGACGACCCCCCCGGTCCGGTTCGTTCGACCCGTGTGCCTTCGGACTGCATGCGCGCATCCTACCGACCCGCGCACGAACCGCGGGGCCGGGCGAGGCGTCCCCCGGAGTCTTCCTCCCCGATCGCCTCGCCCGTGGCCCGCTCGTGTCTTCGGCTACTTGTAGTACCCGAAGACGTCGAAGATGAGGTGGGTGGACCCGGTCGACGCCTTGTACACCGAGCTCAATGCCCCGGCCGCACCCAGCTTGACGGTCAAGCCGTTGGCCCGGATGTCCCCGACGGGGAAGTTGATCGTCGACGTTCCGGGTGTGGCATTTGACGTCGGGGTGACCGCGGCGTAGCCGGCCTTCGTCTGGTTGACCACGGTCACGTTGCCGATGACGGCCACCGCCCCGATGTCGACCCCGCCCCGGCCGCCGACGGTCCAGGTTCGAGGCGTGTTGGCCAGGAACACGCCGGACAGCCCGTTGGCCGCACGCGTATCCAGGACACGGGCCGGGTTCAGGGCGACGAAGCGTGCCCCGCCGGAGTCGTTGGTGAAGTAGCCGGTGATGTCCAGGAGGAGGTGAGTCCCGCCCGCCGCCGCCTTGTAGACGGCGCTCAGCGTTCCTGTCCCGCTGAGCTTGACCGTGACGCCGTTCGCCCGGATGTCATTCACCGGGAAGTTGATCGTGGACGTCTGAGGCGAGACTTCGGCGACAGGCCCGAGCGAAACGTAGCCGGCGTTGGTCTGGCCCACCACGGTGAGATTCGCCGTGATGGCCGTCGCGTTGCCGGGGATCCCCTCACGCCCGGTGATCTGGAACGTGCGCGGTGTCCCGGACAGGAACATGCCGGACAGACCGTTGCCATAGCGGGTGTCGAGGAGGCGGACCGGGGTCACCTCGTTGTACGTGGCCCCGGAGTTCGTGGAGAGCACGAAGTAGCCGGTCACATCGAACGCGAGATGCGTCGTCGCGCCGGCCGGTGCCTTGTAGACCGCGCTGAGCTTGCCCAGCGCGCTCAGGGGCAGTGTCACGCCGTTCGCCCGGATGTCCTTGACGGGGAAATTGATCGATGAGGTGGCACCCAGCACGGTCGGATCGGGACCGATCGAGATGTAACCGGCCTTCGTCTGGCCGACGACCGTGAGGTTGCCGGTGACGGCGATGGCATCAGCAGGGATCCCGCTGCGATCGCCGATCTGCCAGGTCCGCGCGACGTTCGCGCTGAAGACGCCGCTGAGCCCGTTGCCCGTGCGGCTGTCCAGCAACCGGACGGGGTCGATCGGGAAGTACCCGGCCTTGGGCCCCTCGCTGACGGTGATGTAGCTGGTGCGCGTCTTGATGCTCGACCCGGCGACATTCGTCGCGGTCAGCTTGACCGTGTACGTGCCTGCCTGGAGGTACGTGTAGAGCGGGCTCTGCGCCGTCGAATTGGTCAGGCCGTCGTTGTCGAAGTCCCACGCCCACGAGGTGGGGGTGTTCGTCGTCGAATCGGTGAACTGGACGGCGAGCGGTGCCGGACCAGATGTCTTGTTGGCCGTGAAGTCCGCGACCGGTGCCACCGGGCACGGGTCGCCGATGCACGCATGCATGTAGCGACGCGTAGGGATGTTGGCCGCGATGATCAGCATCCCGCTCGGGGCGGTGGCTGCCTGCTTCGACGAGTTGGCATCGTTGATGGCGAGTTCCGTCGCGCTCGAGATGACGGCCGTGCCCAGGGACGAAGCCCCGAAGCTGAGCGTCGAGAGCGGCGCGGTGCGCCGGTAGATCACCTGGGTGCCGTCCGAATCCAGGGTCGGATGGGTCAGAAAGACGTTGGCCTGGCTGTTCTGGCTGTCGATCACGAGCAGCGGGCGCGTGCCCTTCGTCGTGACATTGGTCACGGTATGCACGGTCCAGGTTCCGGCGACGTCGAGGGCGACATCGGAGCGCCGGACGACCGCGACCAGCGGATCGCTGCCGTTCGGCCCCGGGTCGGCGTTCTTCGACGTCTTGATCGCCGCGATGGCACGTCCGTCGAGGTCGGTCTTGAGGCTGATCGAGTCGTCGGCCGTGTACGTCTCCACGCCGGGCGTACCCATGACGACCTCGACTGCCTGCCAGGTGCCGATGGGATCGCCGTCCTTGTGGGCCTGGTAGTAGAAGGCATCATCGGAGGGTGCCGACTGGTTACCCCACATCACGCCGACGCCGTTGACGCCGCCGCTCGTGATCGGGGCGATCGCGGCCATGTCGTCTGACGTCGCATCGTTGACCATGCCGGGCAGGTCCGCCGTCGTCCAGGTCGTTCCGCCGTTGATCGAACTCGCGACCTTGACCCGGTTGTTCTGGGTGTAGGCGACCCACAGCACACCGGTGGTGTCCTTGGCGATCGTCGCGTTCTTGGTGCCGGTGCTCGTGCCCGGGATGAGCTTCGGATAGCCGCTCGAGAGCTTGTACACCTTGGTGGTGCCGTTGTACGTGAACTTGTAGACGCGGAGGTCCTTGGCCGCCGTGCCCACGGCCGAGTTGTAGGCCGACGCCACCCACAGGGTGTTGCCGTCGGCGAGGGCATCGCCGTGCGAGCGGTTGCGCTCGTCGACCTGGACGCCTGTGGATGTCCAGTTCTGGGTCGCCATATCGAACTTGTAGATCCGATACTTGGCCGTTGCATTGTCGAGCAGCAGCCCGTGCCACTTCCCGTCATGGAACCAGACCTTGCTCTGGTTGCGCGGCGCGGTGACGTCGTCCCCGCCCGGGACGTTCGGGTCGCCGTAGAGGTGGTCCTGGTACCCGGCCGTGACAGGCGTCGCTGCGCTGATGAACGTGGCGGCGCCCAACGACGCGGCAAGAAGGATGAACATGGCCGCGAGCGAGAGCCTCGCGTGTCGGCGCGGGTCGCCAGCGCCGTGGGCGCGTCGTCGAACGTTCATGATCAGGTTGTTCCCCCGAAGTATGGGATGGTTGCGCCCACCGATGACGTGGACGTGATGAAGTGCCCCGCCATCCTACGTCGGGTGGTACGAAAGGCCTATCCCGTGCCGCCGTTCGATGGTGACGCCGCGCACCGGAATGAGGCGGGGAGGATGAGCCGAATGGTCGTTCCTGCCGCTCAGCCGGTCTAGCCGGGTGGGTCCATGGAGCCCGGACTGGCGCCCCGATCTCACCGGGCAGCGGCTCGTCGCGATCCGCGCGGCCAGGCGCGGCGCCCTCTTCGGGGCGGTCCTGTTCGGCGTGACGGTCGCCATCGCGGTCATGCTCGCCCCGGCCGTCGAGGTCGCGCGCGATGACCTGCGGCTGGGATTCGCCATCGTCGTCGCGACCGGCAGCATCCCGGGGCTCGGCCTGCTCGGCGCGATCCTGACGCCATCGGCACTCGAGGGGCGTGTCACGTCGATCGTCGCAGGCGTGGCGATGGGGATCGCTGCGCCGACCGCGGCCGCGTTCTCGGCGATGATCGGGGTCTTCGTGGCGGTGGGTCTGGTGAGCGGCTTCAGCCAGGGGATCGACGTCGCCGGTCAGACGCTCGACACGGGCGTCGAGGCGGCGATCGGGGTCGCGCCGCTCATCGTCGTCGCCTCGGCGGCCTGGGTCGTCGCCGTCAGGCGTTGGGCTCCACATCCTCCCGCTGAGCCCGCTGAGCCCGCTGAGCCCGCTGAGCCCGCTGAGCCAGCCGACGGGCGCGACGGGACCTAGTCGAGAGGATTGGCAGTGTCCCCGACGCGGATCGTGCCGGGTCGCTCCACCTCGCCCCAGACCCCGAAGTCGATGTCCTTGCCGTCGCGCAGACCGCGGTAGGCGATGATCGTGCGCAACGTGTCGAGGTCGCGCTCGCCGCTGTCGGGATCCTGCGTCGTGATCGCGCAGCGCGGGACCGGCTTCGAGACGGTCAGGATCACCTCGCCGATCGCGACGCGCCGACCGCACCACGTGTCCTCCTGGTGCGGCTCCGCTCCGGAAAGCTCGATGAGCATCCGGAACCGCCGCGCATCCACGCTCGCGACCCCGAGATTCTGGGCGAGTCGGTCCAGCGAGCCATCGCCGATGAGGGTCGCGGGGTGCTCCGTCCGCGTCCGTCCCGGTTCGTCGACGCGGACGAGACGAAGCGGCCGGCCGGCGATCGGTTCGAGCGCCGCCGCCCACGGACCGTCGACGATATGGCCCACGGCGGTCCGCCCGTAGATCGCCGTCTCGATCGGGTCGGTGACGCGGACGTCGTCCTCGACGATGCGGCCGTCCGGGAACGTCAACCGCAGCCGGCTCCCCGTGGGATCGGTCCACGCGGAGACCGCGACCATCGGACCCGCGATGAGCCCGTCCACGAGGCGACCGGTGGGATCGACGAGATAGAAACGGCGATCCTCGGCCACCCCGAACGGCTCCAGCCGGACGCTGGACCGAGTCTCGAGGGCGAGGCCCTTGACGGGCGCGATGTTCAGACGGGCGACGATCGGCACGGCCCGAACCCTACAGCTTCCGGCGCCCCGCACGCCGGGACGGGTCAGTGGGCGAGGATCCGGCTCAGGAAGAGCTGGGTTCGCTCCTCCTTGGGCCGGCTGAAGATCCGCTCCGGAGGACCCTCCTCGACGACCCGGCCTTCGTCCATGAAGACCACCTTGTCCGCCGCGGCCTTGGCGAACCCCATCTCGTGGGTCACGACGATCATGGTCATCCCGCCCTTCGCCAGATCGAGCATCACGTCGAGGACCTCCTTGATCATCTCGGGGTCCAGGGCGGACGTGGGTTCGTCGAAGAGCATGACCTTCGGGTTCATCGCGAGGGCCCTCGCGATGGCCACCCGCTGCTGTTGTCCACCGGACAGCTGGCGCGGGTATGCGTCCGCCTTCTCGAGGATGCCGACCCGGGTGAGCTGCTCTCGGCCGATCTTCAGCGCCTCGTCCCTGCTGACCTTGCGGACGAGCTCGAGCGCGATCGTCACGTTGCGAAGGACGGTCAGGTGGGGATACAGGTTGAACTGCTGGAAGACCATGCCGACCTCGCGACGAACCGCGTTGATGTCGCCGCGGCGATGGCCGACGAGTCGGCCATCGATGTGAACTTCACCCGCGGTCGGCTCCTCGAGGTGGTTGATGCAGCGCAGCACCGTTGACTTGCCCGACCCGCTGGGCCCCACGATCACGACGACTTCGCCTCGCGCCACATCGAGATCGAACTCCTGAACGGCCCTGATCTCACCGAAATGCTTGTACAGGCCGCGGATCGCGACCATCGCCGCGTCAGTTGGCGCCACGACGCAGCCTCCGTTCGTACAGCTGGAGGAGCAGGCTCAGCGCGATCGTCATGGTCAGGTAGAGGAAGGTGAGGGCCAGGTACGCCTCGCGGATGTCGAAACTCGATCCGGCGTAAAGCTTGGCGCGGTGGGTGATCTCGCCGATCGCGAGGACGCTGAGCAGGGCCGAGTCCTTGAGCATCGCGATGAAGTCGTTGCCGAGCGCCGGCAACACATTGCGGATCCCCTGCGGCAGGACGATGTGGCGCATGGCCTGGGCGTGGGTCATCCCCGTAGACCGCGCGGCCTCAGTCTGCCCATGCGGCACGGACTGGATCCCCGCCCGGATGATCTCGGCGATGTAGGCGCCATAGATGATCGCGAGCGCGATCACGCCACAATTCTCCGGCGAGACCTGGCGGATCGTGATCGGCACGCCGATGCCGGCGAGCGTCTCCACGACCAATGGGACCACGACCAGGGCGAAGACGAACAGCGCGACGAGGAGCGGGATCCCGCGGATGAACTCCACGTAGGCCGTGGCAACGTTGCGAATGACGACGTTGGTGCTGACCCTGCCGAGCCCGACGACCAGGCCGATCACCATCGAGAGCGAGAAGCCCACGAGCGTCGCATAGAGGGTGATCGACAGGCCTTCGCGCATGAATTCGAAGGCGTCGCGGAAGTCGCTCGTGGTCAGGATCAGCACGAGCATCCAGAGCAGGAAGGCGCCGATGATCACGAGCCACCACGGGAAGTTCTGGCGCGTGATCTGTCCTGGCAGCTGGATCGGCCGCTCGTGGAGCGGGCCGGTCAGGTCGATGTCGCTCATCCGAGCACGATGACCACCGGGCGATCAACCCGTGCCATGCCGATTCCGGCATGGCACGGGGTCAACGGTTGACACGGCTGTTCGATTTGCTAGCGCTCTCGCCCTAGCAGGGATCGCCTTCTTCCTTGTAGGCGCCGCCGCACACCTGGTCCTGGGTGATGACGAACGTTTCCGTGAAGTACGCCTCGTACAGCAGGTCGAGAACCCCTGTCGCGCGCAGCTCCGCCAGGGCAAGGTTGAACGGCCCGACGAGGTCACTCCCCTTCGGGAAGATGAACCCGAGTTCCTCGCTGGTCAGTTCCTCCGCGAGCAGCTCGATCCGGCCGGCGTTCTCGGAGACATAGCCATCCCCCGCCTGCTCGTCGATCACGACCGCATCGACATCCCCGGAGATCAGGGCCTGGACCGCGAACGGGAACGTGTCGAAGCCGCGCACGCGCGACTCGCCGAACAGCTCGACCGCGAGGTCGTAGTTGGTCGTGGCGAGCTGGGTCCCGATCGCCGCATCGCTGAGGGCCGCGAGCTCGGCCGCCGTGCTGAACCGTGACTCGCCGGAGACCACGATCATGCGCTGCGCGGTTCGGATGAACGCGTCGGAGAAGTCGACCTTGTCCTTGCGATCCTCCTTGATCGTGATGCCGCCGGTCCCGACGTCGAACTGCCCCTGCGACACCTGGTCGATCATCGGATCCCACGTCTGCTCGATGAACTCGGGCACGCAGTTGAGCAGGTCGCAGATGGCCGTGAGGGCATCGTAGTCCCAGCCGCCGGGCTCGCGGGTATCGAGCCGGATGTAGTTGAAGGGGATGTAGTTGTTCTCGATCGCGATGGTCACCGCTCGGCCGCCGAGGTCGGGCAGGTTGCTGGTCGGCTCCGTGGATGCGGGCGTGCTGGCGGGTGATGGCCCGCCCGTCGCGGGGGCCGCGCTGGGGCTGGGCGTCGCAGCGCCGCTACACGCGGCGGCGACGAGGGCAACGACGGCCATCGTCGGAAGCAGTCTGGCTCGCAGGTTCGTCTTCATGGGTCGGTCCTCCAGGGCGCAAGGATCGAGCCCCGGCTCGCAGGTCCGGGCCCTTCCCGCGCGTACGGCGCAGTATACGGTCATGTGACGTGAATCCCTGGTGTCTGGGAGGGTTTGATGCAGATCCTGGTGATCGGCGCGGGTGGCGTCGGGAGCGCCTTCGTTCCCACGGCGATCCGGCGCTCGTTCTTCAAGCAGCTCGTGATCGCGGACTATGACGAGGCGCGGGCGAAGGCGGTGGCCGACCGCTCCGGCGACGCACGTGTCGTGCCGGCTCGTGTGGACGCTTCGTCCGCCGAGGCGGTGGCCGCACTGATCCGCGAACACGGCAGCACGCATGTCCTCAACGCCGTAGACCCGCGCTTCGTGATGCCGATCTTCGAGGGGTGTCTGGCTGCCGGCGCGGACTACCTCGACATGGCGATGAGCCTGTCCCATCCACATCCCGACGAGCCGCACGCGCTGACCGGGGTGAAGCTCGGCGACGAGCAGTTCGCGCAGGCGACGGCGTGGGAGGCGGCCGGGCGCCTGGCGCTCGTGGGGATGGGCGTGGAGCCGGGGCTCTCGGACGTGTTCGCCCGCTATGCCACGGACCACCTGTTCGCCGAGATCGACGAGGTCGGCGTGCGCGATGGCGCGAACATCACCGTCGACGGCTACGACTTCGCCCCGTCGTTCAGCATCTGGACGACGATCGAGGAGTGCCTCAACCCGCCCGTCATCTGGGAGGAGGCGCGCGGCTGGTTCACGACACCACCGTTCAGCGAGCCCGAGGTGTTCGACTTCCCCGAGGGGATCGGGCCGGTCGAATGCGTGAACGTCGAGCACGAGGAGGTCCTGCTCGTGCCGCGCTGGGTCAAGGCGAAGCGGGTCACGTTCAAGTACGGCCTCGGCGACGAGTTCATCAACGTCCTCAAGGTCCTCCATCAGCTCGGCCTCGACCGGACCGACAAGCTGCGGGTGGGCGGCGTCGAGGTCTCACCACGGGACGTCGTCGCGGCCGCGCTGCCCGATCCCGCGACGCTCGGGGACCGGATGCATGGCAAGACCTGCGCCGGGACCTGGGTGACCGGCACCGGCAAGGATGGCAAGCCGCGCGAGGTCTACCTCTACCACGTGGTCGACAACGACTGGTCGATGCGCGAGTACGGGTCGCAGGCCGTCGTGTGGCAGACCGCGGTCAACCCGGTCGTGGCCCTGGAGCTGCTGTCGACAGGTGCGTGGTCCGGCACCGGCGTACTGGGCCCGGAGGCGTTCGACGCGAAGCCGTTCCTCGACCTGCTGACCGACTACGGCTCGCCGTGGGGGATGCGCGAGGGCGGTTGACCCCGCTGCCGTTACATCCGAAACACGCCGAAGCGTGTCTCGGGGATCGGTGCGTGGAGCGCGACCTCGATGCCCATCGCCAGGACGCGGCGCGTGTCCAGCGGATCGATGACCCCGTCGTCCCATAGCCGGGCCGTAGCGAAGTACGGAGAGCCCTCTCGCTCGTAGGTCTCGAGGATCGGCGCTTCGAACGCCTCGCGTTCTGCGTCCGACGCCCAGCCCCCGCCGGGGAGCGACTGCTCGCGGACCGTCGACAGGACCCGGGCCGCCTGCTGGCCGCCCATGACCGAGATCCGCGAATTCGGCCAGGACCACAGGAAGCGCGGCTGGTACGCCCGTCCGGCCATCCCGTAGTTGCCGGCCCCGAAGCTCCCGCCGATCAACACCGTGAACTTGGGAACCTCGGCTGACGCGACGGCCGTCACGAGCTTCGCCCCGTCCTTGGCGATGCCGCCGGCCTCGTACTCGCGCCCGACCATGAAGCCGGTGATGTTCTGGAGGAAGACGAGCGGGATCCGGCGCTGGCACGCGAGCTCGATGAAGTGGGCGCCCTTCAGCGCGGACTGGCTGAAGAGGATGCCGTCGTTGGCGAGGATCGCGACCGGATAGCCCTCGATGTGGGCGAAGCCGGTGACGAGGGTCTCGCCGTAGAGCGGCTTGAACTCGTGGAAGCGCGAGCCGTCGACGAGGCGGGCGATGACCTCGCGAACCGGCACGGAGCGGCGCGGGTCGGCCGAGACTGCGGCGTACAGGTGAGCGGCGTCGCCCGTGCCCGCCGGATCCACCGCGGGCGGCTCGGGCGGGCGGCGATCCCAGGGCGGCGTCGGGGCGCGGCGGTTCAGGTTGGCCACGATGGATCGCCCGAGGGCCAGGGCGTGCTCGTCGTCGAGCGCCTCGTGGTCGGCGACGCCCGAGATGCGCGCGTGGACGTCGGCGCCGCCGAGGTCCTCGGCGCTCACCTCCTCGCCGGTCGCGGCCTTCACGAGCGGCGGACCGCCGAGGAAGATCGTGCCGGTGCCCTTGACGATGACCGTCTCGTCGCTCATCGCCGGCACGTACGCGCCGCCGGCCGTCGACGAGCCCATGACGAGCGCGACCTGGGGGATCCCTGCCGCGGACATCCGCGCCTGGTTGTAGAAGATCCGCCCGAAGTGGTCGCGATCCGGGAAGACCTCGGCCTGGAGGGGCAGGAACGCGCCCCCAGAGTCCACGAGGTAGATGCACGGAAGCCGGTTCTCGAGGGCGATCTCCTGGGCGCGAAGGTGCTTCTTGACCGTCATCGGGTAGTACGTGCCGCCCTTGACCGTCGCGTCGTTGGCGACGATCACGACCGTGGTCCTCTCGACCTTGCCGATCCCGGTCACGATCCCCGCGCTCGGCGCCTCGTCGTCGTAGAGGCTGTTGGCCGCGAGCGCGGACAGCTCGAGGAACGCGCTCCCGGGGTCGATCAGCCGGTCGATCCGATCACGCACGGCGATCTTGCCGCGCTCCCGATGGCGCGCGATCGACCGATCGTCGCCGCCGGCGCCGCGCTCGGCGACCTGGGCGTGGCGCTTCCTGAGGTCATCCACGAGCGTCGTCATCGCATCGTGGTTGGCGCGTGCGTCCTCGGCCGAGGGATCGATCCGACTGCGCAGGACGGCCATGGCGGCAAGTGTAGTGACGGTGCGGCCGACGCGACCGGGAACCAGACGAGCCGTGGCGGCGTCTCGCGAGCCATGAGGTATCTGATCGCGCTCATCGCGTTCGTGGCCGTCGCCTGCTCGGCGATCCCCGTGCCCGGACTCGGTGGCACGCTGGTCGTCGTGGAAACGCGCGGTGGCGAGTGCATCGACCCTCCGTGCGGGTCGCGCATCGCGATCGAATCCGACGGGCGCGTCCACCAGCTCGCCCCGGTCGTCGCCGAGCTCGGGACCGTGCCGGCGGACGCGCTTGCAGCGCTGTCCGGTGCGATTCGCGCGGCTGACTTCGCCCTGATCAAGAGCCGGCCCTTCACCGGGGAGTGCCCGGTGAACTTCGACGGGCAGGAGATCATCTACGAGTTCTCCACCCTCGGCGGGGTCGAGACGATCGCGACATGCACGTTCGACGTGGACCCTGATGGGCCGCCCTATGTCGAGGTCTGGAGCGCGCTCGCGCTGGCTCGCTGAGACGCGCTACCCGACGAGATCGGCCAGCGCAGCGTCGAGCGTCGGAAATCGGAACCGGTAGCCGAGTTCGAGCGCTCGCGCCGGTGCCACCCGTCGCGAGTCGACGATGAGCGTTGCCTGTTCGCGCAGCACCAGCCGGAGCAGGACCTCGGGAACCGGGAACCATGCCGGGCGGCCCATCGCGCGCCCGAGTGCGCGAGCGAACTCCTCCTGTCTCACGGACCCGGGTGAGGCTGCGTTGATCGGCCCTTGGAGGCGCTCATCGTCGATCGCGAGTCGGTAGATCCCGACGAGGTCTGCGATGTGGACCCAGCTGAACCACTGCTGGCCGCTGCCGAGCCGTCCGCCGAGGAAGAAGCGGAAGGGCCAGCGCAGGAGGGAGAACAGCGGTGCTGCGCGGCCCAGTACGAAGGCGGTCCTGACGGCCACGACGCGTGTCCCGAGCGATTCGGCCGGAGCCGAGGCACCCTCCCAGGCGACACCCAACTCGCCCAGGAAACCACCCGCTGGAGGCGTGGATTCGATCGCCGGTTCGACGTCGCGGCCGGTGTAGACATCGGTGCCGGATGCGCTGACGAGGACCCGTGGCCGACGATCCGGAGGGAGGCGGCGGATCGCCTCGACGAGGGCTCCGGCGCTGTCGACACGACTGGCGACGATCGCTCGCTTCCGACCAAGGATCCATGGCCTCGGACCGATGGCCTCGCCGGCGACGTTCACGATCGCATCGGCGCCATCGAGCGCTGCGACGAGCGCCGCATCGGCCCGAGCAGACCAGGCGACGAAGTCGGCCGCCTCGAGTCCACGTCCGCGGCGCCTCCGTGCTCGGTCGGGCGTCCGGCTCAGGATCGCGACGGCATGGCCGTCCGCCAGCAACGAACGAGCGATCGCGCCACCGATGAGTCCGGACCCACCGGCGATGACGACCTTCATCGAGTCGAGCCCTCCGCCGCGGTCCATCGCCTTGTGGCGCTCAGTACGACTCGAAGGAGCACCTGCCAGACGACTGCGCAGGCGAAGGTGAGGACCGCCATCAGCGGGCCAACGGTCAGCAGGCCGAGCACGAAGATGAGCACGATGCCCGCGACGAGGCCGTCGGTCGACGTCGATTCGGCGGCCAGCGACATGACGAAGAGCACGTCGCCGAGGATGACCGCCAGGATCGCCATCCGTGCGGCGAGACCGAGACGGAATTGATCGACGCGCACCTCTTCGCCGTGAAGCATGCCGAGGACCGGCCCCACGATCAGGCCGATCGCGATGAGTTCGCCGTATCCCTGACCGGTCGCCTGGTCGAACGCGACGGGGACCAAGGCCACGATGAGTCCGACCAGGGCACCGACGATCCGTACGGCGAACCCCGTGCTCGACTGCTTCGCCTCCGGCTGGTTCGCTTCAAGCGGGTTCGCCCGCGTCGGGATCGACTGTGCCGTGTCGGTCATCGCCGGACTCCCATGTGCTACTCTCGTATAGCAAGTTATGACCGATAAACACGCTACTGTCAAGACGCATGTTTCTGCCGATGGCGGGCTGGCCACCCCGACCGGCCCGGCGGAGGCGATCCGGCTGCGCCTGGCTGAGGCCTGGGGGGAGATGGGCGGCGCCTGGGGTGTCGCGCCTGCGATCGCGCGGGTCCACGCGTACCTCATGGCCCGCCAGGAGCCGCTGACCGAGCGCGAAGTTCGCGAAGCCCTCGGCCTCTCCCATCGTGCCGCGAGCCTGGCGCTGGCCGAGGCCGAGTCGTGGGGGATCGTCGAACGCGTCGAGGAGCCGCGCCGCGTCGGCCGACGTGGACCGGCGGGAGCCGCCTATCTCGCGGTGGGCGATCACTGGCGCTGGTTCGGACGTGTCGTTGCCGAGCGCAAGGTGCGCGAGGGCGACCCGATCATCGATGTCCTCGAACGAACCGCCGCGGAGGCGGCTGCAGCCGCAGCCGCTGCACCCGCCGATGCCGAGTTGGCGCGGCTGACCGAGTGGCTCAGCGCGTTCCTCGTGTTCGTTCGGCTGTTCGATCGGGCCGTCGGCCTGGTGCCACAACTGGAACCACGGGAGCTCGAACGCGGGCTCCAGCTCCTCGGCCGCGTTCCGGACACCACGATCCTGCGCCTGTTCGACCTGTTGGGCGGCCTTCCCGACGACGACGTCCTCGAGCTCGTCGAGGCCGTCAGTCGCCTTTCGCCGACGGCCGCGCGGCGCGCGACGAAGCTGATGTCGGGAGTCGTCCGCACGGTCTCGCGCTGAGCTGGGGCCGTCGCGAGCGTCGACCGGCGGTGGCGTCATCGTTGACGCGGCAGAACCTGGGGTCGCCGACAATGACGACGGGCGCGCCGTCCGGGTTCCACGCCCACCTTGCGCCCACCGCGGCTGGGGCGTACGTTGTCGCAAGGCGTCCGCTCGACGCCCAAGCTCCGTCCGGGTCCCTGCGCGGCCCGCTCGAGGAGCCAAAGGGGATCCCTGTCCTCCGAGCGGGCCTGACGGTCATCGACCTCACGGGCCATCGAACGGTGCGCAGGGCTGCTCGATCGGCCGGAGGGACACGATGACTGAGCAGAAGCATCTGAAGGCATTGATCCGTGCGCGCATGGCCCGGACCGGCGAGTCGTACACCGCCGCACGCCGGCACGTCGTCGGCCTGGCACAGCGTCCGACGCTCACCCCGGTCATGGTCTTCCGTGCCCATGACCGGCATTGCATGACCGCGGTGTTCACCCCCGATGACGCGAGTCTGGTATCGGGTGGGTTCGGGGGCCAGGCCCGGATCTGGAACCTCGACGGTGAACAGCAGGGGGAACTCGTCGGCCATGAATCGGCGGTCACGGTCGTCCGCATCTCACCGGACGGGAAGCTGGCGGTCACCGCTGCATCGGACAGGACCGTGCGCTTGTGGGACCTGACCCAGCGTCGCGAGACCGCCGTTCTCGGCTCACACAAGAAGCAGGTCCTTGCGCTGGATCTGGACGCCGCTCGCGATCGCGTCTGGAGTGGCGGCCACGATGGCCGGCTGCAGGCCTGGAGCATCGCCGACCGTGCGCCGGCGCTGGCCTTCGACCTGGGCGGCTCGGTCACCTCCGTCGCCGTTCGAACGGCCGACGGCGCGGTGGCGGCATCGACCGTCGGCGCGGGCATGTCCGTTCGCGACGCAGCCGGCCTGGAGATCGTCCGACTGGCCGAGGACACTCACGTCACGTCGTCACTGGCGTGGGCGGGCGATGGCTCGTTCCTCCTTGCGTCAAGCCCCACCGGCACCACGATCTGGGCGTCCGAGGGCTGGGAGGTGGTCCGCACGCTCGCGACCGGCGTCGGGAGCGTGTCGCCGGTGGCGCTGAGCCGGGACGGGAGCCGGATCGCCGTCGGGTGGGACAACCATATCGGCCTGTGGAGCGCCGACGAGGCGGAGCCACCGGCCATCGTCGACGGACTGCCCAAGGGCGTCTACGGTCTCGCGTTCTCCAATGACGGCAGGCTGCTCGCGGTCGCCGCCGCAGACGGCCGCGTCCGGACGTTCGCCGTCACCTAGGACCCAGCACCGCCCGCGGGGCGCCCACCCACGGCGCTCCGCGGACTTCCCGATCAGCCCGTGACGAAACCCGTGCCATAATCCGGAGCGCGCAAGGCGGGCCGGTCGACCCGAACGGGCGAGGACCCCGCGGCTGGCCGCCGGCAGACCGAGCGCAGACACCGGAGAACCAGGGGCAGATGACTGTCGAGACATCCACCTGGGCGACCAAGAAGGGTCTGGCCCAGATGCTCAAGGGCGGCGTCATCATGGACGTCGTCACACCAGACCAGGCGAAGATCGCCGAAGACGCCGGGGCCGTCGCCGTGATGGCCCTCGAGCGGGTGCCCGCGGACATCCGCGCGTCCGGCGGGGTCGCCCGCATGAGCGATCCCGAGATGATCGTCGGGATCATGGACGCCGTGTCCATCCCGGTCATGGCCAAGGCTCGGATCGGTCACTTCGTCGAGGCCCAGGTGCTCGAGGCGCTCGGCGTCGACTACATCGACGAGTCCGAGGTCCTCACCCCGGCCGACGAGACGAATCACATCGACAAGCACGCCTTCAAGGTCCCGTTCGTGTGCGGCTGCCGCAACCTCGGCGAGGCGCTTCGCCGGATCAACGAGGGGTCCGCGATGATGCGGACCAAGGGCGAGGCCGGGACGGGCAACATCGTCGAAGCGGTTCGCCAGCTGCGCGACGTCCTGGCCGAGATCCGCCGCCTCCAGGGGATGCGCGAAGACGAGTTGTTCGTGGCCGCGAAGGAGCTGCAGGCGCCCTACGAGCTCGTGAAGCAGGTTGCCGCCGACGGCAAGCTGCCGGTCGTCAACTTCGTGGCCGGCGGGATCTCGACTCCGGCCGACGCGGCCCTCGTCATGCAGCTCGGGGCCGAGGGTGTGTTCGTGGGCTCGGGGATCTTCAAGAGCGAGGATCCCGCGCGCATGGCCAACGCGATCGTCCAGGCGACGACCCACTTCGAGGACGCGACGATCATCGCCGACGTCTCGAAGGGTCTCGGGGCTCCGATGCGCGGCATCGCGATGGAGGCCATCCCCGACGCCGAGCGACTCGCCACGAGGGGCTGGTAGCGCGCGACGCGCCGGCAACGCGACGCGCCGGAGCCCGCCCCATGAAGATCGGCGTCCTGGCCCTGCAGGGGGCCTTTCGCGAGCATCTCGAGACCCTGCGCGCCATCGGCGTGGAGGGCGTCGCGGTGCGCCTGCCCGCGCAGCTCGGCGACGTGGATGGGTTGATCCTGCCCGGCGGCGAGAGCACAACGATGCGCAAGCTCATCGACCGATGGGGGCTGCGCGAGCCCATCGAGCGACTGGCGGCTCGCGGCGCCCCGATCTTCGGGACCTGTGCGGGGATGATCGTGCTCGCTCGCGAGATCGCCGGCGACGAGGAGCCGATCGTGCCGCTGCTCGATGTCACGGTCGAGCGGAACGCGTTCGGGCGGCAGCTCGATTCGTTCGAGGCCGACCTCGATGTCCCCATCCTCGGTGACACGCCGGTCCATGCCGTGTTCATCCGCGCCCCGATCATCGAACGGACCGGTCCCGGCGTGGATGTCCTTGCGCGTTTGGACGATGGCCGGATCGTCGCGGTGCGCGAGCGGAACGTGATCGCGACCTCGTTCCACCCCGAGCTCGCCGGTGAGACGCGCTTCCACAGACTCGTCGCCGTGATGGCGTCCGAGCACGCCGATCCGGGCGAGGGCTCCGGGCGGCGCCCGCACCCCACGCGTCGCTCCGGAAACACTCAAGGGCAGCGCTCATGACGAGCTCGCGAACCGCGAAGGGCGGCAAGGTCCGAGCTGCGCGGCTGACCGATCTCGCCGCGCTCGGGGAGCTGTCGCGGCTGTGCCAGAACCCGAGCGCGGACACGCGTTCGCTGGGGCTGCCCGTCAATGGGCCGCCGATCGGGATGTTCAATCTCTTCCGGCTGCCGCTCGGGGCGTTCCGGCCGAACGACCTCCTGTTCGTCCACGAGGACGGCGGGCGTCTCGGTGGGCTCATCCGGGTCGAGCGTGAGGCGACGCGCGATGAGTGGACGATCGTCGAGCTTGATGCGATCGGGTCGTCGCTCGCGGGCGATGTCCGCTTCCGCCTCGTCCAGCACCTGATGCGCGAAGGGGGGAAGCGCGGCGCGGCCCGTTTCCATGTCGCCTGTGCCGATGAGAACGGGAACGTCGCGCTCTTCATGCAGGCGGGCTTCGCCCGCTACGGCGACGAGAAGGTCCTGTTCCGCAAGCCGTCGACGGCGCTTCCGGAGCCGTGGTCGCCGGAGCGTGCAGCTGCCGCCGGGATCCGCCCCGCAACGGCGCTCGACGCCGTCGCGCTCATGCGGCTCTGGGCCAGCGTCACCCCGCAGCCCGTCCAGCGGCTCGAGGCGGTCCGCCTCGCCGACTGGGAGCGCCAGGGGATGCACTCGCGGGTCCCGCGCAGCAGCCTCGCCCCGATCCTGCGGTTCGCCGAAGTCGAGTCGTTCGTGCTCGAGCGAGCGGGGGGCGGCAAGGACGGCACCGAGCTCGCGGCGATCGCCCAGATCGGGGTCGCCCGCGAGGATCAGCCGCACTACCTGAAGATCCTCGCCCGGCCGGACGATGACGTGAGCGACCTCGTCGCGTTCGCGCTCGGGATCATCGCGGCTCGGACGAAGTCGGGCGATCATCGTCACGAGCACGGTGTGATCGCTCCCGTGCGAACCTATGAGTCACCCATCGACCGGCGGCTCGAGGACGCCGGTTTCGAGGCCGTCGCCACCGTCACACTCCTGCTGAAGGAAACCCTCGTCCGCGTCGCCGAACCGGCCCTCGTGCCGGCCGGCGTCCGCTAGTGGAGGTCACCCGTGGCTCCTGAGGACACTCGCCGCGAACTGATCGACGATCTCGACGCGCTTCTCGCGTCGCTGCCTCCCGAGATCGTCGCGGCCGTCCGTGCCCTGCCGCAGGTCGAGCAGGTGATCGAGGTCGTCCTGGACCTGGGCCGTCGCCCGGAGGCGCGCTTTCCGGACTCGGAGGTGATGCTCCTGGAACGCGAGATCGGTGAGGCGGACATCGCATACGTGGTGGACCACATCGGGACGTTCGGGGACGACAACCGGGCGGGGATCGAGCGGACCCTCCACCGGATCTCGGCGATCCGCAATCGGAGCGGCAAGATCGTCGGACTGACCTGCCGGATCGGGCGCGCGGTCTACGGGACGATCGACATCATCGCGGACTTCGTGGAGACCGGGAAGTCGACGCTGATCATGGGCCGGCCGGGCATCGGCAAGACGACGATGCTGCGCGAGGCCGCACGGGTGCTCGCCGACGACCTCGGCAAGCGCGTGGTCGTCGTGGACACGTCGAACGAGATCGCCGGCGACGGCGACATCCCGCATCCCGCGATCGGCAAGGCCCGCCGGATGCAGGTCCGCACGCCATCGATGCAGCACGAGGTGATGATCGAGGCGGTCGAGAACCACATGCCCGAGGTCATCGTCATCGACGAGATCGGGACCGAGCTGGAGGCGCAGGCCGCCCGGACCATCGCCGAGCGCGGTGTCCAGCTGATCGGCACGGCCCACGGCAACAACCTCGACAACCTCATGCTGAACCCGACCCTGTCCGACCTCATCGGCGGGATCCAGAGCGTGACGCTGGGCGATGACGAGGCCCGCCGCCGCCGGACGCAGAAGAGCGTGCTGGAGCGCAAGGCGCCGCCCACCTTCGACGTGATCGTCGAGATCCAGGATCGTGACCGCGTGGCGGTCCACAGCGACGTCGCCGACACGATCGATGCGTTGCTGCGCGGGGACGCCGTCGCGCCCGAGCTGCGCTGGCGCGACGAGGAGGGTGTCCATCGATCGCAGGGGCGGCCGCGACCGTCGCCCCGAGAACAGCTCGGCGCGGAACGGTTCGCGGGACTGGTCGGGTCCGGCCAGCCGTGGCGGATGGAGCCCGGGCTGGCGCGGCGACTCGGCGTACCGAGGTGCCGGATTCCGCGAGGCGGATCGCGGTGGCTTCCGGCCCGGCTATCGACCGGGTGCATCCGGCGGCTGGCGTCAGTCGCGCGGCGGATCCGGCCGCGAGACGCCGGCACGACCCACCGAACCGGGTGCCCCGGGCGCCCTGCCGTTCGTCTCCGGGGACATCGCCGATCGCGGGCCGCTGGAACGCGGCGCCGTCCCGGCGCCCGAGCCACGCGCCCGGGATGCCCGCGAGTTCGAGCGTCAGCTCGCCTGGAGGCAACAGGCTGCGAAGGCCCTCGAGTCGCTTCACGTGGACGAGGGCACCGCGCCGGTCAATTCCGACGATCTCGAGTCGGGGGGCGCGGGTCCGGCGGCCCTGTCTGCCGGGGGGCTGGCCGAGGAGCTGGTTACCCGTCCAGCAGGTCGCCCGGTCGGCGTCGATCCTCTCGATGCCGATGAATCGCCGGCCCTCCATGTCGAGGACGCCGGGACGCTCCCGACGCTGCGCCTCATGCCGCAGGGCGTCAGCCGCAAACGTCTCGAACAGGCGATCCGGGACCTCCAACTCCCGGTCATCGTCGCGCGCGATCTGGACGAGGCCGACGTCGTGATGACCCTGAAGAACGAGTACCGCCAGAAAACGCCGATGATCCGCGAGGCCGAAGAGCGGGCCATGCCGATCTACGTCCTCAAGACGAACACGGTCCCGCAGATGCAGGCGAGCCTGACCTCGATCTTCTCGCTCGAACTCGACCCGCGCGAGGCCGCGCTGCGCGAGACCGAGGAGGCGATCGGCATCGTCCTCGACCGATCCGCGCCCGTCGAGCTGTCGCCGCAGAACGCCTACATCCGCCGCCTGCAGCACCAGATGGCCGAACGGGCGAATCTCGTCTCCCGATCGCGCGGTCGTGAGCCCTATCGCCGCGTTCGTCTCTATCCGGACCAGGCGCGGGCCTGGCGCTAGCCAAGCCACCGTGATCCCGGGCGTCTCGGCCGCCGGCGACACGCGCCTGCTCGTCCTGTACGACCGCGACTGCGGGATCTGCGCGGCAAGCGCGAATCGACTCCGGCGCTGGGATCGGGCCGGAGCGCTCGAGGTGCTACCCCTCCAGGAGGCTGCATCCGATCCTCGCTCGAAGGTGCGGGACGTGGCCGCCGGCCACCCGCTCCATGACGAGCTGCATGTGATCGATCCGGCGACCGGCACCGTCCGGTCGGGCGGCCGGGCAGTGCTCGAGATCGCAGCGCGGCTTCCGGGCGGCCGGCTTCCGTCGGCACTCGGTCGGATCCCGCCGGCCGCCTGGGCCATCGGTCTCGGCTATGCGCTCATCGCACGGAACCGGCAGGCGATCAGTCGCGCGCTCCGCCTCGACACCGTGTGCGCGCTGGGACCCGCACCGTCAGCGCGGACTGACGCCGACGGCTCCTAGTGTTCGGTCGCGCCCGTGAACGTCCACGACGCGATCCGCACGGCCGGGACGACGACCGCGCCGAGGAACCCGCGGAGCGTGCGCCGTTCGCTGCCGACCGCCTCGACGCCGGCGAGCGCGTCCAGGTAGGACTGGGTGAACCGCAGGTTGCGGACCGGCGCGACGATCTTGCCGTCCTGCACGAGGAACGTCCCGTCGCGGGTCATCCCGGTGATGATCGCAAGCTTCGGATGGACGACGTTCGTGTAGTGGAAGCGGGTCACGAGCAGGCCACGCTCCATCCCGCCGATCAGCTCCTCCATCGACGCCGATCCGGGGGCCATCACCATGCTCAGTGGGAACGGACCGTAGGGGTTCGGAGCGGGCAGACCGTGTCCGGTGCTCTGGATGCCCGCCCGCGCACCCGTCTGAGCGTCATGCACGACATCGACGCACAGGCCGTCGTCAACGAGGGTGACGGGTCGCTTGGCGACGCCCTCGTAGTCGAACGCCATCGGGAGCCCGGCTGGATCCGCCGCATCGTCGACGATCGAGACGAGCTCGCTCCCGATCCGCTTGCCGGGCTCGTAGAACGAGCGGCCCTCTTCGACCGCCAACCCCGAGAAGCCGACGAACCCGAGCATGTCCATGATGTCGACGACCGCGTAGGGCTCCAGAACGACCGGGTAATCGCCCGGCTCGATCGCCTGGGCGCGGTCGGTCGCGCGCGCCTTCGCCGCGGCCTCGCGCCCGATCGCAGCAGGATCGATCGTCGTCGCATCCATCGCCACGGCCTCGGCGTAGCCGGTCCCGCCATCGGGTGACATGTGGACGGTCAGGAGCTGAGCGCTCGAGCGGGTTTCGACCACCCGCGTCCCGAGGCTGTTGGCCACCACCGTCGTCTCATCGGTCGTGGCGAACGATCCGTACGCAGTGACGCCCGCGGCGTCGGCCGCGGCGATGACGGCGCGCGCGGCCTCGGCGCGGAACTCGGGGGTTGCGTCGGCCGTGCCGCTCGAGCGTGCCGGGCGCGAGGTCGGGTCGGGCGCCCCGCCCCCGCTGCCGCGCGCGGAGGCCGGGCCGGGCAAGCCGACCCAGTCATCGAGTTCCTCGGCCGAACGCGCGATCGCTGCCGCGGTCTCCACGAGACGGGCAAGTCCCTCGCGGTCCGTTCGTCCACTGGATGCGACACCGATCCGCTTCCCGATCACGAAGCGCAGGTTGAGCGAGGTGCCGGTCTCGGCGACGTTCTGGTGGATCTCGCTGTTCGCGAATCGCGTCAGGGCGGAGTCGCCGGCGGTCAACAGGACCTCGGCTTCGGTCGCTCCCGCGGCACTCGCCTGCGCGACGACATCCTCGGCCATCGCCAGGAGCGCGGCTCCATCGCGTCGCGCGGCTCCATCTCGTCGCCGTGCCCCGGTCCTGTCTACCACTTGCCGACTCCCGACCTGGACGTCGCGGAAGCGGGCCCCGGAAACGGCATGTCCGACGTGGCCGGTCTGGCTGGGTTCGCCCTTGCCGCAGTTCGGCGTCCCGAGCATCACGTAGCTCGATTCATCGCCGACGGCGTCGCACGACCGCCAGAAGTCGTACGTGATCCCGGTGTACGTCGGGTTCTTGAGCAGTCGCCCCTTCTTGCCGCCCTTGATCTCGTAGGCGACCTCCGTGGCGAACTGGAAGTTGAGCCGGCGGTCGTCGATGGACCAGCTGCGGTTCGACGCGAGGTACAGCCCGTCGTCGGTGTCGGCCACGATCTCCTCGAGGCTCATCCCGGGCTGTGGCAGGAGGTTGATGTTGGTCATACGGATCAACGGGATGCGGTTCCATCCGTCGGCACGCATGGCCCCACCGCTCTGGCGCGCGATCCGCGGCGCGGTCTCTCGGCTCGAGAGATACCCGACGAAGATGCCGTCCTTGACGAGCGGCACGGCCTGTGCGGCGACGCCCTCATCGTCCCAGCCGAAGGTTCCCATCCCGCCGGGGGCTGTCGCGTCGGCGACGATGTTCACGAGGTCCGATCCGTAGCGGAAGCCCTCGTCGAGCTTGTCGGTCGTCATGAAGCTCGTCCCGGCATAGCTCGCCTCGGTCCCGAAGACGCGATCCAGCTCCGTGGGATGGCCGCACGACTCATGGATCTGGAGGTAGAGCTGCGAGGGGTCGAGGACGATCGTGCGGCGGCCGGGCGGGCACTGCGGCGCGGCGAGCAATGCGACGGCCTCCTCGGCGTGGAGACCGGCCTGCTCCGCCAGCCCCAGCCCTCGGACGTACTCGTAGCCGGCCGCCTGCCATCCGCCGCCGGCATCGGGATAGGATCGGCGCTGGTGCTCGTCGCCCTCGATCGCATTCGCCTCGACGCCGGCCCCGACGTGGGTGATCACCTGCTCCGTGAAGCTGCCGGCGGAGTCGGCGAACGTCTTCCACTCGCGCTGCGCGCCGTATGTCGTCTCGGTGTAGGCGACGCCGGAGACCGACGTCGCCGCGCGATCCGCTGCGAGCATGTCGGCGATCTTGCGCTCCAGCGGGATCGCGAACGGATCCTCGGTCAGCGGGGTCTCGTAGCGCCCGACCGAGGCGGGTCGATCGTCGAGTCGGACGCGGTCACGCAACGCGGTGGCCGACGCCTTCGCGATCCGAACCGCGAGCGCCGCGACCCGATCCGCTTCATCGAGGGTCAGGGTGTCGGATGAGGCGAAGCCCCACGCGCCGTCGACGAGGACCCGGACACCGAACCCTTCCGTCTCGCCCGACGACACGCCCTCGACGCGTCCCGTCTTGATCGCGATCGATTCCTCGAGCCGGCGCACGACGCGGGCGTCGGCATAGGTCGCGCCCAGGCTCGCGGTCGTATCCAGGGCGCGGTCGGTGAGGTCTCGCATCGGGAGGCAGACTAGCAGAGGCGCCGCTCACGAGGCTCATCGCCTGTCGGGGCGGTGGAGCCGTTCGCCTTCGACCGGGGAAGGCCTAGAAGACCGGCGTGCCGAACAGCGCCTGCCGGCTCAACCAGACGCCGAGACCGAAGACGAAGACCGCGGCGAGCAGCGGCGCGTGGACCGCGGCCCGGCCAAGGTTGGACGCCGATGGCAGTCGGTCCAGCCGGGTCCGGGCGAAGACCATGACGAGCCCGACGCCGGTCATCACGACCGCCATCCCGAGCCCGAAGGCAACCACGAGCACGATCCCGAACGACGGGCGTCCCGCGGCGATCGTCCCGAGCAGGATCAGCAACGCGTTCACCGATGGGATGAGACCGCCGGCCAGGCCCAGCGCGAAGAGGCTGCGCCACGTGATCGTCGTCCCGGCGGCGGGCAGGTGCGAGTGCGTGACACCACCGTGGGAGTGGACGCCGTGGTCGTGCGTGGCGCCATGGCCGTGGTCGTCGTCGCGTTGGTGGTCGGGTGCGTGGTCGTCGCCATCGCCGTGTGGGTGATTCGCGGCCATGGCCGCCGCCATCCGTCGACGCCGGATCTCGGCCACCAGCATCCACGCGCCGATGGCCACGATCGTCGCGGCGGCGATCACCGGAGTGGCGCGGACCACGACCTCGGTGGGCAGCAGCTGCTGCGAACCGGTGACGAGCAACGCGAGGATGAGGATCCCGAGCGTGTGCGAGACGGTCACCGACAGGCCCAGGCCAGCCGCGTGCAACGGGGTACCGCGCGTCCCCACGAGGTAGGCCGCCATCAGCGTCTTGCCGTGTCCGGGGGTGAGGGCGTGGCCGGCGCCCAGGGCGGCCGCGGTCAGCAGGGCGAGCAGCAGGACGAGCGGCGACAGGTCTGCCGTCTGGAAGATCGCGGGGATCTCCGCTCCGACGCCGCCCGGGACGGCTCCGAGGATGCCACCGGGTGGATCTCCGCCGAGCGGGGCGCCTCCACCGCCGATGCCCACCGGCTCGGGTCCTGCGCTCGTCCCGGGTCCAGCCGCTGGGCTCGCGTCGGGCACCGGAGTCGCGGGGCTGCCGTCCGGTCCGACCGGGGACGCGTCCGCTGCCGCGTACGGAGCCAGGCGCGGTCCGCCCGCCGCCATCGTCCAGCTGAGCTCGCGAACATCCAGCGGCTGGGTCAGCAGATCGGCGGGGTAGGCCGTGAGTCGCTCCGAGCGCGACGCGCCGGGCAGCACCGAGCCATCGGGCGCCGTCACGATCACCCCGTCGCCCGCGATCACGATCTCGCGCCACCCGATCCGCTCCGGGTACGACGCGTCGACGAACCGCGCGACCGCAGCCGGCTCCACGCCGCCGGGAAGATCGGCCGAGAACCCGCACACCAGGCGGAGCGTCGGGAGCCCGCCGGCACCCCCTGGGAAGCTCAGTCCCGCGGCGCTGAGGCGCAGGTCCACGGGCCGGCCGTCGATGGTCAGCGAGAGCATCCCGGCGAGGGCAAGACACTCCGGGCCGCGCTGCTGATCGGCCTCGCTGTCGGACACATCGCCGTCGTCATCGACGTCGAGCCGCAGACGCTCCTGGAAGGCGGGGATCTCGGCCTGGTCGATGACCACGTCGAGGTCGACCCGATCCGCCGACACCCGGATCCCCGCGTAGTGGTTGATCGTGAAGTTCCCGAGCGGATGGGCGGCAGCGACGAGCGGCAGCAGCAGGATCGCACCTAGCGCCAACGGCAGCGCAGCAAATCGTCGACGGCCGGATCCACGGTGCTTCATGTCGAGGAGGGTACGCGCCCGTTCCGGCGACGGATGATTCCCGCGGGATCGGCCGGGGAGGAGCCGAGCCTGGAGCCGAGCCTGGGCATCGTGGGGTGTCGGCTACACTCGGCCGGTGACGCGAGGGGATGCCCGATCGGGCTGGTTCATCACGATCGAGGGGCCCGACGGATCGGGCAAGACGGCGCAGGCTGCACGCCTCAGCGAGCGCGCCACGACGGTCGGCGTGCCGTTCGTGCTCGCGCGCGAACCGGGCGGCACCGAGGCCGGAGAGCGGATCCGCGATGTGCTCTTCGGTTCGGGCGAGATCTCGGCCCGTCTCGATCGGCGAACCGACGCGCTCCTGTTCAACGCCTCTCGCGCACAGCTCGTGGCCGAGGTGATCTCGCCCGGGATGGCTGCGGGCGCGCTCGTGGTCGCGACCCGCTTCGCCAATTCGACCGTCGCCTACCAGGGTTACGGCAGCGGCCTCGACGTCGCTGACCTGCGAACCCTCGAACGGTTCACCACGGGCGGATTGACGCCCGACCTCACGATCCTGCTCGATCTCCCCCCGGAGGTGGGCCTCGCCCGCAAGACCGTCGGCGATCACAACAAGTTCGAGACCCACTTCGACATCGAGTTCCACCGTCGCGTCCGCGTCGGCTACCAGAACATGGCGGCCGCGGAGCCCGACCGATTTCGCATCGTCGACGCGGATCGCTCGGCCGACGCGGTCTTCGATGCGTTGCTGCGCGTGATCGCGGAGCATCCCGTCACCCGCGAGCTCGGCCGCCGGCTCGCCGACGGCGCGAGTGAACCGGTGACGCTCGAATCACGCATATCTGGATGAGCGACATGTCGGTCGGCGAGAAGATCCGCCCGGCTTCGCCTGATGACGACGCCGATCAGGTCCTTCTGGGCCAGGTGGGCCGTGGGCACCTGAACGCACTTGAGGACCTGTACGAGCGCTACAAGACGATGGCCTACTCGATCGCGAGCCGGATCACCGGCGACGCCTCCCTCGCCGAGGACGTCGTGCAGGACGCCTTCCTGGGCGTCTGGCGCGGCGCGGCGACGTATGCCTCGGGCCGTGGCAGCGTCAAGACCTGGATCATGTCGATCGTCCACCACCGGGCGATCGATGCCGTCCGCCGCCGCCGCCCGGCCGTCGCATTGCCCGATCCTGAGCTGCCGCCGCCGACCGCTCTCACCTCACCGGACGTCTGGCCGGAGGTCGCGGGCCGTCTCGATGCTGTCGAGATCCAGGCCGCGATGGCGAGTCTCTCGGACGTCCAGCGGGAGGCCATCGAACTGGCCTACTTCGGCGGCCTGACCCAGACCGAGGTCGCCGAACGGACCGGTGCCCCGCTCGGGACGGTCAAGAGCCGGATGCGGCTGGGCCTCCTGGCCATGCGCGACGCCCTCCTGGCCGCCGAACGGCGGGTCGAGCGATGAACCTGACCTGCGACGACGTTCGCGACCTGGCCCCGGCATTCGTGCTCGGTGCGCTCGACGACGCCGAGATGGCCGAGGTGCGGGCGCATCTCGCTTCCTGCGCGGAGGCGCACGCAGAGGTGGAACAGCTCGGCGGCGCGGTCGGGTACCTCGCGGGATCGGTCGATCAGGTGGAGCCACCGGAGAGCCTCAAGGCGCGGATCCTCGCCGCGGCTGCCGCCGAGCGCCCGCCCGCGCAGATCGCCGCGGTCCCCGAGGTGCCGGCACTCGCAGCGACGCCCGACGTCGTGCCGCGTGGTGTGGCCGCTCGCGTCCCGGAGAGCCTGCCCACGATCGCCACCCTGCGGCGACCCGTTTCCGCTGGTGCGTGGGCGATGCGACTCGCTGCGGTGTTCGCGATCGTCGTCCTCAGTGGCTGGACCCTGATGCTCCAGGGCCGCCTCGACGCATCCGAGCGCTACGCAGACGCGGTCGCCCGCGTGGTGGCCGCCGCGGCCGAACCCGGGAGCCAGACCGCGATCCTCGCCGGGGCGGATGGCGGCGGGACCGGCATCGCAGCGGTGACGGCCGACGGCTCGATCGTGCTGGCGATCCGCGACCTCGACCCGACGAGCGGCAGCGAGGTCTACGAAGCGTGGGTGATCGCAGGTGACGGCGCACCGATCCCGGTCGGCGGGTTCACCGTGGCGTCAGATGGGACCGGGACGCTGGAGGTGGCGGGGACCGCGGCCAGCGCCGGCGCGACGCTCGCCCTGACGCGTGAGCCAGGACCGGGCGCGCAGACGCCGACGTTGCCGATCGTGTCGTCCGGCGTCGCGGGGGCTCCGCCGGGCTGACCTCGCGCCGGCGCGACCGGTCCCCGGTCGAATCAGGTCGCGAGCGACGACGCCTCGGCGATCGTTCCGCCGCCCGCGGCCTTCGCACCGGCCAGGGCGTGCTCCGCGGCGACCAGCAGCTCGTCCCCGGTCGTCCCGTCGGCGGGGAACCGTGCGAGGCCCGCGGAGACGGTGATGCTCCGGTTGGCAACGGGCGGGAGCGCGGCCACGGCCGCGAGGATCCGGCGCGCGACGGCGCCACCACCGGATCCGGGGGCCACGACGATGAACTCGTCGCCGCCATAGCGCGCCACGGTGTCCACCAGGCGCACGGACTCCGCGATCACGGCCGCGACGCGCCGCAGGATGTCGTCGCCCACCGCGTGGCCGCCGGCGTCGTTGGCAGCCTTGAACCCGTCGACGTCGAAGACCGCGAGGGACACCTCGCCGCCCTGCCGGCCGGCGCGCACGATCTCGAGCTCGAGCATCCGCCCGAACGTGCGGTTGTTCGCGAGGCCGGTCAGCGGATCGAGATGGGCCATCCGCTCGAACCACTCGGATCGTTCGCTGGCCATCGACCCGAGGCGAGCACGATCGATCCCAACCGCGATCAGGTTCGCGAACGCGCCGACGAGCTCGCGGCGCTCGGCGTCCGGCGGGCCGCTCGACCAGGTCACGGCGATCGCACCGATCACGGCATCGGTGCCGTCGCTGCCGACCGTCAACGGGACGAACGACTCGGCGCCCCACACGGCCACGCCGCCGCGTGCGGCGACGGCGATCGCATGGTCGCGGTCGGCGACCGACGTCGCCAGGGACGCGAGCCCGTCGGCATCGAGCCCGACCGCAGCGCCGACTTCGAGGTCGCGCCGGTCGGGATCGGCGATCACGACGGCCGCGGAGTCGGCGCCGGACCCGGACAGCAGCGCGTCGCACAGCTCGGCCAGGGTCTCATCGAGTGAAGCGGTCCGTGACAGCGCCATCGCGCCGCGAGCGAGTGCCGTCCGGGCGTCGTCGGTCTGAGCAGCGTCGGACACCGGGACCTCCTTGATGATGCACCGCTCGAGCGTCGGGATCGCATCGTACACCGGGTCGGCCGCTCGTCGACGGCGCGGGTCGGGGAACGCCGGATTGACCGCTGTCATCGCCGCAGCCGATACTTCGCCCACCATGAAGCTCATCGTCGCGATCGTCCACCATGAAGATGCCGGCGCCCTGGTCAATGCGCTCCTCGAGCGCGAGTACCGGGCGACGCGCCTGCAGTCGTCCGGTGGCTTCCTCAAGCAATCGAACGCGACGATCCTCGTCGGCGTCGACGAACCGAAGGTGGACGAGGTCCTCGGCATCGTGCGCGACACCTGCACGTCGCGGACCGAGATCGTGAACCCGATGCCCCCGATCATGGAACCGGGCGAGTTCTTCATGCCGTATCCGCTCGAGGTCGAAGTGGGCGGGGCGACCGTGTTCGTCCTTCCCGTCGAACGCTTCGAGCGACTGTAGGACGCCGGATGGCCGGCGCCGCGAGCTGGGCGCCGCCGGCGATCGGGGCCCGCGCCTCGGTCACCCGTCGGTTCACCGCGGCAGATGTCGAAGCGTTCGCGCAGCTCACGGGCGATCGGAACCCGCTCCACTTCGATCCTGGATTCGCTGCTGCGACCCGGGTGGGCTCGCTCGTCGTCCAGGGTGGGCTGACGACCGGTCTCTTCAACGCCCTCGTCGCGATGGAGTTGCCCGGTCCCGGCAGCGTCTTCCTGCACCAGGAGTGGGACTACCCGGCCCCGGTGCATGTCGGGGACACCGTCGTCGCCGAGGTCGAGGTCGTCGAGGCGCGCGCGGACAAGCCGATCACGACGCTGCGCTGCGTGGCGAGGCGCGCGGATGGGACCGAGGTCCTGCGTGGGACCTGTATCACGTGGACGATGCTGCCCGAGCCTGGCGACCCGCGATGACCGGGTCTCCACCGGCAGCGACGGAGCCCGCCGGCCGCTGGGTCCAGCTCGTGTGGCTGTCCCTGGCGGTCCTGTTCACCCTGGGGACCTGGTTCAGCGGGTCCGCCGTCGCGGCCTCGCTGGAACGAGCCTGGCAGCTGGACTCCCTGGGTGTTGCCAGCCTGACGGTCGCGGTCCAGCTGGGGTTCGCCTTCGGGGCGGTGGCCCTCGCCGTGCTGGGCGTTCCCGATGTCGTGCCCGCGCGGCTGCTGATCCCGGCCGGGGCGCTCGTCGCGACGCTGGCCAACGCCGGCTTCGCCACGTTCGCCACGAATCTCGAGGAGGCGCTTCCCTTCCGTTTCCTCACCGGCGCGGGCGTGGCCGCCGTCTACCCGGTGGGGATGAAGGTGCTTGCCGGATGGTTTCGCGTCGGACGAGGCCTGGCGGTGGGCACGCTGATCGGCGCGATCACGGTGGGATCCGCCCTGCCGCACCTCTTCCGTGCCGGCGGGCTGGCGTTCGAACTCGACTGGCAGCCCGTCGTGCTGGGCGCGAGCGTGGTCTCGGCGGTCGGCGCGCTCATCGCCCTCATCGCGGTCCGCGATGGTCCGTTCAACGTCCCGTCCGCGCGGTTCAGCCCGAGGATCGCCCGCGCGGCCTTCAGCGAACGCTCGGTCCAGCTGGCGAATCTCGGCTACCTCGGTCACATGTGGGAGCTCTACGCGATGTGGAGCTGGGTCCCCGTCTTCCTCGCCGCCTCCTGGGCGGTCAGCGGCACGACCTCGCCGTCCGTCGCGAGCCTGGGCGCCTTCGTCGTGGTGGCGGCCGGAGGCATCGGCTGCATCGCCGCCGGCGCCCTCGCGGACCGACTGGGTCGGACCGCGATCACGATCCTGGCGATGGGCCTCTCGGGATCGACCGCGATCCTCACCGGCCTGCTGTTCGGGGCCGCTCCGGCGCTGGTCCTCGCGGTGGCGATCTTCTGGGGTGTCACCGTGGTCGCGGACTCTGCCCAGTTCTCGACGGCCGTCAGCGAGCTGGCGCCACCGGGCACGGCCGGCTCGGCGCTGACGCTCCAGACCGCGCTCGGGTTCACGCTCACCGCGATCACGATCTACGGGGTGAGCTTCCTCGATCCCACGGATGCCGCCGGCTGGCGGACGGCGTTCGCGATCCTGGCCCTGGGTCCGGCCGTGGGGATCGTCGCGATGTGGCGCCTGCGTCGTCGCCCCGAGTCGCTGCGGATGGCCGGCGGGCACCGTTGAGCCGTCGCGTGGGCGGGCCGTCGTCGCTAGCATGCGCCCATGAGCGAGCGTCCCCCGATCGTCGATGAGTCCGCCGCCGCCCTCGAGCTGGTCGCAGCGGCAGCCCGGTCCTGGCTGGCCGATCTCGAAGCCTCCGACGTCATCGATCCGCTGGGCGATGCGACGGGCTCCTTCGGCGGAGGCCTGCCAGAGGACGGCTCCGGCGCGATCGCAGCGCTCACGGAGCTCGTCGAGCACGGGTTCCCCGCGGCCACCCGATCGTCCGGACCGCGCTTCTTCCACTTCGTGACCGGTGGCACCACCCCGGCAGCCCTGGGGGCCGACTGGCTGACCTCGGTCCTCGATCAGAACGCCTTCTCGTGGGTGGGTTCACCGCTCGGCGCCCGCCTCGAGGCTGTCGCGCTCGACTGGCTCAAGGAGCTCTTCCGCCTCCCGCCGACGATGGCCGGCGTCCTCACGACGGGCGCCACCATGGCCAACTTCGCGGCGCTGGGTGCGGCGCGTCGCTGGTGGGGTGAGCGATCGGGCGTGGATGTCGAGGAGGCCGGTCTTACGGGTCTCCCGCGGCCGGTGGTCCTGGCGTCCGGGTACATCCACTCGAGCGACGTGAAGGCGCTCGCGATGCTCGGGTTCGGCCGCTCCAGCGTTCGCGTCCTCGCTCGAGACGGTGTCGGACGGCTGGACCTCGACGCGCTCGCGGCGGCGCTGCGTGACGCCGATGGCCCGGCGATCGTCATCGCCAGTGCCGGCGAGGTGAACGCCGGCGACTTCGATCCGATCGCGGAGATCGCCGACCTCACCGAACGGCACGATGCATGGCTCCACGTTGACGGGGCGTTCGGGCTGTTCGCCCGCGTGTCACCGCGCAGTGCCTCGCTCGCCGCCGGGATCGAGCGCGCCCAGTCGGTCGTCGCCGATGGCCACAAGTGGCTCAACGTCCCGTACGACTGCGGCTTCGCCTTCGTCGCCGACGGCATGCTCCTCCCGAAGACGTTCACGGCAAGCGCGAGCTACCTGCCGTCACCGACCGATCCGAACCCGAACTTCGGCTACTTCGGGCCCGAGATGTCGCGCCGCGCCCGCTCTCTGGCCGTGTGGGCAACGCTTCGAGCCTATGGCCGGAGCGGCTATCGGGCGATCGTGGAGCACCACCTCGACCTGGCCCGGCATCTGGCAACGCGGGTGGATGCAACGCCGGATCTCGAACGACTCGCCGAGGTGCCGCTCAACATCGTCTGCTTCCGGTTCGCTCCTCCCGGTCACCCGGAGTCGGAGCTCGACGACCTGAACGAGCGGCTGGCGGCCGAGATCGTCCGCGACGGGCGCGTGTTCCTCGGCGGGACGCGCTATGACGGCCGCGCGGCCCTTCGACCGGCGATCACGAACTGGCGAACCAGGGTCGAGGACATCGACCTCCTCGTCGAGGTGGTGCGCGAGATCGGCCATCGTCTTGCCGGGCAGACGTCCGCGTAGACTGCGCCCATGACCGCGTGGCTGGATGCGCTCGAACCCGACGCGCCCGACGTCGTCGCCGCGTTCCGCGGGATCGAGGACGGCCGCTTCATCAGCGTTCGCCGCGAGGTCAGGCGACGAGCGGGCGCAGGATCCGCAGCGCGTGTCGCGGCGCAGCTCGGGGCGACCGCAGGAGCCATCACGCGCCTGATCGAAACGATGCCCGAGGAGGCCCTTCGCCGGCCCGGTGGGGAAGAGGACTGGAACGTCGCCCAGACGCTCAATCACGACGCCGCCGCGCGGGCGGGCCTCGTCATGGCCGGCGCGCTCGCGGCCGGCGGGCGCTGGCCTGCAGAGGCTCCGTCCGTCGTGCCGTCCGTGCCGGGCTCGCCCGACGCGACCCGTGAGGAGCTGATCCGCAAGCTCGCGACGAGCCAGCGCGTCGTCGAGCGGTCGGCGCGGACGATCGCCGGCCACGAGACCGATCATTGCCCACTGGAGCATCCCCTGGTCGGCCGGTTGCGCTGCGGCGAGTGGTTGCTGTTCGCCGGGGTGCACGACCTCATGCATCTCGAGCAGCTCCATCGCCTCGCAGCCGTCCCCGACGACGCGTCGGTCTCCGGCGGCATCGGCCCGTGAGTCCCTTCCGCCCGGATCTCGTCGACTGCTGGATGTTCCGGGTCCGGAATGAGCGAACGGAGATCCTCCTGCTGCGCCGCGCGCCCGGCCGGATCCTGGAGGGTCTCTGGCAGTGCGTCTCGGGGTCACTCGAGCCTGGCGAACGGGTCGCCGTCGGTGCGCTGCGCGAGGTTCGTGAGGAGACCGGCTTTGGCGTGGAAGCGATCGAGGCGTTCTTCGACCTGGATCTCGTCAACCAGTTCCACGAGCCGTCTGTCGACGCGATCCTCACGGCGGCGGTCTTCGCGATCGAGGTGGGTCCCGACATCGAGCCGACGCTGTCGCATGAGCACGATGCCGCCCGCTGGGTCCCCATCGAGACGGCCCATGTCGAGGTCGTCTGGCCCGGCTATCGGACGGCTCTCGAACGGATCCGCGACGACCTGACCGATGCCGCACGGGCCCCGTGGTTCGCGCTGACCATCGCGGGGGATCGGGCCGGGTAGACTTGTCCGCAAGCCGTGCGGGTGGCCGGCGACGCGGTGAGGAGGCGGGATGATCGAGCGCGCGACGACGGAACCGGCTCACGCAACGCGACGCGCCTTTCGTTCGAAGGTGGACACGCTTCGACCGACGTACGGATTCGAGGATGTCTCCCTTGCGCCCGGCACCGCGACGCTCGAACCGGCGGACGTCGATCTCGCCCAGACGTTCTGCGCCATCGATCTCGCCATCCCGATCCTGGCGTCGGCGATGGACGCGGTGGTCGACGCGCGACTGGCCGGCGAACTGGCCCGTCTTGGGGGACTCGCGATCCTCAACCTCGAAGGGGTGCAGACCCGCTACGACGACCCGTCCGACGTCCTCGCGCGGATCGCCGCGGCCCCGGACGACGCGGTCCAGGATGTCCTGGCCGAGGCTTATCTCGCCCCGATCCAGGAGGAGCTCGTCGCGCGCCGGATCGAGGAGTTGCACGCTGTCGGGAGCCGGGCCGCCGTCGCGGCGACCCCCGGTGCGGCCCGACGCTGGGGACCGTTCGCAGCGGAGCACGGCGCAGATCTTTTCCTGGTGCAGTCGCAGGTCTCGTCGGCGCGCCACCTCGCGACCGGCTACGACCCGCTGTCGCTCGAGGAGTTCACCCGGTTCATGCCGATCCCCGTCGCGGTCGGGAACACGACGAACGCCGAGGCGGCCTATGCGCTCATGGAGCAGGGCGCGGCGGCGGTGTTCGTGGGCGTCGGACCCGGGGCCGCGTGCACGACGCGCGAGGTCCTCGGGATCGGGATCCCGCAGGTCACCGCGATCAGCGATGTCGCCGCCGCCCGTGACGCATACCACGCGGAGACCGGCCGCTACGTCCCGGTCGTGGCCGACGGCGGGATGCGCCGCGGTGGCGAGCTGGCCAAGGCGATCGCCGCGGGTGCGGACGTCGCGATGCTCGGAAGTCCGCTCGCGCGCGCCGAGGAGGCGCCGGGCGGTGGCGTGAACTGGGGGATGGCGGCACCGTCGCCGGTCCTCCCGCGCGGGACCCGGATCACGGTCGGCACGTCGGGCACGCTGGAGCGGATCCTGTTCGGTCCGGCCCACGTCTCGGACGGCTCCGAGAATCTCGTGGGCGCGTTGCGTCAGTCGATGGCGGCCCTGGGCGCAGGAACGATCCGCGAGATGCACAAGGTCGAGATGGTCTACGCCCCGTCGGTCCAGACCGAGGGCAAGTCGTGGCAGCGGGGCGCTCGCTGACGGACGATCTCGCCGAGGAGCTCGCCGCCTGGGGCAAGGTCGCGATCCTCGAGACCACCGGGCGGGTCACCGGGCGTCGCGCTCGCGCCGCCGTCGGCTACCTGGACCAGGAGGATGGATCGCTCCTGGTGGCCGCCGGTTCGATCGATGCCGATTGGGCGCTCAATCTCGAGGCGGACCCGCGCTGCGGTGTCGAGATCGGCGATCGCCGGTTCCGGGCGGACGCGGTCGAACTCGAGGCCGACGAGCGCAATGCCGCGATCGCCGGCCTGATCCTTCGCTACGGCACGCCCGCGGAGCGACTGGGCCGGGGCCCGGCGTTCCGCCTCGTCCCCGCGACCGACCTCCAGAGCTGACGGGCTGCGGTCAGGCCGTGCCCTCGGGGCGTTGCGGCGAACGCCGCGAGCGAGGCCACCCAACGCTCGATCGTCCCGGCCGCGAAGTGGTCGGCCGACCATGCGGCGACCAGCGGGATCCGCAGCTCCGACGCGCGGATGCGGATCCGGAGGGGTCGCAGGCCGTAGCGAGGGTCGTCCGTGACGATCGCGATCGAGCGCTGCCGGATCGAGCGGCCCACGCTGCGCGAACTCGGGGGGGACGGCCACCATGCGGCCTGTCACCTCGCCGAGCCGGTCGGCCGATGACCGCCCCCACGTCTTCCGCGCTCCTCCGCCTCAGCGACGTCGTGCGCGAGTTCCCTGCCTTCGCGCTCTAGACTCAGCCGATGAGTCAGTCTCCCTCCCTGTACGACGCGGCCGGCGGGATGGCGTTCTTCGAGGCGCTCGTCGACCGGTTCTACGAGGGCGTCGCGAGCGACCCCGGCCTTCTCAGGATCTACCCCGAGCCGGATGACCTGTCCGGCGCGCGGCACCGCTTGACGCTCTTCCTCGCCCAATACTGGGGCGGACCGCGCACCTACGACGAGGAACGCGGCCATCCGCGGCTTCGGATGCGCCACTTCCCGTTCGCGATCGGACCCGCCGAGCGGGATGCGTGGCTGGGCCACATGCGCGCCGCGGTCACGTCGGTCGCGGCGCCAGAGGATGTCGCGGCACGGCTCACTGCCTACTTCGAGATGGCCGCCGAGGCGATGCGCAACCGCGACTGACGGGCCATGGGGGCCCGATCGCATGGCCGCCGATCTAGGTTCGGATCTCCGTGCGGCCGTCCTCGCCAGCGATCCCCTCGGCGGAGAGCGCCGCCGCAAAGCCATCGAGATCGTCCGCCCCGACATAGAACGCGGGCACGTCGAACGCCGTCCAGCGGACCGGTCGGCGGAAGTCCATGCGTACGCCACCGTGCGGGCTGCCGGCAAATGACACGTCGCCATGGCGGATGCTCCGCCGAACTCCGATGGCGGTGATCCAGCGGAACGGACCCTCGATCCGCCAGCCGGCGACGTTCGCCAGCTCGGTGCGGAACTCGAACCGCCCAAAGCGCGCCGCCACCTGTCCGTCAGCGACCTCGGCCCAGGCCGTCTCCGGGGTGACGCCGAAGGCAAGCCGTAGGAAGAGGCGGGAGCGCCGGCCGATCCGGATCGGGAATCGCTGGGAGCCCATGGGCACAAGCGTAGACGAGTTCGGCAGGCGTGCCAGTGCGCCCGGAGCGGGCCGGGAGGCGGTCCGCGGGCCGCTACACTTGCGTCCACGCCACGATGGCGAGCGGCGACAACCGGGAGGGCGGATCGAGCGTGACGGAACGGGGCAAGACGGTCCACGGCGAGGCCGCGAACGCGGGCCATCGCATCCTTGCCCCCGACGACGCCGAGGTCGAGGCCTATCTCGAGACGGCACTCAACGCGCCGGCTCCGGAGCGTTCGCCTGCCGACCAGCCGCCCGCCACGACCCCCGGCACCGTCGCGATCCTGGACTTCGGGAGCCAGTTCGCTCAGCTCATCGCGCGCCGCGTCCGCGAGCTGAACGTCTACTCCGAGCTCCTGCCCCACGACACGTCCCTCGAGGAGCTCGAGCGTCGCGGCGTCCGGGCGATCATCCTGTCGGGCGGTCCGAACTCCGTCTACGACGACGGCGCCCCGAAACCCGATCCGGCGATCTGGGCCGGCCGCCTGCCGGTCCTCGGGATCTGCTACGGCGCGCAGCTCATGGCGCTCGAGCTCGGCGGCGATGTCCTCCCGACGGCGAAGCGCGAGTACGGACCCGCCACGGTGACCCTCACCGGCGATGACGGCCTGTTCGCGGGGCTCGAGTTGCACCAGCCCGTCTGGATGAGTCATGGCGACTCGATCACCCGGCTGCCGGAAGGCTTCCACTCCACCGCCCAGAGCGACTCGACGCCGTTCGCCGGTCTGGTCGACACGACCCGCGGCCTCTACGGGATCCAGTTCCATCCGGAGGTCGTCCACACGCCGCGCGGCCGAGACGTGCTCCGCAACTTCGTCAACGGGATCGCCGGGATCCCGTCCGATTGGACCCCCGCGAACTTCGTGGAGCAGACGATCGCGGAGATCCGTGCCCGCGTGGACGACCACGCCCGCGCCACCGGCTCCGAGGGCCTGGTCATCTGCGCCCTCAGCGGCGGCGTGGATTCGGCCGTGGCCGCGGCCCTCGTCCACCGTGCGGTGGGCGATCGCCTGACCTGCATCTACGTCGACCACGGGCTGATGCGCAAGAAGGAGTCGGAGCTCCTGCGCGTCACGTTCGAGGCCAACCTCGGGATGAAGCTCGTGATGGTCGATGCCCGCGAGCGCTTCCTCGCCCGCCTCGCCGGCGTCGAGGATCCCGAGCAGAAGCGGCGGATCATCGGTGACGAGTTCATCCGCGTGTTCGAGGAAGAAGCGGGCAAGCTCGGGCAGATCGATTTCCTGACCCAGGGGACGCTCTATCCGGACGTCATCGAATCCACCACCGCGGAGACGAAGACCGCCCAGAAGATCAAGACCCACCACAACGTCGGCGGGCTGCCGGCGGACCTGCGCTTCCAGCTCATCGAGCCGCTGCGCTACCTGTTCAAGGACGAGGTGCGCCGTGTCGGCCTCGAGATGGGGCTCCCCGAGGCGATGGTCCAGCGCCAGCCGTTCCCGGGCCCGGGGCTCGCGATCCGGATCATCGGCGAAGTGACGGCGGAGCGGCTGGACACGCTGCGCGACGCCGACTGGATCGTCATCGACGAGATCAAGGCGGCCGGCCTGTACCGGAGCGTGTGGCAGAGCTTCGCGATCCTCACCCCGGTCCGCAGCGTCGGCGTGATGGGCGACGGGCGAACGTACGCGAACGTCGTCGCCATCCGCGCAGTGAGCAGCGACGATGGGATGACCGCCGATTGGGCGAAACTCCCGTACGACGTGCTCGGCAAGATCAGCAGCCGAATCGTCAATGAGGTCCCGGGCGTCAACCGGGTCGTCTACGACATCAGCTCCAAGCCGCCCGCCACGATCGAGTGGGAGTAGCGGCGGCCAGGAGCCGGCATCCGGACGCGACCACTGGAGCGGTTTGGCCCATGACCGTTGGGCTATCGCGGGGCCATGCTGCGGCGCTACGATGGACACGTGGACGAGCCTGAATCGGCTCCCCTCGCGGGACCGGTCTGCCCCTGGTGTTCCGCCGCGCTGACGTCGGCGGACCAACCCACCTGTCCGGCATGCGGGGCCAATCTCGTTGGCGACCCGGAGGCCGAGATCGAAGGCGTCACTGCGCTCGATCGCGACACCCGGATCCGGCTGGACCATGTGCAGCGCGCGTCGACTCCGCCGCCCCGGCGCGGGCTCATGGCGTGGATCTCGGCTGCGGATGACTCCGAGCCGACCCTCGATCCGGAAACGGCGGCCCTCTTCAGCGGAGCATCGATCGAACCACCCTCGGCCGACGTGCGCCGCGAGATGATCCGTCTCGAGATGGAGGCGCTCCGGCTGGAGGTCGGTGAGCTGACGGGCGAGCCGGCAGATCTCGCGGCTGCCGCGATCTCCGAGGCCGAACTGCCCGGCGACGAAGTCGATCCGACCGGCGACGAAGCCGAACCGACCGGCGCGTAGCCCGCTCACTCGAGCTACCCGGCGCTCCGGGGCTATCCTTCGCCCCGTGCCAGATCGATTGCCAAGCCCCGGCCCCTCGTTCGTCCGTGAGCAGGACACCCGGATCGGCGAGCAGCGCTACCAGGCCGGCATGGCCCGACCCACGAGTGCGCCCGACGACTGGTGGCTGGCGGTCCTGTGGGTCACCGACGGCGAGGGCGTGATCCCGTTCCGCGCCGTCGCGCCGCAGGCCGGCCCACCGCCCGATCCGCCGCTCCTTCGCCTGGGACCGGCGCTCGCCGGAGGCCTCTCGGGGTTCATCCGCGAAGAGGACGGCCGTCTCGCGTTCCAGATCGGGCCCATCGCGCCCCCGGACGATCAGACGCGACCGTGGCGGATCCCGCTGGCCGTGCGGGTGGCGCTGAAGTGGGAGCCCGTGCGGGCCGCGTCGATGCGCCCGAACGAGCTGGCCGAGACGATGCTGACGGCGTTTCGGCGGGCCGTCGAGGATCTCGCCCGACCCTGACCCGGTCTCGCCTGTGGGCAAAAGCCGCCCAGCGGATAGACTCTCCGGGATGCGAGATATCTTCGACGACTTCCTCAAAGAGCTCGAGAAGCGCCAGAACGAGGCGGCGGGCCGCCCGACTGGTCCCCGTTCCGTGGGCCCGGACGACGGCGACGGCTCCGGCGACGGCCCGGGCGACGGCTCCGGCGACGGCCCGGATCGCACTGAAGGACCGCCCGATCGCGGAGACGCGCCCCCGCGCCGGCCGACCGCGCGTCGACGCGGCGGGAGCAACGATGGCCGCCGCATCATCGGGACCTGGGCCTTCATCCTCATCGTCGTCGGCGTCCTGTTCGTCGGCTCGCTCGTCGTCAATCTCTGGACCGACGTGCTCTGGTACGGCAGCATCGGGTTCGTCGACGTGCTGTGGACGCGGATCGGCAGCCAGGCGGGCCTGTTCGCGCTCGGCGGCATCGGTGCGCTGATCGTCCTCCTGCTCAATCTGTATATCGCCGGCCGGTTCAGCGATCGGGCAGAGCCCGGCAGCGGCGATGGCCTGCGCAACTTCTTCGCCCGCTTCGAGCAGGCGTCCGCTGGCGGGTTCGGCCAGGGTCCGCGCGGTCCGCGTCCGGTCAACGCCCAGCCGATCGATCTCCCGGATCTCGGGCCCATCGGGACTTGGGCGCTGATCGGTGTCGCGCTCCTTTCGGCACTCGGGTTGGCCGGCGCCCTGGCCGGCCAGTGGGAGACGGTCCAGCTGTGGATCAATCGCGTTCCGTTCGCCGCCGAGTCCACCGTCGTGGATCCGGTCTTCGGGCGTGACGTCTCGTGGTTCCTCTTCGAGCTCCCGTTCCTCCGGCTGCTCCAGTCGGTCGCGAACAGCATCCTCGTCGCGAGCCTCCTGGTGGGCGGCGGGCGCTATCTCGTCGGGGCGCTGAGTGGCCGTTTCTCCGCGAGCACGCCCATCCGCGTCCATATCGGCCTTCTCGCCGGGCTCTTCCTGCTGACGATCGCGATGGGCTACCAGCTCGACAAGTTCGACCTGGCGTATTCGAGCCGCGGGTTCGCGACCGGCGTGAGCTTCACCGACGCGAACGCCCAGTTCATCGCCTACGATCTGCTCACCGTCCTGTCCGGGCTGGCAGCCGCCCTCCTGGTGGGTGCCGCATTCACGCGCTGGGTCTGGCCCCTCGGCCTGACCGTCACCGTCTGGTTCCTCGCGTCGCTCGTGGTGGGCCGCCTCTATCCCGAGGCGATCCAGCGGTTCACGGTCGAACCCAACCAGTACGCGCAGGAAGCGCCGTTCATCGACAACAACATCCGGATGACGCGTCTTGCCTTCGGTCTCGATACCTGGGATGACACCCGGCGCTACAGCGGCGACGCACGCCTCTCGGCCGACGTCGTGGACTCGGAGGACGCGACGTTCGCGAACGCCCGGCTGTGGGACTACCGGCCGCTCGGCGACACTCTCGATCAGCTCCAGACGATCCGGCGGTACTACGACTTCTGGGATGTCGATACGGACCGCTACATCATCGACGGGACCCAGCGCCAGGTGATGCTCTCCGCGCGCGAGCTGGACCTCGCCGGGAATCCGAACGCGACCGGCTGGGTCAACCAGCGGGTCATCTTCACCCACGGCACCGGCGTCACCATGGTCCCGGTCAACGACGTCGCCAACGAGGGCCAGCCCCGGCTGTTCATCAAGAACCTGCCGCCGATCTCATCGGACGGAGCTCCCGACGTCACGCAGCCGGCGATCTACTTCGGTGAGGCGCCCAGCCACTACATCGTGGTCGGGGCGAAGCAGGCGGAGTTCGACTATCCGCGCGGCGGCGAGAACGAGGCGAACGACGCCGACGCGGCCGTCGAGACGCGCTGGCAGGGTTCGACCGGCATCCCCCTCGGGACCACGCTCGATCGCCTGCTCTTTGCGGCCCGGTTCGGCGACCTCGACCTCCTGATCAGCGACCAGGTGACCCGCGACAGCAAGGTCCTGTTCCATCGCACCCTGGCCGACCGGCTCGACCTGCTGGCACCGTTCCTCCTCTACGACAAGGACCCCTATGTCGTCATCGACGGGTCCGGGCGCCTGGTCTATGTGCAGGACGCGTACACCACGAGCAATCGGTTCCCGCACGCGCAGTACTTCTCCCCGAACGAGCTCGGCGCCGGCAGCGGCCTCGGGCGCGACGCGTTCAACTACATCCGGAACAGCGTCAAGGTCACGATGGACGCCTACGACGGGACGATGCACTTCTACGTCAACGAGCCCGACGATCCGGTCATCCGGGCCTATGCGCGCGTGTTCCCGACGCTCTTCGAGCCGATGGCGAACCTGCCCGCCGACCTGCGGGCGCACATGCGCGTCCCGGAAGAGCTGTTCAACGTGCAGAACCGGATCTTCGGCAGCTATCACGTCACGAACAGCCTCACGTTCTTCCGCCAGGAGGACCTCTGGACGGTGCCCACCGGGCAGACGAATGAGCAGAGCCTCCCGTCGGAGGCGTACTACGTGATCATGCGGATGCCGGGCGAGTCCGAGTCGGAGTTCCTGCTCCTGCAGCCGATGGTCCCGACGAACCGTCCGAACATGATCGCGTGGATCGCCGCGCGCAACGACGATCCGAACTACGGCGACGTCCGCGTCTACCGGTTCCCGTCCGACACCACGGTCTTCGGCCCGGCCCAGATCGAAGCGCGTATCGACCAGGATCCGGTGATCAGCGCGCAAGTCACCCTGTGGGATCAGTCCGGTTCGTCGGTCATCCGCGGCAACCTGATCGTCGTCCCGGTCGGGAACACGCTGCTCTACCTGCAGCCCGTGTATCTCCAGTCCACGAGCGCGGCCTTCCCGGAGTTCCAGCGGATCGTGCTCGCCTCGCCACGCCAGGTCGTGTGGGGGGAAACGCTCGGCGAGGCGCTCAACCTGCTCCTCACCGCTGAGGGCTCGGCCCCGCTCCCGACGCCCACCCCGGGTCCCGGCGCCACCCCGACGCCCACCCCGAGCACCACGCCACAGCCGACCCCTGGGGATCTGCCGTCCGACGTCGCCGGCCTCATCGCGTATGCGAACTTCCACTTCGAGAACGCGCAGCAGGCGCTGCGCTCGGGTGACTTCGCCCGCTACGGGGAGGAGATCGAGCTCGTCGAGGCGGCGCTCCAGCGGCTGGGCGAACTCACGGGGACCCCCGCTCCCGCTCCGTGACCCAGGCCGCGGGCCCCGGCGCGGTGGGTCCCATCGGCGTGACCCCCGTCAGGGTCGAGCACGTCCGAGGGGGCTTCTCCGAGGCGCTTCTCACGACGCTCGGGCGGCCGCGCTTGTGGGCGCTCGCGCTTGCCGCGTTCCTCGTCCGCGGCGGCATCCTGGTGATGATCCTTCCGATCGTCATCCTGCCGACGCCGTCCGGGCTGACCAACGCCTTCGGGCCGGCGGTGACCGGGCTCGCGTTGGGCGGCGCAGGTACGGATCTCATCGTGCTCATCGTCGCTGTGGTTGGCGGGGCCGTGTTCGCGCTGATCGCGGGCGCGCTGCTTGGTGCGTGGCTGGAGGCGACGCTCATCGACGATGTGGCGCGCACGGATGACGTCGTGGACAGCTGGGCCGCCGACGCTCGTGCCCTCGATCCACGCGCGTCGGGAACGCGCGGGCGGATCGTGCGCGGCGCTGCCGTCCACCTGCTTGCGCACGCGCCGCTCGTCGCGGTGCTTGCCTGGGGGATCCCCGGCGTCGTCGCGGCGGGCTACGCGGAACTGATCCTGCCCCAGGAGATGGTGACCCCGCTCGTCCTGCGCATCGCCGGCCGCGTGCCGGAGACCGTCGGCCTGATCGTGGGAACGTGGCTCGCGGCCGAGGTCGTCGGAGGTCTCGCCGCCCGGGAACTGGCCCTGGGTCGCGCCGTCCCACGTGCGCTCTTCGCCGGACTCGGCCAGATCGTCCGGCGCCCGGCCTCCGCCGTCGCCACGTTCTTCGTGACCCAGGTCGTCGTGCTTGCCCTGCTCGTTCCCGGGCTGCTGGGCTCCGGGACCGCGTGGGACCGGGTCCGGATCCTGCTCAGCGACGGCATCGTGACCACGGCCGACGGGCTGGGCCTTGCGCTCAGCCTCTTCGTGTTCGTGGCGCTCTGGCTGGGCGCCTTCGTCCTGACAGGCCTGGCCACGGCCCTTCGCGCGGTGGCCTGGACAACGTGGGCGCTCCCTCGCACGGCCAAGGCCCCGCGGGATTCGGGCTGGCCCCACTCGTCGGAGTCTGGCAGTCTGTGATCGCCCGGCGAGCCCCGGGCTCGCGGAGGTGGTGTCGATGACGGCGAACCAGATCCTGTGCCCGGACTGTGGTCGACCCCCGGGGATCGGGCGGGACACGTGTGCTGCGTGCGGGGCGATCCTCGACCCTGCCCGCCGGGCAGCGGCGCCTGTGAGTGCCCGGCCCCGCCAGGCGTCGCTCCTCGCCGACCTCCCGTTCACCGCACCGTCCGGTGCCGCGGGCAAGGTGGTCGCGGTCGCCGCGTGGGTGGCCGCCATCGGCTTCCTGCTCCCGTGGGCAGGCACGATCATCGGTGCGGCCGGAGTGGGCGGCTACGTGAACAGCTGGGGGCTGGCCACGATCACGCATCTCCCCGTCTTCCTGGCGCTCGTCGCGGTGGGACTCCTTGCGCTCCTCCCCAACCCGATCCCCGCCTGGTTGACGATCGGGAGCGCTCCGATCGCGCTCGGCGGACTGCTCATCGGGATCGCCTGGCCGTACCTCGTCGGGGGCCTCGGAAGCGGGATCGGGCTGCTCCTGACGGCGGGTGCCGCGATCGCCCTGATCGTCGGCGGGACGCTGCGTGTGCGGCCTCCCGCTCCCGACGCATCGCCACCTCCCGTACCCGAGCTGTCGCCGCCACCCGCCGAGTAGCCACAGGCCCCCTGCTACACTGCCCCGGCTGTCGTCGGCAACCAGCCGGTCCTGGTCGACGACGAGCACGAACGGAGGCTGCCGGAACGGCGCATGGAAGAGATCCTCAACACCGTCGGGGAAGCGTTCGGCGGGATCATCAACAGTGCGCCCGTCCAGCTCGGCATCCGCGCCGCGTTCGTGTACCTCGTCGTCATCTGGCTCGCCGCGGCCTATTGGGCCTTCCGTGACATCCAGCTTCGGCTCGAGAACCCGATCGCCCCGTACCTGGCGGCGGCGTTCATCATCCTGTTCACGCCCATCTTCTTCCCGGCTGCCGTGTTCGTCTACCGGATCATCCGGCCCCAGGAGCGGATCGGTGAGGTCTATGAGCGGAACCTGGCGGAGGAGGCGCTGCTCGCCGAGGTCGAGGCGGTCAAGGCCTGCCCGACCTGCCAGCGCCGGGTGGACGACGAGTGGATCATCTGTCCGACCTGTCGCACGCGGCTGAACCGCGTCTGCCCCAACTGCGGGAAGCTCGTGGGCCTCGACTGGTCCCTGTGCGCATGGTGCGGCCGGGATTTCGAGCGCCCCGACGTCGCGGCCGCCGCGATCACGGCCAGCCACGATCACGATGACCTCGCGGTCCTGCCGGCCGAGACTCCCACCCGCAGGAGCGTGCGCCCGTCCGCGCGAGCGACGACTCCGCGATCGCTGGCCCGCCCGGCCACGGAGCCGTCGCACGGGACGACCGGATCCGATCCCATCCCGGAGCGTTGACTGACTCGACGCCACCGGGCGAGCCCCATCCGCCCACGGCTGACGGGCCGCGGCCGGGAGCGTCGCACTTCACGATCGAAGGTCGCGCCGCCCCGGGCCTGTTCGTGGTCGGCTGGCTGTCCAGCGTCCTGGGTCTCGGGCTCGCGCTGATCGGGCTGCTCAGCGGCGGGTCGCTCGGCGGCAGCATCCTGCTTCTCGTCGCGATGACGCTCCTTGCGATCGGGCTCGTCGCCGCCGCGGGCTCCCAATCGATGGACCGGCGGGAGGCCGGTGGACACGCCTACAGCGGGCCCTCGCCTCTCCTGGTGTTCGCCGCGACGATCCCGCTGAGCTATCTCGTGGCCGTCGCGGTCGGTGCGCCGCTCGAAGCCCTCGGTGCGACCGTCGACCGGCCCGTCGCGGAGCTGCTGCTCATCTCGCTCCAGGCGCTCGTCACGCTGGGCGTCATCCGGCTCGTCGTGGTCGGCCCGGGCGGGCTGTCATGGGCCGAGATCGGGTTCCGGCGCCCGGATCGCGGGATCGTCGACGATCTCGTGTGGGGTACCTTGCTGGCGGGACCGGCGATCCTGGTGACGATCATCGTCTCGGCGCTGCTGGTCGTGGTGCTCGCAGTCGCCCCGGAGAGCCCGTTGCCTCCCACGGGCACCGGCATGGGGCTGGCGATCCACCTGCTGGCGGGAGCGCTCATCGCTCCCTTCGCCGAAGAGGTCATGTTCCGCGGGGTCGCCACGACCGCATGGATCCGCTCGAACGGCGCACGGGCCGGGATCGTGCGGGCGGCGATCATGTTCTCCGCTGCGCACGTGCTCCTCGTGGGCGGCGCCACGTTCGGCGAGGCGGCCGCCCTGACGATCGTCGGGTTCTTCGGACGTCTGCCTGTGGCGCTCATCCTCGGCTGGGTGTTCGCGCGCCGGGGGACGATCTGGGCACCGTATGCCCTCCACGCGACGTTCAACGCGATCCTCATCGTGCTGGCGGAGCTGGCGGTGGGCGCGGCGTCCGCGGCGCCCTGAGACGCGGGTCCGGGCTCCGGGAGGGCGCGCATCCTCCGATGAGCCCGCGGTGAGTGGCGGGCCGTAGGCTGCGCTGCGTCCTCGGATCCGGACGGCGGGGGGAATTGGCGGGCTCTCGTCGTTCGGACCCGGGGACTCCCCGAGGCCGCAGGCGGCCCGTGGAACGGACCCGGGGAGCCCACGCGCTCCTGGAGCGGATCGGAGGCGGCACCGTGCCCATGCGTCGACGCGCCGTTCCCGCAGTGCTCGCGATCGAACCACGAGCGCGAGCCATCCGTGAGATCGCTCCGGCCGAGCGTCCGCGCGAGCGGTTGTCGTCCCGAGGGGCAGGCGGGCTGACCGCAGCGGAGCTCATCGGCCTCGTCTGGGGCTCCGGGTCCGCTCGCCGGAATGTCGTCGAGCTTGCGGAGGAGGCGCTGGCACGCTTCGACGGCCTCGCCGGGCTTGCCCGCGCATCCGGCCCGGAGATCGAGGGCATCACGGGGATCGGGACGGCCAAGTCGTCCCAGCTGATCGCGGCCTTCGAGCTCGGACGTCGCCAGCTCGCCGATTGGCCGACGGGCCGCTGGTCGGTCCGCAGTCCGCGCGATCTGGCCGACCGGCTCGTGCTCCAGATGGGGCGCCTCGAACGCGAGGAGCTGTGGGTCGTCGTCCTCAATACGAAGAACGTCGTCCTGCGCGTCGTGCCCGTCTACCGCGGGAACGTGTCCGCGTCGCTCGTGCGCATCGGCGAGCTGTTCCAGGACGCCGTCCGGCTGGGCGCGACGGGCGTGATCCTGGTCCACAACCACCCGTCCGGCGACCCCACGCCGAGCCCGGACGATCTCCATCTCACGGCCGAGGCGCTGGCCGCCGGGCGCCTCCTCGATATCGAGCTTCTCGATCATCTCGTCGTCGGTCACGACGCATGGGTCTCGCTGCGCGACCGCGGTGTCGCCTTCGATCGGGTCGGACCCGCCGCAGCCGCTCGCTGAGGACACTCGGTGAGGGCCGTTCGCTCCCGTCGGCCACCCCGCAAAGTGGCGGGTATACTGCTCCCGCTCGCGCGACCGGCCGGGCGGTTGAGCGCGATTCGCTTCGTCCGCGGAGCGCACCACGTGCGGAGTCGGAACCCGACGCCCCGACCGCCGGGTCCTGAGCAGCCGCACCACGCGACCATCGACTCCGACCACGAGGGCCACCGAAACCGCATGCTGGACCGACTCTTCGGCCTCTTCTCCCGCGACATCGGGATCGACCTCGGAACGGCCAACACGCTCGTCCACGTCCGCGACCGCGGCATCGTGATGAGCGAGCCGTCCGTCGTCGCCATCGATGCCAAGACCCGCCGCGTCCTCGCGATCGGCGCCGAGGCGAAGCGGATGGTCGGACGAACGCCGGCGAGCATCATCGCGATCCGTCCGCTCCGGGACGGCGTGATCAGCGACTTCGACGTGACCGAGCAGATGCTCAAGTACTTCGTCAACCGCGTCCACGATCGGGTGGGGCTCATCCCGCGCCCGCGGATCGTGGTCGGGATCCCGTCGGGCGTGACCGAAGTCGAGAAGCGCGCCGTCCGCGACGCCGCACTCAACGCGGGCGCGCGCTGGGCGCAGCTCATCGAGGAGCCGATGGCCGCCGCGATCGGCGCCGGGCTCCCGGTCAGCGAGCCGTCGGGCAGCCTGATCGTCGACATCGGCGGCGGCACGACCGAGGTTGCCGTCATCAGCCTGGGTGGCATCGTCGTCAGCCGAAGCATCCGGATCGGCGGCGACGAGATGGACCAGGACATCGTCGCGTTCGCCCGGCGCGAGTACAACCTCTTCCTGGGCGAGCGGACGTCGGAGGACATCAAGATCGCGATCGGTTCGGCGGCACCCGGCGACTGGGATGCCCAGCGCGTGACCCTGCGGGGTCGCGACCTCCTCACCGGCCTGCCGCGGAGCGTCGAGGTGGGGGCCGACCAGATCCGCGAGGCGATCGAGCCGTCCGTCGCCCAGATCGTGGAGACGATCAAGGACACGATCGAGGAGACGCCACCTGAGCTCGTCGCCGACATCATGGACCAGGGGATCGTCCTGGCCGGGGGCGGCGCCTTGCTGGCCGGCCTCGACCGGCGCGTCGCGGAGGCGACCCAGATGCCCGTTCACATCGCCGACGACCCGTTGACCTGCGTCGTCCGCGGTTGCGGGGTCGTCCTCGAGAACCTCGACTCGATGAAGCGCGTGCTGATCGCCGACACGTACGCCGGTCCCCCGCGCTGACCGGCCGGCCGACGGATCGATCGCCGCGATGAGCGGACTCTTCGCCACCCGCCAGGCTCGCCGTCGAGCGATCGCCTACGTCGTGCTCCTTGCGATCACGTTCGTCCTGATGACGTTCTCGCGCAACCCGGCCATCCGCGAGTTCCAGCGCGGCGTGGGCTTCGCGCTGCGACCCGTCCAGGAGTCCCTCGACGGCGTCGGCCGGCAGGTCGAAGACATCTTCGGCGCGATCGCCGAGATCGACCGCTTGCGCGTCGACAACCAGTCGCTCCGCGCCGAGCTTGACCGGTTGCGCCAGGAGAATCGGACCGCGGACGAGCTGCGTCGCGAGAACGCCGACCTGAGCGCCCTGCTCCAGGTCAGGAACGGGTTCGAGTACGAGACGGTCGCGGCGGCGGTCATCGCCCGCGAGTCGTCCGAGTTCCGGCGACTCGTCACGATCAGCAAGGGGACCGACGACGGGATCGCCCTCGGTGATGTCGTGGTCGCCGAAGGCGGTGCGCTCGCGGGTCGGGTGATCGAGGTCGGATCGACGTTCGCCAAGGTCCTCCTCATCACCGACACCGGCTCCACGGTCATCGGCAAGCTCGCCTCGAGCGGCGCCACCGGAGAGGTGATCGGCCAGCTCGGCGGCGTGCTCATCATGGGCAGCATCGACTCGGCCGAGCGCGTGGTCCTCGGCGAGGAGGTCGTGACGGCCGGGATCGAGTTGTCGGGCGGGATCCGCTCGCCCTTCCCGCGCGGCCTGCTCGTGGGCCGCGTCGTCGAGGTCCAGCGCGACGCGAACGAGGTCGTCCAGGTCGCGTTCCTGGAGCCCGCGGCGTCGGTCGATCGGCTGCGCTTCGTCCTCGTCATCCTCGACTACGACGGCGGCCTGCCCGGGATCGATGAGCAGCCCACCGACTGCACCCCGGTGGATGGCGGTGAGGGCACCCTGCCCGATGTCGACCGCCCGTGCGCCAGCCCGAGCGCCGCACCGCTTCCGACGCCGACCACGCGTCCGTGATCGCGCGGGCATCTGCCCGTATCGCGCGGGCCTGCGCCCCATTCGTGGCGGCTTCCGCCCGGATCGCGCGGCTCCGGCGCCGTGCGTTGGGCTACGCTACCTGCCAATGAAAGGCATCGTGCTCGCCGGCGGGACCGCGACCCGTCTCTTCCCACTCACCATCGTGACGAACAAGCACCTCCTGCCCATCTACGACCGGCCCATGATCTACTACCCGATCGAGACCCTGGCCGGGATGGGCATCCGCGAGGTCATGGTGATCGTCGGGGGCAAGAGCGTCGGGGACGTCGTCGAGCTGCTGGCGGATGGCGCCCACTTCGGGCTCGATCTGACGTATCGCTATCAACGTGGAGCCCTGGGGATCGCCCATGCGATCGGGCTCGCACGCGACTTCGTGGGCGACGACGCCTTCTGCGTCGTCCTCGGCGACAACATCCTGCGCGGCCCATCGCTCGCCGCCATGGCGGCCGAGTTCGAGCAAGGTCCGTACCAGGCCGGGACGCTGCTCTATCGCGTCACGGATCCCGAGCGATTCGGCGTGGCCGAGTTCGACGCCGATGGGAGGATCGTCGGGTTCGAGGAGAAGCCCGCGCAACCGAAGAGCGACCGGATCCCGATCGGGGTCTACTTCCTGCGTCCCGACGCGTTCGACGTGATCGACCACCTCGCTCCGTCCGGTCGCGGCGAGTTCGAGATCACCGATGTGCTCAACCATTACATCCCGAGCGGCGGGCTCTACGCGCCGCTGTACGAGGGACATTGGGCGGACGCCGGCACGGTGACGTCGCTCGTGCGCGCGTCCGAGCTGGCCGCCGAGGACGACGAGGCCGGGCGACTCGCTCCGCCGGTCCAGCGGCCGACGGAGTGATGGGAGCGACCGGCGACCGCCCGTCGGCCACGGGCGATCGCCTGGGCCACACGCCCCACCTCCTCGTGACAGGCGGGGCCGGGTTCATCGGGTCCTGCTTCGTGCGCCAGGTCCTCGCCCGCCGGGACGGGACGCGGATCACCGTGCTGGACAAACTCACCTATGCGGGCAACGAGGCGAACCTCGCTTCGGTGGCGGCCGACCCGGAGCAGGCTGCGCGCTTCACCTTCGTCCGTGGCGACATCGCCGACGCCGCGCGCGTGAGTCCCCTGGTCGCGGCGACGGATGCCGTGGTCAACTTCGCCGCCGAGTCGCACGTGGACCGTTCGATCCTCGATCCCGAGGCGTTCCTGATGACCGGGGTCATCGGCGTTCACGTCCTCCTCGAGGCAGTCCGCCAGGAATCGCAACGTGCCGCGGCGGGGGAGCGGGCGGTGGCTCCACGCCTCCTCCAGGTCTCCACGGACGAGGTCTACGGCTCCGTCGAGACCGGTCACTCGACGGAGACCGATCGCCTCGAGCCGCGTTCGCCGTACTCCGCGGCGAAGGCCGCTGGCGAGCTCCTCGTCCAGAGCTATCACGCCACCCACGGCACCGACGTCGTCGTCACCCGCGGGTCCAACACCTACGGCCCGTATCACCACCCCGAGAAGCTCATCCCGCTGTTCGTGACGAACGCGATCGACGACCTGCCATTGCCGCTCTACGGGGATGGCCTCCAGCGCCGCGACTGGCTCTACGTGGCCGACCACGCGGGCGCGATCGAGCACGTCCTCCACCACGGAGCGACGGGCGAGACGTACAACGTCCCGGGTGACGCCGAGCTCGCCAATCGCGAGGTGGTCCGGCTCCTGCTCGAGCATCTCGGCAAGCCGTGGTCGCTCGTGCGCCAGGTCGAGGACCGTCCCGGCCACGATCGACGCTATGCGATGGACGGGTCGAAGCTGGCGGCCCTCGGCTGGCACAACCGAACCGGCTTCGCGGACGGGCTCGCCGAGACGATCGACTGGTTCCGCGCGAACGAACCGTGGTGGCGAGCGACCAAGTCGGGCGACTGGACCGCGTATTACGAGCGCCAGTACGGCGCCCGGCTGGCCGGATCGGTCGAGGCGGGCTAGCGATGCGGATCGTCGTGACGGGTGCGACCGGCCGTCTCGGCGGCGCCATCGTCGAGGCCCTGTCGGACGCGCCCTTCATCGGGCTCAGCGGCCCGGTCGCGTGGGACCGGCGCGCGTTCGATCTCGACGCACCGGACGACGTCGGGGGGCGCCTCGACGCCGACCACCCTGATCTCGTGATCCACGCAGCGGCCTGGACCGACGTCGATGGCTGCGCACGCGACCCGGAGCTCGCGCTTGGTCGCAATGGCCGTGCGACCGGGGTGCTCGCCGGCGCGTGCGCGACCCGCGGGATCGACCTGGCGGTCGTATCGACGAACGAGGTCTTCGATGGCCGCAGGACCGACCAGGTGGGCTATCGACCGGACGACGCGGTCGGCCCGGCCAACGCCTACGGTGCCAGCAAGCTCGAGGGCGAGCAGGAGGCCGCGTCGGCCTATGCAGGGCCGGGGACGGGCGGCGGGGCGCACGTGTCGGCACGCGCGGCGCGACTGGCGATCCTCCGGACGGCGTGGCTCTTCGGACCCCCCGACACGGACTTCCCGTCGAAGATCCTGGCCGCCGCGGCCCGCGCCGAGGCCGCCGGCGAGCGCCTGCGGGTCGTGGCCGACGAGTTCGGCTCGCCCACCTACGCCGCCGATGTGGCGGAGGCGATCGTCCGGCTCATCGAGGCGGACCTGCTGGAGGGCACCCACCATCTCGTCAACCGCGGCATGACGTCGCGGGCAGGCTGGGCGCGCGAGTTGTTGCGCGCCGCCGGCGTCGGCGTCGAGGTCGAGGACATCCCCGCGTCGGCCTGGGAGCGCGCCTCGACGCCACCACGCTGGGGCGTCCTGGAGCCGAGCCTCGGTCCGGACGGCGAGGCGCCCCGACCGTGGACCGAGGCGCTCGCCGCCGACCTGCCTCGACTGCGCCGCCGCGCGGTCCGTGCCCGATGATCGCGCGCGAGCCGTCCGGCCTCGCCGGCGTCCGCTATGGCGCGATCGCCCGGCATGCGGACGCCCGCGGCGCATTCCGGGAGCTGTGGCGCGATAGCACGTTCCCGCCGGTCCCGCCCGCGGATGCCGGACGGCGGCCCGGTGCGGCTCCCCGGTTCGTCCAGGCGAACCTGTCATCGTCTGCAGCGGGTGTGCTCCGCGGGCTGCACGTCCATCGCCGTCAGCTCGACCACTGGACGGTGATGTCGGGGCGGGCGTTCGTGGCGCTCGTGGACGTTCGCCCGGCGCTCGACGGCTCGGGCCCGCCAGTCGTCGAGACCCGTGAGCTCGCGGCGGACGAGTGGGTGACCATCCCGGCCGGGGTCGCGCACGGCTTCCTGGCCCTCGAGCCGCTCGAGCTGATCTACCTCGTCACGAACGAATACGACGGCTCGGACGAGCTGGGATTCGCCTGGGACGACGCCGATGCCGCGGTCCCGTGGCCGGCGGTCACGGCTGCCTCCGGTGGCGGCCGGATCGGGCCCGTCCTGTCCGAGCGCGATCGCGCCAACCCGTCTCTCAGCGAGCTCGTCGCCAGCCTGCGCGACCCGGCCTGACGTCCGTCCGGGCGAGACCGCGGACCGCCATCGCCGGACCCCGGTCCGAGAGCCGTTGCGGCCGTGCACCGCACCCTTCTCCACCGGACTCTGGCGCTCCCCAGCGATCGCGCGACGATGGGGCTACGTCGCTCCGGACCATGTCGGCATTGAGTGTCGCCCCGCCCTCCGCGAGGCTTGACCGGCAGTCATCCAGACCGTCTCGAGCGGTCCGTCCTCGCCGGAGTTCTCATGCGCCAGGCCGTCGTCGCTCTCATCGTGGCTCTCGCCGCCCTCAGCGGCTTCGCCCAGCCCGTCGCGCCGGTCTCGACCGTCGCCGCAACGTCCAGCGAGCCGAAGGTCGTCATCATCGTCGGCGCGACCCACGGGGCGACGTCGTCCTATCGGGCGAAAGCCGACGCGGAGTACGAGCGCGCGCTCCAGTACACCTCGAACGTGGTGAAGATCTACAGCCCGAACGCCACGTGGTCCGCGGTCAAGGCCGCGGTCGCCGGCGCCAACGTTGTCATCTACCACGGCCATGGGAACGGCTGGCCGAGCCCGTACACCTACGACCCGAACTACACGACGAAGAACGGCTTCGGGCTCAACTCTGCGGCCGGCCAGGGCGACAACAACAACAAGTACTACGGCGAGCCGTCGATCCGGACGCTCAGCCCTGCCCCGAACGCGGTCATCCTGCTCCACAACCTGTGCTATGCGGCCGGGAACTCGGAGCCGGGCCAGGCCGAGCCATCGACGTCGGTCGCCAAGCAGCGGGCCGACAACTACGCCGCCGCGTTCCTGCGCGCCGGGTTCGGTGCCGTCATCGCCGGCGGACACGAGAACGCCAACCCGTATCTCGACGGCCTGTTCACGACCGACCAGACGATCGAGGAGATGTGGCTCACCAGCTGGACGGCCAAGGGCAACGCCTTCTCGTTCGCTTCCAGCCGAACGCCGGGCGCCACGGTCCAGATGGACCCCGACCAGCCCGGATCCGGCTTCTACCGCGCGTACACGACCGAGGATCGCGGCCTGCGCACGACCGATGTGGTCGGTGGGTGGAGCCCGCCGCCGCCGCTCGATCTCGGCCCGTCGGCCTACCTGCCGATCGAACCCGCGCGCGTCCTCGATACGCGTGACGACGTGGGCCTGGCCGGAAGCGTCTACGAGGGCAAGCCGCGCCAGTTCCAGGTCGCGGGCGTCGGCGACGTTCCGGCCGAGGCGATCGGGGTCACCGGCAACCTGACGGTCGTCGGCCAGACGAGTGCCGGCTACGTGTCCCTCGGCCCAGCGCGGATCTACGCTCCGACGACCTCCACGCTCAACTTCCCGCGGAACGATGTCCGCGCCAATGGGGTGACGGTGCCACTCGGCGCCGATGGGACCCTGTCGGTCACGTTCAAGGGCGGGAGCGGGTCACGGACCGACCTGGTGTTCGACGTGACCGGCTACTTCCTTGAAGACCCGAATGCGGGCTCGGCCTATGTCCCGATCGCTCCGCACCGGACGCTCGACAGCCGCTCCGGTACGGGTCTCGCCGGCACGTTCAAGAGCGGCCTGCCACGCTCGTTCACCGTCGCCGGTGAGGGCGGTGTCCCGGCCAACGCGATCGCGGTCACCGGCAACCTGACGGTCGTCGGCCAGACGAGTGCCGGCTACGTGTCGCTCGGACCGGTCGAGACCGACAGTCCGACGACGTCCACGCTCAACTTCCCCAAGGGTGACATCCGGGCCAACGGGGTGACCGTGCCGCTCGGTCCCGGTGGGATCCTGGCGGCCACGTTCATGGGCACCTATGGCAGCTCGACCACCCACCTCGTGTTCGACGTCACGGGCTACTTCCTGGCCGAGCCGAGCGCCGGCTCGGCGTATGTCCCGATCAACCCCGAGCGCGCTCTCGACAGCCGCTCCGGGACGGGTCTCGCCGGCGTGTTCGGCTCGGGCGACGCCCGCTCGTTCGTCGTCGCCGGTGAGGGCGGTGTCCCGGCCAACGCGATCGCGGTCACCGGCAACCTGACGGTCGTCGGCCAGACGAGTCCCGGCTACGTGTCGCTCGGACCGGTCGAGACCGACAGTCCGACGACGTCCACGCTCAACTTCCCCAAGGGTGACATCCGGGCCAACGGGGTGACCGTGCCGCTCGGTCCCGGTGGGATCCTGGCGGCCACGTTCATGGGCACCTATGGCAGCTCGACCACCCACCTCGTGTTCGACGTCACGGGCTACTTCCTGCCGTAGCCGAGTCACGCGGACCACGCGCACGCTCGCGTCGGCGACCGGCCTCCATACTGGCATCGGGCGGCCGAGCGCGGACCACACCAGACGCCACCGCACCGGACCGTACTGGCCCGCACCGGGACCTTCGTCGGATGGCATCCGATGGGCCTCGCTTCTAGGTTGGTCATCCGCGACGGACCCGTCGCACCCGATGATCCAGGAGACGTCTTGAGCGGTTCGCCTCGCCGTCCGGCCCGTGCCGCCGTCGTGCTTCTCGCGGCCATCGTCAGCGTCGGGCAGGCCGTGTCCGTCGCCGCGGGCGAGCCTGTGCTGCCGGCTCCGCGATCCGTCACGCCCGGCTCCGTCGTGCCCGAGGGGACCCCGTATGCCGGGACGATCACTCCCGGGACGCATGCCGCCGAGATGCAGCCGGTGGTGGAGCCCGTCGGGATCCCGACCGTCGGGATCCAGTACGAGGACGCGCTCGCCCACGCCGACGATCCCAATCCATTCGTGCCCGGGGCCCGCGTCGATATCCCGTTTCGTCCGCGCGGCGTCGATACGTGGCCGGTCGACGGACGCGCGCCGCGCGCCCTCCCGGCCGGCAACGCGTCGGGCCACGAGATGGTGCGCAACGCGCAGGGCCGGACCTGGGCCGTCTCAGCGCCCGGAGCCGTCGCCTCGCCCGGCGCTCCCGCCTCGCCGGGCACGGACAACCCCGTCTCGGACGATCCGGTCGATGGTCCCATCGCCGATCCCGCCGATGTCCAGCCCGCAGACAGCACGGCGGCCTGGCAGTTCGCGCCGTCCGACGTGGCCGAGGCGCAGGCCACTGGCCTCCAGCGCGAGGTCTTCGGGTTCCTGCCCTACTGGGAACTGTCGAGTTCATCCACGACGTACCGCTACGACCTGCTCTCGACGATCGCGTACTTCAGCGTGGGGGCGGACCGGAACGGGAACCTGATCAAGCAGAACAGCGACGGATCCACGTCGACGGGCTGGGGCGGCTGGACGAGCTCGAAGCTGACGACCGTCATCAACAACGCCCACGCCAAGGGCACGCGCGTGGTCCTGACCATCACGAGCTTCGCCTGGACGAGCGGCGGCGCGACGAACCAGGCGGCACTGCTCGGGAGCACCACGGCGCGCCTGAGGCTCGCCCAGCAGGCCGCCGCGGCCGTCCGTGATCGTGGCGCCGACGGGATCAACCTCGACTTCGAGCCGATCGCCTCGGGCTATGCCGACGAATTCACCGCTCTCGTGCGGACGATGCGCAGCGAGCTCAACAAGATCGCGCCCGGCTACCAGCTCACGTTCGACACGACCGGCTATATCGGCAACTACCCGATCGAGGACGCCACGGCGCCGGGCGGCGCGGACGCGATCTTCATCATGGGCTACGACTACCGGACCTCGTCCGCCTCCACGGCAGGTTCGATCGCCCCGCTGGGTGGCCCGGCCTACGATCTCCTCGAGACGATCGCCGCCTACCGGGCCCGCGTGCCCGCTTCGAAGCTGATCCTCGGCGTTCCGTACTACGGCCGCGCCTGGTCCACCGAGACCGACAAGGTCCGCTCGAAGAACATCTCCGGCACCAAGTACGGGACCTCTGCGACCGCGCTCTACGAGACCGCGATCGGCCTCGCCGCGGAGCATGGCCGGCGCTGGGACGCCACCGAGAAGACGCCCTGGACCGTGTACCGGAAGGAGACGTGCACGACCACCTATGGCTGCGTCACGTCGTGGCGCCAGCTCTACTACGACGACGCCCAGTCGCTCGCGGCGAAGTACGACACGATCAACCTCCAGGGCCTCCGCGGGGCCGGGATCTGGGCACTCGGCTACGACGGCACGCGCACCGAGCTGTGGAACGTCCTGCGCGACAAGTTCCAGCGGGACGAGACCGCACCCCTGGCCGGGATCAGTCCGTTGCCCGCGGCCCAGACTTCAGAGACCTTCACCGTCCACTGGACCGGCGTCGACGACCGGGGGATCGCGTCGTGGGACGTCGATGTCTCGATCGACGGCGGAGCATGGCTGAGCTGGCTGCGCGCGACGACCCTCGGCTCGTCCCCCTACGTCGGGGCCGACGGTCACGGCTTCGCCTTCCGGGTTCGGGCACGCGACGCCGCCGGAAACAACGGCGCCTGGGGTCCCGCCGGGACCTGGACGGCGTCGCCGACGCTGAAGATCGGCGGTTTCGGCCGCGTCGTCGCCAGTTCATTGAACGTCCGATCCGGGCCGACGACCGGCGCCTCGGTCGTCACGACCGCCTCGAGCGACACCGTGCTCGCGATCGAAGGCGGGCCCGTCTCCGCCGATGGCTACACCTGGTGGAAGGTCGCACTCCCCGTCGAGGAGTGGCCGTCGATCGGCATCCTCACGAACGACGTATGGGTCGCGTCGGGCAGTTCGACGACGACGCTCGTCGCCGCCACCGCAGCACCGAACACGACCTTCGTGAACCTCGCCGGCGCGCCGGCGGCTGGGGCCCGGTTCGTGGGCCTGACCCCGGCGCGCGTCCTCGACTCGCGCATCGGGACCGGCCTGAGCGGTCCGTTCACGACATCGACGGTGCGCACGTTCAGCGTCGCCGGCAAGGGTGGCGTTCCGACCAACGCGATCGCCGTGACCGGCAACCTCACGGTCACCGGTCAGACGAGTGCCGGCTACGTGGCCCTCGGCCCGACGATGACGGCCTCGCCGTCGACCTCGTCGCTCAACGCCCCGAAAGGTGACACGCGTGCGGTCGGGGTCATGCTCGCGCTGTCGGGCAGCGGGAGCCTGTCGGCCGTATGGAAGGGTGCGTCGGGCTCCAGTGCACAGCTCGTCTTCGACGTCACCGGCTACTTCGTACCCGGTTCGACGGGGGCGACATTCGTTCCCGTGGATCCGGTCCGCCTCCTGGACACGCGATCCGGGAACGGGCTCGCAGGCACCTTCCGCGAGAGCGTGGTCCGGACCGTCGCGATCGCCGGACGGGGCGGGATCCCGGCCAATGCGGTCGCCGTGACCGGCAACGCGACGGTTACCGGCCAGACGAGCGCCGGGTACATCGCCGTCGGCCCGGCGATGACGGCGACACCGGACACCTCGACGCTCAACGTCGCCCGGGGCGACAACCGCGCCAACGCCGTGGCGGTGATGCTCTCGGGCGCGGGATCGCTCTCGGCGGTCTGGCGTGGCTCGAGCAACTCCACGGCGCATGTCGTGTTCGACGTGACCGGCTACTTCACGACAGGCGCCGGGGGTGCCACGTTCCACCCGGTCGCACCGGTGCGGCTGCTCGATACGCGCGTGGCGAACGGGCTGAGTGCGGCCCTCGGGTCGCGGGCGGCCAAGGCGTTCGCCACGAGTGGCCGCGGAACCGTCCCGTTCGATGCCCTTGCCGTGTCCGGGACGCTCACGGTGACCGGCCAGCGCAGCGCCGGCTACCTCGCGATCGGCCCGTCGATGGGTTCGTCGCCGACGACATCCACCCTCAATGCCCCGGGCGGCGACAACCGCGCCAACGGTTTCGTGGCGCGGATGGGGCCGCTCGGAGCGCTCGGCATCGTCTGGGTCGGGGGCAGCAGTTCCACGGCCCACGCGATCGTCGACGTCACCGGCTACTTCCGCTGATGTGCCGCCTACACTGGATGCCATGACGCAGCCCGAAGCCCAGGATCCGCTCTCCTCCGCGCCAGGGGGCGAAGGGACATGGGTCGTCCTGCCGACGTTCAACGAAGCGGACAACCTCCGCGGGATCGGCGCCGCGATCCTCGACGCGCTTCCGCGTGCGACGCTCCTCGTCGTCGACGACTCATCGCCCGACGGCACCGGCCGGCTGGCCGAGGAGCTGGCGGCCGCGGACCCGCGCGTCCGCGTCAAGCACCGCCCCGCGAAACAGGGGCTGGGCCGTGCCTACGTCGACGGCTTCCAGGTCGCGCTGGCCGGCGGTGCCCGGATCGTCGTCCAGATGGATGCCGACTGGTCGCATGATCCCGCGGTGCTGCCCGCGCTCATCGCCCCGCTCGAGGAAGGTCGAGCGGATCTCGTGATCGGTTCGCGCTACGTGGCCGGTGGCGGCGTGGTGGACTGGGGCCTGGGACGGCGGGTCGTGAGCCGCGGTGGGAGCCTGTTCGCGCGGACCGTGCTCAGCCTGCCCGCCAACGACCTGACGGGCGGCTTCAAGGCCTGGCGGTCGGAGTCGCTCGCGGGCGTGCTGTCCGGCGACGTCCATGCGGGCGGATACGTGTTCCAGATCGAGATGACCCATCGCGCCGTCCGCGCCGGAGCGTGGGTCGTCGAGGCCCCGATCACCTTCCGCGATCGACGTGTCGGTCAGTCCAAGATGTCGCGCCGGATCGTCGTGGAGGCGCTCGTCGTCGTCATGCAACTGCGCCTCGAGATGATCGCCGCACGGTTCCGTGGTCTCGGCCAGGCTGATCGGATCGATCGGCCTGCACGCGTGGAGCCTGCCGCCTCGGCCGTGCCGGGCAAGTCCGGCGAGGCCGATTGAGCGACGGACCCGCGCTGACCAGCCGCCGAACCGACGCTCCCGGCCGCCTCGACGCTCCCGGCCCGGCCGATCCGCCACCGTCCGGCGTCCGAGTCATCCTCGATGCGCGACCACTCCAGGAGCTGGATCGCGCGCCGATCACCGCGACCTACCTCGGGGAACTCCTTGCGGCATTCGGGCGCCGTCCGCTCGACGGTGAGTCGTTCGCCCTGCTGCTCCGGTCCGATCTCGACGATCCCACGGCCTCCATCGACGGCCTCGAGATCGTCGGTCGACGCCTGCTGCCCCCCACGAAGTTGATGCGCTCGGGGGCGATGACGATCGATCCCGTGCTGCTCAGTGGGGCATCCATCGGGGCCGCGTGGCGCGCCGATCGCAGCGGGGCGCACGGTGCCGTCTATCACGCGGCCGGCGGATCGACCCCGCTCTTCGTGAGGACGCCCATCGTGGTCACGCTCCTCGATCTCGCCCCGTGGGAACTCGCGGGTACGTTCCAGCGGGGAGCCGTGGCGCGGTTCGGCCAGCGACTGCGGGCCCGGTTCCTGCGAGATGCGGCCGCGGTGATCGTGGGCACCGAGGCGATCGCCGCCGATGTCCATCGGCTCCTCCACGTCCCCCGCAGGCGGATCCACGTGGTGCGTCTGGCGCCGCGACCCGCGTTCGTCAACGCCACGCCGGCGGAGCCTCCGCGCTCCGACCGGCGCCCCGTGGACGATGCCCACCGGCTTGGTCTCCCGGCCCGCTACCTCGTCTATCCCGGCCGCTACGATGCCCGGCAGGACCTCACGACGCTGCTCGGAGCGCTCGGCTCCCTGGCTGCGGACGCTCGCCCCGCCGGCCTGCCGTCAGATGAGCCGTGGCCACCGCGGATCCTGCTCGTCGGGGCCTCGCCCGACGATCGCGCGTCGATCGCCCGCGCGGCCGCGCGGCACGGGGCGGCCGACGCGCTCGCGTATACGCCGGCGCTGGAGCCGGAACGACTCGTGCGACTGATCCGTGGAGCACGCGCCGTCGTCCTGCCGGTCCTGTCCGACGGCGCCGGCCTGACCGCGATCGAGAGCCTGGCCCTCGGGATCCCGGTCGTCGGATCGGCAGTGGGCGCGCTCCCCGAGATCATCGGTCCGGCGGGCCTGCTGGTCGAGCCACGCGATCCCGATCGCCTTGCGGCCGCACTCGCGACGGTGATGAGCGACGAGCGGCTGTACGCTCGGATCGCGTCGGCTGCTCGTGAACGAGCGGCCACGGAGACGCGGACCTGGGACGACGTCGCCCGTGAGACGCGGGCCGTGTACGCCGCCGCGGGCGTCAAGTCCGCCTCCTAGAACTCGCTGCCACCGGGCCCGGGCAGCGGCTGGACGACGACGTCGACCTTGCCGTCGCGCACCGTGACCTTCGTCCCGCGCGGCATCACGTTGATGAATGTCTGGCCGACCGTGAGCACGACCTGCTTGCCGGCCGCGTCGAGGAACCGGATGGGACCCGTCACCGACGACTTCTTCCAGGTGCCCTTGATCGTGTGGCCGTTCGTCGCGATCCAGGCGGTCCCGGAGCCGACGACCGCGGCCTCGAGGCGCCTCTTCGAGGATCCGTCGTTGAGCGGCGCGAAGGACACGAGCATCACCACGACGTTCTTCGGTGCGATGACGATGTCCGTCCCCGCGTCCACCTGGGGGGACTCCTTCGGGACTGACCGGACGTACGCGTTGGCGTCGGGGTCGTAGGCGTAGGCGATCTTGCTCGTGGAATAGGCGAAGGTGATCGAACCGGTGGCCGGGCGCTCCTCGCGTGGCGCATCGGGACCGAACGTCCAGGCCGGCTTCAGCTCGCCGTCGGTCGCCTTGAGCACCTTGGACAGCGCCCGCAGGCTCTCGCCGTCGCTGTACGTGTTGTGCGGCGCGAAGCGCGTCTTCACCCGCCAGATGTACTTCCCGCCCCAGCGGAACTCGTCGGCGTTGAACACGAGCTCGCCGCGCCCCTTGTTGCGCAGTGTGGTGAGCGCCTGCGGCGAGCCGCCGACGTGGACATAGACCGCGCGCCACTCGGCCGCCCACTCGATGAAGTACTGGCGGGCGCTCCGGATCGGACCCACGGACGTTGGCATCTGGTCCTGGAAGATCGCCATGTAGCGCGGGATCCCGCCCTCCGCCGGTGCCTGCCACACGATCGACGCCTCGGACAGGCCCGACTGCGGCCGGGCCCCGGAGTGATCGTCGATCATCACGGCGACCGGGTGCTGCGCGGCGACCTCGGGACTGACGAGACGGCCGGTGAGCGGTGCCGGGACGAGGACGGGCGTCGGCTCGGGGGTCGGGCTCGGCGTCGGGCTTGGTGTCGGCGAGGGCGTCGGGCTGGGCGTCGGACTGGGTGTGGGGGTGGGCACCGGTGTCGCGCTCGACGACGGAGATGGCGAGGGACCCAGTGCCGTATCGGTCGACCGCCCGATCAGGCCCGCCGCGGCGCCCGCGGACGCGCCGAGCAGGACGGCGGCGGCGACCAGCACGGTCGCCAGGACCCGGCGGTCGATCCGTCGTGCCGCGCCCGCGCCCGTCCCCGGAGGCTGGTTCGTCGATCCTTCGCTCATCGTCGGCGGGCAGGATAGCCCAGCGCCGTCGGGCTGTCGTCCCCCAGCCCTGCGTGGCAGTCCATCGAGGCACGCGGTAGGCTGTCGGTCAGCACCCAACGCACCTGTCGAGGCGGATCAACGATGACCGATGAAGTGCCCAAGGCCGCGACCGATGCGTCCGCGACCCCAGTGACGAGCGCGTCGAAGGCCAAGCGACCGACGTCGATGACGACCGCGGCCAAGTCGACGCCAAAGACGACGCCGAAGGCCAAGGCCACGGCGAAGACCAGGACACCTTCGGCCTCGAAGCCGACGGCGAAGGCCGCTCCGAAAGCGTCAACTGCGGCGGCAACCTCGAAGCCGGCCCGCTCGCGCGGCCGCGACGTCCCGGTCGCCGTGGGCCCGGGCCCCGATCCCGCAGCCGCCGCTCCGGGCGTCATCGTGGCCGAGCGGACTTCGATCGATACGACCACGGTCAGTGCCCTCGACCTCCGTCAGGGTGCCATCGGCCGGGTCGATGCCGAGGACGTGGCCGTCATCCAGGGCGCCGTCGGGTTCGCGCGCGGCGATCGTGTCTCCGTCGAGATGGGAGCGCTGGGGGGCGCGCTCGGCCGCGAGATCAGGCTCACCCAGGGCGCCGCGGGGACGGTCATCGGGCGCGAGGTCGTCCTTGAGCAGGTGGTCGTCCGCAGCGTCGTCGCCCGCGATGTCGTGGTCCGTCGACCGTCGGCAGTCCTGTTCATGCTCGCCGGCCGGGTCGAAGGCGACGTGCGGGCGCTCTTCGACTGGCGTGCCGCGCTCGCGTTCGGTGTCGCGGCCGGTCTCGTGATGCGGCTCTTCCGGCGGGGTCGCTGAGCCGCGCCGACCCCTCGCGTATACTCGACCATCGGCCGCTCGCTCGCGATCCACCCCGCCCCCGCACGCACGGGAACGCGAGGTGGCGTCCGTGAAGGCCCGAGGCCGCAGCGACCAGGAGAACGCCGCCACCGTGATCGATCCATCAGCTCGCGTACATGAGACCGCGGAGATCGAGGACGACGTCCGGATCGGGCGCGACACGGCCATCTGGCATCGCGCGCACGTCCGGCGCGGCGCGACCATCGGCGCCCAATGCGTCGTGGGTGGTGGCGCCTTCATCGATGTCGAGGTGACGATCGGCGACCGGGTCAAGATCCAGAACGGGGCGCTCGTCTACCACGGCGTCACGGCCGAGGACGGCGTGTTCATCGGCCCCGGGGCGATCCTCACGAACGACCGCTACCCACGCGCGATCACCACGAGCGGCGACCTTGCCGGTGCGGAGGACTGGACGATCAGCCCCATCGTGCTGCGCTACGGCAGCTCCATCGGTGCCGGCGCGGTCGTCGTGGCGGGGATCGAGGTCGGGCGGTTCGCCACCGTGGGTGCCGGTGCCGTCGTCACCCGCGATGTCGGGAGCCATGCGCTGGTCGCCGGGAGTCCCGCTCGCCGACTCGGCTGGGTCTGCGCGTGCGGGATCCGCCTCGCCGACGCGGACGGCCACCCTGCCCCGGCCGATCCGGAACGCTACGCCACCGATCGGGAGCTGCACTGCCCGAGCTGTGGTCGCCACTATGTCTACGTCCCCGACGCCGACGGCCTCGAGGAGCGGGTCGTCGTCAAGTCGAAGCCCGTCTCATGATCCCGATCGCGCGCCCGGATATCGGGCCCGAGGAGATCGCGGCGGTCACCGAGGTGCTCCAGGGCGGCATGCTCGCCCAGGGCAAGCGCGTGGCCGAACTCGAGCGTGCGTGGGCCGATCGGGTCGGCGTTCGCCACGCGATCGCGACGGGCAACGGGACGCTCGCCCTGATGGCGATCTTCGAGGGCATCGGCCTCGAGCCGGGCGACGAGGTCGTGACGGTGAGCCACACGTTCGCGGCGACGGCGAACGCGATCCTGTCGACCGGGGCCACGCCGGTCTTCGTCGACATCGAGCCCGACACGTACCTGATCGACGCGAAGAAGATCGAGGCAGCGATCACGCCCCGGACGCGGGCGATCTGCCCTGTCCACCTGTTCGGCCTCGTCGCGGACATGGACATGATCGATGCCATCGCGGACCGGCACGGGCTGATCGTCGTCGAGGATGCGTGCCAGGCCCATCTCGCGACGTACCGCGGACGCGTCGCGGGGAGTTTCGGGATCGGTGCGTTCAGCCTCTACGCGACGAAGAACATGACCACGGCCGAGGGCGGCTTCATCACGACGAACGACGACGCGCTCGCGGACTGGCTGCGCCTGTACCGCAACCAGGGGATGCGCTCGCGCTACGAGTTCGAGATGCTCGGCTACAACTACCGGATGACCGACCTCGCAGCGGCGATCGGCCTCGTCCAGCTCGCCAAGCTCGATCGGAACACCGCGCGCCGGCAATCGATCGCCGAGCGCTACGACGAGGCGTTCGCCGACCTGCCGATCAACCTGCCGGTGATCCCCGACGGACGGACCCACGTGTTCCACCAGTACACGCTCGAGGTGGGGCCGGCGCGCGATGCGATCGTCACCGACATGCGGGCAGCCGGGGTCAACGCCGACATCTACTACCCGATCCCGGTCCACCGCCAGTCCTACGTCATGGAGCGCGGCCTGTACACGGAGTTGCCGATCACCGATGCCGCCGCGGCGCGGACGATGGCCCTGCCGATGTTCCCCGGCCTCACGGACGCCGAGCAGGACCAGGTCATCGCCGCGGTCCGCGCCGCGATCGCCGCGCACGGTGGCGTGGAGCGTCGCCGCCCGCCCGGCGATCGTTCCGACGTCGACCCGATCGTCGAGGCAGGGGCGGCCACCCGTTGACCAGGCCCTGGGCACCCGTCGGTGACGGACGACTGCGCGTCGGACTGGCCGGCCTCGGATCGATGGGTCGGAACCACCTGCGGATCCTGACGGGCCGCGACGATGTCGACCTGGCGGCGATCGCCGATCCGGCGACCGACGTGCTGGACGCCGCAACCCAGGGGAGCGACGCCCAGCCGTTCGGCGAACCCCTGGCGATGATCCGCGAGAGCGAACTCGACGCCGTCGTCATCGCCGCGCCGACGACCGTGCATGTCGAACTGGCCGTGGCCGCGATCGAACGCGGCATCGCCGTCCTCGTCGAGAAGCCCCTGGCGGCCACGGTCGATGAGGGGCTGCGCATCCTGTCCGCCGCCCGTGCGTCCGGTGTGCCCGTCCAGGTGGGGCACGTGGAGCGATTCAACCCCGCCGTCCTCGAGCTCGGCCGGCTCATCGCCGACGGCTGGCTGACGAGTGTCTACTCGATCGCCTCGCGCCGAGCGGGCCCCTTCCCGGCACGGATCCGCGACGTCGGCGTGACCGTCGACCTCGCGACGCACGACGCCGACATCCTCAGCTGGATCGCCGGCGAGCGGCCCACGCGGGTCTACGCCGAGACCGCCCAGCGGATCCACGCCACGAACGAGGACCTGCTCTTCGGACTCCTCCAGTTCCCGTCCGGCGCGACCGGGATGCTCGACGTGAACTGGCTCACCCCGGCGAAGCGGCGCGAGCTCGTCGTCGTGGGCGAGGAGGGGATGTTCGAGCTGGACTACCTGACCCAGCGGCTCACGTTCACGCGTGCCACAGACACGACGAACCCGCGACTCATCGGCGGTTATGCGCCCACGTTCGAGGGTGAGGTCGTCGACCTGCCGGTCGCCTCGGCCGAGCCACTCGCGGCCGAGCTGGACGCATTCCTCGGGATCGTGCGGCGCGGCGGACGTCCGGTCGTGGACGCGGAGGACGGTCTCTGGGCGCTGGCGATCGCCACGTCGCTGCTCGGGGCCGCCGCCGACGGGCGTGCTGCCGATCTCTCCCACCTCGCCGCCCGGTTCGCGGTCGCATGACGATCGTCACGCGCCCGACGCGCGTGCAGAGCCTCGTCGGCGGGTCGATCGAGCTCCCCGCCCAGGCGTGCGCGCACACGCCCGCGACCCACGTGTCGCCGTGGGTGGGTGACGCCGGCACCGCCGGCACCGTCGCCGTCGTCGGCGCCGGGAAGATGGGCCTGCCGCTCGCCGGACAGTTCGCGGACCACGGCTGGAACGTGATCGCGGTCGATGTCCAGCAGGCCGTCGTCGACTCGATCAACGAAGGCCGCTCGCACGTGACCGAGGAGCCCGGCCTCGCCGCACTCGTGGCCACGGCGCACGATGCCGGCCGACTGCGCGCCACCACCGACGGCGCGGCCGCGGCCCGCGACGCCGATGTCGTCGTCCTCATCGTCCCGGTGATGCTCGACGAGGCGCACCAGCCCGACTACCGCTACATGGACGCGGCGGTCGCCGCGATCGCGCCCGGCGTGCACCGCGGCTCGCTCGTCGTCTTCGAGACGACCCTGCCGGTGGGCGACACCCGGGACCGGTTCACCCCGCGCCTCGAGACGGCCTCGGGGCTGCGCGCCGACACGGACTTCTTCGTCGCCTTCTCCCCGGAGCGTCTGTACAGCGGCGCGGCACTGCGCAACCTCGCGACCTATCCGAAGCTCGTTGGCGGGATCGGGCCGGCCTCGACGCTGCGCGCGGCCACGTTCTACGACTCCGTCCTCGACGCGGAGGTCGTGGCGATGAGCAACGCCGAAGCGGCCGAGTTCAGCAAGCTGGCCGACACGACGTATCGCGACGTGAACATCGCGTTGGCCAACGAGTTCGCGCGCTACGCGGAACGCATCGGGGTGGACATCCACGAGGTCATCGCCTCGGCCAACAGCCAGCCCTACTCGCACATCCACCAGCCCGGGCTCGGTGTGGGTGGGCATTGCATCCCGGTCTATCCGCACTTCCTCCTCTCGCGCGCCCCGGAACTCGGGATGGTCGCCCTCGCGCGGGAGACGAACGACGGCCAGGTGGATGCCGCCGTGCGCGCGATCGCCGACACGCTCGGTGGGCTTCAGGGCGCGGCGGTCCTCGTGCTCGGGTTGACCTATCGGCATGGGGTCAACGAACTCGCCTACTCCCGCGCACTACCGCTCATCGCCCGTCTCGCCGAGGAGGGCGCGGTGGTGTCCGCGTACGACCCCCTGCTGGACGCGGACGCGGTCACGGGTCTCGGCGCGACACCATGGGCCTGGGGCACCTCCGGTCCCTTCCGCGCGATCGTCACGCAGACCGGTGACCCGCAGTTCGGCGGTCTCGAACCGGCGTGGTTCCCCGAACTGGCGCTTCTCTTCGACGGCCGCGACAGCCTGCGCGACCTCGCGCTGCCCGCGACGGTCGCCTACCGGGGGATCGGCAGCCCGCCGCGCCCGGCGGGCTCCAGCGTGTCCGCGTGATCGGCCGGCGCATCGCCGAAGGCCGCGTGGGCTAACACTTGCGCATCGTCAGCGTCGTCGGCACCCGACCGCAGCTGATCAAGGCTGCGGCCCTTCTGCCCGCGCTGCGCCAGCGCCACGACGAGGTGTTCGTCGACACGGGCCAGCACTACGACGAGGCGATGGCCGGGGCGTTCTTCGCCGAGCTGGGCCTGCCCCGGCCCGATCACTCGCTGGGCGTCGGTGGCGGGACGCACGCGGAGCAGACGGGCCGGATGCTCCCGGCGATCGAGGCGATCCTGACCGCCGAGCGCCCTGATGCGGTGCTCGTCTACGGCGACACGAACTCGACGCTGTCCGGTGCGCTTGCGGCCGCGAAGGCGGGGATCCCGGTGGCACACGTCGAGGCCGGACTGCGCTCGTTCGATCGCTCCATGCCCGAGGAGATCAACCGCGTCGTGGCCGACCACCTGTCGCGCTGGCTGTTCGCTCCGACACCCACCGCGGTCGCCAACCTCGCGACGGAGGGGATCCGTGACGGGGTCGTGCTGGTCGGCGATGTCATGCAGGATCTCGCGGCGCGAACCGCGAACGAAGTCCGCGATCCGTCGGCCTTGCGGGGGCTCTTCGGCGGATCCCTCCGGCCGGGCGGCTACCTGCTCGCGACCATCCATCGAGCCGAGAACCGGGCGCCGGCGGCGTTGCGGGGCTGGGCTCAGCTGCTCGATGCCGTGGCCCGGCCCGAACGACCCGTCGTCCTGGCGATCCATCCGGGCACGCAGGCTGCGCTCGATGTAGAAGGTGTGGTTCCTGGGCCGGACGTGCGGGTCGTCGGGCCACAGGGCTATCGCACGATGCTGACCCTCCAGGTACATGCCGCAGCGGTCCTGACGGACTCGGGTGGCGTCCAGCGCGAGGCGGCCTGGATCGGGGTCCCGACCCTCGTCCTGCGCGGGACGACGGAGTGGGTCGAAGCGATCGCCGATTCGGGCGGCACGATGGTCGTCGTGGGACTCGACACGGAGCGCGCCGTCGCCGAACTCGCGCGTCTCACGCCGATCGCTGCCTCCGAGGGCCAGGCGCGCGAACGCGCCGCGCAGCTCCGGGTCGAGCCGGCGGGTGCAGTCGAGGCGATCCTCGAGGCGCTCGGGTGACGGCCGAGGCGGATCCACAGCGACTCGTGCTCGTCCTCCCGACCACCGCGGAGTTCGACTCGCGGACGTATCGGATCGCCAGCGCGGCCGTGCGCCGCGGCCACCAGGTCACCGTGCTGGCGCGTTCCGGCCCCGACCTGCCGACCGACGAGGAGCATCCCGCCGGGTACCGGATCATCCGCGTGTCGGCGCGGGCGATCGACGGCTTGCCGCGGCCGCTTCAGCGCCTGTTTGGTACTCCGGTGCCCACCACGTCGGCACAAGGCACAGCTTCCGCACCCGCACCCGCCCCCGCTCCCGCACCGACGCCGACGCGTGCCGTCGCCGATGGCGGTTCGTCGGCTCCCGCGTCGCGCTTCATTCGCCGCATGCTCCGCGTGATCGCCAGTGGCCCGCGCGCCGTTGCCCGCGCCGCCCTGCGGCGACTCGCGATCCCGCTCGTGATCCGCGCGCAGCGCAACGCGAGCCGCGCCGTCGCACCCTCGGCCGATCTCTACCACGGGATGGCCTACATGGGCATCCCGGTGGCGCTCGACCTCGCAGGGCGGAGCGGCGGTCGCGTGGTGTACGACGCGCGGGATATCTACGTGGACGCCGCCAATCTCGCCCGATTGCCGCGCTGGATGCGCTGGCTCGTCGGACGTGCGGAGCGTGGCTGGGCGCGTCGCGCAGACCGCGTCGTGACTGTAAATCGGCCGTACGCTGAGGTCATGGCGCACCGTTGGCGCATCGATGAACCGCTCATCGTCATGAACTGCTCGTATCGGTTCGATCCCCCGGCGAGCCCCGACCGCCTCATCCACGCAGCGCTCGGCCTCGATCCAGGTACACGCGTCGTCCTGTACCAGGGCGGCTTCTCCAGGGATCGCGGCATCGAGCAACTGATCGAGGCGATCCCGGACGTGCCGAACGCGATGCTCGTGCTGCTGGGGTACGGCGTGCTCGAGCCGGAACTGCGCCGGATCGCCGCCGATCCGCTGCACGCGGGGAAGGTGGCCGTCCTGCCCGCCGTTCCCCCGGACGAGCTCATCGGCTGGGTCGCCAGCGCCGACGTCGTCGCCATGCCGATCCAGCCATCGACGTTGAACCATCGACTCACGACGCCGAACAAGCTGTTCGAAGCTCTGACGGCGGGCGTGCCGATGATCGCCAGCGACCTCCCCGGGATGGCACCGATCGTCCGCGAGAGCGGGGCCGGACGGCTCGTCGACCCGACGGACCCACGCGCGATCGCCGAGGCGTTGCGTTCGATCCTCGACGCTCCCCGAGGAGCGTCGGGCTCTGCGCGATCGGGCGGTCGCCGCGGCCCAGGCGACCTACAACTGGGAGACGCAGGTCGGCCTCCTGTTCGCGGAGTACGGCAAGCTGACCGGCAGGCCGTGGTGAGTCAGCCGGTGGGGTCGCCCGCGCCCGTCCCGGGCTCGTCGCCCGCGCCCGGGACTGGGCCGAGTGCGTCCCCCGCGCCCCGGACTGGGCCGAGCCGCGCCGCGCCCGCGCCCGACGACCGGCCACGCGCTGTCCTGCTCGTCGCGAACGTCGCGAATCCGTACTCCCGCGCGCTTCGCGTGGCGCGCAGCCTCGACGCCGCCGGATTCGCCGTCGAGATCGCCGCGGTGACCGGCGACGCACCGGTGAGCGAGATGGACGGCCGGATCAGGATCCGCCGGTACGAGCCGAGCGGGCGCTGGGCCGGCGCGGCGGACCCTTCGGGCGAGACGCGTGGCCTCGTCGGACGCGTGATCGGGCGGGCGCACCGAACGCTGGCCGCCGTCATCCGACCGCTCAAGCGCTATCCGCCGCCGACGCTCGACACCCTGCGCAAGGTGCTGCTCTGGCCCTTCCCGGTCCGCGGATGGTGGGCCACGCTCCGTCGCGACCTGCCACCGGCCGACCTCTACCACGCGTTCGGGATCCTGACGGTCGGCGTCGCCCTCGATCTCGCGGCGGACGCCCGCAGGGCGGGGCGCCAAGGGAGTCGTCGTCTACGACGTCATCGACGTCATCCTCGACTCGAACAACTACGCGACCGTGCCGGGCCCGATCCTGCGCTGGTACAAGCGTCGCGAACGTGGTTGGGTGCGCCGGTGCGATGCCGTGGTCACGGTCAACGACCCCATCGCCGACCACCTCGCGACGTCGTGGCCGGTCCGCGAACGCCCGACGGTCCTGCTCAACGCCCAGCCGCGCTGGACGCCCCCGACGGTTCGACCGGACCTCATCCGCGAAGCGACCGGCATCCCGCCAGAACGGAAGGTCGTCATGTTCCTGGGCCGCCTCGGCCGGGAGCGAGGGATCCGCGAGGCCGCCGAGGCGGTGCTTCACGTCGATGATGCCGCGTTCGTCATGATGGGCTTCGGGCAGTGGGCCGACGAGTTGCGTGAACGCGACGCGGACCCGCGGTTCGCCGGCCGGCACTTCACCTTGCCGCCCGTCCATCCCGACGAGGTTCCCGGTGTGGACCGCGTCTGCCGACGTCTCGATCATCGCGGTCCCGGCCAACTCACTGAATCAGCGCCTCTCGACGCCGAACAAGTTCTGGGAAAGCCTCACGGCCGGGACGCCGGTCGTCGTGGGCAACGACCTGGAGGTCATGCGCGAGATCGTCGAGGCCGAGCGACTCGGCGCGATCGCCGACCCGGCTGATCCCGACGACCTGGCTCGCGGACTGCGCGAGATCCTCGAGCAGTCGGCCCCCGACCTCGATGCGATGCGCCAGCGCTGTCTCGCGGTCACCCAGTCGCGGTATCACTGGGACGCCGCGGCCGAGCCCTATCTCTCGCTGGTCGACCGGCTGCTCGGCCGGGGTGCGACCGACGCTCAACGACGCCCGATCTCACCGGCATCGGCCGGATCGCCCGGATCGGCCGGATCATCGGCATCGCCCGGATCATCGGCATCGCCCGGATCGCCCGGATCGCCCGCATCGTCCGTCGACGGACGGTCTGCGTCATGACCCTCGATCCCCTCGACGATCCCCAGCGAGCCCCGGCCGAGATCGACCGACTCGAGCGCGAGATCGACCTGCGCCAGGAGGCGATCGGCGCACTCGTCGAGGAGGTCGCCGCGCGTGACCGCGAGCTCTTCGACGCGCGTCGACGGGCCGAGGCGGATCAGCGCGAGATCGCCCGCCTGGAGCGGATCGCCAACGGACCCTACGTTCGGTTCGGGCTCGGGATCTTCCGCGCGCTGCGCAGCGTCCGCGCGCGATTGGCCCCACCGAAGCGGGAGGCCGCCCCGAAACCGGCGTCGAGCGCCGCCGCTCGACCGCCGGGCGCCACACCGCCACCGCCAGGCGGCAGCGCGCTCCAGCCGGGTCCCACCGCCGAACCCGGGTCAGGCGCCGCCGCGTCGCCGGTGGCCGGCGCAGCTTCGGTCCCCACACCGGTGCGCCCGAAGACACGCCGATCGCCCGCGGATCCCGCCTCCGCCCGACGCGACTTGCTCGCCCGGATCGCCGGCGCCAAGGCCGAGGGCCGCGCGCTGCGCGTCGCCTGGGCGGGCGATCAGGCTGTCGTCGACGACGAGATCCGCCTCCTCGGCTGGGAGCGGACGGAAGCCGGCGAAGCCGACGTCCTCGTGACCGAGAGCCCGGATCTCGATGTGCGGCAGTTTCCCGACGCGATCGCGATCGCTCTCATCGACACGCCCGAGCCGTGGCTCGATCGAGCCTGGATCGACGAGTTCGATCTCGTCCTTGTCGGCTCCACGAGTGCGGCCGCAGCCGTCCGTGCGGCCACGGCCCATGACCCGCTCATCCTCGCGCCCGAGGATCGATCGCCGGGACGGATCGGGCCAGCGCTCCGCACGCACCTCGAGGCCTGGGCCGGCCGCACCGGGATCGCCATCCTCGTCGGCGTCCCGAGCTGGGAGGTGGCCCCGGTCTGGGGTGACACGCACTTCGGGCGTGCCCTCCAGCGCGCATTCGCCCGGCGCGGCTGGGCGGCCAGGATGCGCATCGCGCCCGACTGGGACGCACCGGCCACCCGTCGCGCAGATGTCGCGCTCCACCTGTTCGGGCTCCGGGAGCGCACGCTCGACCCGCACCAGGTGAACGCGGTCTGGGTGATCAGTCATCCCGACCGCGTCACCGACAGCCTCGTCGCCGGGCAGGATCTCGTGTTCGTCGCATCGAAGCGATTCGCGGTGAGCCTTGCCGAGCGGACTGGCCGGCCCATCGAGGCCCTCGCACAGGCGACCGACCCGGAGCGCTTCTCGCCTACCGCCGGACCGGACGGGCCCGCCACCGAATTGCTCTACGTCGCGAACTCGCGCGGCGTTCGTCGCCGGATCGTCGCCGACCTGACCCCGACGACCTACGACCTCGCGGTCTACGGCCAGAAGTGGCGCCCGACGCTGCTCGATCCGCGCTACCTTCGCGCCGAGGGGATCCCGAATGCGACGCTCGCCGGCGCCTATCGAAGCGCGTCGATCGTCCTCAACGATCACTGGCCGGATATGGCCGAACACGGGTTCCTGAGCAACCGCCTGTACGACGCCCTGGCGTCAGGCGGGTTCGTCGTCTCGGACCACGTCGACGAGATGGAGCGCGAGTTCGACGGCGCCGTCCCGACCTACCGCACGCCGCGCGAATTGCGATCGATCATCCGGCGCTTCCTGGCCGATCCTGCCGCCCGACGTGACCATGCCGACCGGGGCCGGCAGGCCGTCGTGGCCCGCCACACGTTCGACCACCGCGTCGACGAGTTGATCGCACGGATCGAGCCGCTCCTGGAGCAGCGCCGCTCGGGCTGATCTCCGGCTGGAGCTGGGCGCCCGCGCCGCGCGCCGCCGTGCCCGCGCCGCGCGCCCCCGCGCCCGCGCCGCCGCCGCGCCCCCGCGCCCGCGCCGCCGCCGCGCCTCAGTTCCGCTTCCGACCCCGGACCCCCGTCACGGGCCAGGACCCGACCGGTTTCGTGTCACCTACGAATCAGGCTGCTGGTAACTGCCGAGCGGCGCCGGATTCGGCCGAATCCGTGTCACCTACAAATCAGGTTGCTGGTAGACGCACCGCGGCCGCGAATCCGGTCTAGGTGACGGCCGCTCGACGCGGATCCCCGCACGCGGGAGTCGAGGAGAGCTGTCACGGCCGCCCTCGAAGGCGCATACCAGCAATCCCATTGCTATCTGTCACAGATCGAGCACGGATCGAGCTCCGCGGCGCGGGAAGCGCTGCCGCAAAACCCCGCAGCGGGCACCGCGCCCGCCGAGCCGCGACGCGCCGAGCGGCGCCGGAAGCGCTGCCGAGCCGCGCCCGCCGAGCCGCCGCCCCGCCACGCGCCCCCGCCGCGCCTGCTCGCCCTCAGCCGCGTCCGCGCTTCGCCGATTCCTCGAACGCGAGGCGCTCGAGGCGCGCCTTCTCGGAGTGTTCCTGGTGGATCGCGACGACGCTCGCGGGGTCGCCCTCCGCGATCACCCGACCCTGCTCGAGCAGGATCGCGCGGTTGCAGAACTCGGTCACCCAGGTCATGTCGTGGGTCACGAGCACGACGGCCTTCGCGCCGCGCACGAGTTCGAGGACGCGCGCCTTGCTCTTCGCGCGGAACACCTGGTCGCCGGTCGCGAGGACCTCGTCGAGGAGGAGGATGTCGGGGTCCACCGATGTCGCGATCGAGAACCCGAGTCGCGCCCGCATCCCGGTCGAGTACGTGCGGATCGGGGCGTCGATGAAGTCGCCGATGTCGGCGAATTCGATGATGTCCTCGAGGCGCCGCTCCATCGTCCGGTGGTCGATCCCAAGGAACGCGCCGGCCAGGAGGACGTTGTCGCGGCCCGTCAGATCCTGGTCGAAGCCCGCGCCCAGGGTCAGGAGGCTCGAGATGCGGCCGCGGACCTCGATCTCGCCCGCGCTCGGCTGGATGATGCCCGCGAGCGCCTGGAGCAGCGTGCTCTTGCCCGCGCCGTTCGGTCCGATGACGGCCAGCGACTCACCGTGGACGAGGCTGAACGTCACGTCGCGCAGGGCCCAGAACTTGCGCGGCCCGGTACTGCGTCGCAACAGCGTGGTGAACGTTCGGTGCACGGTCGTCTTGCGCGTGAAGCGGAGGCTGTATTCGACGCCCAGGCCACGCGCGTCGATGGCGTGCTGCTTCGAGGTGACCGGCGTGATCGACTGCTCAGGCGTGGTCGAGGTCTCAGGCGTGGTCGAGGTCTCAGGCGTGGTCGTCATTCGGGAGGCCTCACAGGATCTTCGCGAAGGCCGGCTCGACCCGCTTGAACAGCCATGTCGTGATCGCGAGGAACACGACCGAGGCGAGGAGCAGCGCGGCCAGCCCATCCCAGGCCGGCATCGTCCCGTGGTAGATCACCGACCGGTAGCCCTCGAAGATGATCGTGAACGGGTTGACCGCGAGGACCTGGCCGACGATCGGGTACTGGTCCGACACGTGGCTGATCTGATCGATCGAATAGAGCGCCGGGGACAGGTAGAACCAGAGGCGCAGCAAGTGCCGGCTGATGTTGCCCATGTCGCGGTAGAACACGTTGATCGCCGACACCAGGAAGGTCGCGGCGAGCGTGAAGACGAACTGGACCACCGCGACGATCGGAATCAGGAGGAGCGCGGCCGTGATCCGGCCGGGGTAGAGGAGCAGGAGCAAGCCGGCCAGCCCGAGCAGGCCGAACCCGAAGTTCACGAGCCCGGCCGCCGTCGAGGCGATCGGCAGGACGATCTTCGGGAACTGGATCTGCTTGATCAGCCGTTCCTGGCTGGTCACCGAGACGATCGCGTCCGAAACGGCGCTCGTGAACCACTTCCACGGCAGGATCGCCGCGAAGATGAACAACGGGTAGTCGGGCACGGATCGCTGGAAGACGATCGACACGAGGATCACGTAGACGAACATCTGAAGCAGGGGATCGAGGATCCACCAGATGTTTCCCAGGATGGTGTCGGCGCCCTTCTTCTTGAGGTCCGCCTGGACGAGATAGCGGATGAGTCGACGACGCGACGACGCCTCTCGGACCGCCTCCACGACCAATGCGGGCGCGTTCGGGCGGATGGCCGTGCTGCGGAACGGGGCCGTGCTGCGGTCTGCGGTCATGGGCGGGGCATACCGTAGCATTCCGGCCGCACCCGCCGTGCGTGGCGCCTTCCTCCCCCCGCGACCCGCGCCCGCGACCCGCGCGCCGCCCTTGCGCACAGCCCCCTCGCACGGCCATCCGGCAGGTCGCCGCGATATCCTTCCGTGGGTCGTTCCCGCGATCACCACCGCACAGCAGGGGGTCCATGTGACCACGCCGCCTCGCATCGCCATCGTCGGACTCGGCTACGTCGGTCTGCCGCTCGCCATCTCGTTCGTCGAAAGCGGGCTCGCGGTCGAGGGCATCGATGCCAGCGAAGCGCGCGTCGCGGCCCTCGGCAGCGGCACGTCGCACGTCGACGACATCTCCGACGAGCGCCTCGCCGCGGCGCTGGCCGGCGGGCTCACCGTCGCCACGCCCCAGGAGGCGGACATCGCGGCCGCCGACGCCGTGTTCGTATGCGTGCCCACGCCGATCACCACGACGAAGGATCCCGATCTCGGACCCGTCCTCTCCGCCGCATCGCTCATCCGCGAGCATCTGCGGAAGGGCCAGCTCATCGTCCTCCAATCCACGACCTTCCCCGGCACGACGACCGGCCGGTTCCGCGAGGAACTCGAGCGCTCGGGTCTCGTCGCCGGGACGGACTTCGACCTCGCCTATGCCCCCGAGCGCGTGAATCCCGGCGATCCCGCCTCGGCGGCGAAGGGCGTCCCGCGTCTCGTCGGCGCCACGACCGACGCCGCGACCGAGCGCGCAGCCGCGCTGCTTGGACGGATCAACGACGAGGTCATCCGGCTCAGTTCGCCGGACGCCGCGGAGCTCGCGAAGCTGCTCGAGAACGTCTTCCGCAACATCAACATCGCGTTCGTGAACCAGCTCGCGCTGCTCTGCGAGCGGATGGACCTCGACGTGTGGGAGGTCATCGATGCCGCGGCGACGAAGCCGTTCGGGTTCATGCGCTTCACGCCGGGCCCCGGCGTCGGCGGGCACTGCATCCCCGTCGACCCGTACTACCTGTCGTGGCGCGCCCGCGAATTCGACTTCATCGACCGCTTCATCGAGCTTGCCGGCGACATCAACTTCGCGATGCCGCGCCACGTCGTCGACCTGGTGGCCGAGGCGCTCAACGACCGCGGCCGCGCCCTCAAGGGTGCCCGCGTCGGCGTCCTCGGCGTCGCGTTCAAGCCGAACGTCCGCGACGCCCGGAACTCACCCGCGGGCGACATCATCGCGCTCCTGGCGGAGCGCGGCGCCGAGGTGGCGTACCACGACCCACACGTCCCGGAGTTCCGGTTCCTCGGACGGGATCGTGCACACATCGCGGGATCTCGATGACCTCGTTGCCACCAGCCGACGTCACGGTCATCGTGACCGGCCATGCGGCGATCGACTGGGGGTCGGTCATGGCCCGCGCCGACCTCGTCGTCGATACCGTGAACCGGTCCGCCGGGCTGCCGGTCCGGCCGCGCCAGGTGCTGCGCCTGGGGGCAGGGTGGAGCGGCGAAGCGGCACGGAGCGGCGAAACGGCACGGAGCGGCGAAGCGGCACGGAGTGGCGAGTCCTGAGCACGGAACCCGGCACGCCAGTCCCGAGCACGCAACCCGGCACGCCGGCGCGGCGCGCGGTGGCGATGCTGACCCACAGCTACTACGAGGAGGACCCGCGCGTCCGACGCGAGGCCGAGTCGCTCGTGGGTGCCGGCCGGCCCGTTCACGTGTTCGCCCTGCGCCGGCCCGGTGACGACCGGTCGGGCGACGTGGACGGCGTCCGCGTCACCCGCCTCGACGTGCAACGCCACCAGGGTGCCGGGATCGCGACGTACCTGCGCGAGTACCTCTCGTTCTTCGCACGGGCCGGGCTGGCCCTCGTGCGTGCGCACGCACGCGAACGGTTCGCCCTCGTCCAGGTCCACAGCCTCCCCGACTTCCTCGTGTATGCCGGCCTGCCCGTTCGCCTGACCGGCGCGCCGCTGCTGATCGATCTCCACGAAGCGATGCCGGAGTTCTTCCGGAGCCGCTTCCCGCGGGCGGCCGGCCCGCTCGCGTTCCGCGCGCTCGGCGCCCAGGAGCGTGCGTCGATCGCACTCGCGACCCATGTCCTGACGGTGAACGACGCGCTCGTGGCACGCCTCGTCGATCTCGGCGTGGCGCCCGACAAGATCACCCGGATCCGCAACAGCCCGTCGCTCGCGCGTTTCGACCCGGCCGTGGCCCCGGCCCGTCCGTTCATGAGCGACGGCACGGTCCGGCTCGTCTACACGGGCGCGCTCACGCCCACGTATGAGCTGGATGTCGCGCTTCGCGCGATCGCCCAGCTGAAGGCCACGCGACCGGCCCAGCCGATCACGCTCGACGTGTACGGCCGCGGGGACACCGAACCGGCCCTCCGCGCCCTCGCCGGCGAGCTCGGGATCGCCGACGAGGTGACGTTCCACGATCGGATCCCGATCGAGGCCGTGCCCGCCGCCGTCGCGGGGGCCGACATCGGACTTGCCCCGACGCGCCACGACCGGTTCACGGACGTCAGCCTGTCGACGAAGATCCTCGAGTACGCGGCGATGGGCAAGCCCGCCGTCTGTTCCGCCCTGCCGATGGTGGAGTCCGTGCTGGGCGCCGACGTCGTGTGGCTCTATCGGCCCGGGGACGCCGACGCCCTCGCGGCCGCGATCGCCAACGCCATCGACGATACGGGCCTGCGCGAGGCACGCACGGCGCGCGCGTCGGCCGTCGTGGCGGACATGTCGTGGGAGCGCGAATCGGTGGCATACGTCGACGTCGTCGAGCGCATGATCGCCGCTCGCCACCGGTGAACGCCGGCCGACCGGAGACCGTGACGCGGGCTCGTAGAGCGTCCGCTCGCCATGCGGGGCCGGTGCAACGACGCACCGCCGGGACCCCGGGGGTCGGCTTCGCGATCGTGTTGCGGTACGATACGCGCCCTGTTCCACCCCGGCGAACGCCGGTCACCCCACTGGGATCCACTGCCTCATGACTCTTCGCGCCAAGCCCGTCGTCAAGCGGCGGTCCTCGCAGGACTCCACCGACCGGAAGAACCTGCTGACGAATATCGGGTTCGGACTCGTCGTCGGAGCGGCGATCCTCATCCTCGTGGTCGCCGCCGTGGTCACCTGGTACGACGACCACCTCGCGACGGTCGGGTCGGTCAACGAGACGAACATCACGGTCGACGAGCTCAGGGAGCGTGTCGCCATCGAGCGATTCCGCCTCGAGTACGCGTCGAGCCGGGTGAGCACCGACCTTGCGGCGGGCAGGATCAGCGAGGCCGACGCACAGCAGGTGATCGCGCAGATCGAACAGCGCCGGCAGCAGCTCGGCGCCATCTCGCTCGAGCGCCTGATCGACGTCGAGATCATCAAGACCCTCGCGGCCGACGAGAACGTGAGCGTCACCGACGCCGACGTCGACGAGCGGCTCCTGACGGAGAAGACGCTGAAGCCGACCCGCCGTGGCTGGGTCATCCAGGTCGAACCGGCCGTAACGGCCGGCTCGACGGAACCCACGGCAGAGCAGATCGCGGAGGCCCGCGCGAAGGCCGTGGCCGCCGTCGCGAGGCTGAGGGCAGGCAATTCGTGGGAGGACGTGGCCCGCGCGACGTCCACCGCGGCGAACGCCCTCCAGGCCGGCGACCTCGGCTGGATCCTGGCCGATGAGGCCGGGGTACCCACCGAGATCCTCGACGCCATCTTCACGGCCGAGGCCGGCGCCGCGAGCGACGTCATCGACGGCGAGGACGGGTCGTTCTTCATCATCCGCGCGACCGAGATCGACCCGGGAAGCGTCGACGGGACCTTCGAGGCTCGCCTGGAGGAAGCCGAGATCCCGATCGAGAGCTATCGCGAGGCCGTGCGTCTCGACGCCCTCCGCCAGAAGCTCGAAGACAAGATCGTCGCGGACGCCCTCCAGGCGGCACCGCAACGCCGCGTCGCGGAGATCTATCTCGCCGGCAGCGGGACGCCACCCACCGCGGATTCGATCAAGGTCCGGCACATCCTCTATGCCCCGAAGGACGATCCGGGCGCCGCGGGCGACCTGCCCGACGACGATCCGGCGTGGGAGGCGGCGCGCCTCGAGGCACAGGCGACATACAACCGGCTCACCGCCGACAAGAGCCAGTTCGATGCCATCGCCCGCGTCGAGAGCGATGAGAACAGTGCCCGCCAGACCGGCGGCAAGCTGCCCTACTTCGGCCCGACGAGTGCCGTCGATCCGGACTTCCTGGAGGCGATCACGGCCGACGGCCTCGAACCGGGCGACCTGATCCGACCCTTCAAGAGCGCGTTCGGATACCACGTCGTCCAGGTGATGCACGGTCCGACCGACGTCGAGTGGGCGCGCAAGCTCAAGGAGCAGATCGACAGCGGGGCCGACTTCGCCGCCCTCGTCCGCGACAACTCCGAGGGCACCGATCCCGACAAGGGCGGCGTGGTGGGCTGGGTCGCTCGTGGGCAGTTCGACGACCTGAGCGAGGCGGCGATCTTCGGCACCGCGATCGGATCGGTCACCGATCCCATCGAGATCGCCGGCGACGGCGTCTACCTCTACAAGGTCCTCGAGGAGCAGACGCGCGAGCCATCGCCCGATCAGGAAGCGACGATCCGGTCCACGGCGTACGCGTCCTGGTACTCCGAGCGCAAGGCCGACACGACGAAGTTCACGATCACGCGCGACCAGGCGGTCACGACGCAGATCGGCTAGCGAGGGAACGGCGTGCTCGACGCACTCGTGGCGGAGGCTCGGCTGCGGTGGGGCCTGGATCCCGCCGCGGGCGTCCAGGTGGTCGCCACGGAGTCCCTCGTCGCGACGCCGATCGAGGCGTCCGTGCCGCTCCTCCTGGTCCCCCGCTCGATCATCGCCGGGGCGTCGGAACCTCGACCCCCCGCGCCCATCGCCGCGCAGCCGCTGCCCGGCCGGCACGGGCCGGCGGGCGGCGATCCGCTCTCGGTCATCCGCCGCGCGTATGGGCCCGATCACGCCGTCGGTCGGTCGGGCGTCTCCGAGCCAACGACCGTCGCCGATCTCGCCGTCGATGACCTGGCCGCGCCGCTCTATCTCGCGCCGATCCCGCGCGAGGAGGCCGTGGCCGGCCCGTGGGCGATGCCCGCGATCTCGGAGCGGTTGCGGCGCCCCGACGGATGCCCCTGGGACCGCGAGCAGACCCATGCGTCGCTGCGCCGCCATCTCCTCGAAGAGGCCTACGAGGTCTACGACGTCCTCGAGGAGGGGAGCACGCCGGCTCTCGCCGAGGAGCTCGGGGATCTCCTCCTCCAGGTCATCCTCCACGCGCAGATCGCGGCCGAAGCCGGCGTCTTCGATCTCACCGACGTCCAGGCGGCGCTCGCCCGGAAGATCGTCCGCCGCCACCCGCACGTCTTCGGTGAATCCGTCGCGCGCACGGCAGCCGACGTCAACCGCCAGTGGGAGCGGATCAAGGCGGACGAACGCGCCGCCGAGGCCGAGGGATCGGCGGATCCCGATCGTGCGCGGAGCGCCCTCGACGGGATCGGACGATCGCTGCCGGCTCTCGCAGCCAGCCAGGAGATGCAGGAACGGGCCGCGTCGCTCGGCTACGACTGGCCGTCGGTCGCGGGCATCCTCGACAAGGTGGCCGAGGAACTCGCCGAGCTGGCCGAGGCGGACACGGACGACCGCCGCGAAGACGAGTTCGGCGACCTGCTCATGGTCGTCGTCAACGTCGGGCGCCGGCTGGGCGTGGAATCCGAGGCCGCGCTGCGCCGCGCCAACGAGAAGTTCCGGCGACGGTTCGGCAGCGTGGAGCGCCAGGCCGCCGAACGCGGTGTCGCCCTGAGAGACCTCGACTTCGCAGCGCTCGACGCGCTGTGGGACCAGGCCAAGATCGAAGAGGCGGCCGAAAAGGCAGCCCTCGCCGCGAAGGAGAGCCCCAGATGACCATCGGCAACCGACCGCCCAGCGTTCGGCGTGACGGCCGCGGCCCCACCGACCTGCGCACGCCGACCTTCGAGCTCGGGGTCCAGAAGTGGGCCGAGGGTTCGTGCATCGTCCGCTTCGGCGATACCGAGGTCCTGTGCGCGGCCACGATCGAGGACCGCGTCCCTCCCCATCTCCGCGGCAAGGGCACCGGCTGGGTGACGGCCGAGTACTCGATGCTCCCGCGGGCGACGGCCGAGCGCTCGCAGCGCGAATTGTCGAAGGGCCGGATCGGTGGGCGGACCCACGAGATCCAGCGCCTGATCGGACGATCGCTGCGCGGGGTGGTGGACCTCACCCGCCTCGGGGAGCGCACGATCACGGTGGACTGCGATGTCCTCCAGGCCGACGGCGGCACGCGCACCGCGTCGGTGACCGGCGGCTACGTGGCGCTGGCGGCGGCCCTCATCACTTACGGGATGGAGCGCCACCTCGTCTCGAAGATCGCCGCGGTCAGCGTCGGCATCGTCGACGGGATCGACATGCTCGACCTCGACTACTCGGAGGACTCGCGCGCCGAAGTCGACTTCAACGTCGTGGGTACCGACGCGGGAACCTACGTCGAACTCCAGGGGACGGCCGAAGGCAAGCCGTTCGATCGACCGCGCGTGGACGCGCTGCTCGATCTCGCCAACGTGGGACTCGAGCGGCTGTTCGCGGCGCAGGCCGAGGCCCTCGCCGGGGTCAAGCGCTGAACCGGTCGCCCGAGGGCGCGGCGCCCGGCCCGGAGCCCGGCGAGGCGGAGCCAGGCACGGAGCCCGGCGAGGCGGAGCCTGGCACGGAACTCGGCAGCCCCGCTCCGCGCCGCCCGCGCCTCGTCATCGCGACCCATTCGGCCCACAAGCTCGGCGAGCTGCGCGAGCTGCTGCAGCTCGATCGCGCCGAGGTCGTCTCGCTCAAGGACCTCGGGATCGCCGGTGAGCCGGAGGAGACCGGGGCCACGTTCGAGACGAACGCGAGGATCAAGGCCCGGTTCGCGGCGGCCGCAACGGGCCTGCCGTCGCTCGCCGACGACTCCGGGATCGAAGTCGACGCGCTCGGCGGCGGCCCCGGCGTGCGAACCCGGCGCTATGCCGGCGAGAACGCGACCGACGCGGACAACAACGCGAAACTCCTCACGGAGCTTGCCGAGCTTGGCGCGGTGGCGCCCGAGAGTCGCGGCGCGCGCTACGTGTGCGCGCTGGCGCTGGCCCTGCCGGCGGATGCGGGTACGCGCGCCGCCCGCGGTGCTGCCCGCCGTTCGCCGCGCCTGATCGTCCGGCGCGGGACCGTCCGCGGCCGGATCGCGTTCGACCTCCGAGGCTCCGGCGGGTTCGGCTATGACCCGTTGTTCGAGCCCGAGGGTGAGCAGCCCGGCGGCCGGACGTTCGGTCAGTGGACCGCCGCCGAGAAGAACTGGATCTCGCATCGCGCGCGAGCGGCGCGGCGGATGGCGCGGGTGCTCGTCGAGCTTGGCTTCTGACCGACGGCCGCGCAGTGCCGAGGAACCGCCCCGTGGGCCGGGATTCCCGCCTGACGACACGAATCCGACACGAGCGTGCACAAGGGGCTGCTGAATTCGGGCCTCCTGGGGGCCGAATTGGTCATCCGTTACGCACGTCTGGCATCGATCTGTCCCGTGAGACGGGAATCGGTCCGATCGACGCCGCCTCGGCACGGCCGCCTAAGTCCGATCGGCCGGCATCGGTCCGTTCGGTCGGCGTCAGGTCGGCGTCAGGTCGGCGTCAGGGCGATGCGACCGGCTTCGGTGACGGACCGGGTGTCGGGGTGGGCCAGGGCGTCGGCGGCGTGCCCGGGGCGCTGAACAGGTCGGCGACCATCGCCCGGATCTGCGCGAGCTGCGGCACCTGGATCGTCCCGAACTGCGGATCCTTGACGCCGGCCCTGATGAGCGGTGGCCGGAGCACCGCCCGCGCGATCGCGTCGCGCGCCATCTCGTCGGTGATCGCGGCGAGCTCAGGCAGACGGTCGGACGGAACATCTGTCCGAACGTAGCTGGCCATCGCGTCGAGCAGCCCCGGCAGGCCGAACAGCAGGCTCCCGGCCTCGGTCAGCTTGTTGCGCAGCGCGATGAGGATCTCCTGCTGGCGCCCGGCTCGCGTGTAGTCGCTCTCACCGGCAGGCTTGCGGACGCGCGCGTAGGCCAAGGCGTCATATCCGCCGAAGTGGTTCGGGCCGGCTTCGACGGACCATCCGCGGCCGGCCAGGCCGTAGCCGTCGTAGGTCGGGTCGCTGAAGCCGTGGTCGACGTCGATGTCGATCCCGCCGACCGCATCGATCATCTCCGCGAATCCGATGAAGTCCATCTGCGCGTAGTAGTGGATCCGGATCCCGAGCATGGTCCCGAGGGCGTCCTGGAGCGTGCGCATCCCGCCGGCGGGGAAGTCCTTCGGGTTGCGATCCGCGAACGACATGAGCGAGTTGATCTTCGGACCGAACACGTCGCCGTTAGGCAGAGGCACCCGCCCGAGATCGCGCGGGATCGACAGCATCGAGACCGAGTTCCCGACCGGGTCCACCGACGCGACCATCATCGAATTGGTCAGGGTCGCGGTCCGGCCGGGGATCTTGTCGATGCCGACGATGAGGACGTTGATCCGTTCGCCGGCCGCGGGGCCCGGGTCGGTGCCCTCCGACGGCGCCTCCTCGAACACCACGGCGAACGCGTCGCGAGCCGCGGATCCATAGACGTGGGCAACGCCGTGCGGGATGGCCACGGCCAGGCACAGTCCGGCCAGGACGATCAGGCCGCCGCGTCCCGTCTGCGCGGGATAGCGCTTGTCGAAGAAGGCGTGGAGGGTGGCGAACAGCCGCCAGATGAGCAACGCGACGTTCGCCCCGAGCAGGATGGTCATCGCCGTCGGCGACACCAGCGACGCGGCCAGCCGGATGGGTGAGCTGAGCTGGAGCGCGATCAACACGATGGCGACGACGACCGCGATCGGGGCGAGGAGCCGGCGACCGAGCGGGCCGCGGCCGTTGAGGAGCTGGCCCAGCCCCGGCAGCACGGCCGACAGCGCGGCGGCGATGAGACGCCGTGGGTGGGTCGGGGTTTCCGGGCGGATGCGGCGCGCGTGGTCGAGGGGCGGTGCCGTCCGGCGTGCGTGCACGAAGTCGTGGATCTCCCTGGCGTGGCTCGGGACACAGTTCGCGTCCCGCTATCGCGTCGCCGGTGTGGCGACCCGGCGAGAGTCTACCCGTCCGCGGACATGGTGACGCCGGACGGTCCTCTAGCCTGCCAGTCACCGCCCGGCGTCCCCCGTCAGACGCGCGAGCCACCCCGACTGTTCCGTTGCCTGCGGACTTGTACCATGTGGCTCCGCATCGGGGCGTAGCGCAGCCTGGCAGCGCGCGTGCTTTGGGAGCACGAGGTCGTGGGTTCGAATCCCACCGCCCCGACCACGCCGCCGCGCTGGCACCAGCCGCCCCACGACCGCGGCGTAGGGGAGCACCGATGACCGCCCAACCATCGAGAGCCAACGCATCGCGGGTCAGCGACCGCCGCCCGCTCAAGGTCGGGATCCAGCTGCCCGAGGTCGAGTGGCCGGCGCGCTGGTCGGACATGCTCGCGATCGCGCGGGCCGCCGAGGACGGCGGCTTCGATTCCCTGTGGATCGGCGATCACCTCCTGTATCGGCTCGCGGACGGCGAATTGCGCGGGCCGTGGGAGGCCTGGACGATGCTCGCCGGCCTGGCGGCGTCCACGCAGCGCCTCGCGATCGGGCCGCTCGTCGCCTGCACCGCGTTCCACGCGCCGGCCATGCTCGCCAAGATGGCCGCGACGGTCGATGAGATCAGTGGCGGACGGCTGATCCTCGGACTCGGGGCGGGCTGGAACGAGACGGAGTTCGCCGCGTTCGGCTTCCCGTTCGACCAGCGGGTCGCCCGGTTCGATGAGGCCTTCACGATCATCCGGACGCTGCTCCAGGATGGCGCGATCGACTTCGACGGGACGTTCTACCAGGCACGCGACTGCGAGCTCGTCCCGCGCGGCCCGCGCCCCGGTGGCCCGCCCATGATGATCGGCTCGGTGGGCCCGCGGATGTTGCGGATCGCCCTGCCGCACGTGAACGCCTGGAACGTGTGGTTCGCCGACACCGGGAACTCGCCGGATGGCGTCCCGCCGTTGCGCGACATCGTGGATGCGGCGTGTCGCGATGTCGGCCGCGACCCGAGCGAGATCGAGCGCTCCGTCGCCGTGCAGGTGCGAATGCCGGAGGGCACGGGACGGGTCCAGGGCGACTACGCGGAGGGCCGCGTCCCGCCGCCGCTCGAGGGCTCACCGAGCGAGATCGCCGACGGCCTCCGGGCCTACGCACGCGAGGGGATCGGCCACGTCCAGCTGGTCGTCGACCCGATCACCGTGCCCTCCGTGGAGGCCCTCGCCCCGGTCCTCGTGGAGCTTGATCGCGGGTGATCGCCCCGGCCGCGTCGCGACCGCGGCCGCCATGCCGGATAGGGGTTGTTCCCAAGCAACACGTGGCGCGACGGTGGGATGGAATCGAGGTGTCCGCGTGCTAGCATCCGGCGAAGGTGCGAAGTTCGAATCGGCGCGTCGCTCCGGGGGCTCGATGGAAGGTTTTCCTGGTGTTGACGTCGCTTGCTGTCCTGGTCGGGGGATGCGCCGGTTCGGCCACCCCCGGCCCCAGCGCGCCTCCGACACCGCGGCCCGCGCCGGTGATCACGCCGGACCCGCACCTCTCCGATCCGGCCGATCTCGACACGATCTTCACCGAGCTGACGAAGGGTGGTCTCCAGATCACGCCGATCAATGCGGGTGCAGCGGCGGAACCGCTCCGGCGGGTCAACGCCACCTACCTCGACTGGCCGATCATCCTGAGCGAATTCAGCAGCTCGGCGGCGCTCGTCAAGGCGATCGGGTGGACGCCCGGTGTCGCTCCCGAACGAGGCGACGCGCCGTACACGATCGTCGGGCTGAACATCATGATCGAGTACGGTCCGAAGGTGACGAACGCCGCGAAGCCCGAGCCGCCGGACCCCATCTACGAGGCCGCGGCCGAGGCGATCGTCCGGATCCTCGATCCGCTGCTCGGGCCGCTCGGCCAGCGCTCGGTCGTCCCGCTGCCGCTCCCGACCGCCTCGCCGCCGCTCGACCCGGCGGCGTCGGTCACCCCGTCGCCCGTCCCGTCGTGAGCGCCGGCCGATGACGAACCGGACCCGAGCCGTCGCCCGTAGCCCCGAGGACGTCTCGCCGCTGGACAAGCGGATCATCGAGCACCTCCAGGAGGACGGCCGTCGGCCGTACACCCAGATCGCCGCTGAACTCGGCGTCTCGGAGGCCGCGATCCGGGCGCGCACCAATCGGCTCGTCGAGCGCGGCATCCTCCAGATCGTGGGCGTCACCGATCCGCTGAAGCTGGGCTTCCACCAGATGGCGATGATCGGCGTCCGCTGCGATCGCGATCGCCTGGTGGCCGTGGCCGAGGCCGTCGCGGAGATGCCCGAAGTCGATTACGTCGTCATCACGGCCGGAAGCTACGACCTCCTCATCGAGACCGTGTGCGAGGACAACGAAGCGCTCCTGCGCTTCCTCGCCGAGCGCCTGCGGGCGATCGACGGGGTGCGCGAGACCGAGACCTTCGTCTACCTGCGGATGGTCAAGCAGACCTACCAGTGGGGGACTCGCTGACATGGCTGGCCCGCGATGACGTCGACGCAGTTGCTGGGCCTCACCATCGGGTTCGCGATCGCCAACGCGGCCGTCCTGCTCTTCCTCTTCGCCCGGGTCCTGTTCGGGCAAGGTGGCCAGCGGACGGCCTACCCGGATGGGACGGGGTACGACGAACTGAGTGGCATCACGTCCGAGCGCGGCATCTCGGCTCCGGCCTACCACCGGGTGGTCCGGATCGTGGCCTGGTCGTTCATCATGGCGACGGCGGCGCTCGTCGCGATCACCGGGCTCTGGCGAGACGCGGAGGGCGCGATCGCGCTCGTGCTTGGCGCGACCGGCATCTTCGTCCTCGTCGTCCACGATCTCTTGCCCGACGACGCGCTGGGCGGACCGGCCTACGCGATCGAGGCGTCGGTCGCGGTCACCGTGGCGACGCTGCTCGTGCTGCTCACCGGACGCGACGACAGCCCGTTCTTCTTCACGTTCCCGCTCTTCGTGGCGGGCGCTGCGCTCGTCGCCACGCCGCGCGCGACCGTCCTGCTCGTGATCGCTGCTGCGTTCGGCTACCTCGTCGCCGTCTTCGTCGGCCGCGGCGTGGACCCGGACGCCGACGTGATCGCCCGCATCGCGGTCAACCTGGCCGCGCTCCTGCTGCTCGCCTATGTCGCGATGGTCATCGTCCGTGAGCACCGTTCGTCGCTCCGGATCGCCATGCGGCTCGCGACACAGGACCCGCTCACCGGCCTGGCCAATCGCAGCGTGCTGTTCTCGGCGATCGAGCGGGAGATCGCCCGGAGCGCCCGATCGGGGCGCGGTTTCTGTGTCCTGATGATGGACCTCGACGAGCTCAAGGCGATCAACGACCAGTTCGGCCACCTCGAGGGTGATCGCGTCCTGCGCGACGTCGGCGCGGTGGTCGCTTCGGGGGTCCGCAAGATCGACGTCGCGTCGCGCTACGGCGGCGACGAGTTCGTCGTGCTCCTTCCCGAGACCGACCCGACGGGTGGTTTCGTGCTCGCCGAGAAGATCCGCCAGGGCGCAGCGGAGCTCGGGCAGATGAGCGGAGGTCGCAGCGCCACGCTGTCGGTCGGCGTGGTCAGCTTCCCGCGCGATGGACGAACGCCCGACGAGCTGCTGGCGAGCGCAGACCAGGCGATGTACACCTCGAAGCGCCTCGGCCGCAACCGCGTCATGGGCACGGCGGTCGACGTGGGTGAGTGGTCGACCCAGTCGGTGTAGCATCGCGGCCATGGCGGCCGACGACTCGCGATCCCCTGACTCCCGATCCCCCGACCCTCGATCCGCACGCGGTTTCTCGACGCGGGCGATCCACGCCGCGTCACGGGTGCCGACGGTCAACCAGGTCCCGACGTCCGTGCCCATCTACCAGAGCGCGACGTTCTCGTCCGATGATGCCGATGAACTGGCCGAGGTGACTGCGGGCCGGGTGCCCGGCTACGCCTACTCGCGCCTGAGCAACCCCACGACGTCCGTGCTCGCCGACGCCTACGCCGAGCTGGCCGGGGCGGAGGCCGCGTCCACGTTCGCAACGGGCATGGCGGCCATCCACGCGGCGATCATCTCGCTTGCGGGTGCCGGGGATCGCATCGTGGCGACGTCGGCGATGTACGGCTCCACGCGGACGCTGTTCGACGGCGTGCTGGCCCGTCTCGGGATCCGGGCGACCTTCGTCGACATCCGCGATCACGACGCGGTCGCAGCCGCGCTCGCCGCCGAGCCCAGTGCGCTTCTGTACGCGGAGACGATCTCGAATCCCACGATGGTCGTCGCCGATCACGAAGCGCTGGCGGACCTCGCGCACCGAGCCGGGGCGCGCTACGTCGCGGACAACACGTTCGCCTCGCCGTACCTGTGCCGGCCCCTTGAGCTGGGTGCCGATGTCGTCGTCGAATCGGCGACGAAGTTCATCGGAGGCCACAGCGACGTGATGGGCGGCGTCGTCGCCTCGGACCGGGCCACGATCGCGACCGTCCAGCGGACCCAGGTGGAGACCGGCGGGACCCTCGCGCCGCTCGCGGCGTTCCTCCTGCTGCGCGGCATGCAGACCCTCGCGATCCGCATGGAGCGGCACAGCGCCACGGCGCTCACCCTGGCGACCTGGCTCGAAGGTCGGCGGGAGGTGCGCGCCGTCACCTACCCCGGACTGGCCAGCCATCCCCAGCGCGCCGTCGCGGAACGGCAGCTCCGGCTCGGTGGCGGGATGCTCGCGATCGACCTGGCCGCTGGTCCTGACGCCGGGCCCGCGTTCATCGATGCCCTGCACATCGCGGAACGCACGGCGTCGCTCGGGAGCGTGCACACGATCGTCGTGCACCCGCCCACGACGAGCCATCGCCAGTTCGATGCCGCCGGACTCGCTGAGGCGGGGATCGGGCCGGGGCTCCTGCGCTGCTCCGTCGGGCTCGAGGACGCGGACGATCTCATCTCCGACTTCGCCGGCGCTTTCGATGCGATCCGCACGACGCCGGCCGCGCCGGCGACGACCGCGGCGGCCGGCTCGATCGGCTGATCGGGCGGACCCCTTCGGTGGCCACCGCGATGGCAGGCCGCCCCGCCGTGCCGGCCGGCCGCCCTGCCGCCCCGTCACCGGCGCGCGATCCGTTCTCGCGCCTCGGCCGCGCCCTCTGGGGGCTGTTCACCTCCGTGAACTTCGCGGTCGCTCAGATCATCGTGTTGTCACTGCTCGCGGTCGTCGGCATGACCGTCCGCCAGCTGCCCGGGTTCGCCTTCCGAAGCGCGTCCGACTACGCGAACGAGATCGCCCTCCTCCACGACCGCTACGACCCGGTGCTCGGCAGCGGGATCGTGGATCTCATGGAGCGCCTGCAGTTCTTCCAGGTCTTCACATCCGGCTGGTTCAGCATCGGTCTGGTCGTGCTCATCGTCTCGATCATCATCTGCACGATCGATCGCACCCCGCGCCTGTGGCGCCAGTCGGCCGAGATCCGGGTCGTCCAGCCGGACGCCTACTTCGACCCGCGCCTCCCGGACCGCGCCGTGGTCGCCGCGCCGCTCGACGCGGCGTCGGTCGAGGCCGTCCTGCGCCGCCATCGGTTCCATGTCCGGCGCGTGGTCGCGGGCGACGCGACGTATCTCTACGGCGATCGCAATCGCTGGACGAAGATGGCCACGCTCTTCACCCACCTCGGCCTGATCCTGTTCCTCATCGCCGGTGCGGTCACGGCACGCCTCGGGGACGAGCAGGGGCTCGTCGTCGGCGAGGGCGAGACGCTCACGGTCCAGCCGATCGGCACGCCGGGCCTGCTGCTCGTCAAGAACTTCGGGTTCGAGGCCCCCGGTTTCGAGACCGGCAACCCGACCGACTTCACGACGGACCTCGCGGTCTACCGCGACGGCGAACTCCTCGAACGCAAGATCATCCGGGTCAACGATCCGCTCGGGGTCGCGGGCTACACGTTCCACCAGAACGGGTTCGGGCCCGCTCCCAGGCTGGTCCTGCGCGACGCCGCCGGCGGCGTCCTGTGGAACGGCCCCGTCCCGTTGACCGACCAGGCGTCGGGCTTCCCGTTCGGCACGATGTCCGTCCCGGGTCGCGATCTCGGGCTGCAGCTCCTGCTCCAGCGGGCCGCCGATGGTCAGGGCATCGTGCTCGTCCTGCCGTATCGAGTGACGGGAACGGACGGATCCGGAAAGCCGATCATCGAGAACCTGCTGCCGATGGCGATCGCGCGCGGCGAGGTCCAGACGGTCCCGGGGATCGACTTCTCCGTCGAGCTCACGGGGTTCACGGACTACACGCTGCTCATCGCGAAGAACGATCCGGGCCAGGGCGTCGTGTGGACGGCGTTCGGGTCGCTCATCCTGGGCCTGATGATCTCGTTCCACCTGCCTCGCCGGCGCGTCTGGTCGCGCCTCTCCGCCGATGGCGAACTGGCGATCGTGGGGCGGTCCGATCGCTACGTCGAACATGACCGCGAGTTCGGGGCGGTCCTCGATGCGCTCGCCGCAGCCCGCGGCGCGACGACGCTGCGGCTGCCGGGATCCGCGCCATCCGGGGAGCCCTGATCGTGGCCGCCCTCGACGAGCTGTTGGCCGACCTCCTGCCCGCAGCCAGGATCGTCTGGCCCGCCGGCGGCCTGAAGCCCGGGATGCAGGCGCCGGCCATCGGTTGGGTGCGGGTGATGAAGGCGCGTGTCCCCGCGTTCGACGCTCTCGAAGCCGGCGACCTCGCGATCGTGCCAGCCTCCGCGTTGACCCTCGTGGCCCCGGACGCGGGGCAGGCGCGCGCCATCGTGGAGCTCTGCCGACGCGCACAGGTCGGCGCGCTCCTCATGGTCGACGCGGAAGGTCCGGGTGCCGAGGACGGCCGCCCGGCGGGTTCGACCGACGCCTTCGACGCGTTGCTGGAGGCGATCGCGGCGGTCGGCGGACCCGTCGCGGTTCGCACGCCGCGAGCCGACGTGGTCGCACTCGAGCGGGCGGTGATCGGGTATCTGGTCAATCGGCGGGCCGAGCTGGACCGGCAGGCCGCAACACTCGAAGCGGAGCTCGAGCAGCTGGCACTGTCCGGCGCCGGGCCGACGGCGATGATCGGAGCGATCGCCGCGTTCCTCGGCCGCGCGGTCGCTCTCGAGGATCGTCGCGGCGTGCCGCTCGCCGTCCACGCGCCACCCAACCTGCCGGAATCGACCGCCGCCGTCGCCGCGTATCACGCTCCGCGCGGCGCCGGTGCGTCGTCGGCCGGCCCGCGTCCTGCCGCGCTGCGTGCGCCGTTGCCGACACCCGGTGGGCCGGTGGGCAGCCTCGTCCTGCTGCGGGACCGCGCGGTGGGTGAACTCGATCGAACCGTCGCAGGCCGGATCGCGGGCCTGCTGGCGCTTGAACTCACGCGCGACGCGGACGTTCGCCAGGCGCGTGACGCGACACGGCGACCCGATACGCTCCCGGCAGCCGGACCGCCCTGGGTCGTGTTGCTCGCGCGACAGCGCCCGGCGTCGGGCGCAGCCGCCGCGGGGGCTGGCACCGTCGATGCCGATCCGGGTTCGCGCGCGGCGAGAGAAGCCGTGCGACGGGAGCTTCGACACCTCGCGCCCGCCCGACGACTCGTCCTGCGGGGCGATGCGGACAGTCTCGAACTCCGACTCGTGCTCGCCGCCGACGGCGGCGATGCGGACGCGTCCGAGCTGGCGACCCGCGTCGCAGACCTGCTCGACCGGCCGGTCGCCGTGTCCCGAACGTTCGACGCGGCCCACGACCGCCCCACCGCCGAGGCCGAGGCGCGCGCGACGCTCGAGGCGGTCGAGGCGCTGGCCGACCCGCCCCGCCTCGCCTGGGCGGCGCGACTCGGCGCCTATCGACTGCTCGGCGGGCTGACCCACGTCCCCGACGGGACGCGCCACGCGCGGGCTCTCCTCGAGCCGCTCCTCGCCGGCCGTCCGGATGTGCGCCGTGAGCACCTGGAGACGCTCCGTGCGGTGCTCGGCCACGCAAGCACGGCCGAGGCGGCAGCGCGCCTCGGCGTGCACCGCAACACGGTCGCGTACCGCGTCCGACGGATCGAGAACCTGACGAGCTGGCGCCTCGACGACCCCGATCTGCGGGTCGCACTGGCCGTCGCGCTTCGACTTGTGCATATTGACTAACTTGCCGGACCAACACAAAGTGTCACGACGGCCCTGGGGCTGATAGTCTGCTCAGGTCAGAAGTCGAGCCCCCGATTATGGTGCGGTTCGCACAAGACTGAGGCAGGATCGGCGCCCGCGAAGCCACGGCGCCGACGTACATCGGGAGGCACAGGCGTGGCCATCGCACACGAGGCGGTCGACGGGATCGAGAAGATCGAGGCGGTCCGAGCGGCCGGCGTCCGGTCCGTCCAGCTCCAGTTCACCGACATCATCGGACACGTCAAGTCGGTCACGATCCCGATCCACCAGATGGAGAACTCGGTCCGCCACGGCACGTGGTTCGACGGTTCATCGATCGAGGGCTTCACCCGGATCGCCGAGAGCGATCAGTACCTGATGCCCGACATGACGACGTTCGCCGAGATCCCGTGGGCACCCGGCAGTGGTCCGCGCGGTACCGCGCGGGTCATCTGCGATGTCTTCACCCCGAATGGCGCCCCGTTCACCGGGGATCCGCGCTGGGTCCTCCGCCGCCAGGTCGAGCGAGCGAAGGCGCTCGGGTACATCGTCAACACCGGCCCGGAACTCGAGTTCTTCCTCTTCCGCCGCGGCGCGGACGGCGGCATCGAGCCGCTCCCGCACGATCAGGCCGGCTACTTCGACTCGTCGACCGACCTCGCCCACGACATCCGCCAGGACATGGTCGACGCGCTCGAGGCGTTCGGGATCCGGGTGGAGGCGGCCCACCACGAGGTGGCCCACGGTCAGCACGAGATCGACTTCGAATACGCAGACGCGCTGCGCACCGCCGACAACGCGGTCACGTTCAAGTACACGCTCAAGGCGATCGCCCAGCGCCACGGCCTGTACGCGACGTTCATGCCGAAGCCGATCCACGGGATCAACGGCTCCGGGATGCACACGCACCAGAGCCTCTATTCGATCGCCGAGGAGCGCAACGCCTTCGCCGATCCGGCCAACCCGTACGGGCTCTCAGACCTCGCGCGCTCGTACATGGCCGGGATCCTCGCCCACGGGCGAGGGATGATCGCCGTCCTTGCGCCGCTCGTGAACAGCTACAAGCGCCTGGTCCCGGGCTACGAGGCACCGACCTACCTGACGTGGGGCCGCACCAACCGCTCGGCGCTCATCCGCGTGCCGAAGGTCTCGCCCGGTCGTTCGATCGAAGGCACCCGGGCCGAGGTCCGCTGCCCCGATCCGTCGTCGAACACGTATCTCGCGTTCGCGGCGATGATCGCCGCGGGCCTCGACGGAGTGGAGAAGGGGATGACCCTCTCCGATCCGGTCGAGGAGAGCCTGTTCGAGATGGACTCCGCGACCGTCGCGGCGAAGGGGATCCAGGAACTGCCCGGCACGCTGGGCGAGGCCCTGGACGAGCTCGAGCGAGACGACGTCATCCGCGAAGCGCTCGGCGACCACGTCTTCAGCCGATTCGTCGAGGCGAAGCGGACCGAATGGGACGAGTACCGCTCGCAGGTCTCGGACTGGGAGGTCGATCGCTACCTCGAGGAGTTCTAACCACCGCCGGGGATCGCCGGGGGGGCGTTTCCGGGGGGAGTTCCGGGGGGCGTTTCCGGGGGGATCGCAAGTGAGCGCAGATCGGGACGGTCTGCGCTCCTTCGATTCGTGGCGACGCGCACGCGGCAAGGTGCTTGCCGGCACGGGGCAGGTTCGGCCCCGACACGCGGCCCGCTCGGTCCCGCCGGCGCGCGGCCCCGGCGCGCGGCCCCGGCACGCGGCGCGCGGCCCCGGCGCGCGGCCCCGGCACGCGGCAGGTTCGCTGCCGGCCCGTTTGAGTGACAGATACGAATCCCATTGCTACCGAGTGCTCTGGCGCCGGATCGTGACACGGCCGGAGAGGCTCATCGTGCGTGAATCGGTGCGTCCGGGCCGTGATCGGGCCGGATCGGCCCTCGAAACCGCGTCTAGCAGCACCTGGATTCGTATCTGACCCAAAACGGCGTCAATCGGCCCGTTTCGGCCAGATACCAGCAAGGGGATTCGTAGGTGGCACGAGATTGGCGTTGGCGGCGTGGATCGGGCGTTGGCGGCGTGGATCGGGCGTTGGCGGCGTGGATCGGGCGCGAGCGGCGTGGCCGGCGCCAACGGCGGTGGCCGCTGCCAACGGCGTGGACTTGCGGAGATGGGTGTGATCGGCGGGCCGGGAGGCACCGGAGGCGCCTCGGGTCAGGCGCGCCAGGCGATCCGCCACACGCGCCAGAGCGACGACGGGTCGCTGAGAGGGTCGCCGTGGATCAGCGCGAAGTCGGCCGGTCCGCCCTCGCGGACGATCCCAGCCTCCGCCTCGCCAAGCAGCTCGCCGCCACGCCAGGTGGCAGCGGCCAGCGCCTCCCACGGTTCGAGGCCCACCTCGACGAGCGCCTCCACCTCCCAGGCGAGCTGGTTCGCCCGCGTCGATCCACCGCCGAAGTCCGTCCCGGTCGCGATCGCGACGCCCGCTCGGTGGGCCAACCGGACGCTCTCCTCGGCCCGCTCGCGCCGCGCTTCGAGCCTCGCCCGTCCCTCGTCGGAGGTGAAGCGGGCGATCGCGGTCGTTCGTGCGAACGTCGCCCACGATCGAAACACGGTCAACGTCGAAACGAGCGCGATCCCGAGCGCCGCCATGTCGGCCGCTGCCGCGGCGTCAAGTTCCATGCCGTGTTCGATCGAATCGACGCCGCCCGCGATCGCGCTGCGCGCGCCGTCGAGGTGCCCGGAATGCGCCGTCACCTTCGCGCCGCGTCGGTGCGCCATGTCGGTGACGCCGCGCACGTCATCGGCCGTCCACGGCGAGACGCCCGGCTCCGGCCCATCCATGTAGAGCTTCAGCAGGTCAGCCCCATCGTCCAGCTCCCGCCGCGCCAGCGCCACGAGCTCGGCCCCGTCCGACGCCGCGAGCGTCCGCGATCCGGGAATCGTCCCGCGCGCGATCCAGCCACGTGCCGGCAGCGCGCACGTGCGGATAGCCGGGACGTCCGCGCCAGCGGTCGCGGACGCCAAGACTCAGGGCACGGACGCGGCCGTCGACGGGATCCGCGACGCGGGGTGCCCCCACGTCACGCGCCCAGCGCACCCCCGACTGGGTCATGAGCCGGGCGTTGTGCTCGGCGACGTCGAGCAGGACCTCGGGGTCGTCCTCGGCCCGATCGATCCAGTGCGACCCGCCGGGCATCGTGAGGTGGCTGTGGCAGTCGATCATCCCGGGCACGATCGTCGTCCCGCCGGCATCCACGATGTCGACCCCACCCGGATCGCTGCCGAGTGGTCCCTCGTCGTCGGTCGGTCGGATCCACCGGATGGTCCCGTCCTCGACGAACAGGCTCATCCCCAGTTCAAGGCGATCGGAACGGGCGTCGGCCAGCGCCCCGTCGCGATAGAGGGTCCGCGTCACGCCGAAGGCTCGCTTGCGCTCGCGGCCTCCGCGGCCCGCCCGCCTTCAGCGTCGGCGTCCGCGATCGGCAGGGTGAACAGGAACGTCGATCCCTCGCCGAGCGTGCTCTCCAGCCAGATCCTGCCGCCGTGATGCTCGACGATCTCGCGGCAGATCGGGAGGCCGAGGCCGGTACCACGTGGCTTGTCGGTCAGCGTGTCGCCGCCCTGCCCGAACTGCTCCCAGACCTTGTCCTGGTCGCCCGCGGCGATGCCGATGCCGGTGTCGGCGACCGCGACCTCGACGTCGTCACCGATCCGCCGTGCACGAACGGTCACCGAGCCGGCCGGCGTGAACTTCACCGCGTTCGACAGGAGGTTGATGACGACCTGGATGAGCCGATCGCGATCGCCGACGATCGTCGGCAGGTCTGCCGCGATCTCGTGGCCGAGCTCCAGGCCGGTCGCCGTGAACAGGGAATCCGTGGCGGCCGAACCGCGAGCGATGAGTTCGTCGACCTCGAGCGGTTCGCGCTTGAACTCGAAGCGGCCCGCCTCGATCTTCGCGAGGTCCAGCACGTCGTTGATGAGCGCAGTCAGGCGATCGCCCTCGGCGATGATGATCTCGAGGTTCTCGCCGACCTGCCGGACGGCCCGGTCCAGCTTCGGATCGCCGGTGGCCACGGCGGTTCCCGGCGCGCCGGTGCCGGTCGCCGCGGCGCCGGTCGCGCCCGTGCCGGTCGCGCCCGTGCCGGTCGCGCCGCCGCCTCCCGTCGTCCCTCCGCCTCCCGCCGCGCCCGCCCCTCCCGTGATCGCCGGGAAGATCACATCGTCGAGGCGCTTGCGAATGAGCTTCGTGAACCCGACGACCGAGGTCAGTGGCGTCCGGAGCTCGTGGCTCACGTTCGACAGGAAGGCGCTCTTTGTCGCGCTCGCCGCCTCGGCCGCCTCGCGCGCGGCCATCGCCTCTTCCATCGAATCGGCCAGTGCCCGCGTCCGCTGCGTGACGCGCGCCTCCAGTTCGCGGTTCTGGGTCTCGATCTCCGTGTAGAGCCGGGCGTTCTCGATGGCGGCCGCGATGATGTTTCCCACCGTGTAGAGCAGGGGACCGTCGCCCGGCTCGACATCTCGCCCGCTCAATCGGTTGTCGACGGCCAGGATCCCCACCGTTCGACCCTTCGTGACGAGCGGCGTCCCGAGGAACGCGGTCACGCCGAGCGCCGCAGCGAACAGCCGGTTCGGCTCGTGGTCGTCCTGGTCGACGTCGCGGAAGAGCATCGGCCCATCGGCGCGATAGAGGGACACGAGCTGGGATTGCGGGTGATCGAGCGGGAGCGCGATCTCGGCGATGAGCGCGTCCATCTCCGGCGTCCCGCCGACGCTGTGCCCACTCCCGAGCACGCCCTGCTCCTCGTCCGCGAGCAGGACGAGCGCGCGGTCGAAACGGAGGTAGCTGACGACCGTCTGGAGGCTGCTTGCGAGCAATTCGCGGAGGTCCAGCGTGCTCGACAGCCCGACCGCCAGTTCGTTCAGCGTCGTCAGCTCGGCGACCCGCTGCTGGAGTTCGAAGTTCGATTGCTGGAGCTGCGCCTTGGCCTCCTCGCCGCGTTCGTACTCGCGATCGGCGAGGTCGCGCTGCTCGAGGAGGAGGGTCTGCTGCTCGCGCATCTCGCGAGCGCGACGGCGGGCGCTGCCGCCATAGAGGATCAGGCCCGCCGGGAGGAGCGTCGCGCCGACGATCGCCACGTACTGCCAGAGCGGCCCCTGCGCGACGAGATACGCGAACGTCCCGACCGACAGGCTCACGCCGACGAGTCGCTCGACGATCCCCAGCCCCGCACGCTCGGGCTGCGTCCAGGTGAACTCCCACTCGCAGTATTCCGCGCCGTGGAGCTGGCAGCTCGCCTGGTGGACGCGCGACGGATCGAGACCCCAGCCGGCGGTCGGGATCGCGCCCATCGTGGCCCGGTAGGTCTGGCAGGCGAAGTCGATGTAGTGGCGTCGAACCGCCGGGTCGATCCGCTCGAGCTGACTCGCGCCGTACCAGCGCAGACGGGCGCTCCGCGCATTCGTTTCGATGACGCGCAGGTCCGTCTGGACGTACTTCGCGGTGAAGCGCGGCAGGAAGGCGTACGTGCCGCGCACACCCATCGGGCGAGCGAGCCGGATGATCGATCCGGGGATGCTCCGCCGGCCGAGATTGCGATAGAAGTCGGGGTCGCCCGAGAGCACCCGCCCGTAGGCCGCGACGAAGAGCCGGAACTCGTAGGAGTACGCGTTCGACTCGTTCAGGAGGTAGTCGGCGGTGACGTGGTAGCGCGCATCGCCCACGGCGATGTTGAGCATGTCGACCAGCCGGTCCACGGCCTCGGCGCGCGCGGTCTCGACCATCCGATTGAGGTCGGCCGCCTCCGTCCCGGCCGGCGCGTTCTCCACGACGCGGTCGCCGGCGAGCTCGCGCAGGTAGTTGACGGCTCCGGTGACGGTCCGGCCGCGGCCATCCGCGATCGGATCCCCGTGCTCATCGCGGCCGAACGGCCGGGCATGGATGTGGCGCAGTTCGGGCGGGAGCAATGCGAAGGCCGCGTCGATCGACTCCGGGATCTCGACCTCGGAGGGGCGATCGGGCCCGTGCTCCGTGCCCTTGGTGCGATCCGACGCAGCGACGGGTGCCGCGACGCGCCCGGCAGCGGGCTCCGCCGTGGTCGTCAAGCCCGCCTCGCCATCGTCACGCCGGCTCGGCGTTCCGCGCGACGGCCTCGTGCGTCGCCGCCTGCTGGAGTGTCGGCGCGGCGAGGGCCGCGATCGCGCCGACGACCTTGAGGTCGCTCGCGCGGTACTCGACCGCGTTCGCGGACGCCGTGCCGACGACGCCGATCCGCTCACCGCGGACCTTGAGCGGGGCGATGACCATGGACGCCATCGCCCGTTCCGCGGTCGTCGCCCGCGCGTCCGCGGCCACGTCGTTGACGATCTCCGCCTCACCGTCGAGCGCGGCACCGGCGATGCCCTCCCCGACGCGCGCGTCCCCGATCGGCGACGTGGATCCGGCGGGAGCCGGTGCCAGCCGCCCATCGTCGGTGCGGAGGAGCACGAACCCGGTCCCGCCGCCCGGGACACGGCTTGCCTCGGCCGCGGCCACGGCAGCGACCGCATCGATCTCGAGCTTCGCGCCGATCGTCTCGGCCAGGTCGTAGATGAGGTTCAGCTCGCGGTAGCGATCGAGCGCCTCCTGCGCAAGGCTGCGCTTGTCCGCCTCGCGGGCGGATGCGTACGAGAGCACAGCGGCCACGGCGACCGCGATGCGCGGTCCCTCGACCCAGCCGATGGGCTGACCCTCGACGAGGATCGGGTGAGTCGCCGTCGGCGCGCCGGACTCGGGGCCCGCCTCGCGATGGAGGATGACATCGCCCGCGGCGTTGGTGATCTTGACCCGCGCGTCCGTGCCCGCGAGCAGCGCCGAGATCATCGGGGCGACGTGGCGGTGGCGAACGATGAGCCGCTTGAGATCGACGTCCATATCAGGCTCCCGCGAGTCCCAGGATCTCGCGGGCCACGCCGAGGAGCTCGTCGGGATCGAACGGCTTCGTCATGTACCGATCGGCACCGGCGGCCATCCCCTCCTGGTGGTCGACGGCCTGGCCCTTCGCGGTCAGGAGCACGACCGCGGTACCCGTCAGGCCCATCTCCTGCTTGATCGCGCGACAGACCTCGAAGCCGTTCTTCTTCGGCATCATCACGTCGAGGAAGACGAGCTCGGGCTTGTGGACCTCGACCACGCCGAGCGCCTCCTCGCCGTCCGCGGCGGTCAGGAGCTGGACGTCCTCATCTTCGAGCTCTTCGAGGGTCTGCTCGATGAGCAGGCGGATGTGCTGTTCGTCGTCGACGATGAGAACGGTGGGCAAGAGCTGGTCCCTCCCGGGGGGTGCGGCGGCGACCGGCGGCGGGTGCGGCGGCCCGGCTACCTTCCCACGAACCGGGTCCGCTGTGCAACGACGATCCGCGCGTCGGTCAGCCGGCTGCCGGCGCCACCCTGCGACTCGACGGGCCGGATCGCGGCGCGGCCCCCCGGATAGGCGACCGCGAGCCGCCCGACCGCGATGGCACGCGGCGGCGAACTCGCACCGGCGCGCCGCACGCCGCCGGCCCGGAACGCCGTCGTTAGGCGGATCGGCCGCCCGCTGCTATCATCCCCAAGCCCTGCGAAACGGGCACACCGGTCGGGGCGTGGCGCAGCTTGGTAGCGCGCATCGTTCGGGACGATGAGGTCGGAGGTTCAAATCCTCTCGCCCCGACCAGATCGA
>CAVQPX010000003.1:0-386734 GCA_963714835.1 uncultured Chloroflexia bacterium
CAGAGGGACCACCGGTCGATGTAGGACAGGTCCAGTGACGGCCCGGTTGTCGAAGTCCTCGGAGCGTCGGGCGGTAACCTGCCAGAGGCCGGTGATGCCCGGCTTCATCGACAGGCGTCGGCGGTGCCACATGTCGTAGCCCTCGACCTCGCGCGGCGGGGCCGGCCGTGGGCCCACCAGGGACATCTCGCCCTTGAGCACGTTCCAGGAGCTGCGGCAGCTCGTCGAGGGACGATTCGACGCAGGAAGCGCACCGCTCGGAGTGATCCGGGGATCGTCCGTCAGCTTGAAGGCCCGGGGATCCGACTGGTCCACGACCTCGGCGTACCGCGCCTCGGCGTCGCGGGCCATCGTCCGGAACTTGAGGACCTCGAAGCGTCGGCCGTGGAGGCCAACACGTGTCTGTCGGAACAGGACCGGCGGACCTTCGCGCAACCGGATCCAGAGCGGCGATGGCGAGGAGGAACGGCGACAGGACGACGAGCGCGACCGCGGCGACGACGACGTCGACGAGCCGCTTCACGATCAGGGCGAGCATGCGGTCGGGACCGCGTGATCATCGAGTAGACGGGCGTGCCGTCGAGCTCCTCGACCCGGCCGTAGGCGAACGCACGATCGAGGACGTCCACCGGTACGCGCACGATCTTGCCCTCGTCCTCGCACAGGTGGGCGATCGCGTTGACCTGGTCCCACTGGCTGAACGGAAGGCAGATGGCGACCTCGTCGATGACGTCGTCGTGCAGGAGGCGCTCGATCTGGTCGAGCGGCCCGAGGTACTCCCAGCCGCGTGGCAGGTCCCAGCGCTCGTCGTCGAGGAAGCCGCGAATCCGCAGTCCGAGTTCGCGGTGGTCCTCCAGTTTGGCCGCGAACGCCTGGGCCCGCGGGCCGGCGCCGATCATCAGGACGTAGCGCAGGTTGTAGCCACGTGCTCGCAACCGCATGAAGGCCAGAACCGGAGCGCGATCACGCGTCGCGAGCGCGACGCCCCACTGGGCCGGGAACAGGATCACCAGGTAGGACCGGCTGATATCGGGCAGCTGGAACACGAACAGGAGGCTGAGCGTGAACAGGCGCCATCACGACGGTCGCGCGGACGAGGGCGAAACCCTCGCTCTGGATGGTCCAGCGCGCTCGTGGCCGATACAGGCCGTGCAGCCACAGGACGGCGATCCAGCCGCCGGCGTACACCGCGGCAAAGGCGGCCGGCTGGTTCAGGAACGGCAGCCAGTGGTCGAACCAGTCGGAGCCGAATCGCGCGATCGGACACGACGCGCCAGGAGGAGGGCGGCAAGGCCCCCATCCACGAGCATCAGCAGCGTCCGGAACCCGATGGCGTGTCGTCGAATCATCGAAGGGCGAGCCTAGACTGGGTGGTGCGTCGGCGCAATGGTACCGGTGGCCTACTCGATGGTGAGCTGCACGAGCGGACGGCACGAGCAGGTTCCAGGGCGTGAATCGCCGATACGTGTAGGCGCCCCAGAACTCCGCGATCCCGCCTTGGGCCGTCCGATCGAGCAGCTGGTGGTCACTGACTCGGAGCTCGGTGCCGGCCTCGAGCGCCCTCGACGATGCGGTGAAGGCCCAGGCGAGGAAGCGATTGGCGGCCCGTCTGTCTCCCCGACGGAATTCGAGACGGGCCGCCCAGCCGAGGGCCTCGGTGTCGAGTGGGTGCGCGTCGCAGGCCGCCAGGATCCGTTCGAATGCCGCGTCGTCGCCGGCCCACGCTTCGACGACGTCGTCCGGGATGGCCGTGTTCGCGGCGCATCGACGTCGAGCGGCAGCAGGCCCCGTGCCCGATCGATGTCACCGGCCATCAGCGGGATCTGCCACTGGTCGAGACGCTCGGTCGCCTCGATGGCCGCGTCGACGACCGCGCCGAACTCGGCGGCGCGTGCCGGATCCTGTGCCACCACGGGTCGCCGGCAAGGCTCGGGAACCATCGTGACGGCGCGGGTGAACGCGTCTCGCGCAGGCTCTGCGTCGCCGAGCCGCAGCGCCAGGTCTCCGATCGCCATGGCCAGCGCGGGCCGCTGGAGTCCAAGGCGCGAGGCGGCACGGAGCGAGGTCCATCGCATCGGCGTACGTCCGAGAAGTCCATTGCTCCGCCGCGAGGTCGAGCCATGCCTCGGGGAGATCGTCGGAGGCGGCGACAGCCGCGAATGCCATCGCGGCGCGTTCGTGATCGCCGACGTTGGCGGCGGTCAAGCCCATGGTCATCTGGTACGGGGCCCATGCAGGCATCGCGTTCGCCGCGGCTCGAGCGGCATACGTCGGCCTCGCCCAGTCGCCCTCGTTGGCGAAGTCGACGGCGGCGACTCCGTGGCCGCCACGAGCTCGGACGCGATGAGGCCGACGCTCGCGATCACGAAGAGCACCGCCGCGACCAGAGCGGGCCCCAGCCGGGTCCGTAAGGAGTGCCCGCCGGCGCGAGTCCCGGACGGCGCCGTGTTCGCTTCGAGTTGCATCCAGCCATGCGACCGGAATCGCGGCCGCGAACAGGATCGCCGGCATGTTCGCGTAGAAGTCGAGAATTGATGGGCAGCGAAAGTAGGTCAGCCCGATCGCAGCAGCCCATCCCCATCGCCGCCGGTGTGCATCCGGATCGCGCGAGTCCCGTCGCGAACGAGTCGGCCAAGGCTCGCAGAACAGGAACGCCACCGGCGACGACGCCGACGATGCCGAGTTCGGCACCGGTCTGCGCGTAGATGTTGTGAGCGTGCGGGATGTAGTAGTCGGTCTCCGGGCGAGATCGTGTAGCGATACGTTGGATTACCCAGCTGCCGGGGCCCGGTCCCGACGAGCGGTGCCTCCTCGAACATTCGCTGGCCGCCAGGAGTAGTTGAAGCGCAGGTCGGCTCCGCTGTCGGTGACTCGTCGCATGATCACGGGCGCGAGGACGATGAGCGCGCCGATGACCCCGAACCCGCCCACAGCGAGCGCGATGCGTCGGCGCACATCGCCGCTCCAGGCGAGCCAGCCCGTCGCGGACCAGGCGACGGACCTCGGGCCTCGCAACGAGCAGGCCCGACATTCGACGAGGGTTATCGCGATCGCGATCCAGCCAGCTCGCGATCCACTGACGAGCGTGGCGAAGCCGCCCAGCAGGACGAGCAATCCCACGACGATCCGCGGGCCCCGCTAGGCGAATCCCATGACCGCGACGGCGGCAATCGAGAAGAGCAGGACGATGGTCAGGACCGTAGATGGGTTCCCGAAGGTGAGGCTCTCCGACGCCGGGCGCAGCGGCGGGACGGTGATCCGACCGACGATGGCCCACCAGTCGATCCATCGGAGGATGTTGGCCAGTCCGTAGGCCGCGCCCAGCACGAGGGCCAGGGCCACCGTCAGCGGGCCCATCCGGGCGCGGAAGAACGGATTGGCGAGCAGGCGGACCAAGAGGAGGTAGAGGCCCGCGAGGATTACGGCATAGGCGAAGTATTCGACGGATTGTCGCGGGTACCGGGACGCGACCGTGGACAGGGCCATCGACCCAAGCGCCACGACGATCGCCGGGATCAAGGCACTCCGTGGTCGCCACTCCGGTCTGCGCCACGCAACCGCGGCCCAAGCGACCCCGACGAGGCCCGTCAGGACGACTGAGATCAGACGGAGATCGGTCCGGTACAGCCCCGCCCAGCCGCCGCCGAAGAAGACGACATACACGGTCAGGAGCGCAATGCCCATCCAGGCCCCGAGACGGATCACCTGTGGATGCTACCGTGCGACCCGATGATCGATGGCATCTACGGACTCCGGCGCCTGCGGGAACCCGCGCTGCAGCGGCTGCTGCTGATCCTGATCGCGATCATCCTGGTCGTCTTCCGGGGCGTCCAGTTCGCGCTCTTCAGCTCGCAGATCCAGTGGGGCTACGACTTCTCGGCCTACTGGCCGGCGGCGGGCAACCTACTCGACGGGCTGCCGATCTACGCGGCGGACCAGCTCGCCGGACCGTACGCGCCCCAGCGCCAGTTCCTGTACCTGTACCCGCCGCCGCTCGCGGCGGCCGTGACACCGCTGGCCGCATGCTCTGCCCGACGGACTATCGCGCGGCGGCCTGGATCTGGGCCGGCCTCGGCGCGCTGATTCTTCGCGGCGTCGTTTGTGGTCGCGTGAGGTCTCGTTCGAGGCGCGATCGCTTCCGCACCCGATCGCGGGCCTCGGCGCCGATGGATCGCCGTCGCGGTCGCATTCACGTTGCCGCCGGTCGTCGGCGAGCTCGGTCCTCGGCAACGTCCACCTGCTGCTTCTTGGGCTGCTTCGCGTGGCCTGGCTCGGCGTTCGACGGGGAGATCGACCTGGAGGCGAGTGGTCGCCGGGATCGCCATCGGGGATGGCCGCGGTCGTCAAGATCTTCCCCGCGCTCGTCCTCCTGTGGTTCCTGCTCACCGGTCGGCGCGATCGCAGCGCGTGGACCGTGGTCGGCGCGGCGGGGCTGCAGCGTCTCGTGGCCCTGCCGCTGACCGGGATCCAGCCGTGGCTGGACTATCCGGCGGTCCTCGCCAATCTCTCGGCACCGTCCGACACGACCGACACCCTTGCCCCGACGGTCTGGCTGGCGTCCGATGCTCGGTTTCACGGCGGCGCGCATCGTCGTGACCTGCGTCGCACTGTCGCCTGGTCGCCTGGGCGTGCGATCCGCCGACCCGCCCGATGCTTCGCCGGCGACGGTCGTGCCGTCGCTGCTCATCGCCCCGGCCCTCTACCACCACTACCTGGCGATCCTCGTCCTGCCGTTCCTGCTGGCGGCGAGCCGCTTCGCGGGCACGGGCGTGTGGCTCGTCGTGGCCTACTTGCTGCTGTGGGGCGGCAATCAGCCCGCGCTCGGCGACCTCGCCTGGTCGTCAATCGGGCGATGCCAACCCTCGGTGTGCTCACGCTCTTCGCCGTCCTGTTGCTCGGTGCAGGCAGGGACGTCGCCGCGGCCGACCAGTGACCAAGGCGAATCTCTTGCGAACCCCGAAGAGCGCCGGGGCGAGAATCTCGCATCTTCGCCGGCGCGATCCTGATCGCGTCTTTCGCCGTCTACGCGCTCGCGAATCGCGCCTTCGATGCCGGTCGAGGCGACTTCTTCTATCTCGCCGACGCGTTCCTGCACGGTCGGACCTGGCTGGACGTGGCCCTGGGCCCGTGGGACATCATCCGCGTCGACGAACGCATCTACGTTCCGTTCGCGCCCTTCCCGCGATCGCGTTGATGCCGATCGTCGCCGTCCTCGGTCCCGCGACGGCCGACGCCTGGGAGCCGTTGATCAACGCGGGACTCTGCCGCCGCCTCCGTCGGCCTGTGCTGGGAGCTCACCCGGTCGGGTGGGCGTTGGCCGCCCGGCCGACCGGATCTGGCTCACGGTCCTGTTCGGGTTCTCGACGCAACTCCTGTGGGTGACGACCCGCGGCGGCGTCTGGCACACGGGGCACCTCGTGGCGACGATCCTCACGATGGCCTGCCTGATCGAGCTCGCGGGCCGGCGACGTGCGTGGATCGTCGGGCTCCTGGCCGGTGCGGCGTTCCTCAGCCGCCCGCCGCTGGCGTTCGCGATCCCGGTCTACGCGCTTCTCCTGGTCGATCCCGGCGCGTTCGATCTTCGCGGGATGGTCGCAACGGGGCGGACCTGGATCCAGCACCGAACCCCCTGGCGTCGGTGGCTCGTCTTCGGGGCAGCCGTCTTCCCGTCCATCGCCTTCTTCTTCGTCTACAACGCGTTGCGCTTCGGGTCGCCGCTGGAGTCCGGGTATGGGCTGGCCACCTTGCCCGAATTCCTCGAGCGGCAGCGCGCGATCGGGCTGTTCTCGCTGGCCCATGTCCCGGCGAACCTCGACTACTTCCTCCTTCACCTGCCGCGGGTCGTCGAAGAGCCGCCATATCTCCTGCCCGACGGGCTCGGCCTGTCGGTCCTGATCACCAGCCCGGGGCTTCTGCTCGCGATCCGGGCGGACTGGCGCGACATTCGGGTGCGCCTGCTCGCCGCGGCGGGTGTGCTCGTGCTGATTCCCACGCTGCTGTACTACGGCGGAGGCTGGTTCCAGTTCGGCTACCGCTACTTCCTCGACTCCGTCCCGTTCGCGATCGCGCTTTGCGGACTCGCGGTCGTTCACCGCGGGGAACTCGGGCCCGGCTGGAAGATCCTCATCGCGTTCGGGACCCTGGTCATGGCGTTGAGCATTCCGTTCGCGTATCGAAGCTGAGGTGGCCACGTAGACATCACCGGACTAGGCCCGGAAGTACGTTCGGGTAGGTTCTGCACGGTCGTGCGGGGCTAGACTTCGCCGAGATGTCCGCGTCCAGCCTCGCGATCGTGCTGCCCGCCTACAACGAGGCCGCCCGGATCGGCCCTGCCCTTGATGAGTTGTTCGGCTTCCTGCGTCGCCGCGGTCTCACCGCCCGCGAAGGCGCCGCCGGATCCCACGATCTCCCAGCGCAGATCCGGGTGCTCGTCGTCGACGATGGCAGTACCGACGGGACGGCCGATCTCGTTCGGTCGCGGCCCGAGGCCTCTGGCACCAACGACGGGATCAGCCTCGAGGTTCTCGTTGTGCCGCATGGCGGGAAGGGTGCCGCCGTTCGCGCGGGCATGCTCGCCACCGACGCAGATCTCGTCGTCTTTGCCGACGCCGACATGGCGACCCCGCCGGATCAGCTCCCGCTCCTCGTCGCCGCGCTCGATGAGCGCGATGTCGCGATCGGGAGCCGGATCCAGCCCGACGGTTCCGACATGCGCGCCTCGCAACCGGCCTTCCGTCGTGCGTTGGGCAAGGTCTTCCACGCGTTGGCCTCTGCCTGGGTGGTGGGCCCCGTCGCGGATACCCAGTGCGGGTTCAAGGGATTTCGCCGGGCGGCGGCGCACGACCTCTTCGCTCGTCAGCAGGTGACGAGCATCGTGTTCGATGTCGAGCTCATCTATCTCGCCCGACGCCGCGGGTATCGATGGACCGTGTTGCCGATCCAGTGGAACGATCGACGTGGTTCCCGGATGCGGCCCGGCCCCCTGCTTGCCCTGCGGGTGGCCTGGGACCTGTTCCGGATCCCGCTGATCCATCGTCGTGCTGGGCGGGTGGGGCAGACGAGCGAACCAGGCCTTTGATGGCGCCCGACGCACGGCTGAGCGCGGTGGGCCGTGGGGACACGCGGATGTCCCTTGGCGGGTTGTGGGCCGCCGGTCTGCCGCTCGTTGCGATCGTGCTTTTCGCGACGGTCGTTGGGGCGGCGGTCTTCGCGTCGTCGATCGCCGAAACGCTCGGGTTCGACTTCCTCGCGTACCACCTCGCCGCGGTGCGCGTTCTCGATGGCGCTCCCGTCTACGACCTGTCGTTCGATGGCGCAGGGTCGTTCGGCCTCTTCTACTATCCGCCGACCTTCGTCCTGATGGTCGTTCCGTTCGCGCTCCTGCCGAGCATGGTCGCGGTCTGGGCCTGGACGGTGCTGCTCGTCGCCGCCTTCGGCCTCGGTGTCGCCGTCCTGCCGGTGTCGAGGCAGGTGAAGTGGTTGGTCATCCTGCTCGCTGGTATGAGCTGGCCGTTCGTCTATGCGATCAAGCTGGGTCAGGTAGGCCCGCTGCTCTTCCTGGGTTTCGCACTCGGCTGGCGATACCTCGAACGCCCCACGGTCTTCGGGATCGCAGCGGCGCTGGGAGCCGCGATCAAGATCCAGCCCGGACTCGTCCTGGCGTGGGCCCTGGCGATGCGTCGCTGGTCTGCGGTGTTCATCGGGGGGATCGCGCTCGTCGGGCTGATCGTCGCCGCAACGGCCCTGACCGGCTTCAGTGCGTGGGCCGACTATCGGGCGCTGCTCTCGGCCGTCACCGATCCGATCACGACGCCGCACAACATGACGCCCGGCGCGCTTGCCTACCAGCTGGGCGCACCCGCCGGCGTAGCCGTGGTGATCCAGATCGGGGGCTGGGTCTTTGCAGCGGGGGCGATCCTCCTCGCCGTCTGGAAGACCACGCCCGTCGCCGGGTTTCTCGTCACCGTGGCAGCGAGTCAGCTCGTCTCGCCGATCCTGTGGGACCACTATGCGATGCTGCTGCTCCTTCCCGTCGCGTGGCTTCTGGATCGCGGCCTGCGCTGGGCGGTTCTCGTCCCGCTGGTCACCGCCGTCCCCCTCATCGAGGTCATCCCGGCCATCGTCTATCCGTCGGCGTTCGTCGTCACGATCCTCGCCGTGCTCTGGAGTGGCCGGTCGGTGGCGGCGCGCCCATGACGACGCGCACGAAGATCTGGGCCGCCTTTGCCGGGCTGTTCCTGGTTGTGGCCGCATACGAGGCGATCGAGTTGTGGAACTTCATCGGCGCCCAACAGGCGATCGGCGTAGACCTTGAGTTCTACCGTGCGATGGGCGAGCGCTGGCTGAACGACGGCACGTTCTACAGCAATCGCCAGCTCTCGGGCCCCTACGAGACGACCACCCTGGTTGACAACCTCTATCCGCCGGCTGCGGTCCTCTGGTTCGTCCCGCTCGTGTTCATGCCGGCGATCCTCTGGTGGCTCATCCCGGCGGGCATCGTCGGGTACGCCGTCTGGCGGCTGCGGCCGCAGCCCTGGGCCTACGCGGTGATGGCGGCGATCCTTGCGGCTCCGAAGACTCCGACCGCGATCATCTATGGGAACTCGGACATGTGGATCGCCGCGGCCGTCGCGGCCGGAATCCTGTGGGGCTGGCCGGCGATCCTTGTGGCGATGAAGCCGTCGTTCGTCCCACTCGCCCTGATCGGCGCCCGACGTCGCAGCTACTGGATCGCGGCCGCCGTTCTGGCCGCGCTGAACGTCCCGCTGCTCAAGCTGTGGCTCGAGTACCCGCAGGTGATGCTCAATAGCACGTCCGGTGCGACGTACTCCGTGTTCGCGCTTCCGATGGTGGTCCTGCCATTGGTCGCATGGCTGGGCTCGTCGCGACGACCCCGGCTCGGGGGACCGCTGGAATCGACGGAGCTGACGGCATGACGACCACGACCGCGGGCTGGCCGGCCCGCATCCGCATCCCGGTGATGCTTGTCTTCGTCCTGTCGGGCGCCGCCGGTTTGATCGACGAGATCGCTTGGTCGCGCCAGCTCGTCCTCGTCTTCGGGAACACGACCCAGGCGGTCTCGGCGATCCTCACCGGGTTCTTCGGCGGGATGGCGATCGGTGCGACGGTCGGAGGACGGGTCGCAGACCGCGTTCGATCGCCCCTGAGGCTGTACGCACTGCTCGAGATCGCCCTGGCGGCGGTCGTCCTCGCGACGCCGATCACGTTCCGATTCATCAACGAGATCTACGCCAGCGCCTATCCGGACCTCCAGGACTCCCCGACAGCCCTGGCGCTCGTTCGCATGGCCCTGGCCGCTCGTGGCGCTTGGTCCCGCGACGATCATGATGGGCGCGACCCTGCCCGCCCTGACCCGGTTCCTGACCCGCGGCGGTCATCTCAGCGAAGCGTTCGGGCGGCTCTACGCGGCCAACACCATCGGGGCGATCATCGGCACGCTCCTCGCCGGTCTCATCCTGATCGAGCTCTTCGGTCTCAGCGGCGCCGTCGCGACCGGAGCCGCATGCTCGGCAGTCGCGGGCATCATCGCGCTGGTCCTGGCGCGAAACGTCGCAGCGCCCGTTGGCGTGTCACCGGCCACGGTCCCGGCGGAAGTGGCGCAGGTGGCCGCGCCCTCATCCGTCATGCCGGATCGTCGGCGAGTTCGCCTGGCATTGCTGATCGCATTTGGGTCGGGTCTCACGTCGCTCGGATATCAGGTGCTCTGGACGCGTCTCCTTTCATCGGGCACCGGCAACACGACCTATGTCTTCACCGTGATCCTGATGCTGTTCCTGACGGGAGTGGCGATCGGGGCGCTGATCTTCGGGATCATCCGGCCTCGCCTGAAGGACCCGATGCGTCTCATCGCGATCGCTCAGTTGCTGATCGCCGCCCTCGCGCTGGCTGGAGTCGCCTGGTTCACCGGTCGACCACAGGCGTTGAGCGCTGTGGGTGGCCTGGGCTCGATCGCGGCGCTGTTTGCGACGGCCACGCCGATCGTGCTGGGAACCACCGTGGTCCTTGGACTCACCTTCCCAGCTGCATCGGCGCTCCTGCCTGCCGGCGTCGATCGGGCCGGATCGAGCGCCGGCATGTTCCTTGGAGTCAACACGTTCGGTGCGATCCTGGGGAGCTTCGTCATCCCGTTCGTCCTGATCCCAGCGATCGGCTCCCCGCACGCGATCGCGTTCCTCGCCCTCGGGAACGTGCTCCTTGGCGTGACCGTCCTCTTGAGTTCGAACGCGTCGGCTGCGCTACGTCGCGGCTACGGCGTCACCGCCGTCGCGCTCGCGGCAGTCCTGACCGTCGCGATCGTGAGCCCCGGACTCCTTCCGCAGCCGAACGTTGCGCGGATCACCGCGGAAGGAGGTGCGCTGTTCGAGTCGGCCGAGGATGAGATCGCGACGGTGGAAGCGGGCCAGATCAGGCGAGACGCCGGAACTCTGGGTCGCGGGCACGTCCATGACCCTGCTGACGGTCGACGCGCGACTCATGGCGATCCTGCCGCTGATCGCCCGACCGGACGCCACGGACGCACTGATCGTCGCCTTCGGCATGGGTTCCAGCTTTCGAACTGCGCTCATCGCCGGCCTGCGTACCGACGCCGTGGAGCTCGTCCCGTCCGTCGTCCGGATGTTCGGCTACTACTACGAGGATGCCGCCTCGGTCATGGCCGACCCGCGTGGTCGGGTGATCGTCGCGGATGGTCGCAACCACCTCGAGCTGACCGACAAGCTCTACGACATCATCGTGACCGATCCACCGCCTCCGCTCGAAAGCTCGGGCGCCTCGGTCATCTCGTCCCACGACTACTACCTTGCCGGACGAGCCAAACTCAAGGCCGGTGGGATCATGATGCAGTGGATCCCCTTTGGCTCTTCGCTCGACGAGTTCAAGGCACACCTGCGCTCGTTCGCAGCGGTCTATCCCCAGGTGACCGTGATCTTCGGTCCCGGCGGGTTCGGCATGTTCATGCTTGGCTCAGAGTTGCCCATCGACCTCGGTGAGAGTGCCATTCGCGATGTTCTCGCGAGACCAGGGATCCTCGAGAACATCTCGAGTGCCTATGACTCGCCGGCGGACACGGTCGATGGCTGGATCGCGCTCATCGGGCAGCAGACATGGATCGTCGGCTCCGAAGCACATCGTTTCGTCGGCGAAGGTCCGCTCATCACTGACGACCGGCCGCTCCCCGAGTACTTCCTGCTCCGTCGGCTCGGCGCACAAGAGGTGATCGGGGCGAGTGAGGACGTACTGAGGGCGCTCGCTCCGCTTCCGTGATCCGCCAGACGGTTGCGCCGGCAACCACTCCCGACCGCCGATGCTATCCTCAGGTCGTGATCACCGCCCCCACGAAGATCGATTTCGGAGTCCGACTGTCCGGATTCGGCTCGATCTGACGCCGTCGCGCCGGCCACGACCGGTCCCGCGGCCGGGCCCTCGCCGACCACTCGCCGGCTCCACGCTCAGCGCCTTCACCTCGATTCCATCCCGCCTGAGACGTGGGATCGGCTCGCCGCGGCCAACCCGTGGGCGACCCCGTTCTCGCGCTGGGCGTTCCACAGGGCCTGGTGGGATGCCTATGGCGACAACGCCCACGAGCAGACGATGGTCGTCGTCGATGCCGACGCGGCACCCGGGGACCCACCGGTCGCGATCGTGCCGTTCATGCATCGCCACGAAGTGGAGCCGACCGACGCGATCACCCACACGACCATCCGCCACGGCTCCGATCACGCGTTGACGCCCGTCCCGGCGTCGGCGAAGGCGATCTTCTTCGGAGCGTCCTATCACGCCGACTACGCGACGATCCTCACGGATCCCGCCGACCTGCCCGCCGTCGCCGAGGCGCTCGTCGCCTGTCTTGGCGCGGACACCGATGCCGATGACGACCATCCCGACCCCTGGGACGTCGTGGACCTGCGCCGCCTGCGCTGCGGAGACCCCGTGACCGACGAGCTGGCTGCAGCATTCGGGCGGCGCGAGATGAGCGAGGGCTGGACCCTCAACGTGGAGCGTGAGGAGGTCTGCCCGGTCGCGACCCTCCCCGAGGGCATCGACTTCGACGGCTACCTCGCCACCCTCGACAAGAAGGAGCGCCACGAGGTCCGGCGCAAGATCCGGCGCGCCGAGGCCGCCGGCGAGGTGTGCCTGGAGCCGTCCACAGACCCGCTGGGCGACCTCGATGCCTTCATCGAGCTGCACCAGAAGCGCTGGGGCGATTCGGGGCTCTTCCCGGATACGCCGGGCGGTTCGCAGAGTCGGGCGTTCATGCGCCGGCTGTTCGAGCTGTTCGGGGCCGACGGGCCGGTCCGGCTGTCGTTCCTGAGCGTGGGTGGGCGCCGGATCGCGGCCGGGATCCATCTCGAGACGGACGACGCGTTCCTGTACTACAACGCCGGCGTGGATCCCGAGGCGAACGCGCTCTCGCCGGGCGTCCTGCTCGTGGCGAAGTACCTCGAGCTGGCCCTGGCCGCCGGTGCCCGCCGGTTCGACTTCCTGCGCGGTGACGAGTCGTACAAGTACGGCTGGGGCGCCACCGACGAGCCCATCCAGCGCCTCCTCGTGCGGCGGCCGTCATGACGGTCGGCGTTCCCAGCGATCCGTGCTTCGAGCGGCCCGCGCGCCTGCCGATCGCCGGTCAGGCGCCGCTGCGCGTCGTCGAGATCCTCGCGACCGGCGGCAGCGGCGGCGCCCAGGAGCACCTGTACTCGCTCCTCTCGCGCCTCGACCGGTCCCGGTTCGACGTGTCGGTCGTCTCCCTGACCGACGGGAGCGGCGTGCGCCGCCTCGAGCGTGCCGGCTTCCCGGTCTGCGTCATCGATGAGGCGAACGACGATCTCGCGGTGGCTGCGCTGACCGGGCACCTCCTCGGTGCCAAGGCCGAGGTGGTCCACAACCACATGTACCGTGCCGAGATCGTCGGGACGCGCGCGGCCCTCGCGGTGAGCGCCCTCACCGGCCGCAAGCCGATGATCGTCTCGACCGTCCATTCGTCGCGCGTCCGCTCGGACATCGACCAGGATCTGCTCCGCGCGCTGACCCCGTCCATGGACCGGCTGATCGCCGTGTCGCAGGCGATCGTCGACAAGATCCACATCGAACGACGCGAGGGGGCCCCGATCGAGCTCATCTACAACGGCGTGGATCTCGAGCGCTACGACCACACGGGCCCGTGCTGCACGCTGCGCGAGGAGTACGAGCTGGAGGCGGATTGCCAGCTCGTGGGCGTCGTCGCCCGGCTCGAACCTGAGAAGGGACACGCGACGCTTCTTGCGGCCTGGCCGTCGGTGATGGAACGCGTGCCTTCGGCGTGCCTCCTCGTGGTGGGCGAGGGGAGCCAGCGCGAGGCCCTCGAGGCGCAGGCACTCGAACTCGGGATCGTCGGCCGGGTCGTGTTCACCGGGCTGCGCGACGACATCCCTGCGGTGACCGCAGGGCTCGACGTCGCAGTCCTCCCGTCCTACCGCGAGGCCCAGGGGCTCACGATCCTCGAGGCGATGGCCCTCTCCCGACCCGTGGTGGCCACGAACGTGGGCGGGATCCCCGAGATGGTCAGAGACGGCGTGACAGGCCTCCTCGTCGAACCGTACGATCCCGATGGCCTTGCCGACGCGATCGTGCGCTTCCTGCGCGACCACCCCTTCGCGGACACGGTCGCGCGAGCCGGCCACGACCTCGTGCACGAGCGGTTCTGCATCGATGGGATGGTCTCGTCGGTCGCCGAGATCTACGTCGAGGCCGAGGGCGCACAGACCGAATTGGACCTCGCGGTTGGCTAGTACCTTCAGAGGACGGGTGTTGCGCCCTCGCGGACGATAGATTGGTCCGATGCAATCACCCGCGGCCGACCCAGCCAGTCGATCGCCGCTCGCGCTGACGCTTCCGCAGACGTGGCTGGGCCTCGCGGTGGTCCTTCCGATCCTCGCCGCGCTGATCACGCCGATGTCCGCGACCGATCTCGCATACCACCTCCGCGCCGGAGCGGAGATCCTCGAGACCGGTCGCGTCCCTTCGGTCGATGCGTGGACGTTCACTGCCCTGGGTGCCGATTGGCTGGATCAGCAGTGGGGTGCCCAGGTCGTCCTCGCCACGAAGTACCAGGTCGGGGGCTGGGCCGCGCTCATCCTGCTCCGGGCAGCGCTGATCGGTCTCATCTTCGGCCTGCTCGCGATCGCGGTCCGTGCGCGGAATCCGAACCTGGGCGGACGCACGACTGGCCTCCTCGTCCTGGCCGCGTTCATCGTTGCCACGCCCGCCCTGGCCCTTCGTCCACAGCTGTTCGGGATCGCACTCTTCACCCTGACGTTGGCGCTGATCGCCGGCCGCTCGACCCACCCGGGTCGGCTGTGGGCGATCCCGTTGATCGTGGTCGTCTGGGCGAACCTCCACGGCAGCTTCGTCTTCGCTCCGGTTCTCCTCGGACTCGCGTGGTTGGAGGATGTCCACGAGCACCGCCCGCGAAGCTGGATGACCCTTGTCATCGGGGTCGCGGCCGCGCTGGCCTCCCTGATCAATCCGTTCGGCGCCGGACTCTGGGCGTATGCCGCCGGCCTGTCGCTGGATCCGTCGGTCACGGGCCGGATCACCGAGTGGCAGCCCCTCACCCTGCGGGACGGTCCCGGCCTCCTCTTCTGGGGTTCGGTCGGTGCGGTCGCGGTGCTCATGGCCCGGCGTCGCGCGACCACGCCGTGGCCGTCCCTCGCGGCACTCGGGTCGTTCGCGCTGCTCGCTTCGTATGCGGCCCGTGGCCTTGCCTGGTGGCCCCTGGTCGCCGCGGTCGTCGTCGCCGGGCTGCTCCCTGCTCCGACGCCATCCTCGCGCGAGCCGCGCCGCTCGGTTGTCAATGGCGCACTCGTGGCCGTCGCCCTGGGCCTCGGGCTGTTGGTCTCTCCCGCATGGCGCGCCACCGATCCGGGGACGGGCGCTCCGCAGGGAGCCCTGACCGAGGCACCCAGCGGGATGACTGCGGCGCTCCGCGAGATCGTCCTGCCGGGCGATCGATTGTGGAACCCGCAACCATGGGGTTCCTGGTTCGAGTTCGCGGTCCCCGGGGTGCTCGTCGCCCTCGATTCGCGCGTGGAGCTGTTCGCGTCATCGGCGTTCGACGAAGCGGATGCGGTGCGGGCCACGCGGAGCGACTGGGCCGAGATCCTCGACCGCCACGGGGTGACGCTCGTCATCACGCAACCCGGGATCGATACGAGCCTGGCAGCGGCATTGGCCGATGACCCAGGGTGGCGCGCCGGTCCCTCAGACGTGGACGGGACCATCTGGGTCCGCTCGGACCGACCTTCCGTCCCATGACCCCCGCGTCGCGGTGGACGGCGCTCGCAGTCGCCCTGGCCCTGGCCCTCGCCGCTCCCGCGCTCGTTGCGCCCATCGGTGAGGCGTCCAACTACGACGGAGGCATCACGAGCTCGGCCGGGACGTTCATCCGGCATGGCCTCCTGCCGTACCGCGACTTCTGGCTTCTCTACGGACCGCTGACGGGATACATGGCCGCGCTGATCGGCTTCATCGGCCATGACGACCTGCTGCCGATTCGAATCGTCGGGCTGGCCGTCACAGCGACGACCGCGGGGCTCGCCGCGCTGATCTCGATGCGATTCGTGCATCCGGTGGTCGCGGTCTCACTCGCCGTGATCGTCGCCGTCAGCCCACTCGCGTTCATCGGACTTGACCTTCAGCCGTGGCCTCTCGCGATCTGCTTGTCGCTTGCGGCGATCGCCATCGGCCGGCGCGACGACCATCGTCGCTTGTTCCTCGCGGGCGCCATGTGTGGGATGGCGGGGCTCGCGCGACAAGACATCGGTGTCTACACGGTCATCGCCGTCAGCGTGGCCAACCGCAGCCCGAGGCCGCTCCTCGGAGCCGCCGCGGTATGGCTCCCCGTCGGGCTTTGGCTCCTGTCCCAGGTGCCGATCGAGGCCTTGTGGGCGCAACTGGTCGTGTACCCGGCCATCGGACCGGCGCAGTATCGCTCGCTCGCGCCGCCATCACTCATCGACATCATCAATCCGACGGGTTGGCTCCGGACCTATCTCTACTATCTGCCGACGGCGTTGATCGCCGCTGCCGCCGTCAGGATGTGGCGTACCAGGTCTGTCGACACCGTCATCCTGGCCCTGGTGGGACTCGCACTCGCCGTCCGGCCGCAGGCGACATTGCGGTCCGATCTGGCCCACATCGCGATGGCGCTCGGTCCGGCACTCCTCCTCGGGCCGTATGTCCTGACGGGCATCGTCCGATCCACTCGGGGCCGGTTCGTGACCGGCCTCGTTTTCGCGCCGCTTGGCCTCGTTGCGGTGACCGCAGGCCTTGGCGCGCTGAGCCCGCAGACGCCGTACTCGTCGAGCATCCAGCAGGCGTCTGCCATCGTGGGTTCGCTCACCGAGCCGGGCGAGCCGATCTTCGTCGGGCTCGCCGCGAACCGGCACGCCTTCCTGAACCCGATGGTCGCCTACTACCTCGCCGATCGACCCACGGGCGTCCGCGACTCGATGTACAACCCGGGGGTGACCAACACGCAGGAGGTTCAGAGGCGGATGGTCGACGACCTTCGGTCGAACGATGTCCGGTTCCTGATCCTCGACGTCCGCTACGCTACCTGCTGGGAGCCGGCGAACCTCAGTCGGATCCCCGGCTCGACCGTACTGGACGACGCGATCGACCGTGACTTCCGAGTAGTGGTCGATCTCGGCTCAGCGGTCATCATGGCCCGACGCGATGTCTCGGTTGTAGAAGCCCCCGTCGTTGATCGAACCGACCCGCAGATCCCTCGCACGGAAGGAGCCTTGATCTGCAGCGACAGCTGACCGGCGCGAACCTGCTCCACGACGTGGCCCGATGAAGGTCGAGGACCTCGATGTCGTCGTGCTCGGCGGCGGCGGCCACGTCGGCCTGCCGCTGAGTCTCGCCCTGGCCCACGGCGGGCTTGCGCGTCGGGATCTACGACACCAACCGGACCACGCTGGACCGGATCGGCGCGGGCGAGATGCCGTTCCTGGAGACCGGGGCCGACGAGCTCCTGGCGGACGTGCTGCCGACCGGCCGTCTTGAGCTCGGCGACGAAGCGGAGATGATCGAGCGGACCGATTCCGTGATCGTCGTCATCGGCACGCCGGTCGACGAGTTCCTCGGGCCGTCGATGACCGTCTTCGAGCGAACGGTCGACCAGATCGCGCCGCACCTTCGCCCCGGCGCACTGGTCGTCCTGCGCAGCACGGTCTATCCGGGGACGACCGCGTTCGTTGCTCAGAGCCTCGCCGGCCGCGGGATGCACCGTCGACGTGGCGTTCTGCCCCGAGCGGATCGCCGAGGGCCACGCGCTCGAGGAGCTGTCGTCGCTGCCCCAGATCGTCGGGGCCGACGATCCGCCAGGCGGGGGACCGCGCTGAGGCTCTGTTCCGTCGCTTGACGGGCCAGATCGTCCGGCACGACGACCAAGGAGGCCGAGCTCGCGAAGCTCTTCACGAACACGTGGCGCTACATGAAGTTCGCGGTCGCGAACCAGTTCTTCATGGTCGCCGACCAGGCCGGGGTCGACTACAACAACGTCCTGCAGGCCATCCGACAGGACTACCCGCGCGCCGCCGATCTGCCCGGCCCGGGCTTCGCCGCCGGCCCGTGCCTGTTCAAGGACACGATGCAGCTCGCGGCGTTCACGAGCGATCACTTCCCGCTCGGACAGGCGGCGATGCAGGTGAACGAGGGTCTCCCGGCCTATCTCGTCTCGGCGATGGAGCGTCGCTACGGCGATCTCCGTGGCCGGCCGATCGGGATCCTCGGGATGGCGTTCAAGGCCGAATCGGACGACCCGCGGGCGTCGCTCTCCTACAAGCTCCGCAAGCTGCTGACCTGGGCCGGCGCGGAGGTCCTGTGCACCGATCCGTACGTCCCCGACGATCGCCTCGTCGCCGCTCGCGGATGTGATCGAGCGCAGCGAGATCCTCGTCCTCGGCGCGCCGCATCGCGCCTACCGCTCGCTCGATGTCGGCGGCCGGGACGTCGTCGACGTCTGGGGCGCGATGGGCGGCGGCATCCGCCTGTGATCGCGATGCGCGCGTAGGCCGGCCATGAGGATCCTCGTCACCGGCGCCGCCGGGTTCATCAACGGCTATCTCGTCCCCGAGCTCCTCGCCGCGGGCCACGAGGTCATCGGCCTCGACGACTTCTCGAAGTACGGGCCGCTCGTGAAGTCCTACGACGACCACCCGAACTACCGGTTCGTCGAAGGCGACGCAAAGGACGCCACGCTCATGCGTGAACTCGCCGCCGACTGCGACCAGGTCGTCGCCGCGGCCGCGATGATCGGCGGGATCAGCTACTTCCACGAGTTCGCCTACGACCTGCTCGCCGAGAACGAGCGGATCCTCGCGTCGACGTTCGATGCCGCGATCGCCGCCCACCGCGACGGCCATCTCGAGCGTGTCGTCGTCGTCAGTTCGTCGATGGTCTACGAATCGACGGACGTCTTCCCGACGCCTGAGGGCGCGGAGCGGACCTCGCCACCCCCGATCTCGACGTATGGGTTCCAGAAGCTCGCGTCCGAGTATTTCGCGCGAGGCGCCCACGAGCAGTACGGCCTCCCGTACACGATCGTGCGGCCGTTCAACTGCGTCGGCATCGGCGAGCGCCGCGCGGTGCGCGATTCCGACGTGATGTCCGGCAACGTCAAGCTCGCCCTCTCGCATGTCGTCCCGGACCTCGCGCTCAAGGTGCTCAAGGGCCAGGATCCGCTCCACATCCTCGGCGACGGAGCCCAGGTCCGGCACTACACGTACGGCGGCGACCTCGCCCACGGGATCCGCCTCGCGATGGAATCGCAGGCGGCGCTGAACGATGACTTCAACCTCTCGACGGCTCGTTCGACCACGGTCCTCGAGCTCGCGGAACTCATCTGGCGCCGGGTTCACGGCCCCGATCGCCCGTTCACCTTCGTCTCGGATGACCCATTCGAGCACGACGTCCAGCTGCGCGTCCCCGACGTGCGCAAGGCCGAGCGGATCCTCGGCTTCCGGGCCGAGACGACGCTCGAGGCGATGCTCGACGAGGTGGTCCCATGGATCGCGGCCGAACTGGAGGCGGGCCGCCTGTGATCGAGCCCGCGACCGGGCCGGCGACGAGGCCCGACTCCGAGCCCGCACCGGACGTCTATGCCCGGCGCTTCTCGGACGCCGACGCCCAGTCCAAGATGGCGATCTGGAAGCCGATCGCGGGCTATCTCCAGCGATTCATCGACCCCGCGCGCCCGGTCCTCGACGTCGCGGCGGACCGCGGCTACTTCATCAACCACGTCGAGGCCAGCGAGCGCTGGGCGAGCGACCTGCGGGACACGACTGCCGACCTTGGCTCCGGGATCCGATTCGTCCATGCGAGCGGGCTGGACCTCGACCACCACCTCCCGGCTGCGCACTTCGGCACGATCTTCATGAGCAACTACCTTGAGCACCTCGCGAGTGCGGACGAGGTGATGGCCCAGTTCCGCGTCGTCGAGCGGCTCCTTCGCCAGGGCGGGCGGGTCATCGTCCTCCAGCCGAACATCCGGCTCGTCGGGCCGCGCTACTGGGACTTCATCGATCACCGGGTCGCGCTCACCGAGCGGAGCCTGACCGAGGCGGCCGAGCTCGCCGGCCTGCGTACCGTCAAGGCCATCACGCGCTTCCTCCCGTACGCGACGGGTGGGTTCCTGCCCAGCGATCCCCGGCTCGTTCGGCTTTACCTGGCGTTCCGGCCCGCCTGGCGGCTGCTCGGCAAGCAGACGCTGTACGTCGGGGAGCGACCGTGACGGTCGAGCTCTCGATCGTCGTTCCGGTCTACAACGAGGGCGAGGCGGCCGAACCCGTGCTCCGTGCCTCTCCGCGGCCGTGACCGTCCCCCACGAGATCATCGTGGTCTGGGACTTCGACGGCGACACGACACGGCCCGGTCGTCGAGCGCCTGGCGAACGAGATCGCGGGCCTGCGCGGCCTCCGCAACGATCTCGGGCGCGGCGTCCTCAACGCGATGAAGGCCGGGATCGCCGGGTCGACCGGCGACTACGTCCTCATCTCGATGGCCGATGGGTCGGACGAGCCGCACCTCGTCGATGGGATGGTCGCGCTCGCACGCGACGGAGCCGACGTCGTCGCAGCCTCCCGGTATATGCGCGGAGGGCGCCAGATCGGTGGGCCGCCGCTGAAGCGCCTGATGAGCCGCATCGCCGGCCTGACGCTCCACTGGTTCGGTGGCGTGCCGACCCACGACCCGACGAACAACTTCAAGCTCTACTCGCGCCGCTTCCTCGACGCCACGACGATCGAGAGCGACGGCCGGCTTCGAACTCGCGCTCGAACTGACGGTCAAGGCCACACTGGCCGGCCGGCAGCGTGGCCGAAGTTCCCACCACGTGGCGCGATCGCACCGCAGGGCGAGAGCAACTTCAAGCTCCGAAAGTGGCTCCCGCACTACCTGCGCTGGTACGCGGTGGCGATGCGCGGACGGGTCGCGCGACTGTTCGGGCGCGGGGTCGGCGCCTAGGGTTCGGCGCGCGCGCCCGGCTCTCAGGGTCGCGCCGGACGCCCGATCCGCGGATAGCTGGCGGCGTCACCTGCCAGGACACGGCGCCAGGCTTCGTCCAGGACCTCCTCGGGGATCTCCGGCAGTGGGTCGCTGAACCAGTCCCGGAGCGGCGACCCGTGGGTCCGCACGATCCGTTCGAGCGAATTCGGGGACGGCACGAGGATGAGGTCGCGATCGCGATCGACGACGGTGGGGAGATCCGGATCGAGCGCGGTCGTGACGAGCGCCCGCGTGAGGTCGGCCCGCTCGAGGAACACGTCGCGACCGAGGATGAGCAGGCGGACGTTCCAGACGAGCGACATCGCGAGTACGGAGATCGCCGAGCGCGTTGACGGTGATCGTCCGACGGACGTGCGCCGGAGGGTGGACCGCCCACCAGCGAGGCGATCGCGATCACGAAGAGGATCCCTGAGCAGATAGGCATAGCGTGGATAGAGCGCCGCCGTCTCGAGGACGTCGCCGCGCACCAGGCCGAGGATCGCGTACATCGCGACGATCCCCGCCGACGTCCCGATGAACCGGGCGCCTGGGGCGCGTCCGACGACCAGTCCGACCCGCCGCCGATCGCAAGGACCAGCACAGCGACGACCAGTCCGATCGATCGGCCCGACGCCGACGGCCGACCCAGCCGCGTCGCCGAGGCCCTCCACCACGAATCGCGGGACATCCGCGAGCGCCTCGGCGGTGAACGGGTCGCGCGCGAACCCCACCCCGCTCCGTCCGAGGGCGAGGAACCACGCCAGGTAGATCGCGGCAGGCACCGCGAGCGGGGATGACGAGCGGCCAGCGCCGCCGGTCCGCGAGCACTTCGAGGCCAACCACCCCGAGCACGAAGATCCCGAACCCGGACGTCGTCATGGCGAGGGTGAGCAGGACGACGGCCATCGCGATCCGGCCGCGCCCCGGCAGTGCGGAACCCGGCAGCGCGAAGCCCGGCAGCGCGGAGCCCGGCGGGCCAACGTCACGTCGGGGTTCGAGCAGGATGAGCGCCCCGAGTCCCAGCGCCGTCGCCCCGATGAACCCGATCTGGATCCCCCAGAACAGGTTCTCGAAGCCACTCCCGAACAGCAGGACGATCGCCGCCGCCGCAAGCGCGACGAGCGGCCCGCTCGACCGTCGTACGAGCACGAGGACCTCGGCCGCGACGATGACGTGGAGGATCGCGACGAGGGCGAGATACGGCAGGTACGAAGCCGAGCCCGAACGCCCCGAGCATCAGCCGATACGTGACGATCGTCGTCCCGAGCCAGTGCTCGTTGAACGGCGTGAGCCAGTCGTCGAGCGAGATCGTCCGCCGCTCGATGATCGCCCACTCGTCGGCGAAGAACGTCATCCCGCGGCCGAGGCCGACCAACAGCGCGATCGTCGCCGACGGCCAGGACCGCGAAGATCAGTCTCCTCGGGGTGCCCCCAGAGTCGGCCCCTCCCCGGTTGCGCGACCACTGCACCGTCGCCCCCCGTCACGCCGCAGCCTCCCGGTGCGATGTCCGCACGACGAGCCGCCAGAGCGCCGCCGAACGCCACGGCGGTCATGACGAGCGACCCGACGATGCTCACGACCCCATCGGCCGGCAGCAGCGCCGCGATCTCCGTCGTCGGCGGGACGGCGGCCAGGAGGTTCAGCGTGAACGCCACCGAGAACACGACCCAGCCGCAACACCGCGCGCCGGTCCGGGAAGAGCAGGACGAGGAAGACGAGTGCCGGGTATGCGTACCGCTCGTGCATCGTCGTGAGGGTCGTGAAGGCGATGAGCGACGCCGCCACGAGGCCGAGGGCCAGGCGCTCGGGTGTCGCGCGGCGCAGGATCGCGGCGACGACCACGAGTTCGAGCAGCACCGTCACCGCGATCCCGACGTGGCGCAGCGTCAATGGACCCGCGAACGCGACCGAGTCGGACACGAAGTCACCGCCGGCGGCGACGACCTGGAGGATCCACCACGGGTTCCAGGCGCGGAGCGAGAGGACGGCGAAGACGTCGCCCTGGTAGGTCGGCGAGGGTCTGCAGGTAGTTCGTCGGCCCGCCCGCCGCGACGAACGGCAGCCACAGGACGACGACCGTCGCGGCACCCACCGCCGCCAGACGGAACGCACCCGGCCACCCGGCCCGCGCCACGAACCACGCCCCGAACGGGACGAGGAGCGGCAACGCCTGCGGCTTCGTCATGAGCGCGACGCCGAGCACGATCGCCGGCGAGCACGTTCCGATCGCGGACCGCGAGCAGATAGGCGATGAGCCCGAACAGGACGTAGATCGACTCGTACTGCCCGAACAGCGCCGACACGTCGATGACCGCCGGGTGCAGCGCGATCGCCAGCGCACCGCGCCACGGCCCATATCGGCCGGTGACGGAGCGCGAACAGGATCCCCGCCGCGAGCCCCGCGTCCGCGATCGTCGGGAGCAGCTTCATCGCGACCCGGATCGCCGGATCGGAGGCGTCCGTCGCGGTCTGGAAGCCCGGTACGATCGCCGCCAGCACGCCCCACAGGTAGACCATGACCGGCGGGAACGTGATCGGTCTGGTCGTAGGCGCGCCCGAACGGTTCGACGGCCGAGCCCGTGGACCCACGAGGCGAAGTCGTTCAGGTCGCCCGCCAGCCCGGGCGTCGAAAGCAGCGGGACGCGGATGAGGCCCGCGACGGCCAGCCCCGACGAGGAGCACCAGCCAGTGCCGCCCGGTCCAGCGCACTCCGTCTCGCCGGATCCGGCGTCATGACGCGGTCAGGCGCGCCGCGGTGACCCAGTAGCGTTCGGCCATCGCCGATCCCACCGAGCGCGCCCACCTTCAGCGCATAGCGGCGGACCGCATCGGCCATCCCGCGGTCGTTCTCGAAGAGGCGATCGATCTGGCTCTCGTAGAGCGTGATGCCCGGTGATCTTGCGTTCGACCTGGTCGCCGATGTCCGCGTACTCGGGTCCCACGAGGAGGTCCGCCGGCAGGCCGCCCAACGCGCCGGCCGGCAGGTCGTTCGATCCGCAGAAGCCGTTCCAGTAGGCGTACGGGAAGTCCTCGTAGAACGCGACCGTCCCCGCGTACTCCGGACCCGGCATGACCCACGCCCGCGAATCGTTGAGCAGGTCGAGGCCCACGCGATGGCAGAGCTGGTGGTCGACGTGGCCACCCACGCCCAGCGGGAAGTAGACGCGCTGGGGTTCGAGACGGGCGATCTCGCGGCGCAGGATGTCCGACGGCGCAGGGTCATCCCCGCGCGGCGTCCCGAGGAGCTGCTCGTCGCCGTCGTAGCCGCGGAACACGGCGTCCGGGAGGTCGAGGAAGACGATCGAAGCCTCTGCGAAGTAGGCGAATCGCTCGTCCTCGACGCGGCGCCGGGCGGAGACGTCGCCGGCGGCCGCGGCCGCGACGATCGCGTCGGTCAGGACCGCGCCCTGGGTCGACAGAGTCGTCCATGAGCGGCTGGCCCGCGAGCGGCTCGTTGCGCACGCGAAGCGCGGCGATACCACGACGAGCGCTGCCAGAACCGCTTCGCGGCGGCATCGGCGTCGGCCTGGGTCGCATCGAGCCGGTCGTCCGTGGCCGCCCACGCCGGAACGGCCGCACCCGCGTCGAGCGGGACGTCGGCCGCGATGTTCGATCGGTTGAACGCCTCGGTCACCGGCCACATCGCCTTCGACCCGAAACCGAGCGCCTCGCGCTGATAGGCGGTTCAGGTCGTCGCCCGCCCCGTTGCCGGAGTAGACCGTGAGGATGGTGACGTTCTGGCCGAGCTCGCGCAGGTTGGCGATGAGGCCGCCGCAGGACAGCGCGACGTCGTCGGGATGGGGAGCGATGAACACGTGAGTCATGGCCGGCCGAGTATACCGGCGCCGACGACCCTCAGCGGCCCTCTCCCGACCGTCGCCGCCACCAGCGCCCGATCGGTCCCGTCCGCCCCGACTCAGCGGACCCTGCCTCCCCGCCATCGCCCTTCGGGTCGCCGGCATCGCGGAACCCCGCCTCCCCGATGAGCGGCACGAAGATGCACGCGCCATCGGACCGTTCGATCCAGTCGCTCGGCCCGCTCCGCTCGATCCAGAGCAGCTCCTGGCGATCCCGCGGACCCACCGGGATCACCAGCCGCCCGCCGATCGCCAGCTGCTCCCGCAGGGCGTCGGGCACCGATGGAGCGGCCGCCCCCACCACGATCCCGTCCCAGGGCGCCCCGTCCGCCGCGCCGCGGCTGCCATCCCCGACCCGGATCTCGATCGACTCGCCCAGTCCGAGCGCCTGGAGGCGCTCCCGTGCCGATCCGGCGAGGACTTCGTGCCGCTCGATCGACACGACGCGCGCGCCGAGCAGCGCGAGGACCGCGGCCTGGTATCCCGAACCCGTGCCGATATCGAGGATCCGATCGCCCGCCTCGACGGCGAGCAGCTCGCTCATCCGCGCGACGATGAACGGCTGACTGATCGTCTGCCCCGCGCCGACGGGGAGCGGCGAGTCCTCGTACGCGACCGCGCGCCGCTCAGGATCCAGGAAGGCCTCGCGCGGGAGCCGCCCCATCGCGTCGAGCACGCGTTCGTCTACGATCCCGCGTCTCTGCAGCTGCTCCGCGACCATCGCGGCCCGTGCCGCGGCCATCGGATCGGCGTCGTTGGCGCCCATCCACGGAGGATACGCCGGTACGTCCCTCCGCTCGGGTGTGGGTCAGCTCGCCGCGGGCGACTCGCTGGGGCTCGGCGACGGCGTCGGTGCGAGCGTCGGCACCGGCGTCGGCGTGGCGATCGGCGTGAACAGCCCGCCGCTCCCCGCGAGCAGGCCGTTGAGCATGATCAGGACGAAGATCGCGACCGTGGCGATGACGAGCACCGACGACGTCCGGTCGCGGACACGAACCGTCGGCTCGTTCGCGGCGAGCTTCGCGGCCGCGGCCTTCGCCGCTCGCTCGGCTTCGGCACGACGGGCGGCCCGTCTCTCGGCCGCCGACAGGCGAACGGCCGGTGCCGCCGCCGTGGCCGTCGCGGCGGGCGCGCCCTCGTCCTGGTCTTCGTCGTCGTCGTCTTCGTCGTCGTCGTCTTCTTCGTCGTCGTCGTCGTCCGCCTGGTCGTCACCGTCGTCCGCAGGCTCGGGCTCAGGCTCCGGCTCAGGCTCTCGGGCTCGGCGCGCGACAGCATCGGGCTCGGCTCCGGCTCCGGCTCCGGCTCGGGCTCAGGCTCCGGCTCGGGCTCGGGCTCCGGTGCCGGCGCGACAGCCTCCGGCTCGGGCTCCGGCTCGGGCTCCGGCGCGACAGCCGGCGGTTCCGGCTGGCGCCTCATCCGGCATCACCGCCTCATCCGCCGCCGCCGGGATCTCGTCCGCTGGTTCGGGCGGCATCGCGCCCTCGGCCCCTGGCTCCGTCGATCCCGCTGCGTCGTCGGTCGGTCGTTCGCTCATTCCGCTCCACGATCGATCTGGCCCCGAGCATCTGTTGAGCTGTCCCGGGCGCGGGCGCCAGTGTACCGAACAGCGGCGATCGACTTCACGCGTCCCGCAGCGCTGGAACGAGCAATCCGGCCAGACCGGCGCCTGCCGCGATGAGTCCGAAGAGCGCGATCACCGGGCCCGGACCGAACAGTTCGCCCAGGATGCCGGCCAGCCCCGCGGCCACGGTCATGGCGCCGAAGACGAGCGAGAACCGGATCCCGATGACCCGGCCCATCAGCCCGGGCGGCGTCCGCTGCTGGAAAAGCGTCTGGCTCGGGATGACGAACACGAGATTCCCGGCGCCCACCCCGAAGATGAGCCCGAGCGCCAGCGCGATGTCGCCGGTCAGTCCCAGGACGGCCACCAGGCCGCCAGTGAGCGCATACCCCAGGATGACCATCCGACCGAGCGGGATGCGCGAGCCGATCAGGCCCACGAAGAACCCGCCGATGAGATTGCCCAGCCCGATCCCGCTCTCGAGGAACGCGAGGACGGTCTCCGGAGCCAGGTCGCCCGCCTCGATCTGGTCGCGGGCGAAGATCGGCATGAGCGCGAGCAGGACGCCGATCATCGCCTGCCCCGCGACCCCCTGGACGGTGTTCCCAAGGAGCACCGTCTCGTGGCGCAGGAACGCCCAGCCCTCGCGCAGCTCCCGGACGATGTTGCGCGGCTTCGGTTCGACGGCATCGTCCACCGGGCGCGGCCGGACGACGATCGTCGCGATGAGGATCGCCGACGCGATGTAGGTCACCGAGTCGATCCAGAACGCCAGCGGCAGCGACGTCCCCAGGAACGCGACGAAGAGGCCGGCCAGGGCGTACCCGCCGATGTCGGCGAACGACTCGCCCACCCACATCGCCGAGTTGGCGACGATGAGGTCCTCCTTCTCGACGATCCGCGGGAGCATCGAGACGCGTGCCGGGCGGAAGAAGATCGACACCGTCGTCATGAGGAACACGAGCGGATAGACGAACACGATGTTGACCAGGGCCGCGACCGGCAGCAGCAGGACGATGGCCGCGCGCAGGATGTCGCTGACGATGATCACCTCGCGCTCGTCCCAGCGATCGACGAGGGTCCCGGCGATCGGCCCGAAGAGCAGGTTCGGCAGCGTCGCCGCCACGAAGACCGCCCCCAGCGCGATCGCGGAGTTCGTCGCGCCGAGCACCAGGAACGCGAGGGCGATCTGGTGGATCCGGTCGCCGAAGAGGCTGATGAGCTGTCCCGCCCAGAGCGCCGAGAAGGCCGGGTTGAGCGACAGCCGCACGTAGGGATGCCGTCGCGCCCGCTCCCCGATCGATGGGACCCGGGGGATCGCGATGCCGGTCCCGACGGCCGCCATGCCGACGCCGGAACTCCCCAGCAGCGACGGGCGCTCCAACGCCGAGGCCTCGAGGAGCCCGGAGCGAAGGCCGGTCTCGCGTCGACCCGCCGATCCCTCGGTTCCCCCCATGGCGACATCGGTGAGGCGCTGGCGCACGAGCTCCGCCTCCTCCTCGAGGAGCCCGGCGGGCGAACGGACGACGGTCGCGAACAGGAAGAACGCCAGCCCGGCCGTCAGGAACAGGTCGCCAAGGGAGATGACGTTCGCGATGAGTGGCACGGGCAGCGGAACGATGTCCCCGAGCAGGACGCCCTGGATCAGGAACGCGGCATCGAGATCGGTCGACGAGATGAGGACATGGAATCCGTTCGGGGCCACGTCGGACGCGCTGAACCCCGCTGCGACGAGGCTGGGCTCCCAGATCGGCATGAACCCGCCGTTCGCGACGATCGCCACGGCATTGGCCAGGATCCCGACGAACGCCAGGCTCATGCCCGGCTGCCGGCGGTTCACCCAGAGCCCGGCGAGCAACAGCACGAAGCCGACGGTGAAGAGGGGCAGCCGGAGGGCCGCGATCGCCCCGATCTCGGCACCGATCGCCCATTCGGTCGCGATGCGCAGGATGAGGGCGATGAAGATCACGCCCGGCCAGCGCAGCTGGACGCGCGCGAGGTTCAGGATGTCGCCGCGCGCGGCCAGGCCAAGCACGAGCCCGAGGACGACGGCGATGATCAGCATGGTGCGCTCATCCGACCCACGTGCTGGCGGCCCTTCCCAGGGCGATGCGGGTCAGACCGATCCGGGCGTGGGTCCGCCCGGAGTCCCGGTGACGGCCTCCTGCGGCCGCGTCGCCTGCATCCGCTCTGCGGCCTGTGCGATCAACGGGATGGGCCGTGGTGGCGGCTGCCGTCCGGCATCCGCCACGCCATCCACCCAGCCGGTGCGCACGAACGCATCGACGACGGTGGGATCGAACTGGACGCCGGCGAACTTGCGCAGTTCGGCCAGGGCCTGCTCCGGCGTCAGGGGGGTCATCCGGTACGGGCGGGCGGCGGTCATCGCCTCGAACGCATCGGCGACGTGCAGCACCCGGGCGAGCTTCGGGATCTCGTCGCCAAGGAGCCGGTCCGGGTAGCCGGAGCCGTTGAACCACTCGTGGTGGTGGCGGATGATCGGCAGTTCGGGGGCCAGCTTGGTGACCGGCGCGATGATCTGCGCGCCCAGCACGGGATGGGCATTCATGATCATCCGTTCCTCGCGGGTGAGCCGCTCCTGCTTGAGCAGGACCGCGTCGGGCACGCCGATCTTGCCGACATCGTGCAGCAGTCCGCCCCACTCGAGCGCTTCGAGCTCCCCGTCGCTGACGTGCATCTCTCGCCCGATGTCGACGGCGATCTGCTTGACCCGCTGGCTGTGCTTGCTCGTGAATGGGTCGCGCTTGTCCACGGCTTCGGCCAGCGCACCGATGGTCTGCGTGAACATCTCACGCATCTCCATGAGTCGGTGATAGACGAGGCGGGTCGTGTAGAGGGGGAGCGCGAAGAGCAGCGTGGCCCACCACCCCAGGCCGTCGGTCGTGTACATCCGGGCCATCAGCCAGCCGAGCGGCGTCAGGGCGACCAGGTTCGTCGCGAAGACCCGGGCGTCACCGAGAAGGACCGTGCGGAAGTCGCCGCCGAGGCGCAGGGAGACCAGGCCCGACACGAGCGCGAGGTTGAGGGCGAAGTAGACGAGCGCCCCGACCAGGGTCGCGACGAGATCGACGGGCAGGCTGGGATTGAACGAGCGCAGGATCTCGAGGACGACGCCGGCGACCGCGGCCGGGATCATGACCCCCGCGTGGTTCGAGAGCGTCCCGTACCACGGGATGCGTCCGCGCAGCTCGCGGACCTCGGTGGTCCCGATCAACGCGACCCATGCGGCAGCGGCCGGACCGCCGAGGTTCATCGCCGCCACGATGGGCGCGATGGAGACGGCGACGAGGATCCCCCGCGGCATCTGCACGGGCAATGCAGACGCGAAGAGGGAAACCACGATCCAGAAGCCGAGGCCGGTCAGGCGCTCCGCTTCCGAGATGCCGGCCGCACCGTCGAACTCCAGCCCGATGGCGGAGTGGACGGGAAACACAAGGCTCGTGACAAGGAGTGCCAGTGCACCCAAGGTCACGAGCCCGGCGATATAGACCTTCAGGGACCTGGACATCCATTACCCCACGATGGGTTCAGCCCTGAGACTGTACCCCCTTCGAGAGGGCTCCGGTATAGGTCCTCGGTACCCCTAGAAGCCCTTGAACGATGCTCCCCCGGCGATCGCGGCTGCCGCGACCGTCGAGACGGTCATGGCGAGTCGCATGAGGCGAGCTTTCATCGGTCGATACCTCTGATCTCGCTTGGTCCTACCAGCCCTTGAGGCTTGATTCCGGATTCACGGGTGATCCTCCTTCTCGGCCCTCGTGCCCCGAAGACACGAAAACCGACCAGACAAATGAGCTGGTCGGTTGCACTAGTCGCTCCGCCCCCACCCTAAGTGCCCATTTCAGGTGGGGGCATCAGCGCGTTCCGAGCCTCTTGACATTGCTTCCTAGTACCTGAGTACTAGCAAGACAAGGGGACCTTAGGGGTCCCGGACCGCACCGGTCAATACGTCAATGTACCTATCCGCACCAGGTCAGACGCTTTCCAGGGGTGCCGGTTCGATCCCGAGCTCCCGTCGCATGACCCCCGCGTAGTGCCCGTACTGCTCGGCCGCGGCGGCGTGGGCGCCGGTCAGCCGGTACAGCCGAACGAGGGCCAACTCGATCTGGTCGGCCTGTGGGTCCACCTCGATGACGCGCTGGGCAAGGGCGATCCCACGATCGTAGTGGCCGCTGTCCGCGGATCGGCGCAACTCGCGCTCGACGATCCGAAGGTAGGCCGCGTGCAGGCTGTCCCGGTAGTCCGCGGCCCACTCCTCGTAAGCGAAATCGAGCGCGAACCGTCCCCGGTACTCCCCGACGAGCCGTTCGACCTCATCGACGGTCGGTTCGCGACCCATCGCCCGGATGAGGGCTCGACAGCGTGCACTGCGCGCCTCCACCAGTTCGGGATCGAGCCGGATGACCTCCGAGTCGTAGGCGAGGTAGCCGGGGCTCTGGGCTTCCTTGAAGTCCGGCTCGAAGACCCGTCGCAGGAAGTAGATCGTCTGGTTGAGCGAGTTGACCGCCACCTCCGGCTCGGCATCCGGCCAGAGCGCCTCGAGGACCTCGTCGCGCGTCGCCGCGAAGGCGGGTCGGGTGATGAGGACGCACAGGAGGGCAAGCACCTTGCGACGCAGGGCCGAGCCGGAGACGCGTTCGCCACCGATCCGGACCTCGATCCGACCCTGGTCCTCGATGACGACCCGCGGCGCGAGGCGCCGGGCGAGCCGCCTTCCGAGCCGTCGGCCCTGGCGCGCCGGCAGTCGTTCGCCGGCCTTGAGGAGTCGCGCGATGTCGGAGCGCTCGCCGATCTCATCGAGCAGTGAGCCGGCGATCGACCGTCGGGCCGGTTCGCCGTTCGCGAGCGCGTCTCGAAGCACCGGTCGCCAGCGTTCGGGCCGTCGCCGCGCTTCGCCCTCGATCGCCGACACGACATCGTCCGAGAGCTCGGCCGCGCGATCGAAGATGAGTTCCGCGAGCATGCTGAGTGCTGCCGGGTCCTGCGCGACGATCGCGGCAAGGTGCGCGTTGAGGTCGGTCGGCGTTCCGGTGACTGCCAGGAGCACCGTGGCGTAGCGCGCCCAGAACCACGATCCCTGGCGCAGGGCCAGCCGTCGCGCGGCCTCCGCCTGTGCAGCCGCATCCGGCGCGTGGGTCAGGACCGCGAGATGCGCCCGGGTGGTCAGCACGCGCACTTCGGCACAGACCACAGAGCGCAGCGGCCCGTCGGGGAGCGCGGCGGCGAGCTCCGTGGCGCGCGGGATGTCGCCGCGGCGGAGCGCGAGGGCCAGCTCGGCGAGGATGCGCAGACCCGCAAGGTCGGGCAGCAGGCCGTCCCACGCGGTCTCGGCGACGATCGCCGCCGCGGCGTCGTCGCTCCCGTACCACGTCTCGACGTCGATCGCGACCGCCGCGCTCTCGACCGCGTGCGCCGTCGTCCCGTGTCGGCGCGCCGTGCGGACCGACTGGCGGCTCTCCTCGAGGCGCCCGAGGTGGGCGAGGGCCCAGCTGCGGACGAGGCGGGCCGTCTCGAGTTCGATGCCGCCCGGCGGCGGCCCGAGGAGCTCGATCGCGAGTTCCGTCCGACCCAGCGTCCGCTCCGCGTCGCCGATCGCCCGCAGGACCTCGGCCGCGTTCACATGGCTGATCCCCAGGTAGTGCGATTGCCCGCGGTCCTCGTTGATCCGCACGAGGTGTTCGACCGCCTCCAGCGCGACGCCGAGGTTCCCGCTCGCGCAGGTCTCGATGAGTCGGTGCGTCGCGTCGGCGATCGCGAGCAGGGTCTCGTCAGAACCGAGATGGGCGAGGCGTTCACGCAGGTCCAGGGCCTCCTCGACGCGTCCCACGTCGAGCGCGATCGTCATCGCATTCAGGGTGGCCCACTCTGAATCCGGGAAGCGAGCGAGGACGTCCGCAGCGATCCGCCGCGCGGTCGCCGCATCCCCGCGCTGCAACTCGGTCCGCGCGCGGATGATCTCGATCGCCTCCGATGAGGTCCCGCTGGGCAGCATCCCGAGGTAGGCGCTCGCGCTCGTGTACGCCCCGCTGCTCATGATCTGCCCGAGGTTGTCGCCGAGCACGCGGACGACGGATGCCGGATCGCCCGCCCGTGCGTGGTGCCGGCACGCGAGTTGCCAGTCGCGGGTCTCGGCCCAGGCGGCGATCCGCCCGTGGATCCCCTGGAGCTCGACTCGCTCGACCGACCCCTCGAGCCGATGCACGAGGAAGTCGCGCACGAGCGGGTGGTAGCGATGACCGAACCGGCTCGACCCCCCGATGCGAACGAGCAGCCCATAGGCTTCGACCCGGGCGATCCGCGCCTTTGCCTCGGTCTCGTCGAGCGAGGCCGCGACCCCGGCCAGTTCCGGCGTGACCGTCTCGAGGACCGATGTCCGCATCAGGAACGTCTGGAGGTCCGCATCGAGGTCGCCCACGACCTCCTCCGCCAGGTAGTCGTAGAGATCGCCCTCCGCACCATTCAGCGACCGCACGAATCGTCGGACCTCCGTGCGATCGCGGCCACGGACCGCCGTGTGCACGAGCGCCAGCGACGCGGCCCAGCCCTCGGTGCGCCTCGAGAGGTCCGCCGCGACATCGGGCGCGAGCGGCTGTCGGTAGACATCGCGGAACAGGCGATCCGTCTCGCGCTGATCGAAGCGCAGGGTCTCCGTGCCGAGTTCGGCGACCTCACCCCGCGCGCGGAGGCGTCCCAATCCGACCGACGGTGCCCTCCGGCCCGAGAGCACGAACGTGACGCGCTCCGGCGCCCCGGCGAGCATGGTCCGCAGGATCTCGGCGATCTCCGGGACATCGTCAACGGCCGGGATGTCGTCGAGGATCAGCGCCGTCCCGTCCGGTGGAACCGCCGCCAGATCGGCCAGGAACGCATCCACGACCGCATCCAGGCGCGGCCCACCGGGGCTCGCGTCGGCGAGGAGACTCGCGGCCCGCGCCCCGAAGTCGGGCTCGCGCCGCCGACCCGATGCCACGAGCGTCGCCATGAAGGCCGTCCAGTCGCGGTCGGACTCATCGAGCCGGTACCAGAAGGTGCGCACCCGGCTCCGTCGCGAGAAGTCGGCAAGAAGCGTCGTCTTGCCGTAGCCCGCCTCGGCGACGACGAGCACCACGCGGTGATGGATCTTGGCGGCCAGCCAGTCGAGGAGCCGCGGCCGCTCGAGGATGTCCGCCCCAAGTGGCGGCGCCTCGACCTTGCCCGAAGGGACCGGAGTCCGGCCCGGGTCAGGCGTGGCCACCCGCCCATCCCCCTCGGCGGGTGCCGGATGCGCCACGGACGGCCGATAGCGGACGGGATCGGCCGCGGCAGTCGCGGTGAGCGCGGCGGGATGGGCGCGTTCGGGCATGACCGGGATGGTCGTGCCGTCGGCTCATCGTGCGCTTAGCTGCGGTCGGTTCCCGATGCGGTGCTGATCAGTCCTCGTACTCGAAGCCGATCTTGAGATCGACCTGGTACTCGACGATCTCGCCATTCTCGACGGCGGCCGTCGACTTCACGACCTCGACCGACTTGATGTTCCGGACCGTACGCGAGGCCGTGGCCACGGCCTTGCGGGCAGCGTCGCTCCACGAGCTCGGGCTGGTCCCCACCATCTCCCGGATGATGATCACGCCCATGGTGCGCCTCCTCCTGCACCCGACGCAGGATCCCTCAGGCGAGCACCTGGGCGTCCTGTGTCGCGGCCCTAACCTTATCGAAACAGCTGCTGCAGTAGACCGGCCGATCCGCACGCGGCGCGAACGGGATGATCGCCTGACCGCCACAGGCGGAGCAGATGGCCGCGTGGAAGTCGCGCGGACCGCCCGCCATGCGCGCCTGGCGCGCGGCCGAGCGACACGGGGCACAGCGCTGGGGGTCGTGCAGCAACCCCTTGGCGGCGAAGAACGTCTGCTCGCCAGCGGAAAACCCGAATTCGTTGCCGCAGTCGCGGCAGGTCAGGGTGCGATCCTCGTACACGTCCGACGCTCCTCCAAGCCTCCGGTCGAATGGGGCGACGATACGAGGGGCGTCAATCGACGCCCCTCGGTCTCGTGCGGGGGCTTCGGACGGTCGGTGCCAGGGTGCACCGGAGAGTTGGGCGGAACCGCAGGGAACCACGCGTCGCGCGTGGGCGTCATCACGGCCATGACTGCCAGCCTGCGCCCGCTTCGCGGGACCCTCCTCCTGCCCGCCCTGCTGATCGTCGCGGCCTGTGCCGGGAGTGCTTCGCCACCCGGGTCCGGCGCTCCGACGGGATCCCCGGATCCATCTCCCACCGGAGGTGCGAGCGAGCCGCCTCCGGGCACGATCGCCCACCCGACCGGTGCCACCGACGTCATCCTGCGGTTCGAGGAGGGCGGCGGCTTCGTGCCGTTCGGATTCCTCCTGACCCAGGCGCCCGAGTTCACGCTCTACGGCGACGGCACGGTCGTCGCCCGGAATCTGCAGCAGGATCCGCTGCCGGATGTCGGCGGCGTTTCGGTCATCCATCCGTTCCGGACGGTCAAGCTCGCCGAGCCTGATGTCCAGGCACTCCTCGCGTTCGCGCTCCGAGATGGCGGGCTTGGCCTGGCGAAGCTGCGCTATGAGCACAACCAGGTCGCCGACGCACCCTCGGCGATCTTCACGATCAACGTCGAAGGCGGCCAGAAGGTGGTCGACGTCTATGCGCTCGGGATGGAGGGAGCGCCGCCGGCCGACCTCGACGCGCGGCGTGCGTTCGTCGCCCTGGCCGAGCGCCTGCGCGAGCTCGCCGCGGACGCCACGTTCGCCAACGAGCTCTACGTCCCGCACGCTTATCGCGGGGTTCTGACCGAAGGTTTCCCCGGCAACGTCGAGCGACCGTGGCCGTGGCCCGGGATCGATCCCGATACGTTCGGGCCGAAGGACCCGAGCGGCAACGTTATCTTCCAGCGGGTCCTGACTCCCGAGGAGTTCGCAGCCGTCGGCGTCGCCGGTGCCGAGGGCGGTCTCCTCAACGCGATGCTGCGCGCTGCCGACGGCACGCTCTACTCGCTCTCGGTGCGACCACTCCTGCCCGACGAGACGTCGTAGGGCCTTCGCGGCGTGCCGACCGGCGGTGCCGGAGATGTCCGCCGCTGACGGAGCCCGGCACGAGCCTCAGCCGGCTTCGGCGTAGCGCTCCCCGGCATACGACACGAAGCGCGTCTGGCGCTTCTTGAACCAGAGCTGCACGTCCCCGGTGGGGCCGTTGCGGTGCTTGGCCAGCTTGAGCTTGATGACCTCGCCGTCGGCCGAATCCGACTCCTCGCCGGCCCGCTCCTTCTCGCGCCACAGGAACATCACGAGGTCGGCGTCCTGTTCGATGGCGCCCGACTCGCGCAGGTCCGACAGGCGCGGCTCCTTCGATTCGCGCATCTCGGGTTGGCGCGAGAGCTGCGAGAGGGCGATGACCGGCACGGACAGCTCGCGGGCAAGCGCCTTCAACCCGCGCGAGATCTCCGAGACCTCCTGGACGCGGTTCGCGTCGCGCGATGTCGTGGTGGCCTGCATGAGCTGCAGGTAGTCGACGATGACGAGATCGAGTCCGGACTCGGCCTGGAGTCGCCGGGCCTTCGTCCGGAGCTCCATCGTGGAGATGCTCGGCGTGTCGTCGATGTAGATGGGCGCCTCGGACAGGGCGTTCATCGCCGGCGCGATCCGCGCGAAATCGAGCTCCTCGAGGAAGCCGTTGCGGAGCCGCTGGGAGTCGATGTTCGCGACGCTCGAGAGCAGTCGCAGAACGAGCTGCTCCTTGCTCATCTCGAGGCTGAACACCCCGACGTGCTGCTTGTCGCGTACCGCCGCATGTTCGGCGATGTTCAGGGCGAGGCTCGTTTTGCCCACCGAAGGTCGGGCGGCCAGCACGACGAGGTCGCTCTTCTGGAGGCCCGACGTGAGCGCATCGAGGTCGTTGAACCCGGTCCGGACGCCGCTGATCTCGCCACGGTGCGCGTGCAGGTAGTCCAGCCGGTCGTAAGCGGAGTGGAGCAGCGTGTCCAGGCGGGTGAAGCCCGCCGTGACCCGTCGATTGCTGACCTGGAAGAGCTCGCTCTCGGCGCGATCGACGGCCTCCTGGATCTCCGCGGGATCCTCGTACCCGATGCCGGCGATCTTCCCGGCAGCCGAGATGAGATTCCGGAGCACCGACTTGCGTTCGACGATCCGCGCGTATTGCGCGGCGTGGACCGCGGTGGGCGTCTGGCTGGACAGGCTCGAGAGGTACGCGCGGCCCCCGATCCCCTCCAGCTCGTCGTTCCGCTCGAGGACCTCGGCGACCGTGACGATGTCGACCGGTTCGCGTCGCTCGTAGAGATCGAGCATCGCGCGGTAGATCGTGGAGTGGGCCTGCCGATAGAAGTCCTCGGCATGGAGGAAATCGGCCACCTCGATGACCGTGTCCCGGTCGATGAGGATGGCGCCGAGAACGGACTGCTCGGCTTCGATGCTCTGGGGCGGCAGGCGATCGATCACGTGAGAATCAGGCTCCGATGGCGGATGAGTGCATCGGTCATTGTCGTTCGCTTCGTGCCTCGAGCCCTCCACGAAGGTCGGCGGCGATCGGTCTCACCGTCCACGAAATCGGCCCGCGAGTGGACGGGATGTGGACGAACTCGTGGATATCCCCAGCTTCAGTCGAGGCGGCGGATGACCCCGATGAGCTTGCCCTGGATCCGCACGTCCGGGTAGTACTGCGGCGGGTAGTTCGGGTTGGCCGGCTGGAGACGGATCCGATCCTTCTCGCGGAAGAACCGCTTCAGGGTCACCGCGTTCTCCTCGACCTGGGCCACGACGATGTCGCCGTTGCGCGCCGTGGACTGCGGTCGGATGAGCACGAAGTCCCCGTCCGCGATGTGCTCCTCGATCATCGAATCGCCGCGGACCTTGAGGACGTAGGCGTCCCCGCTGGGGGCCAGGAGGTCCGGCACCGCCATCGTCTCCGAGACATCCTGGTACGCCTCGATGGGTCCGCCGGCAGCGATCTCGCCGACGATCGGAACGACATGCGCCTGGGCGGCCTCGGACTGGGGCACGAGCTCGGAGGAGAGGCCGAGCTGCAGTGCGGCCGTGGGTGTCAGGCGGATGGCCCGCGACTGGGCGGCGCCGCGCTCGAGATAGCCCTCGCGCTCGAGGATCTGCAGGTGATGGTGGACCGCCGATGTCGAGGCGAGGCCGACGGCCGCGGCGATCTCACGAACGGACGGCGGGAATCCCCGGGCGCGGAGCGTCCCCGCGATGTGTTCGAGGATCTTCCGTTTGCGATCTGCGTCGTGCTTGGTCAACTGGGCGTCTCCTTTGGGATCGATGATACCGAACGAACGTTCGATGTCAAGGGGATGCTCGGAGACACCCGACGACGGCTACCATCGACGTCATGGCACGCACCGGACCGATCGCTGCTGGACCGCTCGCGGGGTTGCGGGTCATCGATCTCTCGACCGTCCTGGCCGGTCCGTACTGCACGATGCTGCTCGGGGATCTCGGCGCGGACGTCGTGAAGGTCGAGCCGCCCGAGGGGGATGCGACGCGCGGCTGGGGGCCGCCGTGGGTGGGATCCGTTGCCGACGGGACGCGGACGGCTTCGTACTACCTCGCCGTCAATCGGAACAAGCGCAGCCTGCGCCTCGACCTCAAGGAGCCCGAGGGTCGCGACGTGCTGACCCGCCTCCTCCGTACCGCCGACGTGGTCGTCGAGAACTACCGCGTCGGCGGCTTCGCCCGGCTGGGCTTCCCCGACGAGGAACTGGAGCGGATCAACCCGCGGCTGGTCCATCTTGCGATCAGCGGCTACGGTCCCGATGGGCCGGACCGCGACAAGCCCGGGTACGACTTCGTCGCGCAGGCCGTGGGCGGGCTCATGTCGATCACGGGAGCGTCGGTCGACGAAGGGGGCGGCCCGACGAAGGTGGGCGTGGCCATCAGCGACGTGGCAACCGGGATGTTCGGTGCGGTCGCGATCCTGGGCGCGCTCATCGGGCGGGCCGGGTCGGGTGGTGCGAGCGGCGGTTCGGGTGGCGTTCGGGGGCGCATCCGCCGGTGCGAGCGGCGGTTCGGGTGGCGCGGGCCGGGGGCAGCGGATCGACGTGTCGCTCCTGGGTTCGACGCTGGCGATCCTCGTGAACCAGGCTCAGAACGCGTTCGTCAGCGGACGGCCGCCGGAACCACGGGGCAACGCCCACCCGAACATCGTCCCGTACCAGACCTTCGACACTCTCGATGGGGCGATGGCGGTCGCGGTGGGCAGTGAGCGTCAGTGGGGACGGCTGTGCACGGCGATCGGATTGCCGGCGCTTGCCGACGATCCACGGTTCGCGACGAATGGCGGGCGGGTGGAGGCACGCGACGAGCTGATCCCGACCCTCGCGGCACGCTTCGCGCAGCGACCCACCGCCGAGTGGCTGACCGCCCTCGATGCCGGAGGGATCCCATGCGGCCCGATCAACGATGTGATCGAGGCGTTCGGGTCGGCACAGGCCGAAGCGCTCGGCATGCGCACCATGGCGAACCACCCGGTGCTCGGTGCGATCGCGCAGGCCGGCGTGCCGTTCACCCTGTCGGCCACGCCCGCCGGGATCCGCAGCGCACCGCCGCTGCTCGGCGAGCACGCCGACGAGATCCTCGATGAGGTCGGGTTCGATGCCGCGACGATCGCCCGGCTGCGCGCAGGCGGCGTGATCTAGCGGCCTCTCGTCGCGAGGTCTGGCGGCCGAACCTGACGAGATCTGCGGTTCGATCAGCCGCGCTTCGATCAGCCGCGCTTCGATCAGCCGCGCTTCGATCAGCCGCGGTTCGATCAGCCGCGCACGCCGTCGAACGTGGTCCGGTCCGGGTCGTTGCGCCACACGAGGTACGAGACGAGGAACAAGCCGGGGATGATCAGGATGAGCCCGCCGATGATGACCGCGAACAGGGCCACGCCCGACACCCCGATCAGGCCCATGGCGAGCATCGCCAGCCCCATGGCCACGAACACGTACCCGCCGAGCCGATGAGTGCGCGCCCACGATCGCTCGCTGGTGAGCGTCCATGGCGTTCGAATCCCGACAAGGAACGTCGAGCGCGCCTTCGGCAGGAAGTTCCCGATCACGACGAACATCACCCCGACCGCACCCAGGATGAAGCGGTCCATCGGCAGGTCGTTGCCCAGCGCGATCGCGACCGCCGCCCCGTGGATCCCCACGAACAGCGCCATGACCGCCACCCAGACGGCGCTGTAGAGCTTCATCGATCGTTCCAGGTTCGTGCGCCGCGGCTCGATGGCCGGCACGATGGCGAGAAGACCCCCGACGAGGAGCGCGATGACGGGCAGCATGGTCAGAGCGATCCCCTTCGGCGCGAAGCCGTCGGCCTCGCCGTCGATTCCCCAGTGGATGGGGAGCTGGGCGTCGTCGGGCAACTGCCCCCACGCCCAGGCCGAGATGCCGGCCATGATCGCCACAGCAGCGAGGGTCACGATGATCAGTGGGCGGCGGTTCATGCGGGGTCTCCCTCGGAGTTGCTCGTGGCGCCGGCGGGGTTCTCTGAGCCGACGGGGTTCTCTGAGCCGGCGGGGTTCTCTGAGCCGGCGCGGTCGATGCCGAACGCGTCGAGCAGCGCGAGCATCGCTTCCTCGAGGACGCTCGCGTTGAGGTGGTAGCGGATCGTCGATCCGGCGCGGTCCGCAGCGATCAGGTCGGCTTCGCGCAGGACGTTGAAGTGGCCGGACATCGTGGGCCACGACAACTCGAACTTGCCGGCAAGTTCGCCCGCGGACATGTCGCCCTCGCGCAGCAGCGTGAGGACGCGGCGGCGGGTCGGATCGGCCAGGGCGCGGTAGACGCTGTTCATCTGAGGGCGGCTCTCCCGTTCCGGCTTCGGGTCGGATCGGCCATCGAGGCTCGCTTCGTCGATGACCTAATTCGGCGAACGCCAAAATACCAGCGAGGGATGCGGCGGTCAAGCTCTTCGTGCGCGCTCGTTGCCTTCCGCGGTTTGGCGCCCGCAGCTGGCGCCCGGGGTGGGCGGCCGCGGTTGGCAGAGCCCGCGGTTTGGCGCCCGCGGTTTGGCGCCCGCGGTTGGCGGCCGCGGTTGGCGCCCGTTGTGCCCGCGCTCGGCAGCGCCCGCCGTCGGCGCTCGCCGTTGGCGCCCGCGGTTGGCGGCCGCGGTATGCGTGACGTTCTTATCTCCGCGGGTAGCCGGCGCTCGCCGTTGGCGCCCGCACCGGCCCGCAGTCGGCGCCGGCGCTCGCCGTTGGCGCCCGCGGTATGCGTGACGTTCTTATCTCCGCGGGTAGATCGCCAGCTACGGCAGCCCATCGATCGCAGGCGACTCGGAAGATCGCGGTGCCGATCAGGGACGGTGGTCAAGCGAGCTCATGTCGAGGCGCAGGGGGATGAAGTAGGCGCCCGGAAAGGGGCACGCAAGGCGTTGGGCCGGTCGATGTGCCGGAGATAAGAATCTGGCGCATATCGAACGGCCGATGGTGCCATGTGGCGCCGAACGGGCCGTCTTTCGACGCCGCGCCGCGCCGCGCCGCGCCGCGTCGCGCCGAACGGGCCGTTTGCGGCGTCGCGCCCCGCGGCGCCCCGCCGCGTCGCGCCGAACGGGCCGTCCTGCGGCGTCGCGCCCCGCCGCGCCGTGCCGCGCCGCGCCGCCGTGCGCCCGTCGCCGGATGGGGCCGTGTGGCGCCGCAGGGCCAGCCGGGCGCCAGCCGGGGCGCCGACGCAGACTGCGCAGGCCGACCGACGAGCACGGCAGTCACGGGCAGCGCTCTCCTCGCTGCTAGACTCGCGGTGCCGTTCGAACCCGTGGAGGAACCGATGACCGACGACCGCGAGCGCTGGGCCCTGATCCTCGGTGCGTCCTCCGGGATGGGGGAGGCGACGGCGCGGACGCTGGCCGCTGCCGGCTACAACATCTGCGGGATCCACCTCGACTTCCGGGCCGCGCTGGCCCACGTGGAAGAGGTCAAGTCGGCGATCGAGGCAACGGGCGCTCAGGCCCTCTACATCAACATGAACGCGGCCGACGATGAGAAGCGGGCGGCAGCGCTCGACGCTCTCGAAGCTCGCTTCGCGGAGTCTCGGGCGGGCGGCAAGGAGCCGTACGTTCGCGTCGTCATGCATTCGCTCGCATTCGGCTCCCTGGTGCCCTTCATCAGTGACGACCCGAAGGGCGCGGTGGATCGCAAGAAGATGGAGATGACCCAGGACGTCATGGCGAACAGCCTCGTCTACTGGGTCCAGGATCTCTATCGGCGAGGCTTCCTCGGCAAGGGTTCGAAGATCTACGCGATGACGTCGGAGGGTTCGACCCGGGTCGTCCCGTCGTACGGCGTCGTGTCTTCGGCGAAGGCGGCCCTCGAGAGCCACATCCGCCAGCTTGCGATGGAGCTGGCGCGCAAAGGCAGCGGCATCACGGCGAATTCGATCAGGGCGGGCGTCACGGTGACCCCTGCACTGCTGAAGATCCCCGAGTCGCAGCAGATGATCGACATCACGATGAAGCGCAACCCGACCGGCCGGATGACGACCCCGCAGGATGTCGCGAACGTGATCCTCGCGATGTCGGGCGACGGCACCGAGTTCATCAATGGCGATGTCATCAGCGTCGACGGCGGCGAGTACGTCACCGGGTCGTAGGGCCGTGCTCGCGCTGGGCCGTCGCGACGGGTTGAGCGCGCAGGTGCGATGAGCGCGCAGGTGCGATGAGCGCGCAGGTGCGATGAGCGAACCGACCACCGAATCGATCAGGCGCGTCGGCGAGCCACGAGCGGACGACCGCTGACGACGATCGCCTAGAGGTGGATGCCGAGCGCGCCCGTCGCGAAGGAGAACAGCCAGATCGAGCCGACCCCGATCAGCGTGTAGAAGACGACGACGCGCGATCGGTCGTTCCGATGCGCTTCGGGCAGCAGCTCGGCAGCGCCGATGTACAGGAAGAAGCCGGCGAACATCCCGAGCAGTGCACCGAGCGTGGCTTCCCCGATGGGCAGGATCTGGCCGACGACGACGCCCGCCACGGGGGCGATCGCGACGATGCCGACCCAGCGATAGGCGACGGCCCGCGGCATCCGGCTGGCCAGCACCATGCTCACGACGCCGATGCCGTCGCTGAAGCGATGGATGATGACCACCGCGGCGATGACGAGACCGACGCCGCCGCCCACGGTCAGGGCCGCCGACAGCGCGAATCCGTCGAGGAAGCTGTGCAGCCCCATCCCGCCGGCACCCAAGGTCCCCACGTGGCGGTGGGCCACCTCGCCGTGATCAAGCTCGGCCGCGGTCTCGTGGCCGACGTGGACGCTCGTCAGCTTCTCGATCGTGTAGAACGCGACGAACCCGAGCGCGGCCGCGATCATCGCGATATCGACCTGGCCGCCCAGCTGCTCGATCGATTCGGGGATGAGGTCGAAGAACGCCGCACCGATCCGGATGCCGGCTCCGAGCGCGATGATCGGGCCGACGAGATGGACGGCGCGCAGGGCGAGGATCCCGCCGGCCAGCGCCGACAGGAAGGCGCCGAGCGAGACGACGATGGCGAGGGCGGTCACGCGTCCGTCCCGGATCCGCCGGTGTCGGCCCCGGCGCGGGCGGGGGCCGCAGCCTGGCACGCCGCGCACTTGCCGAAGAGCTCGAGCCGGTGGTCGTCGATCCGGTAGCCCGTCCGCAGCGCGATGTCGGCAACGACTGCACGCAGGCCGGCATCGTCGACGTCCGTCGACCGCCCGCAGCTCGAACACACCAGGTGGTGGTGATGGGTCGCGCGGCACGCCACGTACGCGTGCTCGCCGCTGGGCAGATCGAGGCGCTCGATGACGTTCAGCTGAACGAGGAGGTCGATCGCCCGGAAGATCGTCGCGCGGCCGATCCGCAGCCGGCGGGCCTCGGCGGCGGCCACGAGATCGGCCGCCGTGAACGGGCCGTCATGCGCAGCGATCAGGCGGGTTGCAGCGAGGCGCGGTCCGGTCAGGCGATGGCCCGCCCGTTCGATCGCCTCGGTGAGGGGCAGAGGATCGGTTGTCATGGGCCGGATGATACTGAGTCTCACATCATTTGTCGAGACTCAGTCTCAACTCGTCGGCCCTCAGCGACGGGTCGGCCGCCTCGGCCATACTTCCGCCATGGACGACCGCGATCGACTCGAGACTGTTGTTTCCGGGCTCGGCGTGCCGTTCGAGTTGTTCGCCTGCGATCCGGCGCTGGCCGACACCGGGGCGTTCTGCGCGGCCTACGGGTTCGCGCCCGAGGATGCCGCGAACACGATCGTCGTGATCGGCAAGGCCGATCCGCCGCGGTTCGCGGCGTGCGTCGTCCTCGCCCCGAACCGTTTGGACGTCAATCGTGCCGTTCGCGACCGCCTCGGGACGCGCAAGGCGTCGTTCGCGCCGGCCGACGAGACACGCCGGCTGACCGGGATGGAGATCGGCGGCGTGACCGTCTTCGGCCTTCCCGAGGGGATGCCCATCTGGGTGGACGCACGGGTGATGGAGCGCGAGCGCATCGTGCTCGGCGGCGGGAGTCGATCGTGGAAGGTCATCGCCGGACCGGAGATCCTTCGAGCGTTGCCGGGCGTGGAGGTCGTGGAGGGACTGGCGACCGACCCGCAGCCGCGCCCGGAGGCCTAGGCGACCGGATCCCGCTTGGCCACGTCCCTGGAGCGGCGGGCCGATGGACCCCGGCCGAACGGGCCGTCCAGCCCTCGCGACGAAGCGCTGAAGCGGTGAGACTCGAAGGCGCGAGTCGCTCGACTCGCCGGCTCTCCGCGCTCCACTTGCCCGGGGACGGGACCCGACCACCGTTCAAAGGATGCACCCCGTGCCAGATCGCCAACCATCGACGCCCACGAGCAGACGCGAGCGTCGCCGCCTCGAGCGCGACACGAATCCGTCGGGCCATCGGCGTCGCTCCGCCCAGGGCACCCCGGCGCGCCGCGCCCCCTCGATCCTCGTCATCTCCCTGATCGCCGTCCTGGCGGGCTTCGGTGTCATCGCCGGACTCCAGGTCCTGGGACCCGGCGGTGACGGGCCCGATGGGTCGATCGGGGCCGATCTCCTCATCCCACCGGCGACGATCCCGGCGAGCGTCACCGTCGACGGCCACAGCGCCGGTTCGGCCGACGCGCCCGTGGTCATCGAGGTCTACGGGGACTACCAGTGCCCGGTCTGTGCCCGCTTCGCCCGCGAGTACCTCGGCAGGCTCATCGCCGACTTCGTCGTGCCGGGCGACGCGCGGGTGGTCGATCGCTCCATCGCGTTCCTCGGCACCGGCCAGCCCGATGAGTCCGAGGCCGCTGCGATCGGCGCTGCCTGTGCCGCCGATCAGGGTCGCTACTGGTCCTTCCACGACCTCCTGCTGTGGAACCAGCGTGGCGAGAACGATGGAGCGTTCAGCGCCGCGCGGCTCGCGGCGATGGCCGATTCGATCGCGCTCGACCGAACGGCCTGGGACGCCTGCATCGCGGATCCGGACCGACTCGACGAGATCCGCCGCGCGACGTCCGACGCCGCCGCCATGGGGATCGCGTCCACCCCGACGATCGTCGTGAACGGCCAGAGGATCGTGGGGATGCCGCGCACGTACGAGGAGCTGGCGGCGGTGGTGAGGGCGCAACTGGCGACCGGCGCTGCGGTATCCGGCGGCACGGTGCCCCGCGACCCAGCCCCGGGTGCGCTTCTCGCCCCGTGATCGCGGTCGGTCTCGCGCTCGCCGGGATCGGGATCTCGGCGTACCTGACACTCGTGCGCCTGGCAGGCGAGCTGCCGGCCTGTGGGCCGCTGCAGGGTTGCGAGCAGGTGGCGACGAGCGAGTACAGCGAGGTGCTGGGCGTGCCGGTCGCCGTCCTCGGTCTCGCCTACTCGGCCACGATCCTGCTCCTGACGCTCACCTGGTGGCGTCGACGGCATCGCCGAGCGCTGCTGGGCGCGTACGCGGCCGGCCTGGTCGGCATCGTCATCGTCGCGTACCTGACCTATCTCGAGCTGTTCGTGATCGAGGCCGTGTGCGCCTGGTGCGTCGCCTACGCGATCACGGTGGTCGCCGGATGGCTGGTCATCCTGCCGTCGCTCCGGTCGTCGCCCGCCGACCCTGGAGGCTCGCCCGCGCGAAGAGGGTGATCGAAGCAGCCACGGACAGCAGGCAGATCCCGGCACCCACCTGGATCGCCGTCTCCGAGCCGGCCAGGCCGGGCACGCCGGGCGCGCCGGGCATCCCGAGCCAGAGCACAGCGCACCCGAGATTGAGCGCGATGAGTCGCGCGCTGGAGGCCGTGGCCAGGATCGCGCGCTGCCGGGCATGGGCCTCGGGTCCACCCGGCCCGATCGCCGGGACCAGGTGCGTCCACGAGCCGATCAGGGCCTGGACGATGAACCCGACGACCAGCGGGGCCAGGATGGCCGACAGCGACCACGATCCAGGCACCGCCCCGAGGTCGGCGACGCGGAGGCCCGCGCTCCCCACCGCGACAGCGAACCACAGGGCGGCCGCAAGCAGGCTGAGCGCGCCCATCCGATGCCAGGCGATCTCTCGGGTCCAGTTCCCGCGGGAGCGGTAGATCGCGACCCCATGTGCCGCGATCGCGAGGCCAGCGAGCGTCGCGGTGACCCCGCCGATCCGGGCGATGGCGTCGCTGGCCACGAGGTGCCCGATCGCGACGAGCGGCGCGGCCGCGGCCAGGGCCACGAGCCCGATGAACGCGCTGATCCGCGGCCTGATCCGTGCTCCGGCCGTCGTCGGGGCGAGGTGCACGAGCGTCGCCGCCACCGTGAGTGAGACGAACCCGAAGACGTTGAGCCACGCATGGGCGGGTTTCGTCAGTGCCCACGCGGCGCTGACCTCGGGGCTGCCGGCCACGAACAGGATGGCCAGCGTCGCGCCGAGCGCGACATCGATGAGCGCGACGGCATACGCCCACTCGATGTGCCGCCGCCGGGTTCCGAGCGCGCCCCGCAATGGCCTGAGCGCCGCGTACCCGGCGAGACCGAGGCCGGCCAGGTAGATGCCGCCGGAGCCACCTGCCGCGAGCGCGTTCCCGTGCGCGTGGGCATGCGCCGTGAGGACCGCGATCGCGCCGACGGCAACGCCCGCGATCCCGCCCACGCGGATCGCCGGTCGCACCGGTCGCGCGACCGCGAGGGCCGTCGTGAAGAACGGCATGACCGACGCGATCGCGGTCGCCGCACCACCGGCCAGGGCAAGGTGGAGCGGCAGCCATGTCCCGAGCCGGATCTGGGCCGGTAGGAGCAGGGACGCGGCGGCCGCGACAAGGAAGGCCACCGCGATGGCCAGCCCGGCGAAGGTGATCCGACGGTCAGTGGAGCGCGGCGGCGGGAGGACGGGGAGCAGCCGGCCCGCGGGCGTGTGGCCCGCGGGCGCGTTGCCCAGGGGCGCGTTGCCCAGGGGCGCGACGGCCTGACCGCTCACGACGCCCGACAGGGTCGATGCCTGCCGCTCGAGGAAACGGCAGGCATCATGGGCTGCGCAGGTTCGCTGCGCACGACAGGTGGCGCGAGACTAGTTGAGCGGATCGCCGTCACCGGCCTGCAGCAGGCCGAGCGCGCCGCGCCCGACGAAGTTGAAGGCGTGGGTGACGATCGGGTAGAGACCGTCCTCGGCGGTCGTCAGTTCGATGATCGCTCCCTGGGCCGGCGACAGGTCCACCGCCTGTGAGCCATAGCCGCCGGGGTTGTTCCGGAGGAGCTGGATCCCTTCCTTGATCACGGTGTCGAAGATCGTTCCGACGATGTGGAACGAGCTGTCGATGCTCGGCCCGGTGTCGAGGAGGAAGATCCGGACACGACCGCCGGTCGGGACCTCGATCGGGTTGTCGAGGTACTGGTTGGCGACGCCGTTGAAGACGACGAAGTCGGGCGCCGGGGCGCCGGACGCGGCCTTCGACAGCGAGGTGATGTCGCCCTGCGGGCCGAGGTACCACTCGCTCTGCACGAGGGCGATCTCCTTGTCGACCGGGGCGAATCCTTCCTTGGGCTCGACGATGACCATCCCGAACATCCCGTTCGCGATGTGGTGGAGAGCCGGGTTCGTGCCGCAGTGGTACATCCACACGCCCGCGTAATCGGCCGTCCACTCGTAGAGCAGTTCCTCACCAGGGTTGATGGAACGCATCTCGTCGTTCCAGGCGACCTGGCTCGCGTGGAAGTCCACGGAGTGCGGGAGCTCGTTCTCCGCCGGGTTCTTGAGGTGCACGCGGATCGTGTCACCCACCTTCACCCGGATCACCGGTCCGGGCACGGTGCCGTTCGTGGGCGTCGTTCCGAACGTCCAGACCTTCTGCACGAAACCATCGGCAACGGTCATGGGCTTTTCCTGGATGTACAGGTCGATGTCGTGGGTGGTGCCCTCGAGGAGCTTCGGGGCGGTCGCGTCGAACAGGGTGTAGGCGGGCGCGTTCGGGTCCTTCTCGACGTCCGTGGTGGCGGGCGGGCCGCCGTGGTCGTTGGGATCGACCGCCGTGCTGCCCTTCACCATGACCTGGCCGGTCATCCCGGCGTCGGCATGCCCGGGGATCGAGCAGAGGAACGACAGGCCTTCGGCGGGGATGTCCACGACCACCGTGGCGCTCTGGCCGGCCTCGGCCTTCGCGACCTGGCCGTCGGGGAACGTGATGTCGTGGAGGATCGCGCCCTCGTTCTTGAGGGTCACTTCGTAGCGGCCCGCGGTGTCGACTTCGAACATGTTCGGGGTGAAGGCGAGATCGACCCCGACCACCTCGAGGTTGCCGAGGACTTCGCCGCCGCCGGTCGGTGGCTGGCTCGCTGCGGTACCCGGCGTCGCTCCGGGGGAATACGTCCACGTCGGCTGTGCGGCCGGCGCACAGGCGACGGCGATCAGGGCTCCGACCATGACCACCACGGCAAGTTTGGCAAATCGACCCATGTTGATTGGCTCCTCGATCGGCGCTCGCGGGACACGGAGCGCTATGGCAAGGAGGGTCGCCGATTGCGGGCGCGTGCCGGAGTGCCGTTGGTCCCGAAACGGGCCGGACAAGTGGCCCCTGCCCGGGACGAGGTACCGGGTGCGGCCCGGACCATCGTGCCGGGGACCACATCACTCGCGCTGCCGACACTTCGGGGGCGTGCAGTCGGTGTGTTTGGGCGCGCTTGCGAGGAGACCGGTGGCGATCAACGTCTTGCGCGGGAAGATCCGCCGCGGCGATCCGCTCCCCCATGCGATCGGGGAGGTGGACGCCAACGTGTTCTCTTGCCCGAACTGTGCTCGCCCCCTCGTCGCCGGAGCGCGCCGCTGCCCTGGCTGTCGCGCCCACCTGGTCATGGGGATCCAGATCGGCAGAGCCGCGCTGTTCCTGTCGCTGGGCATCGCCCTCGGCGCCCTGGCGGGCGGCGGCGCGGTCGCCGTGACCGTCCAGGACCGGTTGGCCGGCCTCACGGCGGCGGCACCCGTGGCGGCCCCGCGCGCAACCGACGCGGTGGCTGCTCCGATCACGGATCCGAATGGGGGGACGACGACCGATCCGGTGAGGCAGCCGGCGGGTCTCGTCATCCCGGCCGCAGCGGTCTGGTCACTGACGCAGACGGCGATCATCAGCGCGCGGCTCGCCGACGCAGGCGCGGCGCTCGGCGCCGCGGTCTCGCTGGGCGACACGGATGCGGCCGCGATCGCAACCGCTCTGCGGACGATCTCGAGCGACGCGGCCTCCGGGGTGGATCTCGCCGCTCGCCTCGGTGCGTGGCCATCGGCGAACGGCCTGGCAGCCGATCTGCACGCGTTCTACGCGGAGGCGCGGACGATCGCGCGTGCCGGACTCGCGGCGTCCGTTTCGAACGAGCCGGCCTACCGCGACGCCGCGATCCGGATGATCGGGATCCTGGGCTCGCTCGGCACCCTCGACGAACGATCGCGGTCGCTCGCCGACTCGGCCGGCGTCACGCTCGTGCCGGTCTCGCTCCCTGCGGCCACCGACGCTGCCGGGCCCACGGGTCCTGGGCCAGAGCCGGTCCCCTGATCGCACCCGTCATCGTGCGTAGCCGGTCAACTCGACGTAGCCGCGCCCGCTGATCGGTACGCCAGCGCGCGTCCCGGTGACGCGTTGCGAGCCCTCCCAGTAGATCACCCCGGTCGTCGCGCGCGTGTCCAGCTCCTGGTCCGGCACGGTCGGCGTCAGCTGGAGCGACAGGTCCTCCGACGCGATCTCGATCGACCAGCCCGCCGGATAGGTCGCACCCGACCGCGTGCTGGTCCACGTCTGGCCGGTCTCACGCAGCACGATGGCGGCCGCGTCGACGTGGCGTGTGCCACCGTCGGGATCCACGACCGTGGCATAGCTGAGCACGCGGCGCTGCGCTGCGTCGCGGACGACGGACACGGTGAGGTCCGTCCCATCGTCCAGGTTCACGGCGAACCAGTCCCAGCCTCCGCCTCCCACGGCGATGAAGTCACCCCACTGGTGGTCGAACCAGGCGATGCCGGTCACCTGCAGGTCCCGGTCGCCGTACGTCAGGGTTCCGGTCGCCTGCATCCGGGTCCGCGAGTAGTAATACGAACCACCGGCAGGGCCGAAGTCGATCCAGCCGTCGCGGTCGTGGAGCGCCACCGGCCGATCGGTCGTGAGCTGGAGATCGAACGCGAGATCCTTGGCCGGCGCCGTCGCCGACGTCGTCTGTTCGGCCGACCCGACCGACGCGGCGATCCGATCCGATCCGCCGCCGCCGACCATCGACCAGGGCGGTGCGAGGGACCCAGGCGCCCCACCGACGTCGAGACCGGCGATCGCGAGGTCGAATCCGGTGGGATCCCCCGACCCGTCGCGCGGCGATCGATCGGCGAGCGGCCCGATCGCGCTCCGTTGCGCATACGTGAAGGTGCGGTTCGTCTCGTCGGTCAACGCGATGTGCGACGCCCAGGTCACCGGGAAGTCGCCGCGCTCGGCTCGGAAGATGACGTATTCGAACCCCCAGGCCCCGCCCTGCTCGTCGGTCAGATGGCCGGTGTAGTACCACCATTCCGTGAGACGTTCGTGCGGGCCGTCGTCGCGCGGGAGGACGACCGGCTGCGGATCCGACCTCGGAGCGACCGTCGGGTCGGGGGCGGTGATCGATGGAGCCGGGGCCGTCGGTCGCGCGAGGATGGGTTCCGTGCAGGCGCCGGCGATCAGCGCAAGCGCGAGCATCGTCACGCCGACCAGGCCGCCGTGCCGCCGGAGCTGGATCGGTCGGCGGATCATCGGGCCGGATCCGCACGGGTCGCCGGCTCGATCGTCGGGACGACGCGTTCCAACCAGTCGGGCATCCACCAGTTCCAGCGACCCAGCAGGCGCATCGTGGCGGGTACGAGCAGGGCGCGTACCACGGTCGCATCGAGGGCCACGGCGATCGCCATGCCGAGGCCGAGCGCCTTGATCAGCACGATGTCCGCGAACGCGAACGACCCGGCAACCACGACCACGATCAGCGCGGCGGACGTGACGATCCGTCCGCTGCGCTCGAGGCCGAGCGCCACCGCCTCGCGGTTGTCGCCGGTGCGTCGCCACGCCTCGCGCATCCGGGTCAGCAGGAACACCTCGTAGTCCATCGACAGCCCGAACAGCACGCAGAACAGGATGACCGGCAGCGTCGTCTCGACGAAGCCGAGTGGGGTGAACCCGAGGATCGCGCTCAGGTTGCCATCCTGGAAGATCCAGACGAGCGCCCCGAACGACGCCGTGATCGACAGCGCGTTCATGAGGAGCGCCTTGGCCGGGAGGATCACCGACCGAAGGAGCAGGAACAACACGAGATACGTGGAGACGATGATGAACAGGGCGGATCGCGGGAAGTCGGCCGCGATCCGGTCCACGACGTCGACGACGCTCGCCGCGCCGCCGCCCACGAGGACCGTCATGCCGTCCGGCGGCGCGAGGGCCCCTTCGGTTGCGCGCAACGCGACGACGAGATCCCGTGCGGCATCGCGGTTGGGCCCGAACGGCGTGTACACGGTGAACAGCGCGAGATCGCCCTTCGTCGTGGCCGCCAGGACCGTCTGGACGAAGCGATCGGGTGGGCCCGTCGGGCTGCCGAACATCAGCTGGTACTGCTCGAGGCCGATCCGGGGATCGAGGTCGACCGGCCCCTCGATCCGCGTGACCCGCGGATCCGCGGCAAGGCGGCGCGAGTATTCGAAGAGAGCCGCCACGTTGTCAGGGGCGAGGGCCGGACCGTCCGTGTGGATCGCGACGACGAGGGGCGCGAGATCCCCTTCCGGGAACGCGCTCGTCAGCTGGTCGTAGGCCAGGCGCGACGGCACCGTCGGCGGCAGGATGGACGCATCCGGGGCGTTGAGCCGGATGTGCAGGAACGGTGTCCCGAGGAGGAGCAGCAGCGCCAGGGTCGGGATGAGGACCGCGATGGGCCGCTGCATGACCCGCCGCGCCAGCCGGGCCCAGGGCCCGTGATCGTCGGGCGTGGCCGTGACGCGCCGGACGGCGAAACGGTCGATCCGCTCGCCGACGATCAGGAGGATGGCCGGCAGGAGCGTCAGCGCCGCGGCGACGGCGAACAGGACGACGATCGCGCCCGCGATGCCGACCGAGCGCAGGATCATGAATTCGAACAGGACGAGGCCGATGAGGCCAAGCAGGACCGTGAGTCCCGAGAAGAACACGGCTCGGCCGGCGGTCGCGACCGTGGCCCGGACGGCAGCTTCGACGCGATCGGGATCCCCGCGGGGATCCCCGCCGGGCTCCCCGCCGGGCTCCCCGCCGGTCCGGGATGCGAGCTCCTCGCGGAACCGACTGGTCATGAGGAGGGAGTAGTCGACCCCGAGGCCGAGACCGAGGAGCGTGGCCAGGTTCAGCACGAAGATGCTCATCGGCGTGGCGCCGGCGACGAGCCCGATGACCGCGAGCGCCGCGATCACCGCGCCGCCGCCCACGGCCAGCGGGACGGCCGAGGCCACGACCGACCCGAACACGACCAGGAGGGCCAGCGCCGCGAGCGGCAGGGAGATGATCTCGCTGCGGCGCAGGTCCTCCTCCGAGACGGCTTGCACGTCGCCGTAGAACGCCGGCCCCCCGGCGAGGGCGACCTCGAGCCCTGGTCCATCCCCCAGCGCGGCCTCGATCCCCGGCAGCGCTTCGGGCGATTCGTCCGGATCCAGGTCCAGGAAGACGATGTCGTAGACGGTGTGACCGTCGTTCGACACCTGGCGCTGCGCGAGCACATGCGACGCGATCCCGGTCACGTGTGGAGCCTGTGCCACGTCCTGGATGACCGACCGGGCAGCCGCTTCGAACGCCGGCGTTCCGGCGACGAGCGTGTCGGAGTGGATGACGACCACGACTGCCGACGGCGAGGCACCGAGCTCGTCCTGTGCGAGGGTCAGGGCCCGTGAGGACTCGAGGTCGTCGAGGGTGAAGCCACCCGCGCGGAGTTCCCCGGCCACGCGCGTCGCAAGGGGTGCGGCGATGAGCAGGACGACGATCCACGCGCCGAGGACACGCCACCGATGGCGCACGACGAGGTCGGCCACGCGGTCGAAGGGGGTCACGGACGCATCCTAGTGCAGGTCCTCGTGCAGGTCCCCCGACAAGCCCCGATCCATGCGCTTCGGCCGGTCGGCTCTGATAGCATTCGGGCGACGGATCTCACCCACCGACGAGGGTCTGCGTGCAGCTCTTCACGATCGCGTTCGAACGACCCATCGAGTTCATGGCCTCGCTCGGCATGGCCCTGATCATCGTGCTGATCGTCCTGTTCTCCGCGAAGGCCTCGGATGGGCGGTCGCGCTGGACCCGGTTCATCACCGGCCCCAACGCCAAGGTCGCCTTCGGACTGATGTTCGTCGCGTGGGCCGTCGTGTTCGGGATCGGTCTGCAGCTCGTGCCGCACGAGGGGGCCAGCACGCCCTATGGCGGGCTCGGGCTCATCGCCATGTTCAGCGGCGTCTTCATCATGTTCGGCTTCCTCTGGGCGGTCATCGGGGAATAGCGCGAACCGGGTTCGGGGCGGCCTTCATTGAGGACGTCCTTCAGCCGCGCTTGCGCGCCTTCCAGACTTCCTCGCACGGCCACTGCCGGGCCCAATCGAGCGTGACGAACCCGTAGGTCGTCGTCGCGCCCTCCGGCGGGCGGAGCTCGAGCAACTCGAGGACGTCGAAGCCGTTCTCCCGCAGCAGGCGGATCCACTCCCCGTGCGGAAGGTGGAAGTCGATGCCGGGCGAGTCCTCCCACTCGTAGCGGTGCATCCCGAAGAGCGGGCGGAGCATCCGATCGGTCGCAGGGCCGTCAGCCTCCAGGGCCGGCTCGGTCAGGACGAGAAGCAGCCCGTTCGTCAGGAAGCGAAGCTCGCCGCCGGGGCGCAGCAGGCGCGCCGCCTCGGGGATCCACGCATACGGATCGGCCCACAGGCACGCCCCGTACTCGCTGATCGCGAGGTCGAAGCTCGCGTCGGGATAGGGGACCGTCTCGGCATTCCCGAGAAGCAGCGGGAAGTCGAGTCCGTGCTCGGCCTGCATGGCGCGTGCGGTCTCGAGCTGCTTCGGCGAGTTGTCGATCCCGACGACGCGCGCGCCGCGCCGCGCCAGCCACGACGAGACATAGGCCGTGCCGCAGCCGAGTTCGATCACATCCTTGCCGTCGACGTCGTCGAGGAGACGGACATCGGACTCGGGGATCCCGAAGATGCCCCATTCCGGCTTGTCGTCGGCCCACCCTCGACGGCCCGCCTCGGTGTACTCGGGCGCCCACTCGTCCCACGCCCCTCGGTTCGCCGCGACATGTTCCGGGAGTTGCGGATCGTCGGTCATGGCGCGCAGGGTACAAGGTCCGTTGGAGTCCTGGCCCCTTTGGACCGCTGGACCTCCGCCGAGGCGGTGCGCTATCCTCCCCGGAGTTTCCAATCTGCATAGACTTTATGCGTCACGTGTTCCTGTAGCGGAGTCACCCACCCGCATGGATGCCCAGGAGATCAAGGCCGCGGTCGCCCATCAGGCAGCCGTCACGGCCGCCGATGCGCCGCCCTTCGTGAATCGCCGCGACCCCGCGCAGGCGCTCGCGCCGGACGGGACGCCCGCAGTCAGCCGGCGCGCTCCACTGTGGGAGGACGTCCCGGACGAGAAGTGGAACGACTGGCGCTGGCAGCTCTCGAACCGGGTCAACGATCTCGAGGAGATCGAAGGCATCCTGAACCTCACGGACGAGGAGCGCGAAGGCCTGTCGGCCACGGACAAGTTCCGCGTCGACATCACGCCGTATTTCATCAGCCTCATCGATCCGGACGACCCCGACGACCCGATCCGCCGGCAGGTCATCCCGCTGGGCCGTGAACACCAGGCGTTCACCGCGATGATGGAGGACTCGCTCGCCGAGGACCGCCACTCGCCGGTCCCGGGGCTCGTCCATCGCTACCCCGATCGCGTGCTCATGCTCGTCACGACGCAATGCGCCTCGTACTGCCGGTATTGCACGCGCAGCCGGATCGTCGGCGACCCCACCCAGAACTTCAATCGGAAGGACCACGAGGCGCAGCTCGACTACCTGCGTCGCACGCCCCAGGTGCGTGACGTCCTGATCTCCGGCGGCGACGGGCTGACCCTCGCCCCGAAGCTGTTCGAATCGATCCTGCGCGGCCTCCGCGAGATCCCGCATATCGAGATCATCCGGATCGGGTCGCGGGTGCCGGTCTTCCTGCCCCAGCGGATCGACGCCGAGCTGTGCGCGATGCTCGAGAAGTACCACCCGCTCTGGATCAACCTGCATTTCAACCACCCGAACGAGATCACGCCCGAGGTCTCGCGGGCCGTGGACGGCCTGACCAAGGCGGGGCTCCCGGTGGGCAACCAGAGCGTGCTCCTCGCCGGCGTCAACGACTGCGTCCACATCCAGCGCTCGCTCGTGCACAAGCTCGTCGAGAACCGGATCCGCCCCTACTACCTGTACCAGTGCGACCTGGTCGAGGGATCGGGCCACTTCCGGACGCCCGTGGGCAAGGGCCTCGAGATCATGGAAGGGCTGCGCGGCCACACCTCCGGGTACGCGGTCCCGACGTACGTGATCGACGCGCCGGGCGGCGGCGGCAAGATCCCGGTCATGCCCAACTACCTCATCAGCTACTCGGATCACAAGGTCGTGCTCCGCAACTACGAGGGGTACATCACCACCTACGAGGAGCCCGAGACCTACCAGAAGCACGACTCGGCTGCGTGCAGCTACTGCCGCGACGAACGCCCCGAGCCGGGCCAGTCCGGCGTCCTCGGTCTGCTCGAGGGCGAGCGGATGTGGATCGAGCCGAAGGGCTTCGAGGAGGTCCATGCCCGCGGCAACACCGAGGCGCACCGGCTGCAGGACCCATCGAAGTGGGTGCCATTCGGTGTCGGAGCGATCGAAGGCAAGGCCGGGGCGCCGCTGAGGGTGCTCGAGAGCGGTGACGCACCCAGCGACGAGGCGTTCGCGCCCGGCGAGGAGCCACGACCGCGCGATGGAGAGCCAACGGGTTCGGCCCACGGAGAGCTGCTCTAGACCGATGACGTCGGGGTCCGCGCCGAACCTGTCGGGTCATGCCCCCGGGGATGACGAGCGGGGAGCGACCCCAGGGTCGCCACGCCAGCCGCTGTTCTACGGCTGGGTCATCGTCGCCGTCAGCGCGATGGCGCTTCTCGTGACTGCCGGCGCACGGACCGCACCGGGTGCGTTCCTTCTCGACATGCAGGCCGACACCGGATGGTCGACGGCCGTCCTGTCGTTCGCGGCCGCGGTCGGACTAATCGTGTTCGGCCTCGCTGGTCCCCTGAGCGGTTGGCTCATGGCGCGGGTCGGTGTCCGGCGCGTGACCGTCGCCAGCCTGGTCATCGCGGCGATCGCGATGGCCACGTCGAGCCTCGTGACCGAGGCCTGGCAGCTCGCGCTCCTGTTCGGTCTCCTGTCCGGCATCGGGACCGGGCTCATCGCCAGCATCCTCGCGGCGACCGTCGCGAATCGCTGGTTCGTGCAGCGGCGCGGGCTGGTGATCGGGATCCTGGGTGCCAGCACCAGTGCGGGTCAGCTGGTCTTCTTCCCGCTGCTCGTGACGATCGCGACGGATCTCGGCTGGAGGATCGCGTCGGTCGCCATCGCGGGTGTCCTCCTGGTGGTGGCGATCCCCGTCCTCGCGCTGCTCCGCAACGAACCGTCCGACGTGGGCGCACGCCCGCTCGGCGCGTCGACGGACCATGTCCCGATCCCGACCAGGCCCGATCCCGGGATCATGCGCCGCGCGATCCGCTCCCCGGCCTTCTGGCTGCTCGCCGGGACCTTCTTCGTCTGCGGTGCGACGTCCAACGGGCTCATCGGCCAGCACTTCATCGTCCATGCCGCGGATCACGGATTCACGCCCGGTGCGGCATCGGGGGCGCTCGCGGTCATGGGCGCCTTCAACTTCGTCGGGACGATCGCCTCGGGCTGGCTGACGGATCGGTTCGATCCGCGTCGATTGCTGCTCATCTACTACGTGTTCCGTGGCGCGTCGCTGCTCTATCTGCCGCAGATCCACGACACCCTCGATGTGACCGCGTTCGCGATCCTCTTCGGCCTCGACTACATCGCCACGGTCCCGCCGACGATCGCGCTCGCTGCGGACATCTTCGGTCGGCGCAACGTCGGGATCGTGTACGGCTGGATCTTCGCCTCGCACATGATCGGGGCCGCGCTGGCCGCGTTCTTCGCCGGACTCACCCGCGACCTCATGGGCGATTACGGGTTCGCCATCGTCATCGGGGGGTTCATGGCGGTGGGGGCGGGCGTGGTGGCGCTCTCGATCAACCGCGGGGTGATCGATCCGCCGCCGGGCACACGCATGGCGGATCCGACGCCGGCACCGGTCGCGTAAGGGCCCCGCGCCGATCCACCGCGAACCGCCACGGACCTCTGGTATCCCCGCCGAGCCAGTGCTAGGCTCGTTCGGACGACCGCAGGAGAGGCCAGAGAGCCCGTGAGTAGTGCCCCGACCATCGCCGGCCTGAACCCGCTCCGACCCGCGCCCGACGGGATGCCGGATCCGATCCATCAGCCTCCGAACATCGCCGAATCGGGCGATCCATTCGCCTCGACGCGGATCATCCACCTCGTGGCATGCATCGAGCGTGGCCGCGCGATCCGGATCGCCGATCTCGTCGATCGACTCAACGCCATGCACCTCGACTGGCTTTTCGATGGCTCGGTCGTCACGAACACGCTGCTGCAACTCCAGGCGAACTGGATGGCTGATTATCGAAACAGCGGCGGCGTCATCCTCGACGAGGGCGCGCTGGGCACCACGGTGACGATCGAGGATTCGACGCGGGTCGATCCCTGGATCGTGCGCCAGGCCCTTCGGGCCGACGCTCAATGCGTCGAGCGGTTGGCCGACTTCGGCCGACGCGATCGCGCGACCGGTGAGGGCTGACCGGACCGACAACGGAACGCTATCGCCGCGCCGCGGGATGATGACCCGCGGTCGCGCCCATGGGGCGTCCGGCTTCCCCCCAGCCGGGCGCCCCGCCCTCTTGTCCTATGATCGCGCCGTGATCACCACCGGGCCCGCCTCCGCGCGTGTCGACGCCGGTTCGGGCGTGGTCCTCGAGCGCCTCGCTGAACTCGACGATGCCCGACCCATCGATATCGCCGAGCGCTTCCGCGACCTTCCCGGCCTCGCGTTCCTCGAGAGCGCCCGACCCGGACGCCACGGAAGGTGGACGTACCTCACGGCGGACCCGCTCGAGGTCCTCGAGATCGCGTCCGCGAAAGGCCGGCCCCCGATCGACGATGGCGAACCCGGCGAACCCGGCAAACGCGGCGATCGGAGCGCGCCGTTCGCGCCGGCCCGGGCGCTCGTGCGACGGATGGATGGCGCAAGGATCACCGGGACGGTCGACGGGACGGTCCGTGGGATGGATGCCCCGCCGTTCCTCGGTGGGCTCGTGGGCTACATCGGCTACGACTTCGGTCGACGGCTGGAGCAGATCCAGTCCCTCGCGATCGCCGACCAGCCGCTGCCCGACCTGCACCTCTCCCTGCACGACTGGGTCATCGCGTGGGACCGGCGGACCGGTCGGGCCTACCTCGGCGGGCGGGCCGTCGATGGCGACATCGCTCGACTGGCGGAGCGCCTTGCCGCCGCGCGTGCGCGAGCCGGCGCCCGTGCGCTGGACCGATCCACGGACTCTGCGGGATCCAGCCCGCCCGGGCCGGGCACCACGGAGTGGGTCAGCTCGCTGCCCGCGCCGGACCTCGTGTTCACGTCAGGTTTGGACCGGGCGGCGTTCGAAGCCGGTGTGGAGCAGGTTCGGGACGCGATCGCGCACGGTGAGATCTACCAGGCGAACCTGACCCGCCGCCTCGAGGCACCGTTCGGCGGCGATCCGTGGCCGCTCTTCCGATGCCTCCGCACCGGCGATCCGTCCCTGATGGCCGCCTACCTGGACCTCGGGCAGGCCGATGGCGCCGGATCCGCGGCGGCGGGACGCGCGCTCCTCTCGGCATCACCCGAGCCGTTCCTGTCCGTCGATGCCGACGGGCACGTCTCCACCGATCCCATCAAGGGCACGCGGCCGCGCGGCGCGACTCGCGCCGAGGATCGGGCGCTGGCGCGCGAACTCCTGGCGAGCGGCAAGGACCAGGCCGAGAACGTGATGATCGTCGACGTCCTGCGCAACGACCTCGGGCGGGTGTGCATCCCCGGAAGCGTCCGCGTCCCTCGCCTGTGCCGTCTCGAGCGGACGGCCGCCGTGCAGCATCTCGTCACGACCGTGACGGGACGCCTGGCGCCCGACCGGGACGCCTTCGATCTGCTCGCGGCGAGCTTCCCGGGCGGTTCGATCACGGGAGCGCCGAAGATCCGCGCCATGGAGATCATCGAGGAGCTGGAGCCGGTGCGCCGCGGACCGTACACCGGAGCCGCCGGCTGGATCGGCCCGGACGGTGCGATGGCAACGAGCATCCTCATCCGCACGCTCATCGCGGATGGGCGCCGGCTCACGATCCACGTCGGCGGAGGGATCACCTGGCGGAGCGATCCGGGCGCCGAGTGGGACGAGACGGTGGCCAAGGTCCGTGGGCCGCTCGGCGCGATCGGCGGACGGGAGACGAGCTGAGGTGAACGTGACCAACATCTGGATCGACGGGGTCCTCGCGCCGGCGGACGGGGCGCACGTGTCCGCGTTCGATCGCGGCTTCCAGCTGGGCGATGGCGTCTTCGAGACCCTTCGGGCGCACGGCAACCATCCCACCGAGCTGCCCGAGCACATCGCGCGTCTGCGCGGGTCCGCCCAGGGCCTGGGGATCGACCTGCCACCCGATCTCGAGGACGTCCTCGCCCGCGCGGTGGCCGATCTCCTCGCGGCTGAGGGCCTGGACGGGCCGACGGGCGATGCGTCGATCAGGATCACGGTGACGCGCGGTGCATTTCGCGGTCGTGGGCTGCTGCCAGCGGATGAGGAGGTCCCCGCGACGATCGTCGTCCAGGCCTGGCCGGTCCCGCCGCCGCCCGCCGGCCACCTCGAGAACGGGCTGCATCTGATCACCTCGGCGGTCCGGCGCGATCCCGAGAACCCGCTGGCCGCGCTCAAGACGATCAGCCGCGCCGACTACGTCTACGCGCGCCTCGAGGCGCGCCGGGCCGGCGCGGACGATGCGCTGTTCCTGACCGTCGACGGCTTCCTGTCGGAGGCGACGTCGGCCAACCTGTTCATCGTCGCGGACGGCCGCCTGCGAACACCCGCGCTCGCCTGCGCGATCCTTCCGGGCACGACCCGTTCCTGGATCCTGCGCTGGGGCGCGAACCTCGGCCTCGATCCGGAGGAGGGCTGGCTCACGACGCGTGACCTTGCCGAGGCCGACGAGGCGTTCGTCTGCTCGAGCGTGGCGGGGATCCTCCCGGCGACGCGGTTCGACGGCCATCCGATCGGAGACGGGGAGCCCGGGCCATGGTCGCATCGTGCGCGGGTCGATCGCGAGGCCTTCATCGCCGGCGGTGCCGAGGGCGCCGAGGGTGCCGAGACCGCGGAAGGCGCCGGGGCCGCACGGAGTGGCCCGACCGCCGGGGGTGCCTTGCCGTGACGCGCGACGAGTACATCACGCGCACGCGACAGCTCGTCGCCGAGGGGGATCGACTGCAGGCGAACCCATCGCTGAACGCGCTCCAGCAGTGGCTGCAGCTCTCGGATGACCTGCTGGCGACGGCCTGGGGGTCGATGGACCGCTACCACCTCGCTTGGCTCACCGTCGGCAAACCGAAGGACATCGTGCGTGGCCGCCCGCTCACGTCCGACGAGGAACACGACTACGTTCGTCATGTCGCGGAGCAGAAGTCGTCCGTGCTGGCGATGAGCCTCGACGCGGTGGAGCGCCAGGGGATGCCGTTCGTGGGCGAGACCGGCGGCGTCGCGCCGGGACAGGGGATGGGCACGCTGCCCGAGCTCTCGGATCGACTCGCGGAGGCGCGCCGCACGGCCGCCGAGCACCGTGAGCACGGATCCGACGACCGGACGACCGGAGATGGACCCGGGTCCGACGGCAGGCGCCGGGCCCCGAGGCCCGAGCGGATGGAGCGCTAGACTCGGTTCAGGGATTCACGCGGTACGAGACCGAGGCCTTGGATTCGTCGAGATGCCCGAGGAAGCAGGTCATCTCCTTGTCGCCCTTCGACCATCCGTCGGACGTGGGTTGCAGGTAGCCCCAGGACACGTTCGGTGCGTCGTTGGGCCCGAACCCCGTGTACGGCGTGAACGCAACGTTGCAGTGGACGGCGGCCCAGGAATCGAACTCGCTCTGGGCCGGGAACGGAGCGTTCTCGATCGCGACGTAGTCCTCGATGAGGAACGCCTCCGCGTCGTGCGGCTCGGCACACGGGTGGTGAGGCACCTCGCCGATCTCCTGCAGCTGCGCCGGGAGATCGAAGCAGTCCCCCACCTGGAGGTCCGCCGCGGCGCCCCCGATCCGATCACGGAACACGAATCCGATGATCGCGATGATCGCGATGATCGCGACCCGGCCGATCACGCTCGACACGATCCCCTTCAGGATGTTCACCCCGCCGGTCCTCCCAAGGGACGCGTTGACGGTCAGATGGACCGGCGAAGGACCACGCGATCCTCGCGGTCGAAATCGTACCCGGCGTACGCGGGCGCGCCATAGAGCTTTTGGGTACCCGGACCGTCGTCGATGGTAAAGCCGAGCGCTGTGTGGAACGCGACCGAGCGGCGATTGCCCGGCCAGGTGATCGCCGTGACCAGATGCACGCCCCGTTCGCTCACGTCCGCGAAGAATCGCTCATACAGCGCTCGTCCCACACCGGCCTCCCGTCGATTCGGATGGCTCGCGACCATGTGAACGTACGCCTCGTCCGGGCGGTCCGGACTCACGAAGCCGATGAGGAAGCCGACCAGCCGGTCCTCGTCCTCCACGATCCACGACGTCCCGGTGAAATGCTGCAGCCACAGGCGTGGGAGCAGGACGTCCATGTGCCGTTCGCCGCCCCACCAGTCGTCGATCACGCGGACGAGCGCCGGGTAGTCCGCCTCGTTCGGTCGGCGGAACGCGAGCTCGCCTGGCGCGGCGTCGTTCATCGAGAGGCCAGGACGGCCGCCGCGCCCCCGACGACGAACTCGACCGCGACGAGCGGACCAAAGGTCTCGAGCAGGTAGTCGACCGGTCCAAGGACCCCTCCCTCGGAGACGGCATACGCCCAGGTGCCGAGGTTGCCGAGCGCGACCGCATCGAGGACCAGGATCAGCGCGATGACGAGCCGCATCGATGGTGAGAACCGGACGCCCGGACCGCGGAGCGTCCGCCCCACCACGATCCCGGTCAGCGCCACTGCCGCGAGGAGGCCGGCCGTCTGGCCAAGGATACCGGCCAGGAGCACGATGGCCGCAGCGCCCACGAGGGACGCGACGATCGCGATGACGAGTGCCCGGGCGCGTGGGGAGCCTGGGGAGGCGGCCGATCCCCCGGGTGTCGCCGGCGCGCTCGTGCCCGCCTCCGCTTCCGCATGGCTCGCAGGATCGGTGGCGCTCGCGCGCCCTGTCGGCGGACCGTACCGTGCCGACGGAGGCGTCTCGAGGCGACGCGATGCCTGGGGGCGTTCGCCGGGGTCCCGGTCCTGCGCGGGGTGCTGGTCCATGAGCGCGATCGTACATCCGGCGCTCCGTGTCGAGGGTCCGGCCACGTTTCGTACGCGTCGCGGCGCCCCGCGCGTGGCACGGCACAGGAGCGCACGCTAGACTGCCCGTCGTGAGCCATCCGAGCCTCGGCAACCCCCCTCCCGATCTGACCGCGGGACTCCCGGGCGCGGCCGCGCGCCTCCTGGCGGCCTCGTCCCGCCTGGCGGCTCGGGCGCTCGAGATCGCCGCCGAGCGCGACCCGACGCTCGTCGAGCGGCACGACGAGACCGCCCTGCGCCAGTTGCAGCGCGATACGGAGACCCTGCTCGAGCGCATGGCCCGATCGATCGCCGCCGATGACAACGTCTTCGTCCGCGAGTTCGCCGACGCCATCGCGCCGCTGTACCGCCGCCGGCGCGTCCAGATGGACGATCTCGTCGGCGTGCTCGAGGGGTTGCGTCAGGCGACGACATCGGTGCTCGCGCCAGCGGAGGTCCCCGCCGCGGAGGAGGCGATCGATGCGGCGGTCGCCGTGTTCCGCGACTACCGCCGGCTCGCCGGGGACGCCCGCAAGAAGAACAAGGTCATCTCGTTCCTGTACAAGGGCGCCTGAGGCGATGACGATCAAGTGGGTCCAGCAGGATCCGCTGGTGATGAACGGCGAGCCGTTCTGCTACGGCTCGCGCCTGACCGTCCGCCAGCTGCTCGAACTGCGGGCGAACGGCTACGACCTGACGGGGATCCTCACGGACCATCCCGAACTGAAGCGGATGGGCGTCGCCGCCGCATTCGCGTTCGCCGCGGACAACCGCGCGCGCTATGCGGAGTTCTTCGAAGCCGACGGGTCGCTCACCGGCCCCGGATTCTCGGCTGCCGAGTCGGCCGATCTGCCCGACGCCTATCGCGTCCCGGCGGTCCTCGGCGAGGATCCCTCGCCCGTCGCCTGACGACGACGCCTGCATGACGTCGGCGTGCGCCCCGACACGAGCCCCCGCGTGAACCCCGGTGCGATCAGCAACGCGCTCACCGGCGCCCGCGCGCACCGGGCGCTCGGACCGCTCGCAAGGTCTCTTTCAAACGGGTGGTACGCTCTCGCTCCACGAAACCGGAGCATTCGATGACCGATCAGAACGAGCACACGACCGCGACGGCAACAGCGCCGGGCGCCGATCCCGCCTCCGCGACGGGAGCGGAGGCCCCCGTCTTCGATGCCGAGCGCCGCGCCATGGAGCTCGCGATCCTCGACGCGCTGCGTGCCGTCGTCGACCCCGAGATCGGGATGAACGTCGTCGAGCTCGCCCTGATCAAGCAGATCATCCTCGGCAAGGACGAGACCGAGGTGAAGATGATCCTCACGACCCCGTTCTGCCCGTACGCTGGCTCGATGATCGCGCAGGTCAAGGAGCAGGCCGAGTCGGTCACCGAGCACGAGGTCAAGGTCACGCTGTTGGCAGAGCGCTGGGACCCGCGCGACGCCGGCCTCATGTGGTAGTCGTCCGGTGACGCGTTCCGGGCCGGCATCCGGCCCCGAGGGGTTCGCATCGGCCGTCGCAACGAAGCGCGGCGACGACGGTTCGACCGGTCTGCTCTACGGCGGTGATCGGATTGCCAAGGACGATCCCCGGACCGAGGCGTACGGCACGATCGACGAGGCGGTCGCCGCGCTCGGCATCGCCCGCGCGAACGTCGGCCTGAAGCAGCGCATCGGCGTGCTGCCGCGCGGCCTCGGCGGGTTCGCCGACGTGATCCTGCGGCTCCAGCGCGAACTGTTCGTCGCCGGCGCCGAGCTGGCCACGAACCCGAACTCCTGGGATCGGCTGACCGACGGGACGACGCGCGTGTCGGAAGCGATGGTCGGCGGCCTCGACGACCTCCTTGCCAGCGTGGAATCGTCCATCGAGATGCCGCGCGAGTTCGTCGTTCCGGGCGAGACGCCCACCAGTGCCGCCCTCGAGCTTGCTCGGACCATCGTGCGCCGCGCCGAACGTCGCGCCGTGGGCCTGCGCCGCGACGGCCAGGTCCCGGGCGAGCATCTCGTGCCATACCTCAATCGCCTCGCCGACCTGCTGTGGGTCCTTGCCCGCGCGGCAGAGCAGGCCGAGTCGCACCGGGCCACGCCATCACGCAACGGCGTCCGTGGGTCGGCCGAATCGTCCGTGGGCGGTCCGGCAACGACCGCGGGCGGCCCCGCGTCAACGGCAACCAAACCATCCTGATCAAGAAGGAGATCGTTCGATGAGCATGTCGCCGTCCTCGTTCGGGGCCCCATCCCAGGTGGGAGTCCGGCCCTCGGCGGCGTTGTCCGCGTCGTTCCTCACCCAGGCATTCACGTGGATGTTCGCCGGGTTGTTGCTGACCGCCGCCGTGGCCTGGTTCGTGGGCGGCAGCGCGCAGCTCCTGCGCTTTGCAGCCGACAACTTCATCCTGCTGTTCATCGGCCAGTTGGCGCTCGTGGTCGGCATCAGCGCCGGCATCAACAAGATCGGTGCCACGGTCGCACTCGGCCTGTTCTTCATCTACGCAGCCGCTCTCGGTCTGACCGTCGGGCTGATCGTCCAGTCGTACACGGGCGAGTCGGTGGCCACGGCGTTCCTGAGTGCCGGGGCGATGTTCGGTGCAGCAGCCCTCTACGGCGCGACCACGAAGCGCTCGCTCACGGGGATCGGCGGGTTCCTGTTGATGGGCCTGGTCGGCCTGATCGTCGCCTCGGTCGTGAACCTGTTCCTGGGCAGCAGCACGATCGGCTGGATCATCTCGTTCGCCGGCGTCGCGATCTTCACGGTGCTCACGGCGTACGACGTGCAGCGCATCTCGTCGGGCGACCTCGCGGCGCAGTACGGCTCGATGGAGAAGGCGGCGGTCATCGGCGCCCTGCGCCTGTACCTCGACTTCATCAACCTGTTCCTGTTCCTGCTGCGCCTGTTCGGCGACCGGCGGTAGATCCGTCTGGCGGTGCCCGGGGGGGCGGGGACGGCGTGGCGCTTCCCGAAACGCGGCTCGCGGCCCGACCCGGCGGCGCGTCAGCGCGCGGGCAGGAGGTCCCCGACCGATTCGAGCAGGATGTCGGCCAGACCCGCGAGATCCTGCTCGTCGCCCACGCCGGATAGCACGCCGATCACGAGCCCGACCCCCGCGGCGCGACCCATCGCGAGATCCTTCGGCGAGTCACCCACGACGGCACACCGAGACGGCGCGACGCCGAGCGGCCGCGCGAGATGGAGCACCATATCGCCCGCCGGCTTGACCGGGATCCCGTCGTCTGCAGCGACGATCGCCGTCACCCGGTCCGCCACGCCGAGGGCGGCAAGGGTCCGTTCGGTCGGGTCGCGATCGTCCGTCGTGGCCACCGCGATCAGCTTGCCGTCTGCGACGAGTGTCGCGAACAGCCGCTCAAGGTCCGCCAGCGGCTGCGCGGTCGCGACCGGGTCCGGTGCCTCCCACGTGGCCGCGACGATCGCTTCCGCGATGTGCTCCGGCACGCCATCGCCGGTGATGACATCGACGGTCATCTCGCGCAACCGGGCCATCGGGGTCGCGGCGAGCGCGCCGTGGGCCAGCGTTCGATGCGTGACGAGGTCGAACCCCAGCATCTCGAACAGCGGTGCCCGGACATCGAGGTCCGCGGCGGCATCGATCCTGTCGGCGAGCGTTTCGGCCCACTCACCCCACGGGCCGTGGAAATCGATCAGCGTCCCGTCCTTGTCGAAGATGACGAGTTCGATGGCGGAGAGGTCGGGCGGCGCGGCGCGTCGCTCCGCGCGGGTCGTCACGCCACGCCGCTCCGGGCGGGTCGTCATCCCGCGCCGTTCCGGGCTGGCCGCCACGCCGCGTTGTTCCGTCCGATGACCGTGGGCAGCGCCCGGATCACGCCTCGTTTTCGGCGTCGACCGACAGCGACGGGACCTGGGCCTCGGCATCGAGCAGCAGGCACGCCTCCGGCGGGAACGTCAGGCTCAGCGAATCGCCGATCTTCGGCAAGGTCAGGTTCGGGTTGTTGAACGAGTCGAACGAGATCCGCCCGGCGCCTTCGCCGACGCGAACCCGGATGCGCACGATCGAGCCGAGGAACGTGACGTCCTCGATCGCGCCACTCAGTCGGTTCCCGCCTTCGGCCCCACCGATCGTGACGACCTCCGGACGCAGCGCCACCGACACCTTCGAGCCGTTCGCGGCCGTGACCGAGGCGGCCCGGATCTCCTGGCCGTCGATCGACAGCCGACCGGTCGCTGCGTCGATCACCGTCGCATGGAGCAGGTTGAGGGTGCCCACGAACGACGCGACGAACGCGGTCGCCGGGAAGTTGTAGATCTGGAACGGGGCGCCGATCTGCTCGATCCGACCCTGGCTCATGACCACGACCCGGTCCGAGAGCGACAGCGCTTCCTCCTGGTCATGGGTCACGTAGACCGTCGTGATCCCGAGCTGGCGCTGGATCGCCCGGATCTCGTTGCGCAGCGAGACGCGGATCTTCGCGTCGAGGGCCGACAGCGGTTCGTCGAGGAGCAGGACCTGCGGCTCGATCGCGAGCGCGCGGGCGAGCGCCACGCGCTGCTGCTGGCCGCCCGACAGCTGATACGGATAGCGCGCCGCCCGGTCGGGGAGGTGGATCAGATCCAGCAACTCGGCGACGCGCTTCTTGATCTCGTCGGCGGGCCGCTTGCGGACCCTCAGGCCGAACCCGATGTTGTCGGCGACGGACATGTTCGGGAAGAGGGCGTAGGACTGGAAGACCATCCCGACGTTGCGCTGATTCGGGGCCTGATGGGTGATGTCCTGGTCGTTCACGACGATCGTGCCGGCCGACGGCAGTTCGAACCCCGCGATCATCCGGAGGGTCGTCGTCTTGCCGCACCCGCTCGGGCCGAGGAACGAGACGAACTCACCCTTCTCCGCCTCGAGGTTGAAGTCCTCGACCGCGGTGAACGCGCCGAAGTGCTTCTGCACACCGGTGAGGGTCAGGAAAGCCATGAGGACCTCATCTCTGCTTGTGGCATCAGCGGGCACCACCCACCTGGATGCGTTGCCCACCCCGGCCCAGGAACTGGATGGCGCCCATCGCGATCCAGGTGAGTCCGAAGCTGATGATGGAGACGCCGGCCGGCTCGAACGCGCGGTTCTGACCGAGGAGCGACAGGTAGGGACCGAAGGTCTTGCTGCCGAGGAAGCTCGCCATCGTGTACTCGCCGATGACGATCGCCAGCGTGAGGAACGCGCCGCTGAGCAGCGCGACCCGGATGTTCGGGAAGATCACCGAGACGATGATCCGCGGCCAGCTCGAGCCGAGACTCTGTGCCGCTTCGGTGAGTGACTGGATGTCGATCGCGCGCAACCCGGTATCGACGGCGCGATACATGTAGGGGAACGACAGGATCGTGTAGGCCCCCACGAGCACGACGTTGCTGCCGGCCGTGGTGTTCATGAGCGGGAACGGCGGACCGCTGAACGTGCGGATGAGTCCGAACACGGCGACGACCGGCGGGATGACGAACGGCATCAGCGTGACGAACTCGACGACCGGACGCAGCCGCGGCAGTCGAAGCCGGACCCAGTAGGCGGTCGGGACGATGATCGCGATGCTCAGGATGATCGTGGCGATCGCGACGATGAACGAGAAGAGCAGTCGCGGAAAGAACTCCGAACGCGGGTCGAGGAGCACGTTCTCGTAGTAGCGCAGGGACGGTTCCGCCCCAACGGGTCCGGTCGGGTGACCGAGCGAGAACTCGAACGTCGCGACGAGCGGCAGGAAGAAGTACAGGAACCCAAGTCCGAAGACGATCCACGCCCACAGGGCTCCGCGCTGCTTCTTCTCCCCCTGGCCCTCGCCGTTCGACCTGGAACCCAGGCGGAGCCAGGAGCGCATGATCCCGAGCGGCCCGAACGATGGGCCGCTGCTCCCGCCGCCGACGCTGCTCACTTGAGCCACCGTTCCGATCTGCGCTGCAGGAGGCTGTAGCCGGTGATCGCCATCCCCATGATCGCGACCATGCCCATCGCCATCGCGAACCCGAGCCCGGTGTTGTGCAGGACGTCACCACGGATCTGGGCGCCGATGAGGATCGATGCGATCGGGATGGTGCCGCCGGTCAACTGGAAGGCCGTCGCCTGGGCACCGAACGCGTTCCCGAAGAGCAGGATCACCGCGCCCATGATCGAGGGCAGCAGGATCGGGAAGGCGACGTAGCGCCAGTACTGGAACCCGGTCGCGCCCATGTTCTCAGCCGCCTCGCGCCAGTCGCGCTTCAGCCCGTCCAGGGCCGGGGCGATGATCAGGACCATGAGCGGGAACTGGAAGTACATGTAGACGATCTCGAGGCCGGCCTTCGAATAGAGGCTGAACCCGGCCTGTCCGATGTCGGTGGCAAACGTCTTGTTGATGAACGCGGTGAGGAATCCGAGGTTCCCGAGCGTGTAGATGAACGCCAGCGCGAGCGGCACGCCCGCGAAGTTCGAGGCCACGCCGGAGAACGTCATCAGCGCGTTGCGCATGACCGGGGGCAGACCGCCGCGGATGACGGCCGCTGCCAGGAGGAAGCCGAAGAGGCCTCCGCCGAGCGCCGTGACCGCGCTGATCTCGATGCTGTTCGCATAGGCGTTCGACACGATCGGCGTCGTGAGGTCAGCGTAGTTCTGGAGGGTTGGGTTGCCCTGCTGATCGAGGAAGCTGCCGACGACGAGGAAGCTTGCCGGCAGGAACATGAAGAGGAGCGTGAAGATGAAGAACGGCATGACGCCGACCCACGCCAGCGGAAGGCGACGAGAAGCCGGGCGTGCGGATCGCACGCCCGGCTTCGGCCCGTTACCGGCCAGTTCAGGCACGGTCTCGGAAAGGTCCGCTACTCGGTGACGTCGGCCCCAACGACCTTGTCCCACTGCTCGGTGATGAGCGTCTTGGCCGCATTGAGCTGGTCAAGCGACGGGAAGACGGCACCGGTCACGTCCGGCAGCTTCGCGAGCTGGTCGGCCGGGACCTTGTCGTTGGCCACGAGGTCCTCGTAGCGGATCGGATGGCAGTAGCCCTTCAGCCAGATGTTCTGCCCTTCGTCCGAATACAGGAATTCCTGCCAGAGCTTGGCCGCGTTCGGGTGCGGCGCGAAGGCGCTGATGCCCTGAACGTAGACGCCGGCGAACCGGCCGGACTTCGGCACCACGACCTCGATCGGCGGGTTGCCCGCGGAGGCATCCCGGTTCGAGAGCGCGTTGTAGGTCCAGCGGATCGTGATCGGGGTCTCGCCCGAGGCGATGGTCCCCGGCTTGGCGATGACCGGGACGAAGTTCCCGGCGTCGTTCAGCTGCTTGAAGAAGTCGAGGCCCGGCTGCGCGTCGTCGAGCGATCCGCCGTTGGCGAGGGCCGCCGCGAAGACGGTCTGGATCGCCTGGTTCGAGGACCGCGGGTCACCGGCAAGGGCGACCATGTTCTTGTACTCGGGCTTGAGCAGATCGGACCAGTCCTGCGGGACGTTCGTCACGACGGCCGTGTTCACTTCGAACGCGAGCACGCCGTAGTAGTCGCCCCACCAGTAGCCGTCGGCGTCCTTGGCGTCGGCCGGGATCGAGTCCCAGGTCGCCACCTTGTACTGCGCGAGCAGGCTCTCCTCCTTGGCCGACGGCCCGAACGCGAGGCCGACGTCGATGACGTCAGGAGCCGAATCGCCGGTGCTGCCCTTGTTGGCCTTGATCGCCTCGATCTCGTCGCCGGAGCCGGCGTTCGGATCGAGCTCGTTGACCTCGATCCCGTACTTGGTCTTGAAGGTGTCGATCGCCTCGCCGTAGTTGCACCAGTCGTGGGGCAGCGCGATCGTGGTCAGCTTGCCTTCAGCCTTCGCCGCCTTGACGAGTTCGCTGTCGGCGTCATTCGGAGCCGGTGTCGCACCGCCGGTGCACGCAGCGGCGACGATCGCCAGCGTACCGACGAGCCCGATGAACCGGGTCGGGGTGTTGATCCTCAATTGATTCTCCCTGTGATCTGGATGATGGTCGGACACGGAACGGATCGGCAGAGCGACGCGATATGGCACCTCCGGAAGTAGCCTGGCGGCACGAGCGGCGAGGCGGCCGGCCATTCCAGGCTGGGGGTGCGCCTCCTCGTCACGCCGCAGTGTGCCGACTCGGTGAACCCGCCGTCAATGTTTGGTCCGAGCTGGTTGTGCGACGCCGAGCCCGGCGGGCTCGGCGTCGCAGCTCACTCGTTCACGATGCCCTTGATCAGGGCATCCAGGCCTTCCATACGGCCTCGTTGTCTGCGACCCACTTGGCCGCCGCCTCCTCCGGGGTCATCCCCTGGTTGGTGATGTAGTCGGAGACGAGGTTCTGGTCGTCATTCGTCCACGAGAAGTTCTTGACGAGCGTCGCCGCATCGCCACCCTCGGTCGCGAACTTCGTCGAGACGATCTTGTTCAGCGCGTACTCCGGATACTCACACGCGACCTTCTCGAGGTCGGCATCGCAGCCGTCCGTGTAGGCCGGCAGGTTGACCTGGACGAAGTCGGCCACGGCGTGGATCCAGTGGGGGTCCCAGAAGTAGAGCAGGAGCGGCGTCTTCTGGGCGTCGGCCTGCTTCATCGCTTCCACCGAGGCGGTCTCGCTGCCCGAGAAGACGACCTTGAAGTTGAGCCCGAGGTTCGTCATGAGCGCCTCGTCGTACTGGACGAACGAGGGGTCGCTGCCGAGGAACTGGCCGAGGTCGCCGGACTCGGAGGTCTTGAACAGGTCTGCGTACTTGTTGAGGTTCGCCGAATCGACGATGTCCGGGTTCTCATCGACCATCCACTTGGGGACGTACCAGCCGATGATGCCCACGTTGCCCGTCTCGCCCGCGATCTGGGCGACCTTCTTCTCGTCGATGTAGATCTTCTCGAGATCCGGATGGCCCCAGTTCTCGATGATCACGTCGACTTCGCCGGTCTCGAAGCCCTGCCACGAGACGTCCTCCTTGAGATCCTTCTTGACGACGTCGTAGCCAAGCTCGTTCTCGAGGATGTAGGCGACCACGGCGGCATTCGCCTCGTAGCCCACCCACGGGTTGATCGCGATGTTGACGGTTCCCTTGCTCTCGCTGCCGGCCGGTGTACAGGCGGCGAGGATGAGGCCAAGGGCGGCGACGCCGGCGGCGAGGCGGCCCAATCGTCCGATGTTCATGATGGCTGCTGGTCCTCCACTGTGGTCCGTCCTACTCGGGCGGTGATGGCTCGGGCCATATTGGACCCTTTGGCGCATCCGCGAAACCCCCCGAGGCTGTGCTGCGCACAGCGCGGTCCCCGTTCTCGCACCTCCGCGCTCATGCTCCCCGCCTGGCGACGGCTGGTCGTGCCTCGCCGGCCGACTGGCGGCTGCCGGCTCCCTGGGTGATCCGGTCGAGCATGATGCCGAGGAGCACGATCGCGAACCCGGCCGCCAGGCCCTCGCCGAAGAAGTCGCGGCGCGCGAACCCGGCGACCACGTCGTAGCCGAGCGCCTGCCCGCCGACGAGGCCGCCCACCACGACCATCGCCAGGACGAGGATGATCCCCTGGTTCGCGGCGACGAGCAGGGCCGGCCTGGCCATCGGCAGCTGGACCTTCCAGAGCAGCTGTTGCGGCGTGGAACCGGCCGCGGTCGCCGCCTCCATGACCGTCGCCGGGACCGTGCGGATCCCGATCTCGACGAGGCGGATGACCGGCGGGATCGCGTAGATCACGGCGGCCACGATGGCCGCGAACCGGGTGGGCTGGAACAGGGCCACGGCTGGGACGAGGTACACGAACGCCGGCATCGTCTGGGCGGCATCGAGGAGCGGTCGCAGGAATGCCGAGAACCGATCGCTCCGCGCGGACAGGACACCGAAGGCCGCCCCGGCCACGAGGGTCAGCACGGTCGCCACGAGGACCATCGTGAGCGTCTCCATGCTGTGCTCCCAGAGTTCGAGCCAGGCGATCGCCAGCAGGCACACGACGGCGATCAACGCCGGTCGGCGGCCGCTGAAGATGAGCGCGATCGAGCCGGTCACGAAGACGACGAGCCACCACGGGGCGCCGGTCAGGATGGACTGCAGCGGATTGAGGAATCCGAACGAGACGACGTTCTTGAGCCCCTCGGTCAGGAAGAACAGGTTGAGCGTCACCCAGCCCATCGCCGCGTTCACCGGATCGCGGAACTGGAATCGCAGCTCCTCCGGGAAGTCGCCGCCGCCCAGCAGGAACGTGCCGATCACGATCGCGAGCGCGGTGGCGGCGATCCCGCCGATCGCCAGCCTGCGCGTCAACCCGGGTGCCATCGGCCCGGTGGCGCGAAACCCCGGATCGACACGCTCGCTGGCCCGGGAGGTCAGCCGGTCGAGCACGATGGCCATGATCACGATCGCCAGGCCGGCATCGAACGCCTGGCCGACATCGTTCTTCTGGAATGAGCGGATGATGTCCTTGCCCAGTCCGGGCGCGTCGACGAGGGCGGTGATGACCACCATCGAGAGGGCCATCATGATCGTCTGGTTGATGCCCAGGACGATCGTGCGCCGGGCCATGGGGATCTGGACCTTGGTCAGCAGCTGGCGACTGGTCGACCCGAGCGACGTCGCCGCCTCGACCGTCGCGGGCGCGACGCTCCGGATCCCGAGGGCGGTGATCCGGATCGCCGGCGGGACCGAGTAGATCATCGTCACGATCGCCGCGGTGGCCGGGCCGATGAGGAAGAACAGGGCGAACGGCGCGAGGTAGGCGAAGGTCGGCATGATCTGCATCGTGTCGAGGATCGGCTGGATGGCCGTGAGGAAGCGGTCGTTGCGGCCGGCCACGATCCCGAGCGGGATCCCGATCGCGAGGGACAGCGCCACCGCCGTGAAGGTCAGCGCGAGCGTGTCGACGCTCGAGTCCCACAGGCCGAGGATCCCGAACGCGAGGACGCCGAGTCCGGTCAGCGCGCCCAGTCGGATACCGCCGATGACGAGCCCGAGGGCCGCCGCCGCGGTCACGAGGCCCGGCCAGGTCAGTCCCTGGAGCAGGGCCAGGAAGACGTTGAAGACCGCCGTGATCACCGTTCGGACACCGGTCACGAAGATCACCAGGATGATGTTCGAGTTCCGGTTCGCATCGACCCATTCGCGGATCTCGTTGATCGTCTCGAAGGTCGCCGCGTCGTTGTCGTGCGGCAGCGTGTACTGGCCGCTGAACGCGACCCACAGCACGGCCGTTGCGGCCGCCACCAGGAGCAGCCAGACCGAGCGGGGGAGGGCCGGGAGCATGCGGCCGGCCGCGGCCGTGGCCGTGCTCACGATGCCTCGCCGCTCCCGGCGACCGCGGTGAGGATCTGGACGCGATCCACGACGCCGACCAGGGCCCCATCCGCGACGACGCGGATGCACTTCTCGCTGGCGATCGCCGCGCCGATCGCGTCCCGGATGATCGTGTCCGCGGCGAACTCGGGGCCGTCCGTGGCGTCGTCGGCGCGACGATCGCGCATGATCCAGGACAGGGTCAGGACGTGCGAGCGCGGCACGTCGCGCACGAAGTCGGCCACGTAGTCGTCCGCGGGAGCGCCCACGAGCTCCGCCGGCTTGCCGCGCTGGACGATCGCCCCGTCGCGCATGATCACGATGTGGTCGCCGAGCTTGAGCGCCTCCGACAGGTCGTGGGTGATGAAGATCATCGTCTTGCCCACCTCGTGATGGAGCCGGATGACCTCGTTCTGCATGTCGCGGCGGATCAGCGGATCGAGGGCACTGAACGGTTCGTCGAAAAGCATGACCTCGGGATCCACGGCGAGCGCGCGGGCCAGGCCCACGCGCTGCTGCATGCCGCCCGAGAGCTGGTCGGGGTAGCTGTTGTCCTGCCCCTCCAGGCCCACGAGCGAGATCATCTCGCGCGCACGCGCGTGCCGCTTCTCACGGTCCTCGCCGCGGATCTCGAGGCCGTACGCCACGTTGTCGATGACCCGGCGATGGGGCAGGAGGCCGAAGTGCTGGAACACCATCGAGAAGCGATGGCGGCGGAGATCGCGCAGACGCTCCTGTGAGGCCTTGCCGATGTCCTCGCCATCGAGGACGACCTCGCCCGCCGTCGGCTCGATGAGCCGGGTCAGGCAACGGACGAGCGTCGACTTGCCGCTCCCCGAGAGGCCCATGACGACGAACACCTCGCCCGGGGAGACATCGAACGAGACGTCGCGGACGCCGACGGTCGAGCGCGTCTTGGTGAGGAGTTCCGCACGTGTGAGCTCGGCGTCCGGGGTCCCGATGATCTTGTGCTCGGCCGGACCGAAGATCTTCCAGAGGTTGCGGACCGAGATCGTGGGGGTGCCGTCCGCTCCGTCGGCTCTGTCCGCCCGGGCCGTCCCGTTCGCCTCAGTGGTCATCGACCCTCTCCTCCAGCGTTCGCTGTTCGCCTGACGTCAGCCCTCGAACCAGCCGGTGGGCGCCGGCGCGGTGTTCTGGTAGATGTGCTTCGCCTCACGATACTCGTCGAGGCCAGTGGGTCCGAGCTCGCGGCCCAAGCCGGACTGCTTGAATCCACCCCACTCGGCCTGGGGAAGATAGCGGTTGTACTCGTTGATCCAGACCGTCCCGTGGCGCAGCCGTCCCGCGACGCGTTGCGCGCGCGAGGCGTCGGCCGTCCACACCGCCCCCGCCAGCCCGTAGGTCGTGTCGTTGCCGAGGGTCACGGCCTCGTCCTCGGTCGAGAAACGCTCGACGGTCACGACCGGGCCGAAGATCTCCTCGCGGATGATCGTCATGTCGCGGGTGCAGTCGGCGAACACGGTGGGCCGGATGAAGAACCCGTTCGCCAGTGCGGGATCCGTGGGCCGCTCGCCACCCGCCACGAGCCGCGCGCCCTGCTCCAGCCCGAGCCGGATATACCCCTCGACCTTGTCGCGGTGTGCTTCCGAGATCAGGGCCCCTGTTTCGGTCTGATCGTCGGTCCCGTGGCCCAGCCGGATCCGCTCCGCGCGCCGCCCCAACTCCTCGACGAAGCGATCGTAGATCGCGTCCTGGACGATGACTCGGCAACCTGCCGAGCAGGACTGGCCCGAATGGATGAACGCGCCGGCAAGCGCGTTGTCGACCGCCGCCTCGAAGTCCGCGTCGGCGAAGATGATGTTCGGGCTCTTGCCCCCCAGCTCGAGCGCGACACGCTTCACCGTGTCCGCCGCCGCGCGCAGAACATCCCGCCCCGCCTCGATCCCACCCGTCAGCGACACGAGATCGACGTCGGGGTGCTCTGCGAGCTGGCGACCGATGCGCGTGCCCGGCCCCAGCACGAGGTTCACGACGCCCGGGGGGACACCGGCCTGGTCGAGCGCCCTGACCAGGAGGATCGTCGAAAGGGGCGTGAGGCTCGCGGGCTTGATGACCATCGTGTCGCCCGCCGCGATCGCCGGGGCCACCTTCCACGAGATCTGCAGGAGCGGGTAGTTCCACGGGGAGATCAGTGCGCAGACCCCGAGCGGCTCGTAGACGATCCGCGCGATCGCGTCCGGCGACCCCGTATCGACAAGGCGACCGGCCTCCTTGTCCGCGAGCTGGGCGTAATAGCGGAAGACGTTCACGACATCGCTGACATCGAAGCGCGTCTCGCGCAGTGCCTTCCCGGTATTGAGCGTCTCCGCCATCGCGATCGCTTCGGCGTCCTGCTCCAGGAGACTCGCGGTGCGCTCCAGGATCGCGGCGCGCTCCGCTGCGGGCGTCCGGGGCCAGGCACCCTCATCGAAGGCCAGGCGCGCAGCGTGCACGGCTCGATCGACGTCGTCGCTCGTCGCGACATCCACCGACCCCACGACCGACTGATCGGACGGATTGATCACGTCGCTCGTCTCGCCGGACGAGGCGCTCGTCCACGCGCCATCGATGAACAGGTCGGGCACGCTGCTCCTTCGGGTGTGGCGGCCGCGGCACGGAGGCCGGCGGCGATCCCTGAAGGATTGTCCCGCAGGGACCGCGCGTCAAGATGAGCCCCGTCGTGCGGGACGTACATGCGCCTGTGGCGCGCGACGCCCGTGCCTCGTCCAGCGCGACGTGCCGGGCCGCGCCGACGGGCTAGACTGTTGCCGCGTCACCCGCTCCCAGCTCGAACGATCATCGCGTCCACGCCCGCTCCCGCGTCGGACGATCTGCCCAGGAGGAAGGATGAGCCCGCTTCCCAGCCACGCCAACGTCGTCGTGATCGGTGCCGGGATCGTCGGCAACAGCCTCGCCTATCACCTCGCCGAACTCGGCTGGCGCGACATCGTTCTCCTCGACAAGGGCCGACTCCCGAGCCCGGGCGGATCGACCGGGCACGCGTCGAACTTCATCTACCTGACCGATCACTCGCGCGAGATGACGAACCTCACCGTCGACAGCGTCCGGCAGTACCGCGAGCTGGGCGTGTTCACCCAGAGCGGCGGCCTCGAGGTGGCACGCACCGAGGAGCGGATCCAGGAGCTGCACCGCCGGATGTCCTCGGCACGCGCGTGGGGCATCGACGCCGAACTCGTCAGCCTCGACGAGGCGAAGCGGATGGTCCCGTACCTCAACACGGACATCCTGCTCGGCGCGTTCTCGCAGCCGGGCATCGGCGTCGTGGATTCCCTGCGCGCCGGCACGATCATGCGCGAGCGGGCGCAGGAGAAGGGTGCCCTCACGATCTCGGCCCAGACCGAGGTGCTGGGCCTGGACGTCGTCGATGGCCGGATCCGGCGCGTGCGGACGGACCAGGGCGACATCGAGGCCGAAGTGGTCGTCGTCGCGTGCGGCGTGTGGAGCCCGCGGATCGCGGCGATGGCCGGTGCGGCGATCCCGCTGACGCCCGCGGTCCACCAGATGATCAGCGTGGGACCGGTCCCGCTGTTCGCCGGCACACAGGGCGAGATCGAGTACCCGATCGTGCGCGACATGGACACGAACATGTACGAGCGCCAGCACGGCGGCGACCTCGAAGTGGGCTCCTACGCACATCGCTCGATCCTCATGGAGCCGGACGACATCCCCTCGATCGCCGCGGCGGCACTGTCGCCGACCGAGCTGCCGTTCACCGAAGAGGACTTCGAGCTCCAGTACGAGCAGGCCCTGGAGCTCGTGCCGGACATCCTCGGGGACGAGCGTGTCGGGATCCGCCATTCGATCAACGGGCTCCTCTCGCTGACCCCCGACGGGATGCCGATCCTCGGCGAGACCCCGGAGGTCAAGGGCCTCTGGTCGTGTGCCGCGGTCTGGATCAAGGAGGCGCCCGGGATCGCGAAGATGGTCGCTGAGTGGATGACCGACGGTCAGCCCGAGATCGATCCCCACGGTTCGGACGTCGCCCGGTTCCACCCGCACCAGACCGCGCGGACCCACGTCAGGGCCCGCTCGGCCGAGGGGTTCAACAAGACGTACGGCATCGTCCACCCCGCCGAGCAGTGGGAGAGCAACCGCAACGTGCGGCTCAGCCCGTTCTACGAGCGCGAGAAGGCGCTCGGGGCGGTGTTCTTCGAGACCGCCGGCTGGGAACGCCCCATGTGGTACGCCGCGAACGAGCCGCTCATCGCCGAGTTCGGCGATCGCGTGGCGCAGCGAACGGCCGAGTGGGAGTCGCGCTGGTGGTCGCCGATCATCAGCGCCGAGCACCTCGCGATGCGCGAGCGGGTCGGGATCTGCGACCTGTCTGCGTTCGTGATCTTCGATGTCACCGGGCCGAGCGCCCTCAACGTGGTCCAGGAGATGGCCGTCGCCCAGATGGACGTCGCCGTGGGCAAGGTCGTGTACACGCCGCTCCTCAACGAGGCGGGCGGGATCAAGAGCGACCTCACGATCATGCGCCTCGCCCACGACCACTTCCGCGTCGTGACCGGCGGTGCCCATGGGATGGGCGACAAGAAGTGGTTCCGCGACCACCTCCCGGCCGACGGTTCGGCCCAGGTCACCGACCACACCTCGACCTATACGACCCTCGGGATCTGGGGTCCGCGGGCACGTGAGGTTTTGGCCGCCGCGACGGCCGATGACGTCTCGAACGAGGGCTTCGGGTTCGGGACGTGTCGGACGATCGAAGTCGGGGGCATCCCGGTCCTCGCGTCCCGGATCTCGTATGTCGGCGAGCTGGGCTGGGAGCTCTACGTCCCGATGGAGCAGGGTGCCCGCCTGTGGGACACGCTCTGGGACGCCGGCAAGGCGTACGGGATGATCGCATTCGGGATCGGCGTGTACGGCACGACCGGTCGGCTCGAGAAGGGCTACCGCGCTCACGGCGCCGAATTGGACCTCGAGTTCACCCTCGTCGAAGCGGACATGCTCCGGCCGCGGGTCAAGGAGCAGCCGTTCGTCGGTCGTGACGCGTTCCTCGCGCAGCGGGCGACACCGCCGGTCGCGAAGCTGTGCACGCTCACCGTCGACGACCACACGTCATCGAGTGGCGAACAGCGCTACATGCTCGGCCGCGAGCCGATCCTGACCCTCGATGGCGAGCCGCTCGTCGACGCGAAGGGCCGCCGTTCGTTCGTGACCAGCGCAGGGGCCGGGCCGTCGGTCGGCAAGCACCTGCTGCTGTCGTACCTGCCGCCGGAACAGGCGATCGAAGGGACGAAGCTCCTCGTCGAATACCTCGGCGAGCGCTATCCGGTGACGGTCGCGGTCGTCGGGAGCCGGCCGCTGTTCGATCCCGAGAACGACCGGGTCCGGGCGTGAACATCCTCGTCTGCGTCAAGCGCGTGCCCGTCACCGGCGGCCGGATCACGCTGACCGCCGATCGCCAGGAGATCGACACGCGGTTCCTCGGTTTCACGGTGAGCCCGCACGAGGAGTGCGCCGCCGAGGAGGCGGTCCGGATCGTCGAGAAGCACGGCGGGACCTCGACCGTCCTGACCCTTGGACCCGAAGTGGCGATCGAACAGCTGCGCGACCTGCTCGCGATCGGGGTCAACCGCGGCATCCTGCTCGAGACCGATGGATCCGAGTGGGACGCGCGCGCCACGGCCGCGGCGATCGTCGACCTCGTCCAGGCGAAGGCCGGTGCCGGAGAGCCGTTCGACCTGCTGCTCTTCGGGAACGAGGCCGCGGACACCGGCGACTTCCAGGTGGGCATCCGGGTCGCGATGGCCCTGGATGTCCCGTGCGTCGTCGGCGCGAAGGCGATCGACGTCCGCGAAGGGTCGCTCGCCGTCCAGCGGGACGCGGGAGGCGGTCGCGAGATCTACGAGGTGCCGCTCCCGGCCGTCGTGGCCGCCAAGGAGGGGATCAACCTTCCGCGCTATCCCTCCGTTCCGGGCCGCCTCCGGGCAAAGAAGCAGGAGATCGAGCGGATCCCGGTCGATGCCGCCACGCCGGCCGATCCCGCGAAGGTCGCGCTGGCCGTGCCGGTGACGGATTCGACCAGCGCCGAGGTTCTCGGCACGGGTCCCGAAGCGGCCCCGAAGGTCGTGGAGCTGCTCCAGAGGATCGGGGTGCTGGCCCGATGATCCTTGTCTACATCGAACACGCCGAGGGCCGCGCCGACCGTGTCTCCCTCGAGGCGCTCGCGCTCGCCGGGTCGCTCACCGGTCCTGTCCACGCCGTCGTCGTCGGGCCGGGCGCCGAAGCGGCGGTCGCGTCACTCACCGGCCATGGCGTCGAGACGGCATTCGTCGTGGACCACGACGGGCTGACGGACTATGCGCCGCGCGCCCATGGAGCGGCGATCGCCGAGCTGATCGCAGCCCACGCCCCGACCATCGTCATCGGGCCGGGAACGGAGCGTGGCAACGAGGTCATGGCCTACGTCGGAGCGATCGCCGATCGGCCGATGGTCGCCAACGTGCTTTCGATCACCCCGGGAGCGTCGGGCGCTCCACTCGCCGTCACACGCCAGCGCTGGGGGGGCAGCCTGGTCGAAGAGGCGACGCTGGCGGCATCGCCGGTGATCTCGACCGTCGCTCCCCACGCGTTCGAAGCCGCTGGCGCAGGCGCGGCTACCTCGGCGGCGGGCGCGGGCACGGCTCCGGCGATCGTCTCTGTCGCGCCAGCGCTGTCCGCCGCGGATCTCGCGACGCGGGTCACCGGCCGGATCGAGCCGCAGGGCGACGGCGTCTCGCTGACCGATGCGAAGGTCGTCGTGGGTGGTGGTCGCGGGATGGGCAGCACCGAGGGCTTCGCGATCCTCGAGGAGCTGGCCGGTCTGCTCGGCGGCGCGGTGGGCGGGTCGCGTGTCGTGACGAGCAACGGCTGGCGTCCGCACGCGGACCAGATCGGCCAGACGGGTCTGCGCATCGCGCCGGACCTCTACATCGCGTGCGGCATCAGCGGCGCGATCCAGCACATCGTGGGCTGCGCGGCGTCGAAGAACATCCTCGCGATCAACAAGGACCCCGATGCGCCGATCATGTCGCGCGCCAACTACGCGGTGATCGGCGACCTCCACGCGATCGTCCCGGCGATCACCGCCGAGATCAGGCGGGTCCGCGGAGCGTAGGTCCCCGCGCGTCATGGCGCGCGGCCCCAGGCCCGGCCGGCGAGCCGCTCTCGATCAGGCCGCGTGCGGGAACGGGACGATGCCGGGGTCGTCGGGCCCCACGGGCTCGCCCAGCAACTCCCCGCGATGCCTGATCGCCCGGTCCAGCCACCAGCCCGCGACCTGTGAGGTCACGATCGCCGTGATCACGAGCGCGGTGAACAACGACGGCGCGATGATCCCGGCGTCGAAGGCGACGGTCGCCAGGATGATCCCCGGTCCCCCCCGCGCGTTCATCGCGATCCCCACCGCGACGGCGTCACGCGGCCCGATCGCCGCCAGCCGCGACGCGGCGGTGACGAACGAGAACCGGACGATCGAGCTGCCGATGAGGAAGGTGAGGAGCACCGGCAGCGAGAACCCCGCGCCCAGTTCGAGGCGAGCGCCGACGAGCGCGAAGTAGAGCGGGATGAAGGTCGCGAACCCGACGCGCGACACGACGGCCAGGGGATCCGCGAAACGGTCACGGTGCCGGCCACCGAATCCGCCGACGAGGCCGAACCCCGCCAGGAACGCACCGAACACGACGTTCACCTCGAGCAGCTCCGCCGCTGCCGCGTAGGCGACCATGAGCAGCATCGCGTAGGCAGGGCGGGCGCGGCGGGCAAGGACGTTGATGTAGAGGTCGTGCGCGCGATCGAGGAACCTGGGCGCGACCAGGAGGCCGAACAGCAGGAAGGCGATCGTCACCGGGATGTGCGTCGCGAGTTCGGCGGCCAGTCCCGCTTCGTCGCCGCGCGCGAGTGCCGTCGCCACCGCCAGGGCACCGAACAGGGCCACGTCCTCGAGCATCGCGGTCCCGAGGATCAGGCTGGCGAACCGGGTATGGAGGATCCTCAGGTCGAAGAAGATCCGGGAGATGACCGGGATCGAGGTCACGGCTGCCGCGGTCGCGATCACGACGAGGAGCGCGGTCTCGCCGCCTCGTGGTCCCTGCAGCCCGCCCAGCGGCAGCGCCCCGCCGACGACGACCGCGATGGCGAACGGGACGGCGGTCCCCAGCGAGAGGATCCAGACCGTGGCGCGTCGCTGCTCGGGAGCGAGCACCCGCCGGACGGCCGTCCCCGACACGAACATCAGGAGGAGCAGCCCCAGCCACGAGACGAACTCGAGGACGAGGGCGGTGGGCTCCCCGTTGGCGCCGAGGATGAACGCTCCGATCACCGGGGCCATCGCGCCCAGAACGAACGGTCCGAGCAAGACCCCCGCGAGGATCTCCCCGACGAACCGTGGCTGGCGGATCCGGGCGGCACCGGATCCGAGCACGTGGGCCGCGCCGCCGAGCACCGCGAGCGCGACGAGCGTCTGGGCGATCTCGGGCCCCGTCATCCGATCCTTCCCCCTCCGGCGCGAGCCCCTCTGCCCGCGGAAGCGCGATGGTACGGATGCCGGAGCGAGAGGATGGCGCGTGCACGCACCACCGCGGTAGTGCAGGCTCGTCGGAGGGCACCGTCGTCCCTCCGGAATGCCGGGTCAGGCCGTCGCGCGACCCGACTGGCGGCCGATCGCGGCACCGATCGCGGCACCGATCCGTCCGGCCGAGGCGACCACTGCCGCGGTGACCGGATCGATGGCGCCGGCGGCGGGGAAGCGGTAGGACGGCCCGTGGACGTGGACGGCAGCGACGGTCACTCCCGTGGGATCGACGATGCCGGCCGCGACCGAGGCAAGGCCCTCGGCGAACTCCTCGCGAACCCAGGCATGACCGGCCCGCCTGACACGCTCGAGGCGCTCGCGCAACCGAACGGGATCGTCAAGGGTCTGCGGGGTGAACCAGGCAAGCGGGCGCGACAGGAACGCGTCGAGCGCGGACGGCTCGAGGTTGGCGAGGAACAGCTGCCCGGACGGCACGGCATGCATCGGCACACGCGTCCCGGTCCAGTCACGGACCTGCACCTCGTGGTCCGCGTCCACCTGGTCGACATAGTGGACGACATCGCCGTCGGGCACGGACAGGCCCGCGGTCTCGCCGACCAGCGCGGCAAGTTCCACGAGATGGGGATGCGCGATCGAGATGAGGTCGCGGGCGGGTTCGACGGCCCGTCCGAGCGCCGCGATCCGCGGGCCGAGTCGATAGCGGGCATCGTCGGCGAGCTGCTCGACCGCCCCTTCGCGCACCAGCGTCGCCAGCATGCGTGCCACCGTGCTCTTGGGTAGTCCGACGCGCTCGGCGACCTCGGTGACGCCGCGCGGCCCATCCTCGAGGGCGCCAAGGACGGCGAAGGCGCGTGAGATCGATTGGACGCCGGACTGGACTCTGGACATCGACCCTTCCGTGGGCTGAATTCGCGGTGGCCGTTCCATCATACGGCACCGTTCCACATGGTGGAAATCCCCGAAGCGGGGTGAGCTGGCGACGCGGAGCAACACCTGATGACCCAGGAGCAGTACGAGGACATCGACCTCTCGGCGCTCTCCGACGAAGAGCTCACCGAGCAGATGCACAACGATCTCTACGACGGCATGAAGGACGAGATCATGCAGGGGACGAACATCCTGCTGTCGCGCGGCTGGGGTCCGGAACGCGTCCTCAACGACGCGCTCGTCGAGGGGATGCGCATCGTCGGGATCGACTTCCGCGACGGCATCCTGTTCGTGCCCGAGGTCCTCCTTGCCGCCAACGCGATGAAGGGCGGGATGGGCATCCTTCGGCCGCTCCTCGCGGAGACCGGCGCGAAGCCGATCGGCAAGGTCGTCATCGGCACGGTCAAGGGCGATATCCACGACATCGGCAAGAACCTCGTCGCGATGATGCTCGAGGGCGCCGGATTCGAGGTCGTCGATCTCGGGATCAACACCGATGCCGACAAGTTCCTCGCGGCCCTCGCCGAGCACAAGCCGGACATCCTCGGAATGTCGGCGCTCCTCACGACGACGATGCCGTACATGAAGGTCGTCATCAACGCGCTCAAGGAGAACGGCCTCCGCGACGACTTCATCGTCCTCGTCGGTGGCGCACCGCTCAACGAGGAATTCGGGACGGCGATCGGGGCGGACGCCTACTGCCGCGACGCCGCGGTTGCCGCGGAGACGGCCAAGACCCTGGTCAACGAACGACGAGCCCGGGTCGCCTGAGGCTCACGTGGCGACCATGACGGACACGAGCCGGCCGCTCGTCATCGGCTGCGGCGCACTCGCCCGCGAGCTCGTCGCCCTGACCCGTCGTGCCGGCGTCCCCGAGATGGACCTCACGTGCCTGCCGGCCACGCTCCACAACCGACCCGAGCAGATCCCCGGCGCCGTGCGCGCCAGGATCCGTCGCGCTCGGGCGGCCGGCCGGGAGCACGTCTTCGTCGCCTATGCCGATTGCGGCACGGGCGGCCTCCTGGATGGTGTCCTCGAAGAGGAAGGCGTCGAACGCCTCGAAGGCGCCCACTGCTACGAGGTGTATGCGGGACCGGCGGCATTCGCCGCGATGGCCGAGGAGGAGCTCGGGACCTTCTACCTGACCGACTTCCTCGTCCGCAACTTCGATCGCCTCGTGATCCGCGGCCTCGGACTGGATCGTCACGCGGAGCTCCTGCCGGTCTACTTCGGCAACTACCGCCGCCTCGTCTACCTCTCGCAGATCGAGGATCGTGCGCTGCTCGCCGCTGCGCGCCGGGCGGCACGACAGCTGGGGCTCGCGTTCGAACACCGCCACACCGGTCTCGGACCGCTCGCATCTGCGCTCGCCGCCCGGTCAGCCGACCCCGTCGTGAGCGACCTGGCCATCGCGTCATGAGCGCATTCATCACCGTCATCTGGTGGCGCGACATCCCCGCGCAGGTCGTGGCGAAGGACAAGCGGCGCTCGGCGAAGGTGGTCCTGCATCCGCGCTTCCAGGTCGCGATCGACAAGGCCGCCGATGCGGCCGGGCTGCGCGCCTACGACGTGTACCTCGAGGAGTGGCGCAAGGAGCAGCGTCCGTGCGGCGACGATCTCACTGCCGAGGCCGAGGCCGAGGCCGCCCGCCTCGAGGCCGACTATCCGCAGCCGCGCCTCAAGGAGCTCGTCACGTCCGGCGGGCTGGATGCCGCACGGCCACGCCTGGGCGCGGCCACGTGACGGAGACCCGTCTCTCCTCGCCGACGCGCGAGGTCGTCATCGGGCCGGATCGACCCTTCGTCCTCATCGGCGAGCGGATCAACCCGACCGGTCGCAAGGCCCTCGCGGTGGAGATGAAGGCCGGCGATTTCAGCCGGGTCATGACCGACGCGATCGCCCAGGTCGAGGCCGGCGCCCACATGCTCGATGTCAACGCCGGGATCCCGCTCGCGGACGAGCCGGGGATCCTTGCCGAGACGATCAAGCTCGTCCAGTCGCTCGTGGATGTGCCGCTCTCGATCGACTCGTCGATCGTCGAGGCGCTCGAGGCCGGGCTCGCGGTGTACCAGGGCAAGCCACTCGTCAACCGCGTGACCGGTGAGGAAGAGCGCCTCGAGCGCGTCCTGCCGCTGGTCAGGAAGTACGGCGCCGCGGTCGTCGCGATCTCGAACGACGACACCGGCATCTCCGAGGACCCCGACGTGCGGTTCGCGGTCGCGAAGAAGATCGTGGAGCGAGCCGCCGACCACGGGATCCCGCGCGAGGACGTCGTCGTCGATCCGCTGGTCATGCCGATCGGCGCGATGCGCGGCGCGGGCCGCCAGGTCTTCCAGATCGTGCGCCGGCTGCGCGACGAGCTGAAGGTCAACTCCTCCTGCGGGGCCTCGAACGTGAGCTTCGGCCTGCCGAACCGGGAAGGGATCAACGGGCCCTTCCTCGCGATGGCGATGGCCAGCGGCCTCACGTCCGCGATCACGAACCCGCTCATGCCCGATGTCCTCAAGGCGATCATGGCCGCCGACGTCCTCAACGGCAACGACCCCGATGCGGCCCGCTGGATCCGCGCGCATCGCGCCGCCCCGGTCGAGGGCGTGCAGGGCCGCCGGGTGAACCGACGCGCTCGCGGCGGGCCCGGAAGCGCCCGGACCCCGGTGCGCCCGGTGGAGCCGGCGAGTCCGGCTGACCCTCCGATGGCGACCACCGCCCCCGATCCACTGATCATCTTCACGCCGTCGGGTCGGCGCGGGAACTTCCCGGTGGGAACGACGATCCTCGACGCGGGACGGGCCCTCGGCGTCGACATCGACTCGGTCTGCGGCGGGCGTGGCATCTGCGGGCGCTGCCAGGTCCAGCAGAGCGTCGGCGAGTTCGCGAAGCACGGGATCACGTCGCGTCCCGAGCACCTCGGGCCGTGGACGGCCAAGGAGACCGAGTACGAGCATGAGCGCGAGAAGCTGGCCGCCGGGCGCCGGCTCTCCTGTTCCACGGAGATCTGTGGCGACGCCGTCATCGACGTCCCACCGGAGAGCCAGGTCCATCGCCAGGTCGTGCGCAAGGGCGTCGACGTCCGTGACTTCGTCATCGACCCTGCGGTACGCCTGCACTACGTCGAGATCGAACCGGCCGACCTCGCGTCACCGGGCGGTGAGCTCGCGAAGATCCTCGCCGCGCTCGAGACCGAGTGGCAGCTCACGGACCTCGAGACGGATCTCCATGTCATCCAGGCCCTCCAGCCGGCGCTCGAGGCCGGCGGCCACAAGGTGACCGTCGCGGTCCACGATGGGCGTCACCTGACGGCCGTCTGGTCCGGGTTCCACGACCGCGTCCTCGGGGTCGCGATCGACGTCGGGTCGACGACCATCGCCGGCCATCTCACCGACCTCGTCGACGGCGCGGTCCTCGCGTCGAGTGGCGTGATGAACCCGCAGATCCGCTTCGGCGAGGACCTGATGAGCCGGGTGAGCTACGCGATGATGCACGACGACGGCGCGGTCGAGATGACCCGCGTCGTGCGCGAGGCGATCGACGCGCTGCTGAGCGGCCTCGCGGCGAGTGCCGGCGCGAACGTGTCCGACATCCTCGAGCTGACGATCGTCGGCAACCCGATCATGCATCACCTCCTGCTCGGCATCGACCCGATCCCGCTCGGCTCGGCGCCATTCGCCCTCGCGACGGACCGGTCCGTTCGGATCCGGGCCGCCGAGCTGGGACTCAACGTCAACCCCGGCGCCCGCGTCTACGTCCTGCCGTGCATCGCGGGGCACGTCGGCGCGGACACCGCCGGCGCGATCCTCGCCGAGACACCGCACCTCGCGCCGGCCGACCGGATCCGGCTCGTCGTCGACGTGGGCACGAACGCGGAGATCGTCCTTGGGAACCGCGAGCGTCTGCTCGCCGCGTCGTCGCCCACCGGGCCGGCGTTCGAAGGTGCCCAGATCAGCGGTGGTCAGCGCGCCGCCCCCGGGGCGATCGAGCGCGTCCGGATCGATCGCAAGACGCTCGAACCGCGGGTCCGGGTCATCGGCTCGGACTCCTGGTCGGACGAGCCGAAGTTCAAGGTGGCGCTGCGCAAGACGGGGGTCACCGGGATCTGCGGCTCGGGGATCATCGAGGCGGTCGCCGAGCTGTATCTCGCCGGCGTCATCACGCCGGACGGGATCATCGATGGGGGGCTCGCCGAGCGCTCCCCGCGGATCGTGCCCGACGGCCGGACGTTCTCGTATGTCCTGCGCGATGCGTCGCCGCGCCTGGTGATCACCCAGAACGACGTCCGCGCGATCCAGCTCGCGAAGGCCGCCCTGTATGCCGGCGTGCGCCTGCTCATGGACCACGCAGGGATCGAGGCGGTGGACGAGATCCGGCTCGCCGGCGCGTTCGGCAGCCACATCGACACGACCCACGCGATGGTCCTCGGGCTCATCCCCGACTGCGACCTCGCGCACGTCGGCTCGGCCGGGAACGCGGCCGGCACGGGCGCCCTGATCGCGCTGCTGTCCGTGGCGGCTCGCCGCGAGATCGAGGAGGTCGTCCGAACGGTCGAGAAGATCGAAACGGCGGTCGAGCCGCGCTTCCAGGAGCATTTCGTGGAGGCGCTCGCGATCCCGCACAAGACGGCGCCGCTGCCGAACCTCGCGACGGTCGTGGACCTGCCGGCCGGGCGGGGCACGGCCGCGGAAACGAGCTCCGGCGGGGGTGCTGGGTCGAGCGTCGCCCCGCAGCGCCGCCGCCGCCCTTCCGCCGCATCCGCCCGACGCGCACAATCGCAGGCGATCGCACCCGAGGAGATCCGATGATCGACGATTCTCCGCGCCGCCGGTCCGGTGGCCGTGCCGGCCGCCAGGCGGCCCGGCTCAACGCCCAGGTCGAGACGATGCCGTTCCTCACCCGGACGCTCGCCCCGTACGAGGTGCTCAATGAGGAGGGCCTCGCCCAGATCGAGCACAACGCGGACACGATCCTCGAGGAGGTCGGCGTCGAGTTCCGCGGCGACCCGGAGGCGCTCAAGACCCTCGCCGACGGCGGCGCGGATGTGGACGGTGAGCGGGTCCGCTTCCCGCGCGGGATGTGCCGGAGCATCGTCCAGGCGTCGGCGCCGCGCGAGTTCACCCAGTACGCGCGCAACCCCGAGCGGAACGTCCGGATCGGCGGGATGAACACCGTCTTCGCCCCGAACTACGGCTCGCCGTTCGTGCGCGACCTCGACAACGGGCGGCGCTACGGCACGATCCGCGACTTCGAGAACTTCGTGAAACTCACGTACGCGTCGCCGCATCTCCACCACTCGGGCGGCACCATCTGCGAGCCGGTGGACCTGCCGGTCAACAAGCGCCACTTCGACATGGTGTACGCGCACATGCGCTGGTCGGACAAGCCGTTCATGGGCTCGGTGACCGCGCCGTCGCGCGCCCAGGACACGGTGGACATGGCCCGCGTCCTCTTCGGGGCCGACTACCTCGAGGACCACACGGTCGTCACGAGCCTGATCAACGCGAACTCGCCGCTCGTGTGGGACTCGATCATGCTGGGCGCCGCGCGGAACTACGCGCTGGCCAACCAGGCGACGATCCTCACGCCCTTCATCCTCGCCGGCGCGATGTCGCCGGTGACCGCCGCCGCGGTCTGCGCCCAGACACTCGCAGAGAGCCTCGCCGGGATGACGTTCGTGCAGCTCGTGCGACCTGGGGCGCCGGTCATCCTCGGCTCGTTCGCGTCGTCGATCTCGATGCAGTCCGGGGCGCCGACATTCGGGACCCCAGAGCCGGCACTCGTGCTCTACGCCATGGCCGCGCTCGCCCGGCGCCTCGGCGTCCCGTTCCGATCCGGCGGCAACCTGTGCGCCTCGAAGGTCGCCGACGCCCAGGCGGCGTACGAATCGGCGGCCACGTTCCAGCCGACGATCCTCGCCGGGGTCAACTTCGTCCTCCATGCGGCGGGCTGGCTCGAGGGCGGCCTCGCGATCGGCTACGAGAAGTTCATCCTCGATGCCGACCAGTGCGGGATGGCCTCGGTCTTCGCACAAGGGCATCGATATGTCCGAGAACGGCCAGGCGCTCGATGCGATCCGCGAGAACGGCCCCGGGCAGCACTTCCTCGGGACGGCCCACACGCTCGCCAACTTCGAAACGGCCTTCTATCGCTCCGAGATCGCCGACAACAACAGCTACGAGCAGTGGCTCGAGGACGGCTCGCTCGACGCGCCGCAGCGTGCCAATGCCATCTGGAAGCGGATGCTCGCCGAGTACGAGGCGCCGCCGATCGACGAGGGCGTCGACGAGGCGCTCCGGGCGTTCATCGCTGAGCGCAAGGCGTCCTTCCCGGACTCGGACGTCTAGCGGCAGGCGAGGGCGCGAGGCGTGTTCTTCCGTCGCCGGATCGGACTGTCCATCGAGGAGCGCGCCGCACTGGCCGGCGTCCTCGCCGCGCCCACCTTCGAACTCGTGCCGATCAAGAACGCACTGGAACAGGCCGAACACCTGCCGCCCGGCGCGACGGTCACCGTGACCGCGTCGCCGGCGAAGGGTGTCGAGGCGACCATCGAGCTCGTCGAGACGCTCCAGGCCCGCGGCTTCCGCGCGGTCCCGCACCTCTCGGCCCGGATGATCCGCGACCGCGCGCACCTCGTCGATCTCATCGGCTGGCTCGAGGGCGTGGGCGCGGACCGGGCGTTCGTCGTGGGCGGGGACGCCAAGGAGCCCGGCGCGTTCCCCGACGGGTTGTCGCTGCTGCGCGAGATGCATGAGATCGGTCATCCGCTCTCGGAGATCGGCATCCCGTGCTATCCGGAGGGGCACTCGTTCATCCCGGACGGGCCGCTGCTCCAGGCCCTGCGCGACAAGGCCCAGTACGCCTCGTACATGACGACCCAGCTCTGCTTCTCGCCGCGCGCGATCGCCACCTGGCTGGCCGACCGCCGAACCGAAGGGATCGCGCTGCCGGTCCACATCGGGATCCCGGGCGTGGCCGATCCGCAGAAGCTGCTCGTGATCTCGGCGCGGATCGGCGTGGCCGACACGCATCGGTTCCTCTCCAAGAACCTGCGCTTCGTGGCACGCCTCATGCGCCAGGGCGGCTTCTATCGACCCGATTCGCTGCTCGAGGGGATCGCACCCGTGATCGCCGACGAGACGGCGAACATCGTCGATCTCCACGTGTACACGTTCAACAACGTCGAGGCGACCGAACGCTGGCGGGCCGACTACCTCGCCCGCCGTCTCGGCACCGAGGCCCCTCCGGTCGCCGCCCGATGAAGCGGGCGGAGCTGGTCGACGCGTTCGCCGCGATGCCCGCCCGGTTCTCCGACGCGGTCGCCTCCCTCACGAGCGACCCGAATGCCCCGCGCGCCGGGCGTTGGTCCGTCCGCGAGGAGATCCTCCACCAGCTCGTGGTCGAGTGCGTCGTGTGGTGGCGTCGGCTCGACGATCTCGCGGCCGCAAACGACCCGCACTGGTCCCGGACCGAACCCGAGCTCGGTGACGATCCCGACTCGCGCGACACCACCGCCCTGCTGCTCGCGTTCGCCTCCGCGCGCGCGGCGACGGTGATGAGGATCGCGGCGCTCGACGACGCGGGCTGGGCCCGATCCGGGACCCACGCGAAGTACGGCGTGCTCGATGTCGAGGGGCTGCTGCGCCTTGCCCTGTCCCATGACGTGGAGCATCTCGCGGCCGTGGCTTGATCAGCCGTTGCGAGCCGCTCATCACACGTCCCCGGCGTCTCCATGATTCCTCCACAACCGGCCGATAGGCTCCAGGGACAAGGCCCGGCGGCTTGACCGGCAGCGGCTTGTTCGGAGTACAGAGGCACGGGAGGGACCATGAGGCGAGACCGCATGCTCATCGAAGCGGACGAGCTGCTCGAGCGGCTCGGCCATGAGGACCTCCGGGTCTTCGACGCGACGATCACCGATGACGCGTATCGGCTGGCCCATCTGCCCGGAGCCGCCTTCTTCGATCACGAGCGGGTCTCCGACCCGGGCGGCGCCTACGAGTTCAGCATCTCGCCGGACGCGCTGCTCGCCCAGCAGATCGGCGAGCTCGGCATCTCGAACGAGTCGGAGGTCGTGGTGTACGCCTGCGGGATGCTGCCGTATGCGGCGCGCGCCTGGTGGGTGCTCCGCTATGCGGGTCACCAGAACGTGCGCGTCCTGAACGGAGGGCTCGACGCATGGACGCGAGCCGGCGGGACGGTGGAGACGGAGGCTCGGCAGTTTCGACCGGCGACGTTCGAGGGGCGGTTCCGGTCGAGCATGTATGCCACCAGGGAGGACGTCGTGGAGTCGTTGCCGATGACCGACGTCTCGGTGGTCAACGCGATGCCGCTGGAGAGCCACGAAGCGACCCACATCACGGGTTCGGTCTGCCTGTCCTGCATGGACCTCATGCAGGGCATGGACTCGTTCCTGCCTGACGACGAGCTTGCCACGCGATTGAAGGACATCGGACAGAGCGAGCGGATCGTCACCTACTGCGGCGGTGGCATCGCGGCGACGATCAACGCGATGGCCCACCTGATGGTCGGCCATGAGAACGTCGCGGTGTACGACGGTTCGCTCTATGAGTGGCTCGGTGAGGGGATGCCGACGACCGGCGACGGCCAGTGGGAGATCTGGAAGCAGGGCTAGGTCGGGTCGGCACGTCCCTCGGGGTACCCGGGCGGCGGGCGATCAGGCCGAGGCGCCCGAGGAGTGGCGGAGGCCGAACCGCCAGGACCAGCGCGTGCCTGCCAGCAACGCGGCGGCGAGGGCGAGCGTCTCGGGGGTGAGGCGTCCCGTCAGTCCCTCGGCGGGCACGGTGACGGCGAACGCGAGCCGACGACCTCGCCTTGCGGGATCGTGTCCATCGCAGCGCGGATGGGTACGTTGCCTCGCGGACCGACGCAGGGGCCGGAGTACCATCGCCATGTCATGCCCTTGCCCGTCGGGACGGTGACGTTCCTCTTCAGCGACATCGAGGGCTCCACGCGGCTGGAGCAGGCAGTCGGCACCGACACCTACGCCCGGATCATCGAACGCCATGATCGACTGGCGCGCTCGGCCATCGAGGCGTGTGACGGCAACTTGGTGAAGACCGAGGGCGATGCCGTGTTCGCGGCGTTCGCCGACGCGGGCCGAGCCGTCCAGGCCGCGGCCGACTTCCAGCGCGCCGTGAGTGCAGAGCCGTGGCCCGCCGGATCGGCGGTTCGCGTGCGCATGGGCCTGCACACCGGCGAGGGCCGGCTCCGTGATCGAACGGCCGAGAGCGAGCCCGAGGACTATGTCGGGATCGACGTGAACTACGCCGCCCGCGTTTCCGCGGCCGCGAACGGCGGCCAGGTCGTCATCTCCGATGCGCTGGTCGGCCTCGTCCGTGGGCGGCTGCCAGATGGGCTCGCGCTGCACGACGAGGGCCCTCGCCGCCTGAAGGACTTCGATGAGCCGCGACGCCTGTATCGGCTGACGATCGACGGCGTTGCGACCGACGCGCGCCCCCTGCGAACCCTTGACGCACTGACGAACCTGCCCGCCCAGGTCACGAGCTTCATCGGACGGGAGCGCGAGATCCAGGAGGTGTCCGACCTGCTCGGGACGGCGCGCCTGGTCACCCTGACCGGACCCGGTGGAACCGGCAAGACGCGGCTGAGCCTGAGCGTTGCCGAGCGGCTCACCGGTGAGCTCCGGGACGGTGCCTGGTTCGTCGAGCTCGCACCGATCCGCGAGACCGGCCTGGTCGCCGGAGCGATCGCGGCCGCCCTCGCACTGACCGAGCAAGCCGACCGACCGATCGACGAAACGCTGAAGGACCACCTTCGGGATCGTGAGCTCCTGCTCGTCCTCGACAACTTCGAGCAGATCGTCGCTGCGGCGCCGCTCATCGCCGACCTCCTGAAGGGCGCCCGCGGGCTGCGCTGTCTCGCCTCGAGCCGCGAGATCTTGCACCTCAGCGGCGAGCAGGAGTACCGCGTGCCGCCGCTCGTCGGGAACGACGCAGTCGGGCTGTTCGTGTCCCGCGCGAGGAGTGTGCGGCCCGACTTCAGCCTCACCGACGACAATGCCGCAGCGATCCGCGATATCTGCGCCCGCCTCGACGCCCTGCCGCTGGCGATCGAGCTGGCCGCGGCGCGGATCCGTGTCTTCACCCCGGACGCGATCCTCGCGCGCCTCGAGAGCAGCCTCGACCTGCTGACGTCCGGGCCGCGCGATCGGACGGCGCGCCAGCAGACGCTTCGCGGTGCGATCGCCTGGAGCTACGAGCTTCTCGACGAGGACGAGCGCGCCCTGTTCCGGCGCCTGGGGCCGCTCGTCGGTGGGTTCTCGATCGAGGCTGGGCAGGCGGTCGCCGACCCCGATGGCGAGCTCGGGATCGACATCGTCGACGGCCTGACATCCCTCGTCGAGAAGAGCCTCGCCACGGAGGAGCCGACGGATCACGGCGAGCCGCGCTTCGGCCAGCTGGCCACGATCCGCGACTATGCGCTCGAGTGCCTCGACGCGAGCGACGAGCTTGCGGCGGCCGAGCGGCGCCACGCGGAATTCTTCATGTCTCTCGCCGAGCTGGCTGGGCCACACCTCATGGGTTCCGACGTGGCCTTGTGGAGCGATGCCCTCGGTCACGACATCCACAATCTGCGGGCGGCATCGGCGTGGGCGCTGCGCGTCGGCGAGCCGCTCATCGGCCTCCGGATCGCAGCGTCGATCTGGCGCTACTTCCAGCAGCACAGCATGTTGCACGAGGGTCGCGCGTGGCTGGACGCGCTGCTGGCCCACCCGGCCGCGACGGGCGACACGGTCGAGCGCGTACGCGGCCTCTCTGCCGCAGGCGGACTCGCCTACTGGACGCGCGACTACGCCGCGACCCGGGCGCTCTACGAGGAGCGCCTGACGATCGCGGAACGGTTGGGTGGAGACGAGCTCCTCGCCGATGCGCATTTCGACATCAGCTTCTCGTTCGCGGTCGAACGGGACATCGATGGCCTGGACCGTCATGCCTCCATCGCATATGAGCTCTATGAGCGACTCGGCGACGAGGACCGGGTGTCCCTCGCCCGGCAGGCCCGCATCCTCGCGCGGTTCTTCGCCGGCCACTTCGCGGAGGCCGCCCGGCTGGAGGAGGAGAACCTCGAGCACTGGCGGCGTGTCGGTTCGCCGATCCGGATGCGCGACAGCATGGTCCTGATGAGCGCGATGCTGTTGCGCGCCGGCGACCTCGCCGGCGCGTACCGTCGTGCATCCGAAGGCTATGAGCTGATGGGCGCGATCGATGTGCCGTCGCTCGTCGTGGGAGCGCTGGGGGTCCTCGCTCCCGTGGCCTCGGCGATCGGCGACCATGTGACCGCTGCCCGGATCACCGGGGCGCTCGACGCGATCCGGGCCGAGACGGGCCTCAGCCTCCCGTCCGTTGATGTTCTCCACATGGACGAACCCGGTGCGGCGGCCCTCGCCGCACTCGGCGCGGAGCCCTACGAGTCGGCCCGAGCCGAAGGTGCGAGGATGTCACCGTCCGAAACGAAGGCACTGATCACGTCGATGGCGGAGCGGATCGAGGAGGGGGGCCATGTGGCAGCCGTATCAGAGTGAGGCGATCCCGCTGAGGTCGCCGCGGTTCCTGCCGGCGTGGGTCGCCATCGTCATCGCCCTCGCGCCGCTCGGACTGTTCCCGCTGCTGGAGATCGACCCACGGGTCGTGGTGTCGGACATGCGCATCGAGGGGGTCCTCATCGCGCTCGCGTATCCCGGCTGGGTCGCGGCCACGTCGGTCCGGGCGAAGTCGGTGGGGCCGGTCATCGTGCTGGCGGCGCTCGTTCCCGCGTTCGCGATCGCGTGGCTGCTGCTGACCGGCGATGGCGCGGCCGCCGGCGTCGCGGGGAACCTCGACACGTTCATCGCGCTGGCGCTCCCCCCGGCCGTCCTCGCGGCGGTCGCCTACGGGCTGATCGAGCTGGCCGTGGCGGTCATCGGGCGGATCGATCCAGCGGGAGGTGGTCGGACGGCACGATCCGTGGCCGCCGCGCTCGCAGGGCTCGTGGTTTCCGGAGCGTTCGTCGCGGTGATCGGCTGGATGGCGTACGGGGTCGTCGGGTTCCGCCTCGAGGGCTGACGGCTCGAAGAGGGCTGACGCCTACTCGCGTGGTGCGTAGTAGCCGGTGATATCGAAGATGACGTTGACCGTGGCCGAGGTGGAGCCGGCCCGATAGACGGCCCACACCGAACCGTCGGTGCCGAGCGGCATCGTGATCGCGTTGGCCCGCGTATCGCCGGCCGGGAAGTTGATCGTGGAGGTGACCGGCTTGGTCACGCGGCCCGGGGTCAGGCTGACGAAGCCACCCTTCGTCGCGCCGGTCACGGTCAGGTTGCCGGTGATCGCCACGGCATCGGCCGGCACGCCGGCCAGGCCGGTCACCGTGATCTTCTGGGGCTGACCCATGCGCAGGGTCGTCGCCCCGAGACCGTTCCGCGTGTCGACCAGGCGGCTCGGCCCGATCGGGTGGAACAGCATGCCGGCGCTCTCGCCGGCGGCCGTCTCGCCGTCGGGTGCGTAGTAGCCGGTGATATCGAAGATGACGTTGACCGTGGCCGAGGTGGAGCCGGCCCGATAGACGGCCCACACCGAACCGTCGGTGCCGAGCGGCATGGTGATCGCGTTGGCCCGCGTATCGCCGGCCGGGAAGTTGATCGTGGAGGTGACCGGCTTGGTCACGCGGGCCGGGGTCAGGCTGACGAAGCCACCCTTCGTCGCGCCGGTCACGGTCAGGTTGCCGGTGATCGCCACGGCATCGGCCGGCACGCCGGCCAGGCCGGTCACCGTGATCTTCTGGGGCTGACCCATGCGCAGGGTCGTCGCCCCGAGACCGTTCCGCGTGTCGACCAGGCGGCTCGGCCCGATCGGGTGGAACAGCATGCCGGCGCTCTCGCCGGCGGCCGTCTCGCCGTCGGGTGCGTAGTAGCCGGTGATATCGAAGATGACGTTGACCGTGGCCGAGGTGGAGCCGGCCCGATAGACGGCCCACACCGAGCCGTCGGTGCCGAGCGGCATGGTGATCGCGTTGGCGCGCGTATCGCCGGCCGGGAAGTTGATCGTGGAGGTGACCGGCTTGGTCACGCGGGCCGGGGTCAGGCTGACGAAGCCACTCTTCGTCGCGCCGGTCACGGTCAGGTTGCCGGTGATCGCCACGGCATCGGCCGGCACGCCGGCCAGGCCGGTCACCGTGATCTTCTGGGGCTGAGCCATGCGCAGGGTCGTCGCCCCGAGACCGTTCCGCGTGTCGACCAGGCGGCTCGGCCCGATCGGGTGGAACAGCATGCCCGGGGGAGCGAACGAATTGGCAAGGGCCTGCCAGTACGAGCTCAGGCCGCGGTCGTAGCCGAGCGCCCAGATCCCGGCGCCGGCCAGCCCGCGCGCTTTCGCCAGGTCGTACTTCGCCGCGAGTGTCCGCGCATCGTCGAAGTAGGTCTGGCACCACGTCGCGTTCGTGCTGTCGTAGCGGGCGAACCAGGCCGCCCGCTCCAGGGTGTCGTGGTTGATCGTGAGTCCGGACGCCATGCCGGGGATCTGCGCTGCGGTCGGCGTCGTCGAACTGAATGAGCAGGACGACTTCGCTGTGTTGCGGCCGGCGTGGAGCGCGTCGCTGAGGGTGGGCCACGTCCGCCCGTAGTAGGGCAGCCCCAGGATGATCCGGTTCGCCGGTACGCCGGCGGCCTCGTACTTGTCCAGCGACGCAGTGAGATCCAGCGTGCCGTTGAAGCTGACCAACGGTGCGATGCTCCCGACCGGGTTGGCGCCCGACGTTCGGTAGCTGTAGCCCATGAGGAACGCCCGATCGGCACCGTTGGCGATGGCCGCCTTGGCCATCCCGGCCCCGGAGGTGTTGCCGTTCGTGGCGACGGTCACGCGCCCATTCGGGTTCGCGGCGACGACCGCCGCCCGCATCGCCCCGACGAACGCCCCGTACGCGGCGAAGTCGGCGTTGTAGAGCCGCTCGAGGTCGATGTTCACGCCGTCGAGGTCGCGCGCCGTCACGAGCGCCACGGTGTCGGCGATCGCGCGCGACATCGCGGTCTGGTTGGCGAGGAACGACTTGTTCGTGTCCGGATTCGTCGAGAACGTGACCGACACCTCGACGCGCACGCCGGCGGCGTGGGCGTGGTTGATGATCGTCGTGGCGTGGCTGCTCATCACCGCGGTGTAGCCGGCCGTCGTGACGTCCAGCGCGCCCTGCGGGGTGTAGCGGATCGAAAAGAACGCGAGGGTCGAGAGCAGGTCGTAGCGCAGATACGCGTCCGTACCGCTGTCGAGCTTCCAGTAGGGGAGGTAGCCGTAGACCTCGTGAGTCAGGCGCGGACCGAGCGTCCCGGTGTTGAGCGGCGCGGCGAGCTCGCCGGCCGGCACGCCGCCCGCGCTTCCGGCACCCACCGAGGCGGGGTCCGAGGCCGGGGAAGATGCCGCGCCGGACGCCGTGGAGCTGGCGAGTGCGGGCGCGGCGAGGAGCATCGCCATCAGGGCGACGAGGAGTCCCGAGGGTGCGCGGCGGCGACGCGAGGTGATCATGCCGAACCCGGGTCCTCCTGCGATGGGTCGCCCGCGACCCTCCTCGAATGGTGGCTGCTTGCCGCGCGCTCCACCATCGGACGATGGGGCCAGCTTCCCGACCGAATGGTCCGGCCCCGTCGGGGCGAGTGTCCCATGGACCCACGAGTCGTGCGCTCACCGGGCTCGAGCCCGGGAGAAATGCCCCGTTCCCATCCGTCCGTATCATTGCGGCGGATGGCACGAACGATCCTCGTCGTCGATGACGAGCCGACCCTGCGCGAGACCCTGGTCGAGGCATTGGAATCCGACGGGTTTCGGGTCGTCGCAGCGACCGACGGCCGCGAGGCGCTCGAGCGTTTCCGGGAAGAGCGACCAGACCTCGTCCTGCTCGACCTCATGCTTCCCGAGCTGTCCGGGATCGAGGTGTGCCGGATCATCCGCGCCGAGTCGGGCGTGCCGATCGTCATGCTCACGGCCAAGGACTCCGAGCTGGACAAGGTGGTCGGACTCGAACTCGGGGCCGATGACTACGTCACGAAGCCGTTCAGCCTGCGCGAGCTGTCGGCGCGCGTCCGCGCGCAGCTCCGGAGGGCTGAGCGCGTCGTGGACCAGGCGACCCCACCGGCGGCGATCGAGCTTGGAGACGTCGAGATGGATCTGGGCGGTCATCGCCTGCTGCGCGACGGCGTCGAGCTTCCGGTCAAACCGAAGGCGTTCGAGCTGCTCGCCTTCCTCGTCCGCCATCCGGGCCAGGCGTTCTCGCGGGAGCACCTGCTCGAGAAGGTCTGGGGCTACGACTACGCCGGCGAGACGCGGACGGTCGATGTCCACGTCCACTCGTTGCGCAGGCAGATCGAGGCGGATCCGGCGCATCCGCTGTTCATCCACACCGTGCGCGGCGTCGGCTACCTGTTCCGACGCCCGGCCTGACCCTCGGCGTCACCACGCTGACATGTGCCATGCTCGATGCATGGATCCCTGGGTCGTCGCGTTCGCCGTGGCCGCCACCGCGGCGATCATCGCGCTCCTCGAGGTCCGACGCGGGCGCGAACAGCTGCGCGAGGCGCACCGAGCGGCCGGCACCGAACGGCGCGCCGGTGAGGAACTCGCGCAGGTCGAACGCCGCCAGTCGCGCGAAGCGCTCGCCGATGTCCTTGACGATGGGATCCTCGACATCGATCCCGAGCTGCATGTCCGGCGTGCGAATCCGGCCGCCCATCGCCTCCTCGCCCGTTCCGACGGGCCTCTCGTCGGCCTGAGCGTCCTCGAGGCGTTCCTCGACGACGGAGCCGAGTCCATCGCGGCACGGGCGCTCGTCGACGGCCGCGCAGTCGGCGAGTTGCGATCGAAGGACCAGGACACGCGGGTGTTGTCCGTCCAGGCCACGCGGACGCCGAGCGGGGGTGCCACGATCGTCCTGCGAGACGTGTCGGAGCTGCGCCGCCTCGAGCGCATTCGGACGGAGTTCCTCGACAACCTGTCGCACGAGCTGCGCACGCCGCTGACGACGGTCAGCCTGCTCGCCGAGACGCTGACCCGCGACGCTGCGGCGATGGGCGAGGGGCTGCCGGCGAAGATGCGCGACCGGATCGGCAAGATCGAGGTGGAGACCGGGCACCTCGTGCAGATGGTGGGCGAGCTCCTCGACCTCTCGCGCATCGAAAGCGGCACGAGCCTCGGCCCGCTCGACGATGTCGATCTCGCCCGGGTGGCCGAGCACGCGGCCGAGCGACTCCGCCTCTTCGCCGAGCGGCAGGGAGTCGCGATCCGCGTCGTGACGGCGGCCGATGAGGCGATCCCGACCGTTCGGGGAGACCCGGACCGCCTCGGCCAGGTCCTCGTCAACCTCCTGCACAACGCGATCAAGTTCAGCCCGGACGGTGGCGAGGTGACCGTGTCGGTGGGACGCGACGAACGCTCGGTCGTGGTCTCCGTCGCCGATCCGGGCATCGGGATCCCGCGATCCGCCCAGGAGCGGATCTTCGAGCGCTTCTACAAGGTGGATCGCGTCCGCGCGCGGGGGGAGTCGGGCGGGACCGGGCTGGGCCTGGCGATCGCGCGCCATGTCGTCGAGCAACACGAGGGCCGGATCTGGGTGCAGTCCGTCGAGGGCTCGGGATCGACGTTCTCGTTCGCGATCCCCGCCTGAGGCGGGCGCGTCGACGAGCGGCGGCTGCCGTGCAAGCAGCAGCGGCTTCGCCTACGGGTTGAGGTCCTCGACGGTGCCGGTCACGAGATAGACGATGTCCTCGGCGATGTTCGTCGCCCGATCGCCGACGCGCTCGAGATAGTGCGAAGCGATGATGATCCGTGTCCCGCGCTCCACGTTGGCCGGATCCCGGCGCATGATCTCGACCGTCTTGTCGAAGGTCGCGTGATAGAGCCGGTCGATCTCGTCGTCGTCCACGGCCACCTTGCGGGCAGCCTCGGCATCGGCATCGATGAGTGCCCGGAGCACGCCATGGACCAGCACCGCCGCCCGCTCGGCCATCTCGGGCAGGTGGATGTAGCCCTCGAGCGGCGGCTCCGGGGCGAGCTTTCGGACCTGCTTCGCGACCGATGACGCGTGATCGCCCATCCGCTCGAGTTCGTAGGTCACGTGGTCGAGCGTCAGGAGATAGCGCAGGTCCCGCGCCACGGGCTGCTGCGTCGCGATCGATTCGACGATCAGCCGGGAGACTGCGCGCTGCGCATCGTTGATCGCCGCGTCCGCTTCGATCACTTCCTGGGCCAGGACCGCGTCGTGCGTTTCGAGCGCACGGCTGGCGCGCCGGATCGCGTCCTCGACGAGCATGCCCATCCGGAGCACCGCATCCCGGATCGCGCTCTCGCGGGTGTCGAGCGCCTCGCGCGAAGCGTGGCCGGTCAGGGGCGGGCGATCGGCCGGATCATCCATGTCGGTCATCTCCCACTTAGCCGAACCGGCCGGACACGTAGTCCTCGGTGAGCTGGTTTCGCGGATTGGTGAAGATCTGGACCGTCTCGCCTTCCTCCACGACGTAGCCGGCGCGATCGTCGCCCATCGTCATGAAGATCGTCGTGTCGGAGGTCCGCGCCGCCTGCTGCATGTTGTGCGTGACGATGACGATGGTGTAGTCACGACTGAGCTCGGCCATCAGCTCCTCGATCTGGAGCGTGGAGCGCGGGTCGAGGGCCGAGCAGGGCTCGTCCATCAGGATGACCTCGGGTTCGACGGCGATCGTCCGGGCGATGCACAGGCGTTGCTGCTGGCCGCCCGACAGGGTCATCCCCGATTGCTTGAGCTTGTCCTTGACGTCGTCCCAGAGCGCGGCCCGGCGCAGGCTCGTCTCGACCAGTTCGTCGAGGTCTCCCCGGAAGCCGTTGATCCGCGGACCGAAGGCCACGTTGTCCCAGATCGACTTCGGGAACGGGTTCGGTTTCTGGAACACCATCCCCACGCGACGGCGGATCACGACGGGGTCCACGCCCGGCGCGAAGAGGTCCTGGCCATCGAGCGTGACCGTGCCCTCGGCACGGAACGAGGGCACGAGGTCGTTCATCCGGTTGATCGTGCGCAGGAGCGTCGACTTGCCACAGCCCGACGGCCCGATGAGGGCGGTGATCCGCTGCTTCGCGACCTTGATGCTGACCTTGTTCACGGCGCGGAACGAGCCGTAGAAGCAGGACAGGTCCTTGAGCTCGACCGACGTCTCGGATTCGGCGGCGTGCTCGCGATCCGGCCGCTCGTGTCCCGCGGTGAGCCTGACGGTCCGTCCAGCGGGCGCGCCATCGAAGGGGGCTTCAGCGGCGAGCGTATCGGGCGCGTCGCTCATCTGGGTCGGCACGTCGTGCTCCTCTACCACTGGATGTGTCTCGAAAGGCGTGCCCGGACGACGACCGCGAGGCCGTTCAGCGTCAGCATGAGCACGAGGATGATCATGATCGCGGCCGCGGCGAGGCCGTGGAACTCGGCCTGGGGCCGCGTGGCCCAGTCGTACACCTGGATGGGCAGCACCGTGTAGCCGCCCGCGAACGGCTGCGGGAGGAAGGTCACGAAGGCGAACGCCCCGACGAGGATGAGCGGCGCAGTCTCCCCGATCGCACGGGCCATGGCCAGGATGATCCCGGTGATGATCCCCGGTGCCGCGGCGGGGAGGACGGCGCCGCGGATCACCTGCCAGCGGCTGGCGCCCAGCGCGTAGGCACCCTCGCGCTGCGCCTCCGGGACCGCCCGGATCGCCTCGATCGAAGCGATGATGATCACCGGCAGGATGAGCAGGCTCAGCGTGAGGGCCGCCGAGAAGACGGTGAAGCCGAACCCCGCCAGGCGGACGAAGATCGCCAGTCCGAGGATCCCGTAGATGACCGACGGCACCCCGGCGAGGTTGTAGATGTTCGTGCGCAGGATGCTCGTCAGCCGACTGTCGCCGGCGTACTCCGACAGGTAGATCGCCGCCGCCACGCCGATCGGGAAGGCCATCAACCCCGTGAAGAGCGTGATCTCGAGGGATCCGATGAGGGCCGGGAACACCCCCGCGATCGCCGGCCGCCGCGAGGGTCCGTTGCCGATGAAATCCGCATCCAGCCACGGCAGCCCCTGGACGAGCACGTCCCAGATGAGCAGCACGAGGGCGAGGAGGAGGATCGCGATCGCCAGCAGGCAGGCACCGAAGAACAGCGTCCCGGTGAACCGCCGCCGCATCAGCGCGGGCTCCCAGCGCGCCTCCCGCCCCACCGGCTCCACCGCCGCGCTCATCAGTAGCCCGTCCGGAAGCGACGCACGATCCGGTTGCTGATCAGGTTGAGCACCAGGGTCATCGTGAACAGCGTGGCCGCGACCGCGAACAGCGCCTTGAACTGAATGGAGCCCTGGGGCGTGTCGCCCAGGCTGATCTGCACGATGAATGCGGTCATCGACTGGACCGATTTCAAGCGGGTCAAGCGTGAACTGCGGCTGCGTCCCGCCAGCGAGCACGACGGCCATCGTCTCGCCGATCGCCCGGGATGCGGCGAGGATGATCGAGGCCATGATCCCCGAGAGGGCCGCCGGGAACACGATCTTGCGGACGACCTCGAACTTGGTCGCTCCCATCGCGTATGCGCCTTCGCGCAGCCCGCGCGGGACGGCACGCATCGCGTCATCCGAGATCGAGGCGATGAGCGGCGTGATGAGGATGCCCACGACGATCCCCGCGGAGAGCGCGGAGAACGTCCCGATCCCGTCCCCGAACAGCGGCTTCAGGAGGTTCGGGGTGAGGAAGTAGAGCCCGAAGAATCCGAGGACGATCGTGGGGATGCCGGCGATCGTCTCGAGGGCGGGTTTCATCGCGTTGCGTACCCGGTCCGACGCGTACTCGCTGAGCACGAACGCGGCCAGCAGGCCGAGCGGGACGGCGATGACGACCGCGATGCCGGCGATGAGGAGCGTGCCGGACATCAGGGCGAGCACGCCGAAGGTGTACGGCTTGATCGATGCGGACCAGACCGTCCCGGTGAAGAAGTCGATCGGGCTGATCTCGAGGAAGAATTCGATCGTCTGGACTGCGAGCACGCTCACGATGCCCACCGTCGTCAGGACCCCGACGGCCGCCGCCAGGAACAGCAGCGGCTCGATGATCCGCTCGGTCAGCGGCTTGCGCCGGATGAACGACGACTCCGCGGTGGCTCCAGTCATCTCGTCATCCCCCGAGGGCGGCCGCCCAAGCGTCCTTCTGGGCCTGCAACATGGCGTCGGGGAGCGCCACGTAGCCGACCTCGGCGGACAGGATGGCCGTGTTCTCGAGGTAGAAGTCGATGAACGCCCGCAACTCGGGCCGGGTCTTTGCCTTGGCGACATCGGGGTAGATGAACAGCGGCCGCGACAGCGGCGCGTAGCTGTTGTCGTTGATCGTCGCGTCGGTCGGCGCGACGCAGCCGGTCCCGCCGTCGATCTCCAGCGCGGCGAGCTTGTCGGCGTTCTCGACGAAGTAGGCATAGCCGAAGAAGCCGATCGCGTAGCGGCTGCCGGCGACGCCGGTGACGAGGGTGTTGTCGTCCTCGGACTGCGTGGCGAACTGCGTCGCGGCGTCCGTCTCGCCGTTGATCTCCTCGGTGAAGTAGTCGAACGTTCCCGAGTCCGCGCCGGGCATGTAGCGCTCGACCTTCTCGTCGGGGAAGCCCGAGCGTACCTGGCTCCAGAGCAGTTCCGGGGGCGAGTCCGGCCCGTAGATCGCGGCCAGCTCATCGACCGTGAGGCAGGTGGCGAAGTCGTTGTTCGGGTTGACGACGACGGTCAGGCCGTCGATCGCGACCTGGAGCTGGATCCATTCGACCCCGGCCGCCGCGCAGGCCAGACCCTCGCCCTCGTCCTGCTCCTTGATCGGGCGAGACGCGTCGTTCAGGTCGGTTTCGCCCATGCAGAACTTCTTGAATCCACCGCCGGTGCCGGAAAAGGCGACGGGGACCTGGACGCCGGGGTTGTCGATCTGGAACTCCTCTGCGACAGCCTGGGTGATCGGAAACACGGTGCTCGATCCGTCAATGGAGATCGTCCCGCTCAGTGATGGGCCGGTCGGCTCGGCCGCGCTGCCGCAGGCTGCGAAGGCAAAGGCCGCCGCGAGGGCGAGCGCTGCGAAGCGCTTCGGGTTGGTGCTCGTCACTCCGATGGTTCCTCCCGACCTTGCGCGCCATCCGCGCGCTTCCGGTCCCACACGACCGTTGTCACTTGATGGCGCCTACACTTGCGGCCGCTCGTCAACGACCGATGGGCCTCCGCGTTAACGACTGGTTAAGTCGGCGCACGGTCCCGCGGGCGGACGCGGCGGCCGAGGGCGACCGCCGCTCGCGGTGCGCGGGCAAGGAGGGCCAGACCGGGATGAGCCAGCCGACGCGCATCGGCGCCGCCGTCGATCTCGGCTCGACCTCGGTCCACCTGGTCGTCGCTCGCGTCCTGGACCATGCGCTCGAGCCGCTCCTCGATGAATTGGAGTTCCTGGGCCTCGGCGATGTCGTGGATGCTGGAGGCGAGTTGGGGCCCGCCGTGCGGTCGGCCACGGTCGAGACTCTTGGCCGGTACGCGACGGTTGCTCGTGATCTTGGCGCCGGATCGATCGCGTTCCTGGGAACCGAACCGATCCGCCGCGCCTCCGATTCCGGTGCGCTCGCGATCGAGATCGAGGCCGCGACCGGCGTTCGACTCGAAGTCCTGAGCCACGAGGAGGAGGCCTATCTCACCGCCATCGGCGCGCTGGGTGGCCGCGCGGTCGAACGGCCCACCCTCGTCATCGATATCGGCGGCGGGAGTTCCGAGTTCTGCCAGGTCGGCCCGGATCTGCCTGCACGTGCGCACGGAGTCAAGCTCGGCGCGGCACGCCTGACGGCCGGCCACGTCCGGAGCGATCCGCCTTCGGAGGAAGCCGTCGCCGCGATGGCCCGTGCGGCAGCCGACATCCTGGCCGTGGGTCCCGCGCTGTCTCCCGCCGAGGTGATCGTCGTCGGCGGGACGGCATCGAATCTGCTCAAGCTGCTCCCGAACCGGGAGCATCCGATGCTCACGCGCGGGCGTCTTGCCGAGGCGACCGCATCGCTCGAAGGCGAAACGCTCGACGCGATCGCCGCGCGCCACGGTGTACGTCCCGCCCGGGCGCGGCTGCTGCCGGCGGGTGCCGCGATCGTCGACGCGCTCATGGCCCACTTCGACCTGTCGGAGGTCCGCGTGTCGGAGGCGGGGATGCGCGAGGGGGCGATCCACGCCATGTCGCATGCGGGCGATCACTGGCGCAACCGTCTGGCGGAGCTGGCCCGGGGCTGGTAGGCCCGCTCTTCAGATCTGCCGGATCGGCACTTCGCCGTCGACCATCACGAGCTCGACGCGCGTATCGAGGATGTCGAGCGGATCCGGCGTCTGTGCGGGATCGAATAGATCGCGTGACAGGACGATGAGGTCGGCCTGCTTGCCGACCGTGATCGAGCCGCGACGGTCGTCGACGTGGTTGGCGAACGCGCCGCCCATCGTGTACGCCCGGATCGCCGTCGTGAGGTCCACCGTCTGGTCCGTGCCCCAGGCATCGTCGCCTTTGAGGTTCGCGCGCGTGAGGGCGGTGTAGATCCCGACGAGCGGATCCACCTCGGCGACGTTCCAGTCGCTCGAGAAGGCGAGCGTGGCGCCGGCTTCGTCAAGTGACCGCCACGGGGCCGCCCGACGCTCCCGGTCCGGACCGATCGCATCGCGCCAGGCACCGACGATGTCCGGCGCGAAGTGGCGCGGCTGCATGCAGGCGACGACGCCGAGAGCACCGAAGCGCGGGATGTCGGCGGGGTCGATGCATTCGGCGTGGACGATCTGGTGGCGGACATCGCGCGCTTGGGGGGCGCCGCCCATCGCCTTCAACGCGGCCTCGTGCGCGTCGAGCACCATCCGGATCCCGCGATCGCCGGTCCCGTGGGTGAACGTCTGGAAGCCCATCCGATCGAGCTTCGTGATCAACTCGCGGAACTCGGCCGCCTCGTAGAACGAGTTGCCCAGGGTCCGCGGCTCGGTGGCATAGGGCTCCAGGACCGCGGCGGTATGCGGTTCGATGACGTCGTCGATGTAGAGCTTGATCGGGCCCACGCGTAACCGGTCGTCATCGAAGAGGCGCGCGGCCTCCTGGAACTCGCGCAGCTCGGCATCGGTGGTGCCGACCGGGTGGAAGAGCGCGGCGATGAGCCGCGAGCGGAGGCGGCCTTCGGCGCGCGCGCGTTCGAACAGCGCGAGATCGTCGAGCGAGTTCTGGGGCTCCACGACCGTCGTGATCCCGAACTCCAGCGCCATGTCCATGTTCGCGACGAGGCCCTGGTACTGCGCCTCGGGCGCGTAGCTCGGCAGGTGCTCGGCGAGCGCCGCGACACCCCGCCGCTCTAGCCCCATGACCCCGAAGTCGCCGACGATCCCGGTCGGCTCGCCGGTCGCGTGATCCTTGACGACCGTCCCGAACGGCACCCGTTCGGTGTCGCGCGTGATCCCGAACCTCGCCAGTCCCTCGCGGTTGAGCCACGCGTTGTGCGCGTCGTAGGTCGTCACGAACGCGGGCCTGCCGCCGGTCACACCCGCGAGGTCTTCGACCGTGGGCATCCGCCCGCCACTCGCCGTGTAGTTGAAGCCCTCGGCTTCGACCCAAGCGTCCTCCGGGAGTGAGGCCGCACGGGCGGAGATCCGCGCCCGAACCTCCTCGAGCGTCGTCGCGTCGAACAAGGAGGCGACCCCGACCAATTCGTTCGAACCCAGCCGGACGTGGTTGTGGCTGTCGATGATCCCGGGCAGGATGAGCCGCCCGCCGGCATCGATGACCTCGGTCCCGTGGCCGATCAGCGACGTAACGTCGTCGTCGCTCCCGACTGCGACGATGGAGCCACCTCGCACGGCGACCGCCTCCGCCCATGGGAGCGCCGCATCGACGGTGTAGACGCGAGCGTTGCGAACGACGATGTCCGCGCGATCCGAGATCGTCACACCCGGAGCGTAGCGCGAGGCGCGCCGGGTCGGCGGGTGGGTTGCGCTCGCCGGGTACAGTGGCGGCACATCGCACCGGGAGGGATGGATCCGTTGTTCACGTCATCGTCTGGCCGGCCCGGCCTGTCGGCCCCGATCGCGCTGTTCGCCGTCGGGCTCATCGTCGTGGCCTGCAGCGGCACGCCCGCCGCCTCCACCCCTGTGGGATCACCCGGCGCGCAGCCGACACCGGCCGCAGCGTCGCCGACCAACGCGCCGACCGACGCGCCGACCGCGACCGATCCACCGGCATCATCCGACGCACCGGCCGTGACCGACCCGCCCGAACCGGCGCTCACCAACGACGGCAATGCCTATTCGATCGCCTGGGCCAGCGTGGACGGCCCGTTCTGGGCTCCCGCGGCGGCCGGCAGCGCCGATCCCTTCTTCCACATCCACACCGACCCGGGTCGCGATGGCTTCTTCTTCTCGCTCGAGATGTACACGACCGGCTATGGCGCGCTCTGGACGGGCGAGCTCGGCGACGTCGCGATCATCTGCAACGAAGGTTCGCCCGGCCCGAACTCGACCGGCATCTGCCCCCACTTCGATCCGGACGGCGTCGGGCCGATAGGCGATCTGGCGGCCGACTTCGCGGCGAAAGGCTCGATCACGATCAACAAGCTCGACGCGACGGGCTACGACATCGTCGTCAACGGGATCTCGTTCAGCAACGGGGCCACCATCACGAGTTTCCAGCTGACCGGCCCCTGAGCCGCGGCCGCCTGAGGCCATTCGGCACTGGGCGGCGCACGGGCGCCGTGCCCAGAATCGGTGCATGACCGCCGCAGACGCACCGCACGTGAACGCACCGCACCTGAGCATGCCGCTCGCGTACGCGCCGCTGCCATATGGACCGTGGATGACCCGCGTCCTCCGTCCGCTCCAACGCGGGTTCCTCGTTCTCAATCGCTGGTTCATGGCTCCGGCCTTGAAGTCGGGGCTCGGCCGCTTCATCGGCAATCCCGTCACCGGGCACCTGATGCTCCTGCGGACTCGCGGGTGGAGGAGCGGGCAGGTTCGCGAGGCGCCGCTCGGCTACGTCATCCTCGATGGCGCGGTCTATTGCGTCGCCGGCTATGGGCGCCCGACCCCCTGGTACCGAAACCTGTGCGCCGAGCCGGCCGTTCACGTGACGCTGCCCGACCGGGAGTTCCGCGGCACGGCCGAATCCGTCGAGGACCCCGCCGAGTGGCTGACCGCCTACCGAGCACTCATGACGAGCTTCGGGATCCTCGGACGCGCGATCGTCGAGGACGTTTCGAAGCTCGACGACGCCGCGCTCCTCGAACACCATCGCAGCCTGCCGATCGTCCGGATCCGCCCGACCGACCCGCCCGACCCGATCATCGCAGGCCCCTGGGATCCGGGCGGCAACGGCTGGCTCGCGGCCTACGCGGCTGCCCTGGCGGTGACTGCGCTTGGCCTGTGGGCGACTCGACGCCTGACCTCCGGCGGCATTGACAGGTAAGTAGGAATGCATACACTCGTGGTATGAAAGCGATCGTGAGCGAGAAGGGTCAGGTCACCATCCCGAAGCGGCTTCGCGATCGACTGGGTCTGCGTGCCGGGACGGTGCTGGAGTTCGATGAGGATGCGGGCCGACTCGTGGGCCGGAAGGCGGCGAGCGCCGACCCCCTCGACGAGCTGTACGGGAGTCTCGACCTCGGGATGACGACCGACGAGATGATGATCGAGCTTCGCGGGCCGGGTCCCAAGGGGTGATCACGGCGGTCGACACGAACGTCCTGCTCGACGTGCTGTCGGCCGACGCGTCGTTCGGCGGCGCATCGCGTCGGGCGCTCGCCGCGGCGCGAGCCGACGGAGCACTGATCGTCAGCGAGGTCGTGCTTGCCGAACTGTCCTCGGCCTACACCGGAGCCGGCTCCGCGCGCGAGGTCCTCGATCGGCTCCAGATCGACTTCGTGCCCTCCACCGCCCAGATCGCGGCGGACGCGGGCGGCGCATGGCGCGCCTATCGAGAGGCCGGGGGCCCGCGAACCCGGATCGTCGCGGACTTCCTGATCGGCGCGCACGCCGCCCGAGCTGCGGACCGCCTGCTGACGCGGGATCGCGGCTTCTACCGAACGATCTTCAGCGACCTGGTCATCGTCGATCCCTCGACGATCGCGCCCTGAGGTCGAGGCCGACTGAACCCTCCGGCCGCGCGCGGGCTTGTCCGATCACGCGATCCCGGGTTCATGCCCAAGGCACCGCCGGGGTGGGGTCGGCCGCGCAGGCGGGGGCGGTAGGGGAGACGCAGCGACCGCGTCCAGGGAGCCTCAACGAGGGATGCTCGCCGCAAACTTGAGAATATCTGGGGTTGACCACAAGGGTTGTACCCAGTACAACTTTCGCCAACGAGGCACCCGCCGCCTAGCCCGATGGGGGACCGGGCGGGACCTCGCGACGGTACACCGGAAAGGGAGTGCCATGGTTCGCGAGCGTCTTTCGAGCGGTGCACTGTTGCTTGCCCCGATCATGCTCCTTGGCATCATGGCCTGGCGGTTGGGCGCCCCGCTTCCGGTCGCGCTCGCTGCCCCCGCGCTGCCCGGCAGCGCCGATGACCAGCTGACCGTTGCCGCCGACCGGATCGCCCAACGCACGGCAGCGGGTGGCGCCGGCTTCACGTTCACGGTGGTCTCGCGGAGCACGCTGTACGCGAAGGAGGGCGGCCCGCTCATCGAGGTGCCCGATCCTATCGATCGCTACAAGACGCTCGGGTTGGCCAGTGACTACTACCTGGGCGCATCGATCGCCAGCGGCACCGTCACCCCCGACGGGTACTTCCTCCAGATGTATGCGGGCCCGGCCACGGCAGACGCCCCGGTCGACTTCGAGAAGTCCCCGGCCACCCTCGCAGCCCTGGTCAAGCAGGGTGCAACCTGGCGCAACGACGGCGACGGCTGGTATCGCACCGACCAGCCGCCCGGGATCGGACTCGACCCGGCCACGATCGCGCTCCTGCCGACCTTCCTGCGGGACGCCGGGTCGCCGGAGGCCAAAGGCGCCCGCCTCGTTGACGGGGCTGCGGCGCTGGCCGTCGAGGCGACCGGCGAGATCGCCAAGGCGCCCGGGCTGATGGCCATTGATGCAGCGTCGTTCACGGTGCTTGCCGCCCCGTTGTCGTTCGCTCTCGACGACCAGGGACGGTTGGTTGAGATCCGGGCGGTCATGCGCAATACCCGCAGCGAGGTGTTCGAGCTGCTCGTCGAGACGATCATCACGATCCGCTACCCGGAGACCGCTCCGATCCTGCCCGCTCCGGCGCCGCTCTACGTTGAACCAGGATCGGGGACCGACGAGACCGGTGAGGTCGCGCCATGACCCGCACCACCACTCGCCAGCGGGCACGGACGATCTTCCTCGCCACCATCCTCGCGATCACGTCCTTCGGTCTCGACGCGGTCCCACGACCGGTCGCCGAGCACGGCTCACCCGACAGCGCGCCACTGCCGTTCGGGCTGCGCTTGGGCCCATCGGCCGCCGACGCCGCCTATTGCTCGACCCCGAACCCGGGGTTCACCGGTCGGCTGACCGCCTCGTCCAGCTCGACGACCGCGGTCGGCGACATCACCAATCCGAACGTCTACGGCTACATCAGCAACGTCGACGCGGCCTGGACGTGCACCCTCTACCGCCGCTACAGCGCCGTGGCCTGGAATACGACCGCGAGCACCGGCACGTTCGACTGGGGCACGCTCATCAACTCGACCTCGGTCAGCTGCAACTGGGGCGTCGGCTCGACCGACTATCTCAAGGCCAATGACACGGCGGACTGCCCCGACACCGACGCCGAGTACGCAATGCAGGTCACCCTCAGCCCGGAGGGCATCTACCAGGCGCGCAGTGCCCACGACGGGATCGGCGACTTCAGCTTCGCCCACGTCGACTGCAGCACGACCCCGTACTACGGGGCCGAGGTGATCAAGACCGGCGCCTCGTTCTCGGGCACGGCCACGAACAACCGGCCCGGTGCCAACTGCGATGCGATGACCCTCGACAGCACCGGGACGAGCCAGTCCATCACCTACGACGTGACCGCGCCGACATTGGGCATCGATGCCCCCGTCGGCGGGCCGACCGTCGTGCCGTCTGCCTTCTACGCGGTCCAATTCGATGCGATCGATGCCCACGCCGGCTTCGATGCCACCCATCCCTGGAGCCTGCAGCGCCAGAAAGTCGCCTGGAACGGCACGACCTGCGGGACGTTCGTCAATGACACCGCGCCGGGCTCGCTCAAGACCGGGATCACGAGCGGCGCTGATCAGATCTCGAGCCAGGGCCTCGAACTCGGCTACTGCTACCAGTGGATCCTCAACGCGACCGACCGCCTCAACAACGTCGGGACCCAGAAGACCTCGGGCACGATCGTGACCGACACGTCCGGTGTGCTCGGATCTCAGCCCCAATTCGCGTTCGAGGGCTGGGATCTCGGCGGCGGTGACAGCCTGTCAGTCTCGACCGGCTCGGGCAACGTCCGCCTCGACCATCCGATCGTATCGCTCCCGATCCGCGGCGGCAGTCTCGATCTGGCCGCCTCGTACAACAGCCATGATGCCGCGACCGTCGGGATGGGCCCCGGCTGGCGCCTCAACGTCCAGCGCCGCCTGACGGTCAACGCCAACGGTTCGGTCACGTTCACCGACGAGACCGGCTCGCGCCATACGTTCGAGAACCCAAGCGGCACCACGACGATCACCTACGATCGCCCCTCGACCCTCTACGCCACCCTTGTCCGCGATATCGGGGCAACGCCAGATCGGTTCACCCTGACTTACCGCGACCTGAGCGTCGACGTGTTCGATGAGGACCTCGCGAACACGGGGCTCCTCAAGCAGATCAAGGATCGCTTCGGCACGACCACGAGCCTCGCCTACACGGCGGGCACCGCCCGGATCAGCACGATGACCGACCCGATCGGGCGGACGATCGCGTTCACCTGGGATGGCTCGGGCCGGCTCACCCAGATCGTCGACTGGGCGAACGTGTCCGGCGGCGTCGTACAGACATCCGGCAGCGGCAACCGGACCCACCGCTTCAGCTACGACGGCTCGGGCTACCTCGCCGGCTGGTCTGATCCGCTCAATACCTCGGGCAGCTGCCCCACCGCGGCCTCGCATCGGACCTGCCTGACCTACGCCGGTGGGCTGCTGACGGCGATCGCAAAGACCCAAACCGTGGCCACGATCTCGGGCACGCCAGCGGTGCTCGGGACGACGACGCGGAGCCCGATCACCACGACCATCGCGTATGAGAGCGCCGATGTCGTGGCGGTCAAGGACGCCCAGGAGGCGGCCAACGGGACTGCGGGCACGCTGTTCAGCCATCCGGCGCCAGGTCAGACCAGCGTGGTCCGCCAGGGCGATCTCGCGACGACCACGACCTACGGGCTGGTCAGCCCGACCGACACGCTCGGTCGCGTGCAATCGATGTGGCGGAAGCTCGGCATAGGCGCGATCGAGAGGCGGACCGTCTACGACGCGACGTACCCGACCGAACCGGCATCGGTTACGGACAACTACGGAGGCAGCCCTGCCCGGACCGTGAGCTACACCTACGTCGAGAGCAGCCTCGGACTCGTGTCGCGCAGGACCGAGCCGCTCGATGCCTCCAACAATCGAACGACCGACTACCTGTACAACGCCAATAACGACATCACCCAGCAGACGGTCGCCCTGAACGCGGGCGCGACGAACACGATCACCCGCTACTGCTACACGACCTCGGGCTGCGCCACGAGCGGCGCGACCCTCACCATGCGGGCCACGATCGCCAACTACAAGGACGGCACGGCCGGCGGGACCAATGGCAACGCCGAGGACGTGACCACGACCTATCTGTATGACGCCTACGGGCAGCCCCTTCTCACCACCCGCTCGAACTACAACGCCGCCGGCACGTTGCTTGATTCGCGTGCCCTCCGCCATGTGTACGACGACGTCACGTTTCCGTTGTCGAGTGGCAACCCGACTGCCGAGATCGCGAACTACGTCAACGGAACAGTGACGAGCCCCGGCGACGACATCACCCCGAATTCGACCACAAACGCGCGCACCGACCTCACCACCAAGTACACCTACGACACGGCGGGCAACCGGATCACGGCGGCGGACCCGCGACGGGCGATCCTGGCCGCGACCGGGACGCCTGGAACCTACGACTACCTGACGACGTGGACCTACGACAGCCTCAATCGGCAGCTGACCGAGAAGACCCCGACGACGCCGGGCTTGAGCGGCATGCAGCGCACTTCGAGTTCGACCTACGACGAGCTTGGCAGCGTTCGGTCCGCGACCGACTTCGGCGGACTCGTGACCGCCACCGAGTTCGATCGAGCCGGCCGGGCCACGCAGGTCCTCGAGGATCCCGATGGCGCGTCCTCGACCTATCCGGCAGACATCGTCTCGCAGACGACCTATGACGCCTCGGGGCGAGTCATCACGACCAAGGACCAGCGCCAGGTCGATACCAGCAGTCTGGGCTACAGCCAGTCGGCGTACGACGGTGTGGGTCGTCTGATCGCCCAGGCCTGGGCCGTCACGACCGCGGCCGCGACCGAAACCGACTACGAATATGACGGTCTCGATCGCCAGACGGCGATCATCACCGGCGTCGCAGATGCGTCGTCCCAGAAGACGACGACGACCTATGACCTCGGCGGTCGCGCGATTGCAGTCGACGACGAGTTCACCTGCGCGACGACGACGTTCGACTACCGCGACTTCGCCCTGACCCGGATCGAGGGCCGCACTTCGGGGAGCTGCTCGGGCACCGGCCTCCGGACCGTGACGAATACGCCCGACGGGCTGGCTCGCCTCAAGACCAGCACGGTGACGGCGGGAGCGGGTATCAACGACAAGCCGGTTGATCAGGTGTTCGACGCGGCCGGCAACGCGCTCACCAGCGCCTCCTATGTTGCGGCAACCGGGATCACCATCACCATCACCAACACACTCAACCCGCTTGACCAAGGCATCGCCGAGGTCCGCTCGACGGGCACGTGGGCCAAGACGAACTTCGACGCCGCAGGCAACCCGACGGATCGCTGTCTGTGGAACGCGGCCCCGTCGGACCCCTGCAAACCTGCGGGGTCGACATTCGCGAACCCACAGCCCACGTCCGTGACCACAGCGAGCTTCGACGCCCGCAGCCAGAGGATCGCCCTCATCGATGCGACAGCCAACTCGACCACGACCTACGACCCCGATGAGAACTACCAGGTCGCGGCGATCTACCTTCCCACCGGCGCCACCAAGGAACACCAGACGACGTTTGGCTACGACGAGCGGCATCGGCTCGCGACCGTCACCCACAAGCTGTGCGCGGTCATCGAGCACCCGTGCTCCGGCGGCTACACCCTGCAAACGACCGGGTCGGATACGTATGTCTATGACGTCAGTGACAACCGGACCCAGGTCAACGAGACGAACGGCTCGGCGACCGTCAATCGCTACTACTGCTACGACGCCGTCGAGCGGCTCGTCTCAACCCGCTCGGCCACAGGCTGCACGACGGGCCTCCTCGAGGCCTACACATACGACGATTCGGGCAACCGGACGTCGACCTCGGCGGTCACCTTTACCTACAACACGTCCGGTCAGCTGGCGAGCTGCACGAGCGGCTGCGGCACCGTCCACCACGACACGGTCGGCCGGATGGACAAGCTCAACGGCTGGTTCTACGAGTACGACGCCCAGGGCCGGATGATCCGAGCGTGCCTGAGCACGTCCTGCGCCGGCTCGGTCACCAAGCTCGAGTACACCTACGACGGCGAGGGCCACCGGACCCAGGTCAAGGAGTACACCACCGGGACGCTTCAGAAGACCTGGGACTTCCGCTATCAGGGCGACGCGATCGTCGAGGAGAAGCTGACCGACTCGGCCCATCCCGCACCGGGCAGTGTGGTCCGGACCTACGTCGTCGACGATGACGGCTCGATCGTCAAGATGACGATCCCCGCCGGCGAGACCGGCGCCGGCACCTACCTCGTCACCTGGAACGGCCACGGTGACGCCCTCGCCCTGTGGCAGATCAACGCCAGCACGGGTGCTCTGACCCTCGCCAACAGCTACACCTACACGACCTGGGGTGCGCCGAGCACGGCGACCCACAACGGGATCGTCGACCTCGGCTTCCGGTTCACCTACGTCGGCGAGTTCGACGTCCAGTGGGACAACGCCTACTCGCTCGGGCTCTTGTACATGCACGCCCGCCACTACAGCCCGGCTCTCGGGCGCTTCCTGCAACCCGACCCCGACGCATCCGAGGCCAACCTCTACGCCTACGCCGCCAACTCCCCCGTCACCCAGAGCGATCCCGACGGGACCTGCTTCATCGTCTGCGCGATCGTCAACGCGGCGATCGACACCGCCCTCTACCTGGCCACCACCGACTCATCCGAGTGGAGTCTCGGCGGTGTCGCCGGCGCCGCCGCGACCGGTGCCGTCACGGGCTTCCTGGGCGTCGGCCTGCTGTCCAAGGTCACCAAGATCGGCACGGTCGCGAAGCTCCTGACCAAGGTGCCCAAGGCCAGTCGGCTGTCGCCGGTAGGGCGCCTCGGCAACCAGGCTGGACACATTCGGCTGGGCCACGTTGCGACGAAGGCGGGTCGGACGGACAAGCAACTCCGCCTCCGTCAACTCGGGCTCGACGACAAGGCTCCGACCTACGTGCGAGGATGGATTCGTCAGGAGCAGAACGCCATCGCCCGGGGAAGCCGAAGCTCAATCAGAGTCCCGCCTGGTCATCAGCTGGCGCACGGACGCGCGACGCCGGCGCGGCTTGGCTATGGGTATCTGTACAGCAAGCTTCAGGGGATCGACCTCCACAAGCTTCAGCACACGATCGGTGGATACAAGTGACGGTTTGGCCCCTCGGCAGTCAGGAGTTCGAGGCCGTCCGCGCATTGCCTTCAAGCGATCGGTACGCCTACTTGGTGAAGCGGGCAGCGGATCGCGGCGAATTGTGGAGCCTGCGGTACCAGACTGGGTGGGTCCTCGGGGCGGACGAACGCGGTCGAGAGCTACATCCCGTATGGCCGCATCCATCCTTCGCTGCTGCCTGCGCCACCGGCAGTTGGGCGGGTGCCGCTCCCGCGCCCATTGATGTACATGAGTGGCTCGATCGATGGACACCCGGCATGCTCGGATCGGGCAGGCTGGTATCGGTCTTTCCGGTTGATGGCCCGGACGAGGTAGCGATCGATCCGGAGTCCTTCGATGAGGATCTTCGCCTGGAGCTTGCGTCGCTCGAGTGAACCTACACCTGGAACGGCCACGGTGACGCCCTCGCCCTGTGGCAGATCAACGCCACGACGGGTGCCCTGACCCTCGCCAACAGCTACACCTACACGACCTGGGGTGCGCCGACCACCGCGACCCACAACGGGATCGCCGACCTCGGGTTCCGCTTCACCTACGTCGGCGAGTTCGACGTCCAGTGGGACAACGCCTACTCGCTCGGCCTCTTATACATGCACGCCCGCCACTACATCGATTTGCGGCGTCGTAGCGACCAGCCCGAATGTGCCGCTGACTTCGACGCCACTCGAATGTGGATCTTCCACCCAACCGGGCCTCGATAGCATGAGGGCGTGCACCAGGACCCCTTGCCGGAACGCCACGCTGTCGTGCCATCGGCCGCCCGGATCGTCGCCTTTTCGTCGATCGCGGGGTCGATGACCGTTTTCGGTCAGACGGCGGGGATCTCGGTCTTCATCGATTCGCTCATCGCCGACCTGTCGGTCTCCCGAGCCGAGATCTCGACGCTCTATTCCGGGGGTTCGCTCGTCGCCGCATTCGCCATGCCGTGGATCGGCCGATGGATCGACCAGCACGGCAGCCGACGGGCGACGCTTGCCGTCAGCGTCCTGTTCGGCGCGGTGATCATCGCCATGTCCCAGGTCGGGGCGCTGATCGGACTCGCGCTGGGCTTCTTCGCGCTCCGCATGCTTGGGCAGGGGGCGTTGAGCCTGATCGCGAAGACCATCGTCGCACTGCGATTCCGGACCACGCTGGGTCGCGCGGTCGCCGTCACCGGCGCGCTCACGGCGGTCGGCCTGGCGCTGCTCCCGATCGTCATGAGCGCCGGCATCGAAAGCCTCGGCTGGCGGGAGACGTGGGTCGTCAGCGGCGTGGCCGTGTGGTTCGTCGTGATCCCGCTGACCCTGTGGGCCCTTCCCGCAGGATCCGACGGCGCGATGAAGGCTGTCGGGCACCCTGCGTCGGGCCAGCCGATCGACGATTGGACCCGAGCCCACGCCGTACGTACGGGGATGTTCTGGGCGATCACGCTGGCGGTCGCGGCGAACTCCCTGGTGATCACGGGCCTGACGTTCCACCACATCTCGATCCTCGGCGAAGCAGGGTTGTCACCCACGAGCGCCGCCGCGAACTTCCTGCCCCGGACCGTCGCGTCGGTGGCGACGTTGACGCTGGTCGGCGTCTTTGCGCACCGCCTCCCCGGCCGGTCGATGCTGGGGCTCTCGATGATCCTGCTGGCCCTGGCCACGCTCACCATCTTCGTCCTCGAGGACAGCTGGATCACGATCGCCTATGCCCTCTTGCTCGGGGCTGCTGCCGGCACGGTCTTCGCCGCCGAGGGTGTCCTCTACCCGCGGTACTTCGGAGTCCGCGCGATCGCTTCGATCCGCGGCCTGGCGTTCACGGTCAGCGTCGCCGCGGCGGCGGTGGGCCCGATCCTGGTCGGGGTGGCAAACCAGACGACCGGCGGCTACGACTCCGCGGCCGCCATCATGCTGGTCGATCCCCGATCGCCGTCGGGATCCTGATCCTCGTCGTTCGGGCGCCGTCTCTCCTCGCCCAGCCATCGATTGACGCCCCTCCGCCGGGACACGTAGACTAATCCCGACGAAATCACTCGGGATTGAGGACCACTTCCCTGAGCCATCGACCCGCGTTCCACGGCAGCGGCGCCATCGCCTTTTCGACCAAGGGCGAGTACGGCGTGCGCCTCATGGTGCAGCTCGGGCGGCACTTCGGGACCGGTCCGGCCAGCCTGGCCGAGATCGCGACGGACGAGGATCTGCCACGGGCCTACCTCGAGCAGCTGGTCGTCAGCCTGCGCGAGGCGGACCTCGTTCGGAGCACCCGCGGCGCGCACGGCGGCTATGAGCTGACCCGGCACCCGCGCGAGATCCGGATGGGCGAGGTCCTTCGTGCCCTCGAAGGCCCGATCGTCCCGATGATCTGCGCCAGCGATGACCCGGAACACGCCACGACCTGCGATCGAACCGCCTCGTGCACGGTGAACGTGCTCTGGGTCCGCGTTCGGGACGCGATCACCGGCGCGCTCGACGGGCTGACCCTGGCCGATCTCGTCCCCGCCCCGTTCACCCCCATCGAAACCATCACCCCCAAGCAGGGAGCGTTGACCCACTCGTGAGCACCGACAGCACCAACGGGACCGGCCCCGCCGGCGAATTCGATCTCGTCATCCGCGGCCTGCGCGTCGCTCCGGCTGGCCAAGCCGGACCACGAGATCCTCCAGGGGATCGACCTGACCGTCCAGCAGGGCAAGGTCCACGCGATCATGGGCCCGAACGGCTCGGGCAAGACGACGCTCGCCTACGCGCTCCTCGGCCACCCGGCGTACGTCGTCACCGGCGGCGAGGTCCACTGGCAGGGTCGCGACATCCTCGCGCTCTCTCCGGACAAGCGCGCACGCCTCGGGCTCTTCCTCGCGTTCCAGTACCCCACCGCGATCCCCGGCCTGTCGGTCGCGAGCTTCATCCGCAGCGCGCTCAACGCGAAGCTGCAAGGCATCGACAAGAACGACGACATCGATCCCACCGACCCGATGAAGGGCGGCATCTCGATGCGCGACTTCCGCAACAAGATGCGCGAGAAGATGGCGATGCTGAAGATGGACGAGAGCTTTGCCGTTCGCTACGTGAACGACGGCTTCTCGGGCGGCGAGAAGAAGCGGCTGGAGATGCTCCAGATGGCCGTCATCGAGCCGCAGATGGCGATCCTCGACGAGACCGATTCGGGGCTCGATATCGATGCCCTCCGGATCGTCGCCGAGGGCGTCAACGCGATGCTCAACCCGAACCTCGGCGTGCTCCTGATCACCCACTACCAGCGCCTGCTCAACTACATCACCCCGGACCAGGTCCACGTCCTGGCCCAGGGCCGGATCGTCAAGAGCGGCGGCAAGGACCTCGCGCTTCGGCTCGAGGACGAGGGCTACGGCCCGATCCTGCGCGAAGCCGGCCTCGAAACGAACGTGTCGGACGAGGCGCTGCTCGTGCCGCTGGCGCCCGGCGAGGAGCGGTCCGGCGAACACGCGGAAGCGGTGAGCTGACGATGGCGATCGCGTCGGATCGAACGGCGGCTGACGTCCCGGCCACGCCGGCGCCGGACGGGGGCCCGCTCGACGCCCACGCGATCCGCAAGGAATTCCCGATCCTCGGCACCACCTCTCACGGCAAGCCGCTCGTCTATCTCGACTCCGCGGCCACCAGCCAGAAGCCGCTCGCGGTCATCGAGGCGATGGACACCTACTACCGCGAGTACAACGCGAATGTCCATCGCGGGATCTACGAGATCGGCGAGCGAGCCACGGCCGCCTACGAGGCCGCGCGGGCAAGTGTCGCCCGGTTCATCAACGCCCCGACGTCGCGCGAGATCGTCTTCACCCGCAACGCGACCGAGGCGATCAACCTCGTCGCGGCGAGCTGGGGTCGCAAGAACATCGGCAAGGGCGACGCGATCGTCCTCACCGAGATGGAGCACCACGCGAACCTCGTCCCGTGGCAGCTCCTCGTCCAGGAGAAGGACGCGGACCTCGAGTTCATCCCGATCACCGACGACGGGATCCTCCGTCTCGACGTCTTCGAGGTGCTCCTTCGCCTGAAGCCGAAGCTGGTCGCGTTCACCCACGTCTCGAACACGCTCGGCACGATCAACCCGGTCGCCGAGATGACCGCGATGGCACACGCGGCCGGCGCGCTCGTCCTCGTCGATGGCGCCCAGGCCGTGCCGCACGTGCCGGTCGACGTCCAGGCGATCGATGCCGACTTCTACGTCTTCTCCGGTCACAAGATGCTCGGGCCCACCGGCTCCGGTGCGCTGTGGGGTCGCCGCGAGCTGCTCGATGCGATGCCCCCGTACATGGCCGGCGGCGAGATGATCCGCGAGGTCCACCTGCGCCGGAGCGAGTTCAACGAGGTGCCCTGGAAGTTCGAGGCGGGCACGCCGGACATCGCCGCGGCGATCGGTCTGGGCGCTGCCGCCGAATACCTCATGGATCTCGGTATGGATCGCGTGGCGGCCCACGAGCACGAGCTCATCGTCTACGCGATGGACGCGCTGCGCCGCGAGTTCCCGACGATCGAGCTGTACGGCCCATCGGCCGACGCCCGCGGCGGGGTCATCCCGTTCAACGTGCCCGGCGCCCACCCCCACGACGTGGCCCAGGTGCTCGATCGGTTCGGCGTCGCAGTCCGGGCCGGCCACCACTGCACGATGCCGCTCCACGAGCGCCTCGACCTGCCGGCCACCGCCCGAGCCAGCTTCAACGTCTACTCGACCCGCGAGGACGTGGACCAGCTGATCGTCGGCTTGCGCGAGGTCTACCGGCTCTTCGGGTAGGGAGCGGCCCGTCGCCGTCCAGGCTCTTCAGTCGTACGATCCAGTCATGCTGCGTGGTCGGATGTCTGGGCGTGTGGGCGTCCTGTTCGTCGGCGCGCTTGCGGTGGGCGCCGTCGCGCTCGTCGTTGTGCCGCGGATCCCGGCTCTCGCGGGGTATCGATACCTTGGTGTCCTCGAGGCGGCGCCGGCCGCCGTGCCCCTCGGGATCGACCCCATGCTGACGATCTCCGACGCGGCCGCCGAGACCGACGCCATCTGGGTCGCGATGGATGCGACGCGCTGGGAGAGCCCGGCGCCGTTTGACGGTCCGCCGGACGTCGACTACGACCGGGAGATCCTTGCCCTGGCCACGTACTTCGGAAGTAGCTTCTGCGCGCCATCGTTCGGTGGTGTCGACTTTCGGGACGGAGCTGCGACGGTCCGCGTCGACCCGGGGTTCGGCCTCGGCGGCTGCACCGCGGATGCCGTCCCGTACACGTTCGTCGTCGCGATCGCGCGTGATCGGCTCTCCGGCGGTCCGCCCGAGATCTTCATGCTTCCGACACCGCGTCCGATCGCGATCGCCCCATCGCCGCCCCCCGCCACCAGCCCCGCAGCGACGCCCGCAACGAGCGGCGACCCGTCGCCCAGCGCACCGCCGAACGCTTCCGGGCCCCCACCGCCGTCGTTCGATCCGGCGTGGGTCACGCGTCCCGCGCTGTGGTGCGGCAGTCGCCTCCGCTTCCCTCCGGAAGCCATCACGCGCGGGCTCTCGGGTGCCGAGAACTGGATCGACGGCGCGGCCGCCGAGCTGCGGCGGATCGTGCGCGAGGAGGCGACGCCGGATTCGCCACTGCCCCTGAACGGGTGGTTCCGCGTGGTCGACACGGGGAGCGACGTCCTCTTCGTCGCCCGCGGGACCGCCGAGGTGCCGTGGGTCCAGGTCGCGGTGGCGACAGAGGGGAACGGCTGGACGGTCGCCGCGTACGGGCAGTGCCACCTGGGGGTCTCCTACCCGGACGGGATCACCGGCGCGACCATTCGGCTGGACCCCGCCTTTCCTCGGCCCACGCGCGACAGCCGGGAGGTGCACGTCCTCATCACCGAGACGGCATGCGCGAGCGGCCAGTCGCCGGAAGGCCGTGTCCTCGAACCGCTGGTCGTTTACGGCCCCGATTCGGTTGCAGTGGCGATCGCCATACGCCACATCGTCGGCGGCGCTGACTGCCAGAGCAACCCCGAGTTCCCGGTCCTGATCGAACTGAGCGAGCCGCTCGGCGATCGCGTCCTCGTGGACGGCAGCCAGTTCCCGCCAAGGCCATTGGCGCCCTGACCGGGACCATCGTGCTATCGATCCGGATCCTGCTGCTCGCCGCCGTGATCGCCGGTTGCGGTGATTCCGCTGTCGAGCGCGCCTGGTGCCACTCGCACGGGGGTGAGCTGCAGGAGCTTGGTCGGTGGTACGGGGTCGACTACTCCGCGCTCGACCGCGAAGCGTGGGACCACGTCCCGCCAGCGGGCGACCAGGCTACGCGCGAGCAGGCGTATCGGGCCTACCTCGAGACCAACCCGACGTGGCTCGATCTGTGCCGCGAAGCGAACGTGCGTCGACGCGGGCTGGACGACTGGACCGCGCCACCGTTTCCAACCCGCTCGCCTCCCGGCGGCGGGGAGCCGTAGCGATCGCGACAGGACGCCCCCTCGCGCGCCGGGCGTCGACGAAGGTCTCGACCTCGTTCGGCTGGTGATCCTGGCCGGATTCCCGCCTCGCGGGACGATTCAAGCTCGAACGTGCACAAGGCCATGCCGATCCTGGCCGTTGGGGGCCGAATCCGGGAGGGCCTTGTGCACACTGGTGACGAGATCGGTGCGTGAGACGGGAATCGCGGACGCTCCGACGCGGACCGACGCGGACCGACGCGGACCGACGCGGACCGACCCGGCCGCGCGCGCTCGGAGCGGACGGTGCGGACCCCGGCGGGATGCCGCCTGCTAATCCCGACGGTGGCACTCGGGATTGAGTGGCGGTACACTCGGCGACGACATGGACGATCTCTATCGCGATTACATCCTCGAGCACTACCGTCGGCCCCATAACTTCGGGCCGCTCCAGGCGCCTACCGTCAGCAAGGAGGGCGCCAATCCGCTGTGTGGCGACCGGATCACGATCGAACTTGGGATCCGGAACGGCGTCGTCGAACAGGTCGGGTTCACTGGCCGCGGCTGCGCGATCAGCCAGGCGTCGGCGTCGCTGCTGACCGACGAGATCAAGGGCAAGACCGTCGAGCAGGTGGCCGCCTTCCGCGCCGACGACCTCCTCGACCTCCTCGGCATCGACATCAGCCCGGCGCGCCTGAAGTGCGCGATGCTCTCGCTCGAGACGGTGGGCGGGGCGGTCGAGAGTCTCGCCGCGAAGTCGGCCCCGAAGGCGAAGGCGTGATGACTGGTCAGTTCGCGGCCCGGCGCGTCATGGCCGAGCTCGTCGCGACTCAGCCCGGCTTCACCCCGATGCTCCCGGGTCGCTGTAGGTGTCGGCCGCCGGCCTGACGCCGGCTCGCCAGCCCCTCTCTCGCGCCCGTCGGCGCGAACCGCCCTGCCGAACGAATGAACCGGCAGCCCGTCGATCACCGGAGCCACCCTGACGCACATGCCGAAGTCCTACAGCGACCTCCTCCGCGAGGCCCGCGATCTCGTTCCCGAGATCACCGCGCGCGACGCGGATGAGCGCCGCCGCCGCGATGCGCTCACGATCATCGATGTGCGCGAGGTCGAGGAATGGGAGCAGGGCTTCGTGCCCGATTCCCTCCACATCGGGCGGAGCTACATCGAGATGAACATCGAGGCGTTCCTGCCCGAGCGCGCGACGCCGATCGCTCTCTACTGCTCGAGCGAGATCCGCTCCTACTTCGCGGCCCGCGACCTCAGAGCGATGGGCTACGAGGATGTCGCGGTCATCCGTGGCGGCTTCAACGCCTGGAAGTCGGCAGGCCTCCCATGGTCGATGCCCGTGGCCCTGTCCGCCGAGCAGAAGATCCGCTACTCGCGCCATCTCCTCATGCCCGAGGTGGGCGCCGAGGGCCAGGCCAAGCTCCTCGGCTCGAAGGTGCTGCTCATCGGTGCGGGCGGGCTCGGGGCCCCGGCGGCGCTCTACCTCGCGGCGGCTGGCGTGGGCACGCTCGGGATCATCGATTTCGACGTCGTCGACCTCTCGAACCTGCAGCGCCAGGTCATCCACGCGAACGACCGGATCGGCGAGAAGAAGACCGAATTGGCGAAGAAGACCATCAACGCGCTCAACCCCGACGTGAAGGTCCTCCTCCATGACGAGATGCTGATCGCCTCGAACGTCGAGCGGATCATCGCCGGCTACGACGTCATCGTCGACGGCACCGACACGTTCGAGACTCGCTACATCCTGAACGATGCGGCGATCAAGCTGCGCATCCCGGTGGTCCACGCCAGCGTGTTCCGGTTCGAAGGCCAGCTCACCGCGTTCGTGCCCTACGAGGGTCCCTGCTACCGCTGCCTCTACCCGACCCCGCCACCGCCCGAGATGGCGCCCGGCTGCTCGGTGGCCGGCGTGCTCGGCGTGGTGCCCGGGATCATGGGCCTGCTCCAGGCGAACGAGGTGATCAAGCTGCTCCTCGGGATCGGCGACAGCCTGGCCGGCCGGCTCCTCCTGTTCGATGCCCTTGATGCCTCCTTCACGGAGCTGCGTCTGCGGCGCGATCCGGAGTGCCCGGTCTGCTCGGACAAGGCCACCGCGGCCCGCGAGGCCGGCACGCCGCTGCCGATCCCGGTGTTCGGCGGTGATGCACCGTTCGTGCTTGGCGGCGGAGTGGACGTGGCGCCGGCGGACCCTGCACCGACGCCAGCGGCGGCACCCGAGGCGCAGGCATGAGCCGCGTCTGGATCCCGCAGGTCCTGCGCGCGGCCGCCGGCGGTGCGAAGCAGCTCGAGCTCGAGGGCGCCACGGTGGGGGAGCTGGTCCGCAAGCTGGCCGAGGCGCATCCGTCGGTCGGGGCCCAGCTGTTCACGCCCGAGGGTGAGCTCAACCGATTCGTCAACGTCTACGTCAACGGCCAGGACGTCCGCTACCTCGATGGCCTCGCGACGGCGGTCGGCGCGCACGACGAGGTCCGCCTCCTCCCGGCGATGGCGGGTGGCTGACGATGGGTGCGCCACCGGCCGCTGATCGGACGCGTACCGGTCGCTTCGGGGACATCCTCGACTCGATCGGTCACACCCCCCTCGTGGAGATCCCCCGGATGTCGCCGAACCCGGCGGTCCGGATCCTCGCCAAGCTCGAGGCGATGAACCCCACCGGCTCGGTCAAGGACCGTGTCGCGAAGTACCTCGTCGAGGACCTCGAGACCCGCGGGCTCCTCCACGAGGACTCGATCATCCTCGAGCCCACCTCGGGCAACACCGGGATCGCGCTCGCGATGATCGGGCGGCGCAAGGGCTATCGCGTCGCGCTCGTGATGCCCGACAACATCACGATGGAGCGACGCCAGATGGCCGCCCTGTTCGGTGCCGAGGTCATCGACTCGCCCGGCGAACAGGGCTCGAATGGCGCGATCGCCGTTGCGAAGCACCTCGTGTCGAAGGACCCGCGATTCGTCATGCCCTACCAGTACGGTAACGAAGCGAACCCACGCGCCCACTATGAGACGACCGGGCCGGAGATCCTCGCCGATTGCCCGGAAGTCGACGTCTTCGTCGCCGGTCTCGGGACGGCGGGCACATTGATGGGCGTGTCGCGCTACCTGCGCGAGCACCGGCCCGGGGTCCGGATCGTGGCCGCCGAGCCGCTGCCCGGCGAGAACGTCCAGGGCCTGCGCTCGCTCGACGAGGGGTTCGTCCCCGAGATCCTCGATCCATCACTGCTCGACGCGAAGTTCCTCGTCTCCAATCGGGAGGCGCTCACGGCCCTCCGCGAACTGGTCTTCCGGGAGGGGATCTTCGCCGGACCGTCGAGCGGCGCGGTGCTCGTCGCCGCGGCGCGGGTCGCGTCCACGATGGACGAGGGGACGGTCGTCGTCCTCCTGCCGGACGGTGGCTGGAAGTACCTCTCCGCCGGGACGTACTCGGGCGACCTCGACGAGATGGAGGACGCGCTCGAGGGCGGCGTGAACTGGTGGTGATCGCCTGGCCGCGCGGCCCAAGGTCACCCTGGTCGAAAGCCACCCCCGAAAGGCCACCCCTCTTGATTCCGTTCGTTTCCAGATGGTTTCGAGCAAACGGAACCATCGATACGAGCCAGTTGGGGCTCCGGCGGGCCCGCCGATCGCCCCGACGCACGCACGTCCGCGCCCAGGAGTCGTTCCGCTTGATTGGAACTATCTGACAAATGCCGCAGAACAAGCGTCGAAGCCGCCGCGCTGATCCCGCCGCCGCGCCAGCCGCCGCCGCCGCGCCAGCCGCCGCCGCCGCCGCGCCCCATCCCGGTCCGTCCGCCGTGCGTGTGCCGGCGGAGATGCGGTCGGCCATCGTCGCCCAGGCGCGAGCCGAGGACCCGAACGAGTCGTGCGGCCTGATCATCGGCGACCGGCCCGCGGCGGACGGTGGCGTCGCCATCCGTTACGAACCGCTGCGGAATCTCGCCGCCTCGCCCTATCTCTACGAGATCCACCCTGAGGACCTCCTTCGATTGACGATCGAGACGGACGACGACGACACCGTCTTCTGGGCGATCGTCCATTCGCACACCCACACGCATGCGCACCCGTCTCCCACCGACATCCGCCAGGCCTTCTACCCGGACGCTCTCTACGTTCTCGTATCGCTTGATCCCAGGGAGGCAGACCCCATGACGGGCGCGGAGAGCCTCCGGGCGTGGCGGATCGTCGACGGGGTCGTCCACGAGGTCGCGATCACCGAGGCCTGACTCGCGCCGCCTGACTCGCGCCGCCCGATCCGCGCCGCCCGATCCGCGCCGCCCGATCCGCGCCGCCCGGTCCGCGCCGCCCGATCTTGCTCGGTGCGGCGCCGGATGATCGGCTGCCGGCGGCTCGCGGCGTTGGTCCCAGGACCATGGTGCCGCAACGCACCGACAAAGTGGTGCGAACCCCTAGCGCTCTAGGCCCGTCCGGTGAGGTCCGGAGCAGAGCGGGGCAGCCCGTCCTAGTTGTTCAGTACCATGACCCTCCCTAGGCTGCGCAGAGCCGCACTGACGTCTCATCTCATCCGACGCAAGCGGCGAACGTACACATTCCGGAGGGCTGATCGATGGTTCGGGGACCACATCGAATGCGAATTCACAGCAGGCTGGCTGCCTTGGGGGGTAGTGCCTTGATCACTGCCGTGGCGCTCATGAGCGTCGCGGCAGGATCGCTTCTCGCGGCTGCGACACCGGCGTTGTACGCCGGTGCTTCGACGTCGCCCAACGAGTGGACGAACCCCGCGAACGCGGTAGGTTCGACCGCCGGGAACTACATGACCGCGGTCGGTGACAGCGACCAGAGGTTCCGCAACTTCGGGATCTCGATCCCGGCGGGATCGATCATCGACGGTCTGACCGTCACGGTCCGTGCGTCCTCGACCGACAACAGCGGCTGCGACCTGCAGGTCCGCCTGTCGGGCAACGCCGCCGGCGACTGGACGAGCTACAAGACGGCCGACCTGACGCAGACCGAGACGGACTATGTCTTCGGCGGCGCAACGGACCTGTGGGGCTGGACCAGCCCCGACTGGGATCCGATCTCGCTGTCCAACGGCCAGTTCCGCCTCGAGATCCGCAACGAGGACCCGGGCTCGTCATGTAGCAACTCCGCGACGACCTCCGTCGACTGGGTCACCGTCGCGGTCGAATACCGCACCATCGACGCCGGCACGGCCAACGGGCCGCTCAGCGCCAGGGACTGCGGCAAGGCCGACTTCAACTTCGTCATCGACATGTCGGGTTCCATCGCTGCCCAGTCCGGGCTGCCGGAGAACCTGACGGCCCTCAAGGCGGGGATCAGCGGCTTCGTCAACGCGTTCCAGGACGCGGGTGGCGACGGCATCTACAGCGGTACCCGCTTCAACGGCTCGAGTGCCACGGCGCTCACGACCGGCTACGACTCGGCGGCCTCGTTCCTCGGGACCGTCGCGGCCCTCACCGGGCCCACGGGCGCCACGCCCACCGCCGCCGGGATCACGACCGGTGCCGCGAACAATTCCGGCGATCGCGCCGGTGTCGTGAACATCATGTTCGTCCTCACGGACGGATCCCCCAACGTCCCGAACGGCGGCGTGAGCACGGGCGACCCGAACGCCTGGTTGACCGCCGCCAACGCCGCGGTCGCTGCCGCCAACGCGGCACGTGCCGACTATGTCGTCAAGGCCGTCTACCTCAGCACGCCGCAGGATCCGGGTGACACCGGGCTTCCGTTCTCGGCCGCCGGCGATGCCCAGTGGGCGCCCGCCGTCATGACCCAGATCGGTGGCGGCTCGTACCTCGACGCCGACTTCGGATCCTTCGCGGCTGAGCTCTTCGAAGAGATCGGCTGCGCGGCGCCCCTCATGGTCGACGTGACGAAGACTGCCGATCCGACTTCCGTCCAGGAGCCGGGCGGCCCCGTGACCTTCACGGTCGACGTCCACAACACGAGCGATCGGGCGGTCACGCTCGCCTCGCTCACCGACTCGGTCTACGGCGACCTCAACGGCCAGGGCAACTGCGCGACGGGCGGCTCGATCGCCTCCGGAGCCACGTACTCCTGCCAGTTCACGAAGAACATCACCGGCGACGCCGGCGCCCAGCACGTCAACATCGCCACGGCGGTGGTGACCGACGGCGACGAGGAAGCGTTCGACAACGACAACGCGACGGTGAACGTCACCGACGCGCTGCCGACCGTGTCGATCGTCAAGACCGCCACTCCGAGCAGCCGCGCTGAACCGGGTGGAGTGTTCACCTACACGCTCAAGATCACCAACACCTCGATCGAGGATGTCGTCATCACGGCCCTGTCCGACGACAAGGCCACGCTCAGCGCCGAGTGCCTCGGCCTGATCGGCGACACGCTCACCCCGGGCCAGATGGTGGAATGCTCGTTCACCGACACGCATGTCGAAGCGGGCGGCTATACCAACACGGCCTCGGTCACGGTCCAGGACAACGAGCAGAACTCGGCGTCCGACAACGACAACGCGACGGTGAACGTCACCGACGCGCTGCCGACCGTGTCGATCGTCAAGACCGCCACCCCGAGCAGCCGCGCTGAACCGGGTGGAGTGTTCACCTACACGCTCAAGATCACCAACACCTCGATCGAGGATGTCGTCATCACGGCCCTGTCCGACGACAAGGCCACGCTCAGCGCCGAGTGCCTCGGCCTGATCGGCGACACGCTCACCCCGGGCCAGATGGTGGAATGCTCGTTCACCGACACGCATGTCGAAGCGGGCGGCTATACCAACACGGCCTCGGTCACGGTCCAGGACAACGAGCAGAACTCGGCGTCCGACAACGACAACGCGACGGTGAACGTCACCGACGCGCTGCCGACCGTGTCGATCGTCAAGACCGCCGACTCCGAGCGAGCCGCGCTGAACCGGGTGGAGTGTTCACCTACACGCTCAAGATCACCAACACCTCGATCGAGGATGTCGTCATCACGGCCCTGTCCGACGACAAGGCCACGCTCAGCGCCGAGTGCCTCGGCCTGATCGGCGACACGCTCACGCCCGGGCCAGATGGTCGAGTGCTCGTTCACCGACAGCGCATGTCGCGGTCGGGTCGTACACGAACATCGCCTCCGTCACGGTCCAGGACAACGAGCAGAACTCGGCGTCCGACAACGACGACGCGGTCGTCATGGTCATCGATGTCGACCCGAGCATCACGGTCGTGAAGACCGCGACGCCGGGGAGCATGCCCGAGCCCGGTGGCGAGGTCAGCTTCCACGTCGAGGTCACGAACAACAGCAACGAGACGGTCTGGCTCACGAGCCTGATCGACACCGAATTCGGTGACCTCGACGGCCAGGGCAACTGCGTTGCCGACGGCTCGGTCGCGATCGCGGTGGGGGCGACGTTCTCCTGCACATTCAATGGCTTCGTCACGGGCGATGCCGGCTTCGTCCACGAGAACACGGTGGTCGCCATCGTCATCGATGACGAGAAGACCGAAGCCTCCAACTTCGACAACGCGACGGTCACGCTGACCGACGTGCCGCCGCAGGTCACGGTCGTCAAGACCGCGAACCCGACGGAGATCTTCTCCGGCGAAGTGGTGCAGTTCTCGATCGTGGTCCACAACGCGTCGGCCGAGGCCGTCACGCTGACCTCGCTGACGGACAGCATCTACGGCAACCTCAATGGGGTGGGCACGTGTGCCACGGGTGGGGTCATCCCGGCCGGTGGTGACTACGAGTGCGCCTTCTCGGCGGTCGTGAACGCGACCGAAACGGACGTCGTCACGGCCTCGGTCGTGGACAACGACGGCTCGACCGATAGCGACAACGACGATGCGACGGTGACCGTCAAGGACGATCCGACGCTCGCCATCGAGAAGCTCAACGACGCACCGCTCGTCCTCGACCTCCCGACGGCGGAAGAGGGCACCACGGTCACGTTCACCCTGCTGTACACGATCTCCAGCCCGGATGGGATCACCAATGCGGTGATCACGGACGTGCTGCCGGTCGGCCTCGACTACGTCGACGGTTCGGCCACCAACAGCGCCGACTTCACGTTCGTCGGCTACGACGCTGCGACGCGCACCCTGACCTGGACTGCGGCTTCGATCGCAGCCGACGGCCAGGTGTCGTACCAGGCGGTCGTGGCCATCGGTGCCGCCGAATTCGCCCAGCCGCTCGAGAACGTCGCGACGATCCAGTCGGATCGCACGCAGCCCGACTCGGACGTCTCGGATGTCTTCGTCCCGGCCCCGCCAGCTGCAGCCACCGGCACCCCGCCGGCGACCCTGCCGCCGACGGACGCCCTCGGCTCGACGACGGGGAGTTCATCGGGCCTCGGCCTGATGCTCGCCCTGGCCGTGCTGGGAGCCGTGCTCCTGGTCGTGGCCTTCGTCACGCCGACACCGGCCGTGATGCGGCGGCGCCGCTAGCGACCGGTTCACCCAGGGTCCCCGAGACCCGGACGGGACGCGATCTGCCTGACCGCGTCCCGTCCGTCATCTCTGAATCACGACGGCCGGAGTGCCCCACGGGCACCCCGGCCGTTTCGCGTAGCTCCGCGATGACGTTGCTCGGCGTTCAGCGAACGATCAGCACCGATGCCTTCGCGTGATGGAGCACGTTCCTGGCAACCGATCCGAGCATCGCGCGGACGATGCCGGTGCGGCCGCGTGATCCGAGGACGATGAGCCCGGACGCTCGGTCCTGAGCGGTCTCGAGGATCCGATGGGCTGCATCGCCCTCGTCGCTGATCGCCTCCGCTCGGCGCCCGGCCCGGGTCAGGGCTTCGGCGCCGGCGCTCGCGATCGCGCTGGCATTGCGGTTCGCCTCGGCACGGTCGGCGGCATGTGCCGCCAGGACCTCGTCGTACATCGTGGGTGCGACGCCGATGATCCAGGGGCCGGACACTTCGGCGACCGACAGGACCGTGACCTCCGCGTCGGCGAATGGCGCCCAGGCCTCGAGCACTTCCCGCGCCCGCTCGGACGATTCCGAGCCGTCGTCGGCGAGCAGGACGCCTCCGATCGCGGGCGTTCGCGCGATGAGGACGGGGCACGGTGCGTGATCGACGACCTCGGCGGAGGTCGAGCCCATCAGCATCGACGCGATGGTTCCGTGGCCGCGGCTGCCGAGGACGACGACGTCGGCCACGAACTCCCGCGCCTCATCGACGATCACCGACGCGGCACGGCCTTCGCGCTGGACCCCCTGTACGGTGATCCCGGGGCGCCGCAATAGCGCCTCGGTCGCCTCGAGGGCGCGTGTCAACTCGTCGACGACCGCCGCGTAGAGCTCACCGAGATTCCCCGGTCCGGGCGCGAGCCACGGGGTCGGGATGATGCCGACAGGCCGTTCGACGACGGAGATGACGCGGATCGACGAGCCCTCGGGCCAGGCCATGGACCCCACGAGGTCGCGCGCCATGACGGCGCTCTCGGAGCCGTCGGTCGCTAGCAGGATCCGCATTTGGCACCTCCTCGTGCTCTTCGATCATGGCGACCCGGCAGTCCGACGGGATCGGGCGAACGGACTCTCCGGATGGGCCATCCGGCCCGAACCGCGCGGGACGTGCCCCAGGGGCGGGGTCCGATCACGCACGCCCGCGTTGCTCGAGCGCGTCGATCAGGCTCGATTCGGTGGGGGTGGAGCCGAGATCGAGGCGGGCTCCGACTCGCGCAGCGAGCGTCGGCTCGAGATAGGTCGCACCGAGCGTGGGCCACGATGGCTCGGCAAAGACCTCGTCCGGTGTGCCGTCGGCGAGGATGCGCCCCGCGCCCATGACCACGATCCGCTCGAAGGTCTCGGCGACGAAACGCATGTCGTGGCTGATCGCGATCACGGTGCGGCCCGCCGTCCCAAGATCCCGGACGAGCGTGCCGATCCGGGCCACGCCCGCCGCATCCTGACCGGTCGTCGGCTCGTCGAGAACGATCGTGGGGGTTCCCATCGCGAGGATCGAGGCCAGGGCGAGGAGCTTGCGCCGCGAGTACCCCAGGTCGTACGGGTTCTGGTCGGCCACCCCCTCGAGGCCCACCGCGACGAGCGCCGCGTCAACGGCGGCCGTGAGCTCCTCTCCGCGCCGTCCCAGGTTGCGCGGCCCGTAGCTCACCTCGGCGCGGACCTTCCCGGCGAAGATCTGCCGATCCGGATCCTGGAACACGAGTCCGATGCGGGTCGCCATGTGCGCGACCCGGATCGATGCCGTGGGTTCGCCGTCGAGGATCACCTCGCCCTCGGTGGGTCGCAGGAGTCCGTTGAGGTGCTTCACCAGCGTCGATTTGCCGGACCCATTCTGTCCGACGATCGCGATCCGCTCGCCGTCGCGGATCGTCAGGTCGACGCCGTCGAGCGCCCGCGTGCCGCCCGGGTAGACATGGACGAGGCCGCGGATCTCGATCATGCGCGTTCCCCTGCGGCCCCGCCCGCCGCCGCGACCAGCGCGCCATCCGGGAACGCCAGCCCACGGGCCGCGGCCGCGGTCGCGAGCCGCACCCGCGCCGGCGCCTCCACCCCGATCGCGACCAACCCCGCGCTCTCGAGGACCGTGGATGCGGGGCCATCGAACGCGATCCGCCCCTCATCGAGACCCACGATCCGGCTGCACAGTCCATCGAGCAGATCCGTCTTGTGCTCCGCGATGAGCATCGCCGCGCCGCCGGCCGCGAGCGTTCGCAGGGCTTCGCCGACGAGGCGCGTACCCTCGGGATCCAGCTGGGCCGTCGGTTCATCCAGGACGAGCAGGCGGGGACCCATCGCGAGGATCGACGCGACGGCGACGAGCTGCGCCTGCCCCCCGACAGCCGCGCCGGGTCGCGATCGGCGAGTGCCTCGATGCGGAGGGTCGCGAGCGCGGCGCGCGTCCGCTTCACCGTCTCCGCGACGCTTCGACCGAGGTTCACCGAACCAAGCGCGACCTCCTCGAAGACGGTCCCGGTGACACCCGAACGCTGCGTGTTCGGGTCCTGGAAGACCAGGCCCACGCTCGCGGCCAGGTCGTGGGTCGAGCGGCCCGTGGTCGCCAGGCCGTCGACGAGCACCTCGCCCGTGAGCGTCCCTCCGATCGACGCCGGCGCGAGGCCCGCGGCCACGAGGCAGAGCGTGGACTTGCCCGCTTCGTTGGGACCCACGAGTCCGACGATCTCGCCCGGTCCGATCTCGAGATCGAGATCCTGGAGGACAAGGCGAGCGAAGCCCGGGTAGCGGTACGAGGCGGCGCGCAGGGTCAGCATCGGCGCACCTACAACGGCTCCGGCAGCGAGCCCGTCGCGCGACCCACGACCACGACGACGAATCCCAGCAGGAGAAGCCAGCGCACGACCCGCTGTCGCCCCGAGTCGGGGAGGGTCCAGAGCAGGTGACGGCTCCCCGGCCGGCCGAACGCGCGGACCTCCAGCGCCAGGCTGCGCTCCTCGACCTCGGTCAGCGATGACAGGATGACCGGTCCGACCAGGGGCATCACCCCCCGGACCCGAGCTCGCAGGCTGCCCTCCGTGTCGAGGCCGCGCGCGCGCTGGGCAGCCTGGATGGTCTGGGCTCGCTCGATCATCGCGGGGATCGTCTCGAGGGTGGCGGATGCGGCGAACGCGACCCGCGGCGACACGCCGCGCCGCTCGAGATCCATCACGAGCGCGCGCGGGTTCGTGGTCAGCCCGAACAGGCCGAGCGCCATCGCGATGACGAACAGCCGCACGATGATCTGGCCCGCGAAGTCGACGCCCTCCGCCGTTGCGTCGAACGGTCCGATGACGAAGAGGACGGTCTCGCCCGCCCGGGTGAAGACCGACACGAGGGCAACCGAGATGGCGATCGGCAGGCTGACCAAAGCTGCGAACCTGGCAAGCCGCCCCAGCATGCCCGCCGCGATCGCGCTCGGCACGACCCCCAGGGCGAGGATCGCCAGCGGGCCCACGTACCCGCCCAGCACGAACGCGGACAGCGTGGCGACGGTCGCCGCGGTCGCCTTGGTCAGCGGGTTGAGGCGGTGATAGGCCGTCGGCGTCGGCGGGGCGAGACCTGCCAGGTAAGTCGAATCCGCCTCCGAGAGCTCGGGTCCCGACGACCCTGGGCCGGCTCCCCGAGGCGATACTGGGATCGCTTCGTCGATGCCGTCAGCCCTCAATCGTGCCGACGGCTCGTTCGCCCTGCGGGAACCGCGCGGTGAAGCGCCTCGACAACGTGTTCAGGAGCGCGAACACCACGATGTAGGTCAACGTCTTGTCGATGGGATCCTGGAGCAGGCCCTGCTGGAAGACGGCCTCGATGAGCGATGAACCGGCCTGCTGGAACGCCGCCACGAGGAGGTCCGAGCCGCTGCCGGTCACGCCACCGAAGAAGATGGCGGTGATCGGTGCCGAGATGAGCGCCGAGATCACACCGCAGATCGCGCCACCCACGACGATGTAGGCGACCCCCAGGTTGCGCTTCCAGATGAGCTGGACGACGAGCGCCACCACGGCGAGGATGAGGATCGCGGCGATCGCGTAGGCCACGATGACGAAGATCGGATCGACTGAGCCCAGGTCGCCGAAGAAGGTGATCCCTTCGGTGTAGAACGGCAGGATGCCGTAGAAGGTCAGGGCGAGCAGGACGGCGACGGCGATGGCGGTCCCGACCACGAGGCGGGGGAGTGGCGTGTTCGGGCGGCTCCGGAAGAAGCCGTAATAGCCGAAGATGCCGGCGAGGAGGCCGATCTCGGCGGCGACGATCGCGTACGGCCAGGCGTACGGACTGCCGAACGGCGTGCCCGACAGGACGAACGTCCAGATCAGGTTGGCAAGAAGACCGGTGATGGCGCCCGGGATCGGGCCGGCCAGTGCGCCGACGAGGATGGTGCCGATCGAGTCCATGTAGAGCGGGATCTTCAGCGCGGTCCCGACGGTCTGGCCCAGGACGATGTTGATCGCGATCGCGATCGGGATGAGCACGATCGTCCGGGTATCGAACTGGCGCGTGATCGAGTCGAGGCGGCGCGTCTGGGCGTACTCGACCGCGGCATACGCGATGAATCCGATGAGCAGCGCGAGGGCGACGATCAGGGCGAACTGGTTGGACCCGGCGATGAGCCCGGTATCCGGGTCGGCGGTCGCATCGAGGGCCGTTCCCAGCCCGACGACGATGACGACGAGCCCGACGACCACCCCGACGAGGATCCGAAACCAGCTCCCGGTCATGATGCCCTCCTCCGCTTGGTGGCCGGCCCGCACCAGCCTGATCCCTCCATCGCGCAGAGTGCCACGCCGGACGACGCGACGCTAGCCCCGCGTGCCGATCGCCAGGGTTGCGATTCGGTCAAGCATCCGGTCGATGAACGTCGAGGCCTCCGTCTCGACGGCGACATCGAGATTCGCGGCGTTGCCGGTCAGGTGCCGCCAGTCGGCCACGGTCATGCCCGCGGTCAGTTCGCCCCCGATCTCGACGTCCACGTGGACCGCCTCGGTCCGCACGAGCGTCCGATCGAGGGCCGCGGCGACGGCCATGGGGTCGTGGACGAAGGCGCCGTAGAACCCGTCGTATCGAAGGTGGAACTCCATGTAGAAGCGCAATGCGTCCGAGACGTAGCGGACGATCGGCGCATCCGCGCCGGCCCGCTCGCTCAGGTGCTCCAGGTGGGCCGGCAGGAAGATGCCCTGCTCGGTGACGTCGAGGCCGAGCGCGAGCGGCCGGGCGATCTCGGGGCGGGCGGCCGCGGCGGCACCCCACGCCCGGAAGACGCTCCTCGCCGCGTCCGGATCGCAGTGCATGTTCCATTCGGTGGTCGGTGTCGTGTTGCCGGATGCCCGATACGCGCCGCCCATCAGGGCATAGCCGCGCAGCAGGTGTGGCAGGTCCGGCTCCAGTTCCAGTGCCGTCGCGAGGTTCGTGAGCGGCCCAAGTGTGACGAGCACGATCTCGCCGGGTCGGCGGCGCGCCTCCTCGACGATCAGCTCCGGCGCTCGACGCGCGCTGAGGGCGGCTCGCGGCGACGGCAGCTCCGCGTAGCCGAGACCGAGTGGACCGTGCGTCTCGGGGGTGGTCTCGAGAGGTCGGCGGAGCGGTACCTCGCAGCCAAGCGCCACTTCCACGTCGGTTCGCCCGGCAAGCTCCAGGATCATCTGCGTGTTGCGTGCCGCAGTGAGTGCCTCGGTGTTCCCGAAGACCGTCGTCGCCGCGACGATCTCCGCGTCGTCGGACGCGGCGGCATAGAGGAGCGCAAGCGAATTGTCGATCCCGGTGTCGACGTCGAGGATGAGCGGGATCCGATCGGTGGCCATCGATAGCGATGCTATCCGGTCCGACGCTCGAATCTCTGCCGTGTTGCGCGAGCGATGACCGCCCGTTCGCGCCCTTCCCGCGAGGGCGAGACCTATCGAGCGGCGAAGCCCAGCCCGGCGACCGGGATGGGCACGAACGGCAGCACGAGGACGTACTTGCCGGACAGACCGGCCCACGTCGTGCTGACGCCGTTGTTCGCGGCCGCGGGATCGCCGGGTGCCGCCGCGGTCGGTGCGGGCGTCGACGGTCGCGATCCCCAGTTCCCGCGCCGCACGAACTGCTTGCCGAGTTCAGCCGGGGTGAGGGCCTCGCGCGGCTTCGGGCTGGGGCCCCAGACCTTCGAGCCGTACGGGTAGAGCGGGTCCATGACCACGGCCGCGGTCACGTCGAAGTCGCCGCCGGTCAGCGGATCGGCCGTTGCGTGGAAGCCGCTCATCACCCAGGCGTGGCGTCCGCGCCAGACGAGGAGGCCCACGGGATGGCCGGTCTCGCGCATCGCCGTCGCCGCGACGCGCAGCGCATCGTCGAGCGTGTTGGTCCCGACGAGCCGATAGGGACCCGCCCCGAGCAGGTTCATGCCGGCCGTCCAGCCGCGCACACTGGCACCCTGCCGCTCACGTCCATCGGGCCGCTGGCCGCTCAGGTCGCGCGCGAGTTCCTGGAGCGTGAGCTGGGTCGCCGCGCTCCGGTCGTCCTTCGGTCGGATCATGTTGAGCATCATCTGCATGCTCGCGCCCACGCACTGGACGAAGTTGGTCTGGGCCACGAAGTCGCGCGGCACGGACAGGTCGTACGTGAACCGTCCCGCGGCCGCGGCCGCGGCCGCGGACGCTCCGGGCGGGGACGCTCCGGGCGCGGACGCTCCGAACGCGGTCCCGGGCGCGGCAACGAGCGCGAGCGACAGGAGGAGGGAAAGGGAGCGGCGACGCGGGCCCCGACCGGTCATGGTCCGGGCATCCTACAACGCATCGCCTCGTACGCCCTGCGGGGCTGTCGGCAACCTACAATCGCCTCACCGATGAACACGACCTCACCGATCCTGCCGCCCGCGACCATCGGGATCCTGGGCGGCGGCCAGCTCGGGCGGATGCTCGGTCTCGCCGCGCGCGAGCTCGGCTACCGGATCGCCGTGCTGGACCCGGATCCGGCCTGTCCGGCGGGAGCGATCGCCGATCGTGTCGAGATCGCGGGGTATGACGACGTGGCCGGCGCGCTGCGGTTGGCGCGGGAGTGCGCCGTCGTGACGTACGAACTCGAGCACGTCTCGGCCGCCGTGGTCGAGGCCGTCCTTGAGCAAGTCCCCGTCAGGCCCGGGATCGACGCCCTGCGCGTGACCCAGGACCGACTCGCCGAGCGGGCGTTCCTCGAGGAGCATGGGATCGCCGTGGTCCCTTGGCGGTCCGTGCACACCGTGGATGACCTGCGTGTGGCAGCCGCCGAACTCGCATTCCCGTTGCGGCTCAAGGCGTCGACAGGCGGCTATGACGGTCGCAGCCAGTTCCGGATCACCGACAACACGGCGATGGTCGGGGCGATCGCGCGGCTGAACGCGCACCATGGCCAGTCGCTCCTCGCCGAGCACGAGGTCGATTTCACCTCCGAGCTGAGCGTCGTCGTCGCGCGCGACGTCGCGGGCCGAACGGCAACCTATCCGGTGGCCCGCAATGTCCACGACGAGGGCATCCTCGTGGAATTGGTCGCTCCCGCACCCATCGATGCGAGCGTCCGTGCTGCCGCCGCCGCGATCGCGACGACGGTCGCCGATGCGGCCCCCCTGGTCGGCGTGATGACGATCGAACTGTTCCTGATGCCCGACGGTGGCCTGGTCGTGAACGAGCTGGCGCCGCGGGTCCACAACAGCGGGCACTGGACGATCGAGGCCGCGGTGACGAGCCAGTTCGAGCAGCACATCCGGGCGATCTGCGGTCTGCCGCTGGGCAACGCCACGCTGCGCGCGGCGGCCGCGACGGTGAACCTGCTGGGAACCGGGCCGCGCCGTCCCGCGCGGCTCGATGGGGTCGCCGACGCTCTCGCCCTCGACGACGTCCACCTCCACCTGTACGACAAGCACGAGGTCTTCGAGCGTCGCAAGATGGGCCACGTCACGGCGACGGCGGAGGATGTCGAGGCGGCGCTCGATCGTGCTCGAGCGGCACGGGCCGTCTTGCGTTGGAACGAGGAGGGACGGCGATGACCGAAGGATCCAGCCGGCCGCTCGTCGGTGTCGTCGGCGGCAGCCGTTCGGACTTCCCGATCCTCGAGAACGCGACCGCGTTGCTCGAGATGTTCGACGTGCCGTGCGAGTTGCGGGTCGTGTCGGCCCATCGGACGCCCGACCACCTGACGCGCTACGCGACCGAAGCCGCCGCGCGCGGCATCCAGGTCATCGTGGCGGGAGCCGGCGGCGCGGCCCACCTGCCGGGGATGCTCGCCGCCCACACCCAGCTGCCGGTGATCGGCGTCCCGATCCCGACCCAGCATCTCGGTGGGCTCGATTCCCTGCTCTCGATCGTCCAGATGCCGCGCGGCATCCCCGTGGCGACCGTCGCGATCGGCAATGCCGAGAACGCGGCCCTGCTCGCGATCGCCATCCTCGCCCTGTCGGACGCCGCGCTTGCGGCGCGCCTCGCCACGTACCGGGCCGACCTGACCCAGGCCGTCATGGACGACCCGTCAAATCAGTCCTCCGGCTCGGCCTGATCCACGTCGGTCACGCTGACCGACACATCGTCCGTTCCGCGCACCAGGTCGACCGAGACCGGCAACGTCGCTGCCGCGAGCGCATCGATGAGGTCGTCGGCGTCGGTGACGGGCTTCCCGCCGATCGCCACGATGAGATCGCCCTCTCGGATGTCGGCTCGAGCGGCCGGACCGTCGCCATCGACGCCGCGCACGAGAACGCCTGCCCGGTCCGGGAGCCCCACCGAGCGCCGGAGTCGCCGGGCGACCCGCGCCGGCACGATCGCGATCCCGAGCCGTCGTCGCCGGGCCGACTCTCCGCGCCCCAGCGCATCCACGCGTGCGCGGAGGGCTTCGTCGGCGGGGAGCGCCAGGTAGAAACCCTCTCCGATCCGATTCGTGTTGAGCCCCACGAGGCGGCCGCTGGCGTCCAGGAGTGGACCGCCCGACGAACCTGGCGCGAGCGGCGCCGTGTGCTCGATGGACCCGGCGATCCGCCGGCCCCCGGGCCCGCGGAATGCCCGTGCGACGGCACTGACCGTTCCGACCGTGACGCGCGTGCCTCCACCGGCCACGGCGGCTGCTCCGAAGACGACCGAGCCGACCCCGACCGCGCCGCCATCGGCCCACGCCACGGCCGGGATGTCTGCCGTCCCGACCTCGATGACCGCGAGATCGCCGTCGACATCCGCGCCGGCGACGGTGCCGCGCTCCGATCTGCCGTCGAAGAAGGTGATCGTGACCGCGCGCCCACGCAGGTTGTGAGCATTCGTGAGCACGAGGCCGTCCCCGATGACGACGCCGGCACCGCGCAAACGACCGCCGATCCCGACGACGGACGGGCCGACCTCGCCGACGACGGTCTCGATGGACGACTGGAGTTCCTGGATGAGCGACATGGCGGGGGTCCTCGATGCGCGAAGCGGGTGGATGTGACTTGCAATCCGCAAGTTACTATCCAACGGTGAGTCCTGCAAGTCCCTCGGTCGATCGCCCGGCCCCCTCGGCTACCATCGCCGACATGGCCGACCCGACGTCCCCGCTCGCGACCGCCCTCGAGCATGTCGGGGATCGCTGGAGCCTCCTCCTCGTCCAGGAGCTCCTCGACGGCCCGCGACGGTTCGGCGAACTGACCGAGGCCGTGGACGGGATCGCACCGAACATCCTCACCGACCGCCTGCGCCGCCTCGAGCGCGACGGGATCCTCGTCGCCCGCGCCTACCAGGAGCGCCCGCCCCGCTTCGACTACCGCCTCACGACCGAGGGCCACGAGCTCGCGTCGGCGCTGCGGATGCTCGCGGACTGGGGTGCCCGCCGTCTCGACCCGACGGCCCCAGGGGACGAGCACGGCGCCATCCGCCACGAGCGTTGCGGGACCACGCTCGAGGCGCGCTGGTTCTGTCCGACCTGCGGGATCGAAGCCAGCCCGACGGGCGACCCCGAGGTGCGTCGGGTCTGACCACGCTCAGGTCGTTCGGTGTTCCCGCAGGTGGAAACCCGCATCGATCGCGGTCTTGATCACGACCAGGATCACCAGCGATCCGAGGGTCGTCCCCAGGAACATCCCAGCAAACGCACCGCCGACGATCGTCACGTGGAGGACGAACACGCGGCCATAGGGCACGAACATCTGTCGGGCCACCGTGGCCGTTCGAAACTCACCCCGACCGAGATAGTTGAGGACGAACGAGACCCCATGGCTGAGGGCCAACCCGATGCCGCCGAGCAGCACCGCAGTGGGGTCGGGATCGGCCAGCCCACCCGTGGCAGCCGCAGCGAATGCTGGAAGCGCGAACCAGACGAAGACGCCGTGGACGGCCCAGAACCCCCCGTAGTGGACCATGAAGAAGGCGACCGTTCCGAGCCTGCCCACCGGCGAGCCGACCGGCGACGCGTCTCCCTGGGCCAGCAGGATCTTGGGGATGTTGTACGCGCCGACGATCCCGTTCTCCAGCCAATACAGCACGAGGATGGTCTGCAGATCCCAGCCCGCGAACAGGACCCCGGCCAGCGGGATGAGATTGCCCAGAACCAGGGCACCGAGTGCCACCGATGACGACGACACCCGATAGGCGGCGGCGAGAGGCTCCATCGTTCCATCGTAGCGAGCCCTGATGTGCCGGGGTGCCTGACTCTCGAGCGTGCGACGGTGCCCGCTTCGGGCCACGGCGCGACGGCGGCGTACACTCGGGTTCATGGACGACGAACGCTGGGAACCGGGCATGCCCGCCCTCGACCGCCAGCCCGCGGGATCCTCGACGCCTGCCTCGCGGCTGCAGCCGAACCTGCCGCCCAGCCTCGCCGCGCTCCCGCCGCGTTCCGTCCCCGAGGTCGCGCCGACGCCGCTCCAGAAGCAATACATCAACCTCTCGGCGATCGCCCTCGTCGCCGGCGCGATCGCGATCACGGGGCTCGAACTCGGGATGCCGCTCGGCAGCCTCCTGATCAAGGTCTGCGTCGTCATCGCGGCGCCGCTGATCATCCTGGTCAACGGAGATGCGCTGGTGCGGATCTGGCGGTCGGCCTGGGCGTGGATGCCCGTCAACCGGGGCCGCGGCCTGTTCAGGCTCACGTGGGTCGCGGCCGGGCTCATCGGGCTGCTGGCGATCGCCGGCGCGGCCGTGGCCGTGGTGCTGGCATGAGTGCGGTGCCGTCCGCATGAGCGACATCGACGACATCGACGACATGGACGACCTGGAGTCGGTGCTGCGCGGGCCGGACGGTCGCGCCACCGACGCCGACTCGGGCGGTGGCGTCCCGAACTGGCTGGCCGCGACGCTGAACTACTGCACTCGCTGCGGTGGGGATCTTCGTTTCGGTCCGGTCGAAGGCGAAGATCGCGATCGGCTCGCCTGCGGGTCGTGCGGTCACGTCGCCTACGTCAATCCGCGCCTCGTCGTGACGACCATCCCGCTCATGGACAACGGGGACATCGTGCTCCTCCGACGCGGGATCTCACCGGGTCGCGGCTTGTGGGCCCAGCCCGGCGGCTTCCTCGAGGTCGACGAGACGGTCACCGAGGCGGCGATCCGCGAGACCCACGAGGAGACCGGCTTCGTCATCGAACCCGGCGAGATCATCGGGCTGTACTCACGGATCGAGGCAGCGGTCGTGGTGCTGGCGATGGAGGCCCGTGTCGTGGGTGGGATCGCGCGCCTGAATCCCGAGGCCCTCGAGATCACGCCGTTCGCGGCGGAGCGCATCCCGTGGTCGGGGATCGCCTTCAAGACCACCCACTGGGCGCTCCGCGACTGGGTCGCGCGACGGCATCCGGAGCTGCACCCCCGGCTCGAATCGAACGCATCGCCCGAGGGCTGAAGCCCACCGGGCCCGCGCCCGGTGGTCCGCCCGCGCGGCAGCCGCGTGCCTAGCTCAGGTCGATGTAGACGTTCTTGACCTCGGTGTACAGCTCGAGCGCGGACATCCCGAGTTCGCGCCCGATCCCGGACATCTTGTAGCCCCCGAAGGGCGCCTCGGTGTGGACCGAGCTGTTCGAATTCACACTGATCACCCCGGCCTGGATGGCCCGTGCCGAGCGCAGCGCCTTCCCGATATCGCGGCTCCAGATCGACCCGGAGAGCCCGTATGGCGTCGCGTTCGCGAGACGCAGGGCTTCCTCTTCGGTATCGAACGGGATGATCGCGACGACCGGCCCGAAGATCTCCTCCCTGGAGATCCGCATCTCGTTCGTCACGCCGTCGAAGATCGCCGGCATCAGGAAGGCGCCATCGGCGAGCCCCGGTTCGGTGGGGACACGGCCGCCGGCGACGAGATTCGCCCCTTCGGCGATGCCCGCCTCGACGTAGTCCATGACCCGTTCACGCTGCTTGAAGCTGACGAGCGAGCCCACTTCGGTGGCGTCATCGAGCGGATCGCCCACCTTCACGTTGGCGGTTGCCTTCGCAAAGAGCTCGACGACCTGGTCGTGGACGGAGCGCTCGACGATGATCCGGCTTCGCGCGCAGCAGTCCTGCCCGCAGTTGTCGAAGACCGAGTAGGGCGATTCCTTCGCGAACTTCTCGAGGTCGGCGTCGGCGAAGACGATGTTCGGGCTCTTGCCGCCGAGCTCCAGGCTGATCTTCTTCACGTTGCCCGACGCGAGGCGCATGATCTCCTGCCCCGTCGTCGTTTCGCCGGTGAACGCGATCTTGCCCACGCCGTCGTGTGCCGCGATCGCCGCGCCGGCACTCCCACCCGGACCGGTCACGACGTTCAGGACGCCGGGTGGGATCCCGGCTTCGAGCGCCAGCTCCCCGAGGCGGATCGCCGTCAGCGGCGACAGGCTGGCCGGCTTGAGGATGCACGTGTTGCCGGCGGCGAGTGCCGGGCCCAGCTTCCAGCTCGCCATGAGGATCGGGAAGTTCCACGGGACGATGAGGCCCACGACCCCGATCGGCTCGCGCAGGGTCATGTCGATGCCCGGCTTCGAGACGGGGATCGTCTGGCCGAAGATCTTGTTCGCGGCACCGGCGTAGTAGTCGAAGACGAGGCTCGCCCCGATCACCTCGCCGCGCGAGCCGGAGATCGGCTTGCCGATGTTGCGGGTCTCGAGCTGCGCGAGCTCCTCGCTGTTCTTCTTGACGAGGGCCGCGAACTTCGAGAGCGTCCGGCCGCGCTTGCCGGCGGCCCACGTGGCCCAGCCCTTCGGGTCATCGAAGGCCGTGCGGGCGGCTGTGACCGCGCGATCGACGTCCTCCCTGCCACCCAGCGGAGCGGTCGCGATGACCTTGCCGGTGGCCGGGTTGACGACGTCGAATGTCTGTCCGTCGGCTGCCGCGACCTGTTCGCCTCCGATGACCATCGCGGTCCGGGCGATCTCATCGGTCGAGGCAGTCGTCGCCTGCTGTTCGGTCGTCATCGGGATCCTCGTGTGGAGTCTGCCTGGCCCGCGGCATCCGGGCCGCGGCTGTTCGGTGACCCGATGATACGCCGGGGGTGGCCAGCGGGAGACGTTGGGTGCCGGCGCCCGCACGGTCTGGGTGGCTGGCGGGGACGGGTCCCGGACGGCCCGCGGGATCAGGCTCGATCGCGGCCGTACACGTCGCGTCGGAGGCCGGTGACGATCGCCGTCAGTTCGGGGCCGGACACGCCCATCCGCTGCAGCGCATGGCGAGCCAGCTCGAAGGCGACCTCGGCGTCGGGATCGGCGATCCGGCGCGCGCCGACGTCCCGCAGGTCGCCGACCTCGTGTTGCCCGCGCGCCCGGGCCGCGATGAGCAGGCGCGGATTGATGCGCAGCGCACGCTCCGTCGCCAGGCGCGCGGACAGGGGATCGTTCACGGCCACGATCAGCACGTTGGCATGGTCCAGCCCGCACCGGGCGAGGATCGCCGGGTTCGCCGCATCGCCGAACAGCGTGGCGGCGCCGGTCCGGGCAAGCTCCTCGAGCCGCCGCGGATCGCGATCCACGACCACGACCCGGAACCCGCGATTCCGTACGGCCCGCACCACGACGCCTCCCACGTGCCCGCCGCCCAGTACGACCACCGAGGGCCGGTGCTCGTCGGCTGTCGGTGTCAGAAGTCGCTCGGTCCGCGACGTCCCAGCCGCCCCGGGGCGTGGCGGTTGGATCGCGGGGCCGCCGCCCGGGTCCTGGCCGGACAGGGCCGGGAGACCCGTGCCTCCCGCGATGGCCGCCGCTGTTCGGCCGCGCCGCCCCTCGAATCGCTCCGCGAGCCGCATCGCCGCTCCCTGCGCGAGCGGACTGACGAGGATGCTGACCACCGCCGTCCCGAGGATCAGGTTGTAGGCGCGGCCGCTGAGGATCCCGAGTTCCAGGCTGTTCTCGGCGAGGATGAAACTGAACTCACCCACCTGCGACATCCCGGCGCCCAGGAGCAGGGCGGAGCGGATCGGCAGCTTGCGCCACCAGCCGAGCAGCGCGATGAGCGAACCCTTGCCAACGACCGCGATGGTCACGAGCAGCGCGATCGTCGGGAGGTCGTCGAACAGGGCGACCGGATCGAGGAGCATTCCGACCGAGACGAAGAACAGGACGGCGAAGAGGTCGCGGAACGGGATCACCTCGGCTGCCGCCTGGTACGACAGGTCCGATTCCGATACGAGCAGGCCAGCGACGAACGCCCCGAGCGCCAGCGACAGGCCGAAGACCGCGCTCGACGCGAACGCGGTCAGGAGCGCGGTCGCGACGACCGTCAGCAGGAACAGCTCGTTGGATCCCAGCCGGGCCACGTACCCGAACCCGATGGGCAGCAGTCGTGTGCCAAGCACGTAGGCGAGGACGAGGAAGATCGCTGCCTTGACGAGAGCGAGGACGAGGGGGCCGACGAAATCCGCGCCGGCGAGCGGCGGGAGGGCGACGATGAACAGGATCGTGGCGATGTCCTGGACGATCGACCAGCCGATCGCCGCCCGCCCATGCAGGCTGTCGGTCTCACCCCGATCGATGAGCGTCTTGATGACGACGAGCGTCGACGAGATCGACAGGCAGGCACCGATCACGAGGGCCTCGCGCAGTTCGTGGCCGAGCACGACCATCACGAGCCCGCCCACGCCGAGGACGATCGCGATCTGGGCGACGCCGCCCGGGAGCGCAACGTGGCGGATCTCACGGAGCTCGCGGATCGAGAACTCGACGCCCAGCGCGAACAGGAGCAGCACGACGCCCACATCGGCCAGGACGGCGATCCGATTCTCCGAACCGGCCGTCTCCGGTGACAGCACCCCGATGACGACGCCGGCTACCAGGTACCCGACGATCGCCGGCTGACGCAGGCGCAGGGCGATCGCGCCGCCGACCAGCGCCGCGGCCACGGCACCGCCGAGTTGCAGGATGAAGCCGAGCTGCTCGTTCAGGGTGAGTTCGAACCCGAGCGCGGACAGATCAGGCATCGACGACCCACGGCTCGGGTCGCACGGCGTTCAGCTCCCGGCGCGCCCGCCGCGCTCGGCGGCGGCCATGGCGGCACCGACGATCCCGGCATCGTTGCGCAACTCGGCCGCGACGACGGGGACGCGCACGGTCAGGCGGGTGATGAACTTCTCGGCGCTCTTGCTGACGCCGCCACCGAGGATGATCAGCTTCGGTGAGAACAGCTTCTCGATCGCGAGGAGGTGCTCATCGAGGTCCTGGGCCCAGGCTTTCCAGGACAGGCCACGTCGGGTCTTGGCCGCTGATGCCGAGCGTCGTTCGGCATCGCGCCCGCGGATCTCCATGTGCCCGAGCTCCGTGTTCGGCACGAGCCGTCCGTCGATGAACATCCCCGAGCCCACGCCCGTGCCCAGGGTCAGCACGAAGACGACGCCGTCCCGGCCGACACCCGCGCCGAAGCGCATCTCGGCCAGCCCGGCTGCGTCGGCGTCGTTGATCATCACGACGTCTCGACCGAGCTCTTTCGTCAGCGCTGCGTCCGCGGCGAAGTCCACCCAGCCGGCGTCGATGTTGGCCGCGCTCCTGGTGACTCCGTCGATGACGACGGACGGCATGCCGACGCCGACCGGGGTCGCGGCGAGGAGGGCCGGATCGAGTGGCGCGCTTCCGGGGGAGCCGGCGTCCGGCCCCGATCCGCGCTCGGGCGTGCCCGCGATCGCGCTCTCGACCGTCCGCTTCACCAGCCGCGCGATCGTCCGACCGACCGCCGCGGGCGTCGAGGGGTTGGGCGTCGGGACGCGGATCCGCTCCGTCAGGAGCTTGCCCGTGGAGACATCGACGAGGGCCGCCTTGATCCCGCTGCCACCGACGTCGACCCCGATCGCCAGGGTCGCGGCCCGCCCGCTCCCGCGCCGACGGGTCGGCGCTGCGGCCGTCCGAAGCGTGGCAGGCGTTGTCGGGTTGGCCATCGGACTCAGCCGACCTTTCGATCCCTAGAAATAGTTCACCGAGATCCCGCCGTCGACGACCATCTGGGCGCCGTTCGTCCAGCGGGCCTCGTCCGACGCGAGGTAGAGCGCCATGTACACGATCTCCTCGGGCTTGCCGAAGCGACCGGTGGGGTTGCGAGCGAGCCTGATCCGCTTCGCCTCCTCGTCCTTGACGAGCCAGTCCATGAGAAGCGGGGTCTCGACCGGACCGGGGCAGATCGCGTTCGTGCGGACGCCTTGCGGGCCGAACTGGACCGCAAGACTGCGGGTCAGCGCCAGGAGGGCGCCCTTCGATGCCGTGTAGGCATCCTGCGGGACCGAGCAGCCGACGAGGGCGACGAAGCTCGCGATGTTGATGATGCTGCCGCCGCCGCCGGCGATCATCGCCGGGATCGCGTACTTGCAGCCGAGGAACACGCCGCGCACGTTCACGGCCATGACCTTGTCCCAGGTCTCGACGTCCGTGTCGGTCACGGAGTGATCGGCCTCGGGCATGATCCCGGCGTTGTTGTAGAGAGCGTCGACTCGACCGTAGGCGGCGATCGCGTGATCGACCATCGCCTTCGCATCGCTCTCGTTCGAGACATCGACCTTGACGAAGCTCGCCTCGCCGCCGGCCTCGCGCACGAGCCTCACGGTCTCCTGGCCCGCCGCATCGCTGAACTCGGCGACGACGACCTTCGCGCCTTCGGCCGCGAACATGAGCGATGCGATCCGGCCCATGCCGCCGCCCGCGCCGGTGATGATCGTGACCTTGTCCTGGAGTCGCACCTGTCCTGGGTCCTCCGGCTCCGTCGCGCACAGACGCGATTCGGTCAGTGAAGGATACCGGCCGCCGATGGAGCGCGGGACGCGACGGCCCAACGATCCGGGATCCGGGCATTGACGGGACCACGTCCGTTCTGTAAAGTCTGTACTAACCTTATACATACCTTTGAGGCTCCCATGACCGCCGCCGCCATCCCCGCCCCTCGCGCCAGGTCGCTGGCCCGCTGGAACCGCCTGCTGACCGCTTTCCATGGCGTCCAGTTCGTCGCGATGCTCGCGATCGCCAGCACGGCGACCGTCTTCGCGCCGTTCGTGCCGACCGTCAAGCCGATCATCGAGAACGGGACGTTCGTTGGTGTCGAGCAGACCCAGGTCGAGCTGTTCTCGATGCCCCTTGCCTGGTGGATCGCTTCGTTCTTCGCGATGAGCGCCATCGCCCATTTCGCCGCCGGATGGCCACTGCGCGCCCGCTATGAGGCGTGGCTGGCCCGCGGCATGAACCCGCTGCGCTGGGTGGAGTACGCGTTCAGCAGCACGGTCATGATCGTCGCGATCGCCTACATCTCGTTCATCCAGGACGTCCCCGCCCTCGTCGCCATCGCCGGCGCCAACATCGCGATGAACCTGTTCGGCTGGAGCATGGAAGCGGCCAACGAGGGCCGTCACGATCGGCCGGACTGGAAGCACTTCATCTTCGGGACGATCGCCGGCATCGCCCCGTGGATCGGCATCTTCTCGATCCTGTTCGCCTACGGGGCCCAGGCCGACCTGCCTGCCGACGCGGGGATCCCCGCGTTCGTCTACGTGATCGTCGGGACGCTCTTCGTCTCGTTCAACATCTTCGCGATCACGATGGTCCTGCAATACCGAAAGATCGGGATGTGGCGCGACTACCTCGTCGGAGAAAAGACCTACATGGTCATGAGCCTCGTCGCCAAGACGCTGCTCGCGTGGCAGGTCTTCAGCGGGACGCTGCGCCCCGGCGGCTGAACCCCAGGTACCGCATCAGCGGGACCGCCGCGGCCGCTCCCGGAACCAGGCCAGGGCTCGCGCCCTGGCCTGTGCGTGTTCGACGATCGGCGCCGGATAGCCGCGTGGTGGCCCGTCCGGAGTCATCCAGGGTCGATGGACGAATCGATCGGGGAGCGCCGCGACCTCCGGGACCCACCGACGGACCCAGACGCCGGACGGATCGAAGCGCTCACCCTGGCGGACCGGGTTGAAGATCCGGAAGAACGGTGCGGCGTCCGTGCCGACGCCGGCCGTCCACTGCCAGCCGAACGAGTTGTTGGCCACGTCACCGTCGACGAGCTCGCGGAGGAAGTGGGCCTCGCCGAGGCGCCAGTCGACGAGCAGGTCCTTCGCCAGGAAGCTGGCGACGATCATCCGGGCCCGGTTGTGGAGCCAGCCCTCCTCGGAGAGCTGGCGCATCGCGGCGTCCACGACCGGATAGCCGGTCCGCCCATCGCGCCACGCCCGGAAGCCGGCGTCGTCGTCGAGCCACGCGAGGTCGCGCGCGTCCTCTCGCCACGCTGCGCGCCGTGCGCTGGGTCGGTACGTGAGGATGTGGCTGGCCCAGTCGCGCCAGGCGAGCTGGCGGCGGAACGACTCCTCCTCGACCTCTGCCAGGACCTGGCGAGGCGACAACGTGCCGAGGTGCAGGTCGGCGCCGAGCCGGCTCGTCCCATCCTGGTCCAGCCGGTCCCGTCCGGTGGCGTAGTCGGCCGCGCTCGTGCTCGCGAAGGCGGTCAGCCGGGCACGGGCCTCGGGCTCGCCTTCCGGGGTCACCTCGGGAGGCGGCTCGCCCGCGACCCGGGGCGGGACGTCGATCCGTCGCGGGATCGGAAGAGGTTGCTCGATCGGTTCCGCGGCCCAGCGTCGGAAGAACGGGCTGAAGACGCGGGTGTCGCCCGTGGCTTCGGGTTCCACGGCAAGGGTGCCTGGGTAGAGCCGAAGATCCAGCGATGCGGCGACGCTGCGGTCGCGCGCCACCGCGAAGGGCGTGAAGTCGCGCGAAGCGTGGACCTGGCTCGCGCCGGCCCCGTGCGCGACCGCGGCCACGACCTCGTCAGGTCGGCCGCTTCGGATCACGAGATGTCCCCCGAGCGCGCGGAGGTCCCGATCGAGTGCCGCGATCGCCCGCTCGAGGCGGGCCAGGCGTCGCGGGCCGGTGCGCGCGGGGTCCATGAGGGCCGGGTCGCGAACGAAGAGGGGGATGACGGGTCGTCCCGATCCAACCGCTGCGGCGAGCGCGGGGTGGTCTCCGACCCGGAGGTCGCGTCGGAACCACACGACGATCGGACCCTCGGCCGCCGGGTCAGCGGCCACGGTCACGAACGCGGTTCGGCCAGGACCTGTGCGAGCTCCTCGGCCGCCATCGTGAGGCGCGGTGCCTGGAGGCGGATGGTGCGATCGGAGCCACGCACCAGCGCGCCGTGGGCCCCGCCGACGACCACGAGGAGATCGCTTCGAGCGCCTTCGAGGGCCTCGACCACGTCCTCCGCCGCGGGGACATCGTCCTCGGTCACGGCCGCGAGGACGGCGGCGCGCACACCGGAGCGCTGCGCCGCGTCCACCCAGCTGGCCACGGGGACGTCGGCGCCCAGGTAGAGGACGCCGATGGCGCGTCTGCGCAGTGCGATCGCGAACGCGATGACGCCCAGCTCGTGACGGCTGCCCGGAGGGAGGCCGACGAGGACATGGGGGGCATCTCCGGGTCGCGCCGCGGCACCGTACGCGGTCGCGAGCCGCCGTCCGATGGCGGCCGAGGCCATGTGCTCCGCAGCCACCTCGACGCGTCCGTCGGCCCACGCTTCACCGAGCGCCACGGCGGCCGGCAGGACCAGGTCGTCGATGATCGCCTCGAAGGAGCCGCGCGCGAACATCTCGTCGAGGGCGGCCTCGACGGTCGCCCCGTCGTAGACGGCGGCCGCATCGACGAGCGCCTGCACCGGATCATCGAGACGATGTGTGCCCTGCTGCGCGGTGATCGCGGGTAGCCGCTGCCGCGTCCCATCCCGCTGCGCCCACTCCGCGACCGGGAGCTCCTCGCTGATGATCCCCTCGGCCGCCTGGGCCGCGCTCCAACCGGCCTCGATGAGGGCGCGCATCGCCTTGAGCCGGGCGACCATCTCGTCGTCGTAGAGCCGGTAGCCGGCCGCCGTCCGCATGGGTTCGACGATGCCGTAGCGCCGTTCCCACGCGCAAATCAGCGGGGCGCCGACCCCGCTGAGTGAAGCGGCCTGTTTGATCGTGTACATGGTCTGTCGAACTGTAGCACGCACCGCCGAGCGCCGCAAACGTTCGACGAAGGCTTGACAGGCGGCTCGTGGGCGGATAAAGTCTCGACAGACATTAGACAACCCGGCGGGGAGTCCTCCAAAGTCCTCCGATCTGCTCAACGCCCTGCTCCTCCAGCAGGCTCCCTCCCTCTCCCTCGCCCGCGGCCCTCTGGGGGAGGGCCGCGGGCGACATCTCCCGAGGCGTCGACATGACCACACACACGCTCATCGCGACTCAAACCGTCCCGGCCGACATCGACCGGGCCTGGGCCTTCTTCTCGCGCCCGGAGAACCTCGGCCGGATCACGCCCCGTTCCATGGACTTCCGGATGCGGACGGAGCGACCGGCGATGACCGAGGGAGCCCTGATCGACTACACGGTCAAGCCGGTCCTCGGGATCCCGGTGCCGTGGCGGACCCGGATCGAGGGGATCGATCCGCCGCTGCGATTCCAGGACATCCAGCTGCGCGGGCCCTATCGACGCTGGGAGCACAGCCACAGGCTCACGCCGACCGCCGGCGGGACCCGGATCGACGATCGCATCGACTACGAACTGCCGCTCGGGCCCCTCGGCGAGCTCGCCCATCGCCTGGTCGTCCGCCCGCAACTCGAGCGCATCTTCCGCTTCCGGTCGCGGGCGGTCGAGTCCATCTTCGAGCCGGCCGCCATCGGGATCGACCCGCGGACCGTCGTCGTGGCCGGTGGGACCGGTTTCGTCGGCGGCGCCATCGCTCGCGAACTCCGTCGGCGCGGCGATCGCGTGATCGTCCTGTCCTCGCGCGGCGAGACCGCCCGCGGCTCGCTCCCCGACGATGTCGAGATCCGGCGCGCGGATGTCCGCGATCCATCGAGTCTCACCGAGGCGCTTCGCGGCGCCCAGCAGCTCGTGATCGCCCTCGCCTTCCGGAACTCGCCGATGGAGAACCCGCGGCGTGGCCAGACGTTCATGGAGGTCGACGCCGCCGGGACCGAGAACCTGGTGGCGGCGGCCCGTGAAGTCGGGGTCGAGCGGATCGTCTACCTCTCCGGTGCCGGGGCGGCCCCTGACGCGAAGCGGCACTGGTTCCGCGCGAAGTGGCGGGCCGAGGAGGCGGTACGAGGGTCCGGGCTCGCCACGACGATCATCCGTCCGACCTGGATCTACGGTCCCGACGACGTCTCGCTCAACCGGTTCATCGGGTTCGCCCGGTCGCTGCCGGTCGTCCCGATGACGAACCTCGGACGGCAGCGCCTGGCTCCCGTCTTCATCGACGACATCGCCGACCTCGCGGCGGACGCCCTGCGCGATGACGCGGCCACGGACCGCGTGTTCGAGATCGGTGGACCCGAGACGCTCACGATGCGCGAGATCATCGCGGCCGCGATCGCCCAGGACGGCCATCGTCGTCCGATCGTCCCGGGACCGACGCCGCTCATCAAGATCGCCGCCTTCCCGATGAAGTTCCTGCCCTCGCCGCCGTTGACTCCCGACGCCGTCGACTTCATCAACCAGCCGGCGACGGTCGACAACCAGCCGCTGCTCGACGCGATGCCCCGCATCCTGACCCCGTTCGCGGAAGGTCTGGCGACCTACCTCGGCGCCCCCGAGAGGACGGGCGACCTCGCATTCGACGCCCCGCTCCGGGCGGCCTGACCCATGACGCTCGTCGGCCTCGACGACAGGCGCGACCGTCTCCGGTTCCGCGTCGTCGCTGGCCCGACGATCCACACGCTGCAGCGACAGCGGATCCTGAACGACCTCGAGGCGGTGGCGGCGACACGCACGATCCTCGACGCGATCCACGCCTCGACCCGGCTGGTCACGGCGACGGACGCCCTGGCCCGGACGGCGGGGTCCGGGAGCCGCGGGCTCGAGACCATCGTCGGGGCGCTGCTCGAACGGATCGCCGATCCGGCGGACCGGGTGACGGCCATCGCCGCGGTCCACGCGCTGGCCCGGGTGCCGGGCCCCACGGCCGATGATGCCCTCGCGGCCATTCTCGCGGGTCCGACCGAGGACCTGGTCCCCCACGCATCGGAGGCCACCGCGGGCCGTTCGATCTCGCCGGTCCTGCTCGATCCGCTCGTCGAGCTCGTGGCCCATGGGGGCCTCGCCGGGATGCATGCCCAGGCCACGCTCGCCGGTTGGTCCCGGACCGATCCCTGGCTCGTCGCTGCGGGTGTCCGCGGCGGGATCGAGCGAACGGCCTCCGCCACGGGCCGCCACCACCTCGTCGAGACGCTTGGCCTGATCCATGACGGCGATGTCCTCGCGGACCTCGCCCGCCTCGCCACCGATCCCGGCGAGGGCATCGCCGCCCGCATCGCGGCCATCGCGGCGTTCGGTGACCGGGCCTGGGAGCCGATGGCCCGCTCCGTGTCGGCCCTCTCGGCCGGCTCGGGTCCGGTGGCCGATGCCGCCCTCCTCGCACGGCGAGATCGGGTCACGCAGCGCCGGGACGCCCGGGGTCGTGGCCGGCGACGCGACCGGCAGGCGCGCGACCAGCGCGGCGTGAGGATCGCCCAGCTCCACCTCGGTGCGGAGCTGGACCCGGGCCTGCGTCGCTCGGGAGTCGGCTCCACCGGGGGGATCGCCACCCTTCTCGTCGGCCTGGACCGCGCCCTCGACCATGATCCCGGGATCGAACGCGTCGTGACGATCGGGCGAGGTCGAACCGCGGACCTCCTGCGCCCGGATCCCGGGGACACTGCCGTGGATCGGTTCGTACCGGTCCCGCTCGGCCCCCACGAGGGCGCGGCCTTCACCGACGAGTGGCCTGCGCTGGTCGCCGCCGAGCGCGGGATCCGTCGGATCGTCGGCGGGGCCGGCCGGCCGGACCTGGTCCACCTGCGCATGGCCGACGTGGGCAGCCTCGGCGGGTCGCGCGTCGCCGCCGCGGAGGGCATCCGGACCGTCTTCAGCCTCGCCCCGGATCCGCATGCCCTCATCGCAGCGCGCGAGGCATCCGGTTCCCTCGACCGAGCCCGGTTCGGGGCGGAGGACGCCCGCTCGCACCTGTGGTTCCGCACGCGGCTCGTGGAGCGCCTGGCGCGCCGGGCCGATCGTGTCGTCCTCTTCCCGCGCGAGCACCTGGCCGAACAGCTCCGCGACCTCGTCGGGATCGACATCGAGCGGGAGCCGCACCGGTTCATGGTCATCCCCGAGGGGATCGACATCGAGCGGATCGAAGCCGCGGACGCGTTCGGGGCGAAGCGGTCCGAGCGTGCCCGGCGCCGTCCGGCGCCCTCGGTGACCCCGCCGGCCCGGGCGGCTCGGACCGCTCCGGACGACGTCTCCGGCACCGTCGTGGCCGATCTCGCAGCACGGATCGCCGCCCTGCCCGCCGACCGGCAGGGGCTGCCCATCGTCCTCAGCGTCGGTCGTCTCCACGAGGTCAAGGGGATGGCCAGGCTCGCCAGCGCGTTCGCCGCCGACCGCGCGCTCCGCTCGCGGGCGAACCTCGTGATCGTCGGGGGAGACCTGGCCACGCCGAGCGTCGATGAGCGCGCCGAGCTGGACCGGATCGACGCGGCCATGGCAGCCGAGCCCGCGACCCGCGATGCCGTGATCCTTCTCGGCCATCGCCCGAACGCGGAGATCGGTCATCTGCTCGCGGCCGCCCGTCGAGGTGCTGGTACGCAGGTCGCTCCGTCGGGCGCCTATGTCTGCGCGAGCGCGAAGGAGGAGTTCGGGCTGGCGATCGTCGAGGCGCTCGCCGCCGGTCTGCCGGTCGTCGCTCCGAAGGCCGGCGGTCCTGCCACCTATGTCGAGGACGGGCGAACGGGCAGGCTCGTCGACACCGTCGACATCGGCCAGCTGACCCGCGGGATCCACGACGCACTCGACCTCGCTCTCGTCCCACACCGGGCGGAGCGCGCGATGGCGACGATCCGCGCGAAGTACGACATCCGGGTCATGGCCCGGATGCTCACGAAGGTCTACGCGCGCGCCGCCGATACGCCAGGCGAGCTCAAGGTGTCATGAAGCTCCTGGTCATCAGCCCCGACTACGCGTCCCATGCCCTGCCGCTGATCGCCCTCGCAGCGTACTGGCGGGATCGCGGCGACCGCGTCATCGTCGCGACGGGTCCGGCGGTGGCGCCGCTCGTCGCCGACGCAGGTCTCGAGTTGGTCCGCCTGCGCCTCGGGCAGGGATCGAACGACGGCGTCGCGCGCCGAGCGAACCAGCCTCTCAGGGAGGGTGAGGATCTCCGTGCGTTCTTCGAGGCGACCGGTCGGGGGATGATCGAGACGCTCCGGTACCAGGCCGCGCAGCGTGCGGCGGATCTCCTCTGGGAGCCAGTGGCGACCGCCCGCTCGACGATCGACCTGGTCGAGAGCGTCCGCCCGGACGCGATCCTGGTGGATCACCTGGCCTTCGGGGCCACGATCGGTCTGCGGGCCGCCGGCGTGCCGTACGTGGACGTGGTCCTGGGTCACCCGACCCAGATGCCGGTGGGCGATGAGGTCTTCGGCGTGCCCGGCGCGTGGCCGCGCGCTCTCCGGCCGGACCCGGAGGGCCTGCGCGATCTGCGGCGACTGGCCCGCGACGTGACCGATCGCTTCACCGACGCGTACAACGACGCCGTCCGCACGATCGCTCCGGCGGCCGCACGGACGGCGGATGCCTTCGCCGCGCACGGCCCGCTCGTCCTGCTCAACTACCCGGAGGCGCTCCACGAGCGATCACGGACGGCGCAACTCCCGCGCACGCATGCGTTCCTGGGCGCCGCGCTTCGCCCCGAGCGCATCGCTCCCGACGCCGAGGCGTGGCTCGACGAGGACCCGGGTCGTCCGCTGGTCCTCGTCTCGCTCGGCACGTTCCTGTCGGCCCGTGGCGACGTCCTGGCGCGCATCGCCGAGGCCCTGCGGGCACTGGACGTCCGCGTCGCGATCGCCACGGGAGCGAGCGATCCGGATCGCCTCGGAGCGCTGCCGCGCGACTGGCACGTCCGGTCACACCTCCCGCAGATCGCCTTCCTGAAGCGGGCCTCGGCGTTCGTGACCCACGGCGGGAACAACAGCGTCACCGAGGCCTCGGCGACCGGTGTCCCCATGCTCATCCTGCCGTTCTCGACGGACCAGTTCGACGGCGCCGCGGCGATCGAGCGGACCGGGCTGGGACTCGCGGCGGATCCCAACGCGACGTCCGCGGCGGAGCTGCGCCCGATGATCGAGCGCCTCCTCGAGTCGCCGGCGCCGGGGGTCGCGCGACTCGCCGCGCGACTGGCGGCCCGCCCGGGACCGGCGACCGCCGGTGCGACCGTGTCCGCGTGGCTCGAGGGCCTGCTGCCGGTCGAGGGATCCCGGATCGCTCCGATCGCCCCGCCGCCAGGCGCGCCTACGATGAGCCGTCGTTCGCGGGGTCCTTGCCGTCAGGCTCCGGCCCGCTGACGGTCCGGCGGAGGTCGGCGGCTCGCTCGCGCAGGCCGCGGAAGTAGTCCGAGCCGGTGATCTCGGCGACCTTCCGCGCCTGGCGGACCTCGTCGATCTCGATCCGCAGCTCCTGGACCTGGCGCTTGAGGGTGTCCTCCCGGGCACGGACCTCGCGCGCCATGCGCTGGAAGGTCCGGGCGAGCTGACCCAGGGCATCGGTTCGGGCGGCGACATCGTCGAGGGTCGTGGGCTCGAAGGTGTTCTCCTCGACCGATGTCGCCGCCTGCACGACGTGACCGACCTGCTCGAGGTACTCGAGTTCCAGGTCACGCAGCCGCTTGCCCGCGAGTGACGCGTTGACCCGCGCGGCGAGGATCGCCCGATCGAACGGCTTGGGCAGGTAGTCGGTGGCGCCGAGCTTGATGCACCGGACGACGCTGGCCTGCTCGTCGACAGCCGAGATGACGATCACGGGGAGGTGCCGAAACCGATCATCCGCCTTGATCCGCTGGAGCGTGGCGTAGCCGTCCAACTCCGGCATCTCGAGGTCGAGCAGGACGACGTCGAAGGGTCGGTCCGCGGCGCCGTGAAGAGCCTCGAGCGCGGCGAGACCGTCACCGACGGACACCGACGCGTGGCCCTCGAGGTCAAGGGCCCGCGCGAGCAGCCGACGATTCATGTCGGAGTCGTCGACCACGAGGACGAGCCCCCCGTCGCCCGAAGGGGTCATCCGTCGCCCGCCGTGCCGGTCCGCGCGACAAGCCACGCCTCGAGGGCGGCGACCGACCCGTCGAACGACCGCGCGATCGCGGCGACCCGGTCCTCCAGTCCCTCGAGCGATCCTCCCCGAGCGATCGCCTCCACGTCGCGGCAGAGCGCCACGAGCTCCTCGGCTCCGAGGGAGGCGCTCGTGCCCTTCAGCGTGTGCGCCGCACGCATGACCGCCTCGGCTGATCCGGCCGCGAGCGACGCCTGGATCTCGTTCACCAGCTGCCTCCCGTCGTCGCGATACGAGGCGATGAGGTCGGCAAGGAACTCAAGGTCGTCACCGACCATCTCCAACGTGTTCTGCAACGCGTCGTGATCGAGGATCGCGCTCATCCGGCCCCCTCGGAGCTCGGAACTCGCTCCAGGCCGGCCACCAGCTCGGGGACCCGGATCGGCTTGCTCACGTAGTCGTCCATCCCCGCTGCCAGGCAGAGCTCGCGATCTCCCTCGAGCGCGTTGGCGGTCATCGCGATGATCCGGGGTCCTCCGGTCGGCCACCGTTCACGGATCCGCCGGGTGGCGCCCAGGCCATCGAGTTCGGGCATCTGCACGTCCATGAGCACGACATCGTAGGTCTCGCGTTCGAGCGCGGCGATCGCCTCGAGACCGTTGCCCGCGACGTCGGCCGAGTATCCCATCCGCTCGAGGAGGCGCAGCGCGAGCTTCTGGTTGACCGGATTGTCCTCGGCGAGGAGGATGCGGAGCGGGTGGCGCTCCGCGAGGAGCTCGCTTGCGCTCTCGGCCGGTCGGCTCACCTGCATCCGGACGGCGGTTCCGCCGGCGAGCACCGTGACGATCGCGTCGTGCAACGCCGAGGGCTTGACGGGCTTCGTGAGGAAGGCGTCGATCGCGCGATTGGCCCGATCGATGGAGCCGACCGAGGAGGCGAGGATGATCGGCATGCTCACGCCTTGCGCGCCGTCACCGCCCGCTGCGTCGCGGAGCGCGCCGGCCAGCTGCAGCCCATCGAGCTCCGGCATCACCTGGTCGAGGATCGCGAGGTCGAACCGACGGCCGGTCCGGACCCACTCGATCGCTTCGGCCGGGGAGGCCGTCGACTCGGGCGCCATGCCCCACCTGGCGACCTGGGCGGCGAGGATCCGGCGATTCGTGGCGTTGTCGTCGACGATCAGGACCGACCGATCCCGCAGGTCGACGGCCTCGATCGCGAGGCCCGGATCCGTTGCCGGCGCCGGCGCTACCGGGGCACGGATGACGAGGTGGAAGGTGCTGCCTTCCCCCGGGGTGCCGGAACTATCGGCGGTCAGCGAGCCGTCCATCGCCTCGGCCAGGCGACGGCTGATGACGAGCCCAAGACCCGTCCCGCCGTAGCGCCGCGAGATCGAGGCATCGGCCTGGCTGAAGCTCTGGAACAGGCGGGAGAGCTGCTCGGCCGTGATCCCGAGCCCCGTGTCGCGGACGTCGATGGCGATCGTCCAGCGGCCCCCGGCATCGGGGCCATCCGCGCCGACCGTCACGACGACCTCGCCAGCCTCGGTGAACTTGACCGCGTTGGACAAGAGGTTCAGGACGATCTGGCGGAGTCGTCCCGCGTCGCCGACGATCCAGGCCGGAAGATCCGCACCTGGGCTGTAGGCGAGTTCCAGACCCTTCGCGGCAGCCAGCGGTGCGGCGACGTCGAGGGCGCGTTCGATCACCTCGGCGAGGTGCAGCGGCTCGGCCACGAGCTCGACCCGGCCAGCCTCGATCTTCGAGAAGTCGAGGATGTCGTTGATGATCGTCAGGAGCGCGTCACCCGACGTCCGGATCGTGTCGGCATGGTCGCGCTGCTCCTCGTTGAGTGGCGTGTCCATGAGCAGGCCGCTCATCCCGATGATCGCGTTCATCGGGGTCCGGATCTCGTGGCTCATCGCCGCGAGGAACGTGCTCTTCGCCTGGTTCGCCGCATCGGCCGCCTCGCGGGCCGTCCGCGCTTCGCTGAAGAGCCGGGCGTTCTGGATCGCGACCGCGACGTTTCCGGCGAGCGTGGCCAGCAGCCTCGACTCCGCCTCGCCGAACCGGCCCTCCTCCGTGGAGCTCTGAACGCTGAGCACCCCGATCGCCTCGTCCCCGACCAGGATCGGCACGCCGAGATACGAGGCGGCCGGACGCCCGATGCCGCGTGTCCCGAGCGCCTCGAACTGGCTCGACTGGTTCAGGAGCAGCGGTTCCCTCGCTCGCAGGATTCGTGTCGTGAGGCCTGTCCCCATGGGGATCGCCTGTTCCCCGCGCCGCTCGCCGTCTTCGCTGTAGTACGGAAACTCGATCATGTTCGTCGACGTGTCGACGAGCGCGACATAGACGATGTCGGCACCGAACGTGTCGCGCATCTGATCGCCCAGGAGTTCGATCAGCGCATCAAGGTCGAGCTGGGACGCGAGCGCCTGGCCGACGTCGTTGACGATCGCCAGCTCGGCCGCACGCCGTCGGATGGCGTCGACAAGGCGGGCGTTCTCAAGGGCGACCCCGAGACTCGCCGCAAGCGTTCCGAGCACGCGCTCGTCCGTCTCCGTATAGACGTTCTTCGCGCGCGCCTGGACGATCAGGGCACCGGTGACCCCGCTGCCACCCGGGATGGGCACCCCGAGCCACGATTCGGCAGGCTCATCGTCGTCCTCCACCTGGCCGAGTGCAACGCCCTCGGCATCCGTTCCCAGGCGCAGTGGTCGGCCGGTGTCGATGACAATCGAGGTCAGGCCCTGACCGTACTGGACGGGGTCGAAGTGGATCGGATTGCCGTCGCGCAGGTCGTACGGGAACGCGATCGTCGATCGACTGTCGTCGAGGATCCCGAAGGAGATGCTGTCCGTGCCGAGGATCTCGCGCACGGTGTCGCCGACGAGTTGGTACATCGACGCCATGTCGATCTGCTCGGCCAGCCCACGCTGGACGGTGTTGACGATCGCCATCTCGTCGGCTCGTTGGCGCGTCTCGGCGAGGAGCCTGGCGTTCTCGAGGGCCACCCCGAGGCTCGACGCGATCGTGCCCAGGACCCGTTCGTCCGTTTCGGTGTAGGCGTTCGCATGTCGCGCCTCCACCGTGAGAGCGCCCACCACCCGCCCACCGCTCGCGATCGGGACGCCGAGCCACGACTCCGGTTGTGGCCCGTCGTCGGTGACCTGACCCAGGCTGATCCCTTCGGCGTTCGTCCCGAGCCGGAGCGCCCGCCCCGACGTGATGACGATGGAGGTCAGTCCGGTTCCGAGTGGCAGTGGGTCGGCCACCTGGACCACACCGTCGTCGGCGTCGTACGGGAACGTGACCATGCCGTGGGCTTCGTCGAGGAGTGCGATCGTCACGGACTCGCCGCCCAGGGTGTCGCGCATCGTGTCCCCGACGAACGTGTACATGGCCGCCCGCTCGACCTGCTCCGCCAGGCCCCGCTGGACGGTGTTGATGATCGCCAGTTCGTCGGCACGACGCCGGGTCTCATCGAGGAGACGGGCGTTCTTGACCGCGACGCTGAGGCTCGCCGTCAGCGTTCCCAGGAGCACGACGTCGGCCGGGCTGAACGCGTGCTCGCGGTCGAGGTTCTGGAGCGACACGACGCCGGCGATCTCGGTGCCGATCGACATCGGCACGAACACCGACGACTTCGGGTCCTCCCCGACGATCACCTGCGGGTTCCCGCTCTCGCGCGTCCGCCGCCCCATGTCATCGTTGATGACGACCGGCGCCCCGCTCTCGATCGCCTCGCGGCGGAAGCCGACCACCTCGATCGGCGTGTCCGGGAAGCGCTCGCCGCGCTCGATCGCGTAGGGGAAGTGGATCAGGCCGTCGGCCGGATCCACGACCCCGATGTCGACGACCTGGGCGTCGAAGATCTCGCGGATCCTGTCGCCGACGAGGTCGTACATCGCCTGCATGTCGAGCTCGGCGACGAGGCCTTCCTGGACGGCGTTGACGATCGCGAGCTCGGCGTTCCGCCGGCGGGTCTCCTCGATGGCGCGTGCGCGAGTGAGCGCCTGCGCGATGTGCTGGCCGACAAAGGTCAGGACTTCGACGTCGTCGGCGGTGTAGACCTCGCCGTCCCGGTACGTCTGGACGACGAGGGCGCCGAGGATCCGTCCCTGCCACGCCAGCGGGATGCCGAGCCAGTCGACGCCTTCAACGCCGACGTGTTCGACCTCGCCGGCGGCGTTGAGCGCCGCCTGATCGTCCGGCGACAGGTGCTGGGTCGTCCCCGTCCGCAGGACGTAGGCGGTGAGCCCTCGGGCATTGCCGATCCCGAACGGCTCCCAGACCGACGGGTCCGGGATGTCCGTGTCGACCTCGTCGACGTAGTAGGCGAAATTGATCGCTTCGCGCTCGTCGTCGTAGAGCGCGATGTAGAAGTTCGACGCATGCGTGAGTTCGCCCACGATCGCGTGGATCGCGGCATAGAACTCGGACATGTCCTGGGCCGCGCTGGCGGCGTCGGCGATCCGGTAGAGCGCGTCCTGCACCGACCGCTCGCGAGGATGCTCCGCGCCCATCACGGCTCCCCGCGCCTGGTGCTGATCGATAGGTGGAGTGGAGCGCCATGCGGCACGGCGATCGGGTCGTCGCCGGTGATCACGATCGGGCGCGGCCCGTCGGGCCCATCGAACGTGACCTCCGCCCGCGTCTGGCGGATCGCCGACCAGCCGTCTGCCAGCACGTCGTGTGCCCACACCCGCAGGTCGCGGGCGGGTCCCGCCGGGAGATCGATCTCGACATCGGCGCCGCCGGCCCCCCAGTCCGCGGGGGCAGGGAGCGCGTGGGGAGCCACCAGGATCGATCCACCCGCGGTCACCGCAAGGACCACGCGGCGGCGCACGGCCTCGTGGCGGATCTCGACGGTGGCGCGGCGCCGGAACCCGCCCGTGGCGAAGATCCGCACGATCACCACCGCCATCAGGGCGGCAACGGCCAGCGCCGCGATGCGCTCCGCGGGTCCATCCCAGATCACGATCGCGTGGGCGAGGACGCCCACCTCGAAGAGCGCGCAGATGGCGATGACCACGAGTGGATGGCCGATGATCCCGATGACGCGTCCGGGGACGTACTCGCCCTTCCGCCGAGCGGCCGCGACCATGAGCATCGGGAAGATCCCGCCAACGAGCGGCACGGCGAGGACGCCGATGATCCCGATCGGTCCCGCGAACCAGTCATTCCCGGTGGCGAGCAGGAGCTCGAGGACCAGGAAGACGGCGGCGGCCGGGGCGAGGCCGACAGCCAGGCGCCAGCGGCGCTCCCGCGCGACGCGCGACGGCCAGTCCCGGCCCGTCGACGTTCGCGGCGGGAGGAGCTCGATGACCTGGTTGAACAGGCCCAGCGAGACGTACAGCGAGCCGATCCCGAGGGCGAGCACGACGTAGATCGAACCGAGGACGTTGATCACCGGTCCGACGACGTCGGCAAGCGGCGTGATCGCCGTGCCCCGCGTCGCGAGGAGTGGCTCGGGTCCGACGACGCCGTTGATCGCGAGGACCGCGGCGACGTACAGACCCATCACCGTCGCCAGGGCCGCCAGGTTGCCCCACAGGAGGGCCCGACCCGAGGAGTCCATCGTCAGCACGAGCTTGGCCGCATTCGCCGCCGACGTGTGCCCGAAGAAGGCCACGAGGATGACCCCGAAGACGAGGCCGACGATCGCGCCATCCGGGGCACGCCCGTTCAGGAACGGCACGTCCACGTACCCGAGGTTGGCCGCGTCGATATGCGGGACGGCCAGGACGATGATCCCGACCACGAGCGCGACGTTGATCGCGCCGATGACGACGGCCGATGTGATCGTGTCGTCGAGGGTCTCGTTGCGCAGGAAGAAGACGTTGATCCCGAACAGCGCAGCGACCCACACCGCTTCGGGAACGCCGGTCGCCCCGGCGATGACCGACGCGAAGCCGAGCAGGTAGGCGAGGAAGACGATGACGTTGAAGAGCGCCAGCGCGATCGAGAGCGTCTGCGACGCGATCCCGCCGAGGAGCTCCCGGACCAGCCGCCCGAAGTAGGCCGCCCCGTAGCGCATGCTGCCGTTGCGTGTGACCAATTCGACGACGCCGGCCAGCGTCGCGAGATTCACGAGCCCGAGCACGAGCAGCGCGATCGCGCCCGGGATCGGCCCGAGGCCGGCCACGGCGAGCGGCACGATGAGGATCCCTTCACCGATCGTCTCCGTGAGAGACAGTGCGTAGGCGATCCAGAAGGCCGGCAGGCGCTCGATCCGCTCACTGACGGCCGCCTGACGCCATCGGATCCGCTCCCGCGTGTCAATTCGCGGGGCGTAGATGGTCGAGATCGGCTGACCGTGCAGCCGCTCGTACGCGATGGACACCGCGGCCTCGTCCAGGCTGAGTGCGGCCCGGATCCGGGGCACCCGCTCGGATGAGAGGCGGTACTTCGCCCCGATCATCCGGGCGATCGACGCCCGCAGGTCGGGATCGGACGGGACCAACGCAGCCCACTCCTCGGCGTATCGCTCGAGATCCTGGACCGTGGGTGGTCGCGGCAGGTCCCGGCCGGACGCGAGTGCGCCGAGGAACGCCGACTCCCGTTCCGCCGCCGTTCGTTCGCCGATGTACGCGGCCCGGTCGAACCTCGACGCCGCGCGGAGGCGCGCCGTCTCCGCTTCGATCGCGAAGAGCGCCGTGCTGGCCCGGCGTGCCGGCAGGCCGCCCAGGAGCTCGGCGCGCGAGAAGACCGGCCGGTCGTGCGGGCTCGCCGGTCCGTCCGCCATCGTCGTGTCAGGCCGTCAAGGGGATCACGCGATCGGCGAGCGCCCGGTAGCGTTCGGTCAGCTCGTGGTTCGGATTCCTGAGGACGAACACGCCCTCGCTTGCGAGGCGCATCAGGTCGTCGGAGTGCGGCAGCACCATCGCCACCTCGCAGCCATACGCCTCGGTGACGCGCCGGGCCACGTCGTCCACGTCGAACTGAAGTGGCGTCTTGTTGACGGCGATCTGGATCCTGGGGACCTCGAGTTCCCGTGCCACGCGGACCGTGACGCCGGTGCCCTCGTAGTCCTGGCGGTCGGGGCGCATGATCACGAGGAGGGCGTCCGAGATGACCAGGGAGAGGAGCGTCTCCTCGTTGAGGCCGGGGTGGGTATCGATGAGCAGGACGTCGAGTGAGAGCGCATCCACCAGGTCGCGGATGCCGCCAGTCATCCGCTGCGCGTCGTAGCCCTCGCGAAGGACCCGCGCGATCTCCCCCGGCTCCATGCTCGACGGCACGAAGAACAGGCGACCTGCGCCTTCGATCCCGACCCGCTGGGTCACGTCCTGGGCGACGTCGCGGATCGCCTTGCCGTGCCACAGGAAGTCGTTGAGCGACGCCCCGACATCCTCGCCGGCGAACCCGAAGAGGACGTGGATCCCGGGCGACTGGATGTCCGTGTCGATGACCGCGACGCGCTGGCCCCGCGACGCGATCACGGCCGCCAGGTTGGCGGTCGTGTTCGACTTTCCTGTTCCACCGCGGAACGAGTGGACCGAGACGATGGCCGCCATGGAAGCTCCTCGCCGGACTGCGCGCTGGGGTCGCGTGAGCTTAGCCGGTCCCGGACCTCCCGGACGAGCCGCCGGGTCAGCTTCGCTCGAGGTACGTCTCCCGGTCCCAGGGGTGGACCATCGAGTCGTAGGTGTCGCGCTCGACCCGCGCTGCGTTGAGGTAGTGGTCCACGACGTCCTGGCCGAAGATCTCGACCGCCGCCTTCGACTGTTCGAGCGCCTGGATCCCTTCCCACAGCGCCCGCGGCATCCGCTCCACGCCCGTCGCGATGTAGCCGTTGCCCTTGAACTCGGCCGGGAAGGGCAGCTCGTGCTCGATCCCGTAGAGGCCGGCCCCGACCATCGCCGCATACGTGAGGTAGGCGTTCATGTCGCCACCGGGGAAACGGTTCTCGACGTGGAGCGCCTTGCCGTGTCCGACGAGGCGGAAGCCCGTGGTCCGGTTGTCGCGGCCCCAGACGATGTTGACCGGCGCCCAGGATAGCGAGGCGTAGCGCTTGTACGAGTTGATGTTCGGGGCGATGAACGGTGCGAGCTCGCGCGAGAGCGCCATCATCCCGGCCACGAAGTGCCCGAACTGCTTGGAGATCCCGTACGGGCCCCCGGCGGACGGATCGTGGGTGAGCGAGTTCTCGCCCGCTGCGTCCCAGATGCTCATGTGGAGGTGGCCCGACGATCCGGTCCAGCGATGGTCCGGCTTGGCCATGAACGTGATGCCCCAGCCGTTGAGGTAGGCGATCTCCTTCGCGCCGTGCTTGAAGAGCACGCTCCGATCGGCCGATTCGAGCACGTGGTCGTAGCGGATGTTGACCTCGTGCTGGCCGGACGCCGCCTCGCCCTTGCTGAACTCGATCGGGATGCGCGCCTCGGTCATCTGGTTGCGCAGCAGCCGGTGGAGCGGCTCCGCCTTCGTGGCCTGGAGGAGGTGGTAGTCCTCGTTGTAGTAGCCGAAGGGTTCGGGGATGGCCCAGCCGCTCTTGTGCTGGTCCTCCCACGAGGTCTTCAGCACGTAGTACTCGAACTCCGATCCGGCCTTGACGGACAGGCCCATCGACGCGGCCCGCTCCATCTGGCGCTTCAGGATGGTCCGCGGCGAGACCGGGATCTCCTGGTGGGTCTCCTCGTCGACCGTGTCGGACAGGACGATGGCGGTCTTCTCGAGCCAGGGCAGGACGCGCAACGAGTCCCACAGCGGCGACGCGATCCAGTCGCCGTAGCCGGTCTCCCAGTTCATCAGCTTGTACCCGTCCGGCGTGTTCATCTCCATGTCGGTGCCCAGCAGGTACGTGCAGAAGTGGGCGCCATGGTCGATGACGCCGGCCAGGAACGATTCGCCCTGGACGCGCTTGCCCATGAGTCGACCCTGCATGTCCGTCAGGGCCACGATGATCGTGTCGATGCGCCCGTCACGGACCATCTGCTCGAGCTCGAGGAGTCGCGGGTGCTTGTCGTGGTGTCCGTCGGTGCTCATCGTGCCTCTCTTCATGTGTGTCGCGAGGGCCGACCGGAAGCCGGCCGGCCCTCGATCCAGGTCCAGGTGGGCCCGACCCTTGCCGAGCCCGTTCCATGCTGCCGCGCTAGGAGACGATCTCCTCGGCCGCGTGTTCGAATTCGCGCTCGAGTTCGGTGAGATCGGCATCAGCACCCATGACCTTCGGGCCCTGGAAGCGCGACCTCGCCCAGGCGAAGTAGTACACCACCAGGAACGCCACGACGATCAACATGAAGCTGATCGAGATGTTGCCCGATGTCGGGAAGCTGAACAGGACCATCAGGACGACGACCCAGAAGACGGCCACCGTAGCGACCGGCTTCGAGAAGCGTCCCAGGCTCCAGACACGATGCTGCAGCCAGTCCTTCGTGGTCATGCCCAGGTAGATCACGATCCCGTACGCCGCGTACAGGAAGATCGTGCTGATCGCGGTGACGATGACGATCGCCGTCCCACCGCCCACCAGGAAGGCGACGACGGACAGGATGAACGCGCCCACGACCATGCCCGTGAGGGCGTTGGCGGGCGTTCGGTACTTGTGTGAGACCTTCTTGAGCCAGCCCGAGCCGGGCATCCCGTCGTCACGCGCGAAGGCATAGAGCATCCGTCCCGCGGACGCGACCGACGAGAGGCCGCAGAAGCTCATGGCGATGGCGATCGCGCCGCCGAAGATGCCGCCGAGCCCAGCCCCAAGGTTCTCCGTCAGGATGTAGACCACCGCGGCGTTGTCGCCGAAGTAGTACTGGCTGTACAACGCCGGGTCGTCGAGTTGTCCGAACAGCGGCGTCAGGTCCGGCAGGTGGAGCGTCAGAGCCAGAAGGAACACGAACCCGACGACCGCCGAGACGGCGACCGACAGGAAGATTCCCCACGCGCTCGCGACGCGGGCACCGACGGTTTCCTCGGCCACGTGGGCCGAGGCGTCGTAGCCCGTGTAGGTCCAGTTCGCGAGGAGCAGCGAGAAGAAGAACGCGATGAACGGCACGTAGCTCGTGGCGGGGCCGAACAGGAACTGGAGGAACGGGGTCTCAGAGCCCGGCGGGATCGTGATGTCCCACGAGCCGAGTGTGTCCTGCGGCTGGATCGCAAAGAGCGTCAGTCCGGCATCCGTCGCGGTGTCCTGTGTGCCAAGGATGAACAGCGCTCCGGCGATCAGGATGACGAAGGCGATGTGCCACCACACGCTGACCTGGTTGAGGATGGCCACGACGCCGATCCCGGCGATATTCAGGGCGAGTTGGGCGATCATCAGGATCGCCATCGTCAGGAGCTGCCCGGAGATGACGAGGGTGTCACCGAACGCGAGCACTTCGGTGGTGTTCGTGAACGCGCCACCGGTCAACGGCGAGATGATCGTCTGGTTCAGGAAGAACGCCGCGGCGAAGTTGATGCCGGCGACGATCGCGAACTGGCCGATCAGGTTGAGCCAAGCGGTCCACCAGCCCCAGTTCTTGCTCTTCATCTTCGAGGCCCAGTAGTAGAGGCCGCCGGCGGTCGGATACGCCGACGCGACCTCGGCCATCGAGGCGGCGATCGTGAGCACGAACACGGTGACGAGCGGCCAGCCGATGAGCACCGCCGCGGTGCCCGCCCAGGCAAGCCCGTAGTCGTAGAGGATGACCGCGCCGGTCAGGATCGAGATGATCGAGAAGCTGATCGCGAAGTTGCTGAACCCGCCCATCGTGCGGAACAGCTCCTGCGCATACCCCAGGTTGTGCAGGTCCTTGATGTCCTGCTGGATCGTGTCTTCGCGAGATCTGCCTTGTGTCATCGGAATCTCCATCACTCCTCGGGCCGGCCGCACTCCTGGCGGAACCAGCTCACCGACGCGACCGGCGTCGGCCGGGATGGCCGGCCACAGACAGGGGCCGGTCACAGACGGCGCGAGTCATCGGGTTGGACGGCAGCCAGCCGCTCACCCGTCGATGCAGACGGTCGTCCCTTCTCCTCCTCCTCCCTCAACGCCTAGGTTGAGCGCGCTCGGCGCTCTCGCACCTCTCGCGCCGCGGTGCCGTGAGCTCGCACCCTCTCGAAACCTGACGCGGGTGCGCGGACTATACGCGAGCCACCGGGCCCTGCGAAGGGGTAAGTTCGCGCACCGAGCCGCGACCCTCGCGGGTCTCGTTTCAACGAGCTGCGGATCGTCGCGACCGACCGGGCGCCGCCTAGTAGAGGGTCGCGTCGCCGGCCGGGAGCGGGTCGTCGAACGTGACGCCGGGATCGCCGCGTTCGGCTCGAAGGTCACGACCTCTGCCTGGCGGGTCACGTCGCCGCCGATCGTCTCCGTCAGCCGCAGGATCACCCCATCGGCGCGGTCCACGACGATCTGGATGTGGAAGTCCGGACGGTCCGCGGCCATCTCGATCGCGCGCGGATGGTCGCACTCGACGACGATCGCCTCGCGGCCCGCGACGATATCCGTGCCCGAGATCCAGGTCCGACCGGTCGCCAGCACGTTCTGGCAATAGCCGGCTGGATGGACGAACGTGTCGGGAAGCGTCTCCATCGGGAGGGCGGTGAGCGGTTCGTAGACCTTCGATGCACCGGGGAAGTCGCGATCGTCGAGCCCGCGCGGCCGGTTACGGATCGGGCGCTCGTCCCCAATCGATGCGCCGCCGAATACGTTCGGACGTCCCTGCCGTCCGAGAGCCAGACGTGATAGCTCGCAGCGGTGCCGCGCGACGGCTCGGTCGTCGTCACCCGCGCGTCTCCGACGTGGCGGATCGCCACGTCCATGATCGCGGATGCTCTCCGCGGGCCGTCTGGGTGCGCTCCTCGATCCGCATCCGGAGCGTCTCGAAGCGAAGCTCGGCGTCGCGCATGAAGGTGAACAGCTCGGCGACCGTCGGGATGCCCTGATCGAGGGCGACGATCTCCGCTCGGCGGCGGCCGTCAGCCGGGACGGGCAGGGCGGCGGCGCGATCCCAGGCACGGCTCGTGGTCATCGCGCGGATTGTACCGGGCGGTGGGGGCGAGCGACTGGTCGCGCCGGTGGGTCCCGCGATGGTCCGGCGGGGCTTGACAGCGGCCCCCGGCGAGGCCTATATATCGTCTGTCGATATATCGCGCGACGACCGTTAGAGGATCCGAGCCACGATGAGCCCTCCCGCGACCGAGCTCGGCCGGTTCACCGAACCGTCCCTCTACATCCTCGTGTCGCTCAGCGCCGGGCCGAAGCACGGCTATGCGATCATGCAGGACGTCGAGGAGATCTCCGGGTCCCCGCTCGGACCGGGGACCCTGTACGCGGCCCTGGCACGTCTCGAGCAGCGCAGGATGATCGAGGCGCTCGAGCCGGAGGAGCGCCGCCGGCCCTATCGCCTGACCGCTCTCGGGGCCGAGGTCGTGCGCACCCAACTCGAAGGCCTGCAGGCCTTCGCGGCGACCGGTCTCGAGCGCCTGGACGACGCTCCGTGACGTCGCCTGGCTCGGGGGCGCGAGACGCGAGGGTGGCCGCCCCCGTGCCCGCCGAGGCATCTGCGCCCTTCGCGCCATCGCCGCCGGTCCTGGCGGGCCCAGCGCTTCGGGCAAGGCGGGAAGCCGGGATCGTGGGCGGCTTGTCGCGCCGCCAACTGCTTCGACGCTCGCTCGCAACGGGGCTGGGCCTGTGGTTCCTCGAGGTGACAGCGGGCTCTCTCGCGTTCATCTGGCCCACCCTCGGCAGCTCGTTGAAGTCCGTGCGCGTGGGGACCCTGGACGAGTTGATCCTGCTCAACCCGGGGATCCCCGTCGCTGAAGGGTTCCCCGTGTACGTCGCAGCGGCCACGGCATTCATCACTCTTGTCGACCCCACGATCCAGCACTTCGTGCCTGGCTCGGATCCGACCGGTGAGGGAAGTGCCGTGAACGTCCGGGCACTGTCGCAGCGCTGTCCCCATCTCGGCTGTCGTCCGAATCCGTGCATCGACGACTTCTGGTTCCACTGCCCGTGCCATCAGTCGCGCTACGACCGGCTCGGGATCAAGCCCGAGGGCGCCCGCTACGGCCCCGCTGACCGGAGCATGGACCGATTCGCGGTAACGGTGGATGATGCCGGCGTGCTGACGGTCGATGCGTCGCGGTCCATCTTCGGACCGCTTCCGATCGCCCTCGGGCAACCGGGTGTCATCCCGCCCCGTGCCACCGATGCGTGCATCTAGATCGCCGCTGAGCGCATCCGGGTCGCCACTCCAGCCGCGGGCTGCGGGAGCCCGCCTTCTACGTCTGTATCCGCCGGCGTGGCGCGGCCGCTACGAGCTGGAGGTGCTGGAGGTCCTTGCCGCGCGCCCGCTCGGCGCGAGCGCGCGACTCGACCTGGTGCGCGGGGCGCTCGACGCCTGGTTGCACCCAAGACGACCATCGAAGGTGCCGGCTATCGCCGCGATCGCGGGTGGTGGTGTGTGGACGGCGATCGGCGCCTACATGGTCGTGCAGCCGGTACCGCTCGACTGGCCCGGATACGCCTTCGATGTGCTGCCCCTGGGCATGATCGGGATCGGGGCGCTGCTCATCGCGACCGTTGGTGTCTGGCTGAAGGTCGGCGATGGCGCGGACGCCGTCGATCACCTCGCGATCGATCTCGCGATCGCGGGCCACGCCGTGTGGCTGGCGGCGCTGGGTGCGGCCCTGGTCGGGATCGACTACGGCGTGTCCACGGTGATCGCCTCAACGGCGGCTGCGGCCGGGACGATCGCCGTGGGGGCATGTGTTCTGCGGGCCGGCCATGAGCGCGCGGGGACGCTGCTGATCCTCGCGCCGGTGGCGTTGCTCGTGACGGCACCGGCCGCCTGGCTCGCGTTCGGGCTGGGTTGGACGGCGATCGGCTGGTTGCAGCTTCCGGGCGACGGACGCCAGGTCGACGCCGCCGTGATCTAGGGCCTCGCTTCGATCTGACGTGCGCGGGCCTTGATCGGGATGCTCCCGTAGACTGCCCGCGATGGAGTCGATCGAACCCGGGTACTTCCGCCAGGTCATGGGCCACTTCGTGACCGGTGTCAGCATCGTGACTGCGTTCGATGCGACGGGCGCCCCCGCGGGTATCACGGTCAACGCGCTCTCGAGCGTGTCGCTCGATCCGCCGCTCATCATGGTCGCGCTCGATCGGCGGCGGTTCATCACGCCGATCGTCCGGACGGCGGGGCGCTATGCCGTCTCGATCCTCGGCGAGGGGCAGCAGGCCCTTTCGGACTGCTTCGCCAACGCGCCCGTGTCGCCTGGCCGCGAGGACTTCTGTGGCGCCAGCTGGGCGCCCGGGGCGACCGGCCTGCCCGTCCTCGACGACGCGATCGCCAGCCTCGAGTGCACGATCGTGGAGACGTTCTCTGCCGGCGATCACGATCTCTTCATCGGCCGGGTCGACTCGATGACCGCGGGACCGGCGGAACCGGATCCGCTCCTCTATTTCCGCCGCCAGTACCTGCGCGTGGAGCAGGGCGTCGCCGCGGCGGTCGAAGGCAAGCCCGAGGGCTGACTGCGGATGCCGGTCGTTCACGCCAACGGCATCGACATCGCGTACGAGGTCCACGGCGCGGGACCACCCGCGATCTACCTGCACGGCGCCACGTCATCCGGGCGCGAGGACTTCGCGGCACAGGTCCCGCTGTTCTCGAAGGCGTTCCTCATCCATGTCCCCGACGCACGGGGCCATGGCGGCACGCGCTGGGACGCTGCGGATGGGTTCGAGTACGCATGGCTCGTCGATGACGTTGTCGCCTTCGCCGACGCGCTCGGGCTTGCGACGTTCCACGTGGTCGGGTTCTCGATGGGCGCCATGACCGCGCTCCAGCTGGCGGTCCGACACCCCGAGCGACTGCGCACGCTCGTGACGGTCGGCATCACCACCCAGCGAGAGCCGCGCGCCTCGGTCTCCCGCCGCCTGATGGATCCCGCGCGCGTCGATCGGGACGACCCCGCGTGGGGCGCCGAGCTTTCCCAGCGCCACGATCCGGTCCAGGGGGCGGGGGCCTGGCGGCGCCTTCTCCCGGCGATCGCGGCCGACGTCGCGCGACAACCGCTGCTCGCCCCGCGCGAACTGCACCAGATCACGGCACCCGCCCTCGTGGTCTGCGGTGATCGTGACCAGTTCTGTCCGGTCGATCATGCGTGGGGGCTCCAGCGCCAGCTTCCGGACGCACGCCTGCTCGTCATGCCCGATTGCGGGCACGAGGTGATGGTCCGGCGCCCGGGGCTGTTCAACGAGGCGCTTGGCGGGTTCTACCGATCGACCGAGGAGTCCGCCCGCATCCGATCGTCCACCGACACCGACACCGAGACCGACCGTACGGAGGAGCCCGCATGACGACCCTGCTCGTTCTCTACCGCCACCCGGAGGGCGGCGACGACGCCCTTGCGACCTTCGAACGACGCTATCGCGACGAACACCTGCCGCTCGTCGCCGAGACCCCGGGCCTGCGCGCGACCCGGGTCTGGCGCGTCCGCGAGGGCCTTGGCGCAGAAACGGATCTCGTCATCGCCGCGGCGCTGGACTTCGACGACCGGCCAGCGCTCGATGAGGGCCTCCGCTCCGACCCGATGCGCGCCGCCGCACGCGTCCTGCGCGAGATCGCCCCAGGCCTGGCGACGTTCCTCGTCGTCGACGATGCCCCCGACCTGCTCGTCCCGGCCGTTCCGGGCGTCGACGCGTAGGCGATACTGTCTGAACACATCACGAGGAGCCGGGTGACCGAGCAGGCGCGATCAGCAATCCCCGCGGATCCCGACACGGTCCGAGTCGCCTTCCCGGCCGAGTCGGCCGATGGACCCGTCGATGGCGTGGCCCTGCTGACGATCGATCGACCGAAAGCGCTGAACGCGCTCGATTTTGCGACGATCGCGAACCTGGTCGACCGGCTGGAGGCGCTCGATGCCGATCCGACGTGCCGGGCGATGGTCATCACTGGTGCCGGTGAGCGCGCCTTCGCCGCCGGCGCGGACATCCGGGAGCTGGCCGCGCAGACCCCCACGTCGCTCACCGTCGACAACCACTTCCATCGCTGGGAGCGGATCGCGCGCATCCGCAAGCCCCTCATCGCCGCGGTGCGCGGAGTGGCGCTCGGAGGCGGCTGCGAGCTGGCGATGACCTGCGACATGATCATCGCCGCCGACGATGCGACGTTCGGCCAGCCCGAGATCAAGCTGGGCGTGATGCCCGGCGCGGGCGGGACACAGCGCCTGACCCGCGCGATCGGCAAGGCACGCGCGATGGACCTCGTCCTGACCGGCCGCACGATCGGTGCCGACGAGGCGTACGCGCTGGGACTGGTGACGCGCGTCGTCCCGCCCGGCGAGGTCCTCGCGGCGGCGCTGGGACTGGCCTCCGAGATCGCCGCGATGGCCCCCGTCGCGGTCATGGCCGCAAAGGAAGCCGTCCTGCGCGCCGCGGAACTCCCGTTGCGGGCCGGGCTCGAGTTCGAGCGACGCAACTTCTTCCTGCTGTTCGACACCGATGACATGCGCGAGGGGACCGCGGCGTTTCTCGAGAAGCGCCGGCCCGACTGGACGGGAAGCTGACCGGTCGGTAGCTCCGATCGATCCGAGGAGGGACCTGATGGACGACGAACGCCGCGAGCCAAGCGACTACGGGAGCGATCTCGCGCGCGAGTTCGGGGATGAGCCGGCGCCCGCCTGGCGTCACGAGGCGCCCGACATCCTCTCGCCGATCGATCCCGATGCGCCGATCAGCGGCCACCAGCGGCCCCCGGAGACGTCGGGCGACGCATCCGTCGCCCCGGAACACGACTGGGCGACGGCGAGCACCCAGCTGTTCCCGGCATTCCGGCCGGTCGGCACCACGGGACTCCGCGTCGAAGACATCGATCCGGCCCGCCTGGCCGCCGAGGCCGCGAAGAGCCACGCCCAGCCCATCCTCGACGAGGGGCCGTGCGGTCTCCCGGTGGTCTATGCGCTGCATGCCGGTGCGTACGACGTGATCGTGAACGGCGATCACCTCCTCACCTGGGGGATCGGGGCGGAGGAGGTCCAGGACGCCGCGATGCGCAATCTCGAGGCGTGGGCAGCGACGGCACCGTGGGTCGAGGAGTCGAGCGGCGGGCGACGGCTGCTCTCGAGCGACACGGGCGATGGCTGGGACGCCATCCGGATCCTGGTCCCGGAGGCGCGGGCGCACCTCGCCGCGCAGCTCGGCGCCGATGGTCGCGTCCTCGTGGGCCTGCCCGACCAGCATCTCCTGGTGGCCGGGACCCTCCGAGCGGACGACGCGGAGTTCGCCTCGCTGTTCGCCGACTTCGTCATCGAACAGTCGGGAGGTGCCGACATCCCGATCGATCGCCGGGTCTTCGAACTCGTCGGCGGCCAGCTCGTCGAGTTCGCCGGCTGACCGTGGCGGCGACCACGTCGGAGTTCGACGGTCTCCGCTATGACGTGGCCGACGCGGTCGCCACGATCGTCCTCGACCGACCCGACGCGCTCAACGCGTTCACCGTCCCGCTGAAGGAGTCGCTCCTCGCAGCGCTGGTGGCCGCGGGAGCAGACGACGACGTTCGCGCGATCATCCTCACCGGCGCCGGCCGCGCATTCAGTGCGGGCCAGGATCTCAGGGAACGGCTCGAGCCCGACGCGGCGCCGCTCGATGTCGAGCTGCGCGAGCGGTACAACCCGATCGTGCTGGCGATGCGCCGGATGCCGAAACCGATCGTCGGGGCGATCAACGGGATCGCGGCGGGTGCCGGTGCGTCGATCGCCTTCGCCTGCGACATCCGGATCGTGGCCAAGCGTGCGTCGTTCCTGCTGGCGTTCGGGCGCGTCGGGCTGATCCCGGATTCGGGGGCCACGTGGATCCTGCCGCGGCTCGTCGGGCCGGCCAAGGCCGCCGAGATGGCCCTCCTCGCGGAGCCGCTCTCGGCCACGGATGCAGAGCGCCTGGGCCTGGTCGCGCGGGTGGTCCCCGACGAGGAGCTCATGTCGTCGGCGCGCGAGATGGCGACGAAGCTGGCACGGCTCGCGCCCCGCGCCCTGGCGCTCACGAAGCAGGCGATCGAAGCGGGGGCAGGGCTGTCGCTTGAGGCAGCCCTCGAGCTCGAGGCGGATCTCCAGGGTGAGGCGGGTAGGACCGCGGACCACGGCGAGGGGATCGCAGCGTTCCTCGAGAAGCGTGCCCCGGTCTTTCGCGGCGAGTAGGGCCGATCGAACGGCTGTGCCGCCCCGCGGGTGGCTCCCACGCCGATCGGACGGCTACGGGAAGGTGAGCTGTACCGGAGCCGTCTGCGCGACCAGGAACTTCCCGAACGGGGTATCGCGGATCGTCTGGACGCGGACCCAATACGTCCCGGCCGGCATCCCGGTGACCTCGGCCACGCCGTTCGCGTAGGTCGACCCGACCCACGCGGCAGGTGCGCCCTCGAGATAGCTCGGGTCCGGGTTGTCGGCCGAGTAGACGAACTTGTCGAACGAGTAGCAGGCGGACGAGACGGCGTAGGCGCTCCAGCTGAACGTCCCACCGCCCGCGACGGGCGTGCCTGACAGGGTGCCGAGCGACTTGACCGGTTTGGTCGTCACGGACTGCACGTCGCTCGCCCCGATGACGCGATCCTCGGCGTCGAAGGCCATCGCCCGGTAGTAGACCTTCACGCCTCCTTCCAGCGAGGCGTCGAACGACTGCTTCTTCGTCGGGTCGGTCGTGTACGTGTTCCCGAAGTCGACCGCGCCGCCCTGGGGCGGATAGGCCAGCGGGATGTTCGCACTCGTATTGCGCAGGACCGTGTAGTGGTTGAACGTCTCGCCGGTGAACTTCGACCAATCGAGGACCACACCACCGGCACAGCCGGTCAGGTTGAGCGTCATCGCGGCCACGCCAGGGGTCGGCTCGGGCGTGGGCTTGGGGGTCGGCTTCGGCGTCGGCTTCGGCGTGGGCTTGGGCGTCGGCACGGGCGTTGGGGCCTCGGTGGGGCCGGCCGTCTCCGCGGGAAGCGGTTCCTGCGGGGCCGCCGACGGCGTGCCGGCAACGCTCGGAGCCGGCTTCGCCGTCTCGAATCCAAGGTCGACGGCCGTCATGACGCCCAGCTGGTGTCCGAGGGCCAGGTCGCGACGCGCGTTCTTCACGAGCCATGGATCGTCGAGGTCGTCGGTTCGGAGCGCCTCCGTCAGGACGTCAGGGGACTCGCCGTTCAGTCGGACCGTCGCCGATCGTCCCTCGGGGATCAGAGCCTCGAGACCCGGTCCGGCCAGGACGACGTCGTGCTCGATGCTGCGCTCGATGACGAGCTCGCCGCTCTCGGTGGCGATCCGGTCGAGATCGAAGGCCGTCCCTGCGGCGTGCCAGTTCAGCGTTGACGTCGCCACGTCGTAGGACCCGCCCGATGGGACGACCACGCGGTGATAGGCGCGACCCCGCAGTTGCTCGAGCTGGATGCGATCGTCGCCCAGGGTGACGATCCGGATCTCGGCGCCGCCGGCGAGCCGCGCCTGGCTGGCCCCGAACTCGAGCGTCGCCCGACCGCTCCCGTCGACCGTGATCAGATCGCCGGCCTTCAGCTCGGTCCCGGCGACGAGCGCCGTCGTTGCCGAACCGCGCGTCAGCGATGCGCCCGAGACGTCTGAGGCCCGGCTCTCCGGGACGCCCGGCAGGAACCAGCCCGACTGCAGGCCGAGCACGCTCACCACGAGCACCGCCGCGAGGCCGAGGATCGTCCAGCGCGGGGCCGGGAGCACGGTCGGCGTTCGGGGCGCGACCCGAGGCGCTACGTTCGCGGCGGGGATGTCAGCCCACGGGCGGATGACGGTCGGGCCGGTCAGCGGCGTTCCGGTTCGCTCGGCGCGCGTGCGGTCAGCCGCGCTCGTCCGATCCGATGCCCGCGTCCGGTCCGTGGCCCTCGTCCGATCGTCAGCACCCTGACCGGCCGGCAATTCGGCGAGGAGGCGCGTGCGGAGATCGGCCGCGAAGGTCGCCGCCGGGCGCTCGGCCCCGCCCACGGCCCGGCGGGCACGAACCCGCGACCGGGCACCGGACAGCTCGGCGTCGAGGGCTTCGAGGTCCTGGTCCAGCAGGAACGATCCGTCGTCAGGCCGCATCGGTCGACTCCTGCTGGGCGGCCGCTCGGAGGGCCCGCAACGCGCGGTGGACCTTCACGGCCAGCGTGGCCCGCGAGCAGCCCAGCACGCCGCACAGCTCATCGATCTCGAGCCCGTCGAAGTACTTCAGGACGATCACGCGGCGGTGTGTTTCGGACAGCCGGACGAGCGCCCGGCGGAGGACATCGCGATCGAGTGTTGCCGCGAAGGCGGCGGCCGCCGCGTCGTCACCCAGCTCTTCGATCCCGTTCGCTCCCGCGTCTCGATCGTCCGCCCAGGCGTCGGACGCCCGGACTCCGAACGGGACGGTTCTCTTCCCACGCCGGACGTGGTCGACGATCGCGTTCGATGCCACCCGGTACAGCCACCCACCGAATGCCTCGTTGCGGAACCCGCCGCCCCGGACGGCCCCGAGGGCTCGTTCGAAGGTCATGGCCGTCAGATCCTCGGCCACGGTGCGGTCGCCGATGCGCCGCACGACGAAGCCGTAGATCCGGGGCAGGTAGTAGTCGTAGAGCTCGCCGAACGCGGACGCGTCGACTCGGGAACGAGCCACGAGGGCCTGCTCCCGAGTCGCGTCCATTCGAGCGTTGGTCGAGTCATGGGGCATCGGTCGTCAGACCGTAGGGAGGCATGGGTGGGGTGGCCATCGGTCAGCAGTACCACCGCCGACCGGACCACCTGATCCACCCATCCGCTCCCGACGTCCAGCGTCCTGTCCGTGCCCTGCCTACTGCACGGTCAGGCTGGCGACCGGGGTGTACCCCAGGGTCACCGTCTGTCCGTTCCACTTCCCGATCGAGACGACGCGGTAGTACCAGGTCTGGCCCGGCGCCACGTCGCTGTCGACGAAGTGGGTCGTCGCGTGGTTGGAGATCGCGGCGATCACCTGCGTGCCGTCGTTGGCGGGGTAGTTCGGCTTCGAGTTCGTCATCGACCGCACGACCTTGTAGTACTGGAAGCCGTCGCTCGTGCAGGCCTCCCAGTCGATGACCACGCTGCCTTCGCCCTGGGCGATCTCGATGCCGAGGACGTAGGCCTCTGGCTTCGGTTCCCCCGTCGGGGTGACGATCGACTTCACGGCACTTGCCGCGACGACCGCGTAGCCCGACTCCGTGGTGCGCACGCAGAACACCCGGTAGAAGAGCTTCTTGCCGGCCGGTGCATCGCCGTCGTAGACCTTGCGGTCGCCGTCGGGACCGACCACGCCCACGACCTTGTCGTTCGCGCCCGCCGGCCAGCTGACCGTCGAGTCGGTCGAACGCACGACCTTGTAGTAGTCGAAGTCGGCCGGGCACTCGCCAAAGCGGATCTTCGGGTGACCCTCGACGATCCCGAGCTCGATGGCGAGCGTCTTGCCGTCGGACGGGCCGTCCGAAGCGGGCTTCGTTGCGATTCCGCGTGTGGGCGACGCGCAGGCGGCGACCAGCTTGCCTTCGTGCTCGACGACCGCGAAGACGCGATAGAAGAGCTTCTTGCCGGCCGGCGCCTTGGCGTCGACCATGACCGTCTTCTTGATGTCCTCGAACGCGCCGATCAGCGTGTCGCCGCTGCCCAGCGGCCAGGTCACGCCTTCGTTCGTTGAGCGGACGACCTTGTAGTAGCCGAAGCCTTCCGGATAGCAGGCGGTCCAATCGACGACGACCTTCGTGCCATCGAGCGACACGACGAGGCGCATCGCCTCGACATCCGGCTTCCCGTCCGGTGTGGGGTCGGGCTTCTCGGTGGGCTCATCGCCCGGCTTGTCGCCGTCGGGCTTGTCGCCCTCTGGGTGCTTGTCGATCTCGTCGGACCCGGGCTTGGCGTCCTCGCCCGCCGGACGGTCCTTCGACCAGTCGCCGAGCCAGTCGCCGGCGCCATAGCCGAGGATCGACTGATCCGCGTGCGCGACGGTGCCGCCGCCGGCTCCGGCCGCGTCCGTGCGTCCTGCGGTGTCGTCGTCCTTCATGGCCGCGCCGCCGGGCGTGATCGCCGCGCCGAAGGCCAGCGCGGTGACGAGGAACGCCCCTGCGACTGCGCCGGGGAACGAGACGCTCGATCGCCGGCCCAATCGGCCCGCGCTGATGCGGCTCGTCCGGTCGTCGAGCAGCTCGAAGTCATCGCGCTCGTCCAGACCTCCCGGGTGGCGCTCTTGCTCTGGGTGGCGCTCGTGCTCCTGGAACTGATCCATCCTTCGATCTCCCTTGGTCCCGAAACGGTTGGTCGTACCGGCGCCGATCGGCGACGGGATGATTCCGACAAGGACAGAACGTCGGGGAGCCTCCGGGATTACCGCGCGACCGCGATCCGATGGTCCGGGGCGGGGGAGTACCGAGGGGCTTGACAGCGGTCACCACCCGGCGTAGCTTCCTAACGAACGTTAGGTAGGAGATGCGTCCCCCGATGACCCTACAGGCCCCTACCCCATCCCGCCGGCGCGAGATCGAGGACGTCGCGAGCGCGCTCTTCCGTGATCGCGGTTATGCCGCCACGAGCATCCGCGACATCGCGCGCGAACTCGACATCCGCGGCGCGAGCCTCTATGCCCACGTCGCGTCCAAGGAGGACGTGCTCTGGGCCATCGTGGATCGCATGGCCTCGCGGTTCGAGAACGCGGCGGACGCGGCGATCGCGGGCATGACCTCCGGCGGCGACCCGATCGGCACCCTCACGGCGCTCGTGCGCGGGCACGTCCGGGTGATCGTCGAGGACGTCGGCGCGGCGAGCGTGTTCATCTCGGAATGGCGGTCGCTCGGGGAAGCCCGCCGCGATGCGATCCTCCAACGGCGCGACGCTTATGAGCGGCGCTTTCGCGACGTGATCGCCGACGGCACCGCGACCGGCGACTTCACGATGACCGACCCCGCGATCGCGGCCACGTTCGTCCTCACCGCGCTCAACGGCGTCGCGACCTGGTATCAGCCCGACGGCCGCCTGGGCGCCGATCGGATCGCCGAGCACTTCATCGATCTCACGCTTCGAACCCTCACGGAGGACCACCGATGACCGACCCGCTGAGCCTCGACCCGGTCCTGTCCCCACAGGAGCGCGGCCGCCTGCCGTTCAACGAGGACCTGCCCCATGACGAGCGGTTCGAGCACTTCGAGGCGCACGTCGTTGCCGGCGGCAAGGTCGAGGCGACGGACTGGATGCCCGACGAGTACCGGACGGGCGTGCTGCGCTTCGTCGAGATGCACGCCAACTCGGAGCTGATGGGCGTGCTCCCGGAACGCGAGTGGCTGATGCGTGCGCCGACGCTCCGCCGCAAGCTGGCCCTGACCGCGAAGGTCCAGGACGAGGTGGGCCACGCCCAGCTGCTCTACCGCGTTGCCGAGGATCTCGGCAAGCCGCGCGAGGCGATGTTCGACGACCTGCTCGCCGGCAGGACGAAGTTCCACAACGTCTTCCACTATCCGACGAAGACCTGGGCGGACATCGGGGTCATCGCCTGGCTGGTGGACGCCGCGGCGATCGTCGCCCAGCAGGCGCTGCGCGACTCGAGCTACGCGCCGTACGCCCGGACGATGAAGAAGATCTGCTGGGAGGAATCGGTCCACATCATGCACGGGCGCGATGTCGTCGTGACGCTCGTCACCGGCACCGACGAACAGCGCGCGATGCTCCAGGAGGCGCTCGATCGCTGGTGGGGTCCGCTCATGCAGATGCACGGACCACGCTCGCCGCGCGAGAAGGACCGCGACCTGCATTGGCGGATCAAGGCCAAGACATCCGAGGAGCTGCGCCAGGAGTTCCTGACGATCTATGTGCCACGGATCCTCGAGCTGGGGTTGACCCTCCCGGACCCGAAGTTGCGTCGCGACGACGCGACCGGCGAATGGACATACACCGAACCCGATTGGCAGGAGCTCCGAACGGTCGTCACGAACCACGGACCGAAGTCCGAGGAGCGCCTCGAGTTCCGTCGCGTCAGCCGCGAGGAGACGCGCTGGGTCCGCGACGCGATCCTGCGTGCGCCGACCGCGCCCGAGGCCGCGGCGTGACCGAGAACGGCGATCGGGTGAACGACGAAGGAGCCGCGGTCGACGCTGGGCTCCTCGAGCCGTGGGAGGTCTTCCGTCGCGAGAAGGAGGGCGATCCGATGCGCCACGGCGGGAGCGTCATGGCCCCCGACGCGGTCCTCGCCCTCCACTACGCCCGCGAGATGTTCGGACGACGCCAGGAGAGCACCGGGCTGTGGGTCGTCCGTCGCGCGGATGTCCACGAGCTCGAGGATCGGGACCTGCTCGACCCGCCGCTCGATCGCTCGTTCAAGAAGCCCGGTGGCTACGTCATGCGCGACAAGCTGGCCGCCGCCCGCGAACGCTCGGGCCAGGCGAAGCCAAAGGCCCGGGACTCGAAGTCGGGCAAACCACGACGGCCGGCGAAGGGCGACCAGGCATGAGCGCCGCCCTCGATCCGACGACCCGCGCGGCGCTCGCCGATCTGCTGCTCTCCATGGCCGACGACGAGTTCGTCATCGGCTTCTCGGACTCCGAGTGGACCGGGATCGCGCCGCTCCTCGAGGAGGACGTGGCGATGAGCTCGATCGCCCAGGACGAGATCGGGCACGCCAGGGCTCTCTACGAGCTGCTCGCCGGGGTTCTCGACGACGGACGGGACGCCGACGCCATCGCCTACGATCGCGAGCCCGCCGAGTACCGCCACGGCCGGCTGCTGGACCACCCGCGGGGCGACTGGGCCGATACGATCGCGCGCCGCTTCCTGTACGACACGGCGGACGCGGTGCGGCTGGAGGCCCTGGTCGCGGGATCCTGGGCGCCGCTGACGGACCTGGTCGGCAAGATCCGGCGCGAGGAGCGCTACCACCTGATGCACGTCGGGGCCTGGTTCGAACGACTGGCACAGAGCGGAGGCGAAGCTCGGCCGCGTCTCGAGGCGGCGCTCGACCGGCTGGCACCGGACGCGGCGACGGTCTTCGCGCCGCTCCAGGACGAGGCCGCGCTCGTGGCTGTCGGGATCCTGGCCGTCCCGATGAGCGAGCTCGAGGGGCGCTGGCGGGCCTCGATCGAGCCGGTCTTCGCGCGGTTCGCGCTGCAGATCCCGCCCGCGGCGGTCGAGCCTTCGCGCGGCCGTCTCGACCACAGCGCGGCGTTCGCCTGGCTCCACGACGAGTTCACGATGGTTCGTCGACTCGACCCGGTGGCCACGTGGTGACCACGACCGCCGCGCGTTCGCTGCCACCGAGCGTCGCGACGGTGCGGGCTGCGCTGTCCGACGTCACGGACCCGGAGATCCCGGTCATCTCGATCGTCGATCTCGGGATCGTGGACCGCGTCGCGGTGGATGCGCCCGACGGCGCCATCGAGGTCACGCTCCTGCCCACGTTCGTCGGTTGCCCGGCGCTCGAGATGATCCGCGGTGCCGTCGAGGAGCGCCTCGCCGCGTTCGGTCGTCCGGTCCGCGTCGCGTTCGCCTATTCGCCGCCGTGGACGTCGGACCGGATCAGCACGCGCGGGCGAGAGCGGCTGCGCCGCTGGGGCTTCGCTCCGCCGGTCCCGGCAGGTCGCGCCGACGGACCGACACTGATCCCCCTGTCAGCGACGGCGCCTGTGCCCTGCCCACACTGCGGCTCGCACCGGACCGTCCTCGAGAATGCCTTCGGGCCCACGCAGTGCCGCTCGATCCATCACTGTACGTCCTGCCGCCAGCCGTTCGAGGCGTTCAAGCCGGTCTGACCGGTGCGCCAAGGAAGCGGCGCGTGACCTCGACGCAGTGATCGAGGTCGTCGAACCAGGGCGTGTGGCCGGCACCGGGCATCAGCTCCAGTTGCGCGTTGGGCATGAGATCGGCCAGGCGGCGCGCGCTGCTCGGGCCGCCGAAGAGATCCTCCTCGCCCCACAGCAGGTAGGTGGGCGTCTCGATCGTCTCGAGGATGGCGTCCGGGAGGACCAGCCGATCCAGGCCGCGACGGAGCGACACGAACGCGCGCGCGTAGGCCAGCTCGTTGCGCACCGTGTCGGTGTCGCGAAAGAGGGCGACGTAGGCCGGGATGTCGGCGTCGAGCGTCCCAGCATCCAGGGTGGGCCCGCCCCCGACCATCCGGAGGATGAGCCGCAGCGCGCGTTCGCTGGGTGGCAGCGATGCGAGCACGCGCCCGGTGCCCGGGAGGCTCGTCAGGCGCACGAACCAGGGGACCGAGCTCGTCGGCGCCCCCACGGGCCAGCTGTACTGGATCATCCGATCGATCCGATCGGGATGCGCCGCGGCGGCGCGCAGGGCGACGTAGCCACCGAGCGAGTTGGCGGCGAGATGGGCCGACTCCAACCCGAGCGAATCGAGCACGTCGATCACGAAGGTCTCGGCGATCCGGGGCAGGTTGTCGAGGTCGACGTCCTCGGCGAGCGGTTCGCTGAGGCCGGTCCCGGGCCTGTCGACGACGATGCACCGGAACCCCGTCAGGCGCGCCGCCAGGGCAGCCCAGCTCAGTCCGCTCGTGAGCGCACCGTGCAGGAACAGGATCGGTGGGCCGTCACCGAGCTCCTGGACCCTGACCGTGAGGCCGCTGCGCGCGAGCTGGAGCCGGCGCTCGATCGGGCTCGCGCCGTGGCTCGACCAGAGGCGCCGCTCTGCTTCCAGGAATCGGGTCTGGTTCATGCATGTTCCATTGTCGTACCGGCGACCCGACCCAGCATCAGGCCGATCCAGCGGCCTCCGGACTCGCCAGGAATTGAGCGGCCACGGTTGCGCAGTGCTCGACGTCGTCCAGCCATGGCGCGTGACCTGCGCCCGGCATCAGTTCGAGTGAAGCCGTTGGCAGGAGCGCAAGGAGCCGGCGCGCAGATGCAGCGCCTCCGAATGGGTCGCCGTCGCCCCAGAGGAGGTGGATCGGCGTCGTGATCGTTCGCAACGTCTCTTCCGGCATGAGGAGCCGGTCCAGCCCTCGCCGTGCCGATACGAACACCCGTGCCGGAGCCACTTCGTTGCGTGTCGTGTCCGTGTAGCGAAGGAGCCCCAGGTAGGCCTCGATGTCGTTGGCCAGTTTTCCGGCCTCGAGGCTTGCTCCGTGACCCATCGCCCGGAAGGAGAACCGAACCTGCCGCTCGCTCGCCGGCAGCGAGACGAGCAGCCGGCCCACACCCGGGATGCCCATGACTCGCATGAAGGATGGGATGCGATCCGTCGGAACCCCGACCGGCCAGCTGAACAGGACCATACGGTCGAGGCGGTCCGGGTGCGCGGCCGCGGTCCGGAGCGCGATGTACCCGCCGTAGGAGTTGCCGACGATGTGAGCCGTCGGCAGGTCCAGTGCATCGAGGATGTCGATCACGAGGGTGTCGGCCATCCGTGGGAGGCTCGTCGCGTCGAGGTCGTAGGGAAGCGGATCGCTCAGTCCGGTTCCCGGCCGATCGACGAGGATGCAGCGGAACCCCGTCATCCGCGCCGCGAGGGCCGCCCAGCTCAGCCCGCTCGTGTTCGCCCCATGGAGGAAGATCGCGGGCGGGCCCTCGCCGACCTCCTGGATGCGGATGGTCACACGGTTTCGCCCGAGATCCAGACGTCGCTCTGTGGGCACGACGCCGACGGAGGCCCAGAGCCGCCGCTCAGCTTCGCGATACCGTTCCTCGTTCACTGGCATCCCTCGGGTATCGCTCAGCCTTGGAGGAGGCGGCCAGGCGGCTCGTGTCAGCGACCCACGCCGCGGACGTGTCGCCATCGCAACGCACCTGCCGCCAGCAGGATGACCGCGAACACGGCAAATGACGGGATGTCCCGCTCGGGGACTCCCCCGAGGTCGTGGCCGACGATGTGGGAGACAGAGTGAAGCGCCGCCGCCACGCCAACGCCGAGGAGCGCAACAGTCAGGCCATCGGCGCGGCCGGACCATCCAGCAAGCAGGAGGACGACGCCGAGACCAACCTGGAACGCTCCGATGTCCTGGAGAAGGTGCTGGTTGTACGGCTCGAACCGGGCGAGCGTTTCGAAGAACGACCCGGGATCGACCATCGCCCAGATGCCGAGCGCGACGAATGCGACGCCGCCGACGATCGCGACGACGCGAGGCAGCGAGCTGCCGAACCCGGATCCCTCCCCACGAACATCGGATGGTGTCATCGGATCAGGCTGGTCGCGCTGGGGCCGCCGCGCGGTCGAGACGGACCGCGGAGATGCCGAGAACGAACCAGCCGAGAGCAAAGCCGATCGCGGTGACGACGAGCGGGGCGGGACTTCCGGTGCTGTCGCCCAACCCGAAACCGACGAAGACGACCAGGACCGAGGTGATGCCGACCAGCAACGCCGCTCCGCGCGGCAGGGCCGACGTCCGGTAGGTCGCGATCGAGAACAACATCGAGCCCACGAGGACGCCGAGCACGCCGAGGACGAAGGATTCCCAGTACCCGTCCTCGAAGAGTTCCATCCCGACGATCCCGCCGGTGGCCACGACCGCCCCTGCCGCCGCGATCACCACAGCGGTCCAGGAGAGGACTGGGTGAACCCGCGCCTGGAAGGCGCTGAGGCCGACGAGCGCGACGAGCAGGGCCAGGGATCCGGTGACGAGCAGGATGCCTGGAACGATGGGAGCCACGTTCCCGACAACCCCGATGCCCAGAACGATGCTCATCGTAAAGAGGGCTGCGCCGAGGATCGCCGCGGAGCCACCGATTCGAAGTGACATGGAGAACCCCTTTCCCGTGTTGAGGACGGCGCCTCGGCCGCGCAGATGGAGCTGAGCGTCAAGGGCACCGAGGAGGATGTCCGCAACGTCGAATGGCCCCAGCGGCCGTTCCTCGAGGATCGCCTCGAATTCCTCCCCGTAGCGGGCCCGCCAGGACGCCGGATAGAGCCGGATCAGCGCGCGTCTCATGACGGTCGCTCGCCGAGTTGGCGGAGGCCTTGCTCGGCAAACTGCGACAAGCCGCGCAACTGCTCGGCGAGGTTCGAGGCACCCACGGCCGTGAGCTGGTACGGCCGACGCCGGTCAACGGGTGCGAGGGGCTCGATGAGGCCCTGCTCCTCGAGGCGCACGAGCGCCGCGTACAGGGTCCCGGCACCCATCGGCCGACCCGTGCCGCTCTCGACGTCCTGCATGATCGCGTAGCCGTGTTTCGGTCCGTCGCTCAGGCTGACGAGAATGAGTAGCGACGGCTCGGCGAACCGTCCAAAGTCGGGACTCTTTGGCTGCATCGGGCACCTGCTCTTACGACTGTCGATATATCGATGGACGCTATATACGCCGACCCGTCGGTGGTGTCAAGCGGAGGTTTGCTGGTGCCATCCCGGATCGGGCCAGGTCGTCGCTCCTGTCGCTTGACAATACTGTGTCTCACACACTATCGTCGTCACCATGACAGATGAGCCGTTGCTCGCGACGCATCGACAGGAACTCCGCCGGGGAGTGGTGGTGCTCGCCTGCCTGCTCGTCCTCCGTACCCCGGATTACGGCTACGCGCTGCTGAAGAACCTTGCCGCGGCGGGGATCCCGAGCGATGCGAACACGATCTACCCGCTGCTGCGGCGGCTCGAAGAGCGTGGCCTGCTCGCCAGCGAGTGGAACACCGATGACAGCCGTCCGCGCAAGTTCTACCGCACGACCCCGGCCGGTGCCGAGCTCGCCGCGCAACTCCTGGCCGACACGACCGCCCTGACGGGCGCGCTGCACCGCCTGAACGAAGGAGGCATCGAGTGACCTCGCTTACCGAGCGCTACGTCGCGGCTGCGCTGCGCGGGATCCCCGAGCGTCAGCGCGATGACGTGGGGCGAGAGCTCCGCTCGTCGATCGTCGACGCTGTCGATGACCGCGTCGCGTCCGGCGAGGATCGCGAGGCCGCCGAAACGGCCGTCCTGGAGGAGCTCGGCGATCCGGCGCTTCTGTCGGCTGGTCTTGTCGGGCGCCCGCTCTATCTGATCGGTCCCGACCTGTTCATGTACTACCGGACCATCCTTGTGCGACTCCTCGGGATCGTCGTGCCGATCGTCGCGATCGTCCTTGCCGCGGTGACCTTGTCGCGTGGCGACGGGGTCCTCGAGGCGATCTTCGAAGGAGCGGGGGTCGGGTTCACGGTCGCCGTCTACATCGTCTTCTGGGTGACGGTGTTCTTCGCCCTCATCGAACGTTTCGATACGGAGCGGACGGCCCAGAAGGAGTTGCGCGAGGAGTTCGGGACCTGGACCGTGGAGCGGCTGCCGAGCGGGCCTCCTGGCCGGGTCGGTCTCGGCGAGACGGTCGGAGAGGTGGTGACAGCGGTGCTCACGATCGGCGGACTGCTCGTCGCCCAGAGCATCACGTTCCCCGACGAAACGAGCGGCGTTGAGATCTCGCTCCTCGCGCCGGACCTGTGGGCGATCTGGGTGCCGGTCCTCATCGCGATCCTTGCCGTCCTCGCCGCGCTTCACATCGTCATCTACCGTGTCGGCCGGTGGACCGTCCCCCTGGCGGTCGCGCACACGCTGCTCGAGGTCGCCTTCGCGGCGCCGATGGTCTATCTCGCCCTGAACGGAACGCTCGTGAACCCCGCGTTCGCCGACGCGGTCGGATGGCCCCCGCTCGCCGAGGCGTCCGGGCCGGTGATGGTGTGGGTCGCGGTGGGCGTGGTGCTGGTCACGGCGTGGGAGATCGTGGATGCCTTCCGCAAGGCGTGGCGCGCAAGACCCGTCACACCACCGTGAAGGCGTCAATCCACTGACGCCACGCGATGGCTTTCGTGGCCCCGTTCCCGATCTCGAGCGCGCGGTCCCAGGACGCCGTCCCGGAACCGCGCTGCCGAGCCATCGGCTCGCATCGACCTACCAGCTGGGGTCATCCCCGCTCTTGGTCCAGACCTGGACGGTGGGGAATGGCTTGATGTCTGCCTCGGCAGGATCGGTCGAGCAAGCGGGCCCCGATCCTTCGTAGAGGCAGGACCCGATCACGGTGACCGTCAGGACATCGCCTTCGAGCGTCCACAGCCAGTCGATTGTCGTCCAGCCCTCATCCGTGGTGAGGACGTCGCCTTCGATGGACAAGGTCCCTCCAGCTCCCTCGGGCACGCCGCCTTCGAGGAACAACTCCCCGTCGAAAAGGAAGCCGAGCCACCATTTGTGCCCGTCGAAGCCCCAGCGGGCCCTAACCTCGTCGGCGGACACGCCGAAGTCCCGAAGAATGAACTCCTTCAGAGCGCCATCCGTGACCATGTCCCACGTGCCGTTGAGGAGTCCGTCGGCATAGCTGGACGGATCCGGCGCCGGCAGGGGCGGTGGACCCGTGGTGGGCCGCGTGCTCGCGAAGATCGCCGCGATCTGCTCCGCACCAAGGTTGACTTGATAGATCGCCACATCGCCGACCGCACCCGGCCAGAAGTTGCCCGGCGAGCTGTCGAACTGGGCCCGCCCGATGACGAGGGGCCCATCTGCCTTCACCGGCGACGTGAACGCCGCCTCCGAGGCGAGCTTGCCATCGAGGTACAGCCGGATGACCCCGGCGTCGCGATCATGGACACCCACGAGGTGAGTCCAGCTGGCTGACGGCGAAGCCGTCGGTCCTTGGGCGCTGACCGAGAAGTCGAGCCCGGTTCGGTCCTCGGTCTTCATCATGAACCACCACTTGGAGTCTCCGACGCCGAGGTGAAATGGTGCCGTCACCGCGGCCAGCTGGCTGACGGCAGCGGCGATCCCGGCCCGGGAACCCAGGTTGACCCAGGCGGCGACCGAAAAGCTCTGCGTTGTATCGACCGGTCCCGGTCCCGCCGACGTTCCGAAGCCCGTGTAGCCGTCCAAGGCCACGGCGTGGTCCCAGAAGTCGTGGGCGCCGTCGAACTGCAGGTCCATCCCGCCCGCCGAGGGTGCTCCATTCCCGTCCAACGCCCAGGCGAAGTCCGGTTCGGCGTCGGGAGCCGTGGGCGTCCCAGGCGGGTCTGTGGCGGGGCTCGCGCCAGCTCCGCCTCCCGGGGCGCACGCGGTCAACAGGAATCCCACGGCGATCATCGTCGCGATAACGCGACGGGTTGTGCTGTTCATACCCGGTGGACGGCCAACGGCCGGGGGTCGATGGACTGGCACGACGATCCTCCCGTCGGAATAGCGGAAGCCCGGTCAGGCACTTCCTCATCGGCCCCAATGATCGGGCCCTACCCATATCGAGGACCGCACGGACCTTGACTTTCAATCTTGCGAATCGAAATGCGCGAGAGAAGCAATTCGGGCTCCTCCATCGCCGCCGCCATCAAGGCGAGGATGAGTGTTGCGTCTGCCCAGGTGGCATCTCGTCTGCCTCACCGCTGACATCGCACCATCGCGCCATCGCGATCCGGGAGCGTTTCTGCGAGTCTGGAGTGATCGACCGTGGACCAGCTGGGCGTGGTCACGTATGGTACGATGTATGGCATGGAGAAGACGACCGTCTACCTGCCATCGGAACTCAAGCGCGCCCTCGAGCGGGCCGCGCAGCTCGAAGGCCGCAGCGAGGCGGACCTCATCCGCGAGGGGATCGTGACCGTCACGGATGCCCACCGCGTCGCCGAGCCGACACTCCCGCTCTTCGACAGCGGCTCGGGCGATCTCGCATCGCGCGTCGACGAGCTCATGGAAGGCTTCGGAGAGGATTGATCCTCCTCGACACCAGCGCTCTCCTGAGCGCGATGGATGCCAGCGACCCGGACCATGGCCGCACGGCCGCTGCGATCAGAGCCTCGCGCGGACCGCGGCTCCTCTCGCCGTTCGTTCTTGCGGAGCTCGACTACCTGCTCGCCCGGCGCGTTGGCGCTTCGGCCGCCCGGCGGCTTCTCGACGAAGTGGTCCGCGGCGCCTATCGCCTTGAGCCGTTCGACCGCGACGATGTCAGTCGCGCGACCCAGATCATCGATCGGTACGCCGATATCGATCTCGGACTCGCCGACGCGTCGATCGTCGTTCTGGCACAGCGACACGGCATCCACGATGTGCTGACCCTGGACGAACGCCACTTCCGCGCCGTGCTCGGACCAGGCGATCGTTCGTTCCGGATCCTGCCGGCCGACGGGGTGCCCGCGTGACGACGACGCCCGGAGCCGCGCCCGAAACCGTGGTCGTCGCCGTGGTCGGCGCCGGCACGATGGGTGCGGGGATCGCCCAGGTTGCGCTCGAGGCCGGCGACGCGGTCCGGCTCTACGACCCGCTCCCGGATGCCCGCAGGCATGGCCGCGAGCGGATCGCCGAGGGTCTTGCGCGTCGAGCAGCGAAGGCGAACCTGGACGCGGACTCGATCGATGAGTGGGTCGCCGGCCGGCTTGCCCGGTTGGACGTACTCGACGATCTCGAGCCGACCTCGATCGGGGCGGGGATCGTGGTCGAGGCGGCGCTGGAGGATCTCGACCGTCAAGCGCCAGCTCTTTGGCTGGCTCGACGACCTCGCGCTCGCCGGACGCGATCCTCGCCACGAACACGAGCGCGCTGTCGCGTCGCGGACATCGCGGCGGCCACGAAGCGTCCGGGCCGCGTTCTCGGGCTCCACTTCTTCAATCCGGCGCCCTTGATGGCGCTCGTCGAGGTCGTCGCGCCGCCGACGACGGACCGAGGCGGTCGTGGAGCGGGCGCTGGCGACGGTCCGTCGCTGGGGCAAGACGCCGGTCCGGTCCGCCGACAGCGCCCGGGTTCATCGTCAATCGCGTGAACCGGCCGTTCACGCTCGAGGCGCTGCGGATGCTCGAGACGGGCGCGGGCACGATCGAGGAGATCGACGCGGCCGTCCGTCGACGGCCGGCTTCCCGATGGGCCCGTTCGCGCTGATGGACCTCATCGGGATCGACATCAATCTGGCCGCCGCGCGCGGGGTCTTCGAGGGGTTCGGTGGCGCTGGCGACTCCGGACGCCGAGCGGTTCCGGCCGTCGCCGATCCAGGAGCGGCTCGTCGCCGCGGGCCGGCTCGGTCGCAAGACCGGCGAGGGGTTCTATCGCTACGGCGGGACGGGGAATCCGGCGGGCCCGGTGCCCGATCTTCGTCGCTGCTCTCGGGCGTGTTCGCCAGCAACCGGCCGACATCGCGGGTCGCATCATCACGGCGATCGTCGCCGAGGCCGGACGCGCCGTGGCGGACGGCGTCGCGTCGGCGGACGACATCGATCTCGCCATGAGGCTGGGCGCCCGGCATCCGTTCGGCCCGTTCGAATGGGTGGCTCGCGCTACCATCCGGTCATGAGCGAAGACCGATGACCCGCGACAGCAACCGACCCCTCCGCGAGGCCTGGATCGTCGATGCCGTCCGGACACCGATCGGCCGGTACGGCGGCGCGCTCGCGTCGGTCCGTCCCGACGACCTGGCCGCGCTCGTCCTGCGCGCCGTCGTGGACCGCTCCGGGATCGACGGGGCCGAGATCGAGGATGTCATCCTCGGCTGCGCGAACCAGGCCGGCGAGGACAACCGCGACGTCGCCCGGATGGCGGTCCTGCTCGCCGGGCTTGCCCGTCGAGGTCGGCGGGCCTGACCGTCAATCGCCTGTGCGGTTCGGGACTCCAGGCGATCAACTCGGCCGCCCACGCGATCGCCGTCGGTGACGGTGACGTGTTCATCGGCGGCGGCGTCGAATCGATGACGCGCGCCCCGTACGTCCAGGCCAAGCCGAGCGCTGCCTGGGACCGCGGCGAGCGTGAGATGTACGACACGACGCTCGGCTGGCGATTCGTCAACCCGAAGCTCGCCGAGATGCACTACCCGTACTCGATGGGCGAGACCGCCGAGAACGTCGCCGAGCGCTGGGGCGTCTCGCGCGAACGGCAGGACGCGTTCGCCCTTCGAGAGCCAGCAGCGATCCGTCGCCGCGATCGAGGCGGGTCGGTTCGATTCGCAGATCGTGCCGGTGCTCGTGCCGCAGCGGAAGGGCGATCCGGTGGTCGTCACCCGCGACGAGCACCCGCGGGCCGATACCTCGGCCGAGGCACTGGCGAAGCTCCGTCCGGCGTTCGGGCGGGATCCCGGGTCCGTGACCGCCGGCAACGCGTCGGGCATCAACGACGGCGCGTCGGCGGTCCTCGTCGTCGAGGCCGAGCGTGCCCGCGCCCTCGGGTTGAAGCCCATGGCCCGCGTCATCTCGACCGCCGTTGCCGGCGTCGACCCGGCCGTGATGGGCGTCGGTCCCGTGCCCGCGACGCGCAAGGCGCTCGCCCGCGCAGGCCTCGACGTCGGGGATCTCGACCTCATCGAGCTCAACGAGGCCTTCGCCTCACAGTCGCTCGTGTGCATCGACGAGCTCGGCCTCGACCCAGAGCGCGTGAACGTCAACGGCGGCGCGATCGCGCTTGGCCACCCGCTCGGGATGAGCGGCGGCCGCCTCGTCACGATGCTCGTCCACGAGCTGGCCCGAACCGGCGGCCGCTACGGTCTCGCGACGATGTGCATCGGCGTCGGCCAGGGCATCGCGACCATCGTCGAGCGGATCGGGGAGTAGGCGTCGGAGCGCAGGGTTCGCGACGATTTCGCCGGGGTTGTTGTCGAAATCCGTTGACATGCGTACGATTGGGCCATACGCGGCGCAAGAGCCGTCGAAGACACTGGCGCCGATAGCCTCCCAGGAGGAAGCACACACGATGATCGAACAGCAGCCCATGATCGAACAGCCGGTGGTCAATCCGACGACGGTCCTGTCCCTGAGCGCAGCCGCGGCCACCAAGCTGCAGGAGCTGACCAAGGAAGAGACCAACCCGAACATCGGTCTGCGCGTCTACGTGTACTCGGGCGGCTGCTCGGGTTACCGCTACGGGATGATGCTCGAAGACGCCCCGACGCCCGAGGATCAGATCCTCGAGACGAGCGGGATCAAGGTCTACGTCGACACCCAGAGCATCAGCCTCCTGCAGGGCTCCGAGATCGACTACGTCGACACGCTGATGGGCGCCGGCTTCACGGTGAACAACCCGAACGCCGTTTCGGGCTGCGGCTGTGGCTCGAGCTTCCGCACTGCGGACGACGCGGGCACCGCCAAGTCCTGCTCGCACTGACCGACCGCGCAACCTCCGTCGCTGATGGAAACCGCCGGGTGACCGGCGGTTTCTTGATTCCCGGGCGCACCGTAGGCTTGTGACCCCAGGGACGAAGGAGTTGGAGATGGACCTCGGTGCGTTCTCGATCAGCCTGACCGTCAAGGATCTCGCAGCGTCACGGGACTTCTACGCGAAGCTCGGCTTCGAGACCGTCGGCGGCGACGCCGCGCAGGACTGGCTGATCCTGCGCAACGGCAGCCATACGATCGGGCTGTTCCACGGCATGTTCGACCGGAACATCCTCACGTTCAATCCGGGTTGGGGCGATGAGGCTGAGCACCTCGATTCGTTCACCGATGTGCGCGAGCTCCAGCGCGAGCTCAAGGCGCGAGGGATCGAGCTGACCACGGAGGCCGACGACGGGACCGGGCCCGCGAGCATCACGATGGTCGATCCCGACGGCAACCCGATTCTCATCGACCAGCATCGCTGACGGCCTACTCGCTGAACCGCTCTTCCTTCCACGGATCGGCGTCGTTGTTGTAGCCGTAGCGCTCCCAGAAGCCGAGCTGGTCGTGGTCGAGGAACTCGAGGCCGCGGATCCACTTGGCGCTCTTCCAGAAGTACCGCTTCGGGACGAGGAGGCGGAGCGGATAGCCGTGCTCGGGGTCGAGCGGCTTGCCGTCGAAGACGTCGGCCAGCATGACATCGTCGTCATCGAGGACCGAGAGCGGCAGGTTCGCCGTGTAGCCCTGTTCTGAGTGGGCGAGGACGTGGGTCGCGGAGGGCCGGACCTGCGCCAGCTCCAGGATCTCCTGGATGGGCACGCCTTCCCAGACCGTGTCGAGCTTCGTCCAGCGGGTCACGCAGTGGATGTCCGTTTCGACCGTCTTGCGCGGCAGCGTCTTGTACTGCTCCCAGGTCAGCGTGAACGGCGCATCGACCTGGCCCCAGACGCGGAAGTCCCACGCGCTGAGATCCGTATGCGGGACGGATCCATAGTGGAGCACCGGGAACTTCTCGGTTCGATATTGGCCCGGAGGGATCCGATCCGCGACGGCCTGGTCCTTTTCGCGACCTCCGAACATCCGATCGATCATGGTTCGAGCTACCTCGCAACGCTGGCTGGGATCGACACGGATCGTCGTCTCCCATCGTGACCGGGCGATGACGATATCGTCCCACGCTGCGCAGGACGTTGCGCGGGGCGAAGGCGGTCTGTGCGTGGAGTACAGTGCCGCGGTGGATCCGAATCGGTCCGAGCCGTCGTCCGAACCTCAGGCCGAGCCCGCGCCCACGGGTCGACCCAGCGTCGTCATCGTGATGCCCGCGTACAACGCGGCGCAGACGCTCGAGCGCACGTACGCCGACATCCCGCATGAGCTGGTCGATCGGATCGTGCTCGTCGACGACGTGTCGCGCGACGACACCGTGCGCGTCGCCGAGCAACTCGGGCTCGACGTGATCATCCACCAGCAGAACCGCGGCTACGGCGGGAACCAGAAGACCTGCTACGACGCCGCGCTCGCTGCCGGCGCCGATGTCGTTGTCATGCTCCATCCCGACTACCAGTACGACGCGACGCGGATCCCCGAGCTCATCGCCCCGATCCTCGCGGGTGAACGGCAGCTCATGCTGGGGAGCCGATTCCTCGGCGACCCGCTGGGTGGCGGGATGCCGAGCTGGAAGTTCGTCGCGAACCGGTTCCTCACGATCCTCGAGAACGCGGCGTTCGGGCTCCGCCTGTCCGAGTACCACACGGGACTCCGCGCCTACAGCCGCGACCTGCTCGAGACGATCCCGTACGAACTCAACAGCGACGAATTCGGGTTCGACCAGGAGCTCATCGCCCAGGTGGTCGCGACCGGCCGGTTCGGGATCGGCGAGATCGCGGTCCCCACGCGTTACTTCGCCGAGGCGAGTTCGGTCGGCTTCCGGCGCAGCGTCGTCTACGGGCTGATGACCCTGCGCGTCATCGCCCGTTTCCTCCTGCACCAGATGCATCTCCGAAGGTCGCCGAAGCTGACCTCTCGATCCGTCGCGCGCTGATCGACCGGCCTGGCATGCGCGTCCTTCGCCCCGTGATCGGGGTCGTCATCTCGGCGGTCGCGCTGTACCTCGTGGCGGGCCAGGTCGACCTCGCATCGACCGGAGCGATCCTCGGCACCGCCGATCCGGTCTTCATCGCGGCGATGGTCGGTGCGTTCGCCATCGACGTCCTTCTGCGCGGCCGGCGCTGGCAGCTCCTCCTTCGACCGATCCAGGTCCTGCCCTACGCCACGGTCCTCGCCTCGGTATTCGTCGGCTATCTCGCGAACAACGTGCTCCCAGCACGGCTCGGCGAGGTCGTGCGCAGCAGCCACCTCGGCGGACGGACGGGCGTCGGGCGGACCACGGCGCTCGGCACGGTCGTCGTGGAGCGCGCCGTCGACACGGCCCTGGTCGTCGGTATCGGCGGCCTCGCGGTCCTGTCACTCCGGGTCAGCGGACCCGTCGCCTCCGCGGTCATCGTGGGCCTCGCGGTGGTGGGCACACTCGGGGTCGGGATCGGCGTGGCGATCGCCGCGCACCGGCTGCCCGGGGCCGCGGTCGTCGCGCGACTCGCGTCACGCTGGGCGCTCATCGCGATGTTGGCGGGGCGCCTGCGGCACGGCCTGGCCGTCGCCGGTCGGCCACGCACGCTCGGAGCGGCGATCGGGCTGAGTGCGGTGGCGTGGGCGACTTCGAGTGTCGCGTTCCTGTTCGCGGGAGCCGCGCTGGGAATCACCCTCGGACCGGCGGAAGCCGCGTTGTTCTCGACGGGCGTCGCCCTCGCATCGGCGGTACCCGCGGGACCAGGCTACGTCGGGACGTTCGAACTCGCCGGCGTCGCGGTCGGTGCCGCACTCGGGATCGAGGCTCCGGAGGCACTTGCCATCACGGTCCTGGCCCATGTCGGGATCCTCGCCTTCACGTCGCTCGGCGGGGCGATCGCGTTGGTGCGCACGGGCTGGTCGCCGCCGACGGGCTCGTCGCCGGTCCCGGGCTGAACGTCTCGCGAATCACGAACCCCCGGTCGGTGACCGGGGGTTCGCATCGTATTCGGGGTGGGTCGGTCCTCCGGCGATGACTACGGCAGGAGGCCGTTCGCCTTGAGCCACTCGGCCGCGACGTCCTCGACATCGCGGTTGTTGACCGCGACTTCCACGCCGAGCTTCGTGAGCTCCTCCGTCGTCAGCTTCGCCGATACCGCGTCAAGCAAGGCAGCGAATGCGGTCTTGTCCACCTTGGCGAGATAGTCGTCGCGCACGATCGGGGCGAGGTTCTCGGCGGGCTGGGTGCCCTTGTCGTCCTCGAGGACGACGAAACCGAACTGCGAGATCGCCGGCTGGGTCGAGCACAGCTCGGCGACATCGATCGCGCCGCCGTTCAGCGCCTCGGCCATCGGCGCGTCACACGCACCGAGCGCCTGGAGGTTGGCCGGCGGGAAGTTGATCCCGTACAGGTCTTTGAGCGCGCCGGCACACAGCGGATTCGTCTCACACTCCGGGGGCAGGCCCCAGGTGAGCTCGTCCTGGATCGCGGTCAGGTCGCTGATCTTGGTCAGGTTGTACTTCGCCGCCGTGTCCGCGCGGACCACGAAGGCGTTCGTGTCTTCGCCCGGCGTGTAGCCGAGGACGGTGATGCCGCCACCGACCGTCTTGAGCGCCTCCTGGAGGGCGGCCTTGTTCGCGTCGGAATCGCTGCTGGTCTTGCTGGCGTCGAAGAACGCCAGGCCGCTCCCGAGGTACTCGGGCTTCAGGTCGATCTGACCCGTCTCGATGGCCGGCGTGGTGACCGCGCGGGGTCCCATCCCAAGGCTGCGCTCGACGGTGTAGCCATCGGCCTCGAGGACCTGGGCGTACATCTCGGCGACGAGCTTGGATTCGTAGAAGCCGTCCGAACCGATCTTGATGGTGGCCTTGCTGCCCCCACCCGTCGTGCAGGCGCTGATGAGCACCAGCAGCGACGCCCCGAGGGCGAGCGTGCGGTTGAGCCGCATATGGGTCTGCCTCCTCTATTCCCTACAGGCGCGGGCTTGCTGACCGCGCCGACCGCAGGACCTTACCGCAGTCCCGTCAAACGCCTCTGTATCGAGGCCCACGTCATCCGGTACGTGCGGCGAGGACCTGCGGTTCACTCCGGGGGCCCGAGCCCGGCTCGGCGCGCAGTCCGCGTGGGGTGATCGCGCGCTGGCCCAGCGCGAACACGGCCTCCACGATCAATGCGAGCCCCGCGACCAGGACCACACCGGCGAACAGCCGATCGGTCTCGTTGCGTGCGATCCCGTCGATCAGATAGCGACCGAGGCCGCCATAGGCGACGACCGCCCCCAGGGTCGCCGTGGCCACGACCTGGACGGCGGCCGTGCGCACGCCGCCGAGGATGACCGCCAGCGCGAGCGGCAGCTCGACGCGCGTCAGGATCTGCCGCTCGCTCATCCCCATCCCGCGTGCCGCCTCGACGAGGTCGCGGTCCACCTCGCGCAGGCCGGCATACGTTCCCACGAGGATCGGCGGGATCGCCAGCAGCGTCATCGCGGTGAACGTCGGGATCTCCGAGAGACCCAGGCCCGGGTCGTAGCCGAGTTCGGGCGCGAGTCGCAGCGAGATCGGCAGGACGATCACGAGGATCGCGTAGGAAGGCACCGCGCGGCCGATGTTCGCGAGGTTGATCGCGAGCGACGCGGCGCGCCCGGTATGGCCGATGAACGCACCCACCGGCAGGGCGATCGCGGCGGCCGTGATCACCGAGAGCGCCGAGATCCAGATGTGCTCCCACATCCGGATCGGGATGCCGTCCGTACCGCTCCAGTGGGCAGGGTCGGCGAGCCAGGCGACGGTCTCGGTCAGTGCGTCCACGTCAGGCCCTCACGGGGGCGGTGCCGGGTGCCGCACCGCCCGGGCCCCGCTCTGCCCGCGCGGCCGCCCACGGCGTCAGTCGCCGTTCGAAGCGAACGAGGACGAGGTCGACGAGGACCGCCAGCACGACCGACAAGATCGCCCCGACATAGACCTTGGTCGCGAAGAAGGTCTGGATGCCCTCCTTGATGAAGAGGCCGAGCCCGCCGAAGTTGTCGCCCACGAGCGTCGCGACCATCACGAGCCCGATCGTCGTGACCGCCGACAGGCGGATGCCCGTCACGATCAGCGGGACCGCCAGCGGCAACTCGACCCGCCACAGGCGCTGGCGCGACGAGTAGCCCATGCCGTCGGCGGACTCGAGGACGTCGGCCGGGACGGCATCGAACCCGGCCACGATGTTGCGCACGAGGATCTGCTGCGTGTAGAGGATGAGCGGGATCTCGACGGTCAGGATCGAGACACCGGTGAACGGGATCAGCGCAGCGAACAGCGCGAGGCTGGGGATCGTGTAGAGGCCGCCTGCGATCGCGGTCAATGGCGCGCGGACACGGCGCTCACGAACCGCCCAGATCGACAGCGCGAACGCGATCACGAATCCCACCGCCACGGCGATCCCGACGAGCGCCAGATGCTGGACGGTCCGGAACACGATGTCGTCGAGATGACTCCCGATCCACGCCCAGTCGATGAGCGGCTCGTCCGCCCTCACGTCGCGGGCGTCCCCGCATCGCCGGCAGCGCGCGTCTCGCCCGCCGCGACCGCTGCTCCCGCCTCCACCGACGAACTGCGCATGCGCTCGGCGATCATCTCCGCGGTGACGAGACCCACGACGGCGCCGGCCTTGTCGACGACGATCCCGGCCTGGACGTCGGCATCAAGGAGCATCGAGAGCGCGTCCTTGAGCGTCGTGCGCACGTCCAGGAGCGGTGACGTCGACTCGGTCATCGATTCGGCGAGCGCACCATCGCCGGCGAGCGCTTCCTGGTGGACCCAGCCGATCGGACGGTCGCGATCGTCCACGAGCAGGATGTAGTGGAACGGATCCGCGACGGCCCGCGCCCGAACCGTCGCCAGGTCATCGCCTGCTCGAGCCGTCACCGCCGGCATCAGCGTGAGGTCGCGGACGCGGCTCAGGGAGAGGCGCTTGAGCCCCCGATCGGAGCCCACGAAGCGGGCCACGAAGTCCGACGCGGGCGCAGCGAGGATCTCGTCCGGCGTCGCGAACTGGGCAAGCTTGCCGCCCACCTGGAGCACGGCGACGAGGTCGCCCATCTTGATCGCCTCGTCGATGTCGTGGGTGACGAACAGGATCGTCTTCGCCAGATCCTCCTGGAGCCGCAGGAACTCGTTCTGCAGCTTCTCGCGGACGATCGGATCCACCGCGCCGAACGGCTCGTCCATGAGCATGATCGGCGGGTCCGCGGCGAGGGCACGGGCCACGCCCACCCGTTGTCGCTCGCCGCCGGAGAGCTGCGCGGGGAAGCGATCGCGGTACTCGCCCGGGGCCAGGCCCACGATCTCGAGCAACTCCTCGGCGCGCTCGCGCTGCCGCTCCTTCGTCCAGCCGAGGAGCCGGGGGACCGTCGCCACGTTCTCGCCGATCGTCTGGTGCGGGAACAGGCCGGTCTGCTGGATGACGTACCCGATGCCACGGCGGAGGTCGGTGACGTCGCGGCTTGCCGCATCCACGCCGTCGAGCAGGATCCGCCCGGAGGTCGGCTCGATGAGTCGGTTGACCATCTTCAGGCTGGTCGTCTTGCCGCAGCCCGACGGCCCCACGAGGACGCAGATCTTGCCCGCCGGGACGGTGAGACTCAGGTCATCGACGGCCGCTTCGGTCCCCGCGCGAGATCCCGGGTAGCGCTTCGAGACGTGCTCGAACTCCACCGTTGCGGCGATCGCGTTGCCGGCCACCCCGTCAGGCTCCGTCCACGAGCGGCCTGGCCTCGCCGCGCAGGCGCTCGAGCGTCTCCGGGTCATCGAGCCCCATCCCGAGCTTGAGGTCGGTCATCGCGTCGTGGTCCTCGCCTTCGTTGGGCCGAGTCTATGGGACACGCGCGATCGCGGTCGCCGGGCGGCGTGGGGCGCGCCGTCAGAGGCGCCGAGGTGCCGGGTCGCTCGACCTCAGAGTGGCAGTGTGGCGAGATCCTGCTCGACCTGCCGGCGGTCCTCGACGTCGGCGACGCGGGCCAGGCTCTCGAGTGCGAGCGCGCGCCACCGTTCCGACTCGGCTCGATCGCCCGCGACCGCGTGGGCCCGGGCCAGCGCCTCCTGCGCCGCGGCCACGTCCCAGTCCTCGGCGTCGCCGGCCGCCGCGGCCGCCTCCGCGTACGCGAGCGAACGCTTCGCATGCCACAGCGCCGGCTCTGCACGTCCCAGCGTGGCGTAGACGCGCGAGCACTGCCACTCCCCGCGACCGAGGTTCACGGTCGTCCCGGCCAGGGACCAGTGATGGCGAGAGGCATGGGCAGCGTGGATCATCTCGTCGTCCTGCCCCGCCGTCCGGTCGGGCATCTCGAGCAGGCTCCAGACGTGGTTGAACAGCTCGACGCCCAGGCGTCGATGCGCGGCGGCGTCGAGTTCGGTCTCGATCGTCGTCTTCGTGGTCGCGGCCATGGTGTGGCTCCTTTCGTCATCGAGATTTCCGAGCATGTGGCGAACGCGTTGGAGTCGCGTGATCCGAGCTTCCACGCGAGCGCGGCGGGCCTTGATCAGGCGCCGTCGCTCCGCGGGATCGTCCGATCCGAGATATTCGCGGACCTCGTCGAGCGAGAGCTCGAGGTCGCGCAGTCGGGCGATCGTCCGCGCCGTGTCGAGCTGGCCGCGCCGATATGAGCGGTAGCCCGTGACCGGATCGACGCTCGCCGGCCGAAGGATGTCCATCTCGTCGTAGTGGCGGAGCGCGCCGACCGACAGGCCGGCGAGCCGAGCGAAGCGACCGATGGGCACGAGATCGTCCATGGCGGCGATGGTGGACCCTCCGGTAGGGCGAGAGTCAAGCCCCTGTTTTTCCGTGCCCGGGTCAGCGTGGTCGGGGCCGCACGGGCCCTCGCGACCGCCGGCCGGCGCGGTCAGGCGCTGTCGAGTTCGCGCGAGATCGCCCGGATGATGAACCGCGCCGCTTCGGCGCTCTTGCCGCCGAGCTTCTGACCCTCGTCCTGCTCCAACGCGCGCATGAGGTCGGCGAGCATGAGATCGAGGGTGGGCGTTCGCTCGAGCGCCCCGTCCTCGAACGCCGTCTCGAGGCCGGCGACCGCCTGCCGTGCGTTCTCGACGGCATGCCCCCTGGCCTCCATGAGGTCGCGAAAGGCCTGGCGCGCGGCGTCGGCAGCCGCTCCGGTCGAAGCCATCGTCATCCCTCCACGGTGGCCGGCGCTCGATCCGCTTTCGATCGCGGCGTCGCGCGTTCAGCTCCGTCGCGATGCGCCCACTCGACGGCCAGGAGGCTCATCGTCAGCTCGTCCCACCAGCGCCCATCGCGCCAGATGGACTCGCGCGCGCGGCCCTCCATGACGAATCCGCAGCTCAGGTACGAGCGGATCGCGCGTCGGTTGAATTCGAAGACGGACAATCCGATGCGGTGCAGGTTCAGCGTGTCGAAGGCGTGGCCCAGCATGAGCCGCGTCGCCTCGGTCCCGTAGCCGTGCCCCCAGGCATCCGATTCGCCGATCGTGATGTGGAACATCGCCGATCCGTTGTCCGGATCGAGCTGGCTGAGCGCACACGTGCCGATGAGCCGCCCGCCGTCGCGCACGTGGATCGCCAGTGCAAGCGACTCGGGGCCGACCACGCGCAGGTGGAAGAACCGCTCGATCTCGTCGCGTCTCATCGGGCCGTCCTGGTAGCGCGTCAGGCGGGCCACCTCGGGATCGGAATACCAGCGCTCGAAGGCGCCCAGATTCGCCGGATCGTGGCGGCGCAGCTCCACCAGATCCCCCGTCAGCCGTTCCGGGAACCAGGCGCGATGGACCATGCGCGGCACGGTATACCATCGCCGCCATGCGCCGCTGGAGCGAGCTGGCCGAACGCGTCGCCGCGACGACCCGCACCTCGGAGAAGACACAGCTGCTCGCGGACTACCTGCGCGAGCTGCAGCCTGCCGAACTCCCGATCGCCTGCGTGTTCCTGACCGGGCGGCCGTTCGCCGAGAGCGACGGCCGGACCACCGGGCTCGGCTGGGCGGCCATCTCCGCGACCGTGGCGGACGTGGCGGGGGTCGAAAGATCGGCGCTGGGCGAGGCCTACGATCGCTCGTCGGATCTGGGGCTCGCCGTCGCGGATGTCCTCACGACCGCCGGCCACGCCCCCGATCCGGCCGCGAGCCCGACACTGCCCGAGGTCCGTGACGCGATCGCCGCGATGGAGGCGACCAGCGGGCCCGCCGCGAAGGGCGCCATCCTCGCGGCTCTCCTCCGGCGCTCCGATCCCGCGACGGCGAAGCACGTCGTCAAGGTCCTGTCGGGCGATCTGCGGATCGGCCTGCGCGAAGGGCTCGTTGAAGCGGCGATCGCAAAGGCGTTCGAGCGGCCGCTGGACGCGGTCAAGTGGGCCGGGATGTTGACCGGGGACATCGGGCGTCTTGCCGAACTCGCTCGCGACGACGAGCTGGAGGGCGCGACGCTGCGCCTGTTCCACCCGATCAAGTTCATGCTCGCGTCACCCGCCGAGGACGCGGCCGAGATCCTCAGGCGCCTCGGGCCGACGGTCTGGGTCGAGGACAAGTACGACGGGATCCGGGCGCAGCTGCACAAGGAAGGGCCACGGATCCGCCTCTACTCCCGTGACCTGAACGACATCAGTACGCAGTTCCCCGAGGTGGTGGACGCGGCCGCGCGCCAGCCCTGGGACGGCATCCTCGACGGCGAGATCCTCGGCTATCGCGACGGCAAGGTGCTGCCGTTCATCGCGCTCCAGGCGCGGCTCGGGCGCAAGGACCCGTCCGCGGCGATCCGCGCGGAAGTGCCCGTGGTCTTCGTCGCGTTCGATGCGCTCGGGCTGGGGCCCGGCGAAGGACGACCCATCGAACCGCTGTTGCGCCTGCCGCTGACCGATCGGCGGGCAAGGCTCGAATCCCTCGCCCTGCCGGGACCCGAGGCCGGTGGTGGGTTCGTCCTCTCGCACCTGTCCGCGGCAGATTCGGCTGAGGCGCTCGAGGCGCGGTTCAGCGAGGCCCGATCGCGCCGCAACGAGGGGCTCATGGTCAAGGACCCCACGACCGGGTACGCGCCCGGGCGTCGCGGGATGGGTTGGCTGAAGATGAAGAAGGCCCTGGCGACGCTCGATTGCGTCGTGGTCGGGGTCGAGGTGGGTCACGGCAAGCGACATGGCGTGCTGTCGGACTACACGTTCGCCGTCCGCGACGAAGAGAACGACCGGCTGGTCACGATCGGCAAGGCCTACAGTGGGCTCACCGACGCGGAGATCGCGGAGATGACCCGCTGGTTCGAGGCGCACACGATCTCCACGCATGGTCGGTATCGCGTGGTGGAGCCGACGATCGTCGTCGAGATCGCATTCGACGTGATCCTGCGGTCCTCGCGTCACAAGTCGGGCTTCGCCCTCCGGTTCCCACGGATCGTCGGCCTGCGGCCGGACAAGCATGCCGGCGAGGCCGACACCCTCGAGGCGGTCAGGAGTCTCTACGCGGACCTCCAGCACGATTCCGAGCTCCTCGTCACGTCGGGGGCACGGCCGGACTGACCATCACCACCGTGAGCGCGACAACACGAGCGCGGCGCTTCCGACCCGCTAGACTTGGCGCGTGTTCGGACGAATGTCGGGTGATACACAGCGCGTCGACCTGACGCTGTACACCGACTCGCACCTCGTGCGGGGCACGATCGAGACCCGCCAACGCCGTCTCCTGGACATCCTCAACCAGACCGAACACGAATTCCTCGTGATCCAGGACGCGGTGATGGACGAGTTCGGGTCGCGCGACCAGCCGATCCGCGCCGAGCACGCACAGATCAACCTCGGAGCCGTGCTCTTCGCCGTGTCCGACATCCCGGTCGAACCGCTCCCCGAACTGCGCACGCCGAAGATCGCCGAGATGGCGATCATCTCCATCCCGCCGTTCCGGGTCACCGGCCACATCCACCTGCTGCCGGGGCGGCCGCTCGATGATGCGCTGGACGAACTCCTTGGGCGCTTCCTGCCGGTGACGAACGGGACGTATTCGGTCATCGCGGACCGGCGAGGCACGGACAACCGCGACCGTCGTCGCGGTCAATCACGCTCGCGCCCAGATCCTGGCGCCCTATCGCGAGGCCGATCCGTGGGCGGGCCTCGATCGTTCCGCGGCCGCCGCGGCCGAAGTCGACGAGGACGGGCCCTAGGCCGACGGGCCGCGCCGGGGGTTCAGCAAAGCTCAGCGATCGATGGGGAAGCTCAGCGATCGACCGGCAGGTCGAGCCGATCTCCCCACTCCGACCACCCCCCGTCATAGACGGCGACATCGTCGTGGCCGAGCAGGGCGAGGATCCACGCGAGCTTCGCGGCGGAGACGCCGGAGCCGTCGTAGCACACGATCCGCGAGCCACGGGCGAGGTTCGCCTTCTGGAGGACTGCCTGGAGGGCCGCGGTGTCGCGGAGTCGCTGCGTCCCGGGCTCGGTCATCAGCCCGACCGGCACATTGATCGCGCCCGGGATGTGCCCGAGCCGGCGCCCGTTCCCTTCGAGCCCGCGATATTCCGCGGGTGCCCTCGAGTCGACCAGGATGACGTCCGATGAACCGAGCAGTCCCCGGACATCGGCCGTGGTCAGGCGCTGGCGAGGGTTCAAGCGCGGCAGGAACGTCGCCGCCGGCGCCGAGCGGGTCGCCGTCGTCAACCCGCGGCCCGCGTCGGTCCACGCGGGAAGGCCGCCATCGAGGATCCGGGCCGACTCGTGCCCATAGACGCGCAGCGTCCACCACACCCGGCCCGCAAAGAGCGAGGACGTGTCGTCGTAGAGGACCACCTCGGTGCCGCTCCCGATCCCCGCTTCCGCGAGGGCGCCGGCGACCTGCTCGGGCCCGGCGATCGCCAGGCCGCGCCCATCCTCGGACTGGTCGCGAAGCCCCTCCGACCAGTCCAGGTGCGAGGCACCGGCGATGTGGCCGCCGGCGAACACATCACGTCCGGTGCCATCCGGCCGCCAGCGGACGTCGACGACGCGGACCTCGGGTCGTTCGATGTTCGCGCTGAGCCAGTCGGCCGTGGCGATGAGTTCCGGGCGCGCGAACCCCGTCACGTGAACGATCGATCGGGATGCGGTGTCATGCCCGGTATCATAGGCGCGTGGTCTCCCCCTTCATGCCGGACGGTGAAAAGCTGGCTGCGGTACGGGCGGCACTCCCCGCGCTGGAGGCCGGGATCTACCTCAATGCGGGCTCGGTGGGACCCCTGCCGGCGGAGACCGCCAGGGCCATGGCGGACGTCCAGGCATACGAGCTATCCACCGGGCGGGCGAGCCTCGGTTACTTCGAGGAGTTCCTCGAGCGCATGGCCGAGGCCCGCGGCGCGGTCGCCGCGTTCCTGACGACTGATGTCGACACCGTGGCGTTGAACCACGCGACCACCGACGGGATGAACATCGCGACCTGGTCCATCCCCTGGAGGGCCGGCGACGCGGCCGTGACAACGACGCACGAGCACCTCGGAGCGCTCGGCCCGCTCTACGCGCTCCGCGAGCGCGCGGGCGTACGCCTCGCGTTCGTGGACATCGCGGTGGATGATGACGACGACGCCATCGTCGCGGCGTTCGCGCGTGAGTTCGAGCGCGGCGCGCGGCTCGTCTCCGTCTCCCACGTCCTCTGGACGACCGGCCGGCTCATGCCGGTGGCGCGCATCGCAGAGGCGGCCCACGCCCACGACGTGCGCGTCGTCATCGACGGCGCACAGGCCGCCGGTGCCATCCCGCTCGACGTCGGCGCGACCGGCGCGGATCTGTATGCGATCCCCGCCCAGAAGTGGCTGCTCGGCCCGGAGGGGATGGGTGCGTTGTGGTGCCGCCCCTCGGTCGTGGAGTCGGCCCTGCCCGCGTTCGCCGGCTACTACACGTTCGCGTCGGGCGACTCGTCGGGCAACGCCGCCCTGCACGCCTCGGCACGCCGGCTCGAATCGAGCAGCTGGCACCGACCGTCCATCGTGGGATTCGGGCGGAGCGTCGGCTGGCTCTCGATGTACGTCGGGCTCGAATACGTCTATGCGCGCGGGGCCGCGATGGCGCGGCGCGCCCGCGAGGGACTGGCCGCGATCCCCGGCGTTTCGGTCCTGACCCCGGCGACGGCGATGGCCGGCCTGATCTCGTTCCGGATCGCCGGCTGGGGTTGCCAGGCGGCACTCGACGAGCTGGGCGCACGGGTCTTCTCCGTGGCCCGCGTCGTCCCCCTGATCGATGCACTGCGGATCAGCGTCGGTTTCTACAACAGCGAGGCCGAGCTCGACCGATTCGTCGCCGCGGTGCGCCTCCTGGCCGAGCACGCACCCGATTCGCTTCCTCCACGACGCGTCCTGACGATCCTCGGCGAGGACTGACCGCGATGGTCGCTGATCCGGGCCCGGTGCGGCGCCGCTCGCAGGTGGAGATCCGCTGGCGGCAATTCCGCCGGGCACCGCGCCCGATCGTCCGGGCCGTGCTCAGCAGTCTGGTCGTGGCCGGCATCCTGGGCATCGGCTACCTCGCCTACGACGTCGCCCTTGAACGCGGAGCGACCCTGCCGGGAGGTGACCTGCGCACGCTGTTCGTCGCGATCGATGTCGTCGTCGTGCTTCTCGTCGGGTCCTTCGTGACGTGGCTCGTCGTGCCCCAGCCTGGGGGTGCGAGCGGCCGGCGCGTGCGGACCGGGTGGAGCGCCGCCCTGGGCTTCTTCGCCGCGGTGCCCATCGCGTACCTGACCCTCGTGGTCGTGGTCCAGGTCCTGCGGCCGCTTCTGCTCGGCTAGCGGGCCGGCTGCCCGTGCCGGCGGCGCACCGCGGCACCACTTTGTCCGTGTGCCGCTCGCGATGGTGACTAGCCGAAAGCACCCACTTCGCGCTACTCTGCCCTCGCAATCATCAACCGCGCGATCGGGTATCCGATCTTCGTGGACCGGATCCAGAGGTCCAGCTGTGTCTCTCGACGAACAGCACGTCGCACTCCCGAAGCTGTATGGCGCGCCCGCGTACGCGCGCCCGCGCGCTCCGGTGGACCCGGCTCCGCGGCCGTTCGATCCCGACGAACTTCCGATCGCAGCGGTACGAACACCCGAAGAGGAGGCGTACGCCGCATCTCTTCCGGCCCGCGCCTACGCTCCCGGCGGCGCGGCCCGCCACGACGATCCGACGCATGGCAACGGCGACGGGATCAAGGGCCGCCCGTTCCGGCTACGAGCGATCGCCGGTCGTCTCTTCGGCGGTAGCGCGTAACCTTCGTCCCCTGAACGCGTAACCTTCGGTCGTGGGAGTCGCCCCTCCTGCGGGGGAGTAGCTCAGCGGTGAGAGCAGCCGTCTTATACACGGCCGGTCCCTGGTTCGAATCCAGGCTCCCCCACCACGGTGAACGGATGGGCCCCGGCGAGCGAGTCGTCAGGCGGCGGGCGCCTCGGATCGCAGCTGTTCCAGGATCCGCTCGCGACGATCGGCGGTCAGGCTGCGCTGGGGCGGAAGCGCCGCGAGCCAGGCCGCGATCTGGTCCGCAGAGATGACGGCGCAGGCGCTCGATCGCGTGATCGCGCCTTCCGGTGCGACGAGTGCGGCGTGGACCTTGACCACGAAGTCTCGATCATCGTCGGCGAACCAACGCCGCACGCGCTCCGCGTCGCGCGTCGTTCGCTCCACCGGGTTCTCGATGACAACCCAGCGACCGTCTCCCGAGCGCGCCTCCCATGCGCCGCCTTGAGTGCGCACGGCTGAAGGGGGCGGGAGCTCTTCGATCACCGCGACGCCGAACGGCCCCACGACGATCTCGGGCACGAGGCGTCCATCCGGCAACCGAACGCGCGCGGCAACGGTCCAGTCATCGGCAAGGAGCGCTGCCTGGCGAGCCACAGGCGTGAGCCGAGGTCGATACGTCGCTCGCTCGAGGACGGTCGCCAGTCGGACAGCGCCCACCAGGCCGAAGCCCGCCGGAGCCGTCAGGGCGAACGACCACGCCGCGATCCCGGCAAGGATCTCGGCGGGTGCGGGACGGGCCGACGGGGTGAACCGATCGAGGAAGGACGTCCCGAAGATCAGGTAGCCGAGGAGGATCGCGCCGAGGAAGAGCGTTCCTCCCACCAGCAGGCCGCGGATGAGATCCACGCGCGCGAAGCTCCGGGCAGGAAGCGAGGACTGGATGATCTGCACGTGACCATCCTTGCGGACGGCGCCGCCCTGCACCAATGACCACTTCGGGTCACCCGCCCGCGCCGAGATGACCATCGGCCACCGCGCTCCCAACCAGACCGCACCATGCCGGGGGGCGGGACGCACCATATCTGGTGGCCGGACGCACCACGATCCCGATCGACCAGGGTCAGCCACGCGAGCGCGGGGACGAACGCTGGCCGCCGGTGGGACGCCCGTACCATTGCCCGACCGAGCCCTCGGCACCATCCTCACGTGACTGGGCGAACCTGCCCTGCCAACGTGAGGATCAGCCGTGCCCGTTGCGCCTCGAGCGATTCCGTCTGCCGTCGGTCGGCGGTCGGCTACGTTCGCAGCGCTCGCAGCGGTGCTCCTGGCCCTCGGACTCGTCGTCCCGGTGGGTGCCGTCACCGGTCCGACGAAGCTGTCCTCGCCGATCGTCTCTCCCACCTCGGCTGCGCCCACGCAGACGATCTCGTTCAGTGTGACGTACCGGAACCGCGAAGGCTCTCCGCCCGACTTCGTTCGCGTGGTCATCGGCGACGCGGCTCACGACATGACAGCGTCCGGCTCATCGTGGAAGGCCGGCGTGAGCTTCTCGTTCAGCACCAAGCTGCCCCTCGGCAGCCACGCGGTCTCGTTCGTCGCCCAGGACCGAAACAAGTTCACCGACACGATCGACGGCGGCACGGTCGTCGTGGAGGTCTCGTCCACGCCGCCACCGACTCCGGCTCCGACCCCCGCCGCCACCCCGAACCCGACCCCCACCCCGACTCCGCCTCCCGCGCCCACCCCGACTCCGCCTCCCGCGCCCACCCCGAACCCGACCCCGAACCCCACCCCGAACCCGACCCCGAACCCGACCCCGAACCCGACCCCCACGCCGACCTCGACGGCATCGTCGGGTGGCGGGGGACAAGCATCCGAGCCGCCTTCCGGTGGCACGGGCACTGACCCGGGCAGCACCGGCACTGACCCCGGCAACACCGGCCCCGGCCCCCGGAGGTCCAGGCTCGGGCATGGGACCTGCTTCGGGCATCGGCTCGGATTCGGACCCCGGTGCGATCCCCGGCCCCGGTGGCAGCTCCGGCTTCGGTGTCACGTTCGGTGCCGGCGTTCATGACTCCGACAGTCCCGGCGGTGGTTCGGATGGACCCGGTTGGATCACGATCGCCGACCCGGACAGCGGCACGACGACACCCGGCGTCCCGAGCGGGGTCGTCGGCCCGACGACCACCGTCGCCGGCGACGGCACCAGCGGCGGCGGCCCGACCACGGGACGCGCCGGTGGCCCGGCGGACGCGGGCGGCGGGGCGTCGCGCGAGTTCACCGCCGCGCTCGCCGCGCTCGGGCTCGACGGCGGCATCTTCAGCGATCTTTCCGGCGTCCAGGTGGCGGTCACCACATCGGGAGCGGTGGCGGTCTGGATGGGCTTCCTGGCCTTCGGCAAGCGCCGGCGGGACGAGCAGGCCCCCGAGAGCGACGAAGCGCTCGCAGCGGGCGCGGCTCGTGCGGAGACGAAGGCATCGTCCTCGGCGCTCCTGCCTCCGCAGGGCGGCGCGCCCGCATCATCCGATCCCGAGTTCGGCATCCCGCGCTGGCGCCGCCAGTCGCTCCTCGAGGCGCGCCGGGCCGATCCGCGTCGAGAGCCGATCACGTCCCTGCCGCGTCAGACCTTCGCCCGATCGATGGCGGCCCCTGAAGCCGATCGCGATCGGCGGCTCATCCGCTATCGCGTCGTCCGCCTGCTCGATGCGCCGGACGAATTCCGGGCGACAGAGATCGGCGTCCTCGATCAAGGCGACGAAGTCGAGCTGCTCGAACGGTCAGGCGTCTACTGGCTCGTGCGTTGTCCCGATGGTGGCCAGGGCTGGATCCACAAGATGACCCTCGGCGATACCGTCGGCGACGAACCGTCCCCCACGGCAGCACAGGCGTGGGCCGGGCGACGCTCCGACGCTTCCGATACCCAGTCCGAGGGTGGCCTCATCGGGTCGTTCATCACCGGACGGTCGGGCGCCTGACCTCCGCTCGAAACACCAGGATGTGCTGGTGGGCGATGTTCGGGACGAACACCTTCGGATAGCCGTACGGCCGCAGCCGCGTTCCCGCCTGGTACCAGATCAGATCGCCCTTCACGGTGAAGCCCACCGATGACGCCCGGCTCGCGAGATCCGCGCTCGTGAAGATGTAGCGTCCGTCCTGGTAGGCGTCGCGGACGATGACCGCGGCGTAACGCCCGGGTCGCAGGACCCGGTGAAGTTCCCCGAACACGTCGGTCATCCGGTCGAGGAACGTCGCGTAGTCGACGCTGTTCGCGAGATCGGCGTCGCTCGCGCTGATCATCGCGTAGTCGGTCCGGCGATTCGCGTGCTCCTCGGCGAGCTTTCCGCCCGCCATCGTCAACGGCAGCTGGACGTTGTAGGGCGGGTCGGTGGCGACAAAGTCGATCGATCCCGTCTCGAGCGTGGGCAGCACCGCGAGGCAGTCGCCGAGCCGGAAATCGAGACCGTCCGGATCGAACGTGCGCGGGCCACCGGGGTCCTGCTGCCCGAGGTCCGCGAGCGTCACGCCCGCGCCGCCCGTTGCCTCGTCGAGCACGGATCGGAAGACCGCCTCCCAGCGCTCGTCGAGTTCGATCCCGATCGCCCGTCGCGGCCCGCGTGCGATGGCGGCGCCCAGGAGGGTCCCACCGACACCGGCGAAGGGATCGAGGACGAGCTCCCCGGACTTCGTGAAGAACTCGATGAGGCGCGCCATGAGCCGGGGTGGCTTGTTCGCCCCGTGCGCCTTGCGCAGCGCATGGCCCAGCTCCGACGGGTACGCGGTGGACCAGACGGACTTCGTGAAATAGAGCCACTCCTCCCCGCTGAGATCGTTCAGGTCGTTCCCGGGATGGGGGGCGGTTCGGTCGGTCACCCGCGAAGCCTAGCGGTTCGACACCGGCGCGCCCGGCTTCGCACGCGCTTCGTATGATGGTTCGATGCCGGCTCGCTACAGCAGTGCTCGGTTCGTCGGACGCGAGCGCGAGCTCGCGCGGATCGCGACCGCCCTCGAGCGCGCTGCCGGGGGCCGGACGACCAGCCTCCTGCTGACGGCGTCGGCCGGACTCGGGGCCACGCGGCTGCTCGGCGAGGTCGAGCACCGCCTGGCCGATCTCGACGAGCCGTTCCTGGTCATCCGCTGCTCGACCGAAGCGTCGTTCCCCGGCGAACCGTATGGCCCGGTCATCGCCGGCTTCCTCCCGGTGTTGACCGCGCTCGACGACCCGGGCCTGGCGGCCGTCATCGGGCCGGTTGCCGAGCCGATCGCGCGGCTCCTGCCGCAGCTCCAGCCACGGCTCGCCGCCGCGGGCCTGCTCCCCGATCGACCGTGGATCGTCGACCCGGAGCGGCGCCAGGCACGGTTGCTCGAGGCACTGCTCGGATGCATCGAGCGGCTGAGCGAGCGCGCCCCCGTCCTCGTCGTCCTCGAAGACCTGCACTCGGCAGACTTCGGAACCCGCGCGCTCGCCACGTTCCTGGCGCGGATCACGCGGCCGGGTCGCATCGCCATGATCGCCACGTACCAGCCCGACGAGGTCACCCGTGACCACCCGCTGCGCCAGGACATCGCCGCGATGGCCGAGGCGAACGAGCCGCCTGCGACGCTGACCCTGGACCCGCTGGGTCGCGACGCACTCGCCGGGCTCATCGAGGGGATCGAAGAGCAACGGCCATCTGCGTCACAGCTGCTCCTCGTGACGGAGCGCTCGGCCGGGAACCCACTCGTCGCCGAGGAGATCGTCATCGCGCGGCGCGAACTGACGGGCGTATCGCTGGCAGGACCGTTCGATCAGATCGTCATGGCCCGCCTGGCCGACCGTACTCCGGATTGCCGCCGTCTCCTGCGGATCCTGGCACTCGCCGGTGGCCCGATCCGCGTGGGTGAGCTCGCGGCTGCGACCGGGGTCAAGGTCCGCGATGGGGCCGTCGTCGCGTCGCGGCTCGCGCGCGGTCCGGCGCCGTACCGCGGCGACCCGCCGCCGTTCGACCTCCTCGCCAGTCTCGACGAGGCCGCCGCTCACGGTTACCTGCTGGGACTTCAACCGGTCGCGGAGACGTCCTCGGCCGGGCTCGAAGCCGGCCAGGCGCAGCCTGCGCTGCCCGCACCACACGACCTGGATCGCGTCGTCCGCCTGCGGCACGAGCTCATCGCGCGGGCCATCGCGGCCGATCTGCTGCCCGGTCAGCGGCGCCGAGACCACGTGGCGCTTGCGTCTGCACTGGACGCCCGCCCAGCGGCCAGCGTCCGACACTGGCTCGCGATCCATCGGACGGACGAAGCCTCGGCAGCTGCCCTTCGAGCCGCGGCGCAGGCTGAAGCGGTCGACGCGCCGGGTGACGCGTTGGCGGCCCTCGAGATCGCTCTCCAGATCGGTGAACAGGCGGACGATCCGGCGAAAGCCGCGGACGCCTCGCGGAACAGATCCGACGCATCGCGAACAGGCTCCGCCGGCGAATCTCGGTCAAGCCACCTGGAGCTGCTGAAGCGGGCTGCCGAGGCCGCCTTCTCGGTCGGTCGAACGCGGCGCGCCGTTGCCTACCTCGAATCGGCGCTCGGCCGGCTCGGGGGCCGGGATCGCGCGGAGGCCGGCCTGCTGCACGAACGTCTCGGCCTCTACCGGCGGGTCGACGGCGACCACGCTGGAGGCCTTGAGGCCCAGCGTGAGGCGGTCCGCCTGCTTCCTGCGGCTGCGTCGGTGGATCGAGCTCGTGCGCTTGCGGGTCTCGCCCAGGCCCTGATGCTCGACGGCGCTTTCACTGAGGCGAAAGCCCGTGCCGACGAGGCGATCGCGATGGCCGACACGCTCGGCGACGAGGGGCTCCCGATCAAGAGCCACGCGACATGCACGCTCGGCATCTCGGAGGCATACGGCGGGGACATCAACAAGGCCGTAGACCTTCTTCAGACCGCCCGCTCAATCGCCGAGAATCTCAAGCGCCTCGACGCGATCTTCCGGTCACTTGCCAACTTGACTACAACCTACGAACTGCAGTGGCGACAGGACGACGCCATCAGCACTGCCACGGACGGTATCGAAAGGGCGACGCGGGTTGGTCTCGAGGCCGTATATGGGAACCAGCTCCGCGGCAATGTTGCGAGCTCTTTGATCTTGGTCGGTCGTTGGCAACAGGCCCGTGCCATGAGCCAGCGGGGGCTTGAGTGGAGTCCGGCTGGCCCGGCGTTCGTCGATCCGGCGATCTCACTGGCAGCCGTCGAAGTCGAATCGGCGGCCGACGAAGCGGCGGCCATCCTTCTTGGGCGGCTCCTGCTGGAACTCGAGATCCTTCCCGACCCGCAGTACGTTGTACCCGCCAGCCGCGTTGCCGCCTCGTTCGCTCTTTGGAGAGGCGACGTCAGCGATGCGCGGCGCGCCGCTGAGCGCGGGTGGGCGCTCACAAGCGGGAGCGAAGATTGGATCGCAGTTGCGCGCATGGCAGGGACGCTGTTGGAGGTCCTGGCTGCCCAGGCAGATGAAGCGCGCGAGCGCCGTGACCTCGCTGGGCTGGCCGATTCCAGAACGCGAGCGCGTGCGGTCCTTGATGCGGCCGAGGGAGCCGTCGCCAATTCCGGAGCCTCAGCCGAAATGGGGTCACGGAAGGACGCGGACGCTTGGTTGCACACGGCGCGAGCAAATCTGCAACGGATCGATGGGATCCCAAGTCCCGAATCGTGGGAACACGTTGCCGGGCGTTGGTCGGAGATTGGTGATCCATATCAGGAGGCGCGGGCGAAGTGGCGCGGCGCCGAGGCCATCCTCGCCCAAAGGGATGGTCGCTCTGCTCGTCCCGCTGCAAGTGGCCTGCTTCAGGAGGCGTACGATGCCGGCATGCGCCTTGGCGCAACGCCCTTCGTCCGCGAGGTGATGTCCCTTGCTGACCGCGCGTTGGTGAGCATTCGCCAAGCGCCCGAGGTGAGCTCCGGCAAGGAGACCCCTGTCGATCCAGACCGTCTCACATCGTCGTCAGCGATTAGTGCCGCCTTGTCCCCGGTGGGCCCGTCTATGCACGCGAACGCCTTCGGCTTGTCGCCCCGTGAGAAGGATGTTCTCAAACTGATCGTTAGCGGCCGCACCAACCGTGAGATCGGCGACCGCCTGTTTATTAGCCAGAAGACCGTCGGAGTTCACGTGGGGAACATTCTCGCGAAGCTAGGCGTGTCGGGCCGCGTTGAGGCCGCGACGGTCGCACTTCGCTTGGGACTGGCTGACATTCACCGTGAGGCCTAGCGAACGCGAAAACGCGCAAGACCCGGAGGAATCCGGGTCTTGCGAATTCGTACGAAGAAGCCGCTTGCGCGGCGTCAGCTAGAACCAGCGGCGGCTTGCGACCAACGAGAGCGCGAACGCCGCGAACGGTGCGAGGGCGACTGATAGACGCCAGATCCGGTTGCTGAGCTTCATGGTCTGGGGCACTCCAGATACCGTTGGTTGTCGTTCACACCGAGAGTGTTCCCGGATGGATCGTCACCGTATCTGCGTATTGGTTGCCCAACAATCCGGACAAAGGTACTGACGAGACTAGGACTATTCGCTCATCAGCCGAACCGTTCCGCGTATCAGGCCCATCGCCTCCCGGCCGCAAGCGCCAGCGCCAGCGCGACCAGCGGCGCCAACGTGAGGGACAGGTTCCATGCGCGGCGAGCCAGGTGAGCCATGATCTCCTCCGATCAAACCTCGACGCCAGGGGCACAGTGGCGTCTGCTGAATCTGACCATATTTCGCGCCGCTTAACTAGCACTTATCTCGGCCGCGATCGAGGGTCAAGCACAGCTCCCGGCCCGCTCGTGCTCGATTGAGTACAGTCACTCCCATGGGTCAGCAGCTCTGCTACATCGATGCCTACGCCCGCGCCATCGATGCCTCCGTCGTGGCCGTCGACAGCAACGAGGACGGCAACCCGCTCGTCGTCCTCGACACGACCGTCTTCTATCCCGGCGGCGGCGGTCAGCCGTCGGATCGCGGACTGATCCTCCGAACAACCGATGGGCGGAGCTGGACGGTCAAGGCGGCGCGCAAGGCAGGCGGAGAGATCGTCCACGAGCTCGACATCGCCGACTTCGGCCCACCTGATCTGGGCGATCGGGTCTCCATCGACCTCGACTGGGCGCGTCGCCTCGCCCTCATGCGCACGCACACGGCGCTCCATGCCCTGTGCGGCGTCGTGTGGCGGGACTACGGCGCACTCGTGACCGGCGGGAACATGGAGCCAGGTTCGGGTCGGATGGATTTCGAATTCGAGCGGATGACCGGCGACCTGGTCGACGAGATCGAGGCGAAGGTCAACGTCGAGCTGACGACCGGCCGTGAGGTTCGCGTCAACGTCCTCCCTCGCGACGAGGCGTTCGCGATCCCCGACCTCATCCGAACGAAGGTCAACCTGCTGCCCGAAGGGATCGAGGAGATCCGCACGATCGAGATCGTGGGCCTCGACCTCCAGGCAGACGGCGGGACGCACGTCGCGAACACGACCGAAGTCGGCACGATCAAGGTCACCGGCTACGAATCGAAGGGCCGGATCAACAAGCGGATCCGACTCAAGCTCGAGGAAGTGGAAGGATCATCAGTTTGATCGATCACCGACGGAGGAGCCAGACATGACCGACACGAAGAAGGCCGCCAAGGGCAAGGGACGTGAGACACCGGCCGCCGGATGGACCGACGAAGAGCGCGCCGCCATGAAGGAGCACGCGCGCGAACTGAAGACAGCCGCGCGGCGAGGGTCCAGCGCAAAGGACGACGGCGAAGCCGATGTGCTGGCGAAGATCGCCGAGTTGCCGCAGCCGGACCGCGCGATCGCGGAGCGGATCCACGCCATCGTCAAGGACAGCGCGCCGAGTCTGACGTCGCGGACGTGGTACGGGATGCCGGCCTACGCGAAGGACGGCAAGGTCGTGTGTTTCTTCCAGGCCGCGGCCAAGTTCAAGGCGCGCTACGCGACCTTCGGCTTCAACGACGCCGCCAACCTTGACGACGGCACGATGTGGCCGACCTCCTTCGCACTCAAAGAGCTGACACCAGCCACCGAAAAGAAGATCGGCGCGCTCGTGAAGCAGGCGGCAAGCTGACGCGACCGTCAGGGAGCTGCGGCCGGCCGGACCGCTAGCCGACAGGGAGCTGGAGTTCGGTGACGAAGTCGGCCCTGCGGTCAACGACGTAGCCGGGAGGGACCTTGAGTTCCGGCTCCGCTCCGAAGTGCAGGTAGAGGACACGCATCGGGGCGACAGGCGCCATCTCGGCGGAACCCACCCAGCGCGCGAGCGCCTGGCGCGCCGCGACCAGCCCGTCGTACGAACCGCGGTGGATGAGCGACGCGGCCCGGCAGGCGGGCAGACGCTGATAGCTGATGCCCGCGCGCGACGGGATCGGCCCGCTGACCGGCACGAACACCTGGACCCGCGGGTCATCGGGGGTGGAGTTGTCGATCGCGCCGGCTGGGCCCGCCGCGCGCCTACGCTGGTCGCGGACGTAGGACTCGAGGTCATGGAAGACCGGTCCAAGGTCGCTCTCGCGGAGATCCACCTCGAGGAGAGCGACGGCCTCGGCCGCCACGGGACGGATCACGACATCCCAGCCCGTTCGTTGACCAACGAGGCTTCCGGCCCGCCGTGGGGGCCCATCTGACGTCGCCACGGTGATGTCCAGCGCGCGCAGGCGGCGCTCGATCTCGCGGCGCTCCTCCTCCAGGTTGTCGCGCCGCCGGGCGAGGACTTCCCGCAGGTCGGCGCCGCCATCCACCAGCTCGGAGAGTTCAGCGAGCGGAACACCGACGTCGCGCAGCGCGAGGATGCGGCGCAACTCCGGCAGCTGCGCCGGTGAGTAGTAGCGGTAGCCGTTCTCGGGGTCGACCCAGACGGGGCGGAACAGGCCGAGCTCGTCCCACGCGCGGAGCAACTTCGCCGAGACACCGGCCACGCGCGCAAACTCGCCGATCTTCAGCATCGCCGAAGGATACCCTTGACATTCCCTTTGGGGGAAGGTTCAGGATACATCCCGTGAGACCAGCGGCAGCCGCCGCGATCCGGTCGCGCTCATCACGGAGGTACCCATGCGCCCGATCAGGATCGCCGCCCAGCTCCATCCCCAGCAGGGCGGGTACGGTGCGCTCCGCACGGCCGCCGTCCGGGCCGACACGCTCGGCTACGACCTTCTCTACACCTGGGATCACTTCTTCCCGCTCTACGGCGAGCGCGACGGCCCGCACTTCGAGTGCTGGTCATTGCTCGCGGCCTGGGCGGAGGCGACCGAGCGGATCGAGCTCGGGCCCCTCGTGGCCTGCAACTCGTACCGCAACCCGAACCTCCTCGCCGACATCGCCCGGACGGTCGACCACGTCAGCGGCGGTCGGGTCGTGCTCGGGCTGGGGGCGGGCTGGTTCCGCCGGGACTACGAGACCTACGGCTACGACTTCGGCACGATGGGGCGCCGGATCAGCGCACTCGGCCGAGCACTCCCGGTCATCGAGGAGCGGCTCGCCGCCCTGGACCCGCCGCCCGTCCGTCCGATGCCGATCCTGATCGCGGGGACGGGTCCCCAGCTGACGCTGCCCCTTGTCGCGCGGCATGCCGACGCCTGGCACGCCAGCTTTCCGGATCGCCCGTCCGACGTCGAACCGGCTGTCGAGCGCCTCCGGGAGTGCTGCGCGGCCATCGGGCGCGATCCCGCTGAGATCGAGTGGGGCCTGGGCGTGGAGCCGACGGACCTCGACCGGTTCCTCGACGAGGACGCGCCCACGTATGTCGAGATGGGCTTCAGCCAGTTCACGCTCGGCTTCAACGGGCCGGGGTGGAACGTGGACGCCGGTCGGCGCTGGCTGGCCTGGCGTGACAAGGTGAACCGCGCGGCCGGGCGCGCCGCTTGACGGGAGCCTTCGCGCGAGGGCCGCGTGAAGGCAGCAACCGCGTGACGGGAAGGCTCGCGCCGGAGTCGCGTGATGTGGCACGATCGAGGGCGTGGCGCGACCAAGGCTGACCAGCTTCGCAGTTCCGGTGATCAGCTCACCGCTCGTCCGGCGCGTGGCGTGGCACATCAAGCGGATCGGCGGGCAGGTGGATCGCCGGTTCTTCTTCACCCTCGCGCAGGGGGTGGCCGCCTTCGTCCTGCTGGCCGCGCTGCTGATCACGGCGATCGAGAAGCCCTGGACGCTCGAATCGCTCTTCGACTCGTTCAACTGGGGGATCGCGACCGTCCTCGGTCAGGGCGATTTCGGCCTTCGTGACCTCGACGGCAGGCAGGATCATCGCCTGGCTGCTCATCCTGTTCGGCGTGGCGATGCTCGGGCTGATCACCGGCGCACTCGTTGCGATGGTCATCGATTTCCTGCTCAAGGAGGGTCAGGGCATGGGCGCTTCGGGGTTCAAGGACCACATCGTCGTTTGCGGCTGGAACACGACGGCTCGCGATCTCATCGAAGAACTCCGCGGTGACGACTATCCGCACAAGGTCGTCGTGATCGCCGAGACCGACCGCAACCCGGCGGGCGACGGCGTGTACTTCGTGCGCGGCGATCCCACGAACGAAGGCGATCTCGAACGTGCCGGGATCCGCGAGGCTTCGGCCGCGCTCGTGTTTCCGGACGACGCGTCGGATGGCGCGGACATGCGCTCGATCCTGACGATCATGGCGATCGAACACGTCGCCCCCGTCGTGCGAACGGTCGCCGAGGTCAACAACCCGAAGCACGAGCCCCATTTCCGGCGCGCCAATGTGGACGAGCTCCTCGTGACCTCGAAGGTCGCGTCGCACCTGCTTGCCCGCTCTGCGCTGTACCCGGGGCTCACCGGGATCGTGACGGACATCGTGTCCGGGGGCGAGGGGTCGGAGCTCTACCGGATCGCCCTGCCCGACGACTACATCGGACTCTCGATCGATACCGTGTCGGCCCGCCTGCGCAGCGACCACAAGGCCACGCTGCTGTCGGTCAATCGCGGCGGCCACGCGTTCGTCAACCCGACGACCGACTTCGTGCTCGAGCAGGGCGACGACGCGATCGTCGTCGCCATCTCGCTCGGGACGCTTGCCCCACTCAGGATCACTCGAGCGACCGTCGCGGCCGCGGATCGGTGAGCCCGGCTCACGGCGGTGACACGGGGCCGGGAATCATGCCGCGCGCCGACAAGCTGCCGATGGACAAGCCGGTGAACGGCCGGCCCCTGAAACGCCAGCCTCTGAAGCGCGACACGGTGTTCCCGGGATGACGCGCCGATGCGGCGGACTGATCCTGGCAGTCATGCTGCTCGCCGTGTCGTGTGCCGCGCCGGCGTCCGATGCCACGGTTCCGCCCTCCGGCCCCGGGTGCGCCATCGACCACTCCGTCTGCGACGCTCGCGGCGACTCCCGGGCACCTCGCCGCGCATCGGATCCAGGTTCGCACCGTGAGCGGGAACGGCGAGTTCTACGACGCCATCACGGGTGACCGATTCGTTCCGCGTGGCATGAACTACAACCAATTCCTCCCGAGCGTGACGGGACCGATCTACGACAGCGTCCTGTCGACCCGCGTGTACGACCCCGCGATCGTGGATGCCGACTTCCGGGCCATCGCCGCACTCGGCTTCAATGTCGTGCGGATCATGCTCGAGACCTGCGGGGTGTACGCGGACGGCTGCATCACCGGAGCGGATCGCCGGATCAACCCGGACTACATGGACAACGTCGTCGACTTCCTCGAGCGAGCGAAGGCTCACGGCCTGTACGTGATGGTCGCCTCGAACACGCTGCCCGACGACAGCTACTGGCTCCAGGCGACCGCGCGCCTGACGGATGCCACGTTCGATTCGGCGAACAACGAGTTCCTCAACCCTGCGGCGGTCCCGCTCTACGTGGACTACTGGCGCGCGGTCGTCCAGGCACTCGTCGACCGCGCCGCGCCCTTCGACGCGATCTGGAGCTACCAGCTGCGCCAGGAGCACCACTTCCACATCGACTACGCGCCGCTGAACCTCACGTCCGGACTCGTGAAGACGGCGAACGGACGCACGTACGACATGGCACTCCAGGCGGACAAGGACCGGATGATCGATGAGGGCCTCGTGTACTGGGCCGACCTGCTCCGGTCGGAGATCCGATCGCTGGACCCGACGGCGTTGGTGACGGTCGGCTTCTTCACGCCGAACGCCCCACACGTCGTGAACGGCCCCGATGAGACGCGCCTGGTCAGGACGGCCTACTTCATGCGCGAATCCGCGATGGACTTCATCGACCTGCACCACTACCCAGGCAACGGGGTGAACAATGCCCACATCTGGGAGAACTTCGGGATCGACGGCGTGACCGAAAAGCCGATCGTCCTCGGCGAATTCGGTGGGATCCGCAACTGGTGGTCGAACGCAGAGAGCGCGGCCGCGGCCGTGATGGGCCTCGAGGTGGACTCGTGTCGAGTCGGGTTCGACGGCTGGCTCGTCTGGGCCTGGCGCGGCGACAGCTCACGGGATCTTTGGTGGGCGAGCGAAGGTGATGGTTTCATTGCCCAGGTCGCGGCGCCCGTGAACCGGCCTGACCCCTGCGCATACGGGGACTTCGCGTTCATCCGCTACAACGCGGCCCTTGGAGCGACCGCCCGGGCGTCGAGCTCGGAACCATCCAACCCGGCGTCGTTCGTCAACGACCAGACGCCCGCGCATTGGAACGCCGCCGACCGGGCTCCGCAGTGGGTCGAGCTCGCGTTGGCGCGGCCCACCGACGTCGAACAGGTCCGGCTCGTGATCGCACAGAGCCCGGCTGGGCGAAGCGTCCACGAGGTGTGGGTACGACGCGCCGGAGGCGCCCTGGAGCGCCTGCACGTGTTCGATAGCGTCACGAGCGAAGGTCAGGTCCTCGTGTTCACTCCGGACTCGGTCCTGCCCGAGGTCGATCTCGTGCGGATCGTGACGACGAGCATCGGCGATCTCGCGCCGGCCTGGCACGAGATCGAGATCCTCACGGCCAGGCCACCGGGCTGACATGACCTCCCGCCCGTCCGAGCCGCCGCGCAACCCTGCGATCGCGGCTGCCGCCGCGTCCGGCGTCGCGCATCGCGTCGTCGTCACCGAACCGGCAGGCAGTGCCGAGGAAAGCGCCCACCTTCAGGGGATCCCGTTGGGTGCGCTCCTGCGGACGATCGTGGTTCGGCGCGGCGAGGACGACTACCTCTTCGTCCTCGTGCCCGCGGGTCGCCGGTTCGATTGGCCGAAACTCCGCGCCCACCTCGCGGTCAAGCGCATGTCCCTGCCCGACGCCGACGAGGCGCTCGCCGTCACCGGCTACGCCCGCTATTCGATCACGCCATTCGGCTCGAAGCGAGCGTGGCCGGTCATCGTCGACGCGGCGACGATCGACGAACCGATCGTCTCGATCGGCGGCGGTGTGCGCGGGGCGAATCTCCACCTCGCGCCGGCGGATCTCGTCACGGCGCTCTCCGCGGAAGTCGCCGATGTCAGCGCGGCCGAAAGCGTGTCTAATGGATGACACAGGAACTGTCCCGCCAACACCTTGTCCTCCTGGCAGCGCCGGTGCATCGTTCGCCACGACGCCCGCTCCAGGGCATACCGTCAGGAAGGAGATCTCGATGGCTCGGCGCAAGTCCACCGATCCTACCCAGGAACCGATCCAGGATGCCGCTGGTACCGCAAGCGCCGGCGATCCGGCCACGGACGACACCGAGGGCCACTCGATCGGGCTCCTCCTGGGCATGATGGCCCTCGACGAAGCCAACAAGGCTTCCGACCGCGATCGGGCCCGCGCGCGAAACGCGACGGACGTGCCGCCGCTCACGAAGTCGTGGCCCAACCTTCGGGCACAAGCCGCGGCGTCGGCCGCCGCAGAGGCGACGAGCGAGTCCGCGGACGAGATCGCTTCGGGCCCCGTCGTCGCCAACGGCCCGCTGCAGGCCCCCAGCGGTTCCTAGGCGACGCTGATTTGAGCGACCTGCGCGACCTGCGCGACGCCCCTGGTGTGGCGCAGGTCCCTAGCGCGCAGCCTCGCTGAGTTCGAAGGTGTTGCCCTCCGAATCGATGAACCAGCACGCCTTGCCCAGCGGGGTCGTGATCAACCCGTCGACCGTCCGGAATCCCTGGCCGAAGTCGTAATCCTCGAACGCGACGCCGCGGGCCCGCAGGTCGGCCATCACGGCCTCGATGTCGGTGACCGACCAACCCGCCTGGGTGTTTCGAGCCGTGCCCGCGAAGGACGTCTCGTAGACGTGCAGCCACGTTCCATCGGCGCATCGATACCAGAGGCCGTCCTCTTCCTTGTCCGGCTTCAGGCCGAGCCTGTCCTCGTACCACGTCCGTGCGCGGTCGATGTCGGAAGCGGCGACGTTGGCGTAGATCGGGAATCCTTCGAGCATCGTGATGATCCCTCCGCTGTCAGTTCAGGTCCACAGGTCCGGAGCGCCGATCGACATCCCTGATCGGTCCGCGAGGCGGCGCAGCACGTCCCACCAGTCGTAGCGGCTCGTGACTTCGGACGCCCGCACGGTCACGAGGCGATCGTCCGGCACGAGCCCGGGAATCTCGCGATCGATGATCGCCTCGACCTCATCGCGGAATGCGTCGCTCGTCGAGCGGACCCCGTCGGCCTGGAGCGCCACATCCGGCAGCAATCGAACCACGAGGTCGTAGGTCTCTGACCAGCGACGGATGAGCGGCCCGACGTCGAACCGATCCTCGTCTCCGCACGCTCGGAGGTAGTACGCGTAGTTGTCCATGACCCCGCGATCCGTGGCGAGCACGTCGGCCTTGCCGGCGAGTTCGAGTTCCTGACGGATCTGCGACACGAGGACCCACAACTGTGCCTCGCCGGTCGCGCCTTCGTTGATCCCGAGCGGGTTGTCGCGGACGACCTCGCGACCAAGCTCCACGGATCGGCCGGCCCGCTGGACGGTCGCTGCGAACGCGAGGAGGGCCGACGTCTTCCTGATCCCGTGCGATCCGATGAACGCGATCTTGACCGGTGCGGTTCGGGACGGCGCTGGGCGCGGGGGTCGACGGCTCACGCGAGACAGCGTAGCGGGACCGCGTCTTCGCGGCCCCTCTTGACATGTAGTTTCTGCTATGGCTAACTATTAGCCCAACGGCTAACATTGTGGACGGCCGGTGCAGAGGATCGGAGAACGGATCATGGATCGATTGGCAGGAAGGGTCGCGCTGGTCACCGGTGGCGGCCAGGGGATCGGCAAGGGCATCGCCCTTGCACTGGCCGGCGAGGGGGCGAAGGTCGCGCTGGTCGGACGAACCGCGGCGAAGCTGGATCAGACGGCGGCCGAGATCGCCGCTCGCGGCGGGAGCGCCCTCCCGTTGGTCGCCGACGTCGCGGACCCGGAGGCGGCGGCCGGCGCCGTCAGCGCGACCGTCGAGGCGTTCGGCGGGCTGCACATCCTCGTCAACAACGCCCAGTCGTACGGCTTCGGCTCCATCGACGAGATGGACCTCGAGGCGCTCGAGGCCGGCTGGCGCTCCGGGGCGGTCGGTGCGATCAACTTCATGCGTGCGGCCCATCCCCACCTGGGCGGAGGCGGCGTGGTGGTGAACCTCGGGTCGAACGCCGCCTCGGACGGCGCGTCGGCCGGGCTCGGCGGGTATGCGGCCGTGAAGGCGGCGATCGGCGCGATCTCGCGTGCCGCAGCCGTGGAGTGGGCCGGCGACGGGATCCGGGTGATGACTCTCATCCCGTTCGCGCGCACTCCGGCAGTCGCCGAGGTCCTCGACGCGAACCCCGGCGTCGAAGAACACATCCTCTCGCAGGTGCCGCTGGGTCGCTTCGGCGATCCGGAATCCGACATCGGGCGGGCGGTCGTCTTCCTCGCATCCACCGATGCGTCATTCATGACCGGCAGCAGCCTGGTCGTCGACGGTGGGCAGACGTTCCTCCGCTGAGGCTCGCCGGCCGGCCGTGGGCACCGCGCTCACGGTCGGCGGGCTATCCTTAGCCAACAGGGAAACGAACGGAGGCCGGTAATGGACGCGAGGGTTGCGATGGATGCCACGGTGGCGCTGGACTCAGGGCAACTCGACGCCGTGTTCGCCGCGATGGCCGACCCCTCGCGTCGGATGATCCTCGAGCGCCTCACCGCCGGCGAGGCGACCGTCGGGACCGTCGCCCGTCCGTTGACGATGGCCCTGCCGTCGGTCTCCAAGCACATCAAGGTCCTCGAGACCGCGGGCCTCGTCGAGCGTCGTGTCCAGGGTCGCGAGCACTGGCTGCGCCTCTCGCCCCTCGGGTTCCGCACGGCAACCGACTGGCTCGCCCGCTATCAGCAGTTCTGGACCGAGAGCCTGGACCAGCTCGAACGGCTGGTCGTCGCGCTCGAGGCCCCTGGGAGGGACGACGCATGACATCGGCACAGCTCGTCGTCGAGGTGGACCGGGTGCTCCCGGCCGCGCCGGCGACCGTGTACAAGGCACTGACCGACCCCGCGCTCTTCGGCCTGTGGATGGGGCCGGCCGGATCGACGATCGCGGTCGACGAACTCGATGCGCGAGTCGACGGCCGGCTGTCGTTCCGGATCCAGATGCCCGACGGCGGACCCGAGTTCCGCCTGTACGGCGTCTATCGCGAGATCCAGCCGGGCCGGCGCATCGTCCACACGTGGTTCCTCGAAGGCGAGGACATCGAGTCGACGGTCGCGTTCGATCTCGAAGCCGTCGCCACCGGGACGCGGCTCGCGATCCGCCACACCGGCCTTTCGGCCGAGGAGATCGACCAGAACGACGCCGGCTGGCGGCATCAGCTGGATCGGCTCGAAGAGGCCCTCGCCACGCTGGGGGCCTGAGCCGTCAGCGGATCTGCGGAGCGTGGGTCATCCGGGGGCGACCCACGCCCAGCACACACCGCGTTCGCTCCGGACTAGAGCGCCTTGACCGCCGCAGTCAACGAGGCCAGGCCGTCCTTCGCGTCGGCGAAGAGCATCCCGCACTTCTCGTTCGTGTACAGCTCGTTGTCGATACCGGCGTAGCCGCGACCCATCGATCGCTTGATGACGACGATCGACTTCGCCTTGTCCACGTCGAGGATCGGCATCCCGCTGACCGGCGAGCCCGGGCGGCGCGCCGCCGGGTTCGTCACGTCGTTGGCGCCGACGACCAGGGCGACGTCGCACCGGTCGAACTCGGGGTTGATGTCCTCCATCTCCCTGAGCTGGGGATAGGGGACGTTCGCCTCGGCGAGGAGCACGTTCATGTGGCCCGGCATCCGCCCGGCGACCGGGTGGATGGCGTACTTCACGTCGACGCCGCGCTCCTCGAGCAGCTCGGCCAGCTCGCGGACGGCGTGCTGGGCCTGGGCGACGGCAAGACCGTAGCCGGGGACGATGATGACGCTCGACGCGTACGCCAGCTGGATCGCCACGTCGTCGGCCCCGATCGCGCGAACCGATCCGCCGCCCTCGACCGCGCCACCCGCGGTGCCTTCGCCACCACCGAATCCACCGATCATGATGTTCATGACGGAGCGGTTCATGGCGTCGGCCATGAGCTTCGTGAGGATCGCGCCCGAAGCGCCGACGAGGGCGCCGGCGATGATCAGGACGTCGTTGCTCGAGGACGAACCCGGCCATCGCGACCGCCGTGCCGGTGAACGCGTTGAGCAGGCTGATGACGACGGGCATGTCCGCGCCGCCGATCGGCAGGACCATCGTGATCCCGAAGATCAGGGCCGCGGCGATGATCAGCAGGAGGACCGGCGAACTGACGTTGCCGGCGAACAGGAAGAGCGCGCCGCCGACCGCGATCGCGGCGAGGGCGAGGGTCACGATCCGTCCGCCCGGGATCATGATCGGCTTGCCGGCGATCAGGCCCTGGAGCTTGCCGCTCGCGATGAGCGAGCCGGTGAACGTCACGCTGCCGATGATCACGTCGAGGACGACGGCGATCGTGGTCTCGAGGGACACCGCCAGGCCGAGGTGCTCGAAACGGAGGTAGTCGTCGATCGCGACGAGAGCCGCGGCACCGCCGCCGACCGCGTTGAAGAGCGACACCAGCTGCGGCATCGCGGTCATCTTGACCTTTTGGGCCGTGTACAGGCCTGCGCCGCCACCGATGACGATGCCGATCGCGATGATCAGCCAGGTCGTGCCCGGGGTGCCTTCGCGTGCGGCGAGGAAGATGGCCGTCGCGATGACGGCCGCGGCCATGCCGCCGGCGGACAGCAGGTTGCCGTTGCGCGCCGTCGCGGGAGAGTTCATCTGGATGAGGCCGAGGACGAAGCACGTCGCTCCGCCCAGCCAGACGAGGCGGACCAGGGACTCGAGGATCTCGAACGACATCGCCTAGCCCTCGCTCGGCTCGGAGGGCTTGGGAGCCACCGGCTTCTTCTTGAACATCTGGAGCATCCGGTCGGTGACCACGTAGCCGCCCACGACGTTCATCGCAGCGAAAGCGACCGCGATGACGCTCAGGATCTGGCTCAGCGGTTCCGTTGCGTTGGCGGCGATGAGCATCGCGCCCACGAGGATGATCCCGTGGATCGAGTTCGCGCCCGACATCAGTGGCGTGTGCAGGGTCGCCGGCACCTTGCTGATCACGGCGAACCCGACGAGGATCGCCAGGACGAAGATCGTCAGGGCGAAGAGGAGGGCTTCGTTCACGCGGACTTCCCTTCGCTGGCGGCCGCAGCCGGTTCGAGGAGCTTCTTCGTGGCCTCCTGGACCACGGCACCGCCGTGGGTGATGACGGTGGACTTGGTCACCTCGTTCTCGAAGTCGAGCTCGAGGTTGCCGTCCTTGACCATCTCGAGCAGGCAGGCCGAGATGTTGCGAGCGTAGAACGCCGAGGCGCTCACCGGCATCGACGCCGGCAGGTTGTCGGGGGCGATGATCGTCACGCCGTTGTCCGACACGATCGTCTCGCCGGCCTTCGACAGCTCGCAGTTGCCGCCGAGCGCGGACGCCGCCATGTCGACGATCACCGAGCCGGACTTCATCCGGCCGACGCGCGTCTGCCGTCACGAGGACCGGCGGCTTGCGCCCCGGGACCTGGGCGGTGGTGATGACGATATCCATGCCGCCGATCGCCTCGTTGAGCTCGGCCTGCTGGGCGGCGCGCTCCTCGGCGGTCAGCTCGCGGGCATAGCCCCCGGCGCCGGTCGCATCGATCGTCGTCTTGAGCTTGATGAACTGGGCGCCGAGGGACTCGGCCTGCTCGCGGGTCTCGGGCCGGACGTCGTAGGCCTTGACCACGGCGCCGAGGCGTCGGGCGGTCCCGATCGCCTGGAGGCCGGCCACCCCGATCCCGAGGATCAGGACGTTGGCCGGCTTCGCTGTGCCGGCGGCGGTCGTCAGGAGCGGGAAGTAGCGCCCGAACGCGTTCGCGGCGATGAGCACGGCCTTGTAGCCGCCGACGTTCGCCTGGGAACTGAGGGCGTCCATCGTCTGCGCGCGGGACAGCGTCCGCGGGATCGCGTCGAGGCTGATCGCCGTGACGCCCTTCTTCGCCAGCTCCTGGGCAAGCTTCGGATCGATCAGCGGCTGGAGGAAGCCGACCACGGCCTGGCCTTCGCGGAGGCGCTTGACCTCATCGCCGCTCGGCTTCGCGACGCGGAGGATGACGTCGGCGTCCTTGTAGAGGGCGTCGGTCTTGACGATCGTCGCACCCGCCTCCGTGTACGCCTGGTCGGGGATGGCGGCACCGTCTCCGGCACCGGTTTCGACGAGGATCTCGAGCCCGGCGGACGTGAGCTTGCCGAGCGCTTCGGGTACCAGGGCGACGCGCCGTTCTCCGGCGGCAGTCTCCCGGGCGACGCCGACCTTCATGGGCACCACCTTGAGATGTCTGGGAAAAGGGTCTGGTGAATCCGGTGAAGGATACCCGCTGATCGCGACCGGCGCGACGTGGCGCGGGTTGCGTTTGGGTCGCGGCCGCTGGGCGTTGACGTCCCGCGTCCTTCCGCATATTGTTGCGTAGTCAACGATACGCGGAGACTGAGCCCCGCCGCCCGAGCCGATCGGAAGGATCACCCACGACATGAACACCGCCATCCCCGTCGCACGCCTCAACCATGCGGTCCTGTTCGTGCGCGACGCGAAACGCGCCGCGGAGTTCTACGGCCGGGTCTTCGGCTTCGAAGTCGTCGGGGAGGAGATGGGCGGGCAGGCGATCTTCATGCGCGCCGCCGGCGGCGATAACCACCACGACCTCGGCCTCTTCTCGGTCGGGGAGCAGGCCGGACGGCCACCGCGCGGTTCGGTGGGTCTCTACCACCTCGCCTGGGAGGTCCCCACGATCGACGACCTCGCCGCGGCCGCGCGTGTCCTGTCGGAGGCCGGGGCGCTGGGCGGAGCCTCGGACCACGGGGTCTCGAAGTCGCTCTACGGTGCGGATCCTGATGGCAACGAGTTCGAGATCATGTGGCGGGTCCCGCGCGAGGCGTGGGGCGAGTACGAGCACAAGGGCGCCGTGCTGCCGCTCGATCTCGACGCCGAGGTGAAGCGTTGGGGAACCGAAGGGGCAGCCCGGGCCTGACCCGGAATCCGGGCATGGTCCCGGCCCGGTGCAACAGCGAAGCGACGGCGAGGACGACGTCCGGGCGGCTCGCTGACGCCACTTGGCCCATGATTGGCGGGTGAGCCGCCTCATCCCCGAGGTCAAGGGCTGGCCTCTCATCGGCATCGCCCCGCTCCTTGCACGCGAGGGCCCGGATGCGGTCGCGCGCCTTGCTCGTGAGCGCGGGACCCCGCTGCGCCTCCCGATGGGGCGCGGTGGATCCATCCTCCTTGCCGAACCGGACCACCTGCGCCACGTGCTCATCGAACATGCGGCGAACTACGAGCGCGGACGATCGGTGGACATGATCCGTCCGCTGCTCGGAAACGGCCTCCCGCTCGCCGACGGTCCGGACTGGCTGCGGCGTCGCCGGCTGATGCAGCGCGCCTTCGGGCGGCCCCGCCTCGCGGCGATGATCCCCACGCTCGTGCGGATCGCGCGTCGACACGCGGGCGGTCTGCGGCCGGGTGAGACCGTGCTCACCCATGACGTGATGCTCGCCTACACGCGCGACGTGATCGTCGAAACGATGTTCACGGACAGCCTCGGCGACGCGACGCCGGAGGTCGATGCGGCGCTCGGCGCGATCGAGCGCTACGTGAACGCCTTCGCCCTGCTGCCTGTCCCGATCCCGCTTGGCTGGCCGCTTCCCGCGAACCGCCGCTTCAAGGCGGCGATCGCCACGCTGGACGCGATCCTGGCCGAGGTCGTGGCGCGCCGGCGACGCAGTGGCCGAGTGACCGCCGAGGGCGACCTTCTCGACGCCCTGATCGAGGCGCGGGATCCGGACACGGATGAGCCGCTCACGGAGCAGGAGATCCGCGATGAGGTCGTGAACATCTTCTACGCCGGACACGAGACGACGGCCAACGCCTTGACCTGGGCGATCGCGCTCATCTCGGCACGGCCCGACGTCGCCGCCCGGCTCCGGGACGAGGCCTCCCATGTCCTTCAGCGCGAGGCCATCACCCTCGATGATGTCGAGAGCCTCGCGTACGCGTCGGCGGTGTTTCGAGAGACGATCCGGCTCATCCGTCTGCCTGGATCTTCGCCCGGACGGCGCTGACCGACGACGCCATCGGGGACTACGAGGTCGGCGCGGGCCGATGATCGTCCTCAGCCCCTATGTCACCCATCGGTTGGCGGACCACTGGACCGAGGCCGAGCAGTTCCGGCCGGAGCGATTCATCGAGGACCTGTCCATCGGCATGGGTGGCGGACGAACGGCCTACTTCCCGTTTGGCGCAGGTGCGCACATGTGCATCGGCAACCACCTGGCGATGGCCGAGGCCGTGGTGGCCCTGACGGAAATCCTTGCCGTGGCCGACCTTCGCGTCGTCGATCCGGCGAGCGTCCGACCGCGCATCGGGGCGACGCTCGGGGTCGCCGGGCGGGCTCCCCGTCCGGGTCGAGACGATCTCGTGACCTACAGTGGACGGAAGCGTGGCATCGGTCGCGCGCACGGGATACCGGGAGGGGGTCACCGATGATCGAACCGCCGATCAGCTGGATCGTGGCCACCGTGGTCGGCTACGCGCTCGGCTCGATCTCCTTCGCGCGCCTGGGAGCTCGCCTCCTCGCGGGTGGCCAGGACATCAGTCGCACCTCGATCTCCAGTCCACGCACAGGAGAGCGCTGGGAGATCCACGGGAACCAGGCGTCGAGCCGTCACCGGGCGCGCCCCGTGGCAGGCGCGTCTCATCGTCGTCCTCCTCGACATGGCGAAGGCCGGCGTCCCGACCTACGTCCTGCGTATCGCGCTGCCCGACGATCCGGCCTACGCATTTGCCTTCGCGGCCGCCGTCATCGGCCACAACTGGCCGATCTTCCATCGGTTCCTCGGCGGTTTCGGGATCTCGGCGATCATCGGCGGGACGCTGGCGATCGACCCGGTGGCGCTCTTTGTGACCGTACCGATCGGGGTGATCATCGGCCGCGTGTTCCTCGACGAGATGAGCATGATCAACGGTTTCGTCTTCCTCCTGCCGATCTGGTACATCGTCGTCACGCGCGATGTGGCGGCCGCCTCCGCCTCGATCGTCGTTCTCGGCGCGTATTGGGTCGCCAAGCGGAAGCGGCTCGTCCACTCGCGACCGGAGGCTCCGTCGACGTGACCGGTCCACACACGAACGACGCGATCGTCCTCGACGGTCTGACGCGCATGTATGGGAGTCGGCGCGGCGCCATCGACATCTCCGTGCGCATCCCGGTCGGGGAGGCGTTCGGGTTCCTCGGTCCGAACGGAGCCGGCAAGACCACCGTGATCCGGATGCTCCTCGGATTCATCAGGCCGACGGCCGGTGCCGGCCGGATCTTCGGCCACGACATCTGGACGGAGTCGCCCATCGCCCGTCGCTCGCTCGCCTACCTGTCGGGCGAACCCGGGTATCTCGGTGCGCTCGACGGCGGCGGAGACGCTCGAATTCCTGTGCCGGACCCGCGATCTCGACCCGCGTGCGTGGCACCCGCTCGCCGAGCGGCTTGAACTCGACACCCAGGTCCCCATCCGGAAGCTGTCCCGCGGGAATCGTCAGAAGGTTGGCCTGGTCCAGGTCTTCATGGGGCAGGAGCCCCTCCTGGTGATGGACGAGCCCACCACCGGGCTTGATCCGCTGATGCAGCGGGAGTTCCTCCGCCTGCTGGGCGAGGCCAAGGCCGAGGGGCGCACGATCTTCCTCTCGTCCCACAACCTCCCGGAGGTCGAGCGGGCGTGTGAGCGGGTCGGCATCATCCGCGAGGGCCGGCTCGTCGAGGTGGGGCCCGTGCAGCAGCTCCTCGGCGACCACGCGCGAGCCGTGACCGTCCTGTTCGAGGACGCTCCTCCAGGGGGCATCTTCGATGCGCCCGGCATCCAGATCGTGTCCAGCCTCGATCACGAGGTCCATCTCCTCGTCCGGGGCGACATCCGGCCGCTCCTCGAGCGGCTGTCACGGGTCACCCTTCGCGACCTGACGATCACCACGCCGGACATCGAAGAGGTATTCATGGGGTACTACGAGGCGTCCGCCTCGTCCGACGCTGACCGTGCTCCGGACCAGGGAGGCTCACGGTGATCCGGGCCCTCCTGCTCCTGGAGCTTCGTCGCAGCCGCATGATCCTGGCGGGCCTGAGCCTGCTCGTCATCGCCTACAGCGGCCTGCTCGGGCTCGTCTTCCCGTCGATCCGGGAGAACGCTGCGCAGTTGGACAAGACGTTCGAGGCCTATCCGGAGGACTTCCTCGTTGCCTTCGGGCTCGAAGGAAGCCTGGCCGATCCTGGCGTCTACTACACCGCGAACATCGGGGTCCTGCTCTGGCCGCTCGTGGCCGCCATGATCGGGATCGTCCTGGCGACCCGTCCGACCGCGATCGATACCGAGCGGGGATGGATCGAGATGCCCCTGGCCGGGCGCCTGACGCGTCGTGAATACCTCGCCGTAGGGATCGCCGTCCAGGTGATCGGGATCGCCCTCCTCGCCTTCGCGACCGAGGCCGCGTTCGTCGGCGTGGGCGCACTCGTGGATGCCCGGTTCGACGCCGGCCGGTTCGTCCTCGCCGGTGTGGCGGCCTGGCTCTTCGGAGCCGCCGTCGCCGCGGTGACCACGCTGCTCGGCGTCCTCACGCTCAGCCGTGCCGTCGCCGGGGGCATCGTGGCCGGCGGGCTCCTCGTCATGTACCTGTTCCGCATCGTCGCCAACGTCGTCGATGAGCTCGCGATCCTCGGCGACCTCAGCGTATTCAACTACCTGTACCCCACGACGATCATCCAGACCGGCGCGCTCCCGATCGTCGAGGTCCTCGCGTTCGTCGTCATCGCCGCGGCGTGCTGGATCTGGGCCGTTGCCGCGTTCGAGCGACGGGACCTGATCGCATGACCACGGGGACGCCGCGTTCGGGGTCACGCGTCGGTCGTCTCGTGCTCCTCGTGGCCCTGATCGTCGCCGGTGGCGTCGGCGCATTCATCCTCAGCCAGGGCGGAACCGGACCGGCCCAGCCGGGTTCGACACCAACGGTGACTCCGCAGGCCGGAACGGCCACCCCAGGGAGCCCGTCCGTCGGGACGGCGACCAGCAGTGCGCAGCCCGAGCGAACCCCCGAGCCCACGGTGACCCCCGGAGCCGCAACCCCGTTGGCTGGGCTGGCCTATCACGTCGAGCTCCCCGACGACCCCGACCTCACGCGCCTCAGCATCGGCGGCTCCGATATCTGGATCGCCGGCTCAGGCGATGAACTTCGCGGTGTCTTCATCGGGACGATCGATTTCGACGGCGTCGCACCGACCATCGACGAGGCCGCCACACGGCTCAGCGAGGAGTTGTCGGCCATCCCCGGCGCGTCCGAAGCCCGGCCGCCGGAGACTCTCGAGGTCAGCGCAGGCCCCGCGGCGCGTGTCGTCCTCGACGTTGGGACCTCACGTTTCGTCGGCTACGTCCTGCTCATCGACGGTGATGCATGGCGGCTCGTGATCGTCAACTATCCGGACGAGGTCGGGCTCGCCGTCGCGAACTCGTTTGCGGTCCCCTCGACCTAGGACTCGATCGACACGATCCCGCGGTAGCCGTCGACGTGGACGACGACGCCGTCCCGCAGCCCGGTTGCTCCATCGACCGAGACGACGCAGGGGATCCCGGTCTCCCGGGCGATGATCGAGCTGTGCGAGAGCATCCCGCCAGCCTCCGCGATCACCGCTCCGGCCCGGGCGAACAGCGGGGTCCAGGCAACGTCCGAGAACGGCACGACAAGCACGGCGCCGTCGGTCATCCGCCCGAACTCAGCGCCCGAGCGGATCACGCGAACAGGTCCTCGATACGTCCCGCGCGATGCGGGGACCCCGCGCAGCTCGCGCGGCGGCGCGGTTCCCCGGCGGCGCGGCGTGAAGTCGTCGCCGAGGATGAGCTCGGGCATGTCGAGCTCCTCGGCCTCGAGCACCTCCGCGCGGCGGCGAGCTACCACGGCTGCCGGCGGTTCGCCGTCGAGCTGCACGGCCTCTTCGCCCGCGAGTCGGCGCAGCTCGCCGACCGTCAGGTAGAACACGTCGTCCTCGCGGTCGATGACACCGCGCGCGCACAACCTCCGGGAGAGTTCGAGGAAGGCGGGACGGAAGAGCCCGTACCCGAACGTGTAGGTGGAGGAGACCCGCTCGCGCTCCAGGCGGAACCGCGCCGCGCGACCGAACAGGCGGCGCAGGAGCGGTCGTTCAGGACGTGGGATGCGCTCGGCGACGTCGTCCCAGGCGAGGGTGTCGCTTCGCGCTTCCGCGGGCGCGGCCAGGGCCATCCGCACGAGCTGATCCGGATCCTCGCGCCAGCGCGGGACCGAGATGTCGTTGCCGCTCGCGCTGAGATGCCCGAAGCGCTCACCGAACCTGACCAGCTCCTGGCGCAGATCGCCGATCGCCCCGGACTCGGGGCCCCTGTCCGACGCCCCCGCGTCGAGGGCCGCGGACCCGCCGGCGGCGAGCTCGGCCTGCACACCATCGGGTAGCCGCCGGACGATCGTGCCGATCCGGGTCAGGGCGATGATTCGGATCGTGCTCGCGGATCCGCGGGTCGTCCCGCGCCGGGTCCACGACCGCCGGATCGATGCCGTGGGCCGCCATACGTCGGCGGACCATCCCACCGTAGGCGTTCATCAGGAGGGGAGCCACGATGTTCTTCGACGCGGCCTCCCGGGTCAGCACCGCGATCTGATCCACGTGGTCGATGAGGCCGCGTTCATCAAGGTCGGCCAGGTCCACCGCGTCGAGTGCCGCATAGCGCGCCTCCAGCGCCGGGAGTTCTCGCGCAAGGCGGCGGTCATAGCTGTTGAGTCGAGCGAGCAGGGCGACCATCCGGGGCAGGTGACGCATCGTCGCGAGCGATCCACGGAAGCGCGGCCGCTCGCTGCCGACGGGCAGGCCAAGGAGCAGTTCAAGCGAGTCGCGCGGCATGCCGAGGGCATCGAAGATGTCCCCGATCGCGTGCATGTCGAAGTACGCCCGGTACCCGAATGCGCGCGCAAGACGATCCGGATCCAGATCGTTCGGTCCGATCGCCTCCGAGAAGAGGTCCACCCAGGCGCGGTTGACGATCGGGACGTTGAGCGACCAGACGAGCGGCTTGATGATCCCGGGCAGAACCTCGCGCGCGATCCGGTTCGAGTAGATCGCCACGTCGCGGACGCCGGTCAGTGGGCGGACCTGGAGCCACCACAGGTCCCGCCCGTCCCACGCCCACTCGACGTCGACCGGGGATCCGTACGACTTCGCGATCCGCCTGACGTCCCGGGCGACGCGGTCGATGACGGCCGGATCGCAGCGCGGCTCGGTCGGTCGCTCCACGAGATCGCCCCAGCGATGGACCCAGCGATCCGGCGTGACCCCGTCCTGGACGAGGGCGTCACCGCGGCCGGGAACGGCTTCGATCACCGTCTCGTCAAGTCCCGTCAGGGGATTTCGGCTGAATGCGACACCGGCGGCCACCGGCGTCACCATCTCCTGGATGAGGACGGCCATCCGGATCTCGCGGGGATCGATCCCGGCCCGCTCCGCGTAGCGGCTGACGCCCTCGCTCTCACGAGAGGCGACGACCGTCGCGATGGCCTCGAGGATCGACGCGAACCCCTCCACGTCGAGGACGGACGTGAACAGGCCGGCGAACGAGTGCTCGGGTGCATCCTCGACGTCGGACGAGGACCGGACCGCGTAGCGGTGGGCAGGAGACAGCCGGGCCTCGAGCTCGACCAGGAGATCCGCGGGCACCGTCGATCCTTCTGCTTGCTCCCAGGCCATGGCGCGCGCGGACGGCAGGATGAACGATCGCGGCACGCGGAACCCGTGCTGGATCAGCCACACGATACTGGCGGCCTTCGGGCCGGCACCGTCAGGGATGCGCCGGCGGCCCAGTTCGGTGATGACGTCGGCTGCCATCAGCGGAAGACGCGATACGGCTCGTAGTCGGGCAGGATCCCGTAGTTCCCCGTGTACCGATAGCCGAAGAAGTCCTCGAAGAGGAAGACGTGCGGCGGCACGAAGGTGAACGCGATGACCATCGCGGCGAGGGTGGCGATCGCGATCCCGGCGACCAGCCGACTCCGGGCCGACCAGGGACGTCGGGTGAGGACCGCCGTGGAGGCCGCCTGACCCAGGACGATCCCGATGATGGCCGTCACGATCGTCCCCGCGAGGGTCCCCTTGCCGTCGATCGGGAACACGATCCCGAGGTACACGTAGAAAGCGATCGCAACCCCCACCGCGGTCACCCAGAGGGAGATGGCCTTCGCCTGCCAGAAGTTCGCGACACGGCCGCGCGTGTAGGCATGCTGGACGATGGCGAACGCGATCCCGGGCCAGACGAACAGCTTCAGGTGCTCCCATGTCGACTCGTTCACGGACCCGAACGGCGCGACGACCGGGCTGTAGCCGGACAGCTCGTAGACGAAGTGGAGGAAGGACCCGACCAGCAGGATCACCACGGCCCCGACGGCATCCCAGGCAAGGATCTGCCGGCGGCTGAGCGGGACCACGGTGCGTCCGCTGGGCGTCACAGGATCCCCACGACGAACAGCCCGCCGGCGAGCGCGATCGCGACGCCCGACAGCCGAAGCAGGCGCGGGCCGGGTCCGTACTGCCGAGCCACTTCTCCGACGAGGACGCCGGTCAGGTGGATCAGAGCCGTTCCCACGAGGAACCCGAGGACGTACTGGGTCGGTTCGGCGATCGTCGGCGTCTCGAGCCCATGCGCATAGCCGTGCACGGAGCCGAACGCTGCGACGGCGGCGTACGTCACCGCGAGCGGAAGGCGACGGCCCGAGGCGATGACGACGCCGAGGAAGAGGACGGAGGCGCCGATCCCCAGCTCGACGAGCCCCCCGACGGCGACCTGACCAATGAGCCCGATGGTGCCGCCGATCGCCATGAACAGGACGAACGTCGCCGGGACGGTCAGGATCGATCGGCCGCCGTGCTGGGTCGAGATGATCCCCACGCTCAGCATCGCCAGGAGGTGATCCACCCCCAGGACGGGGTGCGTCATCCCGCCGAAGAAGGATCCGACGCGCACGACCTCGTTCTCGTGTCCCAGGACCGGTCCCGCGCCCGCGACGAGCGCGGCAAGCGCGAGGGACCCGGACGCGACCATGCGGCGAGTTGGGCGAATCGATCGGAACGTGTGGGCAAGGACGTTCATCACCAAGCCTGGGGCGGGTGCGATGGTGTCCGATTCTCCCACATCGCCCGCGCACTGCCCCCGAGTCGGTATCGACCGAGTCCGTTCGGTGCCTCAGCCGGGCGGACCCACCGCGGCGACGGCCAGGGTCAGGATGTAGATGTGCGCCGCCGCGCTCCAGACGATGGAGCCTGTCCGCCAGTTGAGCCAACCGAAGACCAGGCCGCCGAGCATCGTCGAGAAGAGCTCGATCTCCGGTTTCCCAAGGTGGACGAAGACGAACGGGATCGTCGCCACCACCAACCCGATCGGGCCCATGGAGCGCAGCAGCGCGAACAGCAGGAAGCCGCGGAACAGGAACTCGGCCGGCGCGAGGTCCAGGATGTAGGTCAGCAGCAGATCGCCGGTGGGTGCCCAGCTGATCGCGTAGTACGCGCGGAAGTCCGGCTGGGCCGCCAGGACGAGGATGATCGGCGTCATCGCGATGCAGCCGATGACGGCCAGCCCGGCTCCCCAGCGCCAGTCGCCGATCCGCAGGCCATAGGCGGACGGACGGTCGCGGAAGGCGAACACGACGACGAGCAACGGGACGAGCCCGAACAGGATCGCCCGCTCGAGGGCGTTGTAGCGGATCGCAGCTCGCCGCCCGCCCGAGGTCCTGGACGGGCTCCGGGATCGCGGTCCGAGTGAAGTCGAAGAGGAGCACGGTCGTGGCGACGAAGATGGCGGTCGTCGCCCGAAGCGGGAGCTCGAGGCCGGCGACGCGGAACGTCCGGCGGTCGGCGTCGTTAGCCGGATAGCCTGGAGCGCCGGTGAAACCGCGACGAAGGGCGGCCAGGCGCGCCGCGATCACGACCGCACGTCGGGTCGCGTCGAGCGGATGGCGGGCGGCTTCGATCGCAGGAGTCGCTCCCCGAGTCGGACCAGACCCACGCCCGCGTAGGCCCCGACAAGGCCGCCGAACATCACCAGGAAGGTCACCCCGCCCGCACTCGCCGCCCCGCCCGTCTCCGGCGCGGCGCCGATGATCACGATCACGGTCCCGACGGCCCCCACCGTTCCCGCCGCCACCCGTAACGCGGTCCCACGAGCCATCCGCGGCCGGTAGTCGACGGCCCGTCCAGCACGAAGGACGCGGACCACCCCGACGAGCGTGGCGAGCGCCCCGCCGATCCCCGTGATCGCCAGCCCGATCCCGTCGGCGGAATCGCCGCCACCGTTCGCGATCCGGATCGCCGCCTGGTCGTTGAGCTGGTAGCCCGTGTACGTCAGCGAGAGCGTGGCGAGCCCAAGGAGGAGCGGCGCGAGCACGACCGGCGGCGTCCGACTCGCGGTCCCGGCCGCGAACCATCCGAGGATCAGAAGTCCGAGACCGATCGAGAAGGTGATCGCTCCGTCGCCTGGCAGGTCGAAGCCGTTGGTCGACACGTCGCCGTGGAACGGGAGGGTCGCATCGAGCCAGGGGAGTGGTGCGCCGATCAGCAGGATCGCGCCCGCAGCAAGGAGGCCCAGGCGAACCGGATCGCGCCACGGCCGGTCGGCGGCGGCGCGCGCGGGGTCACGGAATGAGCCTCCCCAGTTCACACGGCCAGTGTGCCACCTCGTGGACGGGAACCGATTCGACCGACGACGAAGACCGAGACGATCGGTGGGGTCCGAGGCCGTCTCGATCGTGCCCGCCGCCTGAGCGGTGTGGACCGCTCGCTCAGCTTCCCGGGGCGTTCAGCCCGTATCGGGCGATCACGTCGGGCAGCCAGTCCGGCTCGGCGAACGGCAGCTCGTAGCGCGCCGCGAGCCGGACCAGTCCGTCGAAGTCCGTCGCGCCCCCGGCGACCATGTCGGCGAACTCACGGAAGAACCGCTCGAATTCGGCCGGCGAGATGACCTCGATCATCCGGGCCGGCGTGGACCCGGCGTTCCACATCGCGTGGACCTCGTCCACGCGGCTTGATGATGTAGCCGCCGGCGCCCAGGACCACCTCGGCATCGTTCGAGCGGAAGCCGATCTCGCCTTCGAGCACGATCGAGTACTCGTCTTCCAGGTTGTGGATGTGCGGCGGGACGAGCGCGCCCACCGCGAACGGGTGCTCGACGATCGAGAGGGCGCCACCCGTGTCCGCGCCGTCGATCTTGAAGACCACGCCGATCCCCTCTGCGAGCTCCCCCACCTGGCCCTCGCCCGGCTGCACGACCTTCAGCCTCGCTCCCGTCCCTGGAGTGGATCCCACCATCGTCACCGCACTGCTCCTTGTCTCTTGTTTCGGGTGAACAGAGGCGTACAATGAACCAACTCGGAGCGCCTGTCAATATCGAGATACGCATGCGTACTACGAAATCTCGCCCATACCGGATGCAGCGACGCGCGGAGAGCGTCAACCGGACGCGTCTCCGCATCACGGAGGCCGCCGTGCAGCAGCACACGACGGTCGGCCCGGCGAGCACCTCGATCGCGTCGATCGCCGAGGCCGCGGGGGTGACCCGGCTCACGGTCTACCGGCACTTCGCCGATCTGGACGAACTCTTCGAGGCGTGCCGGGGGCACTGGATCGCCGAGAACCCTCCGCCGGACGTGACGCGGTGGCTCCGGATCGAAGACCTCACCGAGCGTGCGCGCCTTGCGCTCGGCGATCTCTACGGTTGGTTCCGCGCTCACCACGAGGAGCTGTCACCGATCTACCGGGACATTGCCGCGATGCCGGCCTCCGTCCAGGAAGCGATGCGTGGTGAGGACACGAGCCTGGCCGAGGCCCTGGTCCGTCGCCATGCCGGGCGCGGTCCCGCGGGCAAGGCGCTTCGGGCCGCGGCCGGCCATCTCGTCGACTTCCGCACGTGGCACTCGCTCGCGATGGGGCAGGGGCTCACCGATGGCGAGGCGGTCGACCTTGCCGTCGCGCTGCTGGGTGCCCTAGGGTCCGCGCAGGCACCGCGTCCGCGATCGCGCTCGGGCGGTCCGTCAGCCTAGCTCGTCAGCTCAGCTTCCACGCCGGGCCCGTCAGGCCAAGTCGGTCCAGGATCGCCTGGTTCTGGTCCCGCGTGTGGGGTTCCCAGTCAGGGTCGAGGCGATCGCCCCACCAGGCGTGAGCGAGATCGCACAGGGTGCCGACGTCGATCGTCGCGCCGGGCGTCCGACCCGCGAGCCACCGGTCCACGTGCTCTTCCGACCGGAAGAGAAGCATGGTCCCTCACGTGTAGCCGATGTCGTCCCACCACCTGGCAGCCGGCACCAGGACGTGGAAGACGAGGTCCGTCTGATCCGGGCGCCCGCCGCGGACGTTCACGCGAATGGGGTCCGCGCAGTCCGGACATGTCGCGTCCAGTTCGCTATCGACGTGAAGGGCGGCCCCGATCCCGAAGGCATCCCACGCGCAGTTGGCGAACCACGATCGTCCGGCGGCGCGGACGCTGAACGACGTCGGTCGTGCAGCAAAGGGGTTGACCATCCGCAATTCGGTCAGGTCGGCATCGAGAACGAGCGCATGAGCATCGTGCAGCCGACGCCATCCGGCGAGCGTCGTCTCGACCGACCGACCAGACGCCTTCGCCGCCTCAGCGAGCGTCGGCGCTCGGCCCAGATCGACGACCAGCCCGTATGTCAGCCGGCGCAGCGCAAGATCGTCGGGGTCCACCGATGCATCGTAGCGTCCAGGCCGGTGCGACGGTCGTCGAATGACGCCGGTCGCTGGTCCTTCCGCGCTACCCTCGAGTCGTGACCGATCTGACCTCGCGCCTGACCCGGGCCCGTGTTCTCTCGCTCGCGTGGCCCATCGTCCTGGCCCAGGCCGCGACCGCGACGACCGGCGTCGTGGACACCGCTGTGATGGGTCGCTTCGGGACAGCGGTGGAACTCGGGGCTGTCGCGGTCGCCGCGGTCACGTTCAGCTTCGTCTACTGGTCGTTCGGGTTCCTCCGGATGTCGACCACCGGCTTGACCGCGCAGGCCGAGGGCGCCGCCGACCGGGCCGAAAGCCGGGCGGTCCTCACGCGCGCCGCAGTCCTCGGGCTTGCTCTCGGGCTCGCCCTGATCGTCCTGTTCCCGCTGCTCCGCCAGATCGCGCTGGCCGCGTTCCAGGCCGAGGCGGCCGTCGAGCGGACCGCCGACCTCTACTTCGACGTGCGGATCTGGGGTGCTCCGGCGGCACTCGTCGGGTACGCGATCAGCGGGTGGCTCATCGGCACGGGTCGGACCCGCGAACTGCTCGTCGTCCAGGTCGTCCTCAACGGCACGAACGCCGTCCTCGACGCGGTGTTCGTGGCCATCTTCGACCTGGGTCCGGCAGGGATCGCGGCCGGCACGGCCATCGCCGAGTGGGTGGCCCTTGCCGTCGGGCTCTGGATCGTGCGGTCCGACCTCGCCCTGCCCGGCGGCCTCTTCGAGAGGGCGAAGGTCATGGCGCTCCTCGCCGCGAACCGCGACATCATGATCCGGACGATCGCGCTGCTGTTCTCGTTCGCGTGGTTCGTGAACTCGGGCGCCCGTGTCGGCACGGCGCAGTTGGCAGGCAACGAGGTGCTCCTCCAGTTCATCACCGTGTCCGCGTTCGTCCTCGACGCCTTCGCGTTCGTGGCCGAGAAAGAGGTCGGCGAGGCCTACGGCGCTCGTGATCCCATGCGCCTCCGCCGAGCGGTGCGCCTCACGAGCGAGTTCGCCTTCGGTTTCGGGGCGGCCTTCTCGATCGTCTATCTCCTCGGCGGGGCCGTGGTCATCGAGGCAGTGGTCGCCGATCCGTCTGCGCGGGCCGCTGCTCTCGCCTTTCTGCCGTATTGCGCCGCCGTCCCGATCGTGGGTGTGGCCGCGTGGCAACTCGACGGCATCTTCCTCGGCACCACCCGTGGCCGGGCGCTGCGGACCGCCGGGGTCACCGCGGCGATCCTGTACGTGGTCACCGATCTCATCCTCGCTCCGCGCTTCGGGAACACGGGCGTCTGGATCGCCTTCCTGCTCATGTATGCGTATCGAGCGATCAGCCTCGGGGCGTTCTGGCCTGGACTGCTGCGTGACGCCGGGACGCTGCCAACGAAGGACGGCCGGCCACCGCGGCCCGAGACGTCCTCGGCCGAAGGCGCGTAGTCTTCCGGGACTGCCCCGGGCCCGGGGAACATACAGATCGAGGGAACATGACGAAGCACTCCAGGGCGGAGCGCGAGAAGCGCGCCGCCGAGACCGTTCGGATCCAGGAGATCGAGCGCGCGTGGCAGGGCAGCGTCCCCGCCCCCATCGCGAAGGAATTCGCGGCGCAGGTGAAGGCGGCGCGCGAGCGCGGGCCGTACGAGCGCCAGCCCGACATGGCACCGGGTACCGCACCGCGACCCCCGCGCCCAGGGCACGAGCCCAAGCCGAAGAAGGACGAGACGACCTCGCGTCGTCGCTACTAGCCGCCTCCGCCGATGGACCCCCGATCAGGTAGCGGAGGGGCTGCTCGCCTACCGTGACCTCGGCTTCGACGAAGGGCGCTGCAACCTTGCGACGCCCAGCGAGGCACCGCGGACCGAAGCGATCGCGTGGATGGCCGACGTCGTGCGGCTCGTCCACGCGGCATAGGGGCCGCGCGTCTCGGCCCTCGCGCCCCGCACGTTCGGCCGTCGCGCCTCTCGGCCAGCAGAACCCTCGCCCGCCCGCTTGGAATGTAAACGCTACTTGACACCATGTCAGCCAGACCGTACAGTCCGGATGTCAAGCACACCTTACATCCGGAGTCGCCGTGTCGTACGAAGAGAAGGGCAGCTGGGTCTACCTGCTGGTCACCCTCGTCACCTACCTGGCCTACGTCGTCATCATCGTCGGCCGGGCGGCGGGCGGACCGCTGGCCGAGGTGGACTATGTGCCGACGATGCTCGGAACGATCGGCGTCGCCATCGTCCTGACCATCGTGGGTCGCGTGGCCCTCGAGATCGCGAGACCGAGCGACAGCTACCGGTCCGACGTGCGGGACCAGGAGATCGGCCGGTTCGGTGAGTACGTCGGGGGGACGTTCCTCGCCGTCGGGATGCTGCTGCCGTTCGCCCTCGCGCTGATCGAGGCGGAGCACTTCTGGATCGCCAATGCGATCTACCTGGTCTTCGCGCTGTACTCGATCATCGGCACATCGATCAAGCTCGTCGCCTATCGCCGAGGCCTGTAGGCATGGGCAAGCCCACCAGGGTCACCAACGACATCCGACGTCTTCGGTTCGCGCGCGGTGAGATGACCCAGGCCGAATTGGCGGAACGGATCGGGGTGACCAGGCAGACCATCATCGCCATCGAACAGGGTCGCTACTCACCCACCCTCGAGATGGCGTTCCAGATCGCACAGGCGCTCGACGTCGCCCTCGCCGACGTCTTCCAGTATCCGAACCCGGAAGGAGCCACAGCATGATGTCAAACACCCCTGCGCCACCCCCGACGACTCCCACCACGACACCTTCGGCCACTCCACCTTCGGTGGCGGCCGCCACTGTCCCCGCGCGTCTCCCGCCCCGCTGGGTGATCCGCACGTTCTGGGCGATCCACCGCGCGATCGTCGCGGTCACCGGGGCGCGGTTCGGCCTTCGTTCCGCGACGGCGAAGGAGTGGGGGATGATGCGGCTCACGACGGTCGGCCGGCGATCCGGCGCGAAGCGCCTCGCCATCCTGGGCTTCTTCGAGGACGGGCCCAATCTCGTGACGATGGCGATGAACGGCTGGGACGCCCCGGAGCCGGCGTGGTGGCTGAACCTCCAGGCCAGCCCCGACACCACAGTCGAGGTGGACGGAGAGGTCCGCGCCGTTCGCGGTCGAGCCGCGTCCGCGGAGGAGCGCCCCCGCCTCTGGGCGAAGTGGGGAGAATACGATGGAGAGGAGAGTCTGCGGAGCTGGTCGGCGCGGCGGCCCACGGAAACGGCCGTTGTGATCCTGGAGCCACGCTAGGGACAGTTTGCAGTTCGAAACGAGGAGGCCGTGATGCCGAAGTACCCGGGGATCCGCGTCCGGATCCAGGAGCTCTTCTCAAGATCGGCTGGCGGCGACGACCCGGGGCTGGAGGCCGCTCGCCGGGCGGACGCCGACGAGATCGGGCGTCGCGCGGATCAGCGCCGACGCGACCGAGCGCCGGAAGAGCCGATGCCGGATCAGGCTCCCGACGAGGCCCCGGACGGCTCGGGCACGAGGTAGTCAAAGGCCACGCGGCCATACCCCTCGCGGAAGCTCGATTCGCTGAAGTAGGCCGCGCCGGTCGTTCGAGGCCGGAGAGCCGTGAAGTCGGACAGCGGCGACGGTTCGAAACGGACCGTGCCTCGCCCCCGGAACGCGGCTGCCGTGGTCGGATCCTCGTTCGCGCCGGACGCGTCGATCAATTGCTTCAGCGCGGCACCGGGTCCGTCGGCTCGCGGGATGAGCTTGAGGCGCCAATCGGGGGTGAGCGACGGCAGGTCCGTTGACGCGATGGGCATGTCCAGGGTCGACGCGATCGTGAGCACCGTGACCCCGCCCATCGAGACGGTCGAACGCATCGTCGGCCCATCGAACCCGATCTCGAGATCCGCGTAGACCTTCGGTGCCCCGTAGATCTCCCGGCCTGCCGCGATCCCGGCCGGCCCGTCGTGCCAGATGATCGGGATGTACCAGCCGTCCTCGCCCCTGAAGCGCGCCTTGAGCATCAACAGGGCCTCATTGAATGCGCCGTATGCGGTGCAGAACGGCACGAGGATCCCGATCGCCACGCACTGGCCGTCCGGACTCGGCTCGAGCGGCGCTGGGAGGAATCGGGCGACCGCGGTCGGGTCGGCCTCGAAGAACACGTGCTGCGACCGCACGTCGCGATACGTCGCGGGCAAGCGCGGGTAATAGGGGTGGCGGTAGGGCATGGCCCAGTCGTCGTCGGGTGGCGGGATCACGTCATTGACCTCGGAGCGGCGGCGTCCCGAGTGTAGCGAACCCGGCCCACCCCTCGGAGCGACCCAACCCTCGAAAGCGGGTCCGGGCGCGGCCGCGCCGTTAGACTCGGGCGATCGGCGACTGTTTCCTGGAGGAGGTGATCGGTGGCACATGCGGGCAGCGGATCCGGAGCCCTCTTCACCCTCGACCCGGGACGGACCTACCCGGTCCTGGACCGAGCCGAGGGCGTCCACGTCTGGGATTCGGAAGGCCGTCGCCACCTCGATGCCATCGCCGGGATCGGCGTCGCGAACATCGGGTACGGCCGCGACGAGGTCGTGGCGGCGATGGCGGAGCAGGCCACCCGCCTGCCGTACGCGGTCCCCAACATCTTCGGCAACGAACCGGCGAACCGGCTCGCGTCGGACATCGCGCGATTGACGCCGGGCGACCTCGACTTCGTCCACTTCACGTCCGGTGGCTCGGAGGCGGTGGAAGTCGCGCTGAAGATGGCGCGTCAGTACCACGTCGTTCGCGGCGACCCGGACCGATCAACGTTCATCTCACGCTGGACGGGCTATCACGGGGCGACGCTGTGGGGTCTCACGGTCGGCGGATCGAAACTTCGTCGCCGCGTCTACGAGCCGCTGCTCGCCGAGACGCCGCACATCCGCGCTCCGTACTGCTACCGCTGCCCATGGCCCGACGCGCATCCGGACTGCGGCCGACCGGCCGCCGAGGAGCTGGAGGCCGCCATCGTCGCTGCGGGTCCCGGGCGGGTCGCCGCGTTCATCGCCGAGCCGATCGTCGCGTCGGTGGGTGGGGCACTGCGGCCACAGGATGACTACTGGCCGCGGATCCGCGAGATCTGCGATCGGCACGGTGTGCTGCTCATCGTCGACGAGGTCGTGACCGGCTTCGGGCGGACGGGCCGGACCTTCGCGGTGGACCATTGGGGTGTCGTGCCCGATCTGCTGGTCATGGGCAAGGGCCTCAGCGGTGGGTACGCGCCGCTCGGGGCGGTCGCGGTCCGGGGAGGGATCCGGGCGGCGTTTGCCGATGCGGGCGCATCATTCGAGCACATCTTCACCTTCGGCGGCAATCCGATCGCGACCGCTGCGGCCGGCGCCGTCCTGGCGATCTGGGAGCGGGAACGACTCACTGACAATGTCGTCACGCTCGAGCCTGCCTTCCGGGCTGCCCTCGACCGATTGCGCGAGCACCCGTTCGTGGGTGATGTCCGCGTGAGCGGGTTCATGGCCGGCATCGAGTTCGTGGCCGATCGCGAGTCGCGCGAACCGTTCCCGCCGGCCGCGCGGGTGGGAGCGCGGATCCGCGACGCGGGACTCCGCAATGGTGTGGTCACGTACCCGGGAAGCGGGATGGCCGACGGGGCCCGAGGCGACATCATCAGCCTCTATCCACCGCTCACCTTCGACGCGAGCCACATCTCGGAACTCTCGGAACGCCTCGAGGCGACCTTCACCGAGGTCGAACGCGAGCTCGAATCCGGACACGACGGCCGATGAAGGAGCCGCGCTGACGATGATCGACCACTGGTACCTCTCGGCGCCGAGGAGCGTCACCCGTGTCGAGGAGGATGTGGACAGCCCAGCTGCCGGACAGGTGCGGGTCCGTCTCGCCTACACCGCCCTGAGCCCGGGCAGCAACGTCCACGTCTACCTGACCGGCTCCTATCCCGGCGCCCCCACCGAGTCCTGGGAGGAGTTGCTCTACATGGGCAGCGGCGTGGTCGAAGCGGTCGGCGACGGCGTGACCTCGGTCAGGCCCGGAACGCGCGTCGTCGTCCACGGGACCGGCCACCAGTCGGCGATCGTCGTGCCCGAGACACGTGTCGTCCCATTGCCGGATGGCCTGTCGCTGCGGGACGCGAGCCTGTCCTATCTCGCCGGGTGGTCGGTCAGCGCTCTCCACCTCGGGCGTTACGTGGCCGCGGAGACGGTCGCGGTGGTGGGCCTCGGACTCGTGGGCTCGTCGGCGGCCCTGGCCGCCGAGCTGATGGGCGCGCGGGTCATCGGTCTCGACGTGGATCCCGACCGCGTCGCGTTCGCGGGCGGCCTCGGGCTGGGGGCCGTCGCCCAGGTCGGCACGGATGCGGGCGCGACGTCGATCGCATCGTTCGTGGGAACGCGCGGCGTCGACCTGATCCTCGAGACCACCGGAGCGTGGGCCGGACTGCGCGAGGCCGTCGCCCTGGCCCGGGACTTCACCCGCGTCGCGATCATGGGGATCTACCGAACGCCCCCGCCCCCCGACCTCGGGCTGGCTCTCTACGGGATGCTCTCGACGTTCCCGGCCAAGTTCCACTACCAGCGGATCTCGTTCATCGGCGTCGGCAGCGACCCGGACGAGGTGGTGTCGCCGAACCCGATGCTCGCGACGACGCGGTCCAATCAGCTGTACGTCCTGGAACAGGCCGCGCGCGGACGGCTCCCACTGTCCCGGCTCGTGACCGACGTCCTGCCGCCCGACCAGGTCGGCGATGCGCTGGATCGGCTGGCGACGCGCGACACCCGGATGGTCGGCGTCGTCTTCGATTGGGGGCTGGGCGGGGAGTAGCGCCTGCTGTCCCGGCGGTGCCACGGACCGGTGCCTAGCCCGCGGCGGCCGCCGGCTGGACGTCGATCCCGGCGGTCCGGCAATCGTCGAGGAACTCGTAGATCCCCTCGTCGGTGTTCATGAGGCCCGGGATCCCGGCCACGAACCGACCGAACCCGAGCTCGCGGTGACGAGCGATGTACTCCGGCCGCGGCGGCACATCCAGGACGTTGCCCGAGAGCACTCCGGTCGGGATGTCGTCGAGCGTCATCATCCGTTGCCCGCCAACCGTCTTGAGCCCGGGGAACGCGTGGCTCGGGTTCGAGCCGCCCTGGATGAGGATCTCGGCAGGGTCCCGGTCCTGCTCGGCACAGCGCTCCGCGAGCGCCTCGAGGTACTCCGGGACCTCGTCGAGATTGACGTTGAGGTCGAGGAAGTCGGCGAACCGCGCCGTGATCCGGAAGGTCACCCGCTTCCCGTGGCCACCGATCCCGATCGGGATGTGATCGCGGCTGGAGTGGCCCGTCCGCGGGTTGTTCGTGATGTCGTCGACCTGCGCGTGCTCGCCGGCGAACGTGAACGGCGGCTCGTCGCGTCGCGTCATCCGGCTGATGATCTCGACATGCTCCTCCAGGATTCGCAGCCGCTCCGGGAGTTCGGGATAGGCGAACCCAAAGTGACGCGCCTCGTTCTCCTTGAATCCCGCCCCGAGGCCCAGCAGCAGCCGGCCGCCGCTGATCATGTCGAGCGTGCCCGCTCTCTTTGCCGTGAGGGCAGGGTTGTGGAACGTCGAGTTCACGACCGAGAAGCCGACCGCGACCCGCGGGACCGCCGCCGCCAGCGCGGTCGAGAGGGTCCAGCAGTCGAACGCGACCAATTCGCCCTCCCACTTCGAGTGGACGTGTTCGCCGGTCCAGATGGATTCGAACCCGAGCTGTTCGGCCAGCTGCGTGACGTGGAGGACGCGCGCCCAGGCCCGCTCGGGCTCCCAGCCGTCGAACTCGTTGAAGTAGCCCTGCGGGACGAGAAAGCCGATCTTCATCTGGGTAAGGGTGGCACGCCCGGGCCTCGGGCGTGTACCGTTGGGCGAAGCAACCGGGGATTGTCTTCGGCGCAGGTTCGTTTCACCTGGGTATCTGAGGTCGGTCCATCGCCACCGATCGGAGGACCCGCCATGAACCTGCCCAGCGCCAAGCCGGCCCGCGCTCGCGCTCTCGCCCTCGTTGCGACCATCGGACTCATCTTCGTCGGGTGTACGGGCGGTGGCGGGGCCAGCGATCCCGCGACCGGTCCGACATCCGCTCCGGGCGCCCCGGCCAGTGCCGCGCCCACCGGCGGCGACGCCTCGCCTGAGGCACCCCCCACCGCGACGCCGGGGACCGTGGACGCCGGCCCGGCTGCGGCTCCGGGAGAGGGCCGGCTGGACGTCAACGGCACGTCCTACGCCCTCACCATCACGGAGTGCGAATTCACGGATGACGGCCCAACGAAGGGCACCTTCGAGGTCCGCGGCACCGGACCGGACGGCGCGACGTTCGAGATGACCCAGTTCTTCCTGAGTGACAAGTGGTCGCAGACCAGCGTCCAGCTGGACTTCGGGCCGACCAACATCTACGTGATCCGCTCCGGGACGCGCGAGGGCGCGGTCCCGGCGAGCGTCGATGGGGCGAACATCACCTGGATCGAGAGCTATCGCGACCTCGATGTCGCTGCCAATAGCCAGGTGGACCTCGGGCAGGGTGTGCTGAACCTGACCTGCCCGTAGGGTCAAACCGACCTCGGCGCCCTACCGCGGGGCGTCGAGGTGTAATCGATCGCCGAGTTCGCCGTTCTCACTGTCAGACGATCTCAACCTGCCGCTGGAAGGATCCCTGACGATGCGTCGTACCCGCCTTCTCCCGACGATCACGGCCGCGGCCCTCGTGGCGCTGATGTTGCCCGCCGCGGCACTCGGCCTCTTCGGGACCTCCGATCGAGAACTCGATGTGGCTGCCACCGCAGCCCCCGTCGCCCCGTTGGCCGCGGTGGCGGCAACACCCGCCGTCGCCGCAGCGTCCGAAATGGGCAAGCTCGCGACACCGGGCAAGCGGGCCACGACAGCCGCCCGGCCCGTGACGCCGGCTGTCGACGTTCGTCCCAGCGACCACCGGCTCGATCCTTCCGATCGCCACATCCGCCTCGGCTGTGCCCTCGTCCGACCGGACGCCGCCGCACTCACCGACGCGCTGGCCGTCCGACCCGAGATCGCCCCGGCCATCGCCTGTCGCTGGACCGAGGTCGATGCCGATGCGCTGCGCGGCTATCAGCTGTGGCGGGCCGTCGATGCGCCGGGTGGCGGACCTCGTGAGCTCATCGCGACGATCCCCGCCGGCGATCCACTCCGCTTCGTCGACACGCCGGTCGCGCGCGGCCATGTCTACACCTACGCGGTGATCGCCCTGGCCACCGACGGCTCGAAGCTCGCGGTGAGCAACGCGGTCGCGGTCAAGGTCCCGCCTGTCGCGGACAAGCTGCGCCTGGCCTGCGAACTCACGTCGAACGGGGACGTCCGCGGCGTCGCCTGCAAGTGGACCGAGGCGACGCATCCGGCCGCTGCCGGCTACGTCCTTTGGCGGTCGGTCGACGGCGGCCCGCGCGAGGCGATCTACAAGACCCGCCTCGACGGACGGCTCGGCTTCTTCGACACGAAGATCAAGCCCGGTCACTCCATCCGATATGCCGTCGTCGCCGTCGACGCGGCGGGTCGGATCGTGGGACACGGCGGTCCGGTGGCCGTTCGGATCCCGCCGCCCGCGGACACCCTCCGGATGGCCTGCGAACTGGCCTCCGATGGCGACCACCGCGGCGTCGCCTGCAAGTGGACCGAAGCCACGCATCCCGCCGCCGCCGGCTACGTCCTGTGGCGGTCGGTCGACGGCGGCCCGCGCGAGGCGATCTACAAGACCCGCCTCGACGGACGCCATGGCTTCTTCGATCGTGACGTCAAGCCCGGACAGACGATCCGCTACTCCGTCGTGGTCGTCGACAAGATGGGTCATGCCGTGGGCCACGGTGGCCCGATCGTGGTGAAGATCCCGAACCTTGCCCCCCGCGACGGCTGAGGCCGTCACACTGGAGCTGGTGAAGGGTGACCCCGATGAAGCGCTCGACGACCGAACGTTGGTCGAGCGCGCACGCGCCGACCCCGCGGCCTTCGCGGAGATCTATCGACGGTATGTCCCGCGGGTCTATGCCTTCGCGTATCGGCGAACCAGTGCACCGGACGTCGCCGAGGACATCACCTCGGCGGCGTTCGAACGCGCGCTGCGCAGTCTTGGCACGTTCTCCTGGGGGAGTGGCGGCTTCGGGCCCTGGCTCTTCCGGATCGTCGCCAATGAGCTCGTCGATCATTACCGTCGGACCGGGCGCGCATCCGGCGATCGCGCTCGTGGCGCCCTCCATGCCCTCCACGGCACCGATCCACCCGATCCTGCCGACGAGGTCGTCGGTCGCGATTCCGCCGCCCGGCTGCTCGACGCGATGAACGGACTGAGCCCGCGCTATCAGCGCGCGCTGTCGCTGCGCTACCTGTCCGGGCTCACGGCCGAGGAGGCCGCAGCGGCGTTGGGCACCTCGCGCGCCACGATGGCCGTCATCGTCTTCCGAGCGACCCGCGCCCTGCGCCGGGCGATGACGAGCGAGGCGCCGGAATGAACGACGACTTGCGGCGTGAGCTCGAGGCGGCCGGGCGACGGGACGTGCCCGCTCCGCGACCCGGGTTCGAGGCCGAGCTCGAGGATCGTCTCGCGGCGATCGCCCGGGAGCCGGCCATCCTGCCGTCGCCGGCCACCGCGCCGTCGCCGGCCTCTCCGTCGCCGGTCCGGCCGAAGCCGGGGTTCGGGTTCGCTGCCGGTCTCGCGGGCTTCGCGGCCGTGCTCGCGATCGTCGTCGTCATGAGCGGGTTCGGCCTCCGCTCGACGCTCGCGCTCGAACTGACCGAGGCGGTCAACGTGGAGGTCGCGCTCGCGGACGGAACGACGCTCGTCGATCCCGAAGGGCTGCTTCTCCCGGACGGCGCCGTCATCCGGATCGGGTCGGGCGGGTCCGCCCGCGTCGGCGATGTCGTGCTGGGTGCCGGCGATGTCGCCACCGTCACCGATCGGCGCCTTGAGGTCGACCCGCGCGACGACGCCACGACGACGGTCATCGCGACCCCGATCCCGAGTCGGAGCCCGGCCGGCCCCACCCACGCGCCCGTGCCGCGGACTCCCGCGCCCTCCGAGCGGCCGTCGACCCCGCGACCGGATGCGAGCATCCCCCCGAAGATCTCGCCGACGCCCAGGATCGTCTCGCCCGCAGCGACGGTCGCCGGCGATCCAGGCCCGACGCCGACCTCGAAGATCGTCGTCGTGGCCATCAAGCTCGAGGCTCGCCGGACCGGCCCCTCGGAGGTGGGCGTCTCGTGGACCGCCGTCCAGGGAGCCGCCCGCTACGTGCTCCTCGCCACACCATCGCGGGGTGGCTCGGCGCGCGACCCCGTCTATCCTGGCGCGCCGGTGATCGGCGAGTTCACGCATCCACCGCTCAAGCCGCAGCTGTTCCGCGTCGGGCCGGAGGTGGTCGAGGTCAGGCTCCTCGTGGTAGCGCTGTCCGATGACGGTGCCACCGTGGGCCGCAGCAAGATCGCGATCGTGGAGTTGCCCCGGGGCTGATCGATGAGGCGTCCGGCCCGAGGGTGCCGTGCACGGCTCAGCGGTCCAGCCAACCCCCCAGCGTTCCCGCGATCCGAGGGATGTCGAGAAGGACGACCTGGCCTTTGGTCGTCTCCACGAGTCCGGCCTCCCGCATCGCCCCGAGCGACCGGGTCACGACCTCGCGCGCGCTGCCGATCGCATCGGCCAGCCCCTGCTGCGTGACCGACGCCACGAGGAGCCGCGAGTCCGGGTCGGGAACGGCCAGTTCGAGGAGGTGGCGCATGATCCGGACCTGCGTGTCCCCGAAGGTCGTGACCGCGAGCGCCGTGTACATGTCGTCAAGCCGACGGGCGACCTCGTCGACGGCTGCCGCGCCGACGATCGCGTCGTTCGCCACGAGATCGAGGAAGGTCGCCTGGTCGAAGACAACGACCTCGCCGTCCGTCACGGCCTGCACCGTGAGCTTCGTGACACTGAGGCGCTCACTCGTGAGTGTGCCGATCATCGCGCCCGGCCGAGCGTAGCGAAGGGAGAGCTGGCGCCCGTCGCGAGCGCGGATGAACAGGCGTGTGATCCCGGAGACCACGATCCCCGTCTGGTCCTCGTAGTTCGGGAAGACCACGTCGCCGGACGAGATCGAGACCCGTGAAGCCCCGTTCGCCAGGCGCGCGCGTCGCTCAGGGCCCAACCGATCGAGGAACGGGCCACCGATCCCTTCGAGGCTCGATCCGTCCACCTCCCCGCGCGGGAGCCCCGGGACGGCGGCGCTCGTCGAACTCACTGCCACCTCGCGAGCGTGTGACATCGGTCACGGACCATACGCTGAATGACGTAGGCCGGTAAGTCGATTGTACGCAAATCGCCTCGGTGCGACTAATGGATTCGACATCGGACAGCGGCCCGGCCGCGCCGTCACGCCACGGGAAGGACAAGGAACCAATGAAGCGCGCGATCACGGCAGCCCTCGCTGCCCTCCTGACGTTCGGTGGGGTCTACGGACTTGCCGCGAGCCTCAACCTGACCTCCGACAGCCTCGGCGCTGCGACGGTTTCGGTGGCCGCGTGCCAGGCGGCCCCGCTCAATGCGACGTACACGTCCGCCTATTCGGCGGCTGCTCCCGGCTATACGATCGGAACCGTCACCGTCACCGGCCTGGATCCTGCCTGCTACAACAAGAGCTACCGGGTCACGCTCGGCGACGCCGCCAACGCGTCGCTCGGCGAGGCGACCGGCACGACGCCCGGATCCGGGACGTCGTTCCCGGTGACCTTCTCGCCCGTCGTTGACGCCAGCCTCATCGAGGGCATCACCGTCGTCATCAGCGGGTAACCCGGCGGCAGCCAAGGCCCGCACGACATGCACCTGAGCCGGCGAATCAGGGCGGCCCCGATCCTCGGGGTCGCCCTGGCCGCGTCTCTGATCGCGATCGAGGGTCACGCGGCGTCCCTCTCCTTCAGCGTCACGTCCATCGGGGCGGGCACGACCTCGATCCCGAGATGCCCGGTCGGATCCCTGTCGGTGGGCCAGACCCTTGTTGGTTCGTCACTCACCGCTGTCGTGGTGTCCGCGATCCCAAGCGAGTGCGGCGGTGCGACCGTCCAGGTCGCCGCGAACAACGGGGTCACGAGTTCATCCGGATCGGGAGTCGTGCCCGGCGGTGGCGGCAGCGTCAGCGTGACGCTGTCGGCCGCGGTTCCGCTGCGGTCTTCGACGCAGATCGACGTCCTCCTGACGGGCCCGTGATGCGCGCCGTCGGTGGGCTGGTTGGCTGTCTCGTGCTCGTCACCGCCTTGGGCGTGAGCTCCGGAGCTGCCGCGAACCTCCCGATCCAGGCGGAACCGCTGACGGAGTATCGGACCTGCATCCTCACGGCGACGCCCGCGTCGACATCCGACGTCAGGGATGCGACGGTCGATGAGAATTCGGCAGACACGAACCACGGCAGCGCGGCTCAGCTCGAACTGACGCGCAGAAAGAAGCGCAATCAACGAACCTACCTCTGGTTCGATCTGGCCAGCTGCGCGCCGAACATCCCGCCCAGCGCAACGGTCCGAGCCGCGACCCTGCGTCTGTTCGTCACCGGTCGTCCCTCTGGGTGCCAAACCGTCGACATCTTCGCGGTCCCCTCCGCGTGGACCGAGTCGGGCGTGACCTGGAACAACCAGCCCTTCGGCCCGGCCGTGAACAACCCGGCCAGCGGCGCTCGGACCGATTCGTTCGACGTGGGGACATCTGGTGGCTGCGAGAACAACCAGCCGGACACCTACATCGTGGGCGCCGATGTCCTCGCCGATGTCGCCGGATTCGCAGCCGGCGGGACCAATCGCGGGTGGATGCTCCGCCACGACGACGAGGATGTGAACCCCGAACGCACGATCACGTTCGCCTCCAAGGAGAACGGAGTCGTCGGCGAGGCGCCCCAGCTCGTGATCAGCTGGACGGCCGGTCCGTGAGGCACCTGCGGCTGCTCCTGAAGTTGATCGCGGTCACCGTGGCGATCGGAGCGTGGGCCATCGTCCTGCGCCCGACGAACCTGGGGGGTTCGACGACGTATCTCCTGGTTCGCGGCAGCTCGATGCTGCCGACGTACGCCGACGGCGACCTGCTCGTCCTCGGCGCCGCGCCAGGCTATGGGATCGGCGATGCCGTCGCCTATCGCGTCCCCGAAGGGGAGATCGGTGCCGGCCACCTCGTGCTTCATCGCATCATCGGTGGCTCGGCGACGGGAGGTTTCACTCTCCAGGGTGACAACAACGACGACATCGATCCCTGGCAACCGCGCGGGACGGACGTCGTCGGGACGGTTCGGCTCGCGATCCCCGGGTTGGGCACTGTTCTGAAGGCACTCCGTCAGCCGGTGATGCTCGCGTCGCTCGCGGCGGCGCTCGTCGCAGCCTGGATCGTGACGATGCGCCCGGGCCGGGACGTCGCGGCCATCCCGCGCCTGGCGACAGGGGTCAGATTCCATCGTGTTCTCCAGCCTGCGCCTCGGATCGGGACGCGCTACCGACCCGGGCGTGGTCGCCGGCCCGAGAGAGGGGTGCGACTCAGCCCATCGATGTCGTGGCGCCCTGCCTAGCCGGCACCGGTCGTCCTGCCGATGGCTGATTTGGTCAGGGGAGCGCGATGAACACCTGGTCGAACCTCAGGCGTGCCGTGCACGCCTGCCCGGGGAGCCGTTCACGGTGATCGCCCGCGTCTGGGCAGCGAGAGGTCTCGCGTAGTCGCTCATCGCGCCCGCGCGTGGCGTCAGCGTCGGCCCGAACGTGGATGATACGCATCGTGGAGATCGAGCCGACCGGAACCCTCACCTTCCTGTTCACCGACCTGGAAGGCAGCACCCGGCTCTGGGAGCAGCACCCCGAGTCGATGAAAGGCGCCCTGAGGCGTCATGACGCCATCCTGGGCGAGGCGATCGAGGCGTCTGCCGGGCAGGTCGTCAAGACCACCGGGGACGGCATGATGGCTGTGTTCGCCGGTGTGCTCGACGCCGCGACCGCCAGCCTGGCCGCTCAGCGCGGGCTGACGGCCGAGCCCTGGGGCGAGACGGGCCCGCTCCGGGTGCGGATGGGCCTCCACTGCGGCCAGGCCGATCAGCGTGGCGGCGACTTCTTCGGCCCCACGGTCAATCGGACCGCGCGGATCATGGCGGCGGGCCACGGCGGCCAGATCCTCCTGTCGGCGTCGGCCGCGGCCCTCGGAGCTGAACGGTTGGCCGCGGGAGCGACCCTCCTGGACCTCGGTGAGCACCGCCTCAAGGATCTCGGTCGCCCCGAGCGCCTGTACCAGCTCGCCCATCCGGACCTGCCGTCGACATTCCCGCCCCTCGTGACGATGCGCGATGCCGCCGCGGACCTCCCGGCACGAGCCGCGGCGTTCGTCGGCCGCGAAGAGGAGATCACGCAGATCACTCGTCGCCTCGCGGACGGCTCGGTGCGCCTCCTGACGTTGATCGGGCCCGGGGGGACCGGCAAGACGACGCTCGCCATCAGGGTGGCGCGTGAGCTCGCCGACCGATTCCCGGACGGCATCTCGTTCGTGGATCTCTCGGGCGCACGTGATGCGAACGCGGTCCTCGTGGCCATCGCCCGCGCGGTAGGGCTCGGCGAGATCATCGACCGCCCCCTCGAGGATGAGCTCGCCGACCGCCTGCGCGACCGGCGGATGCTGCTCGTCCTCGACAACCTGGAGCAGGTCACGGTGGCCGCCGGCGTCGTGGCGCGACTGCTGACCGAGACCGGGAGCCTGACGATCCTCGCGACCAGTCGTGAGGCGCTCCACGTCAGGGCCGAGCACGTCCACCCGGTCCCGCCACTCGCCCTGCCGCCCGGAGGCCGGGCCTCCGCCTCGGCACGGGAGGTCGGCAGCTACGAGGCCGTCCAACTGTTCCTCGACCGTGCACGTGTGGTCCGACCGGACTTCGAGCTGACCGACGACAACGCTCCGGCGGTCGCCGAGATCTGCCGTCGTCTCGACGGCCTGCCACTCGCGATCGAGCTGGCCGCGGCCCGCCTGCGGCTCTTCTCTCCTGAGGTGCTGCGCGACCGGCTCGGCGATCGCCTCGGGCTGCTTCGCAGCGGCCCGCGCGACCTGCCCGAACGGCAGCAGACGCTGCGCGCGACGATGGACTGGAGCTTCGACCTCCTGGAGCCCGACGAGCAGCGGCTGTTCGAGCTGATGGCCGCGTTCGCCGACGCGGAGATCACCGCGATCGAGGCCGTGGTCGAGTCGATCGGTGAGGTCGACGGGGTCACTCTCGATGTCCTCGACGGGCTGGCCGGACTCGTCGAGAAGAGCCTGCTCCGGCAGGTCGAGGTGCCGGGTGGCGAGCCGCGGGTGACGATGCTCGAGACGATCCGCGAATTCGCCGCCGACCGTCTCAGCCAGCATCCGGATCTGGCTGTGCGAGCCCGGCAGGCCCACGCCACCTGGTACACGGACATGGCGCGTCGTCTGCGCGCCGACCTCTTCGCTGGCGGGCGCGAGCTCGCACTCGAGGCGCTCGGCGCCGACACCGGCAACCTGCGCCAGGCGTGGGCGTGGTGGGTGGAGGCACGCGATCTGGGCCAGCTGAACACGCTGGCCGGGGCCCTGCTCGTCCTCAACGACGCCCATGGCTGGTATCTCGACACGGTGAACCTCGCGTCGGACATGCTGACCGTCCTCGAGGCCGTCCCGTCCTCGCCCGATGCGGTCAACCAGGAGATCGCGCTGCGGACGACGCTGGCCCGGGCGCTGATGGCGACGAAGGGCTACACGCCCGAGGTGGAGGCCGTGCTCGCGGGCGTCATCGACCTGTTCGAACGCGGCGGCGACGTGCGCCAGCAGTTCTCGGTGCTGCGCGGCCTCGCCAGCCTCTACATGTTCATGGCGCGGCTCGACGACGCCGGGCGCCTGGGACACGAGATCCTGGTGCTCGGAGAGGAGCAGCGCGATCCCCGCATGATGATCGACGGCCACCTTCTGGTCGGCGCGATGCTCATGACCGGTGACGACCTCCGCGGCGGACTCGAGCACTTCGACCAGGCGATCTCGTCATTCTCCGACATGCCGACCGCGATCCGGACCGCGACGGTGGGCATCGACGCCCGGGTCTCGTGCCTGACGACGGCCGGGATCACGCTCTGGCTGCTGGGCCATCCGGACCAGGCTGCCGCGCGCGTCGACGAAGCGCTCGCCCTCGCGGCCGTGCTGGACCACCCATTCAGCTCCGCCTACGCGCGATTCCACGCAGGCATCCTGCGCCTGTGGCGGCGCGAACCGATCATCGCGCACGACCTCGCGACCGCGCTGCTCGACACGGCCGACGAGCACGAGTTCCGGATCTGGACGGCCGCCGGGAGCGTCCTTGTCGGGGCCGCGCAGGTCGAGCTTGGCCGCGTCGACGACGGCCTGTCCAGCATCCGGACCGGGATCGGCCTGTACGGCGAGCTCCGGTCACCGCCGATCTTCTGGCCGTTCCTGCTGTTCCTCACTGCCCGGGCGAATGCCACGGCCGGGCGGCCCGCCGACGGGTTGCAGGCGATCGATGCCGCCCTCGACATCTTCGGGCCGGACTCGACCGCGTCCTTCCTGCCCGAGCTCCGCCTCGTCAAGGGAGACCTGCTCGCGGCCGCCGCCGATGGCGAGCAGGGCACCCGGGATGCCGAGACCTGGTACCGGCTGGCCCTCGACCGAGCGGCCGAGCTGGGCGCGCGGATGACCCAGCTCCGGGCCGCGACGCGGCTGGCCCGCCTGGGGGTCGCGGTGGGCGACCACGCAGGCGCCGTCGCGCTGCTCAGCCCGATCCACGACGCCTTCACCGAGGGCTTCGACACCGTGGACCTGCGAGAGGCGCGCGAGGTGCTCGGGTTGGCGGCGACCGAACCTGCCGGCAGCTGACCAGGCGATGGGGACGCCGCGTCCGCTGGCACCCGGCCTTCGGCTGGGCGACTCGCGGGTCGTCAGGGCTTGGGATGCGCGTCCAGGAAGTCGTAGAGCGCAAGGGTCCAGTCGGCCGTCGGCAACGGCGAGTGGCCCGTGCCGGCGAGCGTCCAGAGTTCAGCGGCGGCGCCCGTTGGGCAATCGGCGTGGCTGGTGACCGTCGTCTCGGCGCCGGCGACGATCGCGTCGAGGTCGAGGCGCTGCGGCGCGTCCTCGGTGGTTGCTGAGCAGCCGTTCTTCTGCGCCCACGTGGCCACCGTCTCGGTCGCGCTCGGGTAGTTGATCCCGGCGAGCGTCCCACCATCGAAGCGGATCAGGCGGTCCGTCGTGCCGTGCAGCTCGGCGACAGCGACGGGCCGCGCCGGCTGGCACGAGGACGGGTCTGCCCAGGTCGCGCCGGCGAGGCTCACGATCGCGGCGATCCGGTCGGAGAGGTCGCACGCGAGGCGGTGCGCCATGAAGCCGCCGTTCGAGTGGCCGACGACGAAGATCCGCTTCGGATCCACGGCGTAGCGGGCGCTCATGTCGTCGATCACCGCCTCGAGGTAGGCCACGTCGTCGACGTCCGTCCGGTCGAAACCGCAGCAGGCATCGGTGGCGTTCCAGAAGCGGAGCCCGTTCCCGTCGCGGCTCCCGTCCGGCATGGCGAGCAGGAAACGGCGCTCGTCGAGGATCGTCCCGAACCCGAACAGCCTGTCCGCGACGGCGCCGCTCGTTCCGTAACCGTGGAGCACCATCACGAGGGGCAGCGGCGTCGCGGCGTCGTACCCGACCGGCACCTGCGACGCGTACGGGCGCGCCTGGACCAGCGGATCGGCCGCGGGATCGGGCGCCGGCGAGCTCGGTTCCGGCACCTCCCGGCTCGGTCCGGGCGACGCCGCGGTCGGCGCCGGCGTCGTCGGGCTCGGTCTCGGATCGCTCGGAGCCGCGGTCGCGGCGCCTCCGCTGCACGCCGCCATCGACACGGCAAGGACGAGGAGCGCGGGCACGATCGACCGGAGGCTGGAGCGAAGGGAGGAGCGCATCGTGTCCCCATGTAACCCCACCCTGCCGAAGTGCGCAGCCGCGCCGCCGTCGAGCCCCGGACGGTTCCCGTCGTCCGTGGTGCTCCTCCCGGCGATCGCCATCGCCGAGCTGCGGGGACAGTCGGCAGTGCGTGCCCCCGGCTCTCGGCCTGACGCCGGGCGGCCGCTGCCCTCGAAGATCCGGGCCTGCCAGTCGACCGTATCTCGTAGGACGTGTCCCCGAACGAATGGGTGGCGCGCCCGGAGGGTGTCGGACGCGCACGAACAACAACCGCCCGCGGGGGTATGAGGCCGGCTAGACTCCACGATCAGTCGATCCATGGAGTCACCGCCCGAGGATCCGATCGTGACGGACGCTGGCCCGATCCTGCTCTTCCTCCACCTGCTTGGCGGGGCGTCCTGGCTTGGTGCCTCGATCTTCGCCAACCTGGTCCTGGTCCCCTTCGTCGGGGGACGACCGTCAGCCGAGCGGCCCGAGCTCGTGCAGCGCCTGATCCTGGGGCCCGAGCAGCTGGTGATCGGGTCGGCGCTGCTCGCCGGAGTCACGGGTCTGCTGCTGGGCGTCACGAGCGGACGAATCCGGGGTCTCGACGATGTCGGCACGCCGTTCGGCATGCTCTGGATCGCGTCCATCGTGGTGGCGATCGCGGTCTTCGCGACGGGTGGCCTCGTCACCAGCCGAGCCGCGGCACAGCTCACGGGCAAGGCGACCACAGACGGCGCCAGCGCTCCAGACGGGGGAGGCGAGGCCGCATTCCGCCGGCTGAGGGCCGGGTTCGCGGCGGAGCTGGCAGGGATCCTGTCGATCCTGGCGCTGATGGTCGCGCTCGGCCGATCGTGATCCGCCCGCCGGTCTGAACCGCGTCCACCCGGCGGCGGCCTTGGCGCGCCCGGAGGGATTCGAACCCCCGACCCTCTGATCCGAAGTCAGATGCTCTGATCCACTGAGCTACGGGCGCGAGGCGCCGATGATACCGCGCGTTCGCGCACCGCCCCCGGTGGCGGGATTCGCGGGACTATCGGACGTGCCGGCTCGGTACGAATCTCTTGCGCACAGCGGCCAATCCGCCCGTAGGGTGGGGCGACCTTGCGGGGCTTGGTGCCCCCAACGACCCTCCAGGAGGAGATGGTCGGAGCCGCGGTAGGGATCGATCGCTGATGGCGGACTCGCCGTCGACATCGGACTCCTTTGCGGCTCGGACGAGGGACCACCCAGTTCGCCGATCGCCCAGACGGCCAACGTCTCCGCATGCCCGTCCGTGGGCAGGCGGGACGCGACTGACGGGAGATTTCGACTTTGAAACGACTCGGCATCTTGATCGCCATCGCAGCGCTGGCGATCCCGTTCACCGTATCCACCGCGGCGCCGCCGTGCGCGCCGATCGAGGCGCAGGCCTGGTGGCTCGCCCCCGGCGAGGCGGCGCCAGGGAGGCATACCCACATCGGAACCTGCTTCCCGACGGTCGCGGTCTCCGGCCGGATCACGTTTCCGATCACCGTCAAGTGGCACGAGCAACCGGTCGGGGCCAGCGCGACCCGGATCCGGATCCAGGACGGGAGCACGACGATCTGGTCGCAGAGCTCGGGCCTGCCTTCGGTCGGCGGCAAGGCGGACGTCTCCATGACGGTCAACGCGACCATCGACACGGACAAGCTTTCGACCGGACGCCATGAGTTGCGCTTCGGCGCCTACACCCGGCAGCCGGACGGCGACGACCAGCTCGTGTCGTCGGGCTGGCAGCTCTGCGTCCGCTCCTGCTCGCCACGCAGCGTGCGCAGCGCCGAGCACTGGACCGAGGCGCGCGGCTGGTACACCGGCGCGGTCGGGTACGAGAACGCCCGCTTCCTGTCTCCACTCCCGGTCAGTCCGATCGAAGGGACGTGGCGGCCCGTCATCCAGTGCGCGGCTCCGTCAGGCGCTTCGCCGAACGGCTGCTTCGTCTACCTGGACCCGAACTTCCACGCCGGAGACTCGGGCAAGCTGCTTTATCAAGCCGGCGGTGCGGCCAAGACGACGCTGGCGATCGACACGGCCAAGCTCACTCCGGGTGCCCACAAGCTCGTCATCCGGACGGATGCCCCGAGCGTGAGTCCACTCGGCATCGACTCCGGTGTCATGGTCATCGGCTTCACCGTGGGTAGTGGAGGGCCGGCGATCCCGTCGACCGCCGCACCAACGGCCCCACCGACGGCCGCACCAGCGGCGCCACCGACCGCCGCACCAACGGCCCCACCGACGGCGGCGCCCAGCGTCTGCGGTATCTAGCGATGTGACCGACGCGGGAGGCTGACAGCCTGGCTGACGCCGCGAGGCTAACGCAGCGAGGCGAGCCTCCCGCCGAGGGACGCGATCCAGGAGAACACCTGGACGACCGCACGCGCGACCGAGTCCACGGAGTCCGCGAACCATTCGACCAGGCTCCACGGCGACCATTCAGCGACCTCGCCATCAGGCCGGCCGCCGGACGGATCGGCGATCCAGAGCTGGGGTTCGGGCGTGGGTTCGGGCGTGGGAGCGACGACGACCGGCTTCGGGATGGCCTTCGGGGCGGGCTTCGGCGTCGCCTTGGGTGCCGGTTTCGGTGCCGGCGGCGGGGCGGTCGTCCCGCCCGGCGACTTGATGAACACGATCGACGCGTACGTCGAGCCGTTCGATGAACGGGAGACGCCCACCCCGATCCGGTTCATGTCCCTGCTCATCATCAGGGACCAGTGGCTGGGGCTGCCCTTCCAGAGTGCGTAGAGCTGCGGGGCGGTATTCGATCCCCAGGGCGTCGATGTCCGCGCGATGTTCTCGCCCCAGGCTCGCCAGACGATCCCTGCCGCGTTGAGCTGGCTCTGGAGGTTGCCGGCGGCCGTGTGGCTGAGCACCTGCTTGGTCGCCAGGGTCTTCGCCCGTGTGCCGGCGATCGACGCAAGACCCGAGGTGACGCCGAGCTTGGGGAGACCGCGGGCGACGCGGTCCTTGTTGAGCAGGGAGACGATCGCCGCCTCCACGCTCGACTCCGTCGTCCCCGCTGCCTGCGAGGCGGGCACACCGAAAACGAGACCTACGAGGAACGCGAGGGCCACGATCGAAAGGCGGCGCGACGTTCGCCTGGCGCGCGCGTGCGCCACCTGAGGGGGGGAAACCACGAGCAACCTCAGGCTACCCGAGACCGCCGACGGGTGCCGGGACGCACCACGCACGATTTGCACGCAAGCACCGCCAACGTTGCCTGGATGCACCGGAAATCACGCGCGCCGGGCCCCCAGTCGTTCCATTACGCTGCGGCCGAACCTCGCGCCGCCGGTCCGCGTATGAGTCATCACCGACCCGGCTTGTGGAACGGAGGAAGGCGTTTGCTCGGGACGATCGGCCTCTGGCGGGCCATCCTGCGTCGGATGCGGCTCGACTGGGCGGTGGTGCTGTCCGCCATCCTGCTGCTCACCGCGGCCACGTCCCTGCTCGCGACGGCCGCCCTGTACGGGGACACCGTGAGCCTCGCCGGCCTGCGTGGAACGCTCGAGTCCGCAGCTCCGGCGGATCGCGCCGCGGTCGTCCGCGTGACGTCGGCGCGCGACCGAGTCGGGACGCTCGCGCCGGCCGTCGACGAGGAGTTGCGCCTCACGCTGGGTGACGCCGCCGGCGAGGTCGCGATGATCGCGCGGTCCGGAGCCTTCGAACCCCACGACGATCCCAGCACGCTCACCCTGCTGGCGAGTTTCGCCGGCATCGAGGGCCACGCAGCGCTGGTTGGTGGAGCATGGCCCGTGGCCGGACGGACGCCGCTCGAGGCGACGCTCTCCGAGGGAGCCGCCGCGGCACTCGGCCTCGCGGTCGGGGATCGGACGACCCTTGTCAGCCGGCAGCGGCGCGACGACACCGTCTCGGTGGTCGTCACCGGGATCTGGCGACCCGTCGCCGAGGACCCGTATTGGTTCGGTGCCCCGCTCGACCTGGACGGCGAGGAGGTCCGCGGACCGTTCACGACGCGCGGGCCGTTCGTCGTCCAGCAGGCCGACCTCCAGGGGACGGCAGCGATCGGTGAACTGGACCTCGCCTGGCTCGCGATCCCCGACGCGAATCGGATCTCGCTCGACCGCATCGGATCCCTGGCGGACGCGGTCGCCACACTCGGCGATCGACTTCGGCCGCTGGCCAACGCGGGCCAGTCGTTCACCGTGACGAGCGGCCTGCCAGCCCTCCTGGCGGTCATCGAACGCTCGACGCTCGTGAGCCGCGGTGGAGTCGCGATCCTGGCGATCCAGTTCGCCGTCCTGGCCGGCTACGCGATCATCCTCGTCGCGGGCATGATCGTCGACCGCCGCCGGATCGATGTCGCGCTCCTCCGCTCGCGCGGCGCAGCGGATCGTCAGCTCGCCGGGATGGCGATCGCCGAGGCCGTCCTCATCGCCCTGCCCGGAGCGATCCTCGCACCACTCCTCGCCGCCGGCGCCGTGCGCCTTCTCGCACTCGGCCCGCTGGCGTCCGTGCTGGGTGACGTCGACATCCAGATCTCGCTCGGGGTCGTGATCGTCGGCCTGCTCGCCGCGATCGCGAGTGCAGCCGCCCTCGCCATCCCGGCGGTCGCATCGGCGGCCAGCCCGTCAGCCGTTCGAGCGGCCTCGGGCCGGGCCCCGGGCACGTCGCTGTCGCAGCGCCTCGGGATCGACCTCGCCATCGTCGCCGTCGCCGGCGTCGCGCTGTGGCAGCTGCAATTGTACGGATCGCCGATCACCCAGAATGCCCGCGGCGTCCTCGGCATCGATCCCCTGCTCGTCGCCGCGCCCGCGATCGGACTGCTGGCCGGCGGGCTGCTCGCGCTCCGGATCGTGCCCCGGGCCGCGGAACTGGCGGAGCGGATCATGGCCGCCGGCCGCGGGTTCGTGGCCTCCGTGGGCGCACGGCAGATCGCGCGCCGTCCGACGCGCTACGCGCGAGCCGCCCTGCTTCTCATGCTGGCGATCGCGCTCGGCACGTTCGGGGCCGCGTATGGGTCCACCTGGTCGCGCTCGCAGGCGGACCAGGCGGCGTGGCAGGCTGTCGGCGACGTGCGGCTTGTCGCGCCATCCACCGTCCGCCTCCCGACATGGGCGGCTGGATCGGCGATCGGCAGCGTGGCCGGAGTGACCGATGCGGTCCCGGCCGTCCGCGAGTCCTTCGATGTCGGGCGCGCCATCCTCGGTGGCTCGCTGCTCGGCGTCGATCCGGAGAGGCTGGACTCGGTCCTCACATCGTCGACCGGGTCGGATGGCGTGTCGTTCGGCTCCGCCCTCGCGCAGACGGCCGAAGATCGCCCGACTCCGAGCGCGATCGCCGTACCGGGGACCCCGAGCCGCCTCGCGGTCGTCGTTGATGCCCGCCTCGCCGCATCGTCGGGCTCGCTGGAGGAGCCCGAGGTGCCCGACTGGGAGGCGGCCCGGATCACCGTCATCATCGAGGACGGCGTCGGCAGCATCCATCGGATCGATGGCGGGACCGCCCGCTCAGTGGGCGATGGCCAGCGGGTGGAGATCCCCCTCACCCGCACGATCGACGGCGCGGAGCTCGCGCCCACCTATCCGATCGGCATCCGCGGCGTCGAGCTGCGCGTGGTCGCACCGCTTGGGGTCGCGGCCGTCGGGTCAGTGCGCATCGCGTCACTCGCATCCAGCGAAGCGGCCGGCGGCGAGGATTGGTCCACCCTGGACTTCGCGGCCGGCCAACCCGGCTGGTCGTGGCAGCGGGTGGATCGCGACCTGACGACGAGCGCGGTGGTCGATCAGGGTGGAAGCCGCGTCCTGATCGGATCCGGGCCCGGTGGGAACGACGCGATCTTCGGCTCGCCGACCGACCCGGGGACGATCTTCCGGCTGTGGCGTCGTCCGACCGTCCCGGCGGCGCTACCAACGGTGGCGTCGCCCCGATTCCTGGACGCGACGGGGAGTGCCGTCGGCGACATCCTGACCGCTACGGTGCGCGGCCGGCGGATCGACTTGAGGATCGTCGGGGAGCTCGTGCGGATGCCGCCTCTCGCTGCCGATGAAGACTTTGCCGTGGTCGATCGGCGGACGCTCGAACTGGCCGTGTTCGCCGCGACCGCCCAAACGAGTGCGACCGACGAGTGGTGGTTGACCGTCGCGCCGGGCACGGAAGCCGCGGCCATCGATGCGCTGAGCGCGTCGTCGCTGCGCCCCGAGGCGGTGGTCGGCCAAAGCGAGGTTGCGTCGGCGCTCACGAGCGATCCCGTCGCTCTTGGCGTCGTCGGGGCGCTCGCGCTGGGTTCGATCGCCGCCCTCCTGTTCGCCACGATCGGGTACCTCGCGAGCGCGACGGCGTCTGCGTCCGAGCGGCTCGGCGAGTTCACGATCCTCCGCTCGCTCGGGCTCTCGCGCCGGCAATTGTCCCTGTGGCTGGCCCTCGAGCACGTCTTCCTCCTCGGTTTCGGCCTCCTGATGGGCAGCGCGCTCGGGTTCCTTCTCGCGTGGGTGGTGCTCCCGTCGGCGACCTTCGACGCGACGGGCGGTGCGGTCATGCCGCCGCCGGTCGTCGTCGTCCCGTGGGCAGCCGTTGCCGGGCTCGCGCTCCTGTCGATCGTCCTGCTCGTGACGACGGTCTCGATCGTCATCCGGCGGACCGCCGGCGAGGCGATCGGCGACGTGCTGCGCGCCGGGGAGGCGTGAGATGGCCTGGCTGATCGGCTCCATGCGCCGGCTCCGCGAGGCACAGAGCCACACGCTGGCGCTCGCCGCGATCATCGTCATGGCCTCGTTCGCGGCCGTCGCCGGGCCGCGCTTCGTGAGCGGCACCCAGGATGACTTGCTGCACGAGACCCTGGCGTCCGCCCGGGCCGAGGTGCGCGACCTGACGTTCACGGAGGAGTGGCGGATCCGGGGCACGGAGGGCGCCCCGTTCGCTGACGTGGATGCCGCCGGGGCACACGTCATGGCGGACATCCCGCCGGCGGTCGCGTCGGTCCTCGCGCCGCCCGTCCGGGTCGTGGACACCCCACGCTGGATCATCGTCGACAACCAGCCGCCGGAGACGACGATCCGCCTGCGCTTCCACGAGGGTGCCGAGGCGCATGTGCGGATGACGCAGGGCCGGCAACCCACGGCGGCGACCGTGACCATGCCGCGCACCGACGACCCGACCGGTCTCGAGCCACCGGTCGCGGTCTTCGAGGTCGCGCTGTCCGAGGCGTCGGCGGCAGCCCTTGGGGCCGCGATCGGCGACCGCGTGATCCTCGCGCTCGACCGATCCGATCGCCTCTCCACGCGCCAGGTCGACATCCGGGTCCAATACGACAACCGGAACAACTCGCGCGTCGGCGTCGAGGTCGTGGGGATCTTCGCTGTCGACGATCCGGACGAGCGCTTCTGGTTCGACGATCCCGCGCTGGAGCGTCCGATCATCCGATCACTCGGCGGCGACACGCGGTTCCAGGACCTCACGGTCCTGCTGGCAGATGCCGCCTACCCGGCCTATGTTCGGGCCACCGAGGAGGGTGGCGTCCCGATCCGCTACACGTGGCGCCTGCCGGTCGTCGAGAACCGGATCGCGTCCACGGATGTCGGGCAGCTCATCGAGGATCTCCGTCGTCTCGAAGCCATCTTCCCGACGTCTGGCGTGCCGTTGAACATGCCCGACGCGGCGTCCCTGCGCACGGGGCTCCTCCCACGGCTCGAGGGTTTCGTCGCCGGCTGGCAGGCGATCATCTCCGTGCTCGCGATCGTCCTGGTGGGAGCGGCGGCGATCGCGGCGGCTGCGGTCGCCCTGACGGTGTTGCTGGTCGCCGGCCGCCGGCGTGCCTCGATCGACCTGTACCGGAGCCGGGGCGCATCTGGCCGTCAGATCCTCGGGACGTCGGCTGCCGAAGCCCTGATCGTCGGCGTCCCGGCCGCCGGTGCGGGTGCCCTGCTTGCCGTTGCGGCGTTCCCGAACGGTCCAACGCCGCTCCTCGGAGCGGGGCTGGTGGTCGGCGCGACGACCCTCGCGTTCGTCGTGGCCGGGCGTCCCTCGGCGCAGGCACCGGGCCGCCGCGCCGCCGGTCAACCCCGCATCGTCCGACCCCGCCGGATGGCCGCGGAGGTGGGGCTCGTGGTCATCGCGACGATCGCCGTCTACCTCGCCCGGGAGCGCGGCATCCAGGCCGTGAGCGCCGCGCGGACCCTCGAGGCCGCGGACCCGCTCGTTGCCGCGGCGCCCGCGCTGGCCGGTCTGGCGATCGGGGTCGTGGCCCAGCGCCTCTTTCCCATCCCGACCCGGCTGCTGGCCTGGCTCGCGTCCCATCGACGCGATCTCCTCCCGAGTCTTGCGATGCGGCGGCTCGCCCGCGGATCGGCGAGTGGCTCCGTCCTCATCGTCCTCCTCGCCGGCGCGGCACTCGCGACCTTCTCGTCCTCCGCCCTGGTCCGGGTGAGCGGGCTGGCGTCGGCGGTCGCTGCGGCAGAGGTGGGCGCGCCGTACCGCATCGAAGGGCCCGAGGGCCCGTTCCCGGACGGCTTCGACCCGAAGACCCTTCCGCAGGTCACAGCCGCCGCCCTTGCGCACGTCGGCACGGGCAATCTCTCGAACGGCACGCCGGTCGGCGTCCTTGCCGTGGACCCGCAGGATCTGGCCGCCGTCCTGCCGGACACGGAGACCGGCGGGATCCCGCGCGAGTTCGTCGGTGATCCGCAGGGCCGGGAGATCCCGGTGCTCGTCTCGGCCAGCCTCGGTGAGCGCCCCAACGGGCTGGATGTGGGAGACACGTTCTCCCTGACCGTGGCGGGGTACGCGGCCACATTCCGGGTCATCGGCATCCGGGACCACTTCCCCTCGATGGGCGATCGCGACCGGTTCGTGGTCATGTCGGACGCACAGGTCCGTGCCGTCGTCGCCGGGGTGCGGATGTCGCCGAACCGGGCGTTCCTGCAGGCTCCTGCCGGGATCGCTGCCGAGCTCCGCGCGGCCATCGCGACCTCCGACTCGCGGGCCACGCTGCTCTCACGCGACGAGATCGGACAGGCGATCCGCGAGGGTCCGGCGGTCGTCGCCCTCACATCAGGGATCGCCGGCGCTGCGGTCCTGGCCGCGCTGTTCGCAGCCGCCGCCGTGACCGTCGCCCTGGTCCTGAGCGGTGCCGGCCAGGCGGCCGAGATCGCACAGTTGCGAGCCGTGGGGCTCGCTCGCCGGCAGGCGGTGGGCCTGCTCGTCCTCGAACAGGCCCCGACGGTGCTCATCGCCCTGGGTGGTGGCGCGGCCCTCGGCTTCGGGCTGTTCCTCGCGCTGCTCCCTGGCTTGTCGCTCGATTCGATCGTGGGTGGTCGGGTCGAGATCCCCTTCACGATCGACGTCGGCCATCTCGCGCTGACGTTCGTGGCTGCCGTCGTGGTGGTCGGGGCAGGTTTGACGGCGGCGGCGCTCATCCAGCGCCGCGCGACTCCGGCGGCGGCGGTCCGACAGGCGGTCGGCGGATGACGCACGATGGGCGGCCACGTGAGGCACCAGGTGGAGGACCGATGACCGGGGTCACGCGATCGCCCGGCGCACGACGCCAGCGCTACGGGGACGGTGCCCTCATCGTGTGCGACGGCCTCGTGCGGATCTACAAGGTCGCCGAACTCGAGGTCGTCGCGCTCCAGGGGCTGGATCTCGTCGGTGGAGCGGGGCGACATCGTCGCGCTGGTCGGCGCGTCGGGCAGCGGCAAGTCGACGCTGATGAACATCCTGGGCGGGCTGGATACCCCGTCGGCCGGGCGGGTCGTCGTCGCGGGCCATGACCTGACCCGGATGGGCCGCCGCGAACGCACCGCGTATCGCCGCAGCGTGGTCGGCGTGATCTGGCAGCAGACGGCGCGCAACCTCCTGCCGTATCTCAGCGCCGAGGAGAACGTCGAGTTGCCGATGGTCCTCTCGGGCAGCGCCACCCGGCGCGCCCGCGCCCGCGAACTCCTCGACCATGGTCGGCCTGGCCGATCGCGCGACGCATCGCCCCGACCAGCTGTCCGGCGGAGAGCAGCAGCGCGTCGCGATCGCGGTCGCCCTCGCGAACGCGCCGGAGGTCATCCTCGCCGACGAGCCGACCGGCGAGCTCGACACGGCCACGTCGACCGAGATCTTCGGACTGCTCCGGCTCGCCAACAAGGAGCTGGGCACGACGATCGTCGTCGTGACCCACGACCCGGTCGTGGCGACCCAGGTCCGGCGCACCGTGGCCATCCGCGATGGGCGGATCAGCACCGAGACCCTGCATCGCACGGAACTCACCGAGGAGGGCGAGCACCTCGCCGTCAGCGAGGAGTTCGCCGTCCTTGACCGCGCGGGTCGGTTGCAGCTCCCGAAGGCGCACGTCGAGGCGCTCGGGCTGCGCGATCGCGTCCGCCTGCGCCTCGAGGACGACCACGTGAGCATCTGGCCGGACGAGCGGGAGGTGGACCGGTGATCGCGCGGGCACCCTATCCGGCGGCCGGCAACATGGTGGTGGCGCGCGGCCTCGGCCGGGAGCATCGCTCCGGCGCGTCGGTCATCCACGCCCTGAGCGACGTCGATCTGGTCGTCGGGCGCGGCGAATTGCTCGTGGTCCGGGGCCGATCCGGGAGCGGCAAGACGACACTGCTCAACCTGCTCGGCGGCCTGGATCGCCCATCGCATGGTTCGGTGCACGTCGACGGCCAGGAGATCTCGGCGCTGGACGACGACGGGCTCGTGGAGATGCGCCGGCGGTCGATCGCGTTCATCTACCAGGCCTTCGGGCTCGTCCCGTTCCTCTCCGCAGCCGAGAATGTCGAAGTCCCCCTCCGTCTCGTCCGCACCGAATCGGCGGCGCGCGACGCGCGCGTTCGCGAGCTGCTCGACCTCGTGGGGCTGGGCGGCCGCGCCGACCATCGTCCCCACGAGCTCTCGGGCGGCGAGCAGCAACGTGTGGCGATCGCGCGCGCACTCGCCAACCGCCAGCGACTGCTCCTCGCCGACGAGCCGACCGGTCAGCTCGATTCGGAGACCGGTCACGCCATCATGCAGCTCCTGCGGACCATCGTTCGGACCGATGGGATCACCGCGATCGTGGCCACCCACGACATCGCGATGCTCGACGTCGCCGATCGGGTGATCGAGCTGCACGACGGCCGGCTCCTCGCAACCGCCTCGGAATCCTGATCCCGTGCCGCGGAACGCCGAGGCCACGACTTGCCAGCGGGCCGCGGAAGCGAGTACACATCACCGATGACCTTCGCGATCCGGGCGCGCGTGATGGTGCTCGCGCTGGCCGGCTCCCTTGCCCTGGCCGCCGCCGTCCCGTTCCTGTTGGACGCGATCGCGACCGCGCCGTCCGGCGAAGTCGCCGGCACCGTCGCCACGCCGGCCCCGTCGCCGTCCAGCGATCCGGCCGTCGCTTCGTCCGCACCCGATCCGCTCGACCCGCCGGGAGCTGCACCCGCCACGATGGTCCGGCTCCCGGACCCGATCGGCGATCGGTCGGCACCGGCACGCCGACCGGCCGACCCCAGCACGCTCACCGGTTATGTCTGGCCGCTGCCGGGATCGCGGCTCACCCTGCCATTCGGGCCGTCGCCGTGGGGTTCGCGCGTCGTCGACGGCGAGTCGTTCCACGATGGCCTCGACCTCGCCACGTTCTGCGGGGACCGGGTCGTGGCCGCCCACGACGGGACGGTCCTGGCGGCGGGTCGTCGCTACGATCGGCACATCGGCTGGCTGGGCGACCTCACGCCGTACCAGGATCGGCTCGACGCCAAGAGCCTGTGGATCACCCTGCCGATCGTGGTCGTCATCGACGACGGCAACGACTACCGGAGCATCTACGCGCACTTTCGTGATGTCGTCGTCAAGCCGGGCGATGTCGTCAAGGCAGGCCAGCTGCTCGGGTACGAGGGGATGACCGGCCGGGCCTCCGGCTGCCACGTCCACTACGGACTGTTCAGTCCGTTCGATGTGCGCACGTTCGGGATCCGCGAGGACGTCGTCGGACGGATGCTCGTGCCTGATCGCCAGATCGCCCGGATCGATCCCCGCGACGTCCTCCCGCCGCTCGAGAGCGCCGGGATCCACTAGGTCGGGTCAGGTCCTCGCGTAGCGGCGCCCGATGAGGGCGAATGCCGGCAGTCGCGAGAGCGCCTCCGAGAGGCGGATCCGGCTGACGCCGTCGCGCGCTTCGAGCGCGAGTGCATCGTCCGCCGCGGTCCCACCGGCCGGGCGAGCGTCGACGATCGCGAGATCGATCGCGGTCTTCCCGTCGATGGCCGTGCCGAGCGCATCCACGGCGGCCGCGGGGTAGGCATCGGCTTCGTAGCCCAGCCGGATCTCCTGTTCGAGATGCCAGCGCGGCCGGCGCAAGAGGATCGCCCGCCACGCGTCGGCGATCGCGGGCGTGACCACCCCTCGGCCCGCGGCGCCCGCAGCGTCGGCGCCGCCCCCGCCTGCCGCCGCCGCGCTGACATCCTCGCCGCGCGCCCAGCGGGCCGCCTGGTGGAGGAGCGCGTACTCGTCGAGGTCCGCGAACGCGGCGAGACGATCCGCCGGTGACCCCTCGCCGAACATCGCCCGGACCGACGGGGCGAAGACCGCCGCGAGGTCGAGGTCGATCGCCCGGACCGTTCGGTGGAAGTAGACCTGCTGGTACAGGAACAGGCGAGCCGTGAGGAACATCTCGAGCGCCCCGATCCCGGATTCGAACAGGGTCAGACCTCGTTCGGACATGAATGCGTAGCGCCGCAGCCGTTCCACGTCGACCGACGCCGCGGACACGCCGGTCATGTAGGCGTCGCGCCGGACGTAGTCCAGGTTGTCGACCGTGAACACCCCCGACAGGAGCGGCTGCAGCCAGCGGACCCAGCGCGGCATCCCCGGATCGACGAGAGCAGGCTTCGAGACGAGGAAGGCGATCGCTCGCGGGTCGATGCGCTCGTCGTCGGCCAGGGCGTCGCGCGGCGCGTCCGCGCCCGGGGCGCGTCGGATCTCGCGGATCAGGTCGCCCAGCTCGTGCTCGATGATCAGCTGCGAGAGGTCTTCGTGGCTCAGCCGCTTGCCGGCCGGACGGCGCGGATCGGCGGGGGCGGCGAACGCCTTGAGGACGTGGTCGTCGAAGTAGTGGGCGAACGGCCCATGCCCGACATCGTGGAGCAGGCCGGCGATCCGCATCGTCTCGACGACGAGACCCTCGGACGGGACGACGGCGTCGACCCCGTCCACGGTGCGCAGCGCCGTGCGCAGGGTGGGATAGAGCGTCCGCGCCCACAGACCCGCCTCGTGCATCACCCCCAGGCCGTGCGTGAAGCGAGAGTGCTCCGCGGTGGGGAACACCCACCGCGCGCTCTGGAGCTGGCTGATCCGGCGCAGGCGCTGGACCCACGCCGTATCGATCAGATCGTCCTCGGCCGCGTTCTCGTCGGGCAGGCCCAACGCACCGGATTCGGCCCGCGTCAGCCGCTTCGTGAGCTCGACGTAGCCGTGGACCGGGTCGCTGATGAGGTTCACCGCGTCGAACGGGTGCCCGCTCACGACCCTGCCCCGGATCCGTAGCGCGCGTGCGCGCGGCCCAGTCGATCTCGAACGTCGTCGCGCAGGTCGGGCGGCTCGAGGACCTCGACCTCGTCGCCCCACGACATGATCCAGAGTCGGATCTCGACGGGGCCGGCGACGGTCGCGCGCCAGGTGAGCGAGCCGTCGGGCTCGATCGAGGTCGCCTGGCTGGAGTGCCAGATCGTCTCGCGCACCCGGGCGGCGACCTCGGGCACGAAGCGCAACACGACCTCGATGGGTGGCTGGTCCGCGATGATGTCCCACGCCGCGCGCAGGGCGTCCTGGGTCGCCGCCGGATCGGGCGGGTCGAACGTCCGTGGGGTCATCGCGATGGACCGGATCCGCTCGATCTTGAACGTCCGCAGTCCCTGCTTCTCCTCGTCGAAGCCGATCAGGTACAGCGCGTGCGTCTGGAGCGATGGTTCGATCAGGTACGGCCGGACGGTCGCGGTTCGCGGGGCGCTGTGCGGTCCATAGCGCGCCGGCTCGTAGTCGATCGTCACGACACGGCGTTCCGCCCAGGCGCGGGTCAGCGTCTCCACGTGCTGGCTGAAGCGCTCGTCGCGTGGGGCCTTCGCGAGGATCGCGAGCGTCTGCTCGACGTGCCCGGCCAGCGCCGGCGGAAGCACGCCCTCGAGCTTCTCGAACGTCGACGCGAGCGCGGGATCGTACTTGTCGGCGTAGCGGACCATGAGGCGCGCGGCCAGGACGATCGCCATCGCTTCCTGGCGGGTCAGTTGCAGCGTCGGCATGAACGCCTCGTCGAGGACGCCCCAGACACCGCCGTCCGACCATGTCGCGATCTGGAGTTCGTCCTGGAGCGCGGTCAGGTCGCGATAGACGGTCCGCTTGGACATGCCGAGCCGCGCGGCCAGGTCCTCGATGCGCAAGCCCTCGGGATTCGCCCGGAGCACGCGAACGACGCGGGTCAGGCGGGCGACCCGATCGCGCTTCCCGCTCCCTCGCGCCTCGCCGTCGTCCATCGATCCCTCCAGCCAGCCACACCGTCGCGATCTCGTCCGTCAGAGCGACAGGTCCTGTGGTCGCGAGTCTAGCGGCGCCGCCACAAGTACCACCAGGCAGGGGACCCACGGGTCATCGCGAGCGGGACCGGCGCTCGCCACCATGCATCGCACCGGACGAATTTCCGGAGCGCACAGGACCAAAGAAGGTCAAAGGCGTGACCCATGGCAGGACAGGCTCGACGAGATCCACGGGCGGCACGGCGTTCATCCCGGGCCGTCTCGCGATCGTCGGCAGCAGCACTCCAGCCAGCGGGCGCGATTGGATCGACCAACAGAACAGCGACGGTGGCCGAACGGGCGACGTCCGTCGAGACGAAGGCGACCTACCGGGGCCTGCTACTGAGGGGACTGGCCCCGGATGAGGCGGCGAACCTCACGGCGTATCTCATCGGACTGCATGTCGGTGACGTGCACTGGAAGCTCTCCGAGGTGAATCAACTCCTCTTCCTTCGCGAACTGAATCGGTCGGGACGGTTCATCGAACCGGACCAGGGAGTCCCTCCCGCGGCCTAGCACAGACCGAATCCACCTCTCGGTGGTGATCCTCCTCCCATCGCCGAGAAAACTCTTCCGAAGCGGCGCCTAACCTCCTCCAGGCGCCGCTTCGGATTCCACCCCCGCCGCCCCGCGTGAACCCGACACCCGGCACAGGCCGGGGCCCGCGGCCGCCGGTTGGGTACTATCCCCGGCATGACCAGACCCTTCATCAGCTTCCTCACCGACTTCGGGGCCGATTCCGCGGCCGCCATCTGCCGCGGCGTGATGATCTCGATCGTGCCCGACGCGCAGATCGTCGACATCAGCCACAACGTGCGGAAGTATCAGATCCGCGACGGCGCCTTCCTGCTGTGGTGTTCGATGCCGTGGATGCCGCAGGGCGTCCATGTCGCCGTCGTGGATCCCGGCGTCGGGACGGCGCGCAAGGGGATCGGGATCCGGACCGGGCGCGGCGATGTCCTGATCGGACCGGACAACGGGCTGCTCATGCCGGCCGCCGACCGACTCGGTGGGGTCGTCGAGGTCCGCGAGCTGTCCAATCCCGAGCTGATGCTCGCGACGACCACCAGCACCTTCCACGGTCGCGACATCTTCGCGCCGATGGGCGCCCACATCGCCGCAGGACGCGCCTTCGAAGAGGTCGGACCGGTCGTGCCGTCCGGCGCGACGGTGCCACTCGCCTTCCCGGCGCCCGTGGCGCGCGACGGCGGGCTCGATTCGTCGATCGTCTACATCGACAGCTTCGGCAATCTGCGCCTGAGCGGGGACCCGGCGGACCTCGCCGCGGCCGTCGGCGAGCTCGGGGCCGGGCGCCCGATGGTCCTGCGGTTCGCGCCGCTGGACGGTTCGGCGGAGATCGTCGAGGCGACGACCTGGGAGCGGACGTTCGGAACGAAGGCGCTCGGGGCCTCGCTCCTGTACGAGGACTCGTTCGCGCGCCTTGCCTACGCGGACAACCAGGGCAACGTCGCCGGCCGTCTCGGATTGAGCGTCGATCGAGCGGTTCGGATCGAACCGGCCTGATCCAACCCGACGCGATGACCGCCGGGGACCCGCTGCTTGCCATCGACGGTCTGACGTTTCGTTATCGACGGGCTTCGGAGCCGGCGATCCGCGACATCTCGCTGTCGATCGGGCGGGGCGAGATCCTGCTCGTCGCCGGTCCGTCCGGGTGCGGCAAGAGCACGCTCATTCGGTCCATCAACGGGCTCATCCCGCACGCGTACCCGGGCGAGCTGAGCGGCACCGTTCGGATCGACGGCCGCTCGACGGCCGACACGAAGCTGCGCGACCTGGCCCGGACGGTGGGCACGGTGCTCCAGGACCCGGCGAAACAGATCATCGGTGCGACGGTCGATGCGGAGCTCGCCTTCGGTCCCGAGAACCTCGGCATCGAGCAGTCCGAGATCGCCGCGCGGATCGACGCCGTCATCGAGCAGACAGGGACCACGCACCTCAAGGGACGGGACACGTCTGCGCTGTCCGGCGGCGAGCGCCAGCTGGTGGCCGTCGCGGGTTCGCTCATGCTCCACCCGCAGCTCCTCGTCGTCGACGAGCCGCTGGCCAATCTGGATCCGGAGACCGCGGCCCATCTGCTCGGGATCCTGCGCGACCTCGCGCAGGCCGGGAACGCGATCGTCCTCGTCGAACATCGGGTGGAGGAGGCCCTCGAGGCACGACCGGACCGCGTCCTGTACCTCGAGGAGGGTCGCACCCGCTACCTCGGTCCCGTGGACGGGTTCCTCGAGATCGCCGACCCCGACGCGGTCAAGCTCCCGTTCGAGGTCGTCCTCGCGCGCGCCCGGGCCGAGGGGGCGGGATCGCCGGCCCCGGGATCGCCGGCACCGGAATCGCCGGTTCCCGCGGCGCCGATCGACGCCTCAGCCGACGCCTCGGCCGACGCCGCGCCCGCGGAGCCGGCGCGCCTCGCCTACGAGGGCGTGAACGCAAGCCTCGGCGATCGGCGGATCCTGCATGGCATCTCCGCGCGGCTCGGGCCACGCGAGATCGTGGCCGTCCTCGGCCCGAACGGCGCCGGCAAGACGACCCTCTTCCGTGCAGCGATGGGGCTGCTGCCCGTGACCGAAGGGACGGTGCTCGTGGACGGCAGGCCGATCGTCGGTCGCTCCGTCGCCGAGCTCGCCTCCATTTTCGGATACGTCTTCCAGAGCCCCAGCCAGATGCTCTTCGCCAGGACGGTGCGCGAGGAGCTGTTGTTCGGGCCCCGCAACCTGAAGTCCGACCCGGCGTCGTTCGACGACCTCCTCGACGAGGTGCTCCGCCGCACGTCGCTGGTGGACCTCGAGAACATCCTCGACCGGCCGCCGCTGACGCTCTCGTTCGGCCAGCAGAAGCGCCTTGCCCTGGCGATCGCGCTGGCCCTGCGCCCGAAGACCCTGATCCTCGACGAGCCATCGTCCGGGCAGGACCACCGCACGTCGACGGCCTTTCTCGCGGCCGTTCGCCGGATCGAGGGGATCGAAAGCCTGTACCTCATCACGCACGACGTGGACCTTGCATTGACGCACGCGGACCGTATCCTGCTCTTGCGTGATGGGACGGTCGTCGCGGACGGTCCGCCCAACACGGTGATCGAGGACGAGGATCGCTGGAAGTCCTGCAACCTGAGACCGACATCGCTCATGCGCGCCAACGCCCACTGGCGCGCCGGTGAGGCCGGTTTTCTGGACGCCGCTTCGCTGGCCCGTTCGATCGTGACGAAGGAACGACCGATCCGGGAACAGGTGGAGGGGCGCGGAGGGTAGCTCGTCGCCGGATGTCTCGCGCCGGGATCGCCCGGCATCCTCGGGAGTGGATCGAGAGAGTGAGGGAGGTACGGACCATGTCCATGGCCATCACGCGAGAGAACCTCTGGGAGGTCACCTCGCGGACCATCGTCTATGCCGCGATCGGCGCGGCCCTGTACGCGGTGCTTGTCCAGTTCAGCTTCCTGTTGCCGGGTACGGCGAACGTGTCGCTGCGGCCCGGCTTCGCGATCGTCACGTTCTTCGGCGTGGCGTTCGGACCGATCGTCGGCCTGTTCACCGGGTTGGTGGGCAACGGGATCGGTGACCAGATCAGCGGCTGGGGACTGCTGACGTCGTGGAACTGGAGCGTTGCGAACGGCCTCGTCGGGCTGCTGGCCGGCCTCCTGCCGGTCTACGTGCTGGGCGGTGTGTCCAACAAGATCATCATGGCCGGCGCCGCGGCCGCGATCGCGGTCGTCGTCGGCTTCCTGTTCGTGTTCACCGACCTCGTGATCGGCACCGCCGACACGTTCGACACGGCGCTCACCGCCAATTACCTGCCGGTCATCGTCTCGAACCTGATCTCGGCGGTCATCCTGACCCCGATCCTGGTCCTGGTCTGGGATCCGATCCGGGAGTCGATGGGACGCTGACCACGGTTCGCGTGACATGAACGTCACGCCACGCTATCTGGGCCGGGGATCGTGGCTTTCGCGCCGCGATCCCCGCGTCCTTGTCCTGGCCCTCGCGATGTACGTGTTCGCGGTCATCCAGGTCTGGGACATCCGGATCCTCGCGGCCATGGCCGCGATCGCGTTCACCTACTACCGGAGTGCCGGGATCCCGTTCCGGTCCGTCCGCCTGAACTGGGGCTACGTCCTCTTCTTCGTGAGCTTCGTCGTCCTCGCCAACACGCTCATCACGGGCGGAGAGCTGCGTGGCGCGCGGCTCGAGGAACTCCACATCTACTTCCGGCTGCCGCTCCTGAACACGCCCATCTCCGCGGAATCGGTCACCTACGCGCTGGCCCAGCTCCTGCGCTTCTTCTCGATGGCGGCGATGGGCTTCCCGCTGGCGTTCGCGATCGCGCCGGGCGACATCGGCCCCGCCTTCGCGCGCCTCGGCATCCCGGACAAGTTCGCGTATGCCGTCGAGATGACCTTCCGGTTCATCCCGAGCCTCGCCGCCGACGTGCGGACCACCATCGACGCCCAGCGCATCCGCGGCTACGACTGGGAGCGTGCCGGACGGGGCCCTGTCGGCAAGCTGACGCGCACCGTCCCGATCATGGTCCCGGTGACGATCAATGCGATCGTCGGTGCCGAGGACACGATCGACGCGATGGACCTGCGCGGATTCGGGACCGGGCGCCGATCGTGGCTGCGCCGGCTGGCGCTGGATCGCACGGACCGCATGGTCCTGCTGGCCTTCCTCACACTCCTGGCCGGCATCACCGTGATCAGCTTCTCCGGGCTGACCCGCCTCTGGACGCCGGAGTTCCTCATCGGGCTGGCCGGCGGCTGACCCCTTCGGCACCGCCCGGCGGCTACGGCGCGAGCATCTCCGTGAGTGTGACCGGGCGCAGGCCCTTCGACTCGAGGCCGGCCAGGATCCCGGGCAGCGCCTCGAGCGTGTGCCAGCCGCCCAGGTGCATGAGCACGATGGACCCGCCCTGCGCCTTGGACGTGACTTTCGTGACGATGTCCGCGGCGGTCGGACCGCCGTCGGCTGTCGGCCTCCAGTCGATCGTGTCGATGTCCCACATCACGGTGTAGCCCCAGCCTGCACGGCCCACGCCGGCGCGCACGGCGTTGTTCACCGCACCGAACGGCGGGCGGAAGAACGGCTTGGTGGTCCGGCCGATGAGCCCGCTGATCGCGGTCTCGGATCGGGTCAGCTGGTCGGCGATCTGGGCGTCGGTCAGGTCGACGAAGCTCGGGTGGTCCCACGAGTGGTTCGCGAACTCGAACAGGTCCGGTCGCTGGGCGGCGAGGAGGAGCGCGGCCTTGCCCTGTTCGGTCTGCGTCCCCGACTTGCCCGTCGGGAAGAGGGTCGCCTTCACGTTGTGTTCGATCAGCCAGCGCACGATGTCGACCGCAGGGTCCAGGCGACCCCCCATGTCCAGCGTGAGCGCGATCTGATCCGTACCGCGCGGGCCGTTCGAGACGAGCTTGCTGCTCCCGACGACCGGGGCCATCGTGGGCTGCAGGCTCGGTGGCGGGGAACCCGGATCGGGGCTCGGGCTCGGCGGGGTGGGGCTCGGGCGGTCCGTCTCGTCATAGGTCACGCCGGGGATCAGGGCGAGCGCCCAGCCCACCTCGATGCGATTCGGCGAGTAGCCCTCGGATTCGGGATCGAGCGAGGGATAGGCGTCGCGGTTCCAGAACGCGATGCTGCGCGCCGTCGTGGCATGCGCGCGGGCGATCGACGTGAGGCTGTCGCCACTGGCGACGACGTAGACGAGGAACGTCGGCTGCGGGGTCGGCGTCGGTCGGACGAATGACGGCGCTGGAGACGCCGTCGGAGATGGTGTCGGGAGGGTCGCCGCCGGCGTCGGCGAAGCGCTCGGCCCGACACCCACGTCCGGCAGCCGCCAGCCGCCGGACAGGGCGACGATCGCGAGGACCAGGGCGGCGAGGATCGCGGCCAGGCCAAGGGCGATCCAGAACGCCGCGGCTGGGCGACGCGAGCTCGGCAGGGGGTCGATGGGTTGCACGGCTCCAGTGTGACGCGACCGCCCGTCGCGTGGTGACGCCGACGGGTCCGCGCGAGGCTAGCCGGCCACCTCGGTCGAGTCCACCGGGGTCGGCTCGGACGGCGAGAACTCGGCCGCGAGCGACAACCCCTCGGCCGCCGTCGCGACGCGATCGCCGCCGGATCGCTTGGCGACATAGGCCGCTCGGTCGGCTGCGAGGAGCACGTCCTCCGCGGTCGCCCCATCGCGAGGGAAGGTCGCGAAGCCGAGCGAGGCCGTCAGCGAAGCGCCACCCCCGCGGCGGCCGCGCTCGTCGCCCCCGATCGCCGAGACCGCGGCTCGCGCGCGCTCCGCGACCGCCAGTGCACCGGCGGCCTCCGTCGTGGGGAGCAGGAACGCGTACTCGTCGCCGCCGTAGCGGAACACGAGATCGGAGTCACGCCCGGCCTTGACCAGCGCCGTCCCGATGTCGCGCAGCATGCGGTCGCCCGCCTGGTGCCCGTACTCGTTGTTGATCCTTCGGAAGTCGTCGAGGTCGAGCATGATCAGGCTGAACGGCTCGCCCGAGACCACGCTTCGGCGCAGCCACTCGGTCATCGTCCCGCGGTTGAGCAGTCCGGTGAGCGCATCGGTGCTGGCCTTGATCTCCACCGCCTGGTGCACGGCGGCGTTCTGGAGCGAGATCGAGACGTGGGCAGCGAACAGCTTCACGAGCTCGAATTCGTCCTCGGTGTACGGCCTCCCGGTGCCGAGTCGTTCGAGAGTCAGCACCCCGGCGACCCCGTCGCGATCGCGCAGTGGCGCCAGGATGAGGCTGCCATGGATGGGGCCGATGGTCTCGAAGTGGTGCACCCGGTCGTCGTCGAACTCGTCGAGGACGAGGACCGGCTCGTTGTTCTCGATGACCCACGTGGCGAGTCCGGTCTCGCCGGCTTCCCACTCCTTGAGGTACTCCTCGGCGTGAACGCCCCGGGCGGTCATCGGGCGCAGTCTCGCCGTCGCCCGGTCGTACACCTCGATCGAGATGTTGTCGTATTCCACGAGCGTCCCCAGGCGGTCGGCGATCTGGTCGAGGACCTCGCGCGGATCGAGCGTCGACAGGATCGACTCGGTGATGGTGAGCAGGACGCGTTGGCTGCGCAACTGGCGCTCGAGTGCCGACGACTGGGAACGCAGCCGCTCGGCCGTTTCCGCGTTGGCGATCGCCTGGGCGGCGATGCTCGCGAAGATGACCAGCAGGCGCAGGTCGTCGTCGGCGAACTGGTGGAGCCCGATCTTGGCGAGGACGAGGACCCCGAGCACCTGGTCCTCGAAGATCATCGGGGCCAGGAGCATCGACTCGTCGAGATCATCGTCGGTGCCCGGGATGGTCGAGGCGCGCGGGTCGTTGGCTGCGTCGGGCAGGTATTGGGCGATGCCGTGCTGGGCCACCCAGCCGGTGATCCCGACGCCGAGGGTGCCGCGCAACTGTTCGGGCGTCTCATCGATGTACTCGCCGAGGTGGCCGAGCATCGCGATGGGCACCAGGTCCTCGCCCTCCAGCTTGTAGACCCGGACGTTGTGATTGTCGATCAGCTGGCGGAGCTCCAGGGCGATGGTCCGCGCGATGTCGGTGACCGTCGAGAGTCGGTTGACCCGGGCGCCGAGTTGCTGGATCGCGTGCAGTTGCGCGGCCCATGACGAGAGCTTCGTGTAGTCCTGGGCAGCCTTGATCGCGACCGTCGTGTGCCCGGCGAGGGCCGCCATCGTCTCCACCTCCTCGTCGCTCCACTCGTGTCGGCGATCGTGATAGACGACGAGGAACCCGTGCACGACGTCACCGTCGAACAACGGAGCCACGCACATGCTGTCGAACCCCTCCTGGATCACGGCCGCACGGACGCCCGCGCCGCGTGGATCGTCGCGATAGTTCGTGGACCACAGGGGCCGCTGCGCCGCCACCGCCGCAGCGGACAGGGAGCGGTCGGGCAGGTCCTGGAGCGCGGTCAGGAAGGCGCTCGACAGGCCGCGGCTCACTCGTGCCCGCATCCGGCCACTCGGCTCCTTGAGGAAGACGGCGGCACGGTCGCCGTCGAAGAGGACGAGGGCATGCTCGACAAGGCGGGCAAGGATCTGCTCCAGGTCGAGGCGGCTGCCGATGTCCGCCTCGACCCGGCGCAGCGCTTCGGCGCGGTGGAGCCGGTGGGCCACTTCGCTCGATCCCGCGGCGACTCGCACGAGGGCACCCAGCACCTCGGCCACGGCCACCCCGAGTTCGACCTCGATCGGGGAGTCGTCGGCGCGCCGCCGGCCCAGGACGAGCACGCCCCACGGCCCGCGTGGGCCCCCGATCGGGACGGCCAGTTCGGTCGAGCTATCGGGGAACACCGGGACGGCACTCGGACCCGGGAAGGCCGCCGCGGCCGATCGTCCGTCGGGACCGTCCTTCGCTCCGCGATGGTGGGCGGCCAGGGCACGCCCGAGGATCCCGAACGTGCGCGGAAGGGTCTGCGGTCGTGTCACGCCGGGTCCCGCGACGCCGCGCGGGATCAGTTCATCGCGGCGGAGTTCGAAGATCGCGACCCGGTCGACGCCGCTCGACGACCGGACCACGCTCGCCGCTTCACCGAGGAGTCGGGGAAGGTCGGGATCGTCGCCGGGGGGTGTGGACGGGATGAGGCCCGCGAGCCTCACGAGCACGGTCGGATCGAACGGACGGCTGTCTGCCTCGACGATCGTCAGGTCGTCCCCGCCGACCCCGTGTCGCCGCGGACCGACGATCCGCGGACCCGCCGGGTTCCAGGACGCCGGGCCACCGGATCCCAGGGCGGATGGGTCGTGGGAGCGCTGCGTGGAGCCGCCGGCCTCGGCGGCCGCCAGGAAACGATTGAGGTCGCTGACGCGGTAGCGACGATCCCCGCGCTGGTTGATCCGATAGAACCTGAGACGGCCCTGATCGCTCCACGTCCGCACCGTGTTCGGGTGCACGCCAAGCACGCGCGCCGCCTTCGTGACGGTCAGCGTGGCGTCGATGGGTCGTGGTGTCGTCGGCAACATGTCGTGGACCGTGGGAGGAAATGTGAACTTGCTCCGGCAGCCTACCAAGCTCACAGTTCTTGCCAATAGCACGATGGTCCTGCGCGGCCGTGAACCCGGGTCGTATGCGTTATCGCGCCGGGATCGGAGCTGGCGCGGGGATCGGGTAGGGCTCAGCCGGGCGGATCGCCGTCGCGGCTGCGACCGCCGGTCAGCACGATGTAGGCCTGGCTGGCCAGCACCGAGACGATCGCGATGGCGATCACGAGCACGAGCGCCATCAGGGGCTCGCCCACCAGCCCGGGACCCTCGCCGCTGCTGCGCGGATCACCGCCGATCGCCGTCGGCGTCGGGCTGGCCGCAAGGACCGCGCCGGTCAGCAATTGCGATCCGAGGAGCGCCAGGCTGGTGCCGCAGACCCATGCCCGGGCCGTCGTGCGGGCCGTCGGTCGCGGGGATCTCACGGCGCGCCGACCAGGCTCGAGAGCACCTCGAGGAGCACACCCAGGAGCACGAGCACGATCCCCGCAGCAAGCGCGATCGTCGCGGCGATGGGGACGTATCGACGGTCCGCCACGAGGATCCGCATGGCCTCGGCGGGCTCGAGATTCGTGACGATCAGCGGCCGACCCCCGCCTGCCGTGAGACGCGGTCGTCCGGCGCCGTCGAGCTGGGCCACGCCGAGGGCCGACACGTGGTCGACCGAGGAGAGTTGGGCGATGCGGATCCGGACCGCTGCGTCGCCCCCGATGTCCGAAGGGACACGGTCCGGAACGTCGCGCGCCGTCCCGGTCGACTCGCGTTCCACGACCACGAGTCCGTCGCCGAGCATCGTGTCATCGACCGTGATCCCGCTCAGGCCCTCGCGGATCTCGAATGGCACCGACTCCCGCCCGTTCTCGATCCGTTCCCACCGGTTGCGGCGTCGGACCTCCACCCGGGTCCGGCGAAACACGAGGGGCCGATGGTCGGCATCCTCGAACTCCTGCTCGGCATCGACGCGACCATCGACCCGGACGTAGCTCCCCGGGCGTGTCGCCGCGATCTCGATCGCGTCGGCGACGCTGATCGCCGTGGTGACCGCCAGCAAGCGGCCGATCCGGTAGCGGGGTCCGAGCGAGCGCAGGAGCAGAGCGCCGCCGATGACGGCAACCGCGCCAACGGCCGCGATGAGGATGGGGGTCACGGCCGCGATGATAGTGCGCCGGGCACGGAAAGGCCCGAAGGAACCTCCGCATCACGTGGGCGTTGAGGCGATCTCTGCCGTTAGTGATGCTCGACCCCTTCGGGCTGCGACCATCGTGGAGTTCGGCGGATCGCCGGTCAATGGGCTTCATCCACGAATCGCCGACCACAGGACCGAGTTGTCCACCGTTCGTCCACAGTCGTGGCGACCGCGGGATCCGATCCGCGGCAGGTGCCGGCGGTCAGTGGCTCGCGCGACCCGTCGCAGGGTCCAGGGACGTGACCTGGCCGCTGAAGCTCGTCAGGACGACGCGCCCGCCCAGGAGTTCCGCGCCGGTGACGACGTCCGAATGCGCGACACGCCAGCCGACCGTCCCGTCGGCCTCGATCGCGAACGTCTCGATCTCGGCCTGGACGATCACGTGGTCGAGCCGACTCGAACCGATGAGCGCGACGATCGGGGTCCCGGATCGGTGGTTCCAGCGCAGGTCGCCGCTACGGGGATCGAACCCATACGTGATGAAGCCGTAGGTCGCCACGAGCAGGCCGGCGGAGTCCCACAGGATGGCCCGTGGCTCGTCGTAGATCCGCGACGCGAGCCGGGTGGCCCAGGTGCCGCCGGGCCCCTCCAGGCGCAGTTCGGCGCGGCAGTATCGTTCGACGTCCGGCCCGGCCAGCTCGCCATGATCCGTCAGCGTGCCACCTGCCTCCGAGAGCGCGAAGACGGCAGGGCCCTGGCCGCTGCCGCCCCAGCGCCAGCTGGCACGCAGCCCGCCCGGATAGCCCACCTTCGCGTGGCGAGGCTCGGGGATGGCCAAGGACGCGGCCGTCAGGCCCCGCTCGAAGGCGCCGGTGCCTTGGGCGTGAGGCCCTCGATCGTGGCTTCGCGGGCGTCCATCACCGGCTGCGGTTCACGGCGGGCGGCATCTTCGGCGATGGGGGCGACGGTCGCGTTCGCGAGCACCCGGAGCGTTCCGGGCGGCACCGGGAAGACCGCGTTGTCTGCCCCTGCCGCAGCCCAGACCTGGGTGAACCGCCCGAGATCCGGGTCCATGATCACCCGCATCGGTCGAGCGTGGCCGAGCGGCGGGATCCCGCCGATCGTGAACCCGGTGAGTTCCTTCGCCTCGCGGGCCGTCGCGCGCCGCACATCGGATCGACCCGTGACCGCGGCAAGGCGCGCGAGATCGACACGATTCGTGCCCGAGGTCAGGACGAGGATGGGCTCGAGATCCCCGTCGTCCCCGATCGAGACGAAGACCAGCGACTTGACGATCTGCCCGAGCTCGGCGCCGACCGCCAGGGCAGCTTCGGATGCGGTGTGGGTGGACTCCGAGAAGGTGGTGACGTCGAGCGTCACGCCCTTGCGGGCGGCTGCGTCGACGACCCTCCGGACGGCCGGCAGGTCGAGTGTCGATGGCACGGCAGCGAGGATAGCATCCGGCGACGGAGTAGCATCCCGCGAATGACGACTTCCGGCCGACGTTTCGCGGATGTGGCTCCTGCTCGCACCCGGCTCCGATGCCGATGAACCACGTCGTCGTGCTGGCCGACGGCGCGCCCGTGTCGCGCCCGGATCTCGATGCTGCCTGGCCCGGCTGGGACCGTGGCATCTCGGCGGTGGTCGCCGCGGATGGCGGCGCGCGATCGGCGATCTCGCTCGAGCTCCGCATCGATGCGTGGGTCGGTGACGGCGATTCGCTCGACGCGGGTACCCGGGACGCGTTGCGCGCCGCCGGGGTCGTGGTTTCGCCCGTCGCACGGGAGAAGGACGAGTCGGATACCGAGCTGGCGATCCTCGAGGCGGTCCGTCGCGGGGCCGACGAGATCACGATCCTGGGCGGACTCGGCGGCATGCGGGCCGACCACGCCCTGGCGAACGTGACCCTCCTTGCTCACCCGGCCCTCGCCGGTCGCCCCGCGCGGTTGCTCGATGCCTCCACGCGGATCTCGCTGGTGGGACCCGGCGGTGAGCTCGGACTCGTCGGCCGCATCGGCGATACCGTGACGCTCCTGCCGCTCGGCGGCCCGGCCGACGAGGTGACCGTGAGCGGGCTTCGCTACCCGCTCTCCGGCGATCGTCTCGAGCTCGGTTCGACGCGCGGGCTCTCGAATGTCCGGACCGCTCCGCAGACCCGTATCGCCGTCGGATCGGGCCGACTCCTCGTGGTCGAAAGCCCTGCTACGCTGCGGTCATGACGGCACCGGACGTCGGGGATCCCGCCCCCGATTTCACGCTGAGCGACGATACCGGAGGCGAACGACGCCTGGCCGATCGGCGCGGTCATTGGACGGTCGTCTACTTCTACCCGGAAGACGACACGCCCGGGTGCACGACCGAGGCCTGCCAGTTCCGCGACCTGAACGCGGAGATCACCAGCCATGACGCGGAGGTCTGGGGGATCAGTCCGGACGGTGCCGCTAGCCATCGGCGCTTCCGCGAGAGGCTCGGATTGCCGTTCGTCCTGCTCGTCGACGAGGATCATGGCGTCGCCGACGCGTACGGGGCGTGGGCGCTGAAGAAGAACTACGGCCGCGAGTACCTCGGGATCGTCCGATCCAGCTTCCTCGTGGATCCGGATGGCCGCATCGCCCAGGCCTGGCCGAAGGTGAAGGCCGACGGGCACGCCGCCGCGGTCCTGGCGGCGCTGCGCGACGCCCGAGCTGCCCGCGCCGGATGAAGCCGGGACACGGACGCGAAGCGAGGCTTCGCTCGTGGGGGGAGACGAGCGAAGCCTCGGGGCGCATTCTAGCGTCTCGATTTCTGTGAAGAACAGGTGGATTCGCGCACGGTGTTCGAAGCGTGACAGCACGCCCTGCCTCGGTGCCGTCCGGGACGGACGTGGCCCACGCATGGCGTCCGGAGCGATTCATGGTGATCGTGGCTCATCCGGACGACGCGGATTTCGGCCCGGCCGCGACGGCGGCGCGCTGGATCGATGCCGGTTCCGCGGGCTGGCTGGTCTGCTGCACGAGCGGCGATCAGGGCGGTGAGGACGCCGACCTCGATCCGCTCGAGCTGGGGGCGACGCGTGAGCGCGAGCAGCGGGCGGCCGCCGCGGTCGTCGGGTACGAGGGCGTCAGCTTCCTTCACCAGCCGGACGGGGCACTGGCCAACGACCTGACCCTGCGTGAGCTCCTGGTGCGTGAGATCCGGACCTTCCGGCCGGATGCGGTGCTCACGACCGACCCGGAGGTCGTGTTCTACGCGGATGGCGGGGTCAATCACGTGGATCATCGAACCGCCGGCATCGCAGCGGTCGACGCCGTCTATCCGGCCTCGCGCAACCCGATGGCCTTTCCGTGGCTCGAGCGGTCGGGGCTCACAGCCCATCGGGTCCGCAGGTTGTACCTCGCATGGCCGAACCAGCCGACGGTCCGGATCGACGTCACCGCGACGCTCGACCGGAAGCTCGACGCGCTCCGTCAGCATGCGAGCCAGTTCCAGGAGCCGGAACGCGTCGTCGGCTGGATGCGTCGACGGGCTGAGGAACAGGGGGCGGTCATCGGGACGTCCGCGGCAGAGGCGTTCCGGCTGATCGTGATCGACGACGATGATGACGCGGAGGACGCGGAGGAGGCGGGCGCCGAGCTCGCCTAGCGTCGCCGCCCCGGGCGCCGAAGCACACCCGGCGACGACCGCCCGGTCGGGCCCGGGTCAGGTCGGGAGATCGTCCTCCGCGAGCAGCAGGGGACGGACGAGGTCCCACGCGTCCCACAGGCTCGTGAGCGGATCGGCGTGCGGTCCGAGCATCTCGATGACCTCGCCGAGGCTCAACTCGCCGCCCGTCGACTCGAGGTATTCGTCGGCGCCGACGTGCGCGTCGCGGAAGAGCTCGGCCAGCGCCGCCTCCGTGGGCCAGTGGCGGATCCGCATCGGGTCGTGGCCGGCGTAGCCCACCGCCATCGACAGATCCCGCTGGATCGGCACGTGGTCGTCGCTCCAGCCACCGTCGCCGTCGTAGCGGTAGCCGAGGGCGGCAAGGGCGCGCACGATCTCCCGCGACTCGGGCTGGGTGAACGAGGCCCAGAATGGGTCGGCCGGCGCGACGTCGATCATCGATTCCTCGACCGCCCGCACACGGATGGCATCAGCGAACTCGGCCAGCCGGTCCGCCCACGGCACGTCAGCGTCGGGAAGTGCCCGGTCCAGGGCCGCGGCCACGAGGGTGCGTGCCGCACGATCGCCACGCACGATCCGAACGACGACCGGGGTGCCCCCGGCCATGCTCAGGCGGTCGGCGCGTCGCGGCGCTCCGAGACCCGGCGTCTCCGACCAGGGTGCCGCTGTCTCCGGATCGGCGGGCAGCGGATCGGCGGCCGGCCGGGTGCCCGGTCGTGCGGCCGGTGCCGGCGCGTCCGACGGGACGGCTGCGATCGCGGCGACGTCGTCGGCGGTCGGTCGTGCGACCGCCGGCTCGAGACACGCGGCCAGGGCCGCTTGGGCGTCGATGCACCCCTGCACGGCGCTCTCGGCCGTGACACGCGCCGCATCGGCCTCCGCGGAGAGGCGTTCCAGGGAGGGCATGAAGGCCGCCGCAGCGGCATCCGCGCGATCGCGGGCCTGGTTGGCCTTGCGGGTCGCCGCGTTCAGTCGGTTGATCGATGCAAGCCACACGCGGGCCGCCTCGTCCATGCCCTGGCGATCGGTCGCGACGTGCCGCGCCGCCCTGAAGGTCGCCCGTGCGGCTTCCTTCTGCTCGTGCAACCGGACCGGATCGGCCGTCTCGCGAGCCCGGTCCGCACGTTGGCGCTCTCGGGCCTGGTCCTTGCGAACCGCGGCAACGGCTCTGGCCGCGGTGTCCGATCGGAGGCGGGCGACCTCGGCCTCGCGACACCGATGGTCGACCTGGGCCGCGAGGTCACCGCACGGTCCCGACGGATCCGCCGGCTGTTCCGCTGGACCGGAGCCCGTCGACCCCCGCGCCTCGATGGTCGGCACGAGCCCGGCCTCGCGGGTCGTGGGCCCGGCGTCCGACTTCGCGCCCAGAACGACCTGCTGCCCGGCCTCGTAGGCGGCGTCGTAGGCGGCGTCGCGCGGCGCCCCGGGATCCCCGCCGGACGGACCTCCACGCGCCTGGTCCCGGCCGCCGCTCGATCGCACGTCCTCGAGGACGGCCTGCGGCGCCGCGCCGACGAGTGCCGCCTCCGGCGCCACGGATCGCAGGGCCTCCATCGCCGGGTCGGGCTCGAAATGGACGGGGATCGCCGAGCGCTCCCCGTGCGGCGCACCAGCGGGGTCGCCGGCACTCGCGACCACGAGTGTCGTCGGGGGGGCAGCCACGGGGATGTCCGCCGGGCGGTCCTGGGCGGGCTCGATCGGACGACCGCCGGCGATCTTCGGAGGGCGCTCCGCGAGGGCGTCGATCGGGCGGTCGACAGATCGACGGTCGGCGGGTCCACCGCGTGCTGGCTCGGCGGGGGAGGCGAACGCGTCCGTGGAGAGCGTGGCCGGGATCCGTCGTGGCACGGCATCGGATGCGACGGTCAACCGGATCTCGGGCGGCGCAGGGGGACGCGCTCGAATGACGTATAGGAGGGCAGCCCCACTGGACAGGCCCACGACCAATCCCAACGCCATGAACGCGAATTCGCTCGCGGTCACGCCTCGTTCCTCCGGTGGGTGGTCGCTCTTGGCGAGCGGCATCCGTCCCGTGCGGCAGCGTAGCTGCGAGATTCGCAGGCGTCAACTCGCCAGGTGCGCTTATCGCGTGGGCGCTCCCGTCGACGGCGCGTTTTGCAGCGGGCGCGACGCGGATGGTAGATTCCGGGCGCGGCTGCCGTCCCAGGCCGTCCGATTCCACCTGCCACGCCATCCCGGGAAAGGCGCGAACACCTCTTGGCTCTCGACCCGCATCAGGAATTCCTCGTCCAGCCCGTCGACGCCTCGTGGTTGCAGTGCAACATCGAGTGTCAGGAGGCGTGCCCGGTCGGGACGAACTGCCGCGGCTACCTGAACCTCGCCGCCGAGGGCCGCTTCGAAGAGGGCTACATCCTCTCCCGTGAGCCCAACCCCGTCGCGGCGATGTGTTCGTACGTCTGTTCGGCGCCGTGCGAGCGAGCCTGTCGCCGCGGCGACATCGACCGACCGCTCGCGATCCGCGCGATGAAGCGCTTCCTCGTCGAGTGGCACGAAGCCTCGGGGATCCCCGACGTCATGCCCCGGATCACGCCCCGCGAGGAGCGTGTCGCCGTCGTTGGCGCCGGCCCGGCGGGACTCGCCGTCGCGCGCGAACTCGCGATGAAGGGCTACCGCGTGACCGTCTACGACAGCCTCCCCTACGCAGGCGGGACGATGCTCATCGGCGTGCCGGCCTTCCGCCTCCCGCGCGAAGCGATCGAGATGGACGTCCGCCTCGTCGAGCGCCTCGGGGTCGACTTCCAGTACGACACGACGATCGGCAAGGACATCACGTTCGAGCAGCTCCAGAAGGACTTCGACGCGATCGCGATCACCGCCGGCGCGATGGACGCGGTGGGCCTCGACATCCCGGGGTCCGATCTCGAGGGCGTCGACTACGGCGTCGACTTCATGAAGAAGGCGAACCTCGGTCAGCCGCTCGAAGTCGGTCGCGACGTCGTCGTCATCGGCGGCGGCTACACGGCGATGGACTGCTCGCGGACGTCGCTCCGTCACGGCGCCGAGAACGTCTCGATCGTCTATCGGCGAACGCGCTCCGAGCTCGTCGTCGACGAGGAGGAACTCGGCGAGACCGAGCGCGAGGGCGTCCGCATGGAGTTCCTCGCCAGCCCCATCGAGGTCCTCGGCGAGGACGGCCATGTGACCGGGGTCCGCTTCATCCGCAACCGCCTCGGCGAGCCCGACGCGTCCGGCCGCCGCTCCCCGGTGCCGATCGAAGGCTCCGAGTTCGTCATCAAGGCCGACATCATCATCCCCGCGGTCTCGCAGGCAGCCGACCTGACGTTCCTTCCGGTGGACTCCAGCTTCGAGATCAACCGGGGACGCGTGAAGGTCGATCCGGCGACGTATGCCACGAACGTCCGCGGCGTCTTCGCCTGCGGCGACTTCGTGACGGGTCCGACGACGCTCATCGAGGCGGCCGGCCACGGCAAGAAGGCCGCCTACGCCATCGATCGCTACCTCGCCGGCAGGTCCGACGTGACCGTCGCCGCCAACGTCAAGGTGACGAGCTCGTGGCGCCACGAGATGCCCGAGTTCTACGACGTGCTGCCGCGCCAGCACATCCCGATGGTCCAGCTCCAGGCACGGATGCCGTCCACGGATCCCGAGGTCAACTTCACGACGCCGGTGGAACTCGGCTATGACGCGACGGCGGCCGTCGCCGAGTCGACCCGCTGTCTCATGTGCAACTTCAACATCTGGTTCGACCCGTTCCGGTGCGTCCTGTGCGGCGCGTGTGCGGATGTCTGCCCCGAGGGCGTCATCCACATGGTCGACGTGAACCAGCTCAAGACCGAGGGTCTCCTGCCGGAGATCGAGGAGGCCTACGGCTGGGACCAGGGCGCCGCGATGATCCTCGACGAGGAGCGCTGCATCCGCTGCGCGCTGTGCGTCAAGCGATGTCCCTTCGACGCCATTACGATGGAACGGTTCGAGCTTCGTGAGATCTCGAGCGACGGCCGGCTCTACAAGGAGTCGTATCGTGACGCCCAGCTGGCCGGCACGGCCGGCGTGGCAGGAGGAGCCAGGTGAGTTTCCTGGAGCGGGTGGACGAGACCATCCGCCGCAGCGTGGTGTGGCGATCGCTGTTCCGTCAGCCGTACCCCAACGACGAACGGTCGCGGGCGTACGCGGTGATGAACAACGTCTTCCTGCACATCCATCCGGTGCGCGTCCGCCAGCACGCGGTGAAGTTCGCGTACACGTTCTGCCTCGGCGGGCTGTCGTTCTTCCTGTTCCTCGTGCTCACGATCACCGGCGTCTACCTGATGTTCTTCTACGTCCCGTCGGCGACCCAGGCGTATACCGACATCCTCGACATCCAGACGAAGGTCACGTTCGGTCTGCTCACGCGCAACATCCACCGCTGGGCAGCGCACCTCATGGTGTTCTTCGTCTTCCTGCACATGATGCGGGTCTTCTACCACGGGGCCTACAAACCGCCGCGTGAGTTCAACTGGGTCGTCGGGATCGTGCTCCTGTTCACCACGATCCTCCTCAGCTTCACGGGCTACCTCCTGCCGTGGGACCAGATCGCCTATTGGGCGATCACGATCGGCACGAACATGGGTGGCTACGCGCCGCTCCTGAACACGCCGGTGAACCGCCTGCTGCTCGGCGGCCTCGAGGTCGGTCAGAACACGCTCCTGCGGTTCTACGTGCTGCACATCATGTTCCTGCCCCTCGTCGCCGCGATCTTCCTGGCCGTCCACTTCTGGCGGATCCGGAAGGACGGCGGGATCTCCGGGCCGCTGTGATGCGAGACTGCTGATGTCCGAAACCGAGACGAAGGCGCCGTCCGAGAGCCGGGTCGTCATGCCCGTCGACCCGGCGCGCCGCACGGAGATCGACAAGCAGCGCGTTCCGATGTCGGCGCGCCCGTACCGTCTGCTCGCGCTCGTCAAGCAGGACGCGGTCGTGCGGGTCCAGAAGGAACCCGACGACACGGTCATGACCTGGCCGCACCTGCTCTCGATCGAGTTCCTGGCGGCGGGGATGATGAGCATCCTGCTGTTGCTGATGGGCCTGTTCATCAACGCCCCGCTCGAGGAGCTCGCGAACGGCAATGTCACGCCGGCCGTCGCCAAGGCGCCGTGGTACTTCCTCGGCCTGCAGGAACTGCTCGCCTACTTCCACCCGGTGGTCGCGGGCATCCTCATCCCGGGCTTCATCTTCGCCGGCGGCGCCTTCCTGCCCTACATCGATCGGGAGAACATCCTCTCGAACCGCCCGTCCGAGCGCAAGACCGCCGTCGTCCTGTTCACGATGCTCCTCGTGCTGGGCCTGACGCTCACGTTCGTCGCGATCTTCTTCCGCGGGCCGGGCTACAGCTTCACGGTTCCCTACCTGCCGTTCTTCCCGAACAGCGTCGACGGATTGCACTTCGCCCTATGAGCAACTACCAGGTCGAACCCGCGGACAAGCCGCAGGCGCTCGCCACCCAGGCGATCAAGTCGATGCGCCGCGAGCAGGTCCAGGGCCTCTCGCGACGCCAGCTCCTGCGCAACTCCCTCGGCGGTGCCGTCGCGCTCTGGTTCGTCGAGGTCCTGGCCGGGACGGTCGGGTTCCTGTGGCCGAACCTCACCGGTGGGTTCGGTGGTGAGTACACGATCGGGACGCTCGAGGATCTTAAGCTCCAGAACAGCACGCTCCCGATCGCGGAGGGGTTCCCGGCGTACGTGCCGGACGCCCGGGCGTTCATCATCCTCATCGACCCGACGCGCCAGCAGTTCGTCCCGGGCGAGGATCGCGAGGGAGACGGGACCGCGCTGAATGTCCGGGCGCTGTACCAGCGCTGCCCGCACCTCGGGTGCAAGCCCAACGCGTGTCTCAAGAACTTCTGGCTCGAGTGCCCGTGTCACGGCTCGCGCTACGACCGGCTCGGGGTCAAGGCGGATGGGACGCAGTTCGGACCCGCCCCGCGCGGCATGGATCGCTTCGCGGCGATCGTGCAGGCCGACGGAACGCTGGTCCTCGATACCGGGAAGATCACCCTCGGACCGTTGCCGGTCGCGCTCGGCCAGCCGGGCCTCATCCCGCCCAAGAGCCCGACAGGCTGCATCTGACGCATGACTGACCAGCCCACCCCACCTGCCCGGCCCGGATCCGAGCCCGAGCAGCGGCTGCCTGCCCGCCGTCCATCGAGCGAGCCGGCCCCCGTGGAGCGCTTCAGCGCGCCACCGACCGCCCACTCGTTCGAGCTCACACCCGAGCGAGCGGCCGGCATCGTGCGCCAGTCCGCGAGCGCCCGCTGGGTCGGCCTGATCGCGACGATCGTCGTCGGACTGTTCCTGGTCCTGTACTGGTTCTACGAGCTCGGCGCCCCGCTCGGCCTGTCGACGGCGCGCCTCGATCAGCAGGCCGATTTCCAGCAGGTCACCGCCATCGAACGCGGGTACAACCTGTACCAGGCGAACTGCGCGCGGTGCCACGGCAAGCAGGGAGAGGGAGGCATCGGCCCGGTCCTCAAGGACGACTCCAAGCTCTTTCTCCACCTGAGTCCCGCGTACCTCCACACGGTTCTCGAGGTCGGTGGGCGCTACGTGTGCGGCAACGCGAACTCGCTCATGCCAGTCTGGTCGAACCTGGGCAGCCCTCCCGGGCCGCTCAACTACATCCAGATCGAGGAGCTCATCGCCTTCATGCGCTCCGACGCCTCGCGCACCTACAACGTGCGCGACCCGGAGCTGAACGAGCCGATCATCGATCCGGCGACGGGCGAGAACGAGACGTTCCAGGGCTGGTACGACGAGACCTGGCGACCGGCTCCGGACGCGACACCCGTGCCCGCGTGCTACCTGGGCGATGGCGGCGGTGCGACGCCGGATCCCGGAGCGACGCCGCCACCGGACGCCCCCGTCCTCGAGGTCGTCGCGGAGGGGATCGCCTACGACGTCAAGGAACTCGAGGCCCCGGCCGACACGACGTTCGTCATCCACTTCGAGAACAAGGACCAGGCCATCCCGCACGACGTCGACATCCGGCTCAGCGACGGGACCGTCGTCGTCGACAACGCCATTCTGCCGTCCGTCGGCGACGTGAACTACGTCATCGAGCCGCTGGCGGCGGGGACGTACACCTTCATCTGCTCGGTCCACCCGATCCCGGCGATGACCGGGACGCTGACGGTCAAGTAGGGCGGGAATGACAGCATCGATCGAAGCCGGCCGTCCCGCTCCGCGCCGCCGCGCGATGTTCGGCCTGCTCGACGCCGACGGCTGGGGCTGGGCCTCGGCCAAGGCGTTCACCTGGCTGATCATCATCATCGTGATGCTCGGATACATCCCGGACCGGGCCTACTACGTGGTCGTCAACCGGACGCTCGAACTGGGCATCCTCGCCTGGTCGCCGGTCAACTTCTGTCCGCCCGAGAACCGCCTCGAGGCGTGCCCCGTGCCGATTGGAGCGGTGCTCCCGTGGGAGCCGTCTCCGGCGCAGATCGCTCTGCCTGCCCCGCGAACCGGAGGCGCTGCGGTGCAGGTGGGAACCAGCGTTCTGTACATCGGCGGGACGGACGGTGCGGCCGCCTCGGCGACCGTGTTCCACAGCAAGTACGGCAGCGCGACGTTCGGCGAGTGGGCAGATGGCCCGGCGCTGCCGGCGCCGCGGACCGACTTCGCGACGGCCGTCGTGGGCACCAGCGTGTATGTGATCGGCGGCCGCGATGCGGAAGGCGCCATCCAGGCGACGACCTACGTGCTCAGCCCAGACCTGGAGACCGGCGATCTCGGATCGTGGATGACCGCTAGCGAAGCGGAGCTGGAACTCGACCTTCCCGCCGGACTCGCCGGCGCTTCCGCGGTCGCGGTCGGGGACGGGCTCGTCCTCGTGGGCGGTGAGAGCGCCGATGGTCTGAGTGGCCTGACGTGGAAGTCGACCTTCGACGACGACGGCATCCTCGGGCCGTGGGTGCAACAGGCGGGCGTCCTCGTGACACCGGTCGCCGACGCGGTGGCCACCCAGGTCGGCGATTACCTGTGGGTCTACGGCGGGCGCGACGCGACCGGCCCGATCGCCACGGTCCAGCGCGGCACGCTTGCCAGCGGCGCGGAGCTCGACAGCCACGGTCTTCCGGTCGAAGGATCGGACACGACCCTCAAGCTCCTCGCGTGGGCGGTGGCGGGCGGCCAGGCGGACCTGCCGGGAGCGCGCACCGATGCCGCCGGGTTCGGGGCGAACGGAAGCCTGTACGTGGTGGGCGGCTCGGACCAGGGCGGCCTGCGCCATGAGCTGTACTGGACGGTCCCGACATCGACCGGCGATATCCCCGAGTGGCGGCACCTCGAGCAGACGGATCTCCCCGCAGGACTGGCCGGTTCGGCCGTGCTGGTGAGCGGCCCGAATGCCTTCCTCATCGGCGGCACCGCCTCCGACGGCGTGCTCGCCTCGTCGGCTCGCGCCAACCTCGCCCCACAGCCGCCGTTCTTCCAGCTGGGGCTCGTGGGCGCGCTGGTCCCGGCGCTCCGGATCGAGGGTGAGATCGGCCAGCAGCTGGGTTATCTCAGTGCGGCCGGGGCCGGCGGCTTGAACTTCGCGCTGCTGGTGGTCGCCGGCTGGGCCTTCGCCCACCGGGATCGGACCCGGGAGATCGTCGAGAGCTTGCGCAACCGTCGCCGACGGCGTTAGCGAGCGCGGCGACGCAGGGCGTCACCCCCCGAGCAGGCCCTCGTCGGGATCGGTCGGGCCCTGCCGGATCGGAAGACCGGCCCGAGCCCAGGCGATCGTGCCTCCCGCGATGTTGACGACGTCCGACCAGCCATTCGCGAGCAGGTAGGCGGTCGCGTTCCCGGAGCGGTTGCCGGTCTGGCAGATGATCTGGATGGGGCGGTGCTTCGGGAGTTCGTGGAGGCGCGCCAGGAACGTCGACAACGGGAAGAGGGCCGCACCCTCTGCGCGCACCTGGACGAACTCGTTGGGTTCGCGCACGTCGATCATCAGGGAGCCCGGCTCGGTGGGTTCGTCCAGCCGGCGCTTCGCCTCGGCGACATCGATCGTGGGGACGCGGTTCATCATCGCGGGCGGCTCCTTCGGATCGAGATCGGGAGGACGGCCGCAGTCGTCGGGCGTGGCGTCCAGGTCCGTCAGGCAACGATCGATGTCGGCGACGATCCGCTCGACGGCCACGAGATCGAGGTCGGCCCGCAGCGCGAGGAGGCACGCCTCCAGGTCCGCCGGGCGGGTCAGTGCGCCGTTGAGCCGTGCGCGTGCACCGCGCAGGTTCTTGGCGATCCCGAGCGCGTTGCCCCGTCCTGCGTGGACGAACGCGGCTGCGACCTTGATCAGGCCCTGGATCGCGTCGCGTTCGATGACGTCGTCCGTCCCCATCCAGGCCGGCTCGAGCAACTCGTGAGCCAGAAAGTGGTCACCGCGATCGTACGCATCCATCCCCGCAGCGATGGCCGCGCGCCGTTCCGTCGATCGGAAGTGGTCGATACGCCTTCTGCCGCCCGGACTGCAGGACGGTGGTCCGAACGCTACCCGTCACTCGAGCGCCGAGATCGGCTCGCGTCCCGCGATCCCGGTGGCGAGGTCGTGCCACCACGCGACGTCGTCCTCGCCGAGCCGCCAGCACAGCCAGACCTGTCGGCCGGACACGAGCGCCGGGAAGTCGATCAGCCCGGTCTCGATGTCGCGCAGGACGATGTCGAGCTGGTCGATCCGCGACACGGCCGCCTGCATCTGGTCGATGACGCCCTGCATCCCGAGGCGGAGGCGACGAAGCTCCTCGTCGGTCGTGTCCGCCTCGCCCGGTCCTCCGGCGCCGACCGTCACGACACGGTCGCGCAGGCGGATGAGCTCGAGCCGCTCCGCGGCCAGGCGCTCGAGAAGCGGCCGAACCTCGACCAGCGCGTGGTTCGCGTCGTCCAGACCGTAGAAGCGACTCATCCGGTGATTTTATGGCGAATGGCCAGATGGGGCCATCCTCCCACCGGCCGAGAAGCGATGGCTCCATCAGGTCGTACGCGGGGCTCCATCGTCCCGTAGCGCGTTGTGGTGCGAACAGGCACCCTATGCGGGTGCTCTCCCACCCTCGCCACCCCCGCGGGCGCGATCGCGGCCGCTCCCACCTGCTGCTGGGCGGCCTGGTCCTCGCGCTCGTCGTCGTCCTGGCCGGCCCGGCCCTCGACCCTGGTCCCGCGAGCGCGGTCAACGCGACCACGGACCGCGGCGTCGCCGCGTCGTCTGCCGGGGTCGCCACGTCCGCGTCTGCCGGGGTCGCCACGTCCTCGTCCGGCGGGGTCGTGCCGGAGCCGATCCTGCCCACGAGCGATGCCAGCGCCGACCCGGATCTGGCCGCGGTCTTCGCCGCCGGCTCGGGCTCCGACGGCCTGATCGACGTGACCGGCTGGTTCGTGCCGGACACCAGCGGCGCCACCTATGTCCCGGTCGAACCGGTCCGCCTGCTCGATACGCGGGTGGCCAATGGTCTGGCCGGGATGTTCGCCGCGAGCCTGCCCCGGACCGTCCAGATCACCGGTCGCGGCGGCGTCCCGGCCGACGCCCTCGCGGTCACCCTCAACCTGACCGTGACCGCCCAGACGGCGGCCGGCTTCGTGACCGTCGGTCCGACCCCCGAGGCCAGTCCGGCCACCTCGAGCATCAACTTCCCGCGCGGCGACAACCGGGCCAACGGCCTGACCGTGCCACTCGCCCCCGACGGCTCCCTGTCGGCCGTGTACAAGGCGAGCGGTGGAGCCCGGACCCACCTCGTCATCGACGTGACCGGCTGGTTCGTGCCGGGCACCAGCGGCGCCACCTATGTCCCGGTCGAACCGGTCCGCCTGCTCGATACGCGGGTGGCCAATGGTCTGGCCGGGATGTTCGCCGCGAGCCTGCCCCGGACCGTCCAGATCACCGGTCGCGGCGGCGTCCCGGCCGACGCCCTCGCGGTCACCCTCAACCTGACCGTGACCGCCCAGACGGCGGCCGGCTTCGTGACCGTCGGTCCGACCGCCGAGGCCAGTCCGGCCACCTCGAGCATCAACTTCCCGCGCGGCGACAACCGGGCCAACGGCCTGACCGTGCCACTCGCCCCCGACGGCTCCCTGTCGGCCGTGTACAAGGCGAGCGGTGGAGCCCGGACCCACCTCGTCATCGACGTGACCGGCTGGTTCGTGCCGGGCACCAGCGGCGCCACCTATGTCCCGGTCGAACCGGTCCGCCTGCTCGATACGCGGGTGGCCAATGGCCTGGCCGGGATGTTCGCCGCGAGCCTGCCCCGGACCGTCCAGATCACCGGTCGCGGCGGCGTCCCGGCCGATGCCCTCGCGGTCACCCTCAACCTGACCGTGACCGCCCAGACGGCGGCCGGCTTCGTGACCGTCGGTCCGACCCCCGAGGCCAGTCCGGCCACCTCGAGCATCAACTTCCCGCGCGGTGACAACCGGGCCAACGGCCTGACCGTGCCACTCGCCCCCGACGGCTCCCTGTCGGCCGTGTACAAGGGCGCCCCAGGTGCCCCGAACTACCCCGGGTTCGATTCCCGCTATCACAGCGAGTGGGAGATGATCACGACGATCCGCGCCGCCGAGATCGAGTACCCCGACATCGTCGACGTGTTCACGATCGGCCAGTCCCATCAGGGCCGGCCGGTATGGATGGCCAAGATCTCGGACAACGTCGAAACGGACGAGGACGAGCCCGAGGTCTTCGTCGATGCCCTCCACCACGCCCGGGAACACCTCACGGTGGAGCAGGCGCTGTATCTCCTCGACCTGCTCACCAGCGAGTACGGGTCGGACGAGCAGGTCACCGATCTGGTCGACGGTCGCGAGACGTGGATCATCTTCGCGCTCAACCCCGACGGCTGGGCGTACGACCTGGGTGGCAATCCGTATCGCGGTTGGCGGAAGAACCGGCAACCGAACCCGGGCTCATCGGCCATCGGCGTGGATCCGAATTGCAACTACGACTATCGCTGGGGCTGCTGCGGCGGCTCGTCGGGCAATCCGGCCGCGTGGAACTACCGCGGGACCGCGCCGTTCACGTCGCAGGAGACCCGGATCATCCGCGACTTCGTCAACAGCCGCGTCGTCGGCGGCAAGCAGCAGATCCGGACGCACGTGACCCTGCACACCAATGGTGAGCTGATCCTCTACCCGTACGGCTACACGAAGACCAACGTGCCGGGCGACATGGTCTACGACGACTACCGGACCTTCGTGGCGATGGCCCGGGCGATGGCGAACCGCAACGGCTACAAGGCCCAGCAGTCGAGCGACCTGTACATCACCGACGGGGACCAGATCGACTGGATGTACGCCCGCCACGGGATCTTCTCGTTCACCTTCGAGCTGTATCCGACGGAACAGGTCAGCTCACACGCCGACCACGAGCCACCCGACGAGGTGATCGCCGCGCAGACGGCCCGGAATCGTGGCGCGCTGTTGTACCTGCTCGATCTGGCCGACTGCCCGTACCGGGCGATCAGCATGCAGGGGACGTACTGCCCCTAGCGGACGCGAGCGGGGCGCCGTCGCGACGCCGAAGCCTCAATCGCCGCGCGGACCCGCTCCGAGCGCCGCGGCGATGGCCGCCCCGACGACCCCGGCGTCCTCGCCGACCCCATGCAGGAGCGATGACTTCCGCTTGCGCAGGAAGTGGACGCCCATGAAGTAGAGACCCGGGACGACCGCGCTCGCGCCATCGAGCTGGTTCGGGAAACCCATCGCGTCGACCGCGTCGGGCCACGGCGCCAACGCTGCGTAGTCGGGCCGATATCCACTGGTGAAGATGACGCTCCCGAATCGATCGACGTCGATGGCGGTCGGGCCGCCTGGTCCGAACGGCGCGGGCTCGGGGATCTCGGGGATCGGAAGTCCGAGCCTCGTGGCGACGCTCGGCAGGTCGTTCGTGGTCATCCGGAAACGCTCATCGCCCCAGGCAACGCTCTCCAGGAGGTCATCGGCGAAGGTGACCTTGCCGTTCTCCGCACCGAGGAGGTGTCCCGTGAGGACGACGCCCATCGCGCGGAGCGTCCGCAGGTGGAGGTCGTGGCCGCCGCCGTGTCCCGTCGTGACGATGTTCGCGAACAAGCGAGCCCCGGGGCTGGGGAGGTCTTCGACCCGCTGATCCATGAATTCGTCGGTGATCGCCCACCAGAAGATGTCCCGACCGCCGATGCGTCGCGGGGCCCACGGGGCTCTCCCGCACGCGAGCACGACTTCGCGACCCGCCTCGAACAGCTCCTCGGCCAGTTGGCAGCCAGACTGGCCGCTCCCGACGACCAGCACCGCGCCCTCGGGCAGCGCCGCTGCGTTGTGGAAGTCGTCCAGGTCGAGCTGCGGCAGCCCAGAAGGGAGCGTCGCGGCACCGGCGGGCCGGTGTGGCCGTTGGTAGGCACCGTTCGCCAGGACGAGCAACCGTGCCCGGAGTTCACCGTCGGACGTGTCCAGCGTGAACCCGTCCTCGTCGAGGCGCGTGCCGACGACCTCGACCCCCTCGCGGACCGGCGCGTCCTCGGCGGCGGCATAGCTCTCGAGGAACGCGACGATCTCATCGCGGACCATGAACCCGTCGGGGTCGCTGCCGGCGTACGGCCGGCCGGGCAGGTCCACCGACCAGTTCGGCGTCACCAGGCAGAAGCTGTCCCAGCGATCCCGCCAGGTCTGCCCGACCCGTCCCCGCTCCAGGACGGCGTGTTCGATCCCGTGGCGAGACAGGTGGTGACTCGTGGCCAGGCCAGCCTGACCTCCTCCGACGATCGCGACATCGATCTTTTCCATCGGGCCAGCCTACACGCCCGACGGGCTGCGTCGATCCCTCCGGCGCCGGCTTGCGCGTCTCGCGCGGCGCGCCCTCCCGTATGATTCGCGGCGTGCGGATCGCCAAGCGGATCGAACGGATAGGCACCGAGACCGCGTTCGAAGCCGCCGCGCGCGCCCGCGCTCTGGAAGCGACCGGCCGGAGCATCATCCACCTCGAGATCGGGTGAACCGGACTTCGACACCCCGGCGAACGTCCGTGAGGCCGCCAAGAAGGCGCTCGACGACGGATTCACCCACTACGGGCCGGTCTTCGGGATGCCCCAGCTGCGCGAGGCGATCGCCGCCGACGCGACGGCGCGGAAGGGCTTCCCGGTGTCGCCGACCAGGTCATCGTGACGCCGGGCGCGAAGCCGATCATGTTCTACGCGATGCTCGCGCTCATCGAACCGGGCGACGAGGTGATCGTTCCCGATCCCGGCTTTCCGATCTACGAATCGATGCGCGCTTCGCCGGTGAGACCGCGATCCCGCTGGCGATCCGCATGGAGAACGCCTTCCGGGCCGATCTCGACGAGCTCGAAGCGCTGATCACGCCGCGCACGAAGATGATCGTCGTCAACTCGCCGGCCAACCCCACCGGTGGGCTGTTCACCCGCGAGGACATGACCCGGATCGCCGAACTCGCCGTCGAGCACGACCTGATCGTCCTGGCCGACGAGATCTACGGCCGGATCGTCTACGAGGGCGAGCACGTTTCGATCGCGTCGCTCCCGGGATGGCCGAGCGGACGATCGTCATCGACGGGTTCTCCAAGACGTATGCGATGACCGGCTGGCGAACTCGGCTACGCGATCCTGCCCGAGCCGCTGATGTTCGCGTTCAACCGGCTGATCATCAACTCGGTGTCGGTGCACGTCGTCGTTCAGCCAGATCGCCGCCGTGGAAGCCCTCAACGGCCCGCAGGACGACATCGACCGGATGGTCGAGGAGTTCCGCGCCCGGCGCGACCTCGTCGTCGACGGCCTGAACGACATCCCCGGCATCCGCTGCATCTCGCCGTCGGCCGCGTTCTACGTCTTCCCCGACATCTCCGGCACCGGCATCAGCGGCGCGGTCCTCGCCGATCGACTGCTCCAGGAGTCCGGCGTCTGTGTCCTGGCCGGAACCGCCTTCGGGACGATCGGGACGGATCACATCCGGATCAGCTACGCGAACTCGCGCGAGAATCTCAGCCTGGCCCTCGATCGCATCCGCGCGTTCGTGGAACCGCTCGTCGCAACTCACGCCGGCGCCTGACAGCGCCTCCAGAGGAGGTCCCCGCATGGCCGATCGTCCGCGCGTCTTCGTCGCCCGTCGGATCCCGGCGGCAGGTCTCGATCGCGTCATCGAGGGCGCGGACGCCGTCGTCTGGCCGGACGACCTGCCTCCGCCGCGCGATGAACTCCTCCGCTCGATCGAGGGGTGCGCCGGCGTGCTCACCCTGCTGACCGACAAGGTGGACGACGAGTTCCTCGATCGGGCCGGTCCGGGCCTGAAGGTCGTGTCGAACTACGCGGTCGGCTTCGACAACATCGATGTCGCCGCCTGCACCCGCCGGGGGATCCCGGTCGGGAACACGCCGGGCGTGCTCACCGAGACGACCGCCGACCTTGCTTTCGCCCTGCTGATGGCCGCGGCCCGCCGCCTGCCGGAGGGCGATCGCTACGTCCGCGACGGCAAGTGGCTGACCTGGGGTCCACTGCTCCTTCTCGGCCCCGACGTCCATGGCTCGACGCTTGGCATCGTCGGGTTCGGCGGATCGGCCAGGCGCTCGCCCGCCGGGCGGGCGGGTTCGGGATGGAGATCCTCTATCACGACGTGAACGAGCTGCCGGCCGACGTGACCGGGCCGCTCGGCGCGACCTACGTGCCCCTCGATGAGCTCTATGCGCGGAGCGACTTCATCTCGCTCCACGTGAACCTGACGTCCGAGACGCGTCACCTGATCGACGGCGAGGCGCTGGGCAAGATGAAGTCGACGGCCACGCTCGTGAACACCTCGCGCGGGCCCGTGGTGGACGGCGCGGCGCTCTTCGAAGCGTTGCGCGACGGGGTGATCCGGGCCGCTGCCCTCGATGTGACCGATCCGGAACCGCTCCCGATGAGCGATCCGCTCCTCACCCTGGACAATTGCCTCGTCGTGCCGCACATCGCGTCGGCCTCTCATCCGACGCGCGACAAGATGGCCGAGATGGCGGCGGCGAACCTGCTGGCCGGCGTGCGCGGTGAGCGCCTGCCGACGCCGGTGAACCCCGAGGTCTACGAGCAGGGCCAGGGGGCGGAACCGCCTGCCCGAACGTGATACGGTCCCTCGCGGGCCGGTAGCTCAGCGGTCAGAGCAGGGGACTTTTAATCCCTGTGTCCTGGGTTCGAATCCCAGCCGGCTCACCACATCGCAACCTCGGGTCGCGCGGCCATCACCGTCTCCTTGCGTCTCGCCGGCGACGGCGACGAAGCGGGCAACGAAGCGGCCCGAAGGAACGGTTCCGCGCTCCTCCGGGCCTCACTTCATCGGCCTGGCTAGAGACCGGACGAAGCTGCCCACAGCGTACCGCACCGCCGCGCGATCAGGGCGTGTATGCCTCGACGAGGTCGCTGATCGCGACGCCGGGCGCCTGGCCTCCACCGAAGACGAACCAGCGACCGTCGGCGACCGCCGAGGCGACGCCGTGGCGCCGTGACGGCATGTCCGGGAGTCGCGACCACCCGCCCGTCGACAGATCGAAGGCGAAGTGCTCCGCGTGGGTGCGCCCCGCGTCGAAGTCCTCCCCGCCGGTCACGTGGATGACGTCGTCCAGCAACGCCGCGGTCAGGCCGCCACGCGGTCCGGGCATCGCCGGCCCCGTCGTCCAGGTATCGGTGGCCGGGTCGTAGATCTCGAGGAGGTCGTAGTTCCGGCCGAACCGCCCGCCGATCGCGTAGATCCGGCCGGCGGCTCCCACCGCAGCCAGGTGCTCGCGCGATGTCGGGATGACGGCGCGGTCGGCGTCCCACGTGTTCGTCCCTGGGTCGTACGACCAGACGGCACTGGGTCGGTTCCCTTCGATGATCCCGCCCACGACGAACAGGCGGCCGTCGAGCGCGACCATCGCGTGCGCCCAGCGGGTGAACGGCATCGGTGCAAGCGAGGCCCACTTGTCGGTCGCCGGGTCGTAGACCCACAGCTGACCCCGCGCGAACGGCGCGAAGAAGTCCGCGCCGCCACTGACGTAGACCTTGCCGTCGAGCGCGGCGATCCCGACGTGATCACGCGGGTTCGGGAGCGGCGCGAGGGCGCGCCAGGCGTCGGTTGCGGGGTCGAAGACGCTGAACTGATCGAGCGACGCGGTTCGGCTGATCCCCCCGGCGACGTAGATCAGGCCACCCAACGTCGTCGCCGATGCCTCGCCGAGCGGGACGGGCAACGGGCCGAGCGGAGCCCACGAACCGACGTCGAGGACGGACGGCTCGGGTGTCGGGGTCGGACGCGGCGACAGGCTGGGCTCGGGCGTGGGCGCGCTGCTCGCCGCCGGGGACGCGCTGGGTGACGGTGAGCGCTGGATCGATGGCGGCACCGGCGTTGCGCCCGAACCGCACGCGGCAGCGACGATCGCGATGGCGACGATCGCGCCGGCCAGCGTCAGGGGCGCCACGACGTTTCGTGGGCGCGCGCGATCGATCGCCGTTCGTGTGGTCATCGAAGAACGAATACGGGCCGGCACTCGAAAAGGCTCATCCGCCGAGCGAGCGCGCGGCCGCGCGATCCGAGGCCGAGCCCGAAGCATCGATGTCCGAACCGCGCCCGCACCCGCGCCCGCTACCCAACCGCAGCCTTTCCGGTGCTCCGGCACCCCCGCTCGTCGTCGATCCGCCTCCCTAGGCTTGCCCGACGCGGGCGCCGTTGCGCCCAAGGCAACGGTTGGGGAGGAGACCCGCGGCCAACGACGAGGTCTCGCACCAGGCCTGATCCGCCAGGCACCACCCAACGGAGGTCATCGATGGCCCAGCGGGCCCGCAACGCCGCTCCGCCGCTCCGGGGCGGCTCGGCGGCGCGCGGGCCGGGGATCCCGACGCGGCTCGCAACGGGGCTCGACGATCCGCGATTCCAGCACGATGCCTGCGGCGTGGGTTTCGTGGCCGACGCGGGAGGGGACTCGCAGGACCGGGTCCTGCCGCTCGCGCTTGCCGGGCTCGCGGCGCTTCGCCATCGCGGGGCACTCGCAGCCGACGGGACGTCGAGCGATGGTGCCGTGGATCCTCCTGCCCCTGGACCCGGACCTCCTCCGCCTCCTGGCCGGACGGCACGCGGCGGCCCGCCCGGCGATCTTCCAGCTCTTCCTGCCCCAGACCGCGCGCGGGCGCGCCCGTGCCCGCCGGATCGTGCAGACCGCGATCGAAGGTGCGGGACTCACGTTCCTCGGCTGGCGCGACGTCCCGCTCGATCCATCGGTGCTGGGTCCGGCGGCTCGTGCGACGCTGCCACACCTCGCGCAGGCGATCGTCGCGCGACCGGACGGGGATGCGCCGATGGCGCTGCCCCGACGCGCGAGCGAAGCCGCCTTCGAGCGTCGCCTCGTCATCGTGCGCCGCCGGATCGAAGCGGAAGCGGCCGGTCTGGCCGGGTTCAGCATCCCGTCGGCGTCGAGCCGGACGATCGTCTACAAGGGCCTCGTTTCCGGCGAACGGCTCGCCGCGTTCTACCTCGACCTCCAGGGCGCCGTTCGGCTCAGCCACGCGGTCTTCCACCAGAGATTCGCGACGAACACGCGGCCAGCCTGGGAGCTCGCCCAGCCGTTCCGCGCCACGGCCCACAACGGCGAGATCAACACGGTCCGGGGGAATCGCGAACAGGTCCGCGGGCGGGCGCGCGATGCGGTCCCGGGCGCGAACGCGGGCGTCGCGGCTGAGCTCGTCGCGGCCGGCCCGCTCGTCAGCCAGGGCGGGTCGGACTCGCTGTCCCTGGATCAGGCGATCGAACTCCTGACGACGACCGGCTTCAGCCTGCCGATGGCGGTCCTCGCCGTCGTTCCGGAGGCCCTCTCGCTGCGCCCGACGGCGCATCCGCTGCTCGCGTCGTTCCGGCGTCGGACGGCCAGCCTCGTGGCGCCCTGGGACGGACCCTCCACGATCGTCTTCAGCGACGGCCGGCGAGTGGGCGCCGTGCTCGACCGGAACGGGCTGCGACCCCTGGCGTTCGCCGTCACGCGGGATCGTCTGGTCGCCGCGGCATCAGAGGCCGGGGCGGTCCCGATCACTCCCGCCGAGACGGTTCGACGCGGCCGGCTGGGACCGGGCCAGATGCTGCTCGTGGACCCTGGCCGCGGGGCGATCCTCGAGGACGCCGAGGCGAAGACCGCGATCCTCCGGCGGCTTCCGATCCACGACGCTTCGCGGGTGGCTCACGACGACACGGCACCGATCGCGGAACGGTCGACGCCCACCGCCGGCCCGATCCGGTTCCTCGCCGGCCTCGACGCCGAGCGTGCGCGCCTCGACATCCGGACGCTCGCGCTCGAAGGGCACGAACCGCTGTGGAGCATGGGCGACGACACGCCGACACCGGGACGCGGGCGAACGGACCGTCGCGTCGCCGACCACCTGCGCCAGGCGTTCGCCCAGGTGACGAATCCGCCCATCGACCCCGACCGCGAGCGGGTCGTGATGGACCTTCGCGTCGAGCTGGGTCGTCGACCGGCGTTGCTCGGCGGCCTGCCGCGGCGTCCGGGTACCGTGCGCCTCCGCCGCCCGATCGTGGCCGATCTCGACGGCCTCCTGGCTGCGCTGGGCGGATCGGTCGGGACGGCTTCGGGCCGCGTTCGGACGCTCGATGCGACGTGGGCCGCCGATGCCGGGGCGCGGGGCCTGGAGGTCGCGCTCGATCGCCTCGCGCGCGAGGCCGTCGCCGCGGCACGTGGACGGACCCGGGTCATCGTCCTCGACGACCGGGGGCTCGACCTGGGCCGAATGCCGATCCCGTCCGTCCTGGGCGTCGGGGCGGTGCATACGGCACTCACCGATGCCGGGCTGCGCGGCCGAGCCGACGTCGTCGCGGCCGCATCGGACGTGCTCGATGTCCATGCCCTCGCGATGGCGCTGGCCTGTGGCGCCACGGCGGTCCATCCCTGGCTCGCGATCGAGCTGGCCGCCGAGCTGGCCGGGAGCCGCGGCGCCGAGGAGCTGAGCGTCGAGCGCGATCGTGGAAAACCTGGTCGACGGCCTCGAGGCGGGGCTGCGCAAGACGCTCGCGCGGATGGGCATCAGTACCGCGGCCTCGTACGTGGGTGGCGCCCTCTTCGAAGTTCTCGAACTCGCCCCCGACGTCGCGGCGCGCTGCTTCCCGACGGCCGCCGCCTGGCCGGGACGCGTCTCCCTCGAAGATCTTGCCGAGCGCCAGCTGGAGCGCCGTCGTGCGGCCCTCGAGCTCCCCGAACCCGCGCCGGGACGCGAGCGCCGGTTCCCGGATCCCGGGCGCGCCCGGTTCCGCGCCGACGGCGAGGCGCACCTCTATGCGCCGAAGATCGTCGCGGCCACGCAGGCCGTCGCCGGCTTCGGCGACGCCGATCCGCTCGATCGCGATGGATACCGGTCCGCGCTTGCCCGCGATGCCGCGACAGTTCGCGACGACCTGCGGATCCGACCGAGCGCGCGATCCGGTCGAGGCGTCGGCGGCGCGATCCCGCTCTCCGAGGTGGAATCGGCACGATCGATCGCGGCGCCGGTTCGTCGTCTCGGCGATGAGTGTCGGCGCGCTGAGCCCGGAGGCGCACCAGGCGCTCACGATCGGGATCCAGCGAGCCGGCGGCTCGGCGAACACCGGCGAGGGCGGCGAGGATCCCGCCTGGTACGAACCGGGACCGGACGGCCGACGGCGCGATGCCCATATCAAGCAGGTCGCATCGGCGCGGTTCGGTGTCACGGCGACCTACCTCGCCCGCGCCGATCAGCTCGAGATCAAGATGGCCCAGGGTTCGAAGCCCGGTGAGGGCGGCCAGCTGCCCGGCAAGAAGGCGACCGCGTACATCGCGGCGTTGCGCCGCGCTCAGCCTGGGCAATCGCTCATCAGCCCGCCGCCGCATCACGACATCTACTCCATCGAGGACCTGGCGCAGCTCATCACCGACCTGCGAGCGATCAATCCGCGGGCAAGGATCGGCGTCAAGCTTGTCGCCACGCGGGGGGTCGGGACGATCGCCGCCGGCGTGGCCAAGGCCGGGGCGTCGTACATCCATCTCTCGGGGCATGCCGGCGGGACGGGCGCCTCGCCGCTCAGCTCGATCAAGCACGTCGGCGCGCCGTGGGAGTTCGGGCTCGCCGAGGTCCACCAGGTCCTCCTCCGCAACGATCTGCGCGATCGGGTCGCGATCCGCGTCGACGGTGGCCTCCAGACGGGCCGCGATCTGCTGCTCGCCGCACTCCTGGGTGCCGAGGAATTCGCCTTCGGGACGGCCGGCCTCGTGGCGATCGGTTGCGACATGGCTCGCCAGTGCCATCTCGACACTTGCCCGACGGGGATCGCCACCCAGCGCGAGGACCTTCGGGCGAAGTTCCGCGGGACCCCCGAGCAGGTCGAACGCTTCTTCCTCGCGGTCGCGGAGGACCTCCGTCACGAGCTCGCGGCCATCGGCGAGCGCTCGGTCGGCGCGATCGTCGGCGAGGTCCGTCGCCACATCGCGCCGGTCCGGCGCGACTCCACGCACGACCTCGCGGCACTCACGCAGACGCCGCCCTGGAACGTCTCGGAAGCACGGCGTGCCGATCCAGCCGGGGCCGGACGCGAGATCGCGCGGGTCCCGGCGTCGGAGCTCGAGACGCGCCTCGTCGAAGCCTTCGCTGGCCAGAACGGCGTGTCCGTGGGCGGGTTGAGCGTGACGACTGCCGACCGCTCATTCGGTGCCGCACTATCGGGTGCCGTCGAGCGACGCGGCATGGGCGGGTCGATCCGACTCGGGCTCCGGGGATCGGTCGGACAGTCGTTCGGGGCCTTCGCGACGAACGGGCTGCGCCTGCGGCTGACGGGCCAGGCGAACGACTTCGTCGCCAAGGGCCTGTCGGGCGGCACCGTCGTCGTGGAGCCGGAGCCCGATCTCGGCGTCGCGGCCGCCGACGCGGTCATCGCCGGCAACACGTGCCTCTACGGAGCGACGGCCGGGCGATTGCACGTGGTCGGCCGGGCGGCGATGCGGTTCGCGGTTCGGAACAGCGGCGCCGATGCGGTCGTCGAGGGCCTTGGGCCGCACGGCTGCGAGTACATGACGGGCGGCGCGATCGTCGTCCTCGGGTCGATCGGGCCGAACTTCGGAGCGGGGATGACGGGCGGTCGCGCCTACCTCTACGACCCGGACGGCCGATCCGCCGACGCGCTGCACACCTCGAGCGTCCGCGCCGTCCGCCTCGCGGATGCGCTGGTACAGCACGCTGACGGCCCCGCCCTGCGCGCGGAACTGGATCGACTCGTGGCGGACCACGCCTCGGAGGGATCCGAGCTCGCCCGATCCCTCGGATCGCTCGCTCCCGAGCACGTCTGGCTGGTGGAACCGCGTCCGACCGAGATCGAACCGGCGGTGGCACCGGATGTCGTCAGGCGCGAGGCTCGCTCGATGGCCGGCGAAGCCGAAGGCGAACGCGCCCTGGCCTGAGAACCGCCCTCAGCCGCCCGCCATCGCAGGGAGCAGGACGACCGTGTCGCGATCCTCGACCGGCGTCTCCAGGGCATCCAGGTGCCGGATGTCCGTGTCGTTCAGGAAGACGTTCACGAATCGGTTCAGCGACGCGTCGGCGCCGAACAGCTGCTGCTCGAGCGAGGGGTAGGTCGCGACGAGGGTCTGGAGCACCTCGCCGACGGTCGCGCCGCCGGCCTCGACCTGCTTCTGACCACCCGTGGCCGCGCGCAGCACCGGAGGGATCCGAACGGCACTCACGACGTTCCCTCCAGCCACTTCAGGACGTCGCCGAACCGCGACGAAAGGACCGGAGCGAGACCCGGTTCACCCGGCCGCGCGCGCCGGTCCGTGCCCGACGCGACGCCGAACTGGCGGGCATCCGGCGTCTTCAGCCCGTTCCCCGTGAGCAGCGTGACGACCTCGTCGTCCGCGCGGATCACCCCGCGCCGCCGCGCCGCCGCGGTGGCCGCCACGGTCACGCCCCCGGCGGTCTCGGTGAAGATCCCCTCGAGGCGCGCGACGTCGCGGATCGTCTCTGCCGTGACCGCGTCGGGGATCGCCTCGATCGAGCCGCGCGACGACCGGGCGAGCTCCACCGCGTACCCGCCGTCGGCGGGATTGCCGATCGCCAGGGAGCGCACGATCGTGTCCGGGGTCTGGACCGGTTCCACGACATCGCTGCCGTTCTGCCACGCCGTCGCGACGGGCGCGCAGCCTTCCGCCTGGCCGCCGACGAAGCGCACCGGGCGCGGCTCGATGAGCCCGACCGCCGCAAGCTCGGCGAAGCCCTTGGCCAGCTTCGTGAACATCGCTCCCGACGCGATCGGAGCCACGACGACATCCGGCGTCCGCCACCCGAGCGATTCGGCGATCTCGAAGGCGAGCGTCTTGCTTCCCTCGGCGTAGAACGGCCGGAGATTGACGTTGACGAAGCCCCAGCCCGTCTCGTCCGCGACCTCGAGGCAGATCCGGTTGACGTCGTCGTAGGTCCCATCGATCGGGACGACGGTCGCGCCGTAGGCCAACGCATGGTCGATCTTGGCCGGTTCGAGGTCGGCCGGGATGAAGACGTAGGCGGGGATCCCGAGGGCTGCCGCTGCTGCCGCCGTCGCGCCGGCAAGGTTCCCGGTGGACGCGCAGGCGAGGGTGCCCATCGAGAACCGCTCGACGGCCGCGGCCGCCATCGCCACCGGTCGATCCTTGAACGACAGGCTCGGATTGCGGGTGTCGTCCTTGATCCATAGCCGCTCGATCCCGATGCTCGCACCGAGCCGCGCCGCGTTGACGAGTGGCGTCGAACCGACGGCGAGGCCGCGCGAGGGCGGATCGACCGGCAGGAGCTCGCGATAGCGCCAGACGCCCTGCGGGCGGCCCTCGATGGTCCGTGCCTTGAGCGAGCCACGCAGGGCGTCGAGGTCGTAGGCCACATCGAGCGGACCAAAGCACGCCGGACACACATAGTTCGGGCCCAGCTCCGCCGCCTGGCCGCACCGCCGACAGGCCAGCCGGACGCGCATGGCGCTGTCGGAGGGATCGCCTGTGGTTGCCGGGTGCGTGTCGAACTGCGTGGTCACGATGGTCTCCAGGATGCGGGGAGAGGCGATCGGGACCGGGAATGGGAAGACCCTTCCAGCGGAAGGGTCTCGGGAGAGTTCCCTTATCTCGCAGGAGGACCTGCCCGGAATTGGCACCTTGTCGACGCGACGTCGATAGGTTGTCGTGGCTTCATCGGGCCGGTCCCTCCGCCACTCTTGATAAGCGCTCTTCAGTTGTGAGCCGATGCTACCGGGGGAACGCGGACCGCGTCAATCGCCCGGGGGCCGGATCGACCCATCGCAACCGGATCGCAACCCCAATGGCACCCGAGCGTGAGCGACGCCCGTGGCCGTCGGCCCGTACCTTGGCTCGCGAGGGCAGTTTCGCCGTGCGAGCGACCGACGAAGAACGAACGAGGGATCCGATGACCTACCAGGACGATCTGACGGGACGTGGTACGCCGCGTCCGCGTGTCGCGTTCACCCTCGTGACCTGTGCGCAGTGCGGATGCCGCCTGCGTGCCGATGACGATGCTTCGGGCGAGGGTTGGTACCACTTCGCCCCGCTCGGCGGCCGCGATGCGCGCGGCTGCCGAATCGACTGCTCCGAGGTCGCCCACGATCGGCTCGGGGTTCCGATCGCCGTCCTGGCCTGAGGCGGCCCTCAGCACCCCGCGGCACGTCCCCGCGCCCGGCAACGGGCGTTCCGCGATGGACGCCGGACCGGCGACAGCTCCGGCGCTACGCCTCCACCCGGTAGCCCACCCCACGCACCGCGGCGACTCGCGGACCGGCATGGGCCGCGACCTTCGCTCGAAGCCGCGCCAGGTGGGGCTTCAGCCAGAGGAGATCGGGATCGGATTCGGCCGGCCACCCCGACCGGGCAAGCAGCAGATGCGGGACGAGGTCGCCATTGGCGCGGACCAGGGCCTCGAGCAGCCGGTACTCGATCGGCGTCAGCGAGAGCGGCCGGCCGTTGACCGTCGCTTCATGGCGGCTCGGTTCCATCGAGAGATCGCCGAACGACAACGGACCGGTGCTGCTGCCGATGGTCGAGCGGTCGACGCGGCGCATCACCGCATTGATCCGGGCGAGCAGCTCGGCTCGTCCGAACGGCTTGACGAGGTAGTCGTCGGCCCCGATCCCCAGGGCCTTGACCTTTGCCGCTTCGCTGCTCTCACCCGAGACGACGACGATCGGGGTGGGAGCGATGGCACGCATCTGGCCGGCGACGGTGAATCCGTCCGGGCCGGGCATCGCGAGGTCGAGGAGGACGATATCGGGGACTTCCTCACGGAAGCGCCTGACCGCGGTGAGGCCGTCGTACGCCGTGATCACCTGGTGGCCCTCCGTGCCGACGAGCGCGGTGATCGCGCCGACCATCGCCGGATCGTCGTCGACCACGAGGATCCGGAGCGGCCTTGCGCTCACGCCCGGCATCCGCGTCTCCAGCTCATCGGCGATCGCTGCTCCCTATACGGCCACGACGGCCGGCAATGCCACGACGAACCGGGCGCCGGAGTGGCCCTCGGCGGGCTCGCACCACAGCCGGCCACCCATCAATTCGACGAGTCGCATCGCAGCGTACAGCCCGATGCCCGATCCGCGCGCCGTTTTCGTATCTCGTCGTGCATAGGGCTCGAAGATCCGCTCACGCCACTCCTCGGGGATGCCCGGACCCTCATCCGTCACCCCCAGGCGGACGACGCCCTCGACGAGCGCCCAGTCGACCGTGATCGTCGTGGTCGGTGGCGCGTACTTGACGGCGTTCTCGAGAAGATGCTCGATCACCTGGCGGAGACGCGGTGGATCGGCCAACGCATAGAGCGGCGCCTTCGACGCGAATCGGATCCGATGCCCGTCGAGGATGGGTCCCAGCTGGCGCACGACATCGGCGGCGACTTCGCCGACTTCCGTAGGCTCGGACGCTGCCGGCTGGTCCGGGACCACGCGGACCGAGGCGAGGATCGAGTCGACCAGGCGATCCAGCCGTTCGATCTGGGCCAGGGCCGCGTGATACCACTCGGCGCGTTGCGCCCGGCGCGCGATGTCCCGCGACTTGCGCCCGTCGAGCGACGGTTCGTTCGCCAGCAGGTCGGCGTACGCGCGAACCACGGCGAGCGGGGTGCGCAACTCGTGGGTGACCATCGCGATGAGCTCGGCGCGCGCTCCGTCGATCGCCTTCAGCTCGGCCGCACGCGCCTCCGCCTCGCGCTGCTGGCGACCCTTCTCGACGATGCCGGCGAGCAGGTCGGCGATGGCGCCGAGCTGATCGACGTCCTCCGGGCTGAACGTCCTGGGCTCCTCGGTCTGGATGTTCAGGACGCCGACGGTCATGTCGGCCCAGACCAGGGGCACCGAGAGCATCGAGGCGATGAACCGCTTCTGGTCGATCCCCCGGACCCACAGGAAGCGCTTGTCGTTCAGGACGTCGGGAACCACCAGCGGTTCGCGCGACGCGGCCACGCGTCCGGTGACGCCCTCGCCGAACGGCACGCGCGCTCGACCGATCTGGTAGCGGTCCAGTCCGTTCGTCGCGGCGAGCGTGAGGTACGCTCCATCTCGATCGAGCAGGTAGAGCGACGAAACGTCGGCATGAAGCACGTTGCTGGTCTCGTCGACGATCGTCTCGAGCAGTTCGTCCCACGTCTGCGCCGTCGTGGCCAGCCGGGCGACACGATGAAGGAAGCGCAATTGGGTCAGTTGCGATTCGCCGGTCGTCGCCATCGTGGGTTGCGTCATCGCCCCACGATACAAACAACCCCGCGCGGGCGCGTCCGACGATGACGCCGGGCGAGGTGCGCGTCGATGCCGCGGTCCGTGCGGAGCCGAGCCTGGCCGGCGGCGGACGGGCCCGCGATCCGCTGGGCCGCGAGATCAAGCTGCTCGGGGCCCTCCTTGGCCAGGTGATCGCCGAGCAGGAAGGCGTCGACCTCTTCCGTCTCGTGGAGCGCAGCCGTCGTCGAGCGATCGCGGCTCGAGCCGGCGACCACGCACAGCGCGGAGAGCTCGAACGGGAGCTCGGCGCGCTCACGGTCGACCGGGCGCGTGCGGTGGCGCGTTCCTTCGCGCTGTACTTCCAGCTGGTCAACCTCGCCGAGGAGCGCCACCGGGTCCGACTGCGGGCGATCCGCCAGCGACGGGCGAAGGACCGGCTCCTTCCCGACTCCCTGGCCGGGATCGCCGCCGGGCTGCGCGGGATGGCGAGCGAGGAGACCGTCGACCGGGTCGTCGACGGGCTGCGGATCCAGCCCGTCCTCACGGCCCACCCGACGGAGGCACGTCGTCGGACGCAGCTCCTTGCACTCCGACGGGTGGCCGGGCATCTCGCCAGGCTCGACGACCCTCGCCTGACGCCCGACGAGGATCGCGACATCCGCCGGCACCTCCGCGAAGAGATCACACTCCTCTGGAGGACGGCCGAACATCGTGCCGTCGCACCGGCGCCGCTGGATGAGGTGCGGGCCGCCCTCGCCTTCTTCGATGCGACGTTGTTCCGTCTCGTACCCGGGCTGTACCGCGCCCTCGAGAGCGGGCTTGCCGCGGGTCGCGCTGACGCCGCGGGTCGCGCTGACGCCGCGGGTCGCGCTGACCAGGCACGTCCGGCACGGGTTCCGGCGTTCATGTCGTGGGGCACCTGGATCGGCGGCGATCGCGATGGCAACCCCGGCGTCACGGCGGACGTGACGGCCCACGCGCTCCGGATCCAGGCCGACCATGTCCTGCGTGGCTACGAGGCCGTCGCGGTCCGCCTCCAGCAGACGATCGCGGCGCGCGTCGCACCCGCGGCGGTCGCGGCCACGCTCGTGGAGCGATTACGGGTCGACGGCGCGGACCTGCCCGATCTGGCTCGACAGCTGTCCCGTCGATTCCCGGAGGAGCCGTATCGCCAGCGACTCGGGTTCGTCGCCGAGCGCCTGCGCCGCACGCGGGCGAGCCTGACCGGCGGCCGAGGACCGACCCACGGCGCGTACCCGACCTCGGATGCGCTGGCCGTCGAGCTTCGCGAGCTTGCCGACGCACTCGTCGGGGACGGGCTGGCCCGCGTGGCGTGGGGCGAGGTCCAGGACCTGCGCTGGCAGCTCGAGACGTTCGGGTTCCACCTCGCGGCGATGGAGATCCGCCAGCACGCCGCCGTCCATCGGGCAGCCGAGGCGGCCCTCGACGCCGGGGATCCTCCGGGTCGTGACGTCGCGCCCGGCGTGTCGCTCGACGAAGTCCTCGCGACCTTCCGGGTGGTGCCGGAGTCGCAGGATCGATTCGGGGCGGCTTCCATCCAGCGCTACGTCATCAGCTTCACGGTGGAGCCCGACGACGTCCTGCGCGTCCTCCGCCTGGCCGAGCGCGCCGCCCCGGGCTCGTCGCCCCGACTCGACGTGGTCCCGCTGTTCGAGTCCGCGGAAGCGCTCGAATTGGCCGGGCCCATCCTCGATCGCCTCCTCGACGATCCGGGCTACCGCACGCATCTCGCGGGTCGCGGCGACCGCCAGGAAGTGATGCTCGGCTACTCCGATTCGAACAAGGAATTCGGGGTATCTCGCGGCCAACTGGCTGCTTCACGGAGCGCAGGCGGCGCTCGTGGACGTGGCGCGGCGGCGGGGCGTGGAGCTGACCCTTTTCCACGGGCGCGGCGGCGGGATCGGGCGCGGCGGCGGCCGGACCGATCGAGCGGTGCTCGGACAGGCCCCGGGTTCGATCGCCGGCCGACTGAAGGTGACCGAGCAGGGCGAGGTCATCACCGCGCACTACGCCGACCCGGCCCTGGCGCGACGCCATCTCGAGCGCGTCACCGGCGCCGTCCTCACCGCCACGGTCCGCGATCTCGGCGAGACGGCGCTGCCGCACGACGATCGCGAGGACCTGCTGGCGCGGCTGGCCGACCGCGCGAGGACGGCCTATCGAACGCTCGTGTACGACGATCCCGAGTTCGCAGGGTTCTTTCGGCGCATCACCCCGATCGACGAGCTGGCCGGCCTCCGCTTCGGATCACGTCCGGCCGCGCGTCCGGCACGCCGGCTCGACCCGCCGGGGATCGACGACCTTCGGGCGATCCCGTGGACGTTCGCCTGGTCCCAGGCCCGCGTCGACCTGCCCGGATGGTACGGGCTCGGCACCGCGGTCACCGGTCTCGTCGCGGCCGAGGGGCCTTCGGTCGTCACTCGACTCGCCGAGCTGTACGACCAGTGGCCGTTCCTCACCGCAGTCATCGACAACAGCGAGTTCAGCCTTGCCCGAGCCGACATGACGGTGGCGAAGCGCTACGCGTCCCTGGCGACCGAGCCCGGAGATGAACGACGCTGGACCGAGATCGTCGCGGAGTACGAGCGGACGGTGGAGGCGGTGCTGCGCATCACCGGTCGGGCCCAGCTCCTCGACGGACTGCCGGCGATCCAGCGCGCGATCGCCGTTCGCAACCCGTACGTCGACTCACTGTCGGAGCTCCAGGTGCGCGGGCTCGCGGCGCTGCGTGCCATCCCGCCGATCCCGCACCGCGGCGAACCAGCTCACGCCGGCCACGAACCAGATCCCGATGGCGATCCGGATCGTGAGGCGGCCCTCCGCGAGCTCGTCCACCTCACCGTGGGTGGGATCGCCGCAGGGCTCCAGACGACCGGCTGAATCGGCGCAGTCGCCCGGCGCCGCGTCGCCCGGCCCGGTGCCGGTCCGCCCGGTGCCGCGGTGCCCCGTCGCACCGCTCGCACCGCCTCGCGAGCCCCTTCGTGTGCTCGACTAGGATGTGCGCTCCATGACGTCCCGACGCCCCCGATCCACGCGCGTCAGCGGTTGGTTCGACCGCTGGTCCGCGCTCCTGCCCCTGTTCGCCGCCGAATTCGTCCTGTACGTCGGGTTCGGGGCGCTCCTTCCGGTCATGCCGATCTACTTCACCGAGAACGGCGTCGACCTCGCGTTGCTCGGGGTGATCGTCGCCGCATGGCCGGCCGCGCGTCTCTTCACCGAGCCGGTCTTCGGCGTGATCGCCGATCGCACCAGGCGCGTCCCGCTGCTCGTCGCCGGCCTGCTCGTGTCGGGCGCGGGCGTCGGCCTCTCGTTGGTCTTCGTAGGTGCGCTGCCGTTCCTCATCCTGCGCGGCGTGGCCGGCGTGGGAACGGCGATCTACGATCCAGCCGCCCGCGGCTACCTGGCCGACGCGACGCCTCCCGAGCGACGCGGCGAGGCATTCGGGCTCTACGGCGCCTCACAGATGGGTGGTCTCCTGTTCGGGCCGGCGATCGGCGGGTTCGGGGCTGCGTTCTTCGGTGGCGTCGAGTTCGCATTCATCTTCAGCGCCGTCGCGAGTGGCATCGCCGCCGTCGCGATCGCGCTGCGCGTGAAGGAGCGACCCCACCAGGTTCGGGTGGCCGCCATCCCCGTCACGTCCTCGACGGAGTTCCCGGGCCAGGGCCAGAGCGTCGAATCGGAGGCGGCCGATGACCGCAACGCGCCGGATGGTTCCAGGGTGCGCAGTTCGCATCCGATCAGCCTGTTCAATCGGATGCTCATCGCAGCCCTCATCCTGAACTTCGGCGGGTTCTTCTCGGGCGGTGTCTACGAGGTGATCTGGACCCTCTTCCTGACCAGGCTTGGCGGTGGTCTCGACCTGGTGGGTCTGACCTTCGGGATCTTCGGCGGGGTCGTCCTGCTGGCGTCGCCGATCGCCGGCCGGGTCGTGGACCGACGGGGCGGCTATGCATTCATCGTGGTCGGGATGCTTCTGATCGGCCTGGCGAGCTTCATCTACCCGTTGCTGATCAACCCGCTCCTCGCAGTGCCCGTGGTCGGGATGGAGGCGTTCGGCATCGCGATCTCGAGCCCGGCGATCTTCGCCGTGGTCGCGGCCGGCAGCCCCATCGGCCGCTCGTCGACGGCCCAGGGCATCTATGGCGCCGCCGGGACGCTGGGCTCGATCCTCGCTTCGCTGCTCGCCGGATACCTCGCCGAGATCGACATCCGCTATCCGTTCTACGTCGTCGTGGTCGTCGTCGCCGTGGTGCTCGTGCTGGGCCTCGCGGTCGGCGGCCGGCAGATGCGGCTCCTGGGGCGTGGTCCACGGGCGGCGCCCCTCGACGAGCTGCCGACGGGCTGATCCGCCGAAGCGGCGACCTCGACGAACGCAACCGCAGGGCGGCGATTGGGCGTACACTCATCAACCGGTCAGATTGGTAGGGTCGGACATGCGTGACGCGGCGGGGGCCCGCGCTGGGTGGGACGGCTCGAAGAGTCGGTCACCCGATCCAGACGACGAGCGTGGACGCGGCCCCGGATCCTCACGCGTGCTGCCGCCCCGGCGAGCCCGTCCCTCGGTGGTCCTGCTGACGATCGCCGGTGCCGTCCTCGTCGCCACGGGTCTCAGCGCTGTCGGGACCGAGCCCGCTTCGATCACCGATCCGGGTGCGGCCGCTCTCGCAAGCCGGTCACCAACGCCAGGCACCACGGGCCTCGCGACAACGGCCCCCGCGACGGCGACCCTGAGCTCCAATTCGATCGCCTCCAAGCCCCCTGCCGACGCGTCCGCACCTCCAGCCGCCGCTGCGACGAGTGCGCCGAAACCCACCCCCAAGGTGACCCCACGACCCACGCCCCGCTCCACGCCGCGCCCGCCCCTTGCGCCACCTCCGCCACGGGCCGCCTCGAGCTACCTGCTGATGTCGCCCTCGGAGCTGCGCAAGCTGCCGACCTCTGGAGCGGCCTGGAACTGGGTCGTCGAGGTCTCCAAGCGTTCTGCGACCCCGAGGCTCTCGTCGAACGACACGCACGCGGACCAGATCGTCCTCGCGCGGGCGCTCGTCTACGGCCGCACGGGTGACGCGGCGATGCGCGTGTCGGTCCTCGACGCGCTCAAGGCGGTCGTCGGGACAGAGAGCGGTGGGCAGACCCTCGCGCTCGGCCGCAACCTTCCCGGCTACGTCATCGCCGCCGATCTCATCGACGTCCGGAGTGCCGATCCGGCGTTCGACAAGGACGTGTTCCGTCCATGGCTCAAGAAGCTGCTGACCAAGGTGCTCGACGGCGACACCCTCGTGGGGACGGCCGAGAAGCGCCCGAACAACTGGGGAACGCATGCCGGTGCTGCCCGGGTCGCCATCGCACGCTACCTGGGTGACACGGCCCAGCTCAACCGCCAGGCGAAGGTGTTCAGGGGCTGGCTCGGGGACCGCGGCTCGTACGCGGGCTTCAAGTACGGATCGCTCAGCTGGCAGTGCGACGCCGCGAAACCAGTCGGGATCAACCCGGCCGGCTGCACCCGCGATGGGCACGAGCTCGGCGGCGTCCTGCCGGACGACCAACGGCGCGGCGGCAACTACACGTGGCCACCCCCGAAGGAGAACTACGTGTGGGAGGCCCTCCAGGGCGCCGTGCTCCAGGCCGAGCTCCTGTACCAGGCCGGCCATGCCGCATGGAGCTGGGAGGACGCGGCGTTGGGCCGTGCGGTCCGCTGGCTGGTCGACGTCGCGAAGTATCCCGCCACCGGCGACGATCGCTGGCAACCGTGGCTCACCGACGCTCGCTACGGGACGTCCGATCGCGGCGGCACGGCGAAGACGCTGGGCAAGAACTTCTCGTTCGCGGACTGGCTCTACGCTCGCTAGCGCGGTTGGGCGGGGCGTCAGTTCCGAGCTCGGGACGCGTCACCGCGCCGGAAACGCTCCGGCTGCCCGCCTAGCGGCTCATGTTCCGGTAGCGACGGACGCCCAGCGGCCCGAAGATCCCGACGATCACGATGACCCAGATGATCGTGACGAGGATGGGGTTCTCGGTCGTCTCACGTTGGAAGCCCGGATGATACTGAACGGCCACGCTGTTTGACCGAAATCGCTTCGAGTGCCTATCATCCGAGGTCGCGGGGTGGAGCAGCGGCAGCTCGTCGGGCTCATAACCCGAAGGTCGGCGGTTCGAATCCGTCCCCCGCAACCAATACGCCTTCACCAGAACCCCGGGTCCCGACCACCCGGGGTTCGATCTTTGTCAGCCCCGGCGCCCGATCGGCGCGACGAACGTTGCGAGCAGGTCGGCGAGTCGCTGCGGCGCCTCCATCCCGACCAGGTGCGCGACGTCGGGGATCTCCACGAATTCGGCGCCCGGGACCGCGTCAGCGAGACGTCTTGCCGCACTGCGCGTCTCCGACGTATCGAGGCTCCCCACGACCGCGAGGACGGGGATGGCGATGCCCTCGAGGTGGTCGTTCGTGACCTGGTCCATCGGGATCGGCCGGCCCATGATCCGGTCCGGATCGTAGAGCGGGATGTCCATCGCACGAACGGCCTCGCGGATCCCCGGCGAGACGCGGGTGGCCGGCTGGCCCACTCCGTCCACCCAGACCTGAAGGTCCAGCTCCGCGACGCGCGGCCCGTCGAGCGCCTCCTCGGCGGCCTCGAGTTGCTCGAACACGGCCAGCTCCTCGGGCGTCGGCTCGGACTCGTATCCGCCGATCCCACCGCCGATCCAGGCCAGAGCGGCGACGCGATCCGGCAATTCGACGACGGTATCGAGGCAGATCATCGCGCCGCGCGAGTTCCCCACCAGGACTGCACGGGCGATCCCGAAGTGATCGAGGACGGCGCGCAGGTCCGCTCAATTCGAATAGGCGATGTCGTCGGTCGTGGACGAGCCGAAGCCGCGGGTGTCGTAACGGATGACCCGGAACCCCGCGTCCACGAGGAACGGAACGAGCGGATCCCAGGAGCGCAAGTCGACGATCCCGGCATGGACGAGCACGAGCGGCGGTCCGTCCCCATCGACGACGGCCTGCAATCGGCCGCCCGGGACGGAGATCCAGGCGACTTCGGTGGGCATCGATTCATCGTAGAGAACCTGTCAAAGACCGCAGGACCAGCTCGCATGCATGTCGTGAGATCGGTCCGGCCTGCCTCTCTCAGCCGAGCTGTTCGTCGATGGCTCGACCGTCTGGAGCGAATGCCTGTCGCTTGCTCAGGCGCCCGAACTGGTTGAAGTGGTAGATCTCTGCGATCGAGTAGTCGAACGACGAGTCGTCCCTCGACACTCGCCCGTGGATCAGGGCGATCAGATGTTCCTCATTCACGAGGACGTCGTGCACTTCGGACAGATCGCGGTTGTCGGGCGGTTGGGCCAGGTGATCGGCGACCGCAGCCTTGCCCCGGATCGGTCGGCTCGCGCCGGTGTCCCACCACTCGATGTCATCCGCGAGGAGCCCGATGAACTGACTCGGATCGCCGGCGATCAACTCCAGTCGGGCAGAAAGGAACGAGGATGCGAGGGGATGCTCTGGCACGTCAGCCTCCAGGGGACTCGGGCTGCCCGTCGAGCCCGTGCGCAAATCCTAGTCCCAGCGGAAGAGGCGGACCGCCGCGACCGCGCCGCCCACCGCCCATGCCCCAAGCACGGCGAGCGGCCCGAGCACCTCGCCGCCTGCGCCCAGCCCGGCCCTGATCAGCGCGGACAGAGCCCCGGCGGGAAGCAGGGCCGCGATGTCGGCGAGAACACCGGGGAGATGATCGACAGGCAGGACGATCCCCCCGAGCAGCAGGAACACGAGGAACAGCGCGTTGGCGATCGCGAGGGTCGCCTCGGCGCGCAGCGCACCCGCCAGGGCGAGCCCGAGGCCGGCGAAGGCCGTCGTGCCGAGGAGGAGCCCCGCACCGACGAGCCACGGAGAGATCGGTTCGTCCGGCCGCCAGTCGAGCAGGGTGATCGCGATGGCGACGAGCAGAGTGATCTGGACGAGCTCGATGATCCCGACCGTCGCGAACTTGGCCACGATGACGGCACTGCGCTCGACCGGGGCGCCGCCGAGGCGCTTGAGTACGCCATATGCGCGCTCGTAGGCCGTCGCGATCCCCAGATTGACCAGGCTCGTGGCGATGATGGCCAGGGCGACGGTCCCGGGCAGGAGGAACACGACGAGTGGCCGTTCGGCCTGCGGCGCCACGCTCACGGCCGAAAAGAACAGCAGCACGGCCGCGGGAACGATGATCGTGACGAGGACGTTCTCCGCGCGCCTGGAGGCCATCCGGAGCTCCATCCTCGTAAGTTCCGCGACGGCGCGGCCGAAGGAGGCGGGCCGGCTCACGATCGGCGCCCGCGCTGGAAGGCGGCCGGATCACTGCCGCTCGTGTCGCGATCGGCCGAGTCAGCCGTATCCGCTGTGAGGGCGAAGTAGCGTTCCTCGAGGCCCGCGCCGGACACCTCCATCTCGACGAAAGCATCGCCCCGGATCGCGGCCCATGCCCGGATCGCGGCGGCGAGCGAGGAGCGCCCCGCGTCGTCGAGTCCGCGCTCGGTCCGGAGGCTGATCGTCGTCGATGCCGGTCCGTTCGCGGCCAACTCGTCGAGCGTCCCATCGGCGACGATCCGGCCACCGTGCAGGATCGCGACGCGATCAGCCAACCGCTCGACATCGGCGAGGTCATGGGTGGTGAGGAGGATCGCAAGCCCGTCGTCGCGCAGGCCGCGGATCAGGTCGCGGGTGAGGCGTTTCGCCTCCTGGTCCATGCCCGCCGTCGGCTCGTCGAGGACCAGGACCTCGGGCGTGCCCACGAGTGCCAGCGCGAGTGCCAGGCGTTGCCGCTCCCCGCCGGATAGCCGGCGATACGGCGTGGACGCGACGGAACGGAGATGGACCAGATCGATGAGCTCATCCGGGTCCCGGCCGTCGCGATGGAGTGATCGGTAGAGGCGGATGAGTTCGAGCGGTCGCGCTCGCGGGTCGATCCCGCCCGACTGGAGCATGTGGCCCACGCGGGCACGATGCGCCGCGCCGCCCCGGGCGGGGTCCTGGCCGAGGACCGAGACGGTCCCCGCATCGGCGGTGCGATAGCCCTCCACGATCTCGATCGTGGTCGTCTTGCCCGCGCCGTTCGGCCCCAGCAGGGCCACGAGCTTCCCGGCCGATACCGAGAACGAGACGCCGCCCAGGACGCGCCGGCCGCCGTAGGACTTCACGAGCCCCTCGACGAGGATCGCCGGCTCCGTCATCGACTGATCAGGGCGTACTGGCGCTCGAAGTCGCGCTCGATCACCTCACCGATCTGGATCGAGCGCAGGATGCCCGCACGATCGATGAAGAAGGTCTGTGGCCGAGCCAGCACCCGATACGCGCGCCGGGCGTCCCCGTCCGGATCGATGACGGTGTCCCAGGTGGCCCCGAACTTCGTGACGAATGCCTGGGCCGGCTCCGGTGGATCGCCCATGAGCACGCCGACGATGACCAGCCCCTCTCCGGCGTACTGGGCTGCCTTCGCCGCGAGCAGCGGGAACTCGCGCAGACAGGGTTCGCAGGAGGGTCCCCAGAAGTTGACGATGACGGGGCGACCGCGCAGCTCGCTCAGACGGAAGGGGTCGCCGTCGAGCGTCGTGCCGGTGAACTCCGGGGCGGGCGCGTCACGAGCGATCGGCTCGCTGGCCGGCGCCGTCGTGCCGGGTCCGCTCGAGGGAGCCGGATCGCCGGTCAACGCGACCTGAACGAGGGCGATGATCGCCAGCGTCGCGACGAGGGCGAGGAGCAGGGCGCCGGGCGCCGGTCGCCGAGGCGTGGCCCGGTCCTACTTGACGGTCAACGTCGCGGTCATGTCCGCAAACGGATGGACCGAACAGATGAGGACGTATGTGCCCGGCGTCAGCGGATCGAAGGCGTACGTCGTCGACTCGCCGCCGTTGATCGTGGGATGGTCCAGGAGGACATCCCCACTTTCGCTGCGCAGGTCGATGTCGTGCGGCACGGACGGAGGGTCATCGTTCCTGAACGCGATCGTGAACGGCGCGTTCGCCGCCACTTCGAGTGCGTGGATGTCGTATTTGATGTCCTTGGCGACGATCGCGAGTCCGGAAGGCGGCCCTTCACCGGACGGCGCCGGTGACCCGTCCACGGGCGCGGGCTCCGGGTCACGCGGCGGCAGGACGCCGGCAGTCAACAGGATGGCGAGCACCGTGATCACGCTGAACGTCCCGAGGAGCCGCTTCGGGTAGCCAGGCGCCGGCAGGTTCTCGATGTGGCCGGTCTGATCCGCTTCGACCGTCTTGACGTACTCACCGCGTGCATCGGCGAGCCAGGACAGGAGAGCCGCGGCGAGGAACAGGACGCCCGCCAGCAGCAGCCACCCCCCGAACACGAGTCCGAAGAAGAGAACCATCATCGAAAGCGCCGCGACGATGGGCTGGAACGACGGACCGGGCATGTGGACGCCGGGCGGGGGGCCCTGGTGGACGACAGCCGGCAACCGCTGCGCATCCACGAGGTGGTCATATTCGGCGAGCCCTTCGCGGCCCCAGTAGAGGAGCGAGAGCGTGAGCGCGACGATCCCGACGATGATCCATTCGCCGCCCAGGACCACCCCGAAGAGCAGGACGCCCATCCCGATCGCGGCGAACACCGGCGCGTAGCTCGGCCCCGGCATGTGGATCCCGGCGGGTGCCCGCGGGGTGATGCGTCGCTTCCCACGCCGGGTGGGTCCGGCCGTCGCCAGGCGGACCACCGTCCGGGCGAGCCACAGGCCGGCAAGGACGGCCATGAAGACCGGGAGCAGGTCGATCAGCTCGCCCCACTCGGGGATGACCAACAGGGCGAGGAGGTCGAGGAGTGAGTGCCAGAGTTCCTCGATCAAGACAGACCCCGGTTCACTCGTTCGGCGAGCCGGCGACGAGCACGTACGCCATCAGGGCCATGGCGATCCCGAGCGCACCGAGCATCGTGACCCCGGCGTAGTCGATGTGCCAGTCCAGCACGATCGCCAGGCCCCAGAACGCGATGGCGATGACGACGAACAGGATCCCGACGAGTGCGGCGTTGCGAGGGTGGCGAAGCGGATGCATCGGGTCCTCCGCTACAGGATGTACAGGACCGAGAAGAGCACGATCCAGACGACGTCGACGAAGTGCCAGTACAGCGACGCGGCTTCGACCGCGTCGTGATGGCGCGACGAGAACTGGCCGGCCATCCCGCGATACAGGATGACACCGAGCATCAGGACGCCACCGAACACGTGCGCGCCGTGGAAGCCGGTCAGCGTGTAGTACGTGGTGCCGAACGCGCCGGCCGCGAGGTTCAGGCCCTCGTCGGCGAGGAGCAGGTAGTCGTAGGCCTGCATCAGCAGGAAGATGACTCCCAGGATCACGGTGACGGACATGTTCCGCAGGAAGCCGGCGCGGTCGTCGCGCCGGATCGCGTTCACCGCGAGCTGGCAGGTCACCGACGAGATGACGAGGATGACCGTCGCCACCAGGATGAGTGACAGCGGATTGAGCGTGTGCGCGAACTCCTCGGGCGGCCACGGCGTGTTCTCGGCGCGAGCGCTGAAGTAGGCCCCGAAGAGCCCCGCGAAGAACATCACCTCCGAGGTGATGAACAGGAGCATCCCGAGGATCGGGTTGCTGATCCCGCCCCGCGCGTCGTGGGCGAGCCCGGCGACCGGACTGTGCTCGGCCGTCCCGTGGTCCGTCGCGATGATGGCGTGGCCTTCGGCGGTCACTTGTGGCCTCCGGCGCCGTGCCCGTGGCGCTCGTCGAAGACGGGCCGCTCCGAGCGGATCTCGGGCAGGCGATCGAAGTTGTACGGCGGCGGCGGCGAGCTGGTCGCCCATTCGAGCGTGTTGCCTTCCCACGGGTCATCGCCCGCGACCGTGCCGCTGCGCAGCGACACGAAGACATTCCACAGCAACGGGAGCATCGAGACGGCGATCAGGAAGCCGCCGATCGTCGCCGCCAGGTTCAGGTCGTTCCAGCCGGCACCCGAGGCGTAGTCGGCGATGCGCCGCGGCATCCCCTGCAGGCCGAGGACGTGCATCGGGAAGAACGTCAGGTTGAAGCCGATGAACATCAGCACGAACTGGATCTTGCCGAGGGTCTCGTTGAGCATCCGTCCGGTCATCTTCGGGAACCAGTAGTACAGACCGGCGAACACCCCGAACGCCGACCCACCGAACAGGACGTAGTGCAGGTGGGCGACCACCCAGTACGTGTCGTGCAGGGCATAGTCCACCGGAACAGAAGCGCTGAACGCGCCGTTGATCCCGCCGATCAGGAACATCGAGAGGAAGCCGAGGGCGAACAGCAGCGGCGTCGAGAAGGTCAGCTGGCCGCGGACCATCGTGAAGATCCAGTTGAACATCTTGACACCGGTCGGGATCGCGATGAGGAACGTCATCAGGCTGAAGAACGGCAGGAACACCGCGCCGGTCGTGAACATGTGGTGCGCCCAGACCGAGAACCCGAGTGCCCCGATGCCGATCGTCGCGAACACGAACGCCTTGTACCCGAACAACGGCTTGCGGCTGAAGACCGGCAGGATCTCGCTGATCATGCCCATGGCCGGCAGGACCATGACGTAGACGGCAGGGTGCGAGTAGAACCAGAAGACGTTCTGGTAGAGCACCGCGTTGCCGCCGGTGGACGGGTCGAAGAAGTGCCCGCCGAGGTTGCGGTCGATGAACAGCATGATCAGGGCACTGGTGATGACCGGCGTGGCCATCAGCACGAGGACACTCGTGACGAGGACGGTCCAGACCATGATCGGCATCCGGAACAGCGTCACGCCGGGGGCGCGCATCTTGAAGATCGTCACCAGGAAGTTGATGGCGCCCAGGATCGAGCTCGTCCCGATCAGGATGAGCGCGGTGATCCACAGGTCCTGGCCCGGCCCGGTACTCGCCAGGACACGGTCCTCGGAGAGGGGCGGATAGCTCGTCCACCCCGCGGCGGCCGTTCCACCGAGGAGGAACCCGGACAGGAGGATGATCCCGGCGAGCGGCAGCATCCAGAGCGACATCGCGTTGATCCGCGGGAAGGCCATGTCCGGCGCGCCGATCTGAAGCGGCACGATGTAGTTCCCGAAGCCCGCGAGCATCGGGATGATGAACAGGAAGATCATCACGGTGGCGTGCATCGTGAAGACCTGGTTGTAGAGGTGCTCGTTCGTCAGGAACTGCAGGCCGGGCTGTGCGAGCTCGGCTCGAACGCCCAGGGCCAGCAGGCCGCCGATGAAGAAGAAGATGAACGAGTTGACGACGTACATGATCCCGATCTTCTTGTGATCGGTGGTCGTCAGCCACTCATACAGTCCGCTCTTGTAGGTCGCGGCGGCGGGTCGTAGCGTCGTGGTCGCCATCGCGTCTCCTTACTTGACCGTCAGGGTGCCGGTCATGTCCGGGAACGGGTGGACCGAGCAGATGAAGATGTATTCGCCCGCGGGGAGGGCCGGGAAGGTGTACGTCGTCGACGCGCCGCCATCGATCGTGGGCTGGTCCGAGAGCACCGCCCCGTCGGTGGATCGGATGTCGATGTCGTGCGGGATGCCCGCCGGATCCTCGTTCACGAAGTTGATCGCGAACGGCTGGTCGGCCGGGACCTCGAATGCCTTGATCGCGTACTTGATGTCCTTGGCCGTCTGGTCGAGGGTAACGGCGACCGGGCCGCTACTCGCGGTCGGCGCCGGGGTCGCGTTCGCCTGTTCGATCTTTGCGGCCTTCCAGGCTTCGTAGTCGCCCGGCGTCATCGCGACGACGTCGAGCAGCATGACCCGATGGCCGGTCCCGCACAGCTCGGCGCACTGGCCGCCGAATGTCTGCCCGGCCTCGGCCGGATCGATGCTGAAGTCGAACACGTTCGTGATCCCGGGCACGACGTCGCGCTTGAACAGGAACTTCGGCACGTAGAACGCGTGGATGACGTCCGGGGTCGTGAGCTGGACCTGGATCGTCGCGCCGACCGGCACGTGCATCCCGCCGCCGAGGTCCGCGGTCGCGACCTCCTCGGTGAACAGGATCGTGACGCCGTCATCGGCGAGATAGTCGAACTGCCAGCGGAACTGCTCGGCGACGGCCCGGATGTGCACATCGGGTGTCTTCGCCACCGCATCGATCGAGGTGAGCGTCTGGTAGGAGATGACGAACAGGTACGCGACGATCAGCGTGGGAACGACGGTCCAGATGACCTCGAGCAGATTGTTTCCGTGGGTCTGGGCCGGGAGTTCCATCTGCCCGGGCCGGCGCCGATAGCGCAGCACCGAGTAGACGATCAGTGCCTCCACGAACACGAAGATGATCACGGCGATGATGAACACGATGTCGTACAGACTGCGGATCTCGCGGCCCTGCGCGGTGACGGCTTCGGGCGGGAACATCACGTCCCAGAACCCGTTGGCGAGCGCCCCGACGATGAGCGCGCCCATCGACACGACAAGGATGGCGATGAGAATCAGGTCGGAGGACCGGCGGTTCCTGGAGCTACTCGACACTCGTCATCCTCGGATCGGAACACGTTGGGCGGTCTCGGCTCCCGACTGCGCTGATCCGGCGTCGACGCGGGACGGCGTCGAACGCCGGCCACCGGCCGGACCGCCGCCATGATACCCGGACCGTCGTGCCGCTGCGAGCCCATGCGCGTCATGCGACGATGCCGACCCGATGACCCGATCCGTACGCTCCCTGAGATCGCGCCTCCCGGCGACCCTCGGCCTGACCGGGGGGATCGTGTTCGCCACCGCGAGCCCGTCGATCGCGCTCGGCCACGGGGAGGTCCCGTCCGAAGCGCCGACGGCCGGCACCCTCATCCTGGGTTGGTCTGCGGAGCCGGCCATCGTCATCCCGCTCATCGTCGTGGCCGTCGCGTGGACCTGGGCCGTGCGCCGCGTCAACGCCGCCCATCGGGCCAGTCCCGTGCCGGCCCGGCGGTCGGCCTTCTTCCTGGCGGGACTCGGAGCGATCGCCGTCGCCCTCCTGTCCGGCATCGAGCGCTACGACACGACGCTCTTCTCGGTCCACATGGTCCAGCACCTGCTGCTCGCCCTCGTGGCGGCACCGCTGATCGTCCTCGGAGCGCCGGTCACGCTTGCGCTCCGACTGGCGTCGCCCGAAACGCGCCGGGCCCTCATCCTCCCGCTCCTGCACTCCCGCGTCCTGCGCGCGATCACGCACCCGGTCGTGGCCTGGCTGGTCTTCGCCGGCGTCATGTGGGGGACCCACTTCTCGACGCTCTTCGACGCCGCGCTCGAGGACCGGCTCCTCCACGACTTCGAACACGGCCTCTACCTCGGGGCGGGACTGCTGTTCTGGTGGCCGGCCGTGGCCGCCGATCCGGCCCCGCGCCGCCTGGGCCACCCCGTCCGGATCCTCTACGTGCTCCTGCAGATGCCGCAGAACACGTTCCTGGCGGTGGTGCTGCTCAATGCCGCCGCACCGCTCTATCCGCACTATGCGACGTTGGAACGTGACTGGGGCCCGAGCGCGCTCGAGGATCAGCAGCTCGCCGCCGGGATCATGTGGCTGGGTGGCGATATCCTGTTCCTCGCCGCGGTCTTCGCGCTGATCGCGTCGTGGATGCGCGCGGAGGAGCGATCGACCGCCGCGTCTGACCGGCGGAGCGACCTTGCCCGGATCGCGATCGACGAGCGGTCGGAGCGGATGGCCGCCGAGCGGTCGGAGATGCTGCCCGCGGATCGGCTGACCCCGGAGCCTCCCGCCGCGGAGCCTCCCGCCGCGGGGCCTCCGACTGCGGAGGACGCGGGCGTCAGCCGCGTGGAGCAGGGTCCGGCGACGCCAGCAGCTGCCGATAGCGTTCCGGATCCACGTTCCCGCCGCTGACCACGGCGACCAGCGGCCCGTCGAGACCCGCCAGGCCGGCCTCGTCGGCGCGATAGAGCAGTGCCGCGATCGAGACGGCACCCGAGGGTTCGACGACCAGACGGGCCTGCTCGGCGGCGAGCCGGACGCTCGCGGCGATCTCCTCCTCGGTGACCGTGATGGCCCGGTCCAGCAGCGCCGCCAGGTGGGCGAAGTTCCGCTCACCGATCGATTGACTCCGTGTCCCGTCGGCGATCGTGCGCGATGTGCGGGCAGCGTCCCACCGAACGATGCGTCCCGCGGCCAGCGACTCCTGGGCGTCGGCGGCCAGCTCCGATTCGACGCCGATCACGAGCGCCTCCGGGCGCACGGCCTTCACGGCCGCAGCGACGCCGCTCGCCAGGCCGCCGCCACCGATCGGTACCAACACGGCGGCGACATCCGGGAGGTCCTCGACGATCTCGAGACCGACCGTCCCCTGGCCGGCGATGACCCGATCGTCGTTGTACGGCGGGATCAGCGTGAGACCGCGCTCGACGGCCAGTCGGTCGGCCATCGCCTCGCGGTCGCCACTCGCGGTCCCCACGGTCACGACCTCCGCGCCGTCGGCCTCGACGCGGGCCCGCTTGATCGCCGGGGCGTCGGATGGCATGACGATGACCGCCGGGATCCCGAGCAGGCGCGCGGCCCGCGCCACGCCCTGGGCGTGGTTACCGGATGAGTGGGTGATGACGCCCGCGGCGCGCGTCGCAGGATCGAGGCTCGCGATCGCGTTGTAGGCACCTCGGATCTTGAATGCGCCGATCGGCTGGAGGGACTCGGCCTTGAGGAAGCCACGATCCGCTGGTGGGCCGAAGGCAAGGAGCGGCGTGCGCAGCGCGATCCCATCGAGTCGTCGCGCGGCGGCCCGGATCTCGTCGATCCCGACCAGGTGCTCGCTCTTCGGGGCCGGCCGCTCGTCGAGCTCGGTCACCTCATCGCCTGTTCGTGTTGCCCCGCGCGCAGTCGATGCACTGCGCCGCCCAGGGAAGGGCCTCGAGCCGCTCCGGGGCGATCGACTTCCCGCAGGTCGCGCACGTCCCGAACGTCCCACCGTCGAGTCGCGCAAGTGCCGCGTCGACGAGCTCGAGCTGCTGGGTCGCCCGCTCGCGCAGGGCGAGGTCGCGCTGCTGGGAGAAGACCTGGCTGGCCGCCGCGGCCTGCGAGCCGTAGGTCATCGGGTCCGGGGCGACGATCGTCTCCTCGACCTCGTCAAGGAGACGCGTGCGTTCCGCGAGGAGCGCCGCGCGCGTGCTGTCAGGATCGAACACCGGGGTCGTCATCGAACGATGCTACCGGCGGCTCGCGCCGATTGCACGCGCCGGGCGTCAGACGCGGCTTCCGGCGACCCCGCTCGAGGACGTCAAACGGGTGGCGATGTAGACCGGGATCACCGAGAGGAGGATCGCGAAGAGACCCGCCACGTTCACCACGGGCACCTGGTTGGCGAGACGGAAGCTCTGGAAGATCCAGATCGGCAGCGTCTTGACCCCGCCCGCCGTGAAGATCGTGACGATCACCTCGTCGAACGAAAGAGCGAAGGCGAGGAGGGCGCCCGCGAGGAGCGCCGTTCGCATGCTCGGGAAGGTGACGTAGCGGAACGTCGTCCAGCTGTCGGCGCCGAGGTCGGCCGAGGCTTCCTCGAACGACGCGCTCGTCTGTCGGAGTCGCGCGATCGCGTTGTTGTAGACGAGCACGATGCAGAACGTGGCATGGCCGATGACGATCGTCAGGAACCCGAGGGGGATCCCGATCGAGCGAGAAGGTGGAGCTGAGGGCCATCCCGGTCACGATGCCCGGCAGGGCGATCGGGAAGATCACGAACAGCGAGATGACATCCCGTCCGAAGAACCGGTACCGGGCCACGGCGAGCGACGCGAGGGTCCCGAGGACGAGCGCGATCAGCGTCGCCACGAGCGCCACGGTGAGCGACGTCAGGAAGGCCTGCTGCAGCCCGGTGTTCCTGATCGCCTCACCGAACCAGTGCAGGGTGAACCCGACTGGTGGCCAGGACGGCGTCGTCCCCGCGTTGAAGGCGTAGACGAAGATCAGGCTGATGGGCAGGTAGATGAACGCCAGGATCGCGATGGACGCGACCGTCAGGACGAGCTTCGTTCCGCGCCCCGTCGTCATAGCGCGTTGAACGCGCCGAGGCGGCGCGCGATGAGCAGGTACACGAGGACGATCGTGAGGGGGACCAGTGAGAGTGCGGCCGCGAGCGGGAAATTGCCCGCGCCGAAGTTCGCGAAGATCGAGTTGCCGATGAAGATCGTCGTCGAGACGGTGGCCGGCGCGATGTAGTCGCCCAGGGTGAGCGAGAACGTGAAGATGGAGCCGGCGACCATCGCCGGGAACACGAGCGGCAACACGATCCGCCGGAACGTGGTCATCGACCGCCCGCCGAGGTCGGCCGAGGCCTCGAGGAGCGGATTGCGGGATCCGCTCGAAGCCGGCATAGACCGGCAGGATCATGTAGGGCAGCCAGATGTAGGTGAAGACCAACCAGACCGCGATGTCCCCGAAGCCGGGACCCTTGAGACCGAACGGCGAGAGCGCCCAGTTGACGATCCCCTCCTCGGCGAGGATCAGCCGCCACGAATACACCTTGATGAGATAGGACGCCCAGAGCGGGACGATGACCGCCACGACGAGGAGGTTGCGCAGTCGCGGCGACGCGACACGGGCCATGAAGTAGCCGAGCGGGAGCGCCAGCAGGCCGCAGGTCACCGTGACGGCCGCGGCGAGCACGACCGTCCGGAGCGTGATCCCGGGGTACGGCCCGTTGATCAGATCCTCGAAGTTTCGGAGCGTGGGCACGTAGATCGTCTGGCCGCTGAACGCGTCGCGGGTGAAGAACGCGTTGACCAGCATGAGCGCCAGCGATCCGAGATAGACGATGACGAGCCAGCCCACCGGCCCGGCCAGAAGCCCGCCCAGGCGGACCTTCGGCCGGCGATGCAGCCAGCCGGCCACGCGGCGTCCCGTGCCCGGCGCGGGCGGCGGGAGATCGTCGGCAAGGTCGCTCATCAGCTCACGCTCTGGGGATAGTCCGGCCGGGGCCCGGAAGCGGGCCCCGGCCGATCGGGATCAGGGTTCGAGGCGATGGATCAGCTGGCGCGGACGTCCTGCCAGGCCTTGACCCAGTCCTCGAACGTCGTGCACTTGACGTCGGTCCGACCGTCGAGGCAGTCCGCGACCGGTGTCGTCCAGTACCAGACGTTCTTCCAGTAGTCGACCTCGGCTGCGTGATAGATCGCGCAGTGGTCGGGGTTGACGGCAAGCGCGCAGGACTCGCGATTGCCGGGTGCCTCGCCGAAGTATTCGGCGATCTGGATGTTGATGGACGGTGACGTGATGTGATTGAGGAACTTGTAGGCGCAGTTGGGGCTCTTCGTCTTGGAGTTGATCATCCATGTGTCCGACCAGCCCGTGGCGCCTTCCGGCGGCAGGGTCACGTCGACCTTCGAGCCGCCTCCCTGGAGGACGTTGGCGATGACCTGCCACGTGGTGCCGATCGTCGTGTTCCCGTTCGTGAACGAGTCGATCTGCTTCGTGTAGTCCGACCAGTACTCGCCGACCGCGGGCTTCTGCAGCTTGAGCAGGTCGACGGCCGCGGCGAGTTGCGTCGCGTCCAGGGAGTACGGGTTCTTGATGCCGAGCTCCGGCTTGGTCGCCATCAGGACGACGGCCGCGTCGGCGATATAGATCGGGGCGTCGTAGACCGAGAACTTGCCCGCGTACTTGGAGTTCGGGTCGAACATCTCGGACCAGCTCACGGGCGCCGGATCGACAAGGTCGGTCCGCCACATGAGCACGTTCGCGCCACGCCCGTGGGGCACGCCGTAATGGACGCCGTCGATCGTGTTGTAGTCCTTGTTCTTCAGGTCGTCGAAGATCTGCGCGTAGCTCGGGATGAGATCGACGTTGACCGGCTGGACGAAGCCGCCGGCGACGAGGCGCAGGCTGGCATCGCCCGACGCCGACAACACGTCGAACTGCTCCGGGTTCGTCTGGAACAGGGTGAATGCTTCGTCGGATGTGCCGAAGACCTGCACGGTGACCTGGCAGCCCGTCTCTTCCTCGAACGAGGAGACCCAGTCCACGTCCGGGCTCGTTGACCCGTCCTCGACATAGCCGGGCCATGCAAGGACCGAGAGCTTGCCTTCGCCGTCCCCGACGCTGGTGGGAAGCGATGGGCCGGCGGTGGCCCCGCCTCCGCTGCCGGTACAGGCCGCGGCCACGAGCGCGACCGTCCCGGCCAACGCGATGAACCGTGGTGTCCTCATTCCCTAGCTCTCCTCCATCCTGCTCCCGTCCCTGATCGGGAGCACATGCTGTCGCTTCCAGACGAGGCGGACAGCCTTGCCTCTGGTGGCGAGCGCGTCGGTCGACGACGTCGCCAGGTTCTGTTGCGTGACGACGAGCTCCGAGCCCGCGTCGAGCGACACGATATACCGCGTATCGGGTCCCACATAGACCACTTCGCGAATCCGGCCCGCGGCGGCCAGTTCGTCGGCTCCCACATCGCCCTCGGGCTCGGCCAGGTGGATCTTCTCCGGCCGGACGGTGAACGTCCCATCCTGGCCGAGGATCCGCTTCGCGGCTTCGCCGGTGAGCAGGTTGGAGATGCCCACGAACCCGGCAACGAAGACCGTCGTCGGCCGCTCGTAGACATCCGCGGGCGCCCCGATCTGCTCGAGGCGTCCCTGGTTGAACACGGCCAGGCGGTCGCTCATCGTGAGGGCCTCCTCCTGGTCGTGCGTGACATAGATGAAGGTGATCCCGACCTCCTGCTGGATCGCCTTCAGCTCGATCTGCATCTCCTCGCGAAGCTTCAGGTCCAGTGCGCCGAGCGGCTCATCGAGGAGAAGGAGGCGGGGTCGATTCACGAGCGCCCGTGCGAGTGCGACGCGCTGGCGCTGGCCGCCCGACAGCTGGCTCGGCTTGCGCGACTCATATCCCGAGAGCCGGACCATCTCCAGCGCTTCGCCGACGCGGCGCTCCAGGTCGGGCCGGGGGACCTTTCGGACCATCAGCCCGTACCCGACGTTCTGGCCGACCGTCATGTGCGGGAAGAGTGCGTAGTCCTGGAATACCGTGTTGACGTCACGCTCGAACGGCGGCTGCTGGGTCACGTCCGCGCCGTGGAGCACGATCCTCCCGGCCGTCGGAAGCTCGAAGCCGGCGATCATGCGCAGGGTCGTCGTCTTGCCCGACCCCGACGGCCCGAGCATCGAGAAGAACTCGCCGTCGCGCACTTCGAGATCGATCCCGGCGACGGCGACGACGTCCCCGAAGCGCTTCTCGAGGTGTTCCAGCCGCACGGCGGGCATGTCCTCACCGGCGGGCATCGCGGACCGTGCCCCATCGTCGTGCGCCGTCGTTGATCCGCCGGTCGTCGATGCCGCCAAGGGTTCCTCAGAAGTGGGCGATCGCGGGACGCGACCTTTCGCCGCAACGCGCCGTGCGGCGCGGGATGGGGCGCACATTGCGGCGCTCGACGCGGCGCTGTCAAGGAACATCGGAGCCGGTTGCGTCACGGGAGCCTAGAATCGAACCGTGAGGCACGCCCGGCGATCCATCCGGCCACGTCGCCCGGCCGGACGCCCAGCGATCCGCACCGGGTTTGCTCGCGCGGCTGTCCTATTCGTCGCGCTCATCGTTGCCGGGTTCGTCGTCGCTGCCTGCGCCGAGGAGCCCGTCTCGACGCCGGCCATCGAGCCTGGTACGCCGGCCGCTCCCCGCGAGGTGAACCTGATCCTTCGCGACTACGCCTTCGTCCCGTCCACCCTCGACCTCGTGGCCGGCGAGACGATCCTCCTTCGCGTCATCAATGGCGGCCTCATCGTCCACGAGGCGGTCTTCGGCGATGCCGCCACCCAGGCCGCCTGGGAACGGGCCGAGGCGGAAACGATCGGCGCTCCGCCAGGGCCGACGCCGGTCGTCGTCGTTGCGCCGGAGGTCGCCGGGCTGCGCGTCGTCGTCGAGTCCGGGAAGACGACGGAACTACGTTGGACCGTCCCGCAGTCGGGGCCGTCCGCGCCGGGCGGGTTCCTCATCGGCTGCCACATCCCGGGCCACTTCGCGAAAGGCATGGTGGCCGGGGTGCGCTGGATCGGACCCGATGGCGTGCCGCTCGAGGGTTCCGCGGCACGCTCCGGCGAGACGTCGGCCGGACCGTCCGTCGAGGCGTCGCTCGCGCTCACGCCCTGAGCGCCGGTGGTACGCTTTGAGCCCGAACCGGGTGGGGCCGGTGACCATGCCAAGAGGAGTCCGTTCGAATGACCTATGTGATCGCCGAGCCGTGCATCGATGTCCTTGACGTGTCGTGCGTCTCGGTCTGCCCGGTCGATTGCATCCATTTCGAAGAAGGCACCGATCGCAAGCTGTTCATCGATCCGAACGAGTGCATCGATTGCGGCGCATGCGAGCCCGAATGCCCCGTCAATGCGATCTTCCCCGAGGAGTCTGTCCCGGTCGAGTGGGCCCAGTACACCCAGATCGACGCGACATGGTTCACCGATCGCGCGGCCGCCCGCGCCGCGGTCGACGAGCTGAAACCGGCCTGACCTCGGCCGGCCCCGTCGCCGGCCCTTCGGCCTGAGCCTCCATCCGCGATGCCATTCCGTGAGGCCTTCGATTGCCTGTGGTGCGGACGTGCCGAACGCGCACGCGACCACGAGGATCTCGGCGGCTGGGCACAGCTTTGCCCGGACTGCCTCGGCAAGGCGGGTGACAACGGATTCCTGCGCGCGCGCCTGAAGGCCGCCCTGAACGAGCGGTCTCGAGCCGCAGCACCGGCCACCAGCACACCGGCCACCGCAGCACCGGCCGAGCCGCCCGCGACCCTTGCCGCCGGCGCCCCTTCCCCCGCCGCCCCGACCCCGGCCTCCACGGATGACCGGCGCCGGCTCATCGACTACTACGAGGCGCGTGCCCCGGAGTACGACGACTGGTATCTGCGTCGCGGTCGCTATGAGCGAGGACCCATCCACGACGCGGCATGGAACGCGGAACTCGATGCCGCCGGGCGCTGGCTGGACGCGCTGCCGATCGCCGGCGAGATCGTCGAACTCGCGGCGGGGACCGGGTGGTGGTCGCCGCTCCTCGCGTCGAAGGGCGAGCTGTCGTGCTACGACGCGGCCGGGGCACCGCTCGACCTCGCGCGCGATCGTCTGCTGGCCCACGGATTGCGCGCCCACCTGCACGTCCGCGACGCCTGGGCCGAACCCGACCACGCCGTGGACGCCCTCTTCGCGGGGTTCTGGCTCAGCCACGTGCCACGTCCGGAGCTGGCGGCGTTCCTCGCGCTGGCTCGCCGCTGGCTCAAGCCCGGCGGGGTCGTCGCGTTCATCGATTCGCTGGAGGACGCACAGTCGGGGGCTGCGGATCACGCCAAACCGCTCGACGGCCGCGCGACACGCCGGCTCGCCGACGGGCGCGAGTTCGACATCGTGAAGGTCTTCTACGGCGCGGACGAGCTTGCGCAAGCGCTCCGAGGCGCTGGTTTCGGATCTGTCGCCGTCTCCACGACCGGTCGGTTCTTCGTCACGGGATCGGCGACCGCGTGACGCCGCCGCGGTCGGTCGGCCCGCCGGGCGCGGCTATACTCGCGGCCATGTCGCCACTCGAGAAGCGCACCATCGCCACGATCGGCTCCGGGGTCATGGCCGAGGCGATGATCGCCGGCCTCCTCCGCGGCAACCTCGTGGAGCCCAGCCAGGTCGTCGCCAGCCATCCGCGCCCCGAGCGGCGTGAACAGCTCGTCGCTCAGCATGGGATCCGTGTGGTGGAGGGGAACATCGAGGCGGTCACGGGGGCCGACGTGGTCCTCTTCGCGATCAAGCCGCAGATGCTGGGCCGGGTCGGTCGCGAGATCGGGCCGCATCTCACGGAGGGGCAACTCGTCCTGAGCGTGCTTGCCGGCGCGACGACGAAGGCACTGACCGCGATCCTCGGCCATGGCCAGGTCGTCCGCAGCATGCCCAACACGCCGGCCCGGCTCGGGAAGGGCATGACCGTCTGGTACGCGACCCCGGACACGACCGCGGAGCAACGAGCTCAGGCGGCGGCCCTGCTCGGGTCGCTGGGCGCGCAGATCGAGGTCGATGACGAGAAGTTCGTCGCGATGGCGACCGCGGTGTCGGGGACGGGTCCCACCTACGTCTTCCTGTTCATGGAGGCGCTCATCGACGCCGCCGTCCACCTCGGCTTCCCGCGCCACGTCGCCCACGACCTCGTGATCGAGACGCTCGAGGGCAGCACGCTCTTCGCGAAGCAGTCAGGCATGCATCCGGCCGAGCTGCGGAACATGGTCACCTCGCCCGGCGGGACCAGCGCGGCCGCGCTGCATGAGCTCGAGTCGGGGCGCATGCGGACCGTGCTGTCCGAGGCGGTCTGGGCCGCGTTCCGGCGCACCGTGGAACTGGGCGATCAGCTCGAGGCCGGCGTGGCCCCGGCTCCGCCACCCGAACGCGCCGGCTAGCACGGGCCGCCGCGCTCCGTGTCGACGCAGTTCGCCGCCCCCGACCTCGAGGCCGCGCCACTTGCGGCCCTGCGTTCGATCGACTTCCGCGACGTTCGGCGCGACCTGTGGGCGGATGAGGCTGCGCTGTGGAGCCGCTTCCTGCGTTCGTGGGCGGGGATCGAGGACCGCGCGTGGCCGCTGCCCGGAGCCGCCCCGTCGGACGCTGGCGGCCCGGACTGGTCGCTCCTCGATCATGTCGCCCACGTCGCGGACTGGCAGGAGATCGCGCTCGACTACGTCGCGCGGGCCGCGGGTGGTGCACCATGGCCCACCGACGCCGACTTCGAGGGAGGAGACTTCGACCGCTACAACGAGGATCGGCGCGCACCGTGGACGGCGCTCTCGCCCGGTGTGATCCGCGAGCGCCTCCTCGATGGGCACGAACGGCTGGTGACCCTCGTTGGCACGCTGCCGCTCGAGACCATCCGGAGCGACGAGGCCTGGGGCTGGGTCCACATGGTCCTGCACGGCCACACGCTCGATCACCTCGGTGTCCTGGAGCCCTGGGCAGATGCGCTGCGGGACCGCCAGGCCGAGGGCGATCCGCTCGGGCCCGACCCGCGCATCGGGACCGGCGATGAGGCGGTGGACTCGGCGGCCTTCGTGGCAGACGACGTCGCGCTCTTCGAGCAACTCGACGCCGTCCTCGCGGCCATCGCCGGGCCCGACTGGATCACCGGCGAGGTCACGCCCGGATGGACCGTCCGCGACCACGTGTCGCATCTTGCCGACTGGTTCGCGGAGGGCCTGCGCGCGATCGAGATCGGGGCGCGCACGGGGCGGTGGCCGGGCGACCCGGAGGAGGGGATCGACGCCTGGAATGCGCGGATGGTCGCCCGATCCGCGGACGCATCCCCGAGCGACGTGCAGGCCCGCTACCGGGAAGGCCGTGCGCGGTTGCGCGACGCCGTGAAACTCGTGCCCCAAGCCGTGGTCCGTTCGCCGGAGGCATGGGATTGGTTCTACGACACCCTCCACGGCCATGCCCGCAAGCACCTCGCCCGGCTCGGACCGTTCGCGGCGATGCGCCGATCATGACGGCCCAGCCGAAGCCGACGCCCTCGATCGAGGCGATCACGGCGGTCGAGACGCCGCGTGAGTTCCGCCTGCACCCGCGCGATCGAGTGGTCGCCTACGTCGCCGACGTGGCCGGGGCTCGCCAGCTGTTCACGGTGCCCCTCACGGGCGGTCCACCCACCCAGCTGACCGCGTCGGAGAAGCATGTCTCCGATCCCCAGTGGTCACCCGACGGGCGCCGGCTCGCCTTCGTGCGCGGCGATGCGATCTGGGTCATCGAGCGGAACGGCGAACGACTCGGTCGCGTCGATGAGCACCCGGCCGGGATCAGTCATCCGCGCTGGGCGCCGGACGGGTTGCGGCTCGGCTTCCTGTCGCGCCGACGCGGCTGGTCGCAGATCTGGGTCATCGACGCCCCGGTCCCGCGGCGCGGACGACCCGCGAAGACGCCGCGCCCGCCCGAGCCGCGCGCGCTCACCGCGACGGGCACCGATATCGAATCGTTCGAATGGTCACCCGACGGGACGGCGATCGCCGCGACGATCGAAGGCGGCCCGCATCCCTCCACGGGCCTGGTGGTGGTCGTCGATGTCGCATCGGGCGCGATGGAGACGATCTCGCCCGCCACAGCCTGGTCCGCGGGCCCACGCTGGACGCCGGACGGAGGGCTCGTCTACGTCACCGACGCCGATGGCTGGTTCCAGGTCGTCCATCGCTCGCCGGACGGCCGGGCAACGACCGTCCTCACGAGCGGGGCTCGCGAGCATGGCGAGCCATCCGGTGGCACTGGCTGGGTGTGCCTCCCCTCACCCGACGGATCGCGCATCGTCTACTCCGAGATCCATGACGGGCTCGCCGACGTGGTCGTCGCTCCACGTATCGCGACGACGCCCCCGAAGCGCCCGCGCGGCCGACCGCCCAAGGTCCCACGCCCGGCGGACCTGGCGGCGGCATCGTCCACCGCGGCGCGCGGACCCAGCGCTGCGATCCAGCCGTGGGACGGCGTGTGGAGATCGGTCGGCTGGACCGCCGACGGCGCGTGGGTCGCCGCGATCGGCGAGAGCGATCGACGGCCACAGGATCTCTGGATCCTTCCCGTTCCCGGCGTCGCACCCGAGCGGGCCCGACCGAGGCAGGTCACCCAGTCGCTGCCGGCCCAGCTCGATGCCGAGCTTGGCGCAGGTGCCCGCCGCACGCCGCCTGCCGAGCGGATCGGCCTGAAGGCCCGTGACGGGCTCCGAGTCGAGGGAACCCTCTGGCGGCCGTCGGCCGCCACGGGCAAGCGCGGCGGCGCGAAGGTGCCGGTCGTCCTGTATCCCCATGGCGGTCCGACGTGGCAGGCCTTCCGCGGCTGGTTCCCGTTCAAGCACGTGCTGGTCAACAGCGGATTCGCCGTCCTCGACGTCGATTTCCGTGGGTCGACCGGCTACGGACGATCGTTCCGAGAGGCCAATCGAGGCGAGTGGGGCCACGCGGACGTGCACGACATGATCGACGCCGCGCACTGGGCTGCGGCCCAGCCGTGGTCCGACGGCAAGCTGGCGATCTGGGGCGGCTCCTACGGCGGATACCTCGTGCTGTGCGCGCTGGTCGAGGAGCCCGGCTTGTGGCAGGCCGGTGTCGACATGTACGGCGACTCGGACATCGCCGAGAGCTATCGCCACGGCGATCGGCCCGGCCGTCTCGATCTCGAGCGCCAGATGGGTTCGCCAGACGATCCCAGCCGGGCTGAGGTCTACCGACGTGGGTCGCCCCTCTTCCGGACCGAGCGGATCGAGGCCCCGGTGCTCATCCTCCACGGACGCAAGGACAAACGGGTCGTCCCCCTGATGACCGAGAAGATGGTCGAGGCGCTCTCGATCGAGGGGAAGCACCACGAGGTCCATTGGTACGAGGAAGAGGCGCATGGCTGGGAGCAGCGCGAGAACCGCCGCGACGCATACACGCGGATCCTCGCCTTCCTGCGCCGACATGTCCTGAACGACGACTCGGACCCGGTCAAGTCGAACGACGGGGCGTGACCCAGCCGCCGCGGCGGAGTCTCGGGGAGCGACTCCGTTCCCTTCCCGAACGTGGCCTGCGAGCGGGCCTGCTCGCGCTCTCGCGCAGGCGATCCCTTGGCCGGCTCGCGACCCACGTGCCGCTGACGAGGGCGATGGTGGCCCGCTTCGTGGCGGGGGAAACGCTCGACGCGGCGCGGCCGTCGATCACTCGACTCAAGACGCGCGGCCTCCTGACGACCGTGGATGTCCTCGGCGAAGCCGTCGCCTCGGCCGACGCGTCTCGCCTGGCCGCGGATCAGTACGTCGAGACGCTCGGGGCACTGGCTGCGATGGGAGCCGACCTCAACGTCAGCCTGAAGCTCAGCCAGATGGGACTCGAGGTCGATGAGACGCTCTGTCGCGAGAACGTCTCACGGATCCTCGAGCGCGCCGCCACGCTCGGGGCGTTCGTGCGGATCGACATGGAAGGCAGTGCGACAACGGATCGCACGCTTGCGCTGTGGCGCGACCTCCGTCCGCTGAACATGGGACGCGGCGACAGCGGGGTGGTCATCCAGGCGATGCTCCGGCGCAGCGCGGGGGACATCGAAGCGCTCATCGGCGAACGAGCCCGGGTCAGGCTGTGCAAGGGCGCCTATCGCGAGAGCCCGGATGTCGCGTTCCAGGGCCGCGGGGACGTCGACGCGAGCTACGTGGCCCTGATGGAGCGGCTCCTGCTCGATGGCGACTATCCGGCCCTCGCCACGCACGACGATGGGCTCATCAAGCAGGCGATCCGCTTCGCCCGGGAGCAGGGGATCGCTCCCGATCGCTTCGAATTCCAGATGCTCTACGGCGTGCGGCGCGACCTCCAGCTCCGTCTCGTGAAGGCCGGCTACGCCGTACGGGTGTACGTCCCGTTCGGGGACCAGTGGTATCCGTACTTCATGCGCCGCCTCGCAGAACGCCCGGCGAACGTCGCGTTCGTCCTGCGAAGCGTCCTGGGCGAGGGCAGATCCGCCGCCGATGCCACCGGCGAGGATCAGTAGGGGATCGCCCGGCGTCGCGACCCGTCGGGTCGAGGCTCACCGGACCGGTTTCAACCGGCGGACCGCTCGGGGTGCATCGCGGCCGCGATCGCAACGACCAGGCCGAGCGTGATGAGGACGTCGCCGACACTGAACACGTTCGCGAACGGGACCGCGGCCGGGATCGCGAAGATGTCGGTCAGTGGGCGCAGGACCGGGTCGGCGATGACGGCGCTGTTCGATGGCCCGCTCGTGTGGCCCAGTCCCGCGATCGCCAGGGCCTCCAGGTTCGTCGGCATCACGCCGCCATTCGCGATGACCGCCACGAGGTTCGAGAGCGCGCCCGCCGCGACGATCGGGAGTCCGGTCATGCGGACGTTGCGGAGCAACACGACAAAGACCACGGCGGTCGAGCCGACATAGAGCGCGGCCACGGCGTTCGCACCCAGCCCATCGCCCAGCGAGGAGAACAGCAGGACCTGGGCGAGGAGGCCGAGCACCGCGAGCGGCCCCCAGCGAAACCTGCGCTCGGCGAGTCGATCAAGGCGGCCGCCCAGCAGGAACCCCGCGACGAGTCCGATCGGGATCGCCGCCGCGAAGATCATCGCGTGGGGGAAGCGAGGATCTCGTCGACCTGGCGGATGTGCTCCTCGAGGTGTCCGGCGATGAAGCGCTCGGCGATCCCGGACACCGTGACGTCGCCTGATCGTGGATGGACGCCGATCCGCTGAGCATCCGCCTCCGAGAGGTCGGCGAGGCGCCGCGCCGCGTCCCCGGCATCGGCCGAGATCCGGCGGAGCAACTCGCGCGGCGGCAGCACCCGATCGCGTTCGATCAATCCGATCCGGACCGCGTCGCTCTGGACCCGCCCGAAGGCCGGAGCCGGGCCCGCCGGGTCGGCGTCGAGGATGATCGCGATCTGGCCCATCCAGTAGGGGATCATCTCGGCCACGTGGGCCAACGTCTCGAGCGGTCCCCAGGCTGCTTCCGGTTCGACGCCGAAGTGCTCGGACAGCGGCCAGGGACGGCCGGCCTCGAGCGCACCCTGGCGCGCGCTCAGCTCGGCGGCGCCCGTTTCGATCCGCTCGGCGATCTCCGTCAGGTTGGTCATGCCCGTCCCTCGTTTCGTGCCGTCCGCTCGCGCGGGTGCATCCCGACGCCCGTTTCCGGCAGTGTCGCACGCTCGCCGCTGGACCGATGGGACTACGATGGACGTCCTTTCCCCGGCCATCGCAGCACAGGAGCCGATGCCGTGACCGAAACGATCGCTCGTGGCGCCGCCAACCAGGCGGGCGCCCGGATCAACGCGGACGCCTACGCCGAAGCACAGGACTTCCTGCCGCTCAAGGGCATCGATCATGTCGAGTTCTGGGTGGGCAATGCCCGCCAGGCGTCGGCCTACTACCGCGCCCTGTGGGGCTTCACGCCCGTCGCGTTCTCCGGCCTCGAGACGAAGGTCCGCGACCGCGCCTCGTACGTGATGCGCCGGAACGACATCACGTTCGTGTTCACGGCGCCGCTCACCCCCGACGGCGAGATCGCCGAGCACGTCCGCGCCCACGGCGATGGGGTCCACGACATCGCCTTCCTCGTCGACGACGTGGATTCGGCCTGGCGCGAAACGACGTCGCGCGGCGCGGTCTCGGCGCTGGAGCCGGTCGAGCTCGACGGCGGCGAAGACGGGACGTTCCGTCGGTCGTCCGTCCGGACCTATGGCGAGACGCTCCATTCGTTCATCGATCGCTCCGACTACCACGGCGCGTTCGCTCCGGGCTATCGAAAGGTCAAGAACCCGGCCCGGGCCGCCCAGGGGCTGAGCCTCCTCGAGGTCGACCACTGCGTCGGCAATGTCGAGCTCGGCGAGATGGATACGTACGTCGACTACTACCGCGACGTCTTCGGCTTCAGCCAGCTCATCCACTACGACGACAAGGTCATCCACACCGACTACTCGGCGCTCATGTCGAAGGTGATGACGAATGGGAACGGCCGGATCAAGTTCCCGATCAACGAGCCGGCGACGGGCAAGAAGAAGAGCCAGATCCAGGAGTACCTCGACTGGTATCACACCTCGGGCTGCCAGCACATCGCGCTCCGGACCGAGGACATCGTTGGCACCGTCCGCCAGCTGCGCGAGAACGGCGTCGAGTTCCTCGGCTTGCCGCACGAGTACTACGCGACCCTCGCGGACCGCGTTGGCGACGTCGGCGTGCCGATCGAGACGCTCGAGGAACTCGGCATCGAGGCCGACCGCGACGAAGAGGGCTACCTCCTGCAGATCTTCACGCGGCCGGTCCAGGATCGCCCGACGTTCTTCTTCGAGATCATCGAGCGCCACGGTTCACGGGGCTTCGGGGTGGGCAACTTCAAGGCCCTGTTCGAGGCGATCGAACGCGAGCAGGAGAAGCGCGGGAACCTGTGACCCCGAGCGTCAGGCGTCGGGAGCGGGATCCGGCGCGGGATCGGTCACGCCGCTCAGGCCGACGATGATGTCCCACAGGCGGCGCCGGTCCGCAGCGGACAGGCGCGTCGAGCGCACCCGATCGAACGGGCGCGGCCGGCGGTCCAGGTAGAGCTGGCCAGACGCGAGGTCGGCCCGAGCGGCCGTCGCGAGGAACAGGATCGTGTCGGCACCCTCGGCCGGCGTCCGGAGGAGCGGCCTCATGACGTTGTAGAACCCCGGCAGGCTCGCCTCCACGCCGGGCGTGTCGGCCCAGCCCGGATGCATCGCGTTGAACGTGACCTCGGTGTCCGGGATGCGCCGCGCCCACTCCCGGATGAGCGCCACCTGTGCGCGCTTCGCGCGCGCGTAGGCCTTTGCCCCTGAGTACTCGACGCTCGCCCCCTGGACGTCGTCGAGATCGAGGGACTGCGTGTACTGCCCGCCCGAGGTGACGGCGATGACCCGGCTTCCCGGCGTTCGCCGAAGCAGCGGCAGCAGACCCGACACGAGCGCGAACGGCGTCACCGTCAGGATCGCGAAGGTGGTCTCGATGCCGTCCGGGCCGATCGTGCGCTCCGGACTGATCGCGCCGGCGTTGTCGATGAGGATGTCGAGCCTGTCCTCGGTCGCGAGCACGCGTTCCACCGCCGCGCGCACGGACTCCAGCGATCCCATGTCGGCGACCACGATGGGGAAGCGATCCTCGCCGTGGGCGTCGGTCAGCTCCTGGCGTACACCTGCCAGCTTTACCTCGTTGCGGCCCACGAGCACGACGCGCGCACCGAGGTCCGCGAGCTCCTCGGCGGTCGCCCGGCCGAGGCCAGATGTCGGGCCGGTGATCAGGACGGTCCTCCCGCGGAGCGCGTCCGGGGACGGCGCTCTCCAGCCGTACAGCCGACCGCGAACGGCCGGCCCGACCCGCGTGAAGCTGCCGATGACGGTGATCTCGAGGAGCTGATCGATCCAATCCCTGATGTCCATCGCAACTCACGGTAACAGGGATCGAAACATTCTACAATCCATTGACAACCATGCTCCGCTCGAGCTATAGTGGGCACACTTGTTAGACAATGATGTGACAGCAGTAGATGGACCGCGTCGTCGGTCCGGAGCTGCGGATCGGAGCCCCCATGACGCGCCTGCACGAGCAACTCACGACGCGCCTGCCGCTCGATGAGTCATTTGCCTTCATCGCAGACTTCGCCAACTCCATGATCTGGGACCCGGGCGTCAACACCTCGGAGCGGATCGGCGACACGCCGGTCGGACCCGGCGCGCGCTACCGCCTCGGACTCACGGTGCGCAGCAAGCCCGCGTTCATGGAGTACGAGATCGTCGAGTTCGAGCCGAATCGACGCGTCGTGCTGAAGGGCGAGGGTTCAGGCGTGTCCGCGGTCGATGACATCCGCTTCGAGGCGGTGGACGGCGGGACGCGAATCGAATACATCGCGGACATCAACCTGACCGGACTCCTGCGCCTCGTGCAGCCGTTCGCCGGTGGCGCCTTGAACAAGATCGCGAAGGACGCGGTCGAAGGGATGCAGCGCACGCTCGACGAGCGCGCCGCCACCGCGGGCGTTCCGGCCGGCGGCCGCTAGGTCGATCCATTGGACATCGCCATCGTCGGCTCCGGCGTCAGCGGTCTGACCGCGGCCTACGCCATGCGCAACGACCATCGGGTGACCGTGTTCGAGCAGGACGCGGAGCCGGGCGGCCACGTCAAGACCGTGCCGGTCTCGACGGATGACGGCGCGGTCGCCGTGGACACCGGGTTCATCGTCTACAACGAGCGGACGTATCCTCGGTTCATCGGCCTGCTCGCCGAACTCGGCGTGGAGACCCAGCCCAGCGACATGTCCCTGGGATCGTCCTGTTCGAGCTGCGACCTGGCCTTCAGTTCGCGTGGAGCCCGTGGCTTCTTCGCCGATGCGTCGCTCGCTTTGAGCCCGACGCACCTGCGGATGTTCGTCGACATCGCCCGGTTCTACCGGGACGCGCGACGCACCCTCGATGCGCGGGAGCCCACGACGGCGACCCTCGAGGAGTGGCTGGCCGAGCATCGCTACGGCCGCGGATTCTGCGAGCACTTCATCATCCCGATCGTCGCTGCGGTCTGGTCCACAGCCCCCGATCGCGTGCTCGAGTTCCCGGTCGACTACCTGCTGCACTTCCTCGACAACCACGGCCTGATCGGTTTCGGGAACGCCGTCCCGTGGCGGGTCGTCCGCGGCGGCTCGCAGACCTATGTGCGGGCCATCGTCGACGCGCTCCGCCCAGGGGCGATGCGAGCCGGCAGCCCGGTCACGGCCGTCCGCCGGGATCCGCTCGGCGCGACCGTCCATACGGCAGACGGCGGCTCCGAACGGTTCGACGGCGTCATCATGGCGACGCACGCGGACGACGCCCTGCGACTCCTCGACGACGCCGATGGCCGAGAGCGGCACGTCCTGGGCGGGTTCGAGTACTCGACGAACCAGGTCGTCCTCCACACCGACGCCGCGATCCTGCCGTCGAGCCGTCGAGCATGGGCGTCGTGGAACATCCACACGCCCGACTGTCATCGTCCCGGCGACGCCCTGACCATGACGTACCACATGAACCGACTGCAGTCGATCGCAGGCCCCGTCGAGTACTGTGTCTCGGTCAATCCGGGCGATCGAGTGCGCCCGGAGAAGGTGATCGTGGAGCGCGCGTTCAGCCACCCGATGTACACGTTCCGAACCCTCGCCGCCCAGGCGGGCCTGCGCGAGATGCAGGGTCATCGCGGGACGTGGTTCGCCGGTGCCCATCTCGGGTACGGCTTCCACGAGGACGGCTGCCGCTCGGGCTACGAGGTGGCCGAGATGATCGGGACGGCCGAGGAGGAGGTGGCGGCATGAGGTCCCACTTCCTCGAGGGCAAGGTGCGCCATCGACGATCGCGCCCGTTCGTCTACGAGCTGGAGCACGACGTCTTCTACGCGGCCCTCGATCTTGCCGAACTCGACACGCTGAACGAGCGCCTCCGCGTCGTCGGCCGGAACCGACGCAGCCTCCTCGGTTTCCGGGATGCCGACCATCTGCCGGTTCCCGCGACGGACCTTGCGAAGGACATCCCCGCGCACCTCCGCGCCGAAGGCGAGGACCCCACGGGTTGGCAGATCACCCTCGTGACGAACCTGCGGGTCCTCGGCTACGTCTTCAACCCGGCCAGTTTCTTCCTCTGCCGCGACGCGGCCGGCGCTCTGCGGGTGGTCGTCGTCGAGGTCCACAACACGCACGGCGAGCGACATCTCTACACGCTGCGGCCGGAGAAGGGCGGCGAGCGCTTCACGGCGGCGATGGACAAGGACTTCTACGTCTCGCCGTTCATCGAGATGGAAGGCCGCTACTCGGTCCACGTCCGTGACGACGCCAAGGGCCTGCGGATCGCGATCAACGAGCGCCAGGACGGGGAACCGCTGCTCAGCACGAGCCTGGTCCTGCGCCGGCGGCGGATGACCGATCGGATCGCGCTGCGGATGCTCCTGCGCTACCCGCTGGTCACCCACAAGACGATCGGGCTGATCCATGTGCACGCCCTCCGGCTGTGGCTGCGCGGTGCCAGGTTCATCCGCCATGGTTCGGCCCGCCCGGCGACACCGCCGACCGGTCACGGCCCGCGGCCCAGCGAGGCGATCCGGTGAGTGAACACACGCTTCCCACCCGCACTGCCGGGGCGTCGCTGTCGATCGTCGAGCGCATCGCCCGACGGGTGATGCTGTCGGCCGCGCGGCGCATCCGCGTGGGCCGGCTGACCGTCGTGCTGCCGGACGGTACGGCCGAGACCTTCGGCGATCCCGGATCGGACATGACCGCCGAGATCCGGATCCATGACACCGCGGCGACGGTGCGCATGTTCCTTGGCGGTGACACCGGCGCAGGCGAGGCCTACATGGACGGGTCGTGGTCCAGCCCGGACCTCCCGGCGCTGCTCCGGCTCGCCTCGTTCAACAAGGAGGCGCTGGGTCTCGCGGGCGGCTGGTGGCGGGTGCCGGTACGCATCCAGCAGACGCTCGCCCATCGGGCGCGCCGCAACACGCGCACCCAGGCCCGCAGGAACATCGAGGCCCACTACGACCTCGGCAACGAGTTCTACCGTCTGTTCCTCGACGAGACGATGACCTACTCGAGCGCCGTGTTCGACGCGCCGGACCAGTCCCTCGCCGACGCGCAGCGGAACAAGTACCGGGTCCTCGCCGAGCGGGCCGGGCTCCAGCGTGGCCAGCACGTCCTCGAGATCGGGAGCGGTTGGGGCGGCTTCGCCCTGTACGCCGCGGGTGAGCTGGGGTGCCGGGTCACGACGGTCACGATCTCGAAGGCGCAGCACGAACTGGCGACCGAACGGATCCGGGCGGCCGGCCTCTCGGACCTCGTCGACGTCCAGCTCCGCGACTACCGGGAGATCGAAGGGACGTACGACGCGATCGTGTCGATCGAGATGTTCGAGGCCGTCGGCGCCGAGTTCTTCGAGACGTTCTTCCAGGCCTGCGACCGGGCCCTCCGACCGGGCGGCCGGATGAGCCTCCAGACGATCGCGTTCCCGGACCTCACGTACGAACCGCAGCGGCGCAGCGCGAACTGGATCCAGACGTACATCTTCCCCGGCGGCCTGCTGCCGTCGCTCGCCGAGATCGAGCGCTCGCTGCACGGGACGCACCTGCTCGTCCGGGACGTGGTGGACATCGCCCCGAGCTACGTCCGGACTCTCGCCACCTGGCGAGCGAACTTCCTGGCGAATCTCGATGCCGTCCGGGAGATGGGCTTCGACGAGCGCTTCATCCGGATGTGGGAGTACTACCTCGCGATCAGCGAGGCCGGTTTCGACACCGGCCGCTGCCAGGACTACCAGCTCGTCTTCGAGAAGGCCCGCGCCCTCAGCTGACCTTCGGCCCTTGCGGGCGCGGGTACGCTTGAGGCTCGACGAGCGTCGTCGGTCTCTTTCGATCGAGCTGGGCCGCGCGCCGCGCGATGCGACCGGCAACCGCCGCCGCGAGTGGCTAGTCTCGTGGGGACATCGGAATCATGGAGGGATTGATGGACGTCTACCCCTTGATCGTTCTCGTGCACGTCGTCTCGTCGTTCATCTTCATCCTCGGGCACGGCGTGTCGGCGATGGCCGTGTTCCGGGTTCGTGGCGAATCCGACCGGGCGCGGCTCGGGGCGATCCTCGAATTCTCCGCATGGTCCCTCAGCATCACCTGGCTCGGCCTCGCGCTGGCGCTCGTGTCGGGCATCGCGGCGGCGATCATCGGCGGCCACTTCGCCCTATGGTGGCCGTGGGCCTCGATCGGGATCCTGGTCGTGGTCGCCGGCGTGATGACGCCGGTCGCGACCTACCCGATGTCCGCCGTACGGCGGGCGCTGGGGATCCCGAACCGGGACGATCTCAACAAGGGGATCACGCCGGAGGCATTGTCCGATGGAGAAGTCGATGCGCTGCGTGCCAAGCTCCGGCCCGAACTCGTGGCGACGATCGGGCTCGTGGGCCTGGTCGCCCTCATCTGGTTGATGCAGGCGAAGCCGTTCTGAGCCGCCGGTGACCACGCCCCAAGCCAACGCCGCCCGGGCCCGCGAGGCCGAGGGCGCGACGGTCGAGGTCGAGGACCTCGTCAAGGTCTATCCAGGCGGGATCCGCGCCGTGGACGGGATCTCGTTCCGGGCGTCACCCGGCGAGTTCCTCGGGCTCCTCGGGCCGAATGGCGCGGGGAAGACCACGACGATCCGGATCCTCGCGACGCTCCTGCGCCCGACGTCCGGGCGGGCGCGCGTCGCCGGGCTCGATGTCGCCGAGCGTCCCGCGGATGTCCGCCGCCGGATCGGCTTCGCCACCCAGAACGTCACCATCGACCAGATGGCGACGGGCCGCGAGCATCTCGGGCTCATCGGGCGCCTCCACGGGATGTCCGGCCGCGAGCTCTGGCCGCGTGTCGACGAGCTCCTGGAGCTGATGGGCCTCACGGAGGCCGCCGGCAAGCTGAGCGGCACCTACTCGGGGGGGATGAAGCGCCGCCTCGACCTGGCGTCGGCGCTGGTCCACCGGCCCGAAGTGCTCTTCCTCGACGAGCCGACCGAGGGCCTCGACCCGCAGAGCCGCCTGGCCCTCTGGGACGAGCTGATCCGGGTCAACCGCGCCGGGACGACGATGGTCCTCACGACGCACTACATGGAGGAGGCCGACCGCCTCTGCGAGCGGCTCGCGATCATCGACCGGGGCAAGATCGTCGTGGAGGGGTCACCCGCGGAGCTCAAGCGGAGCATCGGTGCCGAGACGGTCAGCCTTCGCCTCGCCCCGCCTGGCGCGACCAGCGTCCCCAGCGACCCGGCGCTCGCCGCCGCGCGTGCCCTCGTGAGGGTCCGACTCGAGGACGTCGACCTCGTCTCGGGGATCGAGGACAGCGACGACGGGCTGCGGATCTCGGTGACCGACGCAGAGCAGGCGGCGCCGGCGATCCTGCGCCGGATGAACGTCGAGGGCGTCCATGTGTCCGGGATGTCGATGGCCGGCCCGTCGCTCGACGACGTCTTCCTCCATCACACGGGTCGGAGGATCCGTGCCGAGGAGGCGGACCAGGTCATCCCGATGGGCTGGTGAGGCGATCGCCACGATGCTGAAGTTCGCCGCAGAGACATTGTTCCTCGGGCAGCGCACCTGGCGCCGCTTCTACCGGATCCCGGCCAACCCGCTGAGCATCGTCCTGTACCCGCTCATCCAGCTGTTCGTGTTCAGCCAGCTGTTCAAGGACATCGTCCAGCTGCCGGGCTTCGGGGCCAGCGGCGGCGACAGCTATCTCGCCTATCTCGCGCCCGGGCAGATCACCTTCACCGTCTTCTTCGCGGTCTCGTGGTCGGGGAGCAACCTCCTCTACGACTATCGCAACGGGATGCTCGACAAGCTCCGCGCCACCCCGGTGGGACGGTACGCGATCCTTGCCGGCGAGCTCGTCCCGCTGTTCATCGAGTGCATGATCATGGCCGGCGCGATCCTGGTCCTGAGCCTGGTCCTCGGGGCGAGGATCGAGACCGGGATCCCGGGGGCGATCGGCGTGCTCCTGCTCTCGGGTGCGTTCGGCGTCGCCTGGGCCGGCACCTCGTTCGTGCCGGCCCTGCTGACGAAGAACGAGCAGGCGACGGGCACGCTCTCGATCCTGTTCTTCCCGATCGCGTTCATGTCGACCGCGTTCGTCCCGGTCGCGCTCATGCCGGACTGGCTCCAGGTGGTCAACGACTGGAACCCGATCACGTTCGTCATCGAGGCGATGCGCGCGCTGATGACCGTGGGCTTCGACTGGGAGGCGATCGGCAGGGCGCTCGTCGCGATCGTCGCGCTCGGCCTCGTCCTGCACTCGATCACGCTCTGGGCGTTCCGGCGGTTGACCGCCTGAGTCGACGGAGCTGCGGGCAGCGGCCCTAGACTGGCGGTCATGAGGATCGCCCACGTTCGCGAGCGCAATGGACCGGCCGGAGCGCCGTGGCGCCTGGCCGCCGCGCTCGACGGACCCGCCGCGGACGTTCCGGACCCGGTCCGGTGGCTGGATCTCGAGGTCGCGCGTCGGCGGCGAGCGGCCAGCGATCCCAACCTCGCCCACGACCGCGTCCTCTTCCGGCAGCCGCTCACGACGCTGGACGACCATCTGTCCCGGGGACTTCGCGTCGGAGAGCCTCGCGGACCTCGTCGAAGGATTCGAGGCCCGCGACGAAGACGAGGCTGTGCTGTCCGTAGCCGATCTCGTCTTCGGGCCGCCGATCCTCCGACCGCCCGGATTCCGCGACTTCTACGCGTTCGAGCGTCACGTCCGGACGATGTGGGAGCGGCGTGGCGGCGAGGTGCCGCAAGCCTGGTACGACCTGCCGATCTTCTACTTCTCGAACACGTCGGAGATCCGCGGACCGGGCGAAGCCGTCTGGGCGCCACGCGACTCCGTTGAACTCGATTTCGAACTCGAGATCGGGGCGCTCATCGACACGCCCGCCGTCGACCTCCTGGTCGAGCGCGCCGAGGAGGCGATCGGTGGCTACTTCGTGATGAACGACTGGTCTGCCCGGGACCTCCAGCGTGCAGAGACGGTCGTGCGCCTGGGTCCGGCCAAGGGCAAGGACTTCGCGACGTCGATCGGACCGTGGCTCGTGACGCCGGACGAGCTCGCGGACGGGCGTGCCCCGGGCGCGACCGGGCCCGACCTCGTGGCGACCGCGTCGGTCCGGGCCGACGATGGCACGGTGACCGAGGTCTCGCGCGGGACGTGGGCGTCGGCCCAGTTCTCGTTCGGCGAGATGCTCGCGCGGGCGTCGGCGGACGTGCGGATGCGGCCCGGCGAGATCCTCGGGTCCGGAACCGTGGGCACCGGCTGCCTGCTCGAGGTCAAGGACGAGACCCTGGGGCGATGGCTGGAACCGGGCGACACCGTCACGCTCACGATCGAGCGGCTTGGGTCGCTGACCTCGCCGGTCGTCGCGCGGCCCGCGACGACGTGAGACCTGCCGGTGCTCGCCGGGCAGTCAGACCGATGGCTTGCCGCCGGACGGGCTGGTCCTGATCGAGATCACATCGATCGATTCGGACCGACCACGCACCTGGAGCGTCCGGCGCGGGCCGTCCAGGGCCAGGGGCTGTGCCGCCTCAAGGGCCATCGCCGAGATCAGGAGTTCGCCCGCGCCCGCCTCGCTCGCAAGCCTGGCCGTGGTGTTGACGGCGTCGCCGAGCGCTGTGAAGTCGTGGACCGCTCCGTCTTCGCCGGTCGAACCAACGTAGGCCTCGCCCGTGTGGACGGCAGCCCCGACCGGGATCGGGCCGATCGCTGATGCGTCGTGGCGCCCGACGCGGGCCAGGAGTTCACGACCCGCACCGATCGCCGCGGCGGGATGGCCTTCGCCCGTGATCCCTCGGAAGAAGAGCCCGATCGCTTCGTCGCCGACGAACTTGTCGACGATCCCATCGTGATCGAGGATCGCAGATGAGGCGATCCGATAGAAGCGGGCGAGGAAGGCTCGGAAGTCCGCCGGCGACATCCGCTCGCCGATCGATGTCGAACCTCGGATGTCGGCGAAAAGCATCGTCACCGGGATCTCCGCACCGTAGACGCCGATCTTCTGCAGTCCCCCGATACATGAGTTGCAGATCGCCGGGTTCCCCGGGAACCGATTGAACCCGAATCGGCCGAGGATCACGCCCCCGGGTCCCTGGAACGGTGCCGCGCACAACTTGCAGTGGGGCGAGCTCGGGATACGCCTGAAGACCTTGCGGGCGTGGCTCAGTGAGGCCTCGGTCCCGTCGAGGAAGTCCCGCATGATCTCCTCGGGTGTGCGCGTCGCCATCCTCAGACTCTACGCTGCGCCGTCTATGGGCAACCCCGGGATGAACGTTCCGGGTTCATCCTCCCGTCATACGAGGTAACCCGGACCACTTCGGTCCGGCCGATCGGAGAACGAGGTGGATCGAGACCTCGTCGAACAGGCCCGGCGTGGCGATCGTGCGGCGTTCACCGTCCTGGTGCATCAGGTCAGTGATCCGCTGTATGCCGTCGCGTATCGGATCCTGCGCGACGCGGGCCTTGCCGAGGACGCTCTGCAGAACGCCCTCATCCTCGCGTGGCGTCGGCTCCCGCACCTGCGGGAACCCGATCGCTTCGAAGCGTGGATCCACCGGATCCTCGTCAACGCCTGCTACGACGAATCGCGGCGGGCTCGCCAATGGACGGCGAACATCCGGGTCCTGCCCATCGATGGGCCGACGACCCCGGACGACAGCGCCGTCATCGCCGACCGTGACGAACTGGAGCGGATGTTCCGTCGGCTCCCGATCGACCAGCGGGCGGTCTTCGTCCTGCACCACTACCTCGGTCTGCCGCTCGTGGAGATCGCCGAGATGCTCGAGATCCCCGCGGGCACGGTCCGATCGCGCCTGCACTACGCCACACGTGATCTTCGCGCCGCGCTCGTCGCGGATGTGGAGATCGCCGTCCAGGGAGGACGCCTCGCATGAACGACGATCGCTCGCCCGAACGCGCCGCTCGCTCGTGGCTCGAGGAAGGCCCGACCCAGGCGCCTGACCGCGCCGTGGAGGCCGCACTCCTCCGCATCGAAACGACATCACAAGAGCGGGATCTCCGGGTCCCGTGGAGGGTTTCCACCATGAGCACACCTGCTCGCCTGGTCGCCGCGGCGGTCATCGCGATCGTCGTCGTGGGCGGCGGCGTCTACGCCCTCGGATCACAGCCGTCTGGCGTCGGGGGGCCGACATCGAGCCCACCGCCCGCAGCGACACCGGCACCAACACCAGTACCCACCCCGGAACCAACGCCGATCCCCACCGAGGATCCGGCCGCCGCATTCGCCGCCTTCCGTGCGGCACGCGATGCGGTCTGCCTTGCGGGCTCGACCGCCAAGATCCCGCTCGAGGTGCGGTACGAGTGGATCTACGCGGAGACGGCCACGGAGGCGCAACGAGCCGATGGGATCGCCGCGCTCGAGGGACTCGTAGCCCTCATCCGATCCGTCTCGGATCAGCTCGAGGTGATCGCTGCACCGCTGGGCTTTCGAGGAGGCGCATATCGCGAACGTCACCCAGTACCGGACGTTGGCGATCGTTCTTCAGCGCTCGATCGAGCTCCTTCATGAAGGCAGGATCGCCGAAGCAAAGGCCGTCGACGACACGACGAATCCGATCGCCGGTGAGTTCGGCAAGTGGGAGAGCTTGTACGGGCTCACCAGCTGCCCCTGAGCCGACCCTCGCCGTTCTAGACTGGCCTCCTCACGCGAGGAGGCCAGTCGTTCCATGTACTACGCCAGTCGCGGCAGCATCCCGCAGCAGCGCCACACCCAGCACCGCGCCCCCGACGGCTCGCTCTACGCGGAGGAGCTGTTCGGTGTCGAGGGGTTCTCCGGTCGCAGTTCGCTGCTCTATCACCTCGTGCCGCCGACCCGGACGCACAAGATCGAGGCGGTTCGCCGCGTCGAATTGGAGGCGGCCGACGATGGCCTCCATCGCCATCGCCTGATCAACACGGCGGACGTCCCGCCGCGCGGCGACGCGATCTCCGGCCGGATCCCGCTGTTCTTCAATCGCGATGTCGTGTTCGGGATCGTCCGGCCGGCCGAGTCCATGCCCGATGGCACGTTCTACCGCAACGGCGTGGCCGACGAGATGCTCTACGTCCACGAGGGCACGGGCGTCTGCGACACGATCTTCGGGCCGCTCCGCTACCACCCGGGGGATTACCTCGTGCTCCCGATCGGGACGACCTGGCGCCTCGAACCGGACCCGGGTGTCGAGCAGCGGATGCTCTACCTCGAGGCGCCGTCCGAGATCGAGCCCCCGAAGCGCTATCGGAACGACTACGGCCAGCTGCTGGAGCACGCGCCGTACTCCCAGCGCGATATCCATGCCCCGGAGTGGGTGGAGCCGCGCGCCGAGACCGGTGACTTCGTCGTCAACGTCCGGAGCGGGGACCGGATCACTGCCTACCACTACGAGAACCACCCGTTCGACGTCGTGGGCTGGGACGGCTACCTGTGGCCGTTCCGGTTCGATATCGCCGACTTCCAGCCGATCACCGGTCGGGTCCACCAGCCGCCGCCGGTCCACCAGACCTTCCAGGCCCGGAACTTCGTCGTCTGCTCGTTCGTGCCGCGCAAGTTCGACTACCACCCGCTCGCGATCCCGGCGCCCTACAACCACTCGAACATCAACTCGGACGAGGTCATCTACTACGTCGCCGGCAACTTCATGAGCCGACGCGGGGTGGATATCGCGTCGTTCACCGTCCACCCTGCAGGCATCCCACACGGGCCGCACCCGGGCACGGCAGAGGCGTCGATCGGGCGCGAGGCGACCGAGGAGCTGGCGGTCATGGTCGACACGTTCAACCCGCTGCTGATCACCCGCGAGGCGATGGCCCTCGACGACGACCGCTACCCGTACTCGTGGTTGCCAGCGACGGGCGAGGCGGCGGCGCGCGAGGCGGCCGACCTGGCCGAGCGTGGTCCCGAGGCGTTCCCGGACTGACATCGGATCGCGGAGAGGATGGCCGTGCAGGCGCGCGGTCCGCTCTCCTGGACGATGGTCGAGGCGATCAACGAAGGAGGTCCACGATGGGCGACAAGGGAGCGCGACAGAGTTCGGCGGGCGCCGAGACAGCGGAGCGGCTCGTCCACGACCTGGCCCCACTGGGCAGCGTGACGTCGAAGAAGATGTTCGGCGGCTACGGCGTGTTCGACGAGGGGATCATGTTCGCCCTCGTGGACTCCGATGGGGCCGCGTTCCTGCGCGCGGACGACTCCACCGCGGCATCGTTCGACCAGGCCGGTTCGGCCGCTCACGGACGGATGCCGTACCGGCGGATCCCCGACGCCGTCATTGCGGAACCCGCGACGCTGCTCGACTGGGCACGGAAGGCGCGTGACGTGGCGGTCGCTGCCAGGAAGTGATCGGGTGCGCCACGCTGGGGCCCTGTTCGCGGGCCTGGACCGCTCGGCGCGCCCGCGGGCTTCCGCCGGGCACGGCATGATATGGCGATGACTACCCTCGATCGCCCCGCGCTCCGGCCGCGCATCCTCGCCGGCGAGACCCTGTTCGGGCTCTTCATCGACCTCGATTCGCCGCTATCGGCGGAGATGTGTGGCCGTGCCGGCTACGACTGGCTCGTACTGGATCTCGAGCACGGCTCCGCGACGGAGGCCAGCCTGCTGGCCAGTCTGCACGCGGTCGAGACGACCCCGGCCAGCGCGATCGTCCGGCCACAATCCGGCGAGCGGCTGCGGATCGACCGCGCCCTCGATCTGGGTGCGGACGGGGTCATGATCCCGCAGTCGCAGTCCGTCGCCGACGTTGCTGAGAGCGTGCGATTCCTCCACTACCCGCCGAAGGGTGCGCGCGGCGTCGCGCTGCGAACCCGGGGCGCGGGCCTCGGGAGCGTCGGCCACGCCGACATCCCCGGCATCAACGACGGCATCGTGGGCATCGTCCAGATCGAGTCACCGGGCGCGGTCCGCGACGCCGACGCGATCGCGGCGATCGATGGGGTCGATGTCCTCTTCGTGGGGCCCGCGGACCTCTCGCACACCCTCGGAGTGCCGGGCCAGTTCCAGAGCCGCACCTACCTGGACGCCCTCGCAGCCGTCGTGGCCGCTACCCAGGCTCACGGCAAGGCGGCAGGCATCCTTCTCTACGACACCGCCGTCGTGCCGCGCCACATCGAGATGGGCTTCCGGTTCCTCGGGGTTGGAGCCGACGGCGCACTCGTCGCCGACGGGGCGAAGCGGACGCTCGAAGCGGCGCGCGGCGCCTGATCGCGGGCGCGCGGCACCTGATCGTCGCCCTCTCTGCGCCTGGCGCCGCGTCCGGGCCCGCCGTCAGCCCGCGAGGGTCGTCCGTCGACCCTCGGCGAGGACCGCATCGATGCGGGCCACGAGTTCGTCCGGGGTGAACGGCTTGGCCAGGAACGACTGACCGGGCGGCAACGGGAGTTGCCCGCGCAGGACGTCGGCGGTGTACCCCGAGACGTAGAGGACCGGTAGCCGCGGCCGTGTCATCCACAGGTGTTCCGCGACCTCGCGCCCGTTCGCCCCGGGCATCACGACATCGGTCACGAGCAGGTCGAGCGGTCCGGTGCGCCCACTCGCCCACGCGATCGCCGCGTCGCCCGAAGCCGCGTCGATGACATCGAAGCCATGGCGCTGGAGGACCGTCCGAATGAGATCGCGGACCGAGTCCTCGTCCTCGACGACCAGGATCGTCCCTGAGCCATGCGACACGGCCGGGGCGATCGGCCGCTCGATGACGGGGATGTCATCGGGGTCGGCCCTGGGCAGCGCGATGGTCACGCGCGTCCCGCCCCCGACCGAGCTGTCCAGACCGACATGCCCGCCACTGCTGTTGACGATCCCGTAGACCGTTGAAAGGCCGAGGCCGGTCCCTTCGCCCGGACCCTTGGTCGTGAAGAACGGCTCGAACGCGACGGCGCGCGTCGCCTCGTTCATCCCGTGACCTGAATCGATGACTCGCAGGATGACCTGGTCGCCCGCGTCCCCGGTCCCCCGATCGGCCCGGCGCCGCTCTTCCTGCGTGTGAACCTCCATCACGAGTCGCCCGCCGGCAGGCATCGCGTCGCGAGCATTGACCGCCAGGTTCACGATGACCTGCTCGACCTGGGCCGGGTCGACGCGCACGTGGGCTGCGCCAGTCAAGTCGGTCGTGAGTTCGATGTCTTCGCCGATGATCCGCCGAAGCATCGGTTCGATCTCCGCAACGACGACCGCCAGGTCCACGACCCGCGTCTCGAGCGGCTGGCGGCGCGCGAACGCCAGCAGCTGCCGGGTCAGTTTCGTCGCCCGTTCGGCGGCCTTGCGGATCTCGAGCAGCTCGCTCGAATGGCCCGCATCGTCGGCCAGCTCGTCGAGCAGGAGATCCGCGTATCCGGTGATCGCGGTCAGGAGGTTGTTGAAGTCGTGGGCGATGCCGCCGGCGAGTCGACCGATCGCCTCCTGCTTCTGCGATTCTCGGAGCTGCGCTTCGAGGCGGAGGCGTTCGGTCGCGTCCTCGCCGATGCTCACGACGCCGGTGACCTCACCGTCCGGATCGCGCAGGAGCGACGAGTGCCAGACGAACTCTCGCAATTCGCCCGACCGGGTGAGGATCTGGCTCTCGAATCGGCTCGCCATCCGGCCGGTATCGATCCCGTGCCGGAAACGGGACGCCTCCACGTCCCGTTGCTCCTCGGGGACGAAGACGCGGAACCAGTCTCGTCCGACGAGTCGCCCGGTCCACCCCGTGCTCTGGACCAGGGCCTCGTTGGCGACGACGATCTTCCCGTCTCGGTCGAGGATGACCGCCGCCATCGTGACGCGGCGCAGGAGCTCGCGCAGCCGGTACTCGGAGCGTGCCGCCGCCTCCTCGGCGACCTGCCAGCGCTCCTGGTCGCGAAACCGGTCCACCGCGACGGCCGCCACCCGAGCCGCCGAAGTCGCCAGCTCGATCTCGTCGTCGTGCGGGCGACGCGCCTGATCGCCGTACATCGCGAAGGTGCCGAGGACGGTCCCGTCCGCGGAGACGATCGGCGCGGACCAGCAGGCGTGGTAGCCGGCGCCGGTCGCAGACGCCAGGGACTCGGGGTAGCCCAGCCACGCGGGGTCGGTCGCGATGTCGGACGAGATCACGAGCTCGCCCCTGGCGGCGGCAGTCCCGCAGGTCATGGAACCATCGGCCACCGGGACGCCGGCTCGCAGCGCCTGCACGAACGGATCCGCCAGCCGGCCGCTCGTCGCGGGCACGAGCGCCCCGTCCTCGACGAGCAGGACGGATGTCGAGATCCCCTCGCTCTCGGCGTCGACCAGGCCGACGAGTGCCTCGAGCGTCTCCGGCAGGGGAGCGCTGCGGGCGACGAGCTCGAGGACCGCCGTCTGGATCGCGAGCCGCCCCTCGAGCCGCTTCTGGCGCGTCACGTCGATCAGCAGGCCGTGCGAGAACAGCCGGCCGTCTGGGTCGGCCGCGAGGCGCGCGGCTTCGTCCCGGATCCAGGCAACCGACCCGTCGCGTCGGTTGACGCGGTACTCGACGAGCAGCGGCTCGCCGTCGGCGAGATGACGCCGCTCGGCGATGGCCCGCGGGCTCCGGTCCTCCTCCAGGACGACACGCTGGTCGAGGTCGGGATCGGCAAGGAACTCATCAGCGCCGTAGCCGGTCAATTCGAAGACGCGCGGACTCAGGTAGCGCAGTCGACTCGGACCGTGTGGGCTGTCGTGCTCGACGATGTAGAACACGGCCGGGCCGCGATCCGGGCGCGCCGCCCCGGGCGCGGCGTCAGGGCGCGCGGACCCGGTTCCCTCGCGTTCCCCCAACGTCATGTGGCCATCATCGTCGGAACGGTCGACCGCGGTCCTCCCCCAAATGCCGTAGCCCGTTCTCGCCGGCGGCCGGTCATCCGCGGCCGGCAGCGCTTCGAGGGCCGGCCGCCACGGCTACTCGTCGGCGATCCGGACGCGGAGGCGGCTGCGGATCGCACCGCGCGTCGCCTGTGACAGGACCACGCCCGCGAGGATCAGCGCGCCACCCACGAACTGGAGCGGGCCCAGCGACTCACCGAGGAGCACCGATGCGAGGACGATCGTGTAGACCGGCTCGATCGTGCTGATGAGCGATGCCCTGGCCGCGCCAACGCGCTGGGCCCCCGCGTAGAACGTCTGGATCGCGATGAACGTCGAGATCGCGCCGACGCCCACGAGGCCGAACCACGCGTCCGCCGGGATCTCGTGCGGCAGAACCGGCCGGCCCACGGCCAGGGCGCTTGTCGCGAATGCGACCGCGGTCGCCGTCGTCATCAGCGCGGTCGCGACGGCCGCGTCGGCGCCGGCTGCCGGATCGGCTGCGCGGATGCCGCGCCGCTCACCAGAGAGCCGCGCCGCCAGGACGATCCAGACCGCGTAGATGATCGGCGAGGCGATGACCAGGGCGAGCCCTCCAAGAGGCGGTGCGCTGTCTGCATCGATGGCCCCCACCGTGAGGGTGACTCCGGCGAGCGCGAGACCGAGCGCCGCCCACGCGCGGCGCCCTTCGAGCCGACGCCCGAACCGGATCGAGAGGACCGCGACGATCGCCGGGTAGATGTAGACGATCAGCGCCGCGAGCGATGCCGGCACCGTCTCGAGCCCGGCGAAGTACGTCCCCGAGTTCCCGACATAGAGCAGGCCGAGCGCGAGCGTGATCCCGATCCGGCGTCGCGACCAGGTACGCAGGATCCGTCGTCCGTCCGCCCGGCCGAGCACCCAGACCCACGCCAGGGCTGCGCCGATCGTGAACCGCCAGGACGACAACGTGTGCCAATCGACGCCTTCCGCGTAGACAGGTTTGGCGAACAGCGCCCCGGACCCGAAGGCCGCTGCCGAGACCAGGACGAGCGCGAAACCGAGGGCGTGCCGACGATCCATCCGCGGGAGGCTAGCAGGACGCGCGCAAGGGGTTCGGACAGCGAATCGTCTACACTCCGGGCGTGAACGATCTCTCGGAGCGGGCCGTCGCGACACGCGTTCCCACGCTCCTGGACGAACCCATCAAGTCGGTCGGACGACCCGATCCGGTGTCCGTCCGGCCCGGGACGTCCCTCGCGGCCTGCCTTGACGCCATCCGCAACACGGGGATGGGCGATTCGGTGCTCGTCACCGACGAAGACGGCAAGCTCCTCGGCGTCCTGACCGAGCGCGACATCTTCGCGAAGCTCGTCGGTCCCGACGTCGATCTGGAGCGGCCGGTCGATACCCTCATGAACCGCATGCCGAACACGCTCCATCTCGACCAGCCCGTGCGGGACGCGATCGTCCTGATGCAGACCGGCCGGTTCCGCAACGTGCCGCTCATCGACGACGACGGCGTCCTCGTTGGCGTCGTGCGACCCCAGAACATCCTGAAGTTCCTGGCCGAGGCGTTCCCCGAGGAGTTGCTCAACCTCCCGCCTCGTCTGCATCAGCGCCTGGTGGCGTCCGAGGGCGCGTGACAGACACGATCGAACGAGACGTGACCGCCCAGGAGCTGGAGCGGGTCACCATCCGGTTCGCCGGCGACTCCGGCGACGGGATGCAGTTGACGGGGACCCAGTTCACGCGGACCGCCGCCGCGTTCGGCAACGACATCAGCACCTTCCCCGACTACCCCGCCGAGATCCGGGCCCCGGCCGGCTCCCTCCCCGGTGTGTCGGGGTTCCAGCTCAGCTTCTCCAGCTCGGAGATCCACACGCCCGGCGATGAGCCGGACGTCCTCGTCGCGATGAACCCGGCCGCGCTCAAGGCGAACATCGGCGATCTTCCGCCGGGCGGCGCGCTCATCGTCAACGGGGACGCCTTCACGACGGGCAACCTCACGAAGGTCGGGTACGGGACGAGCCCGCTCAGCGACGGGTCGCTCAGCGCCTACAACGTGTTCGAGGTCCCCATCTCCACCCTGAACGCCGGCGCGCTCCAGGGTCTCGAGACTGACGAACAAACAGATGGACCTGACGAAGAACTTCTTCGCGCTCGGGCTCATGTTCTGGCTGTACGAACGGAGCATGGAGCCGACCTTCAACTGGATCGAGTCCAAGTTCGGAAAGCGCCCCGTCATCGTCGAAGCGAACAAGCGCGCCCTGCGGGCCGGCTATGCGTTCGGCGAGACCACCGAGATCTTCCACAGCCGGTACATCGTGCCGCCGGCGAGCCTGAAGCCCGGAACCTATCGACAGATCACCGGGCAACGAGGCGACCGCGCTCGGGTTCGTTGCGGCGTCGGTCAAGGCCGAGCGCCCGCTGTTCTACGGCAGCTATCCGATCACGCCTGCCAGCGACATCCTCCACGAGCTCGCGGGCTACAAGTACGTTCGGCGTGAAGACGTTCCAGGCCGAGGACGAGATCGCGGCGATCGGAGCCGCCATCGGCGCGAGCTATGGCGGGCGCGATGGGGATGACCGGGACATCCGGACCCGGGATCGCGCTCAAGAGCGAGGCGATGGGCCTCGCGGTCATGGTCGAGCTGCCGCTCGTCGTGATCGATGTCCAGCGCGCCGGACCGTCAACGGGCATGCCGACGAAGACCGAGCAGGCCGATCTGCTGCAGGTGATGTTCGGGCGGAACTGCGGACTCGCCCGCTGGCGATCGTCGCGCCGGCGACGCCAGGCGAGTGCTTCGACATGGCGTTCGAGGCATGGCGGCTCGCGCTCAAGTACATGACTCCGGTCGTCTACCTCTCCGATGGCTACCTCGCGAATGGCGCCGAGCCCTGGAGCATCCCGACGGCCGACGCGCTGCCGTCGATCGCGGTGCCGGGCCGGACGGACCCGAAGGGGTTCTACCCGTACGAACGGGATCCCGAGACCCTCGCGCGTCCCTGGGCCGTCCCTGGGACGCCGGGCCTCGAGCATCGCATCGGTGGGCTCGAGAAGGCCGACATCACCGGCAACGTGAGCTACGACCCGGACAACCACGATCGGATGCAGCGACTCCGCCTCGAGAAGATCGCCCGGATCGCGAACGACATCCCCGAACTCGACGTGTTCGGCCCGGCGACCGGCGATCTGCTCATCCTCGGCTGGGGCTCCACCTACGGGGCGATCCGGAGCGCGACGGAGCGCCTGCAGGCGGCAGGGCAGCGCGTCGCCCACGCGCACGTCCGGCACCTCAATCCGTTCCCGCGCAACCTCGGTGAGGTCCTCTCGTCGTATCGGCGCGTGCTCGTCCCGGAGATCAACCTCGGGCAGCTGCTGATGCTCGTGCGCGCGCGCTACCTCGTGGATGCCGTGGGCTACGACCGCGTACGCGGCAAGCCGTTCCGGATCGCCGAGATCGAAGCGGAAGCGATGCGACTGTTGAACGAGGACGCGGGCGAATGACCACCGAGGACCCGACGATGGTCGGCCTGACGCCGGAGAACAAGGCCGTCATCACGCTCACGCGCAAGGATTTCGTGTCGGACCAGGAGGTCCGCTGGTGCCCCGGCTGCGGCGATTACTCGATCCTCGCGCAGACCCAGAAGATCATGCCGGACTTCGGCTACCCGAAGGAGAACATCGTGTTCATCTCCGGGATCGGCTGCTCCGGGCGGCTGCCGTACTACATGAACACCTACGGGTTCCACACGATCCACGGTCGCGCCCCGACGATCGCAACGGGCCTGAAGGCCGCCCGTCCCGACCTGATGGTCTGGGTCATCACCGGCGACGGCGATGCCCTCTCGATCGGCGGTAATCACCTGATCCACGCCATGCGCCGCAACGTCGACGTCCGGGTGATCATGTTCAACAACCGGATCTACGGGCTCACGAAGGGTCAGGCATCGCCGACCTCGGAGTTCGGCAAGGTCACGAAGTCCACCCCGGTCGGGACCGTCGACTACCCGGTCAGTCCGTTGACCGTCGCGCTGGCCGCCGAGGCGAGTTTCATCGCCCGCTCGGTGGACACCCACACCGAACACATGCAGAGGACGCTCGAGAAGGCCGGTCGCCATCGCGGATCGACGTTCGTCGAGGTCCTCCAGAACTGCAATATCTTCAACGACGGTGCGTTCCGCGACTTCACCGACCGGGAGGTCCGCGAGGATCGGACGCTGGTCCTGGAGCATGGGGCACCGATGATCTTCGGCAAGGACCGGGATCGCGGGATCCGCCTTGTGGGCCACCGGCCCGAGGTCGTGGAGCTCGGCGGCGAGTACGCTGTCGACGACCTGCTGGTCCACGACGAGACCGATCCGCTCATCGCGTTCATGCTCTCGAGGATCTACTGGCCCGAGTTCCCGGTGCCGGTCGGGGTGATCCGCAACGTCGATCGACCGACACACGACCAGCTGCTCACCGCGCAGATCGAGAAGGAGAAGGCTCGCGCGAAGGCGCCCGACCTTCAGCGCCTTCTGAACGGCGGCGAGACCTGGGTCGTCGAGTAGGGAGGCGAGGATGCTCTGTCCCGCATGCGGCTACGACAACCTGGTCGGCGCCGACGTCTGCGACAACTGCGGATCCGAGCTGACGGGCGGGGTGCCGCAGCCGGCGGTCAGCTTCCGAGGTCAGTTGCTGGGGGTCCGCCTCCGCGATCTCGCGATCCCGGACCCGCAGACGATCGACGTCGATGCGGATGCTTCGGAGGCGATCGGCCGGATGCAACGCGAAGAAGCCGACTGCGTCCTCGTCATGGACGCCGGGCGTCTCGTCGGGATCTTCACCGATCGAGACGCGGTCCTGAAGGTGGCCGGCCGGCCGACCGGACCGCTCGCCATGCGCGAGGTGATGACCCGCGACCCCGTGATCCTGCGCGACGACGACTCCGTGGCCATCGCCATCCACAAGATGGCCGTGGGTGGCTTTCGGCACGTGCCCATCATCCACGAGGGCAAGCCAATCGGCGTGATCTCCGCCAAGGTGATCTTCCAGCACCTGGCCGAGAAGCTGGCCTGAGCGTCGAGCGATGACCCTCCGTGCCGACAGCCCGCCGGACGACGGGCAGGATGGCGCACCAGTGAGCTCGGTCCCTGAGGCCCACGTGGCAGAGGAGGTCGTGCTGGTCCTTGCCGACGACCTCATCTGGTCCACGCGGCTGAGCGCGGGTGTTCGCGCCGCTGGTGCGCGCCCCGTCGTCGCGCGCTCGGCCGAGGCCTTCGCTGCGGCTCTGCCCGATGCCGATCGGGTCATCGTCGATCTCACGGCGCGCGCCTACGACGGGGTCGCCCAGGTCGCGATCGCAGCGGGCGGCGGACGCCCGGTCCTCGCCGTTGGCCAGCATGACGATGCAGACCTTCGTCATCGAGCCCTTGCCGCGGGTGCCGAGCGCGTCCACCCATATCGACTGCTCTTCGAGGCCGGCCCCCGCGTCCTCGAGCGCTGGCTGGCCGTCTCGGAGCCCGCTCGATGATCGCGACGCACCCGACGATCCCCCCGGCGCGGTATGGCGAGCGCCTGACCGCCGCCCAGGACCTGGTCCGCGAGAGCGGCCTCGGCGCGATCCTCATCGGTGTCGGCGCCGACCTCGAGTACCTGGCCGGATACCAGGCACTCCCCCTCGAGCGGCTGACCATGCTCGTGATCCCATCCCGAGGGCGGATCCGTCTCGTCGTCCCGCGGCTGGAGGCCCCCGGCGCGCGCGGTTGCGCCGTCGCGGTGGCAGGTGCCGTGGACATCGTCCCCTGGGACGAGACGGACGATGCCACGAGGATCGTCGCGTCAGGGCTCGTTGCCGGTGACGGCGCGTCCGATGCGTCGACCGGCGTGCGGATCGGGATCTCGGAGCGACTGTGGGCCATGCACGTCCTCGCGTTGCAGGTCGCCATCCCCCGCGCCCGGTTCATCTCGGCTACCACCGTCCTCCGTGAACTTCGCATGGTCAAGGACGCCGACGAGATCGCGATCATGCGCACCGCCGCTCACGCCGCCGATCGCGTGGTGGCCCAGATCGCCGCCGGACGGCTGGTCGGGCGGACGGAACGTGATGTCAGCCGCGAGGTGCGCGAACGCCTGATCGCCGAAGGTCACGAGACGGCGGAGTTCGCGATCGTCGCCAGCGGACCGAACTCCTCGTCGCCCCACCACGAGGCGTCCGATCGGGTCATCGGCGCCGGGGAACCGATCGTCCTCGACATCGGTGGTCGCCTCAACGGATACGCCTCCGATACGACGCGGACCCTGTGGGTGACCGGCGGTGACCCCGCGGCAGGCCCGGACTCGTCCTTCCTGAACCTGTTCGGACTCGTCCGCGAGGCACAGGCCGCGGCTACGGCAGCCGTGGCACCGGGCGTGACCTGTGAGCGGATCGACGCTGTCGCTCGCGAAATCATCACGGCCGGCGGCGAAGGCCCGAGCTTCATCCATCGCGTCGGGCATGGGATCGGCCTCGAGACGCACGAGGAGCCGTACCTCGTGAGCGGGAGCCGTGAACCGCTGCGCCCGGGGATCGCGTTCAGCGTCGAACCGGGTATCTACCATGACGGCGTCCACGGTTCACGGATCGAGGACATCGTCGTGTGCGGGCCCAGCGGACCGGATGTACTCAATCAGTCCAGCCTCGACCTGTGGGTCGTCGATGGCTGAGCCGATGGCAGGATCGTGGCGATCTGCCTCGGGCCACGCCGGCGCGCCCATGCCGTCCCGCACTCGGGTGTCGGCATGAGCCGCCGATCACGCGGTGGACGGTCGCGCCGTCCCTCCGGTAGCGGCGCAGCCCCGAGCGGCGGAACCCAGGGGGGCGGAGCCCCGAGCGAACGTCCGGTCATGTCCGACCATGGACACGACGCGGGGACGCTGCCAGCTTCCCCGGCAGCTAGTCCCGACAGCACCACGTCGATGCCGATGCCGGCGTTGGTCGCCGAACCCACGACGGGCGCGCGTGTGCAGCGTGGCGGAGGCCCGGCTCCGGACGTCCGGTCATCCGAAGGAACGCCCGCCGCCCGACCGGGATGCACGGCTCCCCAGCTGCGTCGGTTCATCAAGAGCCGCGTGTACGTCCCGATGCACGAGCTCCGCCGGCGCTTCGGGATCGACGGGACGGAGGACGACGTTCATCCGGTCGAGCTCGAATCGGGCCGCGTGTTCGTGGGCCTGCCGTCCGCCGAAGCGCGACTGCTCCAGGAGCTGCTGCGCGGGGGCGACGTCGGCTTCGAGCTGTCGCGAGATCCCTCGACTCCGATCGTCGTCGGTGTCTATCCGATGCGGCCCGTCGCCCGGAACTGACGCGCCGCGGCCACCAGGCGCGCAGTCCCGCGATCGGCAGAGCCCCGACGCTTCCGGGCATCCGACAGGCGCAGCGTCAAGTAGGTGACACTCGACCAGTCGCGTTTGGACTGGACGCGCCCGACGGCGACACCCAAGATGACCGTATCGCAGCGCGATTCGCGCCTCACGACCAAAGGAGTCCACCATGCCAAGGAAGATCGTGGCCAGGGCCACCGAAGACGACACCGAGGGCCACGCGAGCCGCAGGCTCCCGAAGGCCGTCGAGGACGACACCGAGGGTCACGCGAGCCGCAGGCTCCCGAAGGCCGTCGAGGACGACACCGAGGGTCACGCGAGCCGCAGGCTCCCGAAGGCCGTCGAGGACGACACCGAGGGTCACGCGAGCCGCAGGCTCCCGAAGGCCGTCGAGGACGACGGTGACGCCGAGGACACCGAGGGTCACTCGTTCATCCCGGATCCGCTTTCGTCCCGCCTGCTGGCCCAGGCGCGAGAGCGCGAGATTCAGAGTCGCGTTCGCGACCGGGCGATCGTCAAGGAAAGTCGGAACCCCTTCCGACGGTCGAAGGGCTGATCGACCGGACCGGTCCGGATCGCGGATCGGTCTCGCGGATGGGCTCCGCAATCCATGTTCGAGCGGCGTGCGATGCACGCCGCTCGCTTCACGTCTGGGACCGCGGGCCGAGCAATCAGGCTATGGTGACGACGTCATGCGGGACGGATCCGTCCCGCAGGGAGGAGGGCATCGTCAACCATGGTGGGTGAATTCAAGGAGTTCCTGCTCAAGACCAACGCGCTCGCGCTGGCCGTCGGCGTCATCATCGGAGCGGCGCTTTCGACCGTCGTCAATTCGCTCGTGAACGACATCATCATGCCGCCGATCGGTCTGTTGCTCGGCGGCGTCGACTTCGCAAGCCTCGCCTTCGTCCTCCAGGAGGCGACCGGCGGGGATCCGGCAACCGAGGTCGCGATCCGCTACGGGGCGTTCCTCAACGCGATCGTCGCGTTCGTCATCATCGCCTTCATCGTGTGGCGCATCTCGAAGATGTTCATCACCGAGGAGGCGGCCGAACCGGCCCCGGCCATGAAGGATTGCCCGTTCTGCAAGGAATCGATCCTCGAGGCCGCGACGAAGTGCCGGCATTGCGGCAGCCAGGTCTGAAGCCGGGAGAGGACGTGGTCCGGACGGCGGCGACCGGCGGTCGCGCCCGGCGGCTCAGTCGTCAATCGTCGGGCAGGTTGGAGGCGAGCCAACGTGCCGCCTCCTCGACGGGCATCCCCTTGCGTTCGGCGTAGTCCTCGAGCTGGTCGCGCCCGATCCGGCCCAACCCGAAGTAGTGGCTCTCGGGGTGCGCGAAGTAGTAGCCAGAGACGGCCGCACCGGGGAACATCGCGAAGGACTCGGTGAGATGGATCCCGGCCCGCTCCTCGGCGCCGAGGAGCTCGAACAGTGGCCCCTTCTCGGTGTGATCCGGGCAGGCCGGATAACCGGGGGCGGGCCGGATGCCAGCGTATGACTCGCGGATGAGCGCGTCGTTGTCGAGCGCTTCGTCGGGCGCGTAGCCCCAGAGCTCGCGCCGTACCATCTCGTGGAGCCGCTCGGCGAAGGCTTCGGCCAGGCGATCCGCGAGGGCCTTCGCCATGATCGACGAGTAGTCGTCGTGCGCCTCCTCGAACGCGGCGACGACCGGCTCCAGGCCGTGGCCCGACGTCACGGCGAAGCCACCCACGTAGTCCGCGATCCCCGTGTCGCGCGGCGCGATGAAATCGGCGAGGGCGAGGTTGGGCCGGCCCGGCGGCTTGACCATCTGCTGGCGAAGGGTGTGGATCACGCCGAGCCGGGTGGCGCGCCCATCGTCCGTGTACAGCTCGATGTCGTCGCCGGTCGCGTTCGCCGGCCAGAACCCGACCGCGCCGCGGGCGGTCAGCAGGCGTTCCCGAACGATCCGATCCAGCAGGTTGAGGGCGTCGTGATGGACGCTTCGGGCGGCCTTGCCCACCGTGGGATCCGCGAGGATCTCGGGGAACCGGCCACGCAGCTCCCAGGTCGCGAAGAACGGCGACCAGTCGATCCGATCGACGAGCTCCTCCAGCGGGAAGGTATCGAAGGTGCGCACGCCGAGGAACGTCGGGCGGGTCGGGATCGTCGTGGTCCAGTCGATCGCGAAGCGCTGGCGCCGCGCCTCGGCGATGGGATGGCGCGCTTCCTTCTCGGCCCGCGCCCCTCGATCTGTGCGGACCTGCTCGTACTCTGCGCGGACGCCGGTCATGAAGTCGTCGCGGCGCTCGCCGTCGACGAGCGCCGATGTGACGCCGACCGCCCGCGACGCGTCGAGGACGTGGACCACGGGGCCCGAGTAGCGCGGCTCGATCTTCACCGCGGTGTGGGTTCGCGACGTCGTCGCGCCGCCGATGAGCAGCGGGATCGTGAACCCCTGGCGCTCCATCTCGGACGCCACGAACGACATCTCCTCGAGCGAGGGCGTGATGAGCCCGGACAGGCCGATCGCATCGGCCCCGACCTCGCGCGCCGTGTCGAGGATCTTCGCCGCGGGGACCATGACGCCGAGGTCCACGATCTCGAAGTCGTTGCAGCCCAGGACGACGCCGACGATGTTCTTGCCGATGTCGTGGACGTCGCCTTTGACCGTCGCCATGACGACCTTGCCGGCCGAGCGGGCGCCCCCTGGGCCGCGTTCCTCCTCGATGTAGGGGACGAGGTGGGCGACGGCCTTCTTCATGACCCGGGCGCTCTTGACCACCTGGGGCAGGAACATCTTGCCGGCACCGAACAGGTCGCCGACGACGTTCATCCCGTCCATCAGCGGGCCTTCGATGACATGGATGGGCCGCTCTGCAGCCAGGCGTGCCTCTTCCGTGTCTTCCACGATGAACGCGTCGATCCCCTCGACGAGGGAGTACGTCAGGCGGGCCGCGACCGGGCGTTCACGCCAGGCCAGGGTGTCCGCGCCGTCGGCCCCGCCCCGCTCGCCGGCGTAGCGATCCGCGACGGCAAGAAGCCGTTCCGTCGCGTCGGGCCGACGCGCCAGCACGACATCCTCGACGAGCTCCCGCAGGTCCGGGTCGAGGTCGTCGTAGATCGCGAGCTGTCCGGCGTTCACGATCCCCAGGTCCATCCCCGCGGCGATCGCGTGATACAGGAAGACGGAGTGGATCGCTTCGCGAATGGGGTCGTTGCCGCGGAAGCTGAACGACACGTTCGAGACGCCGCCCGAGACGCGGGCATGCGGGAGCGTCGCCTTGATCCGCCGGGTCGCGTCGATGAACGACACCGCGTACGCGTTGTGCTCTTCGATCCCGGTGGCGATCGCGAAGATGTTCGGGTCGAGGATGACGTCCTCGGGCGGGAACCCGGCAACCTCGGTGAGCAGCTTGTAGGCACGGGTGCAGACCGCGACACGGCGATCGGCGGAATCCGCCTGGCCCTGTTCGTCGAACGCCATCACGACGGCCGCCGCGCCGTACCGCCGAACCAGCTTCGCGTGGTGGAGGAAGACCTCCTCGCCCTCCTTGAGGCTGATCGAGTTGACGACCGCCTTCCCCTGGACGCACTTGAGGCCAGCTTCGATGACCTCCCACTTCGACGAATCGATCATCACCGGGACCCTGGCGATGTCCGGTTCACCGGCGATGAGGTTCATGAACCGGCTCATCGCGGCGACCGAGTCGAGCATCGCTTCATCGAGGTTCACGTCGATGAGCTGGGCTCCCGCGTCGACCTGCTGGCGCGCGATCTCGACGGCTTCGTCGAAGTGGTCCTCGAGGACGAGGCGGGCGAATTTGCGCGAGCCGGTGACGTTCGTGCGCTCGCCGACATTCACGAACACGCCGCCCGGCTGCGGGATCGTCAGCGGCTCGAGGCCCGAGAGGCGAGTTGCCGTCGGGATCTCGGGCGGGATCCGCGGCGGCACACCGGCGACCGCCTCTGCGATGGCGCGGACGTGCGCCGGCGTCGAGCCGCAACACGCTCCAGCGATGTTCACGAGGCCCGCGCGTGCGAACTCGCCGATGAGTGCACCCATCTCCTCGGGCCCCTGGTCGTAGCCGCCGAACTCGTTGGGCATGCCCGCGTTCGGGTAGGCGGACACGCGGATGGGGGCGACACGCGAGAAGTCGGCAAGGAAGCCGCGCAGCTGACGGGCACCCAGCGCGCAGTTGAGGCCCACGAGGAGCGGGTTCGCGTGACGAACCGAGTTCCAGAACGCTTCCACGGTCTGCCCGGACAGGGTCCGTCCCGAAAGATCCGTGATCGTCCCGCTCACGATCAACGGCAGGCGCGATCCGAGCCGTTCGAAGACGGTCTCGACGGCGAAGATCGCCGCCTTCGCATTGAGCGTGTCGAAGATCGTCTCGATGATCAGGATGTCGGCGCCGCCCTCGATCAGTCCCTCGGCCGCTTCGTCGTAGGCGACGACGAGCTCGTCGAAGGTCACGTTCCGTGCCGCCGGATCGTTGACGGCCGGGGAGATCGAAGCCGTCCGGTTCGTCGGCCCGAGCGCGCCCCCGACATAGCGCGGCCGCCCGGGTTCGCGCGCCTCGGCCGCGTCCGCAGCTTCTCGCGCGATCCGAGCGGCGGCCCGGTTGATCTCGCGCGCGACCTCCTCCAACCCGTAGTCACGCTGCGAGATGCGCGTGGCGTTGAACGTGTTCGTCTCGATGATGTCGGCGCCGGCATCGAGATACGCGTCGTGGATCGCGCGGACGATGCCGGGCTGGGTCAGCGAGATGAGGTCGTTGTCACCGCGCAGATCGTGTGGGTGATCGGCGAACCGGGCGATCGTCGCGGCGTCCGCATCACCACCGTCGCCGCGGTAGCCGGCCTCGTCGAGTCGGTAGGTCTGGATGAGCGTGCCCATCGCCCCGTCCATGACGAGGATCCGGCGATCGAGCTCGCCGGTCAGCGCCGCCAGGCGGGAATCGCGTGTCCACGGGGCGGACGCGCTGGGCCCGCGCGACGTTGCGGGTGCGGGCGCGCGCGCGGTTTCGACCACGAGATGGAGACCTCACTTCCCATCGCGTCCTGACAGGGGCACCGTGCCCTCCCGGGTCGGTTGCCAGGCCATCGACGAGTCAGGTCTCTCCGGCCACTCGAGATAGGTGCACTCCGAAGAGCGCATGCCGGGATTATGCCCCCTCGGGCAAGCCCTGTCCTTCGCCAGGGCGACGCGGGGCGGCATCACATCCCGGCGATCGATCGGGGAGCAAGTCGCGGCCCCCGACGGGGTGCCGAGATGCCGGCCGCCTCGACGAGTCGGATGACGCGGCCCCGTTGTCCCGGCTGGCCATCGCGCGGGGCCCACGGTTCGAGGAGCTCGAGCATCCGCGCGTCGTCGATCCGCGCCTCTCCCGCGAGTGCCCAGCCGACGGTGTTCGGGAGGTGGAAGTCGCCCACGCTCACCGCATCCGGATCCCCGAACGCGCGCGCCCCGATCTCGGCCGCCGTCCATGGCCCGATCCCCGGGATCGCGAGCAGCCGACGATACGCGGCAGCGAGCGGCTCGGGGCCGATCGCCAGCCGATCAAGACCATCCACGACGGGCGCCGCTCGGCGGATCGTGTCGGCGCGGCGTTGCTCGACGCCCAGCGGGTGATACGCGTAGTAGGGGAGCGCGGCGAGGGTGCGTGCGGGCGGCAACAGGCGCAGGCCGAGCGGCCCCGGTGCGGGCTGGCCATACCGCGCGACGAGCCCGCGGATGGCCCGGACCGCCTCCGTTCCCGTGACCTTCTGCTCGAGGATGGCCGGGACGAGCGACTCGAGGACGGCACCGCTCGCGCCGATCCGCAGCCCCGGCATCCGACGATCCAGGTCGCGGATCAGGCGGTGTGGGGTCGGGTCGAAGCCAGCGCGGTCGTCGTCGAGGCCCACGATCCGGGGGACCCGGTCCAGCACCTCGTCGGCACCCGATCCCCATGCCTCCGCGTGAAGCGTCGCACCTCCGGGTTCGAGGTCCAGGCGCAGGGAAGCCGGCCCGGAAGACGCACGCGTCGCCCAGAGGAAGCGGGCACTGGAGAGCCGTGCCGTCGGGTCGCCGGCGCCGCGGACCAGCAGGCGCAGCGTCAGCACGAGGTCCAGCGGGCCCGTGAGGCGGATCGCTCGGGATCGGTGTGGTTCGGTCATGTTCGGTGGGTTCTGGTGTATGCAGGGATAAGGCGACGATGGTAAGGTCGAGCAGACGTGCGACCTCGAAACGTCGTCGCGCGCGTGGCGCTCACCGTCACGCTCGCCTTGGTCGCCGTTCCTGGAATGGTAGGCTCTCGTGCCCCGAGCCTCGAGTCGCCAATCGATCCGGCCTCGTTCCGCGAGGCCGTGGTCGTGCCGTTCACGGATGGAACGGTGGCGGCGCCTACGCTTGATGAGTCGTTCCGATCGGACGGAGCGCTCGACCCGACGATGATCCTTCGCGAACCCGCGGAGGCCATCAGTCCGCCGCCGCGTCCTGCGGTGGATCAGCCCGCGTCCGCCGCGATCTCGGTTCCCGTCTGGAAGCTCGATCACAACGTCAGCTTCTACGGCCCGGGCTTCTACGGAAAGCGGACCGCGTGTGGCCTCGCCTATACGAAGACCATCGTGGGCGTCGCCCACCGCACGCTCCCGTGCGGGACCCTCGTCACGTTCAAGAACCCGTCGAACGGGATCTCCGTGACGATGCCCGTCATCGATCGCGGACCGTATGTCTCAGGGCGCAACTGGGACCTGAGTGGGGGCGCATGCCTGGCGCTCCGCCACTGCTACACGGGTTCGCTGTACTGGAAGTTCCCGTAGGACAACCACCGGGGCATGGCCCGCCGCTGGCAGCGGCGGGCGATCGTCAAACCGGCTACAACAGCTGTCCCAGGACCGCGCCCATCACCGCGAAGCTCACCAGCCGGTAGGCCGCCCCGATCGTCCAGAACGTCAGCGTTCCGCCGTTGAACATGCGGTCGCTGAACGAGGTCGCCGCCGAGAAGCCGAGCCAGCCCACGGCCCCGACGATCGCGCCGTTGACGATCCCCTCCGCTCCCGCAGCGCGGATGACGAGGGCCACCGCCCAGGCCGAGACCAGCGCGGTGACGACGACGGGGATCCAGCCCGTGGGCGACATCTGCATGTCGCTGATCGAACGGCCAGACAATTCTGCCCACTTCGTCCCGAAGACCTGGGGCATGTACCAGACGGACCCGATCACCATCGTCGACAGCGCGGCGGCGACGATCGCCACCCAGTTGAGATCGAACGTGATCATGCGTGCGACCTCCATCCCATCCCATCCCCCACGTGCCGGGATGGTACCGCGCGATTCCGCGGAGTCCAGAGCCAAGTCTCCACGTTCGGGGGCCGCGGAGGCCACGCCGAGGCCCGGCCTCCGCTCAGGCGCCGCGCAGGCCCAGGAACACGTCCGTGAGTTCGGGGTCGAGGCCGGTCCCACGCATCCGGCGCAGCTCCTCAAGCGTCTGGTCGAGCGTCCACGCAGGTTTGTACGGTCGCTTCTGGCGAAGCGCATCGAAGACGTCAACGATCCGCACGATCCGGGCCTCGAACGGGATGGCGGCCGCGGCCAGCCCATCCGGGTACCCGGTCCCGTCCCAGTTCTCGTGGTGGGAGCGCGCGATGATGCGGGCGAGGCTGAAGAACTCGTCGCCGGCAAGCAGGCCCTCGCCCCACTCCGGATGATGCCGGATGAGCGCCCATTCATCGTCGTCAAGCGGTCCGGGCTTGAGAAGCACGTGATCGGGCACGCGGATCTTCCCCACGTCGTGGAGCATCGCGGACCAGGCGATCCGTCCGGCATCGTCCGACGCGATCCCGACCGCTTCCGCGAGTTCCCCGGCGAGCGAGCGGACCTCGTTGATGTGGGCACCGGTCGTGCCGTCGCGCGCCTCGGCGGCGCGGGCGAGCATGAAGACGGCTCGATGGCGCGCGTCGGTTTCGGCAGCCTGCGCCGCCTCCGTGGCGACGAGCAGCCGCTCCACCGTGGCGAGCTGGTCCTGGACCTCGACGCGTCGAGCGCGCGCGATCTGCAGGAAGTAGCCCGGCGTGTATCCGAGTGCGACCAGGATGAGGATGCCGAACGGTGTCTGCGGATCGAAGATGTCAACCGGTACGCCGGTCTCGATCAGGTGCAGCGCTGGCGCGCTCAGGCCGCCGGCAAGGGCGCCGAAGCGCGGGCCCCGAATCAGCCCACTGGCCGGCACGATCAGGGCGAAGAGCCAGATGACCGTGGGCGCGACATCACGGATCGCCAACGAGTACAGCGTCACGACCATGACGATCGCTACGGTCGACGCAGTCTTGGCGATCACGGAGTGTGCCGGCGTGGCGTACGCGACGGCGGCCCCGATGGCGGTCATCAGCACGCCCGCAGCCCACATCGCGGTCTCATCGGCAGGCAGGCGCAGGATCGCGGCGACGCCCACCATGACGACGAGCAGAGCGGTGATCCCCGCAAGGGACCGCCCGATCCGATCGGACTCCAGCGCGAGCGCGAAGGCGACACGCGTGAGCCTGCGGGGGGCGGCGCCCCCCAGCGGGAGAGGCGTGGCGAGGCTTCGGGCCATCGAGAGTCCGGTGCTCCGAGATGCGGTTCTCAAGATCGACGATCCCGCCGACGAGCACAGCCTAGGTGCGGAGGCGCTCCGCACACACCCGGCCAGTCGTACCGTGTCGCCTGCGTCGTTTGGCGGATACGGAGTCCTGGAGGGTTTCGAACCGCGCGGTGAAATGGCGCAACTGGGCCGGCTGCTCCACAATTCGGTAGCCGCGCAGGTCCGACGCCCGGTCCGCCACCCAGCGGACCACCTCGATCACGTAGTCAATGTGGCTCTGCGTGTAGGTCCGCCGCGGGATGGCGAGGCGGACCAGGTCCATGGCCGCCGGCACCTCGCTTCCGTCAGGGTGAAGCCCGAACATCACCGTCCCGATCTCGACGCCGCGGATCCCGCCTTCCCGGTAGAGCGCCACGGCCAGCGCCTGACCGGGGTACTCCAGGGGCGGGATGTGGGGCAGGAGCGCTCGCGCGTCGAGGTACACGGCATGCCCACCGACGGGTCGGACGATCGGGACGCCCGCGGCCGCGAGCGCTTCACCGAGGTACGCGGTGGACCGGATCCGGTAGCGCAGGTAGTCGTCCTGGACCACCTCGTGCAGCCCTGCCGCGATCGCCTCCAGATCGCGCCCCGCGAGTCCGCCGTAGGTCGGGAACCCTTCGGTCAGGATGAGCAGGTTCCGACACGCGGTCGCGAGCGCATCGTCGTTGAGTGCCAGCCAGCCCCCGATATTGGCCATCCCATCCTTCTTCGCGGACATGGTCATCCCGTCCACGAGGCTCGCGATCTCGCGCACGATGTCGACCACGGGGGTGTCGGCGTAGCCGTCCTCACGCTCCTTGATGAACCACGCGTTCTCCGCGAAGCGACAGCCGTCCACGAAGAACGGGACCTCGAAGCGATCGCAGACGGCCCGAATCGCCCGCAGGTTCGCCAGCGACACGGGTTGCCCGCCGCCCGAGTTGTTCGTGATCGTGACGAACACGACGGGAACGTCCGCGGCTCGCTCGGCGAGGAGCCGCTCGAGCGCGGGCACATCCATGTTGCCCTTGAACGGGTGGTCGGCCGACGGGTCGCGGCCCTCGGCGATCACCAGATCCAGGGCCTCCGCACCCGTGAACTCGACGTTCGCACGCGTCGTGTCGAAGTGGGTGTTGTTGGGGATCACCTTCCCCGGCCCGCCCAGCACGGAGAACAGGATCTTCTCAGCCGCACGACCCTGATGGGTCGGGATGACATGGTCGAACGGCCACAGCTCGCGCACCGCGTCGAGGAAGATGAACCAGGACGGTGAACCGGCATAGCTTTCGTCGCCGTGCTGGATGGCCGCCCACTGGTCGCGGCTCATCGCGCCCGTCCCGGAATCGGTCAGGAGATCGATGAGGACGTCGTCGGCGTGGAGCCCGAACAGATTCCAGCCAGCTGCCTCGAGCGCCCGATCCCGCTCCTCGACCGTGGTCAGGCGGATCGGCTCCACCGAGTGGATCCGGAATGGCTCGATGATCGTCTTCCAGCGGTCCATCGCCGGGTCAGCCTCCGCGGAAGTTGGCCAGGATGTAGGCCGCATACGACTCCGGCCACGAGCCCCGGTCGTTGCCCGCCGTGGCGTAGGCTCGTTCGGCCGAGACGAGCAGGTAGACGAGCTCACCCCGGGACGGGAACGAACCCAGGCGCTCCCCGACCAGCGCCTGCAGGTGCCCGGAGTACCACATCGCCCAGTCAGGATCGAACCCGTCCGACCCCTCGAACGCCTTGTGGTGGGCCCGCCCGGTGGCGGCGAGTAGTCGGGTCAGCTCGCCCGCTTCGATCCGATCGTCCATGACAGCCTCCGTTGTTCGTCGCCCGGTTCTCGCCCGGCGACGAACCGTGCGCTTTAATGCGCCTCGGGTTCGTCCAGATACGGTAGCGCGTTGGGACGTCAGCGCGAGGCGAGGCTCAGGATCGCCGCCACGACGATATCCGGCCGATCCCACTGGATCATGTGGGTGCTGTTCTCGGCGATCGTGAGGTGGCTGCTCGACGAGAGCCCGAGCACCATGGACCGCCAGGTCTCGATGAGGTCCGCCTCCCACGGGTCGAACCGCTCGTCCCACCGCAGGCGTTGGTCGACGAACACGAGTTCGAGCGGGATGCCGTCGATCGATGCCGCGGCGAGTTCCGTCTCCACGGTAGCCCAGTCGAGGTCCTCCGTTGCAGCGATGTGGCGGTTCGTGGCCGCGAGGCCGGCGACGGCCTCATCTCGGAGCGCGGGGTCCACGTCGACGGACTCCGCCGGACGCACGTCCGGGAGGTACGGGTCGATGAGGGCGACGCCGATCACCTCGTCCCGGTACCGCGCCGCGAAGATGCGCGCATAGACGCCACCCAGCGAGTGCCCGACGACGACGAACGGCCCCCGCTCACCGGCTGCGTCCAGGGCGCTGCGCAGATGCTCGGCGAGGTCGATGGCGCCGTGGCGGCCCATCGCCTCGCTGTTCCCGATCCCGGGGCGGTCCCACAAGCAGACCCGGATCCCTGCCTCGGCCAGGCGCTCCGGCACGAACCCCCAGCCGGCCGCGCCCGTCCCGAGCCCCGACTCGAGGATGACCGTCGGGCTGCCCGAGCCGCGACAGTCGATGTACGTGGGGATCCGGTTCACTTCGATCCTGAACCCTGAGGCCGCGTACGGCGGTGGGAGGCGGTAGCGGATCAGCCACGTTTCGATGCCGCCAAGACGCACGATGTCGATCGCGAGCGCGATCCCCAACCCGGCCAGCACGGCCAGGGCGAGGCGCGTGAGCCACCAGCGAATTCCTCGGCGCCGCTCGGTCATGGAGGTCATCCGTGGCTACGGTACCGCGCGTTGGCGTGCGACCCCCGCCACGACGACAGTCCACCATCGCGGACCCGGGCCGTCGTCCATGGTTTGCCCGGTGCATCGTGGCACCGGTGTGCCGACGTTTGCGATCCCGACGGTCGACTCGGCCCGGACCAGCCCGGTACGATGACCGAGGCAGGGCGAATCGCATGACACCTGCGAGGCCGGCGACGCTCCGCCAACAAGGTTGGAGGCGACGATGCGCAGAGTGAAGATCTGGCTGGCAATCCTTGCCGCCCTCATGATCATGGTCCCGGTGGCGTCAGTTTCCGCCGCGACCTGTACGCCGGGTCCGGCTCTTGGGGTCGCGCGCCTCCAAGTGAACAACTCGGGCATCCCCAACTTCGGCGAGGGTTCCTCGCGCTGGTATATCGATGGGACGATGCGCAGCGCGCCGTTCGTCGAGACCGATGCTGTGTTCACGGGCCCCGGCCTGAATGGCGAGACGACCCATGAGTACCACTTCGGTTCCAAGACGCTCGTGGTGCGCGAGTTCGCGACCCCGCATCTTCTTGGCGCGGGGCCGTGGGTCCGCATCGATTCGACGGTGGTCGTGCTGTCCGGTGGGGCGGGTTCGTTGCGCTACGACGGGCTCTACAATCTCGATACCCGGGTGGCTCGCTTCGTCATCTCGGGCAGCGCCTGCCTCGACTGAGCCTGGGTCGCCGAGACGAGACCTCGGTGGGAGGGTCCTGATACGCTGCGACGATGTGCAGAAGCATCAAGCAGCTCCGTCGATCGGACGAGCCCGCCACCACCGGTGAGGTCGAGGCGGCCGCCCGCCAGTTCGTGCGCAAGGTCAGCGGCTATCGAACGCCGTCCGCGCGCAACCAGGAGTCGTTCGACGCGGCGATCCAGGAGATCTCCGCGGCCTCCGAGCGGCTCCTCGCTTCGTTGGGCGTGACCGTCGAGGAGGGCCCGGATCGCTGGATCGCCGGTTCCGCACGGAACGCGACCCTGCGAACGCAGGCGTGATCGCCGACGTCGAGGCTTCCACGCCCTGGGTCAAGCGCTCCTGGGCGACCGGCCTCATCGTGCTCGCTATCGGGACAGGACTTGCTGTCCCTGGCCTGACCTTCGCCGGGATCCTGCTCGTTGCTCACGTCGGGATGGACCGCGCGTTCGGGTATGGGCTGAAGTACCCGACGAGCTTCCAGGACACCCATCTCGGGCGGATCGGCCGTCGCAAATGACCAGCGGGCACCGGACGTGACCATGGCGGATCGCGCCACCCCGGCGGACACCAGCGCTCCCGACTGGTGGATCCGGGCCGGGCTCGACGTGCGCGACGGTCGCCTCGCGATCGCCGGGCGCGACGCGGAGGGGCTTGCGCGCGAGCACGGCACGCCGCTCTACGTCTACGACCTCGAGCGCTACACCGAGAATGCACGCCGGTTCCACGAAGCGTTCGCCGCCCACCCCGGCCAGGCGTTCCGGCTGCGCTTCGCGATGAAGGCGGGCCCGGACCCGGCGATCCTGCGCGCGTTCCGTGGGCTCGGGGGCCCGGGGGCGCCGGAGAGCGTGGGGATCGACGCCTGCTCCCCGGGCGAGGTCCTTCGGGCTCTCGAGTGCGGGTACACCCCCGCGGAGATCAGCTACACGGGCACGAATCTCTCGGAGCGCGATCTCGACGTCATCCTCGCCCAGCCCGGGCTCCACCTCAACCTCGACGCGATCTCGCAGATCCACCGCGTCGGGCGGCGCGCGCCGGGCCGGCGGATCGGCCTTCGCGTCAATCCGGCGACCGGCGCCGGCTACAACGCGACCCTCGAGTACGCCGGGGACACGCCGACGAAGTTCGGGATCTACGCGGACCGGCTCGACGAAGCGGTGGCCGTGGCGCGCTCGTACGACCTGACCATCGACACCCTCCACTTTCACGCCGGATCGGGCTGGCTGGCCGGCGGACTGTCGGCCTTCGAACGGGCCCTCGAGAGCGCGACGGCGATGGCCGAACGGCTGGTCGAGCTGGGTTGTCCGCTCGCCGAGGTGAACGTCGGCGGCGGGTTGGGCGCCCCCGGGCGCGGCAGCGAGATCCCCGTGGATCTTCGGGACTACGCCGCGGTCCTGGTTCGTCACCTGGGGCCAATCGGCGTCACGATCGCGTGCGAGCCCGGCGACCATCTTGGACGGGATGCCGGGCTGCTCCTCGCCGAGGTCGTCACCGTCGAAGACCGCGCCGGGACCCGCTTCGTGGGTGTCGACGCCGGCTGGAATCTCACCTGCGGGTACTTCGTCTACGGCTTCCTCAACGAGGTCGTGCCCGTCCGCGACCCGCTCGCGGAGCGGACGTGGACGGTCGGGATCGCCGGCCACATCAACGAGGCCCACGACCTGTTCGCCGCGGCCTACCCCTTCCCGCCGGTCGTCGAAGGCGACATCATCGCGATCCTCGGCACGGGCTCGTACGCGGCGGCGATGTCGTCCACGCACTGCCTGCGTCCGGAAGCCCCGGCGGTCTATCTCCGGCGCTAGCGGGGCCGAGCGCCGGGGCGTCGTCCGAGACCTCAGTCCCCGGCCAGTGTCCCCCAACTCACGACCCGCTCGATCGTGATCTCGATCATGGGGCGCGACTCGAGTCGATGGTCCGCGTACTGCGCGTACTTCGCGCGGAGCGCGGCGATCACCTCGGGGCGCGCCTCCGTCACGCGGGCCGTCCCCTCGATACGCAGCCAGCCCAGCTGCGTCCAGTCCTCGTCCCAGTGGTGGACCAGGAGGCTGGCCGTCGGCCGCGCGGCGACATCGCGCACGCGCGCGAGGTCCAGCGGGTCGGCCGTCGCCTTGGGCTTGTCGTCGATCGGGCTGTAGATCGCCGGCGTGTCGTCGGGCGCGACCCCGATCACGAAGCACACCGGTACCGTCCGGGCTCGATCGTCGGGCGAGATCGTGGCGAGGACGGCGGTCCTCGCTTCATCGAGCGCTGAGAGTTGCCTCCGCGACAGGACGGCCATCGCCGAAGCATAGGGCCGCATACACTCGGGGCGTGAAGTCGTCCCTCGACCCCGCGCTCCCGATCCGCCACGTCACGACGACGAAGGTCGTCGCCGTCCGGGGTGCGGAGCTCGAGGTGCGCGACGATCTTGTCGTGGGCGAAGAGCCCCTCGAGATCCGGGCCGCCGGTCCGCGCCAGGAGCCCGTTTCCGTTGCGGTCACGATGCGCACGCCCGGCCACGAGGACGAGCTCGCGATCGGGTTCCTGACCACCGAGGGCCTCCTGGGCGGCGGCGAACGTGGCGGCGCAGACGGTGACCGGCCGGACGTCGCGACCGCCCACGCCGCGATCGCCGGCATCGAATACGGCGACCCGGGATTCATGGCCGAACCGGACGACGCGGTGGTCGTTCGTCTGAAGAACCACTTTGACGCCTCGAAGGTCGCCGCACGCAACTTCGTCGCGACCGCGTCGTGCGGGATCTGCGGCAAGGCATCGATCGACTCGGTCGCCGTCCGTGCGGCGGCCCTCCCGAAGGGCCTCCCGGTGGTCGCACGGTCCGTCATCCTGTCGCTCCCCGATCGGTTGCGAGAGGCTCAGGCGGCATTCGATCACACCGGCGGTCTCCACGCGGCCGGGCTGTTCGAGACCGACGGTCGCCTCGTGGCCTTGCGCGAGGACGTCGGTCGCCACAACGCGCTCGACAAGGTCATCGGGTCCCGGGTGAAGGCGCGCGAGTTGCCGCTCTGGGATCGGATCCTGCTCGTTTCGGGTCGGGTGAGCTTCGAGATCGTCCAGAAGGCGGCGGTCGCCGGGATCCCGGTCGTCTGCGCCGTGTCGGCACCGTCGGACCTCGCGATCCGGCTCGCCGATCGGCTCGGGGTGACCCTCGTGGGGTTCCTGCGGGGCGACGGCTTCAACGTCTACACCCACGACGTGCGGATCGACCTGCACGACCTCCTGGGCTGAGCTCGTCGATGTCCGCGCTGGACGACGCGCCGTTGGTGCAAGCAGACGACCGGCCCACGTGGCGGGCCTGGCTCGAGGAGCACCACGCGACCTCGACCGGCGCCTGGCTCGTGATGTGGCGCAAGTCGTCCGACCACGCCGGGGTCGACTACGAGGCGGCGATCGAGGAGGCGCTCTGCTTCGGGTGGGTCGACAGCACGGCAGGCCGCATCGATGACGAACGTTCGAAGCTGTACTTCGCGCCGCGCAAGCCGCGCGGTGGCTGGGCGGCGACGAACAAGGCACGGATCGAGCGACTCATCGCCGACGGCAGGATGGCGCCGGCCGGCCTCGCCGCGATCGAACGCGCCAAGGCGAACGGGTCGTGGGAGGTCCTCGACAGCGTGGAGCGTCTCGAGATCCCAGCGGACCTTGCCGCTGCCTTCGCGGCGCATCCGCCTGCGGCGACCAACTTCGCGGCGTTCCCGCCGAGTGCCCGCAAGGCGATCCTCGCCTGGATCGCCCTCGCGATCCGTCCCGAGACGCGGGCGGCGCGGATCAAGCAGTCGGCCGAGGCCGTCGCGCGAAACGAACGCCTTCGCAGCTAGCCTGAAGGGGCCACCCGTCAGGCCGGGACAGGGACCACGTCGAAGCCCTGGTCGATGAAATCGCTGTCGAACGTGAACGCGGTTCGAAGCCCCAGGTCGCGCATCAACGTGAAAGTCGTCCAGTCGACCAAGGAGATCGAACGTCGGCCGGCGCCGAGAAGGGCAGCAAGGGCTCGATCGTGAAGTCCCTGCTCCACGGGTTGCACGTCGACCACATCGAGCATGCGCACCAGGTCGCGCACCCCCTCCATCCCGATCCGCTTCTGCGCGAGGGCGATGGACTCGAGGATCACGTAGAGGTGGGTCACGAATCGCGTTGATCGTGGATCCGCCTCCATCATGAAGGCGCGTGCGGCCCCATGGTTCTGATCGCCTGAGTCGATGAGCGCATAGAGCGCGGATGTGTCGACGAACATGCTCATGGTTCACTCGGGCGGAGTCCGAGTCGCTCCTCGATGGCCTCCACCAGATAGTCGTCGTGTCTGGCCGAGACATCACTCATGCCTGACCGGTGGGTCCCGATGACCGCCATGGCGCGCGCCCAGCGCGCCTCGCGCGAGTCGGCGTCGGAATCCGGATAGGTGCGCTCAACGGCGTCGCGGATCAGCGCGGCCATCGATGTGCCACGCTCGCGAGCGAGCCGGCGAAGTCGCGCGGCCTGGGCGGCGTCGAGGGAGATCTGGGTACGCTCCACGGTCGGCATGATACAACTCGAGTCGAGGTGATGTAGCCGTGCCCACTCGTATCCTGGCAGGCGAGGGTTCACTCGGGCACATCTGACCGTCGACTCCCGCCCGGCCCCTGGTTGCTCAGCGCGTTGGACTTACGGATCGAGCCACAAACAGACGTTCAAGGGCCACATGTCGTCGATCTGGGCCGTGGTCAGGTTCAGCGACGCCTCGGGGGATGGGCGGCCCTCTGTTGGCCAGGAGGCGACCCGTACGACCTCGGTCAGGTCCGCGGACTCGTACCGACCCACTGTCACGCGGCCATCCCCGAGGGTTGACGCGACCAGCAGGCTCGTGCCCTCCGTGGACCAGACGAAGCGGCTACTCCCGATCGGAACCTCGCGCCGGTTGGCGCCGGTCCACTCGACGACGACGAGCCGGCCACCGTGCAGGAACGCGAGCGACCGCCCGTCCGGCGACCATGCCAGATCCGCGACGGTGCTCGTTATCCCGGCACGGTAGATGAGCCCCACGGTCACATTCCCGTCACTGGTCGCATCGGCGATCACAAGGGTCGTCTTACTCTGCTGCACGGCGTAGCGCGTCCCGTCCTGCGTCCAGGCCCCTTTGTATTGGCCGCCGTCGAACACGAGCCGCTCGCGCGCGGACGCCGTTCCGCTCGCAAGGTCGAGGAAGATCAGGGGCCCCGATCCCGCAACGTCAGTCAAGGCGATGCCCTCGATCCAGAGAGCGATCCGATGTCCGTCCGATTCCCAATCCAGCCAGATCTCCGCCCCGGCGATCGCTCCGGCATAGCCGGTCCGGTACACGCTGGTCGTTGTCTTCGTCAGCGCATCGATCAGGTCGAACGCGAGGGCGTCGCCTTCGACTCGCACCAGCGCCAGCCGTGAGCCGTCGAGCGACCAGGCTACGCTGAGGATTCCCGGTGCATCGAACGTGGTCCGGTCGGGCTCGGATCCGTTCAGCGTCATGATCGTGACGGACCGCGGGGACTCGATGAGTGCTACACGTGTCCCGTCGGGGGACAGCGCGGTTCCCAACCAGTCGTCCTCACTACTCGGGGTCCAGCGGGCGAACTCCTGGCCCGGGACGGTCAGATCCACGAGCGACACGCTTTCGGGACCCAAGTAGTTCCATGCGAACGTCGTGCCGGGAACGAGTCTCGGGCACCCGTTGAGCTCCTCGCTCGTGACGTCGTCGGTCGCTCCCCCCGGTCCGAAGAGGCGTCCCGAGCCGCCGCCTTCCCAGTTTCTCGCCGGCGCCCACACGAGCAGGCGCTCGTCGTCTGCCAGGAGGCTTGGACTCCGGTTCGCGGCGCCCGCGAGAGCCACGGCCACCAGGGCGAGGGTGAGCATCGCGAGGACGCCCAGCCGGACGAGCCGCGCCGTCCGCGGATCGCCGAACGAGAGCCGTCCCGCGGGCCACGCGCGCTGGTCGAGGACGGACACGATCGGCCGGCGCTGGGGGATGGTCCGTGCTTCGGCCAGGGCGCCATCCACCAGGGAGGCCGGCACGCTCTGGGGACCGTCGGCCTCGATCACCGAGCCAAGGAGTCGATCGAACTCGGACATCGCCGTCATGCCGGCTGCCCTCCGGTCATCAGGATGCGGTCGCCGGCGTCGAGGTTCGCCCGAAGGGCGCGTGTGGCGTGGTGGAGCCGGGAGCCAACGGTGCCGTACGGGACCCCGAGGATCTCGGCGATCTCACCGAGGGGAAGGCCCGCGTAGTGGTGGAGCACGACCACGGTCCGGTGTTCGAGGGACAACGCAGCAAGGGCTCGCCGGAGTTGATCGCGCTGATCGACCGTGGCCATGTCATCGCCACGTGCAGGCGTCGCATCGTGGATCGTGATCTCGCGCACCCCGGCGCGTCGCGCCCGTCGCGAGTCGGCGAGGCAGAACCTGACGACGAGGCGGTAGGTCCAGGCCTCGAACCGATCGGCGTCGCGCAGGCTAGGCAGTTCGCGCCACATCGCGATGAGCGTCTGCTGGACCGCGTCCTCGGCCTGATCGGTATCGCGAACGATCCGGTGCGCGGTCAGGTACAGGCGGGCCGCGGACGCACGAGCAAGCGCATCGTAGGCGTCCCGGTCACCCCGCTGGGCCCGTTCCACGAGCGCTCGATCCACTCGATCCAACCTCTTCGAGTCCGCCCCGGCGGGGCGCTTCACCCTGTCTGAGGACGAGATGCGCCGGATCTTTCAATCGGGTCGGGCGCCGTCAGCCCTCG
>CAVQPX010000004.1:0-211901 GCA_963714835.1 uncultured Chloroflexia bacterium
GGAGCGCGAGGATCGCGCCCAGCAGGGGCAGGAGGATCCCGGGGCTGATGTCGTAGTCCGGGACGGCGACGTCAAGGACAAGCAGCACGACGAGGACGATCGTGAGCGCGGCAGCCGCACCGATCCGGGCCGAGCTGTAGACGTCGGCCCGACGCTGCTGGTCCGCATCGTCACGGCGCTCATCGCCCATGCCGGCGCAGTCGGTCGATCCAGGCGTCGACGAGGAGCGGGAGCACGAAGCGGTCGAGGGCGCCGCCCATCACCACGCCGGCGAGGAAGGCCAGGACAAGCTCGACGCCATTCATCGCGCCGCCGGCGCGTTGACGGCGCGGACGTACCCGGTGGGGGGAACCGGGAGTCGATGTGGATCGGACCAGCGCGCCGTCATGCCCTCAAGGGTGCAGGGGGCGGGCCTCGGTTTCTACTTGGCCGATTGGGCCATGTCGCACCCGATTAGCGAGACGTCTCACTGCTGAGCACGAGGATGTCCAGGTCCGCCCACTCGTCGGCCGGGTGGTCCTCTCGGGCCCGGGAGCCGATCACGACGGCGGCGCCGATGGCATCCTCGTCTGCCGCCCACGCCACGAACTGCTCCGTGATGCGGTCGTATGCCCGAACGAGCCACCCAGGCTCTGGCACCGGCGTTCCCCTGTGGCGCGTGTCAGGCGGCGCTTCGCCGGCGGGCGACCACCGCCCAGACGGAGAGAGCCAGGAATCCGCCGAGACAGACCCAGCCCAGCCAGCGTCCGAACGACGCGTAGAGCGTGTCCACGTGCGCGACCGGCACCTGGGCGACCATCGTCCGGTCCGCGGCGTCGAAGAAGTCGGTCTGGGCCAGCACCCGCCCGTACGGGTCGACGGCCATCGACAGGCCCAGCTCCGTCTGGCGCACCAGCGAGTACCCGTTCTCGATAGCGCGGAACACGGCCATCTGGGTGTGGACCGGGTCGATCTCGAACCAGTCCGCACTGGGGACCAGGAGCAGACCGGTGCCGTTCTGCCCGCTCTGCTCGATCACCGCCGGGTAGTCGGCGTCCCAGCAGATCACGCCCGAGAGCACGCCAAACGGCGTGTTCGCGGTCTGGAGCGTTCCGTCGCCGACCAGCGGTGCCCTCGATGATGGCACCGCCGTACTTGACGTGTTCGATCACGATCGCTCCAGTCGGATCGATCACCAGGAGCTTGTTCTCGACCGGCACCAGCGTGTCCTCGGTCCAGGTCCACAGTGGCACGGCCAGGTAGATCGCCTGTTCCCGGGCCAGGTCCTGGGCGCGAGCCGGTGTAGGCAGCCTCGTCCGAGTCGAAGATCACGCCCGCGATCTCGGGCCACACAACCACCTCGGCGCCGGCCTGCGCCTCGCGCGCGGTCGCGCCGAAAAGGCATCCCAATGGGTCTGGAACAGCTGACGACGAGCCGCCGTATCGGACACTCGCCGTCGGTTCGTTGAGCAGCGAGCGAGCCGAATCGGCGTTGATCCCCGCCACACGGATCGTGTCACCCGACGAGGCGGGAATTCAGGCGCAGGAAACCGAAGATGAAGACGAGCGCGAGCACCGTGCCGAAGACGGTCAGTCCCCGCCGGACCTCGGCACCGCGAACCCGGTTCTCCCAGGCCCAGTTGACGACCGAGGCAAACCAGCCCATCAGGAAGGTGATCCCGATCATGCCGGTCACCGACGCGAGCTGCATGAGCGGCAGGTTCCCGTACTGGGTGAAGCCTGTCGCCGCCCAGGCACCGACCGGGTTGGCGTGGCCGTTAACGAATTCGATGGTCGTCGCCGCGAGCGGATAGACGAGCGTGCTCGGGAAGTCCGAGGCGGGGACCGATCAGCCGGTCGGCGAGGAACGGCAGGCTCCACAGCAACCCGTACAGAACGGGGAGGGACACGACCAGTGGCAGGGGCCATCCCGACGACGTCCACACGCTGCCGAAGCCGATGATGAAGGCCACAGCGAGCGGCGATGAAGAGGAGGGCAAACCCCCGCCAGCCCCCATGGTCCCGCGCATAGCGCATCACCAGAACCGGCCCGATCCAGGCGGCGGGCGGAGCCAGCCAGTTCCCCATCGAGAACCCGATCAGCAGGGCTCCGGCAAGCAGGATCGCAAGGGAGGCGCCCCACCCGGACACGCGGGCCGTCGCGGATGCAGTCATCGGTCGACCTCCTTCTAGGATATGCCCGGCATGGCCATGGATCGAGCGGCGCTGGCGACCCGCACCGGCCCTAGGCTCGAGTGCGTGACTCGGCCCAGGCTCGCCAGAGCACGATCAGGCCGATGACGATGATCGCGACGCCCCAGTAGTCGAGCAGGTTGACTGCCTGGCCCCCGATCAGCAGGGCAGCGCCGATCACGGCCAGGATGCCGCCCGGGATGATCGGCCACCAGTGGTGCCTGTCGACGTGCGCGATCGCGCCGATCACCCAGATCGACACGAACCCGAGACCGAGGCCCAGGACCACGACGCCGCCGGTCTGCTCGTCCGTCGCCGCGAGGTTCTCCGAGGCGATGATCCCGGCGCCCAGACCGGTCATGATCCCGCCCGGGACCAGGTAGCCGTACTGGCGCGTGAACACGAACGCCACCAGGAACCCCACCCCGATGAGCATGACGATCCAGCCACCCATGTTGGCCGTGAGGTCGAACACCTGGGCGGCCAGCCCGACCACGCCGACCACGATCAGGATGACGGCGACAGCCATCCGGTCGCGCGAACTCGCGCCCGCCTTCGGAGCCACTTCAGACATCCCCTTGCCTCCTTCCCGCGCGCCGGGCGACCCACGGTCGACCCCGGGGACGCGGCGGCTCCACCTGGTCAATGAACTAGCGGGTCAAGGATCCGGACAAGTGCCATTCGGCCCCCTGCGGATGATCCGATTGGCCTGTGCGGCGAATCGGCGGCCACGTAGTCGAGCGCCGCCGCAATCCATTCCGGCACGACGATCCGTGGTGTGAACCCGGCGGCTCATGTCCCGTAGCGACACGACCGCGTCCAGTAGACCGCTACTCGTCCGCCTGGACCCGCCCTCCGGCTCCGGCAGCCGCGGCGCCAGGATCCACACCAGCTGCGCCGTCGTCTCGCGCCCGACCTTGGACCGCGCGTTCGCCAGGTGGTGCTTGCACGGTCGAGTGCGACAGGCCGAGGCGGTGGGCGGCGGCCTTCTCCGAGCCAGCCGCAACGACGGCGGCGACCACCGCGAGCTCGCGGTCCGTGGCGGTCCCGCCGCACCTCGACCGGCCCGAGACCTGGCTCTCACGCGAGCCGCCTCGCCGCGGCCAGCCACTCATCGCGCCCCTCGATCGGGATCTCGTAGGTTGCTAACGCGCGCCCAACACCTGTCGGGCGCGCCAATCATCCGCTTGCGTGACGAGCGACTTGCTTCTATCCTGACGGCGATAGAAACCGCTCGTGTTGCAAGCGAATGTCTCTCCACCTGACCTATGTTCCCAACGTGGTCGTCCGCGATCGGCTCGACCAGTGGGAGAACGCCATCCGTCGCGACACCCGGCTCGGAACAGGCGACTGGCGGATGCTCGCCGTCTGGCCTGCAGCTCGGGACGCGGCCGTCTCCGGCAGCACAGGCATCGAGGGCAACCCACTGGACCCGGCTGCCGTCGAGGAGGTCCTTGCCGGCGTGGCCGTTGTGGCGGACGCCGATCACATTCGTGAGGTGGAGAACTACAACCGGGCGCTGAACCTCGCGCGCGACGCTGCGGCGCGTCCAGGCTTCACCTGGTCGCACGAGGTGATCCACCTCATCAACGCGACCGTCATGGAAGGGCTGACACGCGATACGCGCGGCAACTATCGCGGGCCGGGCGAGGACGTCTACGTCGGCATCTTCACCGGGCCCAGCCCGCTGATGGTCCCGTCCCTCATGGACGAGCTGGTTGACTGGCTTCGGCGTACCGACCGCGAGACGCCATTGGTCCGATCGGCGCTCCTGCACCTGAACATCATCGCGATCCACCCGTTCAACGACGGGAATGGCCGCACGGCACGCATCCTCTCCGCGATGGAGCTGATCCGCGACGGCGTTCTATCACCGGAGCTCCTCAGTATCGAGGCGTACCTGCGCCGGAACCGTGACGAGTACATCGATGTGCTCCGCACGACGCTTGGGACCGAGCTACGACCCAGACAACCATCCGGCCACCGGGTGGCTCGACTACTACACCCGGATCTCGCTTGATCGGCTGGAGGCCCGTAACCGGATCCTCGACGCGCTACCGACCGACATCGGCACGATCTTCTCGGCACTCGCCGACGCAGGGGAGCCGCTGGAATGGGCGTCGGTGCTCCTCGCCGCGCGCGTTGGCCGGCTGCGCACGGCGATGCTCGCCAACTTGACCGGGCGATCGACGCCCGCGGCGCGAGCGGAACTCGGCCGTATCGCGCGGGCAGGCTGGCTGGAGCCGCGCGGAGTCACCCGCGGGCGATGGTATGCACCAACGGATCGGCTGATTGCCCTGCCGCTTCACGTTCCTGAACTGATGGCGTTGCTCGCCGCTGGTGAGTAGCTCCGCCTCCTGGACGACGCGCTTGCCAGATGAGCGCGATGCGACGTCGCCCTGGCTCCAGGCCGCGTACGTCACCGGGTCGATGGCGCGGCAAGGGTGCGGGCGGGGCGCCGCGGCTACTATCAGTTGGCCGATTGGGCCATGTCGAGCGTCAGTAATCTACCGCGGGCACACGCTCGTGAGCCCGGACGACGGAGCAGGCGGGTAGAAGGAGCTGTTGAATGGCCTTTGCGGGGAGGGAGGAGTTGGTGGCCGCCGCCGAGGCAAAGCTCGGACGTCGCCTTCCGGCAGCTCACCGCGCGCGGCTGATCCGCGAGAACGGCGGCGAGATCCGCGCCTTACGGGACCACTGGACGCTCTACCCGGTGTGGGACCCGTCCAACCGTAAGACGATGGGCAGGACGGCCAACCACATCCTCCGGGAGAACGAAGCGCTGCGCCGCGATTGGCCCGACGTGCTGCCCGACGGGTTCATCGCAATCGCCGACAACGGCACCGGCGACCTGCTGGTCCTATCGCCCGGCGACGACGACGTGAGGTTCTGGGACCACGAGACCAGCGAGTTGTCGTCAGTCAAGGTGAAGTGGGAGTAGCCAGGGAGCGGCGTCGTCGCCGCATACTCAGTGTCACACGCTGCTACCAGAAGGGCTCCAACTTCCTGCCCCGAAAGGAGCCAGCCTTCGTCGGCGTCCACACTCGCCAATGCTTCGGCGAGAGTTTGAACGGCAGGCTGGCGACAAGCCACGGAATTAACCGTCGAAGCAACTCTTCAGTCGCGTCGGGGATGCAGAGGTCGACGGCGAGCGCCGCCTGGTTATGGAGCGACAGCAACAGCCCGCTCGTGCCTAATGGCACGGACCACACGTACTCGGCGCCCCCGAACCTCCGCGGATCCTGCCCTGGCAGCGGAAGTCCGGTACCGGGGTCGAGTAGACGAAAGCGGCACTGCATCGTGAGCCACACCGATGCCATCCCGTAAACGTTCGTCGCCTGCGGCGCGATCTCATCCATGAAGTCGAGCGCATCGCCGATCCTGCTCTCCGGGATGTCGCCCGACCGGCCGAACCGGCGCTCCACTTTGTCTCTGAGCCCCGCGGGGGCCGTCACCCTGGGGGAGACCCCATCCGCGACGAAGGAGATCGCATAGGCGCGCTCGGCGTCGGGGACCGTGCATTGATCCAGGAAGGCGATCGTCCTCTCGTATGCGGTACGGCGTGACATCCGACCCAGCGAGTGCGCGCCGCCACTTGAAACGGGCAGTCCGCTATAGGTGACCGCCGCGGCTGCGCCCAGCTTACTCACCTCGGTCACCGTCGCTGGATGTCATGCCAACTCGGGCAGTTCGTCGGCGAGGCGTTGCTGTGAGCGCCTTCCATCTGCCATCCCTCCCCGTGATGTCACCGGTGCAGCATGAGGGCCCGGGCCGCGCCGTCAAGCGCCATCCTTCCCGGCCTTGCGCTCGGCCGCAGGCAGTCTCGGCGTCAGGATCCACACGAGCTGCGCCGTCGTCTCCGCCCGCACCTTGGACCGCGCATTGGCCAGGTGGTGCTTGACCAGATCGCCCGAGAACCCCGACGCTTGCCGGCATGGGGCTCCTTGGAGGTATCCGCCACCGGCTGATGGGTGATCCTAGGCCAAGGACGGACTACTACGACCTGGCGAAGCGCGCGCCGCGCGTTCCGCCCGCTGAGCTGGCGGTCGCCGAGGCCGCCCTGGCGGAGGGCGGGCCAATCGCCGAGCGACTCCTGCGCCAGCTCCGAGAGGGCGGGACAAAGACAGCAGGCAGATGGGGACGCCTCTCGGTGTGGAGGCTGATCGGCGACGACGGCTCGTACGCCCTGCGCGTGTCGACGACCGACCCGGTCCGCGACGTCCCACGAGAGGGCTGGACATCGGACTGGATCCCGGTGTCCGAGGTTGCCGGCGGCCGGGGGCTCGAGCTGCGCCTCGTGGTGTCCCAGGCCGGGATCGTGGAGGTGGAGGGCCGCACCCATGACGGGCAGCCGTGGCCGAAGGACTGGGAAGCGCGGAACGAGGACCTTGACGCGATCCGCGCCCGCGGGCCGTGGCTCCGCCTCCCGACAGCCGCCGACATCCGTGCGTTTCGGTCCCATGCCGTCGTGATCGAACAGTGGCTCGGCGAGCCTGGAGCGCTGAAAGGCCGACGAGGCGTCACCAGCGTCCAGCCGCCCGCGGCCGCGGCGACGATCGCCGCGTTCGAGACCGCGCAGGGTTTCCGACTCCCGTCGGCCTATCGGGAGCTGCTCCAGCTCGCCGATGGCGTCGAGGTTGGCCGTCACGTTGTCCTGGGCACCCGCGACGCCTACCGGCTCGACATGCCGGGTCCCGACCGGCTCGTCATCGCACCGCCCGACGAGACGGGTGCTCTCGTCCTCGCACTGTCGGGCGAGGTCCTTTGGGTCGACATCGACGACACGGCGAGCGATGGACGGAGGCTCGCCGCCGATCTGAGGGCTTGGCTTCGCGAGGCGGTGTGAGACACCGGTGCGCAGGCACGGACAGGGCCGCTGTCCCTACTCGTCCGCCCCGCCCTGGGTTTCGGGTTCCGGGAGCCGCGGCGCCAGGATCCACACGAGCTGCGCTGTCGTCGCCACTCCCGCCTTGGACCGCGCGTTCGCAAGGTGGTGCTTGACGGTCGAGTGCGACAGGCCGAGGCGGTGGGCGGCCGCCTTCTCCGAGCCGGCGGCGATGACCGCGGCGACCACGCCTGACCTCGCGGTCCGTCGCGACCCCCGCCGGGCCGCGAGTCGCCGCCCTGCGGGATCTCACGCCAGCCGCCTCGCCGCGGCGAGCCACTCATCCCGACCCTCGATCGGGATCTCGTAGGTTGCTAACGCGCGCCCAACACCTGTCGGGCGCGCCAGTACCGTCTTTTCGGGCGGCGCGCGCGTGTGCCTTCAGTGGCGTCGCTCCTGACGCTGGTGAGGCTCGATTGCACGGCCGTTGACATCGCGACGAAGCGCGTGCGGCCAGGGCGTAGCGGTCCATCCACGACAAGCGTACGTCTCAGGCAGGTCAGTGATCACCTACGACTGGATGCAGCCTGCGCCACCAGTCCGCTCCACCCGTCGCGGCCACGACTCTGGAGATGAGCGCGACGAAGGCGGCGGGCTTCTCGAACAAGGTCTGGTGACCAGTTGATCGCGAGGGCGGCTATGGGATGACGAGTCCGACCTCCCGTTCCTCGGTCGTGATCGTGGCGAGTAGGTGTTCGAGGACGCGCCGGGCCGGCGCCTGATCACGACCCGCTGAGTCGGTGGAGGGCGGACTCACTCGCTGCGTCTGCCGGCAGGAGCGTCTCGATCCGAAGCTCCTCAAGGGTGATGTCATGGGCTGCGCCGATCGTGGCGATCGTGGTGAACAGGCGCAGCTCGAACTCGTTGGCGCAAATGTGGATCGGGACCAGGAGGTCGTCGGCCGTCGGCAGGTTCACGAGGCGGGAGAGGGCGGCGACACCAGGGTAGGTCTGGAGCTCCGCAGTCAGGTCCTGCAGCTGGTCATCGCCCGGACGTGACGACACCTCGAGCGCAAGCCGATCGAGGAGGGCCCTCGCGACCTGTTCCCAGTTGACGATCGAATCGCGCAGGGCACCCGGATGCAGCAGGAGACGGGCCACATTGACGCCACCCCGCACGAGAGTCGAGTCCGGGTCAACGAACAGACCCGTCAGGCGTTGCGCCGCCTGGTTGGAGAGAGCGACAGTCCACGATCGATCGACGACGTAGGCGGGAATCGACCCGTGGGCTGCGACGATCCGTTCCAGCACATGCCGCACCTGTCCAAGCGCGGCCGAGTCCAACGCTCGTTCCGAGTAGATCGGCGCATGTCCGGCTGACAGCAGCAGGGCATTCCGCTCCCGCAGGGGGACGCTGAGCCCGCGAGCCAGCCGAACGACCATCTGGCGACTCGGAGTCGCCCTCCCCGACTCCAGGAAGCTGATGTGCCGCTGCGACACGCCTGCATCGAGCGCGAGGTCGAGCTGGCTCAGCTGTCGCCGCCTTCGCCAGAGTTTGAGTGCATCGCCGAAGGGGGGGATGGAGCTAGCAGTCACTCCGACATGATAGCTACGTGACGCTGGCCATCGATTACCTCACAGGTAATTGAATAGGTGCTGGTGTAGTGACACGATCGGCACATGGAAGACATCGTCACGTTGAACACTCGACAGCCCGACCACGGTCGTCGCCTTCGCACGGCCCTGCTCGCCAACGCCCTGTACTCGGGACTCAGCGGTGTCACGCTGGTTGCAGCATCACCATTCATCGGGCCGTGGGTGGGGCTCGATGGATGGGCCCTGCTGGCGGTCGGAGTGGGCCTGGTCGGCTACGCGGCGGTCCTCGCGATCGCTCGGGGCCAGACACGACTCCTCCGGATCGTAGGGCGTCTGGCGGTCGGTGCGGACCTGGCTTGGGTCGCCGGCGCTGCAGCGCTGATCCTGGTCGGCGATGTCCTCACCAGCCAGGGGGATCTCGCACTCGCACTCCTGACGGGCGGCGTGGGGGTCCTCGCGGCCGTCCAGATCCTCGGCTTGAGGCAGCTGGCAGACGCGACCGCGGGGGCGGCATGAGGTGATCGGATTTCTTCGCAGGTCGGGCAACCCCGAAGCGTGACGGGCCGTCCTGCTTCTGGAAGGCGCCGGAGCCACCGGCTTACCTTGATCAGCCGCTTGCCAGCACGACGAGCCCCAGCGCTCGCGTACCATCTCCGGATGCACCGCGACACGAGACGCGACGCGTGGCGTCCGTCCCGGACGTATCAATCCCGACGGGACTGGCCAGGCGGCGAGGAGTATTCGTGCTCGTTGTGACCGCGACCACCACGCGCTCGGAGCAGCCGGACACGTCCGTTCGGAACATCGCCTGGTTCTTCGGGTTGGCCCTGGCGCTGACCTGGCTTCTGAACAACCTCGTGATCGTCGGCGACGACCAGGGATGGTGGGAGATCCCCGCCTGGCTCACGATCGTCGTGGTAGCGATGTTCGGCGGCCCGTCGTGGGCCGGCCTGCTGCTGGCCGCCCGAGAGGGTCGGGCCGGCCTGCGTGATCTCTTCGGCCGGGCTCTTCGCTGGCGGACGCGACCTTCGAACTACGTGCTGGCAGTAGGGCTGCCGGCCATCCCGGTGATCGCCGCCTTGGGCGCCAGCGCCATTGCCGGCGAGGACATCGGGGCACTTCCTGGGGTATCGCCGGAATGGTGGACGATCGTCGTGCTCTTCCTCGTCTCCCTGCCGTTCGCAGAGGAGTTCGGCTGGCGCGCGTACGCGCTGCCGCGATTGCTGGCGGTCACGTCACCACTGCGGGCGAGCATCGTCCTCGGTGCGTTCTGGGGGCTGTGGCATCTCCCGGCCGCTTTCCTGTCGACTGGCCCCAACGACATCGGTCTGCCGCAGTTCACGTTCTTCTTCGGCCACGCAGGCATGTGGCTGGCCTATCTCCCGCTCACGATCAGCCAGTCGATCCTCATGACGTGGCTGTTCCAGCGGAGTCGAGGCAGTGCCCTGGTCGGGGGCTTCATCCTCCATGCCGGGATCAACGCCTGGGCGGGCCTGCTCCTTGCGGGTGCGTCGCTGTCCGGTTCCACGAAGGACCCGAGCCAAGTGCAGCTCTGGGTGGTGATCGCTGTGACTGCGATCATGGCCGCGGTGGTCACGGTGGCCACGAGCGGTTCGCTGGGTCGTGCCGGACGAGCTGGTGACGCCTGAATGGCGGTCGCTGCCGAGGTACGCGTGATGTCCCGATGAGTCCGTCGATCGAAGATCGCAGCATGACCGTGCCCGACGGTCGCCTGATCACGTGGGCGGAGTACGGCCAGGCCGACGGCACCCCGGTCCTCTTCTTCCATGGCGGCAACGACTCCCGATTGGCCGGGCGCCTGCTCGCGGATGCTGCTGAGCGAGCGCCGGTCAGGCTCATCTGTCCCGATCGGCCCGGGTTCGGGGGTTCCGCCTTCCAGCCCGGACGGCGACTTGTCGACTGGCCATCCGATGTCACCGATCTCGCGGACCACCTTGGGTTGAGAGAGTTCGCGATCCTCGGCCACTCCGGTGGCGGACCGCATGCGCTCGCCTGCGCCCATGCGATGGGCGGCAGGATCCGCGCGGTGGCCACCGTCTCATCCGCGGCGCCACCGCCCGCGTCGAATCGTGGGATGCATCCGATGTTCCGGATCGTGAACGTCCTGATGAAGTCCTCGGCGCTCTACCGACCGATGGCCCGCAGTCAGCTGAACCAGATGCGCGGTTCGCCCGACCGCTGGTTGCAGGTGTGGGGCCGGATGCAGCCGGCCGATGGTGCCCTGTTCGGGCGCAGCCCGGAGGCGGCAGGCGAGATCGTCGCCGAGATGACCGAGGGAGCTCGACAGGGGATCGACGGCATCGTTCACGAGGCCGGGCTGTACCACCGAGACTGGGGCTTTCCGCTGGGCGACGTCGCAATCCCTGTCCACGTCTGGCACGGGCGGCAGGATCGCCAGGCTGCCGTGGCCTGGGGCCAGCACCTTGCCGAGACCATCCCGGATGCGACCCTCACGGTCGTTGACGACGGCGGACACTTCTCCACCCTGATCGACCATGCGGATGAGATCCTCGAATGGCTCGCAGCACGGGGGTTCGGGGCGCGAGAGGTGCAGGCTGTCGTCGCGGATGTCCGCTAGGGCGTCGCGACAGTCGCCCGCGCGGGTGCGGGTCGATACGCTGGATCGGGATCTCGTAGGTTGCTAACGCGCGCCCAACACCTGTCGGGCGCGCCATTGCAACCTTTTCGGGCAGCGCCAGCGCCAATCCGTGCGTGTAGGCCGCCTGCGTCCGCCGACACCCACGATGGGGCCCCGCCACCAGGCCGAGGTGCTCTCGGGGCTCTGGGCGGTCGCGTAGCGGGTGATGGAGTCGAGTCCCAGGCCGCGACTCGGCGTGCGGCCTGGTCGCCAGTTCCGCCCCCTGAAGCCTGGTGTCACGTCGAGATCGCCACCGCGTACGCGTGCGGGACGCTGCGTCCGATCGCGGAGTGGGTGCAGGCACTGCTCGGGGGCGGAGCGGGGTTGGCAAGCGCACAGCAGCTGGGCGCTTGCCGGGCCAAGAGCCGTTCCGCGTGTCCTCGACCCCCGTTCGTGCCGGAACCGCGCCGCTACGGCCAAGCTAGACCCCTGCCTCGCCGGGGACCTCGACCTGCGTTGCCGGACTCCCCGATGGGTGGGCCCGCGATCGTGATCATCTGCTGGCGGCCGCCGGCATCGGATCGAACGGCACCGAGATGACCGTCGACCACGAACGTGAGCAAGGGGTCACGACTCTGGGACAGGACGCGCTCGTGTCGCCGGAACGCCCGGATCTGTGCCTGGCGGACGAGCGCCAGGAGCGAGCGCTCGGTCGCCTCGGGCAGCACGGTCGGCAGCACCGCCTCGAGCGCCGTGAGGACGGCCAGTCTCTCGTGGGCCGCGCCGCGGGGCGATGAAGAGTCGGGGGGTCTCACGGTAGCGTCCATCGTGTCGCAGCAGGCGGTACCCGCGGACTCGATCGGGGGAGGCCCCCTGGTGCGAAGGCTGCTGGAAACGGTCCCGGGCGACTGCACGAGGTCGGTGTAGATCGCGCCGGAGATCTCCTCCCAGGCGGTGCGGCCGTAGGGCAGAGCCCAATACCTCGGTGCGGTCACCCTCTCGCGGTAGATCAGCTGCTACCGTGAGGCCCGAGCGCGCCCGCAGGTCACCTGTCGGGCGCGCCACACCAACGTTGTCCGGCAGGGCGACATGGCGCTACACCCAAAGGACTGCCAGGACGGCTGCCGCGCCGTACAGCCCGAGGCCATAGACCGTGTGCGTCGCGAGGTTGCGCAGTCGGGTCGCCCTCGGGTTCGGTGTCTTCGACCCGGCAATTCCGGCTCCCATGCCCGGCTGCATGACAAACCACGGCGCCACGATGGTGCCGACGCCAACCGCGAGCGCAGGCAACAGGGACGGCGATCGCGCCCAGTCGAGGCCGGTCGCCAGGAGCAGCAGGATCGCGAAGGCGGCACCGATCCCATAGTGGGCGAGGTACCCCAGGGGACGCTCGCCGCGGATCGGCTCGGCCGCGACGATCCGCGCGTGGGTGAACCGACCCCTGGTCATGTGGCCGATCCATCGGCCAAGCAGCGCGTAGTCCAGCGTTGGGATGCCAAACCCTCGGCGGAGCAGGAAGCCCCACGCGTCCATGAGCGCGGCCGCGGCCACGCCCATGACGGTGCCCCGGATGGCGATCTCGAGGAGGGCGTTCATCGCGCGGCCCCGCCATCGGGATCGATGCGGGTGACCGAGATGAGCCCGATGCCGGCGTCCCGGATCTGGCGGAGCAGGCCGTGGAGGGTTGCCTGGTCGATCGCTCGGGCATCGATGACGGTCGTGCCGTCCGGCCCCGGCGTCATGGCCATGCCGTCGAACCATGCGGACCAGCGGTCGTCGAGGCGACCGCTGACCCGGATCTCGTAGTGGTTGGTGTCGCCCGTCGGGCTGGTGCTGGTCATCGCGCTCCTTCTCGAGTGGCTCGACCTCACGGATCGAGTCGCTGTGGTGGAGCCGACTGTCCCGCAGGGGGTGGTGAGCCGGCATCACCACCCGTGGTGATCAAGGGTGGTGATTCGCGTGGGTATGCGACCAGTCGCACGGGGTCGCTAGCCTGGTAGGTCGCGCGACTAGCGAGGCCGGGAGAGGAGCCCGAGCTCGGCGGCGCGAGCGACGGCCGCGCGGCGGGAGTTCACGCCGAGCTTCGCGAAGATGTTCTTCGTATGGGTCCGCATCGTGTTGAGCGACACGAAGAGCTGGGAGGCGATCGCCGGTCCATTGAGATCGGACGCAAGCAACCGCAGGACGTCGAGCTCGCGCTCGCTCAGCGGTTCGATGAGGCGCTGGACGCGGGGCGATCCGGCCGCTTCGCCTTCGAGGGCCGGGAGGAGGTCCCGCGGGTACCGAGAGGCACCGGTCCGGCTGGCCACGTCCCGGAGGAGCGGCACGATGGGCGGTCCCATGTCCACGAACAGCCGAACGAACCCCTCTGGCTCGGCCAGCGACAGCGCCTGCTGGAGGGAGACTGCTGCGCCATCGCGGTCGCCCGCCGCAGCGCGCCCGATGGCCCGCATGGCCGTCAGCTCGATGACGCTGCGGAGCCTGCCGCCGGCGGTCGCCTCGGCGAGCAGGCGATCGATCAGCCCAGCGGCGGCATCCCGGTCACCTCGGGATCCGACCACGCCGGGGTTCGCGAGCAGCGCCTGCGCCAGCGTCGTGTGCTCGTACTCCGAGATGTACGTCACCGGATCGTCGGGCGAGATGCGCCGCCCGGCAGCCCAGGCAAGTGCGTCCCCGTGTCGGCCCTGCCGCGTCCAGAGCCTGGCGCGGATCGCGGCGATCGGACGGACCGCAGGAAAGAAGTCGGTGTCGTAGACCCGCTCGGCCTCGTCGAGTAGGTCGTGGGCGGCATCGAAGTCGCCTTCGGCGGCGCGGACGCCGGCCATGGCGACACGCCACCGCCATGGGTGCTGCGGCAGGCCCAGCGTGTCACCCAGCGCGGCGCTCGCCTCGAGTCGCGAGACCGCCGCCGCGAGTTCGTTCGCCTCCAGGTCGAGCTCGGCCAGGCCGGCGTGCATATCCGCAGTCCCGCGAAGCGGCTGCCCATGCTGTACGCCGAGGCGAAGGCCGCGCTCGTATGTCCGCCGGGCGTCGGCGAGACGGCCCTGGCCGATGCGGATGTCGGCCATCGCCAGGAACCCGCCGAGCATGTCGGCCTCGTGACCGGCCCGCTCGAGGTCGAGGACGGCCCTTGACCAGGTGTGGTGGGCCCTCTCGAGGTCGCCACCCGTCCACTGCGCCAGCGCCAGGATGCCCCCCGCGGCACCCCGCTCGAGCGGCTGGTCCTCGTCAGCCGACTCGAACGCCACCTCCGCCAGCCGGATCATCTCCTCGACGTCACCCTGCATCCGGGCGAGGGCCGCTCGGTACAGCGCGATCGCGCTAGGCAGGTGGTCGAGCGCCGTCGGATGACGGACCACCATCCCCTCGGCCTCGGCCGCCGCGCGCGCCTCGGGACCGGACGACGCGGCGGTCCAGCGCTCGGCGGCGCTCAGGCGCGCGTCCACGTTCCGCGCCTCGCCGGTCGAGAGCAGCGCGCCCGCGTGCGCGATCGCGAGCACCGGCCGGTTCTCGAAGACCTCACCGGGCAGGGCGTCGAGCCACCGGCGCAGGGTCGTCTCCTGCCGGGTCCGCCGCAGGTCGTGGGCCGCGACCTCGATGAGGTCCGCCACACGTGCGAAGTCGGCAGCGGCGAGCGCGTGCCCGATCGCCTCCTGGGGCTCGTCATGCTCCTGCCACCAGGCGCTCGCCCGTGCGTGGAGCGCGGCGACCTCGCCCGGTCGCTGGTCGAGCAGCCGCGCGCGCAGCAGGTCCGCGAACAGGTGGTGATAGCGGTACCACCGGCGCTGGTCGTCGAGTGGGATCAGGAACAGGTTCGCGCGCACCAGCGCCCCGAGCGTCGCAGTCCCGCCGGTCCCGCCCGTCACCGCGTCGCACAGGGGCCCGGTGAGGCGCTCGAGGATGGAGGTCGAAAGCAGGAACTCGCGCACCGCGTCGGTCTGGCGCTCGAGGACCTCGTCGGCGAGGTAGTCGACGATGTACCGGTCGTCGCCCGCGAACGAGGCCACGAAGGACGAGGCGTCGTCGCGTCCTCGCATCGAGATGGCCGCGAGCTGGAGCGCGGCGATCCACCCCTCGGTGCGCGCTTCAAGGGTCTCGACGTCGGCCTCGCCGAGGCCGAGGCCCATCCGGTCGTTCAGGTAGGCGGCGGCCTCCTCGGGCGTGAACCGGAGGTCTGCCGCGCGGACCTCCACGAGCTCGCCCCGCGCGCGCAGGCGGGCGATCGGCAACGATGGGTCGGCGCGCGTGAGGATCACCAGGTGGGCCTGCGGCGGCAGGTGATCGAGGACGAACGCAAGGCTGTCGGCGACTTCGCGGCTCTCGACGACGTGGAGGTCGTCCAGCACGAGGACCAGGTCGCGGTCCACGACGGCGAGGTCGTTCACCAGGGCCATCGTCGCGAGGTCGATCCGGCCCTGGCCCTCGTCGAGATGTCCGAGGGCCGCCGCGCCCGTGCCCGGCGCCGCCCGCTCGACGGCCGTAGCGACGTACGTCCAAAAGCGCACGGGGTCGGCGTCGGCCGGATCCAGCGAGACCCACGCGACCGACGCCGGGGCTCGCAACCCGGCGATCCACTGGGCCACGAGCGTGCTCTTGCCGAAGCCGGGTGGCGCCGACACGAGGATCAGCCGCGGGACGCCGTCGCGCCCCAGGCGGTCGAGCAGGCGAACCCGGTCGACCGTGCTGGGGCGCACGAGGGGCGGCTGGAGCTTCGTTTCGAGCAGGGTCGTCATGACCTCCGAATGATGACGCCCTCACTCATGGAGCATCAGCACTCGGCGCTGCAGGCGAGGCCGCAGAGCCGGGTTCGAGGACGACGACCGCCGTCTCGGTCGGCCGCCGCGCAGCGAGCGCGCCGATGTCGTCGCCCCAGCCCGGGTAGTCGCGGAACGTGGCCCACAGGCGCTCGCGCTCTTCACCCGAGGCCGCGCGCGCCCGGACCGAGCGCGGCCCGTCGGGCAGCACGACGGTCGCCTCGGGGGTCGCCTGGAGGTTGAGCCACCAGGCCGGCTCGCCCTCACCCCAGCCGTTCATCGCGAGGGTCACGAGGTTCGAGCCGTCGGGGTAGTAGCCGATGATCGCCGTCCGCGAGCGCCCGGAGCGGCGGCCCGTCGTCGTGAGGCGCATCATCCCGAACCTCGCGCCGGCCTCCGCCGTGGAGAGTCCGAAGCGGCCGCCCGTGAGGCGGTGTGCAAATCGGTGAAGCGCCCAGAACGTCCGGATCAGCGGGCGCGGCGGCTGCGACGCCGTGTCCGCTCCGGTGCCCGCGCTCGTCGTTGTGACCTGGTTCGTTGCCATTCGATCGTCCTCCCGTGTGGCGTCTCCCGGGAACATCCGGCGGGAGAGGCTGGTGCCAGCGTCGCGACCGGCGTGGTCATTCGGCATCACCACACGTGGTGATCCTTGGTGGTGAACGGGGCGGCGGGGCGGCGGGGCGGCGGCGCCCGTCGCGCTGCATGAAGCGGGGCGGCGCCGCTGCGCCGCCCCGCTGATGGACCGGGTCCGAGGAAGGCTCGAGCGCTGCGTGGCCCGAGCCGGCAAGTGATGCCGTCGAGGAGCCTCAGGCGGCCGCCGCGCCGCGGGTGAGGTTCGAGACCGTGGGCCAGGAGGTCATCCGGCGGAACCCGGCACGAACCGATCCGTCGGGCTCGCGGAGCCCGTCCCCGAGGCCCCAGGAGATGATGATCGAGCCCAGCCAGATCAGGCCGCCCGCCACCGCGACGGCCGGCAGGACGCCTAGGGCACCCAGCACGAACACCGCCACCGGCAGCACCGGCTCGTGCGTGACATTGAACGGCCGCACGACCCGGGCCACGAGGCGTCCCTGGCGCTTCGGCTGCCCGATCCCGAGCAGCAGCGGCAGGGATGGGATAAGCGAGAACGCGAGCACCGTGGCGATGCCGATGCCGTGCTCCTTCGCCTCAGCGTTCCCGACGACGGCGAACCACAGGCCGACGACGATCAGCAGGTGGCGACGCTGCGGCCGGAAGCGAAAGCGCGCGAACCGCGACGGGGCGGGCGTTGCCGTCGCGGCAGCGATGGCCGGCGCCGCGGGGCGGGCCGAAGTGTCGCCACGGGCGCCGGCTCCATCTGCCTTGTCCGTCGAGCCCGACGCCAGCAGAGGCGCGTCGCGGTTGAAGCCCTTGAACGTCATCCACAGGCCGACCGAGAGCTCCCAGATGAAGATGGGGACGGTTGCGATACCGGAGTAGGCCGAGCCGAGCTGGTGCAGGCCCAGCACGACGCCGGCCGCGGAGCTGATGAGCATCGGCGCGCCGATCAGGCCGAGCGCCGGGATCCAGCGCGGGACCAGCCGCGTGCGGTACAGGATCGTCGCGAACATCAGCGCGTTGAACCCGGGCATGAGGCCCGGTCCGAGGATGAAGGTCCAGTCGCGGAAGCCGACCAGGCCCTGGCCGACGGCGATCAGGGCACCCTCGTCGGCACCTGCTGCCGGGCCGGCCTGGCGGATCGACACCGCCGCCAGCAGGGCGCAGATCCCGGGAATGATGATCGCGGCCTCGAGGAGGCGCGTCGTGACAAAGCCGAGGGCCAGGCTCTCGTGATGGCGCTTGAGCACCGAGAACACGGCGACCGCCGACCCGATGGCGGCAAGCGCGTTGGTGAGGTCCAGCAGGCCGGCGACGAGGATCTGGGCATCCTGCCCCGGACCGACGATGTAGCCGGGATCGGTGAGGATCGGGGCCAGCATGAGAGCCGCCGGGATCGAGCTCGCGAAGGTGATGAGATAGAAGAGGCCGCTGGCGAACGCCGCCTTCCGGGTCGGGTCCGCTGCGGGGCTGGTGCTGCGTGCCATGGATCGTTCCTCCCTGGTCGCGTCTCCCGGGAACATCCGACGGGAGAGGCTGGCCGCAGCGTGGTGATCAGGGTGGGGATCGGGCATCACCATGGCTGGTGATTCGGGCTGGTGATTCGGGAGGCTCACCGCGATCGGGCGACATCCGCGAGCGGTCGTCGCCCGCCCTAGGTGGACCTGCGCTACAGCACCGCAACGGCGTTCCGCAGCGCGTTGGCCGGTTGACGCCAGGGGCGTTCGCCACCGACACTCGAGACATGGTCGATCGTCCGCGCCAGGTCGATCTCCGGCTCGCCGCGGGCGCAGTCGGAGCCGGGTCCTCGCGGGCCCTGCCGGTCCCGCTCGTGTTCGTGATCGTCGGGAAGTCGGTCGATTGAGCGAGGCAACGGCGGAGCGTTCGTCTCCATCCCTCGGCATCGACCACGATCAGACGTGGTTCGAGCGTCTGGTCGCACTTTTCGAGGGCCGACGGCTCCCCTGGTGGCTACTCGTCGCGCTCGTCTATCTCGTGTTCGCGACGCTGATGACCGCGGCCTTCTGGATCGACGGGAGTGCACCGGTCGGCACGATCGGCCGCCCGGCCATCGACGCCTTCTACCCGGCCTACGGCCTGTTCATGCTGCTCTACCTCCGCGATCGCGGGCTCGGGGCCCTTGAACGGTTCAAGCCGGCCTTGTACGGCGTGGACGACGCGACGATCGACGGGTTCTGCCGACGACTGACGGGAATGACCGACCGCGAGTTGATCGTCGGCGCCCTGATCGGCACGGCCATCGGGATCGTGACCTTCATCGAGTACCTGACCGGCCCGCTGGTCCGGACGGACGTCGTCGGCACCACTCCGCTGAGCAACGGCGTCACCGCCGTCACGTCCGTGTTCGGCTACGGCCTCGGGCTGATCGGCGTGGTGTTCATCATCAGCGCGCTCAGGACGATCCCCGACATCCATCGCGCGGCCACGACCATCGACGTCCGCAGCCCCGGGCCGGCGCACGCGTTCGCCCCATTGAGCGCGCGCGGCGGCATCCTCATCCTCCTGCTCGTCGCCTTCTCGGCGATCACCGATCCGGCGACGTTCGAAGGGGTGAACCTCCCGCTGGCGATCGTCCTCCCGATCCTCGCGATCGTGGCCTTCGTCGCCCCCCTGCTCGGTATGCGCCAGCGACTGGTCCGCCAGAAGGCAAGCCTGCTCGAAGACGCATCCGCGCGGATCGAGTCGCTGGAGGTCGAACTGGAACGAACGGTGGATGCGGGTGAGCTCGAGCGGATCCGGCCGCTCGCCGACGCCATCGGCGCATACCAGGCGAAGCACGACCGCATCGCACGGACATCGACGATGCCCTGGGACATCGAGACCCTGCGGGGCTTCGGCACGGCCCTCCTGATCCCCGTTGCGACCTGGCTCGCCACGACGGTCCTCGGCCGCCTGCTGCTCACCTGAGTATCGGCACGGCGCTCCGAGGATCGACCTATCCGGTCAGCGCCACCGCGAGGCTGGACGCGAGCATCACTCCCGCAACGGGGACCCAGAGCCGCTTCTCACCGGCACTTCTCGAGGCAGCGTTGAGTACGAGGCTGATGGCCGAGAACGCGACCGGCAGCCAGACCAGCCAGGGGAAGCCCTCGACGACCGACGTCAGCGCCAGGCCCGCCGCCGATAGCACGATGATCGCGAGCCCCGCGATCGCGAGCGCCTGCAAGACGGCGGCGACCCGCATGGCCGGCGGGAACCGATCGGGAAACGTGCCGCCCATCGCATAGGCGCCCCACGGGGCCCCAAGGGCCAGCGCGAGCTGGAACGCGATGACCGCAGCCGCGGCGATCGCGAACACGAATGCGGCGAGGGTGGGGACGTCCATCGCGGCGAAGCCTAGCCCATCGGAGAGGTGGTCCACGCTACAGGACCGCGACGGCGTTGCGCAGCGCGTCGCTGACGGCGTGAGCGATGCCCGGTGCGGCGAGGTTCCCGGTCCGGCGCCATGAGGTCACGAGGACGTAGCCCAGGACGGTGTGGACGGCCACGAGGTACGGGATCGTCCAGATGCCAAGTGCGATGGACATCACCGGGAGATGCCAGATCCCCCACAGGGCGGATCCGTAGAGTGCCGCTGGCGCGATCCCGTCCGCGTGTGGCACCGTGGAGATAGGGGTCGAGGAGCCCCCGGAAGAAGACTTCTTCCAGGACGAAGACCACGGGCAGGTAGGTCGCGACGGCGATCATGGCACCGGCGGCCGCGGTCGCGAGGTTCCCGTTGAATCCGCCCGAGGTAATGCGGTAGATGACCATGATGGCCACCAGGACGGCGCTGGTGATCACGGTGGCCCGGATCGTGGAGCGCACGGCGTCGCGGTCCATGGCTCGCATCGCGTAGACGGCGCCCACGGCGCCGAACATGGCGGCGAGCCCGTACGCGACCAGGACCGCGTTGCCGGCTCGGGCACCGTCGACGGCCACGATGGCTGGGGCGATCGCGACGACGACGATCGCGACGAGCGATCGCGGCGTGAACACGATGCGTGGCGCGTCGCGCAGCCAGAGCGCCCGGAGCGGTCGTCGGACGACCAGCACCTGGAAGGCGATCGTGATCGGGATGCCCAGGAGCAGGTACCCATCGGCGCCAAGACCGAAGGCGAACCCGAGCGGCCATGTACCCGCCGACGACGAGGGTCGCGACAATCGCGCGCGCGAGAGTCGGCCCCCGGCCGCGACGGCCGGGATCGATCGGCCGACCTGGGTGAGTCGGCCCGCCGGTCGCGGCGTTCATCGGACGGCCGTCCCGGTCCGGAGGGATGCCACGACGTCGAGGATCGCCTGGCTGGATGCCGGGGCGTCCACGCCGGTGATGAGCGAGGTGTGCGTTGCGGCGTCCAGGACGCGGTGGAGGCCGTTCGTCGAGAGATCCGGCAACCGGTCCTGCGCTGCGAGCCAGCCAGCTTGCTGCCCCGATCCGGCCGTGACCACGATGAGCGGTCGGTCGCCCAGACTCGTCAGCGCCTGCGCCTGCTGCAGGGCAGCCGGAAGGGCGACGACCTCGTCGCGTGCGCCGCGAGCGGCCGCGGGGGTCGTCTGGTCAGCGGGAAGTCCGAGGATGGGCCCGAGGAGGCCGATCCGAGCCAGCGACTGCGAAAGCGAATAGACGGTCCGGAGGATCTGATAGGTCGTCGGGTAATCAGGCAGCGCGTTGAACGCATCTGCCGGTTGGGAGTCGAGCAGCACCATTCCTGCGACCAGGTCGGCATAGCGGTCCGCGAAGACGCGCACGTAGGCACCACCGGAGGAGTGGCCGACGAGGACGTACGGCCCGGCCACGCCGGCGTGCTCAAGCAGGGTGTGGAGGTCGGTCGCAAGGGCGATCCCATCCTGCGACCGCTGCCTCATCGCTCCGTCCGTGACCCGCGCGGTCATAGGTGCAGACGGTCGTCGACGCTGCCACCGCGGGCGCGATGCTCCCCCAATAGGAGGACGACTCGCCAAGGCCCGACTGGAGGACGACGACGGGGCTTCCCGTTCCCGTGCATTCGATGTACAGGCGATGGCCGCCGACATCGATCATCCGGCCGGTCTGCGCGGGAGCGCTCGAAGCCGTGGCCCCACCGACGGTCGTGATCGCGCCGCCGACGGCGAACACCAGGAGCGTGGCGATCACGGGGACGACGAGCCACCGGCCTCGGCCGCGCAGTGGCGCCGGATCTGCGCGACCATCCAGATCGCCAGGATGGCCAGCGCCGGCGGCCAGACCCAGCTCAGCAGGTCCATGACGGCCGGACTCGGCTGGAACACGATCAGGCCGAGCCCGATCGAGCCGAGGAACGCGGCAGGGCACGGCCATCCAGGCCTGCGGCTGGGCGCTGAAGCGGGTCGTCAGGACGGCCATGAGGCCCCAGCCGAGCCCGAACGCGAGCAGCACCGACCCGGTGACGAGCGGCTCCGAGCCACCCGACGCCGGGCCGAGCAGCAAGGCGACGGCGAGGAGGGCACCGAAGGCGAGCGAGCCCACGATGGCGAGGACGGGAGAGCGGGTGCTCACATGGTGCGCGGCCCTGGGTTCTCGAGTGATCTGTCATGTCGTCCCTCTGGACGGGCGGGCAACGATCGGTTCGGGTGAACGGTCGGCTCGTGTCACACAGAACGTAGGCCGGCAGGAACCCCCGGCCAACGGAGTCGACCCAGTCCTCCATGCGGTGTTTGCTCGGGCGCGGAAGGGAGGGTCTGCACGGAGACCGGCTATGACCAGCGCAGGGCGTACCAGACCGTCAATACGTTGAAGACCAGGCCGACGACGATGAGGAACTTGTCGTAGGCACCCGGGTAGGTCGGCAGCCCGACGAGGTTGAAGACGAACAGGCCGACGGCGGCGATGACGGTGACCGCCTGGAGTATCGGCTGGTCGAGCACCACCGACAGGACCACCATGACGATCGGGATCGCCATCAGGATGGCGACTCCCAACCACATGGCCTGGGTCAGCACGACACCGCCGATCTGACCGGGCTGGAAGTCGCCGCTGTAGATGCGGAGGACGTCGCCCAGAAGGTAGGTGAGCATCAACGCGACCCAGAGCACCGATAGCTTGATCTGGATGTCCGACATGGTTCGCCTCCCGGGGAGCTGGGACTGGTTGCGACGCTCGACCGACGCTTTCGACTCGCCTTCGCGCCGAGAGCGATCGGTTCGGTTGGGCTGGCGGCCCGACCCGAACAAGGTAGGAACGCGGCAATCGGCGGCCTACGGAGTCAGCCTAGGGACTGGACGCGGTGTTTGCTCGGGGCGCGGGGGAGGGTCTGCCCGGATGCCGGGTGCCGTACGATGCACGCTCGGATCCCAGGGTCGCCGAGCCGCGACGTCCACCGGTCGCCAGCCGCTCGCGACCGCACCGTCCGGCACGTCGTCAGTCGAGGAAGGAGCGTCCGTGACCGATCAGGCGATATCGGCCCTGGTTCAGAACGCGGCCCTGTTGCTCGCGGTCGCGGTCGTCTTCGATCTGGCGTCCAGCTCGGGTGACGGTCGATCGAGTCCGCGCGGAGCAGGTGATCGTGGGCCTGCTGCTCGGAGTGATCGGGATCAGCATCATGTTGACGCCCTGGCAGTTCGCGCCGGGGATCTTCTTCGATACCCGTACCGTCCTGCTGGCGACCGCCGGCCTCTTCTTCGGGGCGAGACCCACGCTGATCGCGGTCGCGCTGATGGTCGCCTTCCGGCTATCCCAACCGGGCGCCGCCGCGATCACCGGCATCGTGGGCATGCTTCTGGCTGCGGCCATCGGCCTGGCGTGGCGCCGTCGACGCGGCGACCTGGACGATCTCTCGTTCCGCCAACTCCTGGCATTCGGTTTCGGTTCGCATGCGCTGGTGCTCGGCCAGGCGACGCTCTTCATGTACCTGACCGTGCCGACGGCCGCCCCGACGGCCATCGGTGCACTCTGGCTGCCATTGCTGACCGTCTATCCGGTTGCCACGGCGCTGCTTGGCGTGCTCCTCGTGGTCCGGTTGCGTGCTCGCCGGCTGCTGGTCGCGAATGCCCTGCTCCAGGACCAGGTCGAGGCCCAGCTCGAGGAGGTCCGCGCTTCGCGGACGCGGATCGTCGAGGCCGGCGATCGCGAGCGCCGGCGCGTCGAGCGAGACCTCCACGACGGCGCCCAGCAACGGCTCGTCTCGCTGAGTCTCGAGCTGCAGATCGCGCGGCGAGCCCTGGGTGACGGTGGGGACCAGGCGGCCAAGCGCAGCCTGGATCGGGCAGCCGACGAGGCCCTGGCCGCGCTCGAGGAGCTGCGCGACCTGGCGCTCGGGATCCATCCCCTGATCCTCACGGAGTCCGGTCTCGGAGCGGCCGTCGAATCGCTCGCCGATCGAACGTCAGTCCCGGTCTCGGTGGATATCGGCGATGAACGGTATCCGCCGGCCGTCGAGGGTGCCGCCTACTTCGTCATCTCCGAGGCCCTGACCAACGTCACGAAGTACGCGAAGGCGGCCGGGGCCAGGGTCACGGTACGGGAGCTCGCTGATCGCCTGGCGATCGACATCGAAGACGACGGGATCGGAGGTGCCGATCCTCGATCCGGCAGCGGCCTGCGGGGACTCGCCGACCGCCTTGCCGCGCTCGACGGGACGATCGGGATCGAGAGCCCGGTCGGCGGCGGGACGCGGATCTCGGCTTTGATCCCGACCAATCAACCGAGCCGGACCCCGTGCCAACCCTGTAGGAGACAGCCGACCGGCATGGCACGATGGAGGGCATGGAAACGATCCTGATCATCGACGACGACCCCCGATTCCGCGCACAGGCACGCGATGTCCTGGAGGCAGACGGCTTCGACGTGGTCGCCCAGGCGGTGGACGGCGCCACGGGCCTCGAGGCCGCTCGTTCCGTCCGGCCCGACTTCGTCCTGCTCGACGTGGGACTGCCCGATGTCGATGGGTTCGAGGTGGCGCGCGCCCTCGCCGTCGATGGCCCGCCTCCGCTGGTCGTCCTGACCTCGAGTCGCGATGCGCGGTCGTATGGCCGACGCCTGACGAACGGTGACAGCCTCGGCTTCATCCCGAAAGAACAGGTCACGGGCGCCGCGATCAGGGCGCTGGTCGATCGGGGATGACGATCCGGCTGGTCCTGGCGGACGACTCGATCCTCGTGCGCGAAGGCGTCGCGCGCGTCCTGGTCGATGCCGGATTCGTCGTGGTCGCCCAGGTCGGCGACGCCGATGCGCTCTTGCGGGCGACGCGCGACCACCGTCCGGATGTGGCGATCGTGGACATCCGGATGCCGCCGACGCACACGGACGAGGGCCTCCGGGCGGCGGAGGCCATCCGGGCGGAGCACGGGACGGCGGTCGGCATCCTGGTCCTGTCGCAGCACGTCGAGCCCTCGTTCGCCATGCGCCTGGTGAGTGACGGAGCGGGCGGAGTCGGTTACCTGCTCAAGGACCGGGTCACGGACCTCGATGACTTCGCGGATGCGGTCCGGCGGATCGCGAGGGGGGGCTCGGTGATCGATCCGGCAGTCGTCGCGGTCCTCGTGGGTCGTCGCTCGCGCGTGCCGCTCGACGACCTGACCGAGCGGGAACGTGCCGTCCTGGCCCTCATGGCGGAAGGTCGATCGAACCAGGCCATCGGCGATCGCCTCGGGATGGCCCGGAAGACGGTCGAGGCCCATATCGCCAACATCTTCTCCAAGCTCGAACTGGAGCCCGCGTCCGACGATCATCGTCGCGTGCTCGCGGTGCTCGCTCACCTCCGCGGGCCGGGCTGAGTTAGGCGGCCCACTCCTCCGCTTCGCCGCGTCTCACGGGGACACCGTCACGACGATCTTCCCCGCGGCCCGCTTCTCCTCCAGGTACCGCAGCGCCTGCGGGGCCTCGTGCAGCGGGAAGGTCCTGTCGATGACCGGCTCGATCGTGCCCGTTTCGATCAGCTCGCTCAGGGTGGTCACGTCGACGTCAGGTGAGCCATACGTGTCCCGCGCGAAGGCCTTCATGGTGTCGCCAGTCATGAGGCCCTGCCCTCCAGCGTGATGACGACGTTGCCGACCTTGTGACCGGCCTCGACATACCGGTGCGCCTCCCGGATCCGCTTCAGCGGGTAGGAACGGTCGATGACCGGCCTGATCGCCCCCTGCTCCAGCAGGTCCGCGATGTGCACCAGGTCGGCACCGCGTTCGCGGGCCGTGGACCGGACCGAGACGAACCGACCGCCATCGGCCAGCACCGTCTTGGCGCGACCGCGTGAGGTCTTGCCGGCGGCATCCATGACCACATCGTAGGCGGCAGGCCCCGCCGCGTAGTCCGTCGCGGTGTAGTCGATGACGCTGGTGGCACCCAGCGACGCCACCAGCTCCACGTTGGCCGTGCTGCATACGCCGCTGACGACGGCTCCATCGTGACGCGCGAGCTGGACCGCGAACGTCCCGACGCTGCCGGAGGCGCCATGGACAAGGACCCTCGTTCCGGCGGTGACGCCGGCATCGCGAAGGAGCCGGAGTGCCGTCATCGCGCCGACCGGGACCGCCGCCGCCTCCTCGAAGGTGACATTCGGCGGTTTCGCGGTCAGCACGCCGTCATCCGGCACGGACACGTACTCGGCGTGGGATCCACCGGCCAGGCCGGTGGTCGTGCCGAATACGGCGTCTCCCGGACGGAAGCGAGTCACGGCTCGGCCAACTGCCACCATCTCCCCGCGAACTCGTGGCCCAGGATCAGCTTGCGCCGCAGTCCCATCCCGAAGCGCAGCAATGGCCACATGAAGCGTGGCACCCGCCTGAGCGCGACGTCGCCGCGCGTGACGGTCGCCGCCCGGATACGCACCAGGACCTCGTGGGTCGCGTGGGCGTGGGGACCTCCAGCTCCTGGAGCTCCAGGACCGTCCGCCGATCCCGGCCGCCGCAGCACGACCGCCCGCATCCGCGTCATGCGACGTTCGCCATGGGCGGTGCGTCCGCGACCAGGCCGTCCTGCATGTGGATGACGCGGTCGGTGCTGGCGAGCGACGCCCGGGTCGTGGGTGACGATGAGCATCGTCTGGCCGCGCTCCTGGTTGAAGCGCCGAAGGAGGGCCATCACCTCGGCCGACCGGGCCGAGTCGAGGCTGCCGGTCGGTTCGTCGGCGAGCAGCGAGCGTCGGCTCGTTCACGAGGGCCCGCGCGAGCGCGACGCGTTGCTGTTCCCCGCCCGAGAGCTCCATGGGCCGGTGGGCGGCTCGCTCGCCCAGTCCCACCCAGGCCAGGGCCTCGAGTGGCTCGCCGTCGCCCGGCGTTCCGGTCCTTGCCGGCGTAGTCGGCGGCCAGCATGACGTTCTCGATCGCCGTGAGGGTCGGCACGAGGTTGAAGGACTGGAACACGAAGCCCATCCGCTGGGCGCGGATGCGGGTCCGCTCCGCGTCCGAGAGGCGCGTGACGTCGACGCCGTCGAAGCGGAGCTCCGGCGCCGGCCACCGTCGTCCGATCCGGTGCGTGGAGCAGGCCCAGGATGTGCATCAGCGTGCTCTTGCCCGAGCCCGACGGGCCCATGATGGCCACCATCTCGCCGGCACTCGATCGCCACGTCCACGCCCGCGCAGCGCGTGGAGGGTGTTGCGCCGGCTCAGGTGGTAGGTCTTGCGCAGGTCGCGACCTGCCAGCAATGCATGGTCATGACGTCCTCACTCGTAGCGAAGCGCGGCGACCGGGTCGAGCCGGGCCGCATTCCAGGCGGGCACGATGCCGGCGACCATGCCGAGGATCGTGCTGAAGGCGACGGCGAACACGGCCGTGCCGACGGTCAGGTCGAACAGGATGGTCCCGGAGCCGCGGCCGGCCTCGTTGGCCAGCACGACCACGACCGCGCCGAGCGCGAGGCCGATGAGGCCGCCGATGAGCCCGATGACGCGCGGCCTCCGCGACCAGCTCGCGGATGATCCGGCGACGCGAGCCGCCGATCGCGCGCTTGATGCCGATCTCGCGGGTCCGCTCGGTGACGCTCATGGCCATCGTGTTGATGACCGACAGGCCGCCGACGACCAGGCTGATGAGCGCGACGCCGACGATGATGGCGTTGAAGATCAGTGTCGTGGAGCCGACCTGCTGGTCGAAGTCGGCGCTCGTCATCGTCGTCACCTGCTCCGACTGTCCGCCTCGATGCGGTCCGCCGAGCGCCGCGGGGTCCGTCCCGTCCTCCGGCATACACCACGATCTGCGACGCCAGACTGGTCGGCGTCGAGCGCCGACGCCAGCGTGCGGCGGCAGGCGTGGCGAGGAACAGCTCCTGGGCCGCGGCCAGCGGCACCATCGCCGTCGTGTCCGGCGCGCTCAGGGTGGGCTCCAGGATGCCCACGACCTCGAACGGGACGCCGCGGAGCATCGTGTCCTCGCCGACGGCGGCACCGAGCTCCCGCGCCAGGTCGCTGCCGAGGACGGTGACGCCGCGATCCCTCGTCGCCGGCCGTCAGCAGCGCGGCCCGAGCGCGGGCGGAGGTCGAGGTCCTCGTGGCCCTTGTCCGCGCCGGCCACGGCGCCGACGATCATCCTGGGCATCGCGAACCCGCCGGCGCCGTCGTTCGCATACGGGATCTGCACCTGGGGGTCGACGGCGGCCACGCCGTCCATGGCGCGGATCCGGTCGGCGAGCGCCAGGTCGACGGGGACGAGGCCGATGCCGATGCCCGTCGCTGGAGCCGTCGCTCACGACGACCTTGCCCGACGTAGTAGTCGCTGCCGCTCGCGACGAGACGAGTTGATCTTGTTGGCCATGGAGCTGAACACCACCAGGGCCCAGATGCCGATGGTGATGCCCAGCACCGTCAGGGTGGTCCGCAGCCTCCGGCGGCCGAGCTCGCGCAGGAGCGTCACGCCACGCCTCCGGCGACGACCGGCGCGGCCGCGCCACCGGGGTGCGTCTGGCTCGCGACGGTCGGGCGCCGATGCCGCGATGCTGATCACGACGGTGCCGCGTGCACGGCCGGTGCCGACGTGGCGGATCGCCGCCGCCGTCTCCGCCAGCGGGTAGGTCGCTGTCGATGACCGGGGTGATCTTGCCGCGCCTCGACCAGCTCCACGAGGGCCGCCAGGTCCGCGGCGTTCTGGAACTTCACCGACGGGCGTCCCTGGCCGCGGATGAACATCGAGGCGATCGTGGCGCGGATGAGCCGGCCCATGCCGCCGCCCGTGTGGCCGCCGCCGTTCGGCAGCAGCACGCCCGTCGGGGAGAGGGCTCGGCGCGTGTCGCGCAGCGAGTGGTTGGCGACGTTGTCGAGGATGAAGTCGTAGCGCTCGGTGCCCTTGGTGAAGTCCTCCTTGGTGTAGTCGACGACGTGGTCCGCGCCGATGGACCGGACCAGGTCGACGTTCCGGGTGCTGGTCACGCCCGTGACCTCGGCACCGAAGGCCTTGGCGATCTGCACGGCGTACGTGCCCACCCCGCCCGAGGCGCCGTTGATGAGCACCTTCTGGCCGGGCTTGATCTTGCCGTCGTCGCGCAGGAGCTGGAGGGCGGTGGTGGCGGAGACGCCGACGGCCGCCGCCTGCTCGAAGGTCAGGCGTCGCCGGCTTGGTCGCGAGGTGGTCCTCGGGTGTCGAGGCGAACTCGGCGAAGGCGCCCGAGGTCCAGCCGAAGACCTCATCGCCCACCTTGAAGCGCGTGACGTCCGCTGCCCACGGCCTCGACCGTGCCGGCGATGTCCGTGCCCGGGACGGGCTGCTTCGGACGGCGCAGGCCGGTCGCCATGCGCATGAGGAAGGGGCGGCCCGCCATGATCAGTCGGTCGCCCACGTGGATGGACGCGGCGTGGACGCGCACCAGCACGTCGCCGTCGCCGATGGTCGGTCGGTCGATCTCGCTGAAGTCGGAGGGCGTCCTCCGAGCCGTAGTGGTCCTGGACGATCGCCTTCATGGGACGCTCCTCTCGGTTGGTTCGATCCACGCTCTTGCGGGACGGGCTCGTCGCTCGGTCATCGCCGCGCGAGCTGGGTCGACCGTAGGGCCTTGCGAAGCGACCGCCAACGGAGTCCGCCCGGGCGACCAGCGTGGTGTTTGCCCGGGAGCGCGGGCAGGGTTAGCACCGATCCCGCCGCCATCCACGGAGGACGCCGACGGGCTATGGTCGTCGCGATGGTGGGTGCATCACGCGCACCTTCGAGCGGGCCTCTGATCCGGTCGCCTCCATGTCGCCCGTCTCGAGCCGGCCGGCGCTACGCTTCTCCGACCCGGCGCGTGAAGATGCCTTTCAGCGGAGAGCGAGGACGGACACGATGAGCGCGAAGCGACCCGAGCTCCCCCCGACCATCTCGTTCGTCACGTTCGGCGCTCGTGACGTGCCGCGTCTGCGGGCGTTCTACCTCGGATGGGGATGGACCGAGGGGTCCGATGGCTCGCCGGACTTCGCCCAGTTCCTGCTGACGAACGTCCGACTCGCCTTCTTCCGGCTGGACCTGTTGCGCGAGGAGGCAGCCCCGGACAGTCCGCTACCGGAACACGGCGACTGGAACGGCATGACCCTGGCCATCAACGTCGCCGACCGCGAGGCGGTCGACACGGCCTTCAGCGCGGCCGTCGCGGCGGGTGCGCGGGCCATCGGCCAGCCGACGACCCGGGAGTGGGGTGGCTACTCCGGCTACGTCGCCGACCCGGAAGGTCATCGCTTCGAGATCGCCTGGCTCCCGGGGTTCGTCACTCCCTGACGATCTCGACTGAAGCGCGGGATGGTGTCGGCGCGTCCGTCGCCTCAACCAGCCGCCGGACGGATCGGTGCGCCGTGCGAATCGGCGACCTCCTGCAGATACGCGGCGATGGTCGGAACGCCGGTCAGGACGCGCTCGAAGTACTCGTTGACGGATCGCATCGCGTCGTCGCGCACGCCGGCGATGTCGTCGGCGCGGTCCGCGGCCTCGGCGCGACGGCCCACGGTATCCCGGAGGTGGAGGAGGCGGCGGACCATCTCCGCTTCGGCCCGGCCCTCGAGCGCACCGATCGCCGACATGATCAGCTCGTCGATCTGGCGCAGCATCGCGTCGGTCTCGAACGCATCGCCGGCATCGGCCGCCTCGTCGAGCGTGCGCAACAGCGCCGCGACCTGGTACAGGGCGGTGACCGGCTCGTCGAACAACTCACGGATGTAGGCCGCCTCGGCGTAGCGGCCGGTCAGGCGGAAGATGTTGTAGATGCGCCGCGCGGCCTTGCCGTAGTTCGGCTCCTTGACCGTGTACTTGTAGACCTCCTCGGTCAGGCGCTCGACATATTCGGCCACCGAATCGGCGCCCATCTGCTTGACCAGCTTCGAGAAGAGCGGGATCGATTCGGTCTCGAGGTAGACCTCCTGGAAGTACGGGTCGAGGTAGCCGTCGAGGGGGATGATCGTCCCGTCGGGCGCCTCCCACGTGACGTCGAGGACATTCGAGGCGTTGGCCAGACCACCACCGACGGGATCGGCGACGACCCAGTCGAGCTTGCACCAGCCGGGGTCGACACCGGCCTCCGCCCAGGCCAGCAGGCCCGGCGACCCGTCCGGTCGCTCGAATTCGATCGCACCGGCCGCGACCTGCGCCGCGGTCCATGACACCGGCCGTCCGCTCCGGACCGGCGAGCCTGCCGAGCGTGCCGTCCTCCGGCCAATTGCCGAACTTGACCTCTTGCAGCCGGTACCCGTCGCCGCTCATCGTCGCGAGTGCCTTGTCACGGATGACCGACGCCAGGAGGGTGCAGGCGGCCTCACGGGTCGCGGCTCGGATGTGGATCCGCTCGAAGAAGTCGGCGTCGGCCGGGAAGCGCTGGATCCGGCTCTGTGCGGCCGATCCCGACAGGGCGAGCGCGGTGGTCACCTCGGGCGGGCGGTCATCGAACCCGACGATCACGGCCATGCGCCTGAACCGTTCGAGATCCGCCGCGTCGTGATCCGCCATGACCACCCGGTGGCCGTACACGCCCGAGTCGACGTCGACGGTCAGGCCGCCGACGCTCTCCGCAGACATCGCCGCGATCCAGCGCTCGGCCTCGGCGCGATCGAGTTCGACGCCCATCGCGGCGGCGGAGTCGAGGAGCACGGCGGTCGCATCGGGGGCGGTTGCGCCCTGCGCGGGGGCCTCGTCGTGGATCGTCTCGTCGGTCACGCCGTCACGCTCCCAATGTCGCCGATCAAACGGTCGTGAACTTCGTGACCACGCGCAGGACGAGGCCCTCGACCACGCTCCAGCCGAGGAGCGCCGCGATCATCGCGGGGTTCAGGCCCTCGCCCGCGACGGGTCCGAGGCCCGGCACGCCGCCACCGAACATCCCGCCGAGCCCATCGCCTAGCGCCTGCACGGGTGCGGCAAGGATGTCGCTCCAGGAGATCAGTCCGTCGCTGATCCCGAGATCGGTCGGGATGACGCCGAGATCGAGCAGGATCCGCCCGACGAGGACCGCCTGGATCACGGCGAAGGCGAGGACGACGAGCCGTCGGGCAAATCTCATCATGACCGGTGCTGGTCCTTCATCCGGGGATGGTAGCGCACGCATCCGCGCGTCCGAGCCCCTGACGGCTCTCGCGCGCCAACGTCTCCTGTCGGTCGCACACCCACGTGAACCTCACACCGTGACGGGCGCGCTCCGGGCGATGATGGGGACCTCCACGACAGTCTCGTACCGGTCCGTGGGGACGTCCTCGCCGGGCCCGTTGAGGTATCGCTCGTGGACCGGGCCGTTGGCGACGAAGCCGTTCTGGTCGACCCACGCAAGGACCGCCCTGTAGGCCGCGTCGAGGTCCTCGTAGCGCCCGACGTGTACCGTCCCGGCCACGGTCATCGGCGGGAGGATCCTCGTGTCGACCCGATCGGAGTCGGCGATGGGGTGCGCGACCGGCACGCAGGCCTCGACGTCGATCAGACCGTCCCCGAAGGTGTGGTAGATGGCGAACGGCGGTCCGGCTGGACTCGACCCCAGCGCCGGAAGGCCGGCATAGAGTTCTCCGAAAGCCCGGCCGAGGAACGCGGGCAGGTCGTCACGCGTGCGATGGCCGCGCAGCGACACGATGTGCTGCTCCGGGAGCTCGTGGCGTGTGATCTTCTCGTTCATCACGACCTCCTTGCTGACATCAACCTGACCCGCCGGCACGGTTCGGTCGAGTGCCGTCGGACCCGGGCCGGCTGGGCCGGTCGGACCGATCGCTCACGGCGGTGCGATGCGGATCCGGCCGTCGACGATGCTCGCGCCGTGCTCGCCCACCACGACCGGGTTGAGGTCCATCTCGGCGATCTCGGGATGCGCAGCTGCGAGTGCGCCCACTCGATGGACGACGTCCTCGAGCGCGGCCACATCTGCCCGTGGCGCTCCGCGGTAGCCTTCCAGGAGCGGGAACGTACCGAGCGACCGGATCATCTCCTGCGCATCGACGTCGGTCAGCGGCGTCAGGCGCATCGAGACGTCCTTCAGGACCTCGGCCTGCGTCCCGCCCGCGGCGCACGCGACGATCGGACCGAACGACGGGTCGCGGACGATCCCGACGAGCATCTCGACGCCGCGACCGACCATGGGCTGGACGAGGAAGCCCTGCGGCTCGAGATCGGCACCGGCAAGCACGGCCGCCATGTCCGTCGCCGCGGCCTCGACGTCGGCCGGGGTGGCGAGATCGAGCCGGACCGCGCCCGCTTCGGTCTTGTGGACGAGCCGCGACGCGACGCCCTTGAGGGCGACGGGGCCGCTGAACTGTGCCGCAGCCAGGGCGGCATCGGCCGGAGTCCGGGCGACGACCTGGGCGATCACCGGCAACCCGTACGTCTTGAGCAGGGCCCGAACTTCTGAGGGGTCCAGCCAGCGCGACGAGCCGGCCTCGACGAACGAGGCCATCGCGGCCGTGGCGGCGCTCCCGTCCACGCCCTGCAACACCGGCGCGCGCCCGTCGTCACGTGACCGCCAGCGCGCGTATCGGGCAGCATGCCCGAGGGCCCGCGCTGCATTCTCCGGATAGGTGAACGATGGGATGCGGACGACGTCGCCCTGGAGTTCCGACGGAGCCTCGCCCGACGCCATGAACACCGCCACGATCGGGATGGGACGGGCCAGGTCAGCAGCGGCATCGCGGATCGCGGTGGCCACGTCGTCGGCCTGGGTCACCACCGGCGGGGCGAAGATGACGATGAGCGCGTCGATCGACGGGTCTGCGGCGATCTCGCCGATCGCCCGACCGTAGTCCGCGGCCGTCGCCGAGGAGATCATGTCGATGGGATTGCTGACGCCGGCCGCGACGGGCAGCCATGCGACCAGGCCCTCGCGGAGCGCCTCGGGGAGCGTCGGGACCTCGAGACCCGCCGCCTCACACGCATCTGCCGCGAGGATCCCGGGGCCACCGCCGTTCGAGATGACCGCGACTCGTCGGCCCTCGGGCAACGGCTGGCTGGACAGGACCGAGGCGACGTCGAAGAGATCGCCGATCGTCTCGGTCCGAATGACCCCGGCCTGGCGGAAGACGGCGTCCACGATCGCGTCGGACGGCCCGAGGAGGGCGCCGGTGTGCGACGAGGTCGCGCGAGCTCCCGCCGTCGATCTCCCGCCCTTCACCGCCACGATCGGGCGCGTCCTCGTGATCCGCCGGGCGATGTCCGCGAACCGCCGCGCGTCCCCGAGGGATTCGAGATACAGCAGGATCACCTCGGTGGATGCGTCGTCTTCCCAGAACTCGAGGAAGTCGTTGCCCGAGAGGTCCGCCTTGTTCCCGACGGAGACGAACGTCGAGACGCCGAGACCGAGCCGGTGCGAGTGATCGAGAAGGGCCAGCCCGAGCGCGCCGCTCTGGCTGAGGAAGGCAACATTGCCGGCGGGCGGCTCGATCGGCACGAACTGGGCGTTCATGCTCACGTTCGGTGCCGTGTTGACGACGCCCATGCAGTTCGGGCCGACGAGGCGCATCCCGGCCCTTCGGCAGATCCCGAGCAACTCGTCCTGTCGGGCGGCGCCCTCCGGACCGATCTCCGAGAACCCGGCGCTCACGACGACGAGGGCCTTGACCCCCTTCTCGGCGCACTCGCGGGCGACGCCGGCGACCGCCGCGGCCGGCACGACGACGACGGCGAGATCGATCTGGTCGGGCACATCGAGGATGGAGGCGAACGCCGGGATGTCCTGCACGACCGGAGCCACGGGGTTGACCGGATAGAGACCGCCTGTGAAACCGCCGTGCACGAGGTTGTGGAACAGGTCGCCGCCGACCGTCCCCCGGCTTCGGGAGGCACCGATGACGGCGATGGATCGTGGGCGGAGGAGCGCCTCGAGCGCCTCGCTTGCGACCCCCGGCCCGCGCGGCGGGTCGGGGGTCAGCACGTTGCCATCAGCGCGGCCCGATCGGCAGGAAGACATCGACAGGCGGCGGTCCGGCCTTGCTGTCGTCGATCGACCAGACGACGTCGGTGCCCACATCCAGGATCCCCGGGACCATCCGCGTCGATCGCTCGATCATGTCGGCAGTCGAGCGTCGCTCGACGCGTCCGCTGATCGCGGCCACGCCGTCCTTGACCGAGACGGTGAACGACGACGGATCGAGCCACAGGACGCGGAACAGGACGTCATCCCGGATCGTCCGGGCGAGCTCGTCGTCGGACCGGACATAGGCGCGCACGAGATCGGCGCGCGTGACGATCCCGATGAGCCGCCCGTCGTCGACGACCGGCAGCCGGTTGACCTTCCGGGCGACCATGAGGCCCGCGGCCACGCTGAGGCGACGATCGGGAGTGATCGTGACCGCGGGTGCGGTCATCGCCTCGCCGGCCGTGACGGCCCGGATCTTCGCGAGCTGCGCCTGCGACTCCCGGGATTCGCCGATGAACCGGGCGAACCGCCGGTGGTGGATCGCATCGGGTCCCTGCTCCTTCATCAGGAGGTCGGCTTCGGACACGATCCCGACGACCGCGCCCTCCGCATCGACGACCGGGAGGCCGCTGATCCGGTGCTCGCTCAGAAGGAGCGCGACCTCTCGCAGCGGAGTCTCGGTGCGGACCGAGAGCACGGGCTGGGTCATCACGTCACGAATGTTTCTCATCAGGATCACCTCGGATCTTGTTGGGTGTTCCCGGCGCGGTCCGTCCTCATGCGGGAGCGGCCGCGACCTGGGGAACGATGGGAATCTCGAGCTCGGTCCGGTACTCGTCGGGAGCGACCTGCTCATCCGGGCCGCTCAGATAGCGCTCCCTGACCGGGCCGGTCATGTCGAACCCGTGATCGCCGACCCAGTCCATCAGGACGGCGTGGGCCCAGTGCAGCTCGTCGTACGGCCCCACGTGGAGCGTGCAGGCGACGGTCGCCGCCGGGAGCACGCGGCCCACGATCCCGTCGGTCGTCGACACGGCTCGCTCGATCGGCAGACAGACCTCCGCATCGACTTCCGCGGGACCGAACGCGTGATAGAGCACGACGGGCGGCCCCGCAGGCGTCGCACCGAGCCGGTCGGTCGAGCCGTACAGGGCGGCGACGGACGTGCCGATGAGCTCGGAGATGCCGTCCGGGGTGCACCGGTCGCGGATCGCGATGATCGGCTGTCGCTCGACGTCATGTGTTGCGATCCTGTACTCCACGAGCCCTCTCCTTGGTCTGGCGGTGGTGAACCTGCCCCGCTCGGTCCAGCCCCGTTCAGTCTCCATGCCCGCTCCTTCGTGCGGCGAGAGCCGTCCGACCCATCGGACGGGGGCCGCACGGACCCATCGCCCGGTGGGGCCGTTCGGCACCCATCGACAGCGTCGAATGGCCGATGCAAAAGCTGCCGATCCCGACGAGGCTGACGGGTACGACCGCCGTCAAGGAGGACTGGATCATGGACGCGACCAAGACACTCGACCAGCCGCTGGCACGCCTCACCGACTGGCTCCAGAGCCACCGGGTCGAGTACGAGATCCACGAGCACGAGGCGGCTTTCACGGCGAGCGCAACGGCGGCCGCCGAGGGGGTCGATCCGCGCACCTTCGCCAAGGTCGTGGGGCTCGCGGCCGACGACGGCCGGCGGGTCCTCGCCATCCTCGATGCCACCGATCGCCTCGACATGGGCAAGGTCAGGCACACCCTGGGGGCCGGCGACGTTCGGCTGCTCACCGAAGAAGAACTGACGATCCTTGCGCCCGGCTGCGAGGCCGGCGCGATCCCGGCCGTCGGCGCGCTGTTCGGCCTGGCGACGTATGCAGACCGGGCCGTCCGCGAGGACGAGGAGATCTCGTTCAACGCCGGGAGCCACCGCTTCAGCGCACGCGTCCAGCGAGCCGCGTGGGAGGGAGCGACCGACGTGGTCTACGCCGATCTCGCCCGCGCGCGCCAGGGCGAGCCTGCCTGGGCGCAGACGTGATCAGGGACGCGGTCCCGGATGCTTCGGCTGCACGGACGTGCGTCCTCGTCTGGATCGACGCCGAGGAGGCGATCCTCGTGCGCTGGGATGGCGACGAGGCGGACGTCTCGCGGCTGGCCTCCGACGTGCCCGGCCGTCGTCGATCCACGGGCCACGTGCGCCACGACCCGCGTGTCCGACGCGGGGGTGGCGGCACGCCGCAGTCGGCGGGCGAGCCTCGACGACTGGAGCTCCTGCGGCGCTTCGTCGACTCGGTCGCCGACCTGCTGGCGACGAACGACGACCTGCTCATCCTTGGTCCCGGGACGGTGCGCAAGCGCCTCGAACGTGCCGTGGGTGACGCCGACGGACGCGACCGGCGGGAGCGAGCGGTGGCCAGCGAGGCCTCGCCTCGCCTCACGGAGCCGCAGCTCGTCGCCCGGCTCCGCACCGAACTGGGCCAGGAACCGCCGCGGAGAGTGGCCGGAGCGTCGTCGACAGCTGTCGATCCCGAGGACTGACCGGCCGCGTCCCGCCGCGCGCGAGATTACCCTGAGCCGATGCGCGATCCCTCCGTCGAGGCCTTCCTCGACGACTACCCGCCGCGGCGGCGACAGGTTGCCACGATCCTTCGCGAGATCGTGCTGTCCGCGGTACCGGATGCCCTCGAGCGCGTCCGCCCAGGCTGGCGACTCATCGGCTACGACGTGCCCGTGGGTCGCCGCACCGTGTACTTCGCCTTCATCTGGGTGGAGAGCGCGCACGTCCATCTCGGCTTCGAGTACGGGTTCGCGATGGACGCCCCGGCGCACCTCCTGGGCGGTGCGGCGTTGAAGCGCGTGCGCTTCGTGACGATGGTCACGGGTGACGAGATCTCGAAGCCGATCCTCACGGAGCTCGTTCACGAGGGACTCCGGGTCGCACTCATGAGTCGCGGGGAACGCGCCCTCCGGGCCATGGAGCGCGGGCGGTGACGACCAGGGCCCTTGTCGCGGCGGGCCTGGCCGCGCCGGTCGCGCTGTGGGTGATCGGCGTGATCGTGGCCGTCACCTGGCCGGGCTACGACCCGATCGCCGAGTCGATCAGCGTCATGGTCCACGCCCCGCTCGGCTGGCTTCAGACGGGCGCGTTCTGGCTTCAGGGGCTGCTCGGGGTGGCTTGGGCGATCGGTGCCGCGCGGGTGATGGGCACCACCGCCGCCGATCGCCGGATCATCCGCGCGCTGTTCCTGCTCCAGGCAGGGATCGGGTTCGCATTCGCCCTCCTCCCGGCCGACGCCGGCGGCGTCCGCGAGACGGTCGTCGGGCGACTTCACCTGGCGAACTTCTACCTGTATGCGATCTCGATGCCGATCACGCTCTTCATCCTGGCTCGCGTATTCCGCCGCAACCCGGCATGGGCCGGCGCCGCTCGGGGGACACGCATCGCCGGTCTCCTGATGGCCGGGTCGGCGGCGCTGGTGCCGCTGACGGTGTCCGGGCCGCTGGAGCCATACCTCGGCCTGCTCGAGCGGCTCTACGTGGCCATCCCCTCTCTCTGGCAGGCGCTCGTCGCCATCCGCGCCCTGCGCATCGCGTGACGGGGCCGAATGGCCCGTCCGAACGGGCCGCTCGACCGATGCCGGGCCGATCGCGGGACCGCACCATGACGCTATGAACACCCGCTGGACCACACTCCTCGTGGACGCCCTGATGACGCCTGATCCGATCGTGATCCCGATCGACACGGCCGCTGCGGAGATCGCCGAATCCCTGGCCCAGGCCGATGTCTCGGGCGCGCCGGTCGTGGACGCCTCCGGGTTCCTCGTCGGCGTCGTGAGCCAGACCGATCTCGTCCGGGTGGCCGCGGCGCGCACCGGGCGCGGTGATGGCTGGCAGGGGATGACCGCGCGTCACGTCATGACGCACACCGCGGTCACCGTCCGGGCCGACACGCCAGTCGCCGAGGCCGCGCGGCGGATGGAGCGCCACGGCATCCATCGGGTCATCGTCCTGGACCAGGACGGCGCGAAGCCGATCGGGGTCATCTCGATGAGCGACCTGCTGCCCCTCCTCGTCGACGCTGCCGGGGGCTGACGCTCGGGACACGACGCCGCCTGGCACCGAGGGGACTGTGACCAGAGCCACGGGGCCGACACCGTCCGACATGTACCGTGGTGCCATGGCCGAAACCGCTCTCCACAGCACGTCGTTCGATCTCCCGATCGGATCCACGATCACGACGGTCACGCGCGACGTGGCTGCCCCTGCGGCCCTCGTGTACGAGATGATGGCGGCGATCGGTCAGGGACCACAATCGGTCGGGGACGGGGCGACCGTGCTGTCCAGGGATGGCGCCGAACTCGTGTGCGAGTTCAGGACGACGGTCCCGATCCCGGTATTGGGTCACCGGATCGTGCGGACGCGCGAGGCCGTCCGCCTCATGCCACCAGATGGTCTGGGGTTTCGACACCTTGACGGGCCGGTCCGCGGTCTGGTCGAACGCATCCGCGTGGAGCCGCTCGACGAGCGCCGCTCACGGGTGTCTTATGAAGCGGTCCTGCCGGGTTCAGGGCTTGCGTCCCGGCTGCGATTCGCCATCGCGCGACGCGCGATCGAGAAGGCTGTGGCCGAGCACTTCGCGGACATCGCCGGAAAGGCCGAGGCACGGGCATCGCGCAGCCGCGTCCACGGACCCGCGAGAGCAGCCACGGAGGATTGAAGCGACGCATGCGGCCCGCTCGCGGTGAGGACCACGAACGCGATCATCGAGGGTCGGAAGCCTCCGATGGGGGCCTCGTCGCGGCCGGGGGCCTCGTCGCGGTCACGGTCGTGTAACCGATCCGACCGTCGGCGACCGCGTCCCGCGCCCAAGCGAGGGCCGCCACGGCGTCCTCGAACGTTCCTGCGCCGACCGCACCGAGGCGCTCACCGAGCCGCGCTCCGATGTCGCGCCGGACGACGCGCAGCAGATCGATCCTCGCGGAGACCGCATCGAGCATCGCGCGCAGCGCGACGACTCCGTCGACCTGAGTCCGGATCACGAAACCGAATGCCGCGAGCGTGGCCGCCAATTCACCGGGCCGCCACGCTCCGCTGAGGCAGAGCGCGGCACCGATGATCGGGTGGACGGGCTCCTCGACGAGGACGGCATCGCCATTCACGATCATGTCGCTCAGGAGGAGCCGCCCGCCCGGTGTGAGAACGCGATGGACTTCCGCGATCGCCTGGTCCTTGTCGAGGGTCGAAAGGACGCACTCGGCCAGGACGACGTCGAAGCTCGAGTCTTCGAATGGCAGATCGGTCGCCGTCCCGCGGACGAAGGTGGGATGGGCACCGTCGATGGCTGCTCGGGACACGTTCCCCTCCGACGAACCGCGCGAGCGCGCCCGAGCCAGCGCCCCATCGCTCGTGTCGAGACCCGTCACGCGGACCCCGGCCAACGAACTCGCCAACCACGCGCTGGAGCCTGTGCCGCAACCGAGATCCAGCAGTCGCGTGCCGGGCTGCAGCCCCGCGGCGCTCAGGAGTGCCTCGGTGGCCGCGAGGCCGCCCGGGTGCAGCGACGGGCCGAGGACGAGCTCGATCGTCGGGTCGCCGTACAGGATCGCGCAACACGCCTCGACTGCATCGTCGCCCCGCTGGGCCCTCAGCCCCGAGAAGCCGCTCCTCGGGCGAGGGACCACATCAACGACGTCGTGATCGGTCCCAGCTGACGTCATCGATCAACCATGATGACCGGCAGGCGACTCGGCGGTCGCGCCGGGCTCTCGGTGGCAGGACGCCGACGGCGCGCAGCCAGCCGCTCGCGGGTCTCCTCGCGGTAGCCCACCGTGTTGTAGGTGCAGAACGGGATCATTCGGCCGTCGTCCTGGAGGATCCCGATACAGCACTTCATGGCCTTCTTGACATCGAAGGTCCACGGATCGAGGAAGTCGCGCAGCTGGACCATGAAGATCCGCCGCCCGAGGTCCACGAGGGACGGCAGGTCCAGGTCGCACGTCGCGCATACGAAGTTCTCGGCCTGTGCGTCGCCCGGGACGCTCGACGCGGACCACAGCCCTTCGAGCGCGTGGAGGATCGTGGCGTCCACGCCCGGCATCGAGCGATTCGTGATGTAGTCGAGGTACTGGTCCACCTCGAGGATGCGCGGCAGCGGGATGACCTCGCCCTCATCCCCGAGGTACGCGTACGTCACGGACGCGCAGGTCGGGAAGCAGCACGGGATCGGGATGAAGTCGGTTGCGCGGAACGAGCCGTCGGGATGCGCATCGAGACTGCGCAGCACGTCCGGGATCGTCATCCGCCGCATCGGGTCGTGGTCAGGATGGCGGCCGCTGTGGGTGACCGGCTGGAACATGACGCCGCGGACCGCCGGATGCTTGAGCCCGAATTCGACGATGGGGACCGGCCTCGTGCTCGTTCACGTCACGTTCGATCGCCGCAACGAGCATCACGTGGAGATCTGCCTCGGCCAGTCGATCGAGGGCCCGCAGCTTCGTCTCGAGGAGCGGCTCGCCGCGGATGGTCCGGTACGTCTCGTCGGTCAGGCCATCGAACTGGAGGTACACGAGCGGCCGGCGTGCAGCGAACTGCGCGAACCACACCGGGTCATTGGCGATCCGCAGGCCGTTGGTGTTGACCATGACGTACTGGAGATCGCGGGCCTGAGCAGCATCGATCATCTCGAGCAGGTCGGGGTGGATCGTGGGCTCACCGCCAGAGAACTGGACGACCTCGGGGTGGCCCTCGAGCTCCACGAACCGGTCGAGCATGGCCTCGACCTCGGGCACCGTCAGGTTGAAGCCGGCCCCGGCGTTCGCGAAGCAGACCGGGCAATCGAGGTTGCAGGCTGTGTTGACCTCGATCAGCGCCAGGCACGTGTGCTGGCGATGCTCGGGACACAGCCCGCAGTCGAGCGGGCAGCCGTTGACGACCTCGGTCGAGGTGCGCAGCGGCGCCTGGCCGGGCTTGTTGAACCTCGCCTGATCGATATAGCCCTTCGCGTCCGCGTAGATGAGGCCCTCGAACCAGCCGTGCTCGGGGCAACGTTTGCGCATGAAGACCTGCTCATCGCGCAACAGGACCTGGGCGTCGATGACCTGGCGGCAGGTCGGGCAGATCGAGCGGGTCAGCTCGTGGAGGATCTCGCCGTCGGGTCGCGGTTCCGCCGGCTGGGTGGGGACGAGGGTCGTCATCGAACGATTGTGGCCCACGCGGTGGACGATGCCCGTGTGGCGGGCCACAGGCCCGGAGGACAGCTGCGGATCAGCTGCTCGGCGACGGCTCGCTCGAAGCCCGCTTCGCGGATCGGCCTCGCCGAAGGACGCGGCGAGCCGCCCCGCCGAACGCGACGCGGGCCGGTTCGGCCTCCGGGTCAGGAGCGGCCCGCCTGGACAACCCGGCGCCCACGAGCGTGACGAACGCGTCGACGACGCCGGGATCGAATTGTGTTCCCGCATTGGAGCGCAGCTCGGCCACGGCCTCCTCATGGCTGATCGCCGCGCGATACGGCCGTCCGTTCGTCATCGCGTCGTAGGCATCGATCACCGCGACGATTCGGGCTCCGATCGGGATCTCCTCGCCGGCCAGCCCGTGCGGGTAGCCGCGTCCGTCGAAGCGCTCGTGGTGGTGGAGGACGATCGCTCCGGCGTCTCGAAGCGCCCCGGCCTGCTCGAGGATGATCTGCCCCACCTTCGGGTGCTCGGCGATCATCCGACGATCGTCACGGCCCAGCTTGCCGTCGTGGGCGAGCACGTCTTCGGGGATGGCCAGGTCTCCCAGGTCATGCAGGAGCCCCGCGACCCGGATCCGCTCGATCTCGCGCTGGGCGAGGCCAAGGGCTCGGGCGAGCGTGGCGGCTGTCTGAGCGATCGCGGTCGAATGCGCCGAGTCGCCTCCGGTCCGCTGGGCCAGAGCCTGGACGAGCGCATCCGTGCTCGCCTGGGCGGCCAGGCGGCCGATCGACGCGGCGCGTTCGCGTGACTGGGCGTCAACGGGGATCCGTGAGACCGTCCCGTCCTCCGACGAGGGGCTGTGGATGACGACCTGGTCCCGACCGGACGACTTCGCTGCGTACAGGGCCTCGTCGGCCTCGCGGATGAGGGAGTCGATGAACCGGCTCCCGCCACTCCCGCCGGCGACGCCCGCGGAGAGCGTCATCGCGACCTTCACCCCCGCACCGGCATCGACGGGCGTCGACGCGATGATCCGGCGCAGCTTCTCTGCGATCTCGGCTGCATCGTCCGGAGCGGTCTCCGGCAGGACGAGCAGGAATTCCTCGCCGCCGTAGCGCCCCACCGCATCCACCGAGCGGACGTTCGCGCCGAGGGCGGTCGCGGCCGCTCGAAGGGCCGCATCGCCGACGGCGTGGCCGTGGGCGTCGTTGATCCGCTTGAAGTGATCGAGATCGATGAGGACGACCGACACGACGCGGTCGTAGCGCGACGCGCGATCGAGCTCGTCCTCGAGTCGCTCGAGGATGGCCTGGCGATTGAGGAGTCCGGTCAGTTGATCGATCGTGGCCAGCCGCCGCGTCGCGGTGAAGCGCTCGGACAGCGCGTCGATCCCAAGCCTGAGGACCGGGTCGTTGATGCCACGGACGTCGGCGACCTCGTCGAGCTCCTCGGCGACGGCCATCCGCTCCATGATCCGGGCGATGCGCCGGGGCTGACGGCTGGCGATGACGGCGAACCCTGCCGTACCGACGAGCGCCCCCACGAGCCCTGCGAGGATCAGGCTGATCAGGCCCAGCGTGACCGGTTCCAGGGTCGTCAGCTCGATGGTCAGCGGTTCGAGGGTCAACGTCACTCCGTCAGTTGCGTGGCTCGCCGAGCCGACGGCCCGTGCACGAGAGTGTCGGCCAGCCGACTGCCGAGAGAAATGGGGCGTTGGTCATCGCACGCCGCACCGCGCCTAGTACTGCCGCGCACCGAGGGCGTTGCGCGGGTGCACGTCCTGCTGCGCATGGCCCGATGGTCCGGTGCCGACCGCCGTTCGCTCAGCGAAGGCGAGCGCGGAAGAGCTCCGACCCGTCGCTCGGACGCACCAGCCGGTGGCTCCAGCCTTCGCCATCGGCCCACGTCTCGGCCCGCAGGGCCTCGTCGCGGGCTGCCGAGGCGACGTATTCGAACGCGTAGCGCCGGGGCGATGGTCGGGCAGCCTCGGCCGGGATCGTCTCCTCGACCCAATCGACGTAGGCAGCGTTGTTCACGTGGCCCATCGGATCGAGCTCGTGCGGGCGGACCCGGACATCGGTCCGGAACGCGTCGGGCGGCGTGGGGTCCAGATCGACCCGGGCCAGATCGAACGTGGCCGCGGGGACCCTGAACGTCTCGGCGAAGACGGCCGGGACGCGGACGAGCCGTCCGCGATCGTCGATCATGACCCAGTCCGTGTGGAGCCACGCGAGGGGCGCACCGTCGAGGGAGCGGACGTCCGCGCGGCGACGAGCCCAGACCTTGCGCTGCCCGACCACGCGCGTCTCGATCCGGACGGTCTGCCCGAGCTCGATGGGCGCGACGATCTCCATCTGCACGGCACGTACGACCCATGCCAGACCGTGCTCGACGTACCAGGTGCGATCGAATCCCCGCCGGTCGGAATCCAGCCACGCGACGTCCTGGGCGTAGCGCAGCAGGACCGATGGCCGCAGGCGCCCGTCGGGTCCAGCCTCATCGAAGCGGACCCGATAGTCGAAGACCGAGCCGATCTCGGGCTGGGCGTGATCAGCGATGGTCACGGCGCCGGCTCGGTGCTCGCCGTGGCGAACGGCTCACCGGTGGCGAGGAGGTCCAACGATTCGAGCGTGACCAGACCGGTGGCCGACGCCGGGGCGGTCTCGCGCGACAGCCGGACCCGGCACGAGCGCTCGGCATCGAAGACGACGAGGACGACGCGCAATGCCTCGTCCTCGTCGGCGGCGTGGGTGCGCGCGTCATCGAGTTGATACAGGACGTCGGCCTTGATGCCGCGGGCGCCCCACTTGCAGTCGTACGCCTCTGCTGCGCCCGGCGTCTCCACCGTCACGTCATAGGGATGGATCTCGGCTCGAACCCCGTCGAACAGGATCCGCCGCTCACGTCGGATGGCACTCGCCGTCACGCGTCTGGCCAGCAGACGTTCGGTGACCGCCTCCACGATCGCTCCCCGGACCTGGTCGCGAACGCGGTCGCCGCGCGCTGCGACCTCGAGCGCGGTGGCGAGGATGGCCTCGGACCGCGCGGCTTCGGCGGTGTCGCCGCTCGATCCGGGAAACAGTCCGGGGAACATCGCTCGCCAGGCGGCCGGGTCGTCGGTCTCGCCGGTCATCACCGCCCGTGCCAGCAGCCGCTGCTGCGGGGTCGCATCGGCCAGGAGCTCACCCGCGCGGGCCACGACCGGCTCGGCCTGGATCCCCGCGTACACGACGGCGCGGGCGTCCGGCGCTGCGTCCTGGAACCTCACGAGCCGGCGTCCCTGCTCATGGGACCTCGCCCATCGCCGTGAGGACGACCTGTGGGAACGTCGAGAGCCAGTCGATCGCGCGATGCGGATCCCGAACCCGACCGATCTCGGCGATGGCGGCCCTGATGGCCAGCTCGACCGGCTCGTCCACGAGCGTGTCGGCGCGCTGTGCGGCTGATCGCTCGAGCCGATCTCGCCACGCGGCCTCGAGATCGCGAACGTACGACCACTCGTCCTCGATCTCCTCACCGAGAGCTGCGAGGTCCTCGTGAGCGGCCAGGACGTCCTCGATGAGGTCTGCGTAGGTTCGGTGCACCGGCAAAGCGTACGGCGCGACGGCGGTCGGCGCGACGGCGGCCGGGGCGAGGACGTCAGCGAGAGTGCGTCGTCCGGCCGGAGAGGCTCAGATCGGGGCGCGCGGCCGGCCGGCCGGTCCCGGTGGCGGGAACACGGGCCACGTCGCGAAGGAGGGCGTCGAGGGCGCGCAGGGCGCGGGCGTCCCAGGCGCGCGAGTAGGCGCGGGTCGCCTCGGCGCGGATGCGGCCGGCGTCGCGTCGATGGCCGCGCCGCTCCAGGTCCGCCACGGCATCGAGGATGGCACGGTATCGGGACGGGAGCTGCTCCGCAGGGTTGGGACTGTCCACGCTCATAGCGTCGGGGGGGACCAGCCCGGTCGGAATAGCCCGCAGGTCCCGTTCGCGTTCGGAGAAGGTCAGTCTCCGGTGTGCGCGAACGACCGGATCCTGAACCCGTCCTGCTCGTGGATGGGTGCCGACCACGCCTCGCTCACATGCTCGACGCGAGCTCCGGTCGGCCCCTCGCGGAGCGCGACGACGAGGGCCTCGACGGACGGTCGTGGACCCTGCGCGACACACCGGACGGAGCCGTCGGGGAGGTTGGCGACCCAGCCGGAGAGCCCGAGATCGCTCGCCTTTCGGGCGGTGAAGACACGGAACCCCACGGCCTGGACCCGGCCATGGACCACGGCGTCAAGGCGGGCGATGTCCGCGGGGGTCATGCGGCCCTGGGAGACCGCCACTGGACGGCAAGGTCGTCCACGAGCAGTTCTGGACCGACGTTGCCATCGAGGAGTTCGCCCGCCTCGATGAGCCGCTCGAGGAACACCGTGGCCGCGGCCGGCGGCATCCGATCCCGTGCGGCGCCGAGGTCGTCGAGAAGGGCCGGATCGCGCAACGACCGCGCGTCACCGAGTCCGCTGACCGCCAGATCCCGTGCGACGTCGCGCCAGATCTCCAACAGCTGCGCGACGGACCGTCGACGCTCAGCGGCCGACAGCCGCACCGCCGCAGGCTCGTCGGTCGCAGCGTCCGCTGCGTCCGCTGCGACCGCACCGGCTACCGACACCGTGGCCGCAGAACGCGTCGCGCCTCGAGCGCGTCCGCGCCGCCCACCGGGCGCAGGGCCGTCGGCGTCGGGACGCCGGCCGGCGGATGGAGGCGTCGCCGTCCCGAGCTCGCGAACGAGATCACCGGCGCGCGCCACGATCTGGCGCACGGCCGCAAGGCGATCCGCGGCGTGGGCCTCGAGCAGGTCGAGGAGGCTCCGGGCGATCTCGGCCCGGATCACGGCCGCCTCGGGAGCAAGGGCGTACGCCAGCGCCACACCGGGGCGTCCGCCCGCGAAGTGCGCCAGCCGCGCCGCCGTCGGAGGGTCGGCCACGTTCCGTGCTGCGAGGAATCGCTCGATGTCGCGAACCGCCAGGGTCCCGAGCCGCAGACGCGCGCAGCGCGACCTGACGGTCGGCAGCAGGCGTTCCTCGTCGGCCGCACAGAGGACGAGGACCATCCCGTGGGGCGGCTCCTCGAGGGTCTTGAGCAGGGCCGACTGGGCGTCATCGTTCATCCGCTCGGCGGACTCGATGATCGCGATCCGGGCACCGCCCTCGACGGGCAGCAGCGCAAGCTCCGCGATGAGGGCCCGCACGGTCCCAGGATCGGGATCCGAGCGATCGCCGATCCGGATCTGTCCGCCCGGGCCGGATGGGGCAAGTCGGTGCACGTCCGGGTGATTCCCCGAGTCAAGCAGCCGGCATGCCCGGCACGACCGACAGGGCCGCGGCGAGCCGGGCTCCGCGGCGCAGAGCAGACCCGCGGCCAGATCGAGCGCGAGAGTCGTCTTGCCGACGCCGGGCTCGCCCACGATCAGGAGCGCGTGGGGCGCCCCCGTCGCGACCATCCGCCCGATGGCATCGACCGCGGTCGCGTGGCCGATCGTCCGCGCGCCGTCCATCCTCGCCTCGGTCGTCAGCCCGCGTCGGTGGAGGCGGCCTTCCGTGGAGCGCGGCGCTTGGGAGCCGCCGGTGCGTCGGCCGTGCCACTCGCCGGTTCCGCGGCGTCGCCCGATGCGGACGCCTTGCGCGTCGTCCGGCGCTTCGATGCGGCCCCTTCCTCGGCGGGCCCGTCGGCACTCGCCGCGGCGCCCGACGCGGGTGACTTCCGAGGCGCGCGCGGCTTCGGCGCAGGCTTGTCGGCCGTCGCAGCCGCCGTGCTCCGGGTGGTTCGACGCTTCGGTGCCGTCGACTCTTCGGTCGACCCCGTCTCGCCGGTCGCCTTCCGCGGGGACCGCCGCCTGGGCGCGGGAGCGTCTCCTTCGGTGCCGCCTGCGGCTGCGGTGCCGGAGGCGTCGCGACCGGGCTCGGTCGGGGCCTGGGCATCGGACGGGGCGGGCTTCGGACGCTTCGCGACCTGCGCGAGCAGCATGGCCTCGAGCTCGGGCGGGACATCCGACCACGGGTCGCCGGACGACGTTCTCGCGGCAGGCCGGGGCCCGCGGTCCCGATCTCGACCGCCGTCCCGTCCACCGTCGCGGCCGCCGTCGCGGGCGCCGCGCTCGCGGCCACTGACGTCCGGATAGCGATTGATACCGCCTCCGCCGCCGCCACGTCCGTAGCGCTCGCGGTCCACGGCCGCGCTGTATCCGGACCTGGGACCACGCCCGCCGCCTCCGCCGCGACCGGACTGGGCCGGACCACGCCGTTCGGCGATCAGGTACTCGGGGATCTCGGGCTCGTCGAAGTCGCCGTCGTCGTCCGCCGGAGCGGACGTGGCTGCCTGGCGCGTCGACCCCGCCTGGGGCACGCCGATCTGGGAGTCCCAGACCGATCCGAATGCGGTCGCGCGCGGCGGTCGCGGCGCGACGTCCAGTTCGGCGACTTCATCGTCCTCGGTCGTCTCGGCCTCGGGGTCCGGGACAGCGCGCGGTCCCTCGGCAGCGGCGTCCTCGCCACGGCCACGGCCACGGCCACGGCCACCGCGGCGGCGGCGGCGGCGAGCCGGCGCGTCGCGGTCCTCATCCTCGGCGAACGGGCGGTCGGCGTCCGGCTCCGGTGGGGCTTCATCGGTCGGGGCGATCCCGTTGGTCGGGGCGACCCCGTCGGTCGGAGCCGAACCCGCGCGCGACAGCTTCTCGCCGGGAAGGGCCACGAGGGGCATCCCGGTCGCAGTGACGCCGGCAACGGGCGCCGTTTCCGGCACGGACGCCGCGGCTCGGGCCCGGCCTCCCGTACGCGCCGGCGCGGCAGCCTCGCCGTCGCGGGTCCGTCCGCGACCGCGGCCACGGCCACGGCCGGTGCCCGTTCCTTCGGTCTGCTTGTCGGGAACCTCGGTCATCGAGAGATCCTCGTCGTCCGACGCCACGCGGCGCCCGGATCGCGACGATCCCTTCTCGACCTTGGCCAGGTGGGTGATGTCGATGAAGAGGTCGGCGACGTCGATCAGGTCCGAGCTCGTGTTGCCGCGGAAACTGATCACTTCGACGCGCACGCCCTGCTCCTGGACCGCACGGATCGCGGGTGCGAAGTCACCGTCGCCCGACACGACGATCGCGATGTCGAGGTTCCGGGCCGTCTTCATCATGTCGACCACGAGTTCGATGTCGAGGTTCGCCTTGACCTTGCCGTCGCCGTACTTGCGGATGTCCTTGCTCACGACCTTGTAGCCGCTGCGGCGCAGGAAGTCATGGAAGTTGCGCTGGTTCTCGTTGTCCGGATCGAGCCCCGTATAGGCATACGCGCGCACGAGGTCGCGCCCCGCGCTCGCCGACTTCAGCAGGGTGACGTAGTCGATATCCACGCCGGCGGCCTTGGCCGCATAGAAGACGTTCGCCACGTCAACGAAGACGGCGACGTTCTTGCTCACATTGACTCCTTAGATGTCATTCGCTGTTGGTGCCGGCGCACGCGTGCGGCGCGGCGATTGGATCGGGATCAAACGGCTCCGCGCGGGGCCGCATCGGCGACGCTCCGCTCGAGGCGTGTCCCGGCTTCTGTGAACCCGAGCCGCGTGAGACGCTCGAGCGCCAACGCGTCGGCCGGGCGATCTGCCTCGACGATGGCGCAACCCTTGTTGCGAGCCGATCGAACGACTTCCTCGAGCAGGCTCTCGGTGATCCGCTCGACGTCCGCGGCCGGGTCGACCACGATCATGTCGAGGGTCCCGACGAAGCCACCGGCCCGAACGGATGGGCGAAGCGCCAGGATGGCACCGCCCACGACGTCGCGCCGCGATTCGGCCACGAAGATGCTTGCCTGGGGCAGATACACGAGCTGTCGCATCAGCTCGGCCGATCCCAGCGGCCCACCGCCCCGGCGCACGGGATCACCGGCGTCGCTGAGCGCGACGAGACGGTCGATATCCGTGATCCGAGCACTACGGACTTGGTATTCCACGCCGACGGATCGTTACCTCATGCGGATGGCGGACCTGCCTCGACCGGCTGGGCCGGGCCCGTTCCCCGATCGAGAACGTGCACGTCGCCGCTGACCGCACGGGCCGCCGCTCTCGAGGTTCGAGGGTCGTAGCCCGGATCGCGCGGCCGGTCTTGCATTCGGTGCGCCATTGGCTATCATACGGCATCGCATCGGCGGCCACCTGCGCGGTCGCCCGTCTCCTCGTCAAGTACCGCCGTCCGATCGGCACCGACATGCGATCCGTCCTCGTGCCCGCGCTGTGCGGGTTCAGCGATCGGACGTAGCGGGTCACGGATCGACGGGCTGACAGGTGCGGGAGGAAGCGGGGTGCAGCCGACCGAGATCGTCGAGGATGGCCCAGACGATCCAGAACATGGAGGAGACTGCATGAAACTGTCCAGGCTGGCAGCGCTGATCGGCAGCGCGGCCCTCGTATTTGGGGCGTGCAGCGCAGCTGCGTCACCGCCCGCGGATCCCCTCGGAGTCGTCACGATCCCGCCCGGGGAGCCGATCCACATCGTCTACTGGGGTGTCCTGTCGGGCGCCGACGCATCGCTCGGTGAAGACTCCAAGCGCGGCGTCGAGATCGCCATCGACGACAAGGGCGGGAAGCTGCTCGGCCGCGACATCGAACTGACGACCGAGGACGGCCTGTGCACGCCGGAAGGTGGCGCGACCGCCGCCCAGAAGCTCGCAGCCGACAGCACGATCGTCGGGCTCATCGGATCGTCCTGCTCGGACGAGACGGTCGGCGGGGTCAAGAGCATCACCGAGGCCGGGTTGACGACGATCTCGCCGTCCAACACGCGCCCGGCCCTGACCGCTACGGACCGCGACGCGACGTATGCCGGCTATGCCCGGACGGCGCACAGCGACTCGTTCCAGGGCAAGGCCGCAGCCGAGTTCGTCTTCAACGAGCTGAAGCTGACCAAGGCCGCGACCATCCATGACGGCTCGGGCTATGCCGAGGCGCTCCAGGGAGTGTTCGCCGACGAGTTCAAGAAGCTCGGCGGGACGATCACCGTCCAGGAAGCCATCTCCAAGGGACAGACGGACATGAAGCCCGTCCTGACCGCGATCGCCGCGACCAGCCCCGAGATGATCTACTTCCCCGTGTTCGTTGCCGAGGCCGGCTACCTGGCCGACCAGGTCAAGCAGGTCCCGGGTCTCGAGAACGTCAAGACGATGGGCGCCGACGGCCACTTCACCGGCGACTTCATCACGGCGGCAGGTTCCGCGGCCCTCGGCCACTACCTGTCGAGCCCGGACTTCACGGCCTTCCAGGCCGGGTACCAGGACTTCCTCGCCAAGCACACGGCCAAGTACGGCGGGAATCCACTGAGCATCTTCCACGCCCATGCCTACGACGCTGCGAATATCCTGTTCGCTGCGCTCGAGAAGGTCGCCATCACAGCGGAAGACGGCACGATCTACATCCCGAAGAGCGCGCTCCGCGACGCCATCTTCGCGACGAGCAATTTCGCCGGGATCACCGGGTCCCTGTCCTGCAGCGCCACCGGCGACTGCGGCGCCCCGGTCATCGCGGTGTACGAAGTGACTGCGCGCGAGACCGGTGGCGAGTGGCCGCCGGAAGCGCCGATCTGGCCGCAGCGCTAACCCGCCGGGGCCACCGCGCACGAACAGCTTGAAGAGCCAGGGGGACGAGTCCGCACCGCGGCCTCGTCCCCCTCTCATTACCCTCCGCCCGACGGAGAACGTCTCGTGAACCCACGTTTCGCCGATCGCTCGATGGACCTCGCGATCGCCGCCTTCCTGTGGCTGTTCAAGGCCGTCATCGTGCTGGTCGTCGGGCTCGGATCACTCCTGACACTCCTGAGCGGCAAGTTCTCCTTCGAGGTCTGGATCGACCTGTTTGGCGACGGGATCACCACGGGCAGCATCTACGCGCTGATCGCCCTGGGATACACGATGGTCTACGGGATCCTGCGCATGATCAACTTCGCCCACGGTGAGATCTTCATGGGCGGAGCGTTCGGAGGCTACTTCGCGGCCGTCGCCCTCGCCCAGGCGGGGCTCTTGACGGCCAATCCGCTGGTCAGCCTCCTCGCGATCCTCATCATGATCCTGATCGCCATGGGGGTCTCCGTCCTGCTCGCCCTGGTCGTCGAGCGCGTCGCCTACCGGCGACTGCGCAACGCCCCGCGGCTGGTCCCGCTGATCAGCGCGATCGGTGCGTCCTTCGTCCTGCAGTACACGTTCCGTGGGTTCTTCGGCCCCGGCATCTATGCCTACCCGGACATCCCGGCCATTCACCAGGCGATCCCCATCCCGCTCATCAACATGCGCTACGTCGACGTCCTGGTGATCGTGGCCGCCTTCTTCATGATGAGCATCCTGTACCTCTTCGTGATGCGCACCCGGATGGGCACCGCCATCCGCGCCGTCTCCGAGGACAAGGGCACCGCCGCCCTGATGGGGATCGATGCGAACAAGGCCATCGTCCTCACCTTCGCGATCGGCGCGGCCATGGCCGGTGCGGCCGGCGTCCTGTACGGCCTGTTGTTCCGACAGGTCTTCTTCTTCAGCGGGTTCATCCCGGGGATCAAGGCCTTCACGGCCGCGGTCCTGGGCGGGATCGGGAGCGTCCCCGGCGCGATGCTCGGAGGCCTCTTCCTGGGCGTCATCGAGTCGATGGGGCCGACCTTGTTCCTCGACGGATTTGGGGTACCGGCTCCCAACCAGCTGAAGGACGCGGTCGCATTCACGCTCCTCGTACTCGTCCTGGTCTTCCGGCCCTCGGGCATCCTTGGTGAACGGGCCGCAAGGAGCAGAACGTGAGCGGGATCCTCGGAGCCATGACGCGATCCTCAGCACCGGGGTCGGCTGACACGTCGGCTTCGCTGTCGCGCGCCATCCTGCGGGTCGGCCTGCTCGTCGGTGCCGTCGCGGTCTACCTGTCCATCGTCGGGATCGTGCCGATCTTCCATGACCGATCCCTGATCAGCGGCATCATCACCATCGGGCAGGGATCGCTGGTCATCGCATTCGTGGTCGCCGGCTACATCATCGCCCGCCGTGTCGACGGGTCACCGGCGCGAGCGATCGCCGCGAGCGCGGCCACCGGTGCGCTTGCCGGCGCGATGCTTTCCGCCCTCGTCCTGCTCGGCGCCGCGATCGATCTGCGAGCGGTGTTCTTCAACGCCGGCGACGTCCTCTGGCAGGAACTCACGTTCAGCCTGGGCACCCCGGGTTTCTGGGTCCCGACCGTCGTGGGTGCCATCTTTGCCGGTCTGTCGGGCACGGTCGTGACGCTCCGTCCCGGCGTACGTGGCCCGCTCAGCCTCGGCCTCGTCCTCCTCCTGGCCTTCGGCCTGTTCGCCGGGCTCCTGCGGACGCCGATGCTGACCACGCCACTCGCCGACCTGGCCCGCTTCCTGTTCTCCTCGCAGGGCCTCACCGTACCGGGTGCGATCGTCGTCTTCGTCACGACGGTCGGCATCGCCCTCGCTCAACGGCGCTGGAACATCCGTCAACAGGTCGACGCACTCCCGACGACGCAACGACGCCTTGTCATCGGACCGATCGCCGGGTTCGTGGCCCTCGTGGTCCTGACCTTCCCCCTCGCCTTCGGGCCGTTCCTGGCCCAGGTGGTCGCGATCGTCGCGCTGTACATCCTGATGGGCCTTGGGCTGAACATCACCCTTGGGCAGGCGGGTTTGCTCGACCTCGGCTTCGTGGCGTTCTTCGCCGTTGGTGCCTACACCGTCGGCCTGATGACCTCGACAGCCGAGTACGGGCTGCTCGGCTGGAGTTTCTGGCAGGCGCTCCCGTTCGCGGTCATCTTCGCGATGATCTTCGGCGCGTTCCTGGGCCTGCCCATCCTCGGGATCCGCGGCGACTATCTCGCGATCGCGACGCTTGGATTCGGCGAGATCATCCGCATCCTGGTCGGTTCGAACCTGCTCCTGCCGGTCCTCGGCGGGCCGCGGGGGGTCATCAACATCCCCAAGCCGTTCGATGTGCCGATCGGCCACTGGCTGGCGGGACCGAACCAGATCTACTACATCAGCATCATCTTCTGCGTGGTCATCGCGTTCATCGCCTGGCGACTCCAGGGCTCGCGACTGGGGCGGTCGTGGACGGCCATCCGCGAGGATGAGGATGTCGCCGAAGGGATGGGCATCAACCTCGTCCAGACCAAGCTGCTGGCGTACATCCTCGGCGCAGCGTTCGCGGGCCTCGGCGGAGCGATCTTCGCCGGGCTGGTCGGGTCGGTCTTCTTCTCGAGCATCAACCTCCTCGTGTCCATCAATGTCGCCGCGATCGTGATCGTCGGCGGGATGGGCAGCATCATCGGCGTGGTCTTCGGCGCCATCTTCCTGATCGGCCTGCCCGAGCTCTTCCGCGAGTTCTCCGAGTACCGCTTCCTGTTCTACGGAGTCGCCCTGATCGCGATGATGCTGTATCGGCCGGAGGGCATCTTCCCGTCGAAGATCAGGCGCCGCGAGATGCACGCGGATGCGCTTGCTGAACTGGACATGGGCGACGCGGGCGGCGGCGAGACCCAGACCGAAGGCGTGGACATGGCCACGCCCGAGTCGAGGTAGGGCGCGAGATGGCCCTCCTCAAGGCCGAGAAGGTCACCAAGCGGTTCGGCGGCCTCGTGGCGGTCAAGGATCTCGACTTCGAGCTCGCCGAAGGCGCAATCGCCAGCGTGATCGGCCCGAACGGCGCCGGAAAGACGACGTTCTTCAACTGCCTGTCGGGATTCATCCACATCAATGAGGGCCGGATAACGTTCGACGGGAAGGAGATCCATCAGCTGCGCCCCGACAACGTGGCTCACCTGGGGATCTCGCGTACCTACCAGAACATCCGCTTGTTCGCGGCGTCCACGGCGCTCGAGAACATCCTCGTCGGGCAGCACAACCACCTTCGCTCGACCTGGCTCGGTGCGATCATCCGAACGCCCGGCCAGCGCGAGGAGGAGCGACAGGCCCACGAGGAAGCGGTTCGCCTGCTCAACCTGGTCGGCCTGAAGGGACGCGGCGATGCCCTGGCGGTCAAGCTGCCGTACGGTGATCAGCGGCGCCTCGAGGTCGCCCGCGCCCTGGCCAACAAGCCGCGACTGCTTCTGCTCGATGAGCCGACGGCCGGGATGAACCCCGCCGAATCGGCCAAGATGACCGACTTCATCCGAAGCCTGCGCGACGATCTGGGGATCACGATCCTGCTGATCGAGCACGAGATGCGCGTCGTCATGGGGATCTCGGAGAAGATCACCGTGCTCGACTATGGCGAGAAGATCGCCGAGGGCACCCCGCGCCAGATCCAGCGCGATCCCCGCGTGATCGAGGCCTACCTCGGGCGCGGCAGTGCCGGCGAGGAGACCGTCCGCGCTGGGGAGGCCGACGATCCGGCGGACGCGGCGGCGCCGGCATGACGACGACCACGACGCCCGTCCTCGAGCTTCGGGACGTGCACGCCTTCTACGGCAGCATCCATGCGCTCCAGGGGATCTCGCTCGAAGTCGGCCAGGGTGAGATCGTGACGCTGATCGGCGGGAACGGGGCCGGCAAGAGCACGACGCTGAACACCATCAGCGGACTGGTCAAGACGCACAGTGGGTCGATCCTGCTCGATGGCAAGGCTCTGACCGGTGTCGCGGCCCACGACATCATGGCCAGTGGGGTCGTGCAGGTACCCGAAGGACGGCGCGTCTTCGCTCGGCTCACGGTCGAGGAAAACCTCGGGATGGGCGCGTACGTGGTCCGCGACAAGGTCGCGATCGCCGAGCGGATCGAGCGCGCTTACGAACTGTTCCCACGCCTCCGCCAGCGCAAGGACCAGGTCGCTGGGACGCTCAGCGGCGGCGAGCAGCAGATGCTCGCGATGGGCCGGGCGCTCATGTCCGGACCGAAGGTCCTGCTCATGGATGAGCCGTCGATGGGGCTCGCGCCGGTGCTCGTCGACCAGATCTTCGAGACGATCCAGACGCTCCACGCTGAAGGCACGACGATCCTGCTGGTGGAACAGAACGCGCGGATGGCACTCCAGATCGCCGACCGAGGGTATGTCATCGAGACCGGCCGGATCGTCCTCAGCGACGTGGCCGCGAACCTGCAGGAGAACGAGGCGGTCCAGAAGGCCTACCTGGGGATCTCCTGACCGCCCGCTTCGCGGTCAGCGCCGCGGTGCTTCGTGGGCGACCTCGAAGGCAGCCCGCGACAGTCCGATCAGACCCAGGGCGACGAGCCACAGCCCCGGCCCGTTCGTGATCACCTGCTCGGGTTCGCGGAACGCGAGCGCACCGCTCGACGCGAGGTCCAGGATCCGCAGCCCGAGCGCGGTCCAGCCGGCGATCGCCAGGATCGAGAACACCGGCCAGCGATCAAGGAGGACCGGCTGATCCTTCGCGGCATAGGGCAACGTGACGATCGCCAGGGTCGTGACGGCGACGAGGAACACGACGATCCCAATCGCCTCGAATGCGTTCCCCGAGATCGGCGGGATCCCGTCGCCCCCGCCCAGCCGCCACCAGGGCAGCACGCACCCGGCGAGGATGACCAGTGCGGCAAGGACGGCCAGACGGCGGCCCTGTCCGGCCGGCCTGCGGTTGGTCGTCATTCCTCGCTCGTGTAGACCTCGGGGCGAAGGACGCCCACGAAACGCAGGTTCCGATAGATCTCACCGTAGTCGAGTCCGTAGCCCACCACGAACTGGTCGGGGATCGTGAAACCGGTGTAGTCGACCGGGATCTCGACGAGGCGCCGCGCCGGCTTGTCGAGGAGCGTGCAGATCCGCAGTGACCGCGGGTTCTTGCCGCGGAGGTAGCGCAGCAGATAGTTCAAGGTGAGGCCGGTATCGATGATGTCCTCGACGATGAGGACGTCCTCGCCTTCGATGGACGCCGAGAGGTCCTTCAGGATGCGCACGAGGCCGGACGACTCCGTGGACGTCCCGCCATACGACGACACTTCCATGAGGTCGATCCGCAGGGGCAGCTCGATCGTCCGCATGAGGTCGGCCATGAACGGCAGCGAACCCTTGAGCACGCTCGACGAGGGTCAATTGCCGCCCGGCATAGTCGGCGGTCACCTGGGCACCAAGCTCGGCGATCCGGGCGCGGAGCTGCTCCTCGGTCAGCAGGATCTCGGCCACGTCGGCCGTCATGTCGGTGGTGGTCGTCGTCATCGTTCGATCGAGGCCTCCGGAGCACGCTTGTTGGGGATGGGCGCCGGTTGACGGTCCGCTCTCGCGCGACGGGTCACCGAGCGGATGCGCGCCACGGGTTGCGCGGCAGCATCCGTGGCGGACGCCGGTTCGACAGGCGGGGCCGGCAGGCGCTCGGTGCGGTCGACCTGCCCGTCCGCGACGTCCCCGACGTCCGGATCGACGGTTCTCGGCGGCGTGACCTGGCCGGACGTGCCGGACAGGGATGCCGTGAGCGCCGATCGGCCGTATTTCAGCATCAGGGCCCGGAAGTCGCGTGCATAGAACAGCTTGACGCGCACGTCCGGATAGAGGGCGCGCAACCGACGGAGCTTGCGGTTCTTCTTGCGCACGAGGCTCTGCTTGAGCGTCGTGATCTCGAGGTAGAGATCGAGTTCCGGCAGGTAGAAATCCGGAGAGAAGCTCTCGACGACCGCGCCCGACAGGTTCCAGACCAGTGGGAAGGTGTCGGGTTCGTACAGCCAGCGGACGGCGTAGAAGTCGAGGATCCGTGCCATCTCGGCTTCGCTCGCGTGGGCGAAGGCCGGGTCTGCGGCCGTCACGGGGACGGTCACGCGGCGTCGACCCCGTCGGTCGTCGCCGGACACTGGCGGTACGCTGGCCACCGATCCATCGGCGCCCAGTCTAGCGGGTCGCACGGGACCCGGCCGCTCGCGGCCACGAGCCGGGCTGCACGGGCCGCCACCCGGCGACCGGATACCCCTGGGGAGTATGATGATGGTCAGATCCGGACCGGCGCTCATGCCGGCCGTCATGGGCGGGGATGGGATGACGATGGCGACACCAACGAAACGCGGGGCGGCGAAGGCCCCGGCGCATGACCACTTCCGGCACAGCTACTCGAAGGACAAGTCGAACCTCGTGCGGCGCCTGTCGCGCATGGAGGGGCAGGTTCGCGGGATCGCCCGGATGATCGAACGCGAGGAGTACTGCGTCGACATCCTCCAGCAGACCGCGGCGTTGCGTGCGGCGATCGACTCGTTCTCCATCCTCGTGCTCGAGGATCACGTCCAGGGCTGCGTCCGAACGGCGGCCCAGCAGGGCGAGGCCGACCAGTACGTGGATGAGGTGATCGACGTCGTCCGCCGGACCCTCGGCCGGCCGGTGCGCTCGACGGGTCGCGCGACCTGATCCACCCGGGTTATCCACGAATTGCGACCGGTGCGGGTGTTTCGTGGATAACCGTGTTGACGCTGGCGCCCGAGACTCCTAGCGTCGTGAATCCGCACGTGGATCGCACGTCGGTCGGCGTTCGTCTGAGGAGGCTTGGGGAAACCCCGGCCGTGAGACCCGAAGACGGGAGCGAGACCGTCCAGCAGGAGACACGCGCGACACCGAGCACGCCGGGAGCGGCCCCCGCCGGGAGCGGACGAGGACGTTGAGTCCATCCGACCAACCGCGGGCGCCACTCCCGACGCGCGTTCCGACACCCCTCCGCTCGACGCGTCCTACAGCGACGCGCTCGATGCCGGCCTCCGCGAGCTTGATCTCGACCTCACGGGTGCCGCCCGCCGGGCGATCGACGGCCATGCCCGCCTCCTCCTGGCCTGGACCGCGGCCATCAACCTCACGGCGATCCGGGAGCCTGCTGCCGTTGCCACGCACCACGTGATCGACAGCCTCGCGGGTGCCGCCCCGATCTCGGCCGCCCTCGACCGCGGTGGGCGCATCCTCGACGTCGGCAGCGGCGGTGGCTATCCCGGGCTCGTCCTTGCGGCGGTGATGCCCGCCGCCGAGGTCGTCCTGCTCGACTCCGTCGCGAAGAAGGTCCGGTTCCTCCAGGTCGCGATCGACGCCGTCGGGCTCGCCGATCGCGTCCGTGCGGTCGCCGCGCGGGCCGAGGCGCTCGCCGGGGATCCCGCGCACAGGGCGGGTTACGACGTGGTCGTCGCGCGCGCGTTCGGCGCCCTGCCCGAGCTCGTCGAGCTGGCGCTGCCCCTCCTCGTGCGCGGCGGACTGCTCGTGGCGTGGAAGCGAGGTCCCCTCGATGCCGAGGTCACGGCGGCGCGGCGGGCAGCGATCGCGCTCGGCGGCGGGACCATCTCGTCCGTGCCCGTGGAGGTCGCCGGCCTGGTCGATCATCGGCTTGTCGTGGTGCGCAAGGACGGCGTCACGCCGCCCGGATTCCCGCGAGATCCGGCGATGCGTCGCAGGCACCCGCTGTAGGGGTGCCGCTGCTACCCTGTCGCCCGTGCGCATCGCGGTGCTGTCCGATATCCACTCGAACCTGATCGCCTTGGACGCCGTGATCGCGTCCTTCGATCGGGTCGACGCCGTCTGGCATCTCGGCGATGTCGTCGGCTACGGCCCCGACCCCGACGGGGTGATCGACCGCCTCCGCGAGATCGACGCCATCGGGGTCCGAGGCAACCACGACGCGGCCGCCTCGGGCGGAGCGGAGATCGACTGGTTCAACCCGGTCGCCCGGACCGCGATGGAGTGGACGCGCGGCGCCATCAGCGCCGCGTCGCGCGCGTGGTTGAGCGAACTGCCGATCCGGCGCGTCGACGGCGCGTTCACGCTCGTCCACGGCAGCCCGCGCGACCCGACCTGGGAGTACCTGAACTCGACCGAGATCGCCCGCCTGAGCTTCGACGCCCTCGAGACTCGGCACGGCCTGAACGGACACACCCACCGCCCGATCGCCTTCGTCCAGACCGAGCATGGCATCGACGCACGCCGGCCCGATCCGGCCACCCCGCTCGCGCTCGGCGACGGACGAGCCCTGCTCAACCCGGGAAGCGTGGGGCAGCCTCGGGACGGCTTGCCCGAGGCGAGCTACCTCATCCTCGATCCCGAGGTCGGCGAATGCACCTGGCACCGGGTCGCCTACGACATCGGGCGCGTCCAGGCGGCGATGCGCGACTGCGGCCTCCCGAGCGCCCTGATCGAACGACTCGGCGTCGGCACGTGACACCGGCCTCCGTGACGCCGATCGTCGGCGGCGCTCCTTGAGCGAGCCCACCGGTCCGCTTTCCGGCCGAAAGCTCGGCGACCGGCGTGTCCGGGTCGACCGCCCCCACGCAGCCTACTTCCGGTGGAGCGGCCACGGTCAACTGACCGCTCGCGCTGCCGCGAGCGTACCGACGACGGCGAGCGGCAGGTGGTGGGCGGCGGTCAAGGCGTTGTTCCTCGGGCGCCCGCTCGCGTCCGAAGAGGAACTCGGCGAGCGCCTGAGCAAGCGCAAGGCACTTGCGATCTTCAGTTCGGACGCGATCTCCTCCTCGGCCTATGCGACCGAGGAGATCCTGCGCGTCCTGGTGCTCGGCGGGGCGGCGTTCCTCGCCTTCGGGCTCGAGATCAGCATCGCGATCGCGGTGCTCCTCGGCATCGTCGCGTTCAGCTACCGCCAGGTCTGTCTCGCTTACCCCACGGGCGGCGGCTCGTACTCCGTTTCGAAGGCCAACTTCGGCCGGACTGCGTCCCTGGTGGCCGCCTCCGCCCTGCTCATCGACTATGTGCTGACGGTCGCCGTCTCGACCTCGTCGGCGGTCGAGCAGATCACATCCGCACTGCCGGTCCTGGTGCCGGAGAGCGTCCTGATCGGGCTGCTCGCGATCGCTCTCATCACGGTCGGGAACCTGCGCGGGATCCGCGAGGCCGGCAACATCTTCGCGGTCCCGACCTACCTGTTCGTGGGCTCCGCGTTGCTCATGATCGGGATCGGGACGGTGCGGATCGTCGTCTTCGGCGAGGGCGGCGACTTCCCGCGCGAACTCGCCGATCAGACCATCGAAACGACCCAGACCGCCGTTGCCCTGCTGCTGCTGCGGGCCTTCGCGGCCGGTGCCGTCGCCCTGACCGGGACGGAGGCGATCGCCACGGGCGTCCCCGCCTTCAAGCCGCCCGAGGCGAAGAACGCAGCGACCACGCTGGCCGTGATGGCCGTCCTCCTCGGTGTCCTCTTCGTCGGGATCACCTTCCTCGCCGTGAACTACGGCGCGTTGAACGTGGGCGGGGAGAACAGCCAGACGGTGATCGCCCAGGTGGCACGGAGCGTCTATGGCGACGATACGCTGCCGTTCTTCCTGTTCCAGGGCTTCACCGCCCTCCTGCTCGTCCTGGCGGCGAACACGAGCTTCAACGCCTTCCCGCGCCTGCTCGCGATCCTCGCCCAGGACGGGTTCGCGCCGCGCCAGTTCTCGTTCAGCGGGCGACCGGCTGGCGTACTCGTACGGGATCGTCATGCTCGGCGTGGTCGCGGCGGCCCTCGTCGTGTACTTCGAGGCCGAGACGCACCTGCTGATCCCGCTCTACGCAGTCGGCGTCTTCATCGACTTCACGATCAGCCAGTCCGGGATGATCCGGCACTGGCTGCGCGAGCGCCCGGCCGGGTACCTGGGACGGCTCGCGATCAATGCGGTCGGGGCGGTCCTGACCGGGGTTGTCGCGATCGTGGTGGCCGTGGCGAAGGCACCCACGTCGCTCATCGTGCTGCTCCTCATGGGAGTGCTGTTCCTCGCGATGTCGTTCATCCGCCGCCAGTACGACCAGCAGGCGGCCGAGCTCGAGGTTCGCGCCGACGTCGTCTTCGACCGGCCGCAGCGCGAACAGCGGGTGGTCATCCCGGTGAACGGGATCAACCGCGCGGTCGTCCAGGCGATCGACCTTCGCGCGGACGCTCGCCTCCGACGTGCGCGCGGTCTACGTGACAGAGGATCCCGACGACGGCGAGGCGCTGCGCGAACGCTGGGAGACGCAGTTCCCGGGCGTTCCCCTGGTCATCGTCGAATCGCCGTTCCGCGCGATCATCTCCCCGGTCATCGCCTACCTCGACGTGCTCGACAAGGCCTGGCCGTCGGGCAAGGGGGCGCCGATCACCATCGTCGTCCTGCCGGAGTACGTCGCCCGTCACTGGTGGGATCGCGTCCTGTACAACCAGACCGCGCGGCGCCTGAAGCGGGCGCTCCTGGGGCGCGAGCACACGGTGATCGCGGATGTGCCGTACCGGCGCGGCGGTTGAACCGGGAACGCCGTTGACTGGCATGGCCGGGCGCGCGGGTTTCGCCCAGCGCTGAACGGGTCGGCCCGCGGTGGTATCGTGACCTACGCGTCGAACGCTCCTGACGTGCGACGAGCACAGGTCTCAATCCTGTTCAGAGGATCCCGTGTCCGAGGCCCCGACCCCCTCCTTTCGACGCGCCGTCATCGCCCTCAGCGGCCACCCCGGCAATGACCGGATCATCCGTCTCGTGAGCCAGCTGGCGCAGGCATCGAAGGCCGAGCTCGTCGCCCTCCATGTCGTCGAGGTGGATTGGGCCCAGCCGCTCGACGCCGACATCGCCGGACGATCCGAGAAGGCTCAGCGCATCCTCGACCAGGCCGAGGCGACCGCCGAGCAGTACGGCCGGGCCCTCGACTCCGTCCTGCTCCAGGCGCGCGACGTCGGAGCGGCGATCGTCGACGAGGCGATCGAGCGCGAGGCGGACCTGCTCGTCCTGGGTCTCGCATACCGGATGCGCTTCGGGGGCGACTTCGCCATCGGCCGAACGATCCCGTACGTCCTGAAGAACGCGCCCTGCGCCGTGTGGGTCGTGCGCGAACCGATCCCTGAGGAGACATCGTGAAGACCGTCGTCGTTGGTTGCGGAAGGGTCGGCGCCGTCCTTGCCGACACGTTCGATCGGGCCGGTCACGAAGTGATCGTCCTCGACATGTCGACCTCGGCCTTCGACCGATTGCCGGCGTCGTTCGGTGGCAGCGCGATCCGCGGCGACGGCTCGGACGAGGCGGTGCTGCGACGGGCGGGCGCGATCGACGCCGACCTGTTCCTCGCGATGACCGAGGGCGACAACCGGAACGTCCTCATGGCCCAGCTCGCCACCGAGGAACTCGGCGCCCGAAGCGTCATCGCGAAGATCAACGATCCGGTTCGAGCGGCGGCATATGCCGATCTCGGGCTGGCGACGATCTGCCGCACGACGCTGATGGCGGACGCGATCGCCGGGTTCATCGGGCTCCCGCTGTCGGGGATGCCCGCGGTCCTCCCGGCCGGCGATCTCCATCACACCCGCGCACACCAGCCGACGGACGCGTCTTCCGCGACCGGCGCGACCACCCCCCAGGAGGCCTGAAACGTGTTCGTGCTCGTCGTGGGCGGCGGCAAGGTGGGTTACTACCTCGCCAAGGAACTGATCGAAAGCGGCCACGAAGTGGTCCTCATGGAGAAGGACGGCACCCGCGCGGATCAGATCGCGGACGAACTCGGTTCGATCATCGTCGCGCACGATGGCTGCGAGGGTCGCTATCTCGGCGAAGCGGGGGCGAATCGGGCGGACATCGTGGCCGCCGTGACCGGCGATGACGAGGACAACCTCGTGATCTGCCAGATGGCCAAGCATCACTTCGACGTCCGGCGCACGATCGCCCGGGTGAACAATCCCAAGAACGAGGAGCTGTTCCGGCACCTCGGGGTGGACGAGATCATCAGCCCGACGCGGATGATCCTTGGGTCGATCGAGCAGGACATCCCGGTCCACGAGCTGCTCCACCTGGCGGCGCTCGGCGGTGGCGAACTCGAGATCATCGAAGCGAACCTCCAGTCCGACTCGCCCGCCGTCGGGCGGAACCCCGGCGATCTCTCGATCCCCGAAGGGTGCAACCTCTTCGCGGTCATTCGCGACGGGGTCGCCCTACCCATGCGCGCCGACCACGTGTTCCAGACCGGGGACAAGGTCATCGCGATCGGGCGGACCGAGTGCGAGGAATTGCTTCACGAGCAACTGATCGGGGACGCCGAGCTGAACCGGTCCCTCGCCCGTCGGCCGGCCCGGCAGCGGCGATGGTCACATGAGTCTCGTCCCGGATGACTTCGTGGTGCCCCTCAGCTTCGACGGCCCCGGGTTCCGCCTGGAACCCCTGGGGCCCCTGCACAACGAGCGAGACCACGACGCGTGGATGTCGAGTGTCGACCACATCCGGGCAACGCCCGATTTCCCGGACGGCTCCTGGCCGACGCCCATGACGCTCGAAGCCAACCTCGCCGACCTCGTGCGACACGCGAAGGACTTCGAGGATCGCGCGGGGTTCACGTACTGATCCTCGATGGCGACGACGTGATCGGATGTCTTTACATCTATCCGTCGCGGACGGCCGACGCTGCGGTCAGTTCATGGGTGCGCGCGAGCCGTGCCGAGATGGACGTCGTCACCTGGCAGGCGATCTCCGCCTGGCTCGAGACGGACTGGCCGTTCCAGACCGTCGAATACGGGGCGCGCTAGCGCAAAGCTGGCATCGCGCGCGATCGTTGCGGAATCCTCACACTCCCTTATCTTGACAATGCCATTGTCAGGGTTCTAGGATACCGATCGGCCCACCACGCCCGGAGTGGCAGGGGCTGACGAACCAACGCACGAGATCCGGGAGATGGAGGTGCCAGAGATGACGATCGTCCGCCGTCCCTCGCCCTTCGGCGAGCTGCTCACGCTTCGCCAGGCGATGGACCGTCTTTTCGACGATGACTTCGGCCCGCGAGCCGGATGGACCACAGTGACCGCGAGCGGTGGCGCGATGCCGCTGGACGTAACGACCACGGACGACGCGCTCGTCGTCGAGGCCGCGCTGCCCGGCGTCGATCCCGAGGCTGTCGAGATCAATGTCGCGGACGGGACGCTGACGATCAGCGCCCGGTCCGAGAGCTCGGCGTCGTCCGAGCAGGACAGCTACATCCTGCGCGAGATCCGGCGCGGGACCGTCAGCCGATCGATGACCCTTCCGAACGGACTCGAGCCAGACAAGGCGTCGGCCACGTTCGAGAACGGCATCCTGTCGCTGCGGATCCCCAAGGCCGAGCAGGTGAAGCCACGCCAGATCAAGATCAGTCCGGTGTCCAATGGCCAGGCCGACGCAGCCGTCGAGGCGACCGCCTCGAGCGGCAACGGCAGCGGATCCTGAGTTCGTGACGACCGGCCGGCCGGACCGGGACCCGACTCGACCCGTCTACGTCATCAGCGTGGCGGCGAGCATCGTCAGCGTTCATCCGCGCACCCTGCGGATCTACGAGGACGAGGGCCTGGTCTGTCCGGCCCGGACGCCCACGAATATCCGCCTCTACAGCGAGAACGACGTCCGTCGGGTCCTCTGGATCCGGCATCTCACCCAGAACCTCGGCGTGAACCTCGCCGGGGTCCGGATCCTCTTCGAGCTCGAATCACGGCTCGGGACCCGGATCCTGGAGCGGCTCTACGACGAGGGCAATCCCAAGTCAACCGAAGCCAAGGCGTCAGCGTCTTCGAAGGAAGCGGCCGGCGCGGGAGCCACCAACCGATGACGACCCCGCGCGGCCGCAAGCCGCGTTCGACCGATCCGATCCATGACGAGACGCAGGAGAACCCGATGGCGAAGCGCACGACGAAGACGACGAAGGCGACGAACGACAAGGCGACCGCCGGCGGGCCGCGCGAGCTGCCCCTGGTCGCCCTGCGCGAGACCGTCATCTTCCCCGAGATGATCGTGCCGCTCCAGGTCGGGCGCGAGAAGAGCGTCAACGCGCTCAACGCGGCCGTCGCCGATGGCGGACCGATCGCGCTCGTGACCCAGCGCCAGGCCGAGCAGGAGGACATCAACGAGCCCGCCGAGCTCTACGAGATCGGCACGCTCGCCAAGATCGCCCAGGTCGTGCAACTGCAGGACGGGACCGTCCGCGCGATCGTCCAGGGCCAGGGTCGGTTGCGTTTGATCGGGTTCAAGGAGAACTCCCCGTACATCCTCGCGACCGTCGAGGACATCCCCGATGCCGCGGCGGACGGCATCGAGGTCCAGGCGCTCATGCGCACGGTCCAGGGCCAGATGGAGCAGTACGTCGCCAACGGCGCGCCCGTGCCGCCCGAGGCCGCCGTCGCGGCGCGCAACATCACCGAGCCGGGGCTCCTCGCCGACATGGTCGCGTACAGCCCCGACATGACCACCGAACAGCGCCAGGAGTTGCTCGAGACGATCGCCGTCGTCGACCGGTTGAAGCTCGTGAGCGGCTTCCTCGCCCATCAGATCGAGGTGCTCGAGCTGAAGGGTCGGATCCAGAGCGAGGTCAAGTCCGAGATGGACAAGACCCAGCGCGAGTACTTCCTGCGCGAGCAGCTCAAGGCGATCCAGCGCGAGCTCGGCGAGGACGACCGCAGCAGGCCGAGGTCAACGAGCTGCGCGAGAAGATCGAGACGCCGGGATGCCCGACGAGATCGAAGGACGCGCGCACCAAGGAGCTCGACCGGCTGAGCCGGATGCCCTCGGCCTCGCCCGAGGTCGGCGTGATCCGCACCTACCTCGACTGGCTGGTCGACCTGCCGTGGAACACGTCCACGGAGGACAACCTCGACATCGAGGAAGCCGCCACGGATCCTCGACGAGGACCACTACGACCTCGACAAGGTCAAGGAGCGCATCCTCGAGTACCTCGCGGTGCGCAAGCTCAGCCGACAGCGATCCGCAGCCCGATCCTCTGCTTCGTCGGACCGCCCGGCGTCGGCAAGACCTCGCTCGGCAAGTCGATCGCCCGGGCGCTGGGCCGCAAGTTCGTGCGCATGTCGCCTCGGCGGCGATCCGCGACGAGGCGGAGATCCGCGGCCACCGCCGCACCTACATCGGCGCGCTGCCCGGCCGGATCATCCAGGGCATCAAGCAACGCCGGGACGAACAACCCGGTCTTCATGCTCGACGAGATCGACAAGCTCGGCACGGACTTCCGCGGCGATCCCATCGTCGGCGCTGCTCGAGGTGCTCGATCCGGAGCAGAACAACACCTTCCCGGACCACTACCTCGACGTGCCGTTCGACCTGTCGAAGGTGATGTTCATCACCACCGCCAACGTGCTCGACCCGATCCCGCCGCCGCTGCGCGACCGGATGGAGGTCATCGAGCTGCCCGGCTACACGCAGACCGAGAAGATCGAGATCGCCAAGCGGTTCCTGGTGCCCAAGCAGATGGACGAACCACGGGCTGCGACCGAAGCACGATCGAGTTCACCGACGAGGCGATGATCGACGCTCGTCCAGGCGCTACACCCGCGAGGCCGGCGTGCGCAACCTCGAGCGCGAGATCGCCAACGTCTGCCGCAAGGTCGCGCGGACGGTGGCCGAAGGGCGCAAGCGCGCGCACGGTCGGTCGACCACGAGAAGCTCGTCGAGTACCTCGGTCCGCCGCGGTTCGAGTACGGCGAGCTCGAGGCGCGAGGACCAGGCCGGCGTCGGCCACGGGTCTCGCCGTGACCGACGTCGGCGGCGACATCGTCTTGGTCGAGGTCACGCGGATGCGCGGGCAAGGAGGACTCATCCTCACCGGCCAGCTGGGCGAGGTCATGCGCGAGTCGGCTCGGGCGGCCTGTCCTGGATGCGCGCGCACGCTGCCGAGACTCGGCATCGACCGCGAGGTCTTCGAGAAGCACGACCTCCACGTCCACGTGCCGGCGGGGGCCATCCCGAAGGACGGGCCGTCCGCCGGGCGTGACGATGGCGACGGCGCATCGTCTCGCGCGCTGACCGGGATCCCGGTCCGCAAGCGACGTGGCGATGACCGGCGAGATCACGCTGCGCGGCCGCGTGCTCCCGATCGGCGGCCTGAAGGAGAAGATCCTCGCGGCGCACCTGTCGGGTGCCGGGATGGTCATCCTCCCGAAGAAGAACGAGAAGGACCTGCGCGACATCCCCGAGGAGATCCGCAAGTCGATCAAACTCATCCTCGTCGAACTCGATGGACCAGGTCCTGGAGGCGGCCCTCCGGCGCAAGCCGAAGCCGCTCCCGGCCACGCCCGCCGAACCCAAGCCCAAGCCCCGGGAGGAGACGACGACCACGTCGCGCGTCGGCCGTCCCGGGTTCCCCCGTCAGATCAGCCCCCGGTCGTCGTCCGGGGCCGCTGATCGACGACGTGGGCGAGTGGCGGGAGTCGGGCGATGGAATTCCAGGACTACTACAAGACCCTGGGGGTCTCGCGGTCGGCCACGCCCGCCGAGATCAAGAAGGCCTATCGCAAGCTCGCGCGCGAGAACCATCCCGACGCCAAGCCGGGCGACACCGCCGCTGAGACGCGCTTCAAGGCGATCAACGAGGCCCATGCGGTCCTGACCGACGCGGACAAGCGCAAGCGCTACGACACGCTCGGCAAGGACTGGGAGCGCTACGCCGCGGGCACCGGCGGCGGCGCGGGCGGTGCCCGGGGCGCGGGTGATCCGTTCGGACCGGGCGGCCCGTTCGCCGGCTACTCCGGCACCGCCGGTGCCGCAGGTGGTGGAGGCAGGGTCCGCTATGAGTTCCGCGGCGGCGATGCCGGCGGATTCAGTGACTTCTTCCGGATGGTCTTCGGGGCCGGATCCGATGGTGGGTCCTACGAGGCCCCGCCGGGCGCCGCGGGTGCAGGCGGCCAGACGATGGACGACTTCCTGGCCGCCATGGGCGCGGGCGGTCGGCCCGCTGCCCGGTCGGGAGGCTCGCCGGCGGGTGTCGCGTCCGCGGGTGCGCGTCGGCGCTCCGTGGCGGAGGCCACCGCCGAACTGAGCCTCGAAGAGGCGTTCCACGGAACGACGCGGATCGTCGAGGTCGAGGGCAAGCGCCTCGAGGTGACCATCCCGCGCGGGGTCGACAGCGCTTCACGGATCAAGCTCACCGGCAAGGGCCCGGCCGGCCGCGACCTCGTCGTCTCGACCCGCGTGCGCCCGCATCCCGTGTTCACGCGCCGCGGCGCCGACCTCGAACGCGAGGTCCCGATCAGCCTGCGCGAGGCCCTACTCGGCGGCGAGATCCCCGTGGCGACGCTGAAGGGCCGCGTGCTCCTGAATATCCCGAAGGGCACCCAGCCGGGCCGGACGTTCCGGCTCACCGGCCAGGGGATGCCCCGCTTCAACGCATCGGGCGCCGGCGACCTGTACGTCCGTGTTCGGCTCGTCCTGCCTCCCGCCCTCGGCGACGAGGCCCAGACCGCCGCCGCCGCGTTCCTTGACCTCGTCGACCAGCCAGATCCGCGAGCGTCGTGATGACGCCGGCCAGCTCGGAGAACCGCACGCCATGAACCTCGACCGATTCACACAGAAGGCCCAGGAAGCCATCGTCGCCGCGCAGGGCCTCGCCCAACGCCTCGAGAGCCCCGTCCTCGATGCCGAGCACCTCCTCTCGGCACTGGTCGAGCCGGACGATTCGATCCCGTCTGAGACGCTCCGCCGTCTCGGCGTGGACCTCCCGGGGTTCCGCGGCGAGCTCGCCGCGATCCTCGCGAAGCGTGCCCGGCAGCAGGGTGGCCAGATGGGCCTCGACCCGCGGGCCAGTCGCGTGCTCCAGCATGCGAGCGACGAGGCCCGCCGGCTGGGCGACGAATACGTCTCCACGGAGCACCTGCTGCTCGGCGTCGCGGAGGCGGGGGGCGAGGCGCGCAAGCTGCTCGATACGCACGGCGCCGGACGCGAGGCGATCCTTGCGGCGCTGCAGAGCGTCCGTGGCGGCCAGCGCGTGACCTCGCAGAATCCCGAGGACACGTACCAGGCGCTCGAGAAGTACGGCCGCGACCTCACCACCGCGGCGCGCGCGGGCAAGCTCGATCCGGTCATCGGCCGCGACGAGGAGATCCGCCGGGTCATCCAGGTGCTGTCGCGCCGCACGAAGAACAACCCGGTGCTCATCGGCGAGCCCGGCGTCGGCAAGACGGCGATCGTCGAGGGCCTCGCCCAGCGGATCGTGCGCGGCGACGTGCCCGAGACGCTGAAGGACAAGCGCGTCGTGTCGCTCGACCTGGGCGCGCTGATCGCCGGGGCCAAGTACCGCGGCGAGTTCGAGGAGCGCCTCAAGGCGGTCCTCAAGGAGATCAAGGACGCCGACGGGCAGATCATCCTGTTCATCGACGAACTGCACACCGTCGTCGGCGCCGGGGCCGCCGAGGGCGCGATGGACGCCTCGAACCTGCTCAAGCCGATGCTCGCCCGTGGCGAGCTGCACACGATCGGCGCCACGACGCTCGACGAGTATCGCAAGCACATCGAGAAGGACGCCGCCCTCGAGCGGCGCTTCCAGCCGGTCCTCGTCGGACGAGCCGACCGTCGAGGAGACGATCTCGATCCTGCGCGGCCTGCGCGAGCGCTACGAGGTCCACCACGGCGTCCGGATCACGGACTCGGCGCTGGTCGCCGCGGCGACCCTGTCGGACCGCTACATCACCGACCGCTTCCTGCCCGACAAGGCGATCGACCTCGTCGACGAGGCGGCGAGCCGTCTGCGCATGGAGATCGACTCGATGCCGATCGAACTCGACGAGCTCGAGCGCCGGCGCATCCAGCTCGAGATCGAGCGCGAGGCGCTCCGCAAGGAGACCGACGATGCGTCGAAGGCGCGTCTCGAGGCGCTCGAGAAGGAGTACGCCGAGATCGCACGAGCAGGCCGGCGGCATGAAGCAGCGCTGGGAGGCCGAGAAGTCGGCGATCGCCGCGATCGGCGCGACCCGCGTCGGAGCTCGAGACGCTCGCCACGCGGATCGAGCAGGCCGAGCGCGAGACCGACTACGCGACCGCGGCCGAGCTCAAGTACGGGACCCACAAGGAACTCGACCGATCGCCTCGCCGAGCAGGAGGCCACGCTGGCCGACGCTCCAGGGCGCCGGGCTCACTGCTCAAGGAGGAGGTCACCGCCGACGACATCGCCGGCATCGTCGGGTCGCTGGACGGGCATCCCGGTCACGAAGCTGCTGGAGGGCGAGACGGCCAAGCTCCTGCACATGGAGGAGCGCCTTCACGAGCGGGTCGTCGGCCAGGACGAGGCCGTCGAGGCCGTGTCCGACGCGGTCCGCCGCGCCCGGGCCGGGCTGAAGGATCCGCGCCGGCCCATCGGTTCGTTCCTCTTCCTCGGCCCGACGGGCGTCGGCAAGACCGAACTCGCGCGCGCGCTCGCGGAGTTCCTGTTCGACGACGACGGAGCGATGGTCCGCATCGACATGAGCGAGTACATGGAGAAGCACGCCGTGTCGCGGCTCATCGGCGCGCCTCCGGGCTACGTCGGCTACGAGGAGGGCGGCCAGCTGACCGAGGCGGTCCGCCGCCGGCCGTACCCGGTGATCCTGCTCGACGAGATCGAGAAGGCCCATCCGGACGTGTTCAACGTCCTGCTGCAGGTCCTCGACGACGGCCGCCTGACCGACGGCCAGGGCCGCACGGTCGACTTCAAGAACACCGTCGTCATCATGACGAGCAACGTCGGCTCGCAGGCCATCGCGGCGTCGCCCGATCGGCGGCGAGGATCCGACGGCCTACGAGACGATGAAGCGCCAGGTCACCGAGACGCTGCGCTCGCAGTTCCGGCCCGAGTTCCTGAACCGGATCGACGAGGTCATCGTCTTCCACGCCCTCACGAGCAGCCGACCTGGAGCGCGATCGTCGGATCTCCTCATCGAGGAGCTCGGCCGCCGCCTCGCGACCCAGGACTTCACGCTCGACCCTCACGCCGGCGGCGCGGGCGCTCATCGCTCCGCGAGGGGACGGATCCGGCGTACGGGGCGCGGCCGCTCAAGCGGACGATCCAGCGCCTCGTCGAGAATCCGTTCGCGCGGGCGCTCGTGGCGGGCGACTTCCGGCCGCGGCGCCCACGTCGTGGGCGATGCCGATCCGGTGGGCGGCACGCTGGTGTTCACGACCGACGGAGCCACCGTCGTCAGCGAAGCGAGCGAGCGGCGCGACGCACGCGGCGAGGGCGACCGCGACCAGGAGCGCGTGGGTGTCGGCGCCGGGGCGGGTGGCAGCGCCCGGCGCAAGAGCGCGTTCGACCTGCCGGACACCGAGCTGCCGAAGCGCGATCCGGAGGACCTCGTCAACTGACGATCGGTCGCCCGTTCGCCGGCCAGGTGCTCGAGCCGTTCGCCGGCACGGTGCCCGGGCGTCGGCGGTCCCCCGGCCCGGGGCGCCGAGATCCCCGGCTCGAGGGTCGTCACGGCGCAACATCCGTGGCACGCTTCGCCGCGTGATCGTTCGCTACGCCGACGCCATCGCGCATCTCGCCGAGCTGCCCGAGGTCCTGCCCCAGCCTCCCGAGGCGCTGATGCCGGTCCGGACCGACGGGCTGGGATGGGGTGGCGCGGACATCCCGGACGAGTCGGATGCGCGGCCGGCCGCCGTCCTGGTCCTCATCGTCCCGGGCGCCGACGGCGAAGCTCCTCGTCGTCCTGACCGAACGCGCGCATCGTGGCGGCCATCACTCGGGCGAGGTCAGCTTCCCGGGCGGCAAGACGGAGCGCGGCGATGCCGACATCGTTGCCACGGCGCTGCGCGAGGCGCACGAGGAGGTCGCGCTCGATCCGGTGACCGCCGGCGTGCGGGTGGTCGGCGTCCTCGATCGATTCTGGATCCCCGTCGCGAGTTTCCACGTGACGCCGGTCGTCGCGGTCGCTGAGCGCCGGCCCATCCTCGTGCCGGCCCCCGCCGAGGTGGCACGGATCGTCGAGGCGCCGCTGCGCCACTTCGTCCCTGGCGCGCCGATCCACGTCGTCGAGCGCTCGATCCGCTCCATCGCCGATGCGCTACGGCACGTACCCCGTCGACGGCCTGGCGATCTGGGGAGCGACGGCCCGCGTGCTGGGTCAGCTCGGGGCGCTGCTCGACCCGGGCTGATCGGCTCCCGTCCGGTCTGCGAGGCCCGTGAAGCGATCGGCCTGGGTCGCCGCGCTCGTGCGACGGCCCGACCACGAGCGACTCCCGCTCGACGATCACAGCGGCTCGCCCTGACCCCGGTCGTGGCGCTGGGGATCGGTGGGACGAGGCGTGAGCGCTCCATCGGCGCGCGTCGATTCATCGCCCTCGCCCGGGCCCAGCGCCCGCGCCATGCCCTCGAGGATCCCGCGCAGGTGAGCGTCGTCCGCCCCGGCGAACTCGACGACGAGCGCGCGCATCTCCGAGACATCCGTCCAGGCACCGTGGGTCACGCCTGCCGGCCAGAGGACCGCCTCGCCGGCCGCGACGCGTCGGCGTTCGTCGCCCACCTCGACCCACCCGCCGCCTTCGATGACGACGAACCAGGCCGTGTTCGGATTGGCGTGCGGCTCGATCCGCCCGGCTCGGTCGAAGGCGAGCTCGCTGATCACGCCGCGAGCGTCCGAGTGAAGGACCTGGCCCTCGAGGCCGACGGTCCCGGCGGGTCCCTCGGGTCGGCGGTGTCCGACCCCGAAGCGACGGACCTCGATCGGCATCGGCTCGATGCTGCGCCGTGCGCTAGCGGCGGCGCCGGTTACGCCGCGTCGGCTTCGAGCGGATCGTCGATTCCGGCTTCGCGTACTTGGCCTTGGAGAAGTAGCGCTGCTTGCCGAGCTTCTGTTCGTAGAGCGCGAGGATCGGCGGGAACCGGATGAACCGGATCCACACGATGACGGCGAGCCCGGCGACCATCGTCGCCAGGACGACGAAGAAGTCGAAGACGAACAGCGCGCCGGTGACGATCAGCAGGAACGTGACGACGCCGGTCCACAGCAACCACTCGTACAGGTCCAGCAATGGCGGGTGGCGATGCACCTGCCGCGTTCGCACGTTGTAGACGACGACGAATGCGACCGTGAGCACCAGGGCCGCGATCCACGTCGCGTCATAGATGTCGGGGAAGTTGTCCCGGCTGAACGAGAGGAAGATGTATTCCCAGGGCGGCAGGGTCACGCTGTTCCCTCATGCAGTGCGGCGATCGCAGGGCGACCGCGCCGATGGCGTCGACGGCGGCACGAGTGCCGAGGACGGAGTATGCCACGGGCCCACGGTATACTCGGCCGGAGATCGCGCGCTGCGGTGCCCGCGACGGCTCGGGGTGGGAGCGCCGGCGAGCCGGCGCCCACGCATCGGTCCCATCCACGCCCATCACGGATCGGGAGGAACATCCGGGTGCGAGCCCTGCTCTCAGTGGCCAACCGAGATGGGATCTCGACCTTCGCCCGCGACCTCCTGGCGCTGGACGTCGAGGTCTTCGCGACCGACGGTACCCGCGACCACCTCGCCGAGGACGGGATCGACGTGGCGCCCGTGTCCGACCTGACCCAGGTGCCGGCGATGCTCGGCGGCCAGGTCAAGACCTTCCATCCGGCGGTCTACGCGGGGATCCTGGCCCGGCGCGACCGGCCCGAACAGCTGGCCGAACTCGAAGACCAGGACATCGGCCTCATCGACCTCGTCGTCGTGAACGTGAAGCCCTTCGGGCCGGAGATCGGGCGTCAGCTCGTCGCGATCGATGAGGCGATCGAGATGATCGACGTCGGTGGAGCCGCCCTGCTGGGCGCGGCGGCGCGCAATGCCGCGGGGGTGGCCGCCGTGGCGTCACCCGCCCACTACGCGCAAGGTGACGAAGGAGCTGCGCGCGCACGGACACGTCGAGCCCCGAGCTGCGCGCCCGGCTGGCGGCGGATGCCTTCGGGACCGTCGCCGCGTACCACGCCGAGATCGCGGCCTATCTCAACCAGATCGCCGGCAACCAGTTCCCGCGACCGACTCGCGATCGTCCTCGAGAAGGTCGACGACCTGCGCTACGGCGAGAACCCGCACCAGCGCGCGGCGTTCTACCGCGAGACGACCCATCGCAGCGGCACGCTCGCCGACGCGATCCAGGCTCCACGGTGCGCCGCCCGTCGTTCAACAACCTGCTCGACCTCGACGCGGCCTACCGGATCGCACGCGACTACACCGCGCCCGACGGTCGCCATCGTCAAGCACACCGACCCCGTCGGGCTCGCGTCGAACGACGAGCTCGTGGAGGCGTACCGCAAGGCGCTCGAGACCGACCCCGTCGCGTCGTTCGGCGGCATCGTCGGCGGTGAACCGCGAGCTGGACGGCGGCGACGGCGCGCGAGATCGCGGCGAACTCGTACGAGGCGGTCGTCGCGCCCGGCTTCAGCCAGTCCGCGCTCGGGCATCCTGCAAGGCGAAGGCCGGGCTCGAGATCCTCTCCGTCCCGCCCGACCCGATCGAGGGGATGCGCGACTACGGCATCGCGAACCTCGACTTCAAGCGGATCGCCGGCGGCCTGCTCGTGGAGAGCCTCGACGACCTCGGCCTCGACCGCGGCCAGCTGCAGGTCGTCACGCAAGCGCCGCCCGACGCTCGAGGAGCTGACCGACCTGCTGTTCGCCTGGCGCGCCGTCCGCCACGTCCGCTCGAACGCGATCGTCCTCGCGCGAAGGGCGGCGCGACGGTCGGGATCGGCGCCGGCCAGGCCAGCCGCCAGGTGTCGGTCGAGATCGCCCTGCGCCGCGCCGGCGACCGGGCCGAAGCTCGCGGTCATGGCCACCGACGCGTACTTCCCGTTCCCCGACGGCATCCAGATGGCGGCGCAGGCCGGGCGTCACCGCGATCATCCAGCCCGGCGGCTCGATCCGCGACGAGATGGCGATCGAGGTCGCCGATCGCCACCACCTCGCCATGGTCTTCACCGGCCGACGTCACTTCCGCCACTGATGGGCGGATCCGCATGGAGCAGAACCTCGCCCTCGAGATGGTCCGCGTCACCGAGGCCGCGGCGATCGCGTCCGCGCGGTTCATGGGCCGCGGCGACCGCGACGCGGCCGACCGCGCGGCGACCGAGGCCATGCGCCGGACGATGGACGAGATCGACATGCACGGGACGATCGTCATCGGCGAGGGCGAGCGCGACGAGGCGCCGATGCTCTACATCGGCGAGAAGGTCGGGCCGGCCGAGGCGCGAGCGACGTGCCCGAGATCGACATCGCGGTCGACCCGCTCGAGGGCACGAACCTCGTCGCGCACGGGCCAGGCCGGCGCGATCACGGTCCTCGCCGCCTCCGAGCGCGGCGGCCTCGCTCCACGCGCCCGACACGTACATGGAGAAGCTCGTGCGTCGGGCCCGCCGGCGGCCGGCAAGGTCGACATCCGCCGCGTCGCCCACGGAGAACCTCGCACGCGATCGCCGCAGGCGCTCGGCCGCGCAGCGTGAACGACATCACGGTCGTCATCCTCGAGCGGCCGCGCCACGACGCGCTCATCGCGCGAGGTCCGCGAGGCCGGCGCACGGATCAAGCTCATCGGCGACGGCGACCTGTCGGCGGCCATCTCGTGCGCGGTCTCGGGCACCGGCGTCGCACGCCGTGATGGGCATCGGCGGCGCGCCCGAGGGCGTGATCACGGCCGCCGCGCTGCGCTGCCTCGGCGGCGAGATCCAGGCCCGCTTCCGCTACCGCAGCGACGACGAGCGCGAGCGCGGGGCGCGGATGGGTCACGGCGACGAGGACCGCGTCTATCGGACGGAGGAGCTCGCCTCGGGCGAGAACCTCGTCTTCGCGGCGACCGGCGTGACGGCGGGCGACCTGCTCGCAGGGCGTCCGGTTCTTCGGCGGCGGCGCGCGGACCCACTCGCTGGTGATGGCCTACCACACCAAGACCGTCCGCTTCGTCGACACGGTCCACATGTTCGACCGGACGACGCCGCCCCGGGTCCGCCTCTAGCCACCGGGCGTCACGCCTCCGCCAGCCCTGGGGTCACGCCTCCGCCGTCCACGCGCCGACGCGCTCGTCCCAGTTCGCGATCGGTCGGACCGCGTCGTCGCCCTCGACCGCGAGCCGGCGCAGCCGCGCCGTCTCGACCGTCTCCGGCCAGCCGGGCGGGACGAGCCAGCGCGCGAGATCGGCCAGCGGTGCAAGCACGAAGAGCCGCTCGCGCGCTTCGCGGTGGGGCACCTCGAGCTGGCGAGCGGCCCGTGCCCGATCGTGCTCGGCGTCGAGCGATCGCCCAGCGACCGGTCGATCGATGGCGAGTCGATGTCGTCCGAACACGAGGATGTCGAGGTCGACTTCGCGCGGGCCCCAGCGCTCGCCTCGCCGGCGGCCGAACGAGCGCTCGATCTCCTTGAGGTCCACCAGCAACTCGAGGGCTGCGACGGTCGGCTCGTCGGCAGGCAGGACGATGTCGAGCGGCCGCGACGGCGTTGCGGAACTCCGGCTGATCGGTCACGCCCACCGGCCGCGTCGCGTAGAGGCGCGATACACCGCGGAGTCGGACGGCGGGAAGCGCGGCGAGCGCGTGGACGGCCGCGGCCAGCGTCGATCCGGCATCGCCGACGTTCGCTCCCAGGCCGATGTAGGCCCGGACGGTCCTGGGCAGCGGGCGGCCCTCCTCTCGATAGACTCCCCTCGTGAGTCACGTCCATGTTCGCATCCTCCATCTCGAGCCGGCGTCCGACACCGGCCCGCTGACGCGCGTCCTTGCCGACGCGCGGGCCCGGTCCGCGGAGGAGCTTCGCGTGGGATTCGAGCGCGCGGGTGCGGCCGACGTGCGCATCCTGGCGGGGCCGCGCGACGACGTCCCGTTCGGGCAGCGGCTGCGCGACGTGGCGGCCGACGCGCTGGCGGACGGGGCGGACGGCCTCGTGGTCCTCGGGTCCGGGGCCATCCCGGCGGCGACCGGCGACGATCTGCTGGCGTTCGTCGAAGCCGCCGTCGGAGGCGACGCCGGCTGCGCTCGCGAACAACCGCTACTCGGCCGACGTGGTCGCCCTGTCGTACCCGGCCGTTCTCGCCGACGTACCCGCGACCTCCCCGCCGACAACGCCCTGCCGCGCTGGCTCGCCGACAGTCGCCGGCGATCCCGGTCGCGCGACCGGCGCGACCGGTGGCACCTCGGCCTCGACATCGACTCGCCGCTGGACGTCGCGCTGCTCGGCCGGCGCGAGGCTGGCAGAGGCGCGAGGTGGGCGACTCGACGCCTGGAGCCATGGTCGATGCCCTGCGACGATCGCCGCGCGATCCCCGGCGCCGAACTCCTCGTGGCCGGCCGGACGTCGGCGGCGACCCTGGCCTGTCTGGAGCGGTCGCGCCGCGTGCCGCGTGCGGGCCCTCGTCGAGGAGCGCGGGATGCGGACGGCTCCGGCCTGCGCAGCGCCCGCCGCGCTCGGTCATCGGGGCTGCGCTCGACCTCGGACGGACCGGCCAGCGCTCGGCTCACTCCTGTCCCGGTTCGGCGATGCGGCGCTCGTCGACACGCGGGTCCTGATCGCCCACCGACCGCGGCCGCGACGAGCGGCGCTGGCCGTCGCCCCGAGGATCGCTTCGCCTCGGACCTGCTGCTCGCCGGAGCGGATCGCGCGACCCGTGGCTCCGCGCGCTGACGCGTCGGTGCGACGCGGGCGCCGATCCCGATCCTGCTCGGCGGCCACACGCTGGTCGGGCCCGGGGCTGCGCGTCCTCGTGCCCGGCGCGGCGGCAGGGGCCCCACGTTGACGGGGCCGCGCGACGTTGATCCCGGTCTGCGCCGCGACGCCCCATCCCGACCTCGACTGCCGTCGGCGACGTCGCCGGAGCTCGTCGAGCTGATCGGCGCGGAGATCGCGCGCCGACGGGCCGATCACCTTCGCACGGTTCATGGAGCTCGCCCTCTACGAACCCGGGCTCGGCTACTACCGCTCGGCCGAGCCTCGACCCGGACGAGAGCGGCGACTTCCTGACCGCGCCCGAGGCGGACCCGATCTTCGGCGCCGCGATCGCCCGGCAGCTCGCCGAGATCTGGCGCCGCCTCGGTGAGCCGGACCGGTTCACGTCCGCGAGACCGGGCGGCCGGGACCGGCGCGCTGGCGATCGCGGCCCTGCGAGCGCTCGCGGCCACGGAGCCCACGCTGGCGAGCCGCATCCGCTGGAGCCCGAGGAGATCGAGGCACACCGGATCGGCGTTCAGGCGCGCCCTGACCGAAGCCGGGTCCGGCGACAGGATGGCGGACCCCGCCGACGATCGACCGATCGTCGGGCGTCGTCCTGGCCAACGAGGTCCTCGACGCGCTGCCGGTCCACCGCATGATCGTCGTCCCGGTGGGCCGCGCGAGCTCCTCGTGGGGATCTCTCCGGGGGACGATCGGAACCGATCATGAGCGGCCTCAGGTTCGTGGAGTCGAGGGCCCGCCGAGCGATCCACGACTGGGCGCGCGGCTCGCCGACGAGGGCGATCGCCCTGGCCGACGGCCAGCGCGGCGAGATCTGTCTCGGCATCGACGCCTGGGTGCGCCGACGGCGGCCGCCGGCCTCGAGCGCGGCGTCGCTCCTCGCTCATCGACTACGGCTACCCGGCGGCGGAGCTCTACGACCCGGTCCGGCGCGCCGACGGGACGCTCCGCGCCTACGTTCGCCACCGCGTTCACGACGATCCGTACGCGCCACGTCGGGCGCCAGGATCTGACCGCCCACGTCGACGTGACCGCCGTCGAGCGCGCCGCCGCGACGGCCGGGCTCGACCACCTCGGGACCACGACCCAGGCCGAGTTCCTCATCGGCCTCGGGATCGGCGAGATGCTCGTCGCAGCTGCAGACCGATCCGGCGACCACGATCGAGGTCGTACCTCGGCAGTCGCTCGGCCGTCGATGCGGATGCTCGATCCCGCGGCGATGGGTCGCTTCCGCGTGATGCTCTTCGGGCGCGGGGTGACCGCGGAGCCCGCGCTCCTGGGCCTGTCGTTCTCGATGCCGCATCGCGCCTACGGCCGGCGATCCGAGATGCCGCGCCGGCCCGCCGGCGGCGCCGTCGAGCGTCCGGCGCGACCGTGCTCCCCTGCTAGAATGCCGGTGCATCGGCCGCGCATGGCGGTCGGTCGCGCGCGCCTCGCAGGGGCGCATGTCACCGCCGGTTCGGGGACCGCGCAGCGCGGCCTCCGCCGTGGAGTGAGGGACGGTTGGACGGGATCTGGTACGTCGTCGGGTTCGCCTTCGCCGGGGTGACGTTCGTCTTCCTGACGATCGGGCTCGCGTGGCTGATCTCGCATCGCAACCGTGGCGACGTCCACAAGGGTCTGCCCTATGAGATCCGGGATCGACACGTACGGCGATACCCACGGCCGGTTCGGGCTCTCGTTCTATATCTACGCGTTGCTGTTCGTCGCCTTCGATATCGAGGTCATCTTCATCTACCTCTGGGCGATCGTCTTCCGCGATCTGCTCATCGGTGGCTTCGTCGAGCATGTTCGTGTTCGTGGCGATCCTCCTGCTCGGGCTCGCCTACGCATGGCGCAAGGGAGTCCTGACGTGGCGATGACCCCCGATGGACCGGGCGCCGGAGCGCCGCCCGCCGAGCCGACGGATGCGCTCGAGCCGGGCGCGACCACCGGCGATCACCTGCCTGCCGTCGCCGACCCGCGCGACCTGGCCGAGGCCCTGGTCGTCGCCGAACACCCTGTGGACGTCGACCGATCCGGCGGCCTACCCCTCCGGGATCCTCGCTGCGAACCACCTCGCGGAACTGGAGCACGACCCGTCGCTGCGTCGTGACGACGCCCGGTGGGGCGGGATGCTCGAAGTCATCCCGACCAAGGCCGACTACGTCCTCGACCTCATCCGGGCGAACAGCCTGTGGCCGCTCCTGTCGGGACTGGCCTGCTGCGCGATCGAGATGATGTCGGCGGCGACCTCGCAAGAACGACATGGATCGCTGGGGCTTCTTCCCGTTCCGCGCGAGCCCCCGCCAGGCCGACGTCCTGATCGTCGCCGGCACGCTGACCACGAAGATGGCCGGACCGCTCGTCCGGCTGTGGGAGCAGATGCCGGAGCCGAAGTGGTGCGTGGCGATGGGCGACTGCACGTGCTCGGGTGGGCGCTACAAGCGAAGCTACTCGACGATCGAGGGGATCGACCGGGTCATGCCCGTCGACGTCTACATCCCGGGCTGCCCGCCCCGGCCCGAAGGCCTCATCTACGGGATGATGAAGCTCCAGCAGGTCGTCAAGGATCGCCGCGGGCACTGGCCGGAGCGCCGCATCGGCCCCAGCGTGCCGGACGAGGTCTGACGATGGACCGAGCCCTCAAGAAGCGCCTCGAAGGGCGCTTCGGCGCCACGCTGACGGGGCCCATCCGGCAGCGCCACGACGAGACCGAGATCCGCATCGCCCCGAAGGACGTGCAGGACGTCCTGCGCACTCTCCACGACGAGGCGGACTTCGACTTCCGATTCCTGTCCGATCTGGCCGGCGTGGATACGGGCAGCCACATGCAGACGGTGTACCACCTGTGGAGTGCCACGACGTCGGACTGGCTGCGGGTCATCGCCGACGGGATCGACCGCTCGAAGCCGCGCGTTCCCTCGGTCACCTTCCTGTGGAAGGGTGCCGAGTGGATGGAGCGCGAGGCGTACGACATGTTCGGGATCGTCTTCGAGGGCAACCGCGACCTGCGCCGGATCTACATGCCGCCCGACTACGAGTCGTTCCCGCTGCGCAAGGACTTCTACCTCGCGGACGACGCGGCGCGCTCCCCGGGCGGCGGCGTCCGACACATGGAACAGACGCACGCTCCACGGCGATGCCACCGACGACGCGCTCGTCCGCAAGGCGAACGCATGAGGCGCGGACGATGACCACCGACACGCGCCGCCCGTCGAGCGACGACCCGCGCGTCCTGCTCGACGAGGAGATCGGGGTCTACGAGCCGATCCCGCCGTATCCGCCGCGGACCGAGCGCGAGGCCGAGTTCTACACGCTCGGGGACGGCGAGCTGTTCATCAACATGGGGCCGCAGCACCCGTCGACCCACGGGGTGCTGCGGGTCGTGCTCAAGCTCGACGGAGAGAAGGTCGTCGACATCGACCCGGTCCTGGGCTACCTCCACCGCGGCGTCGAGAAGCTGTGCGAGAACGCCGACTACCACCAGGCGATCTGCTACACCGACCCGCTCGAGTACATCTCATCGTTGTTCTGCGAGTGGGCGCCGGTCATGGCGTTCGAAAAGCTGCTCGACGTGGAGGTCCCGCGCCGCGCGGAGTACATCCGGGTCCTCGCCGGTGAGCTCAACCGGGTCGCCAGCCATGCGCTGTTCATGGGCTGGTTCGCCCTGGACCTGGGTGGGATCACGCCGATCCTGTGGTCCTTCATCGAACGCGACGAGATCGTCGAGATGCTCGCCGCGCTCACCGGCCAGCGGATGCTCTTCAACTACTTCCGGATCGGCGGGGTCAACGGCGACCTGAACCATGAGTTCATGAGTCGGCTCGGATCGTGGATGAGCCGGGCGACCGAGCAGATCGAATCGAACCTGACCCTCCTGAACGAGAACGAGCTGTTCGTGCGCCGCTCTCGCGGCCTCGGGACGATCGATTCGGCCACGGCCCTGCGGATGTGCATGAGCGGGCCGAACCTGCGCGCGACCGGCCTGCCATTCGATGTCCGCCGGGCTCATCCGTACTCGGTCTACCCGGAACTCGACTTCGACATCCCCACGCGCAGCGAAGGCGACGTTCTGGCCCGCTACCTGCTCCGGATGGACGAGATCAAGCAGAGCCTCCGGATCATCGACCAGTGCCTGCACGAGATGCCGGACGGACCGGTGATGGCCAAGCTGCCGCGGCTCCTTCGCCCGCGTCCCGGACGTGCCTATGCCGCCGTCGAGGGGCCGCGCGGCCAGTACGCGACCTATGCCATCAGCGACGGCACCGACCAGCCGTTCCGGATGCGCATCCACGACCCGTCCTTCATCCACCTCCAGGCGGTCGGCCTGATGTTGCCCGGCAACCTCGTCGCGGACACGATGGCGGTCATGGCGTCGCTCGATCCGATCATGGGCGGGATCGACAAGTGACGGTGATGAGCCGCGCCTGGGGTCGCCTGACGCTGCCCGGCAAGGTCGTCTTCACGCTGCTCCCGGTGCTCCTGGTCCTGTCGATCGCTCTCGTCGCGGTCATCGCGCTGCTGGGCGGCACGATCCTCGAGATCCTCGCCGCGAACGTCGGCATCGTCCGGTTCGTTGCGGCCGTCACGATCCTGCTCCTTCTCGCCCCACCTTCGGCGTTCGTCATCATCTACATGGAGATGAAGATCATCGCGCTGATGAATCTCCGTGTCGGTCCGGATCGAGTCGGGCCGTGGGGCACGCTCCTGTCGACGGTGCACGGCCTCAAGGTGCTCATGAAGGAGGACTTCACGCCGACCGGCGCGGATCGGCTCGTCTTCACCTGGGCGCCCATCGTCGTGTTCATGGCCAGCGTCATGGGCGCGCTCGTCATCCCGTTCGCACCGGGCCTGATCGCCCAGGACCTCAACGTGGGGTTGCTCTACTTCTTCGCGGTCGGCGGGCTGAGCGTCGTCGGCCTGTTGATGGCCGGCTGGGCAAGCTACAACAAGTACTCGCTGATCGGCGGCCTGCGGTCCGCCGCCCAGATGGTCAGCTACGAGATCCCGCTCACGCTGTCCGTGGTGGGCTTGCTGCTCCTGGCCGGCACGATGAGCCTGAACACGATCGTCGAGAACCAGGGGCCGTGGATCACGGACTGGTACGTGTTCCAGCAGCCGCTCGGCTTCGTCATCTTCTTCATCGCCGCGACGGCCGAGGCGAACCGGACGCCGTTCGACCTGACCGAGGCCGACTCCGAGATCGTCGCCGGGTTCGCCACGGAGTACTCAGGGATGCGCTTCGGCTTCTTCTTCTTCGCCGAGTACATCAACGTCTTCATCATGTCGGCGTTGCTCGTCACCCTGTTCCTGGGCGGCTGGCAGGCCCCGTTCGATATCAACGCGATCATCAACGGGCTGAACGGGGTGGTCGGCACCGTCGTCCCGGGCTTCGAGATCACGACACCCATCGCGATCGCGCTCGACCCGGGCTCGCTCGGCATCGGCCTGCTGTTCGTCATCGCGCTGGCCCCGCTCGTCGGGACGCTGATGCTGGCCGCCCCGTTCTACCTCCTGCGCAGTTCGATGCCCTGGTGGCAGGCCCTCATCGCGGGCTTCCTCCTGTTCAACGTCGTCGCGATGGGAGCGGTCCTCGGGTTCCTGTACATCAACCTCGACTTCGTCGCCGGGATCCTGTGGTTCATGGGCAAGACCTACGCGTTCGTCTTCCTCTTCGTCTGGATGCGCGGCACGCTGCCGCGGATCCGGATCGATCAACTCATGGGCTTCGCCTGGAAGTGGCTGCTGCCCGCGTCGCTCATCAACCTGTTCGTGACGGCCGCCGCGATCGTGGTCGCCGACGCCCTGAAGCCCGTCCTGTGAGGCCCGTCAGATGAGCCTGATCCCGGGAATCGGCATGGTCCGCGGCATGGCGCTGACGCTCCGCCGCTTCTTCCAGCCCAAGGTGACCGTCAAGTACCCCGAGGTGAAGCCGGACATCCCGGCCAAGTTCCGGGGCCGTCTGCAGCTGCTCTACGACGAGTACGGCACGCTCAAGTGCGAGACCTGTTTCCAGTGCGCCCAGGCCTGCCCCATCGAGTGCATCGACATGGGCGGCATCGACACGAAGGGCCGCTTCCACGTCCATTGGGGCGCGGCCGAGACCTACGGCGAGCGCCGCGAGGAGTCCGCGCTGCGTCGCTCGGGGCGGACCGTGCCGGATCCCGCCTATGCCCGTTTCGCCGCGACCGACCTGTCCGCGCTCGAGGCGATCCTCGTCGACCACGACCACGACCCGGCGCACATGCTCCAGATCCTCGAAGCGACCCAGGAGGCCTACGGCTTCCTGCCCGTGGCCGCGCTGAAGCGGATCAGCCAGTCCACGGGGGCGTGGTACGCGATGATCTACGGCACCGCGAGCTACTACAGCCACCTGCGCTTCCAGCCCGACGGCGAACGACCCGGCGATGCCGCCTACCTGTCCGGACTCGACGCCGCTCTCGGCGGGGGATCGGCAACGGGCGCGTCTGACGGTCAGACCGGGCAGCGGGTCAACTGAGCCGATGACCGCGATCCTGCCCACCCCGAAGGCCTGGCCCCGCGTCCTGCTCGAGCGCGCCGACGCTCCCGATCCCATGGATCTCGACGCGGCGGTGGCTGCCGGTGCGTTCGAGGGCCTCCGGGCAGCGATCCGCGAGCTCGGCCCCACCGGAGTCATCGCCACGATCTCCGCGTCGGGGTTGCGCGGCCGCGGCGGCGCCGGCTATCCCACCGGCGAGAAGTGGCGCACCGCGGCCACGACGGAGGCCGCGCGCCGCTACGTCGTCGCGAATGGCTACGGCGCGGATCCCGCGGTCCGGACGGACCGCGAGTTGCTCGCGCGCGACCCGTACCGCGTCCTCGAAGGGATCGCCATCGCGGCCCACGCGGTGGGCGCCTCGGAGGCCTTCATCGCGGTCCGTGCGGCCGAGGTCGACCTGATCCGGATGCTCGAGGCCGCCATCGGCGCCGCGGAGGACGCCGGGTTCCTCGGCTTCGATCTGTTCGGTTCCGGGTTCGATCTCACCGTCGCCGTGCGGCCGGTCCAGGGCGCCTATCTCCTCGGCGAGGAGACGATCCTGCTCAAGGCGCTCGAGAGCAAGCGCGGGCAGCCCGAACAACGGCCGCCCCACCCGGCCGAGCGCGGGTTGAACGGGATGCCGACGGTCGTCCAGAACATCCAGACGCTGGCCGCGGTCCCGTGGATCATCCGCAACGGCGCCGAGACGTTCGCGGCGATCGGCGCGAAGGACAGCCCGGGGACGATCCTCGTCCAGGTGCGTGGCGCCCAGAAGGACGGGATCGCGGAGGTGCCGCTCGGGACGCCGCTGAGCAAGATCGTGGGTCTCGGGGGGTCGCCGGCGAACGGGCGCGAGCTGAAGGCGGTCCTGGTGGGAGGTCCATCGGGCGGACTCCTGCCACCGGAGCTGCTGGACACCCCGTACACGTTCGACTCGCTGCGCGCGGTCGGGGCCCACATCGGCTCGGGCTCGGTGATCGTCGCCGACGACCGGACGTGCGTCGTGGACCTGGCCCGTGTGCTCACGCGCTTCTGCGCGGACGAATCGTGCGGGAAGACGATCCCCTGCCGGATCGGGACCCGCCGGCTGTCGGAGATCGGCGACCGGATCGCGGCCGGGACCACGAAACCGGACGATCTCGAACTCATGACCGACCTGTCGCACGACATCGTGGCCTCCGCGCTGTGCGACCACGAGCGCCTGGCGACCCTCCCGTTCGCAAGCGGGATGCGATACTTCGGAGACGAGCTCGAGGCGCACATCGCGCGCAGCTCGTGCCCCGCCGGCGTCTGCCATCCGATCGCGGTGGCCGTGGGCGCCATCCAATGAGGCGACGATGACCGACCTGATCACCCGGATCGAACGCGGCTCCTCGGCGGCGCCCGAATTCGCTCGCTGAGCGCCTGCTCACGACGCAGGCCCCGCAGCGCCCGCAGTCGACGCCGGCCATCCGGATCGAGGTCGACGGCCGCGTGGTCGAGGGCCTCGAGGGCCAGACGATCCTCGAGGTCTGTCGCGACAACGGGATCGAGATCCCGACGCTCTGCTACGAGCCGAAACTCCCGGGCTTCGGGGCGTGCCGGATGTGCGTCGTCGAGGTCGAGGGCGAGGAGCACCCGCCGATCAGCTGCTCGCGGACCTGCGAGGACGGGATGAAGGTCCAGACCCAGACCGAGGAGGTGCGCCGCCTGCGCCGCACGAACCTCGAGCTGATCTTCAGCGACCACAACGCCTACTGCCTGCCGCCCTGCCAGAACAAGTGCCCGAGCCATATCGACATCCCCGGGTTCCTCAAGCAGAACGCCGAAGGCGACTTCCGCGAGTCGACCCGGGTCTTCAAGCGGACCATCCCGTTCCCCTCCGTGCTCGGACGCGTCTGCCCGGCGCCGTGCGAAGAGCACTGCCGTCGCGACGAAGTCGATGAGGCGATCGCCATCCGCGACAGCCACCGCTACGCCGGCGACCAGGTCCTCAAGGCGATGCTCGACGAGGGCGTCGATCCGCCCGTCCCCTTCGAGGTCCAGGCTCGCTCCGGTCGACGCGCCGCCGTCATCGGGTCAGGGCCCACCGGGATGGCCGCGGCCTACTACCTGCTGATCGCCGGCCACGACGTGACCGTCTTCGAACGCGACCCGGCACCGGGCGGGATGCTTCGCTACGGCATCCCGCAGTACCGCCTGCCGAAGGTCGAGGTCCTCGAGGCCGAGTACGAGTCGGTGACCCGCCTCGGTGGCCGGATCGAGTGCAACCAGGAGCTCGGCAAGGACTTCACCCTCGACGACCTGCGCAACCAGGGCTACGACTCGGTCGTCGTCGCGATCGGCTGCTACGACACGAACAAGCTCGGGATCCCGGGCGAAGACGCCGACGGGGTCATCGACGGTCTCGAGTACCTGCGGACCGCCACGCTCGGCCTCGACTACCCGGGGCATGCGGGCAGCCGCGTCGTCGTCATCGGCGGCGGGTTCACCTCGATGGACTGCACCCGGACGAGCGTCCGCCTTGGCGCGGCCGAGGTGACCCTCGTCTACCGCCGCGACATGAAGGACATGCCCGCCGCCAACGAGGTCCACGAGGCGCTCGAGGAGGGCGCCACGGCGATCTTCCAGGCCGGGCCCGTGCGCGTGATCACCGACGAGAAGAACGGCAAGGTCACCGGAGTCGAGTTCATCCGGATGCAGCTCGGCGAACCCGACGCGTCCGGGCGGCGCCGCCCCGAGCCGGCACCGGGCACGGAGTTCACGATCCCGTGCGACCGCGTCCTGCTCGCGATCGGGCAGGGCCCCGAGGTCGACTGGATCGGGCCGGGTTCGCACGGCGTCGAGGTCACGAAGCAGAAGCGCGTCAAGGCCGACGCCGTCACGTTCGAGACCGGCCGCGCCGGCGTGTTCGCCACCGGCGACGTGCGGATCGGGGCGGCGACGGTCGTCCAGGCCGTGGCCGAGGGTCGGCGCGCCGCCTACGCCGTGGATGCGTTCATGAAGGGCCTCGACCTGTCCGCATTGCGCACGCGCCAGACGCTCGCCGAACCGCAGCCCGAGTTCCTCTCGATCGTGCCGTTCACGAGCGAGATCAAGGAACCGCGCTACCGGATGAAGGCGATGGACGCGGAGGTCCGCAACCGGAGCTACGTGGAGTACGAGATCCCGTACACCCGCTCCGACGCGGTCGCCGAGTCGACGCGCTGTCTCCAGTGCACCTGCGAGGCGATCGGTTTCTGCGACCTGCGCCGGCTCGGGATCGAGTACGGCACCACGCTCCAGACCCTCGAACCGAAGCAGAACTTCGGGGCCGGCTACCGAAGCGTGACCGAGAACCGCTTCACCGGGATCAACCACGACTACGTCCGCGACGACAGTCACGCGTTCATCCTGCGCGAGCCGTCGCGCTGCATCGATTGCGGCCGCTGCGCCCAGGTCTGCTCCGAGGTCGTGGGGGCGGCCTGCTACGACTTCATGCGGATCGGCTTCGACACGCTGGTCACGACCCCGCTCGACATGAGCCTCAACGACACGCCGTGCGTATCGTGCGGACGCTGTGCCGAGACCTGCCCCACCGGCGCACTCATGCCGAAGCCGCGCGTCCTCGAGAAGTACGAGGTGGACGAGAGCCGCTGCATCCTGTGCGGGATCTGCGTCGACGCCTGCCCGTACGACGCGCTGCGCGATGGCGCCGACTTCGAACTCGCGCACACGTCGCGCGAGGAGCCGATGATCGATCTCATGGCGATCGCCGCGATCGATCGCGAGACCGAGGTCACGTACATCCGGCGCGAACGCGACTGGGCGACTCGGGCTGCGGCCGAGGGTCGGATCATCGACGCGAACCGGATGCTCCCGATGCTGCCGAGCTCGCTCACCAGCGGGAACGGCAACGGGAGCGGCGGCGGCCACGGCGGGCATGCCGGGCACGACCATGCGAATGGCGGTGGCCAGGGTGCCGGCGCCGGTCACGCACACCACCGGTAGGCGCGGACGCCGTGGCGCTGGGAGAGTCCGTTCCGATCCTCGGGATCGCCTTCGCCGACATCCTGTTCGTCGTCCTCGCGGCGATGATGCTGGGATCGGCGCTGCTCGTCGTCCTCGTGAAGGACATCATCCGGGCCGGCCTCGCGATGATGCTGTGCTTCGCAGCGCTCGCCGGCATCTACGTCCTCCTCCAGGCGCCGCTCGTCGCGGCCGCCCAGGTGCTCGTCTACATCGGCGCGATCAGCGTCCTCATCCTGTTCGCGATCATGCTGACCCAGACGAAAGCCGGGCCGGCCCGGCTCGTCTTCCAGACCCAGACTCGCGCAGCCGCGATCGCGGCGATCCTCCTCGCGGTCATCGTCTCGGTCGCGGTCGGGGCGACGGACTGGCGCGAGGTCGGCACCCGGATCCAGACCGTCACGAGCGATCTCGCGCGCGTCCTGTTCGACGAGTTCGTCCTGCCGTTCGAGGTCGTCAGCGTCCTCCTTCTCGCAGCGGTGATCGGTGCCGTCTTCCTGGCCAAGCGCGAGGAAGAGGGTCCGACGTGATCGACTCCCTCGACGCCTATCTGGTCCTCTCGGCGCTGCTCTTCGCGATCGGGACCTTCGGGTTCCTCGCCCGGCGCAACGCGATCAGCATGCTGATGTCGATCGAGCTGATGCTCAACGCGGTGAATCTCGCGATCATCGCCTTCGGCGCGTTCATCCCCGGATTGGCTGTCGATGCCTCCGTGATCGCGATCATCGTGATGGCCGTCGCGGCGGCTGAAGCGACCGTCGGGCTGGCGATCGTCATCGCGATCTTCCGGAACCGGCGCACGCCGCTCGTCGACGAATACGACGCGATGAGCCGCTGACGTGGAGTTCGGCACGCTGATCCCGCTCATCGCCGCGCTCCCGATCGCCGGGTTCCTGTTCACCGCGGCCATCGGCCGCCGGCTCGACAAGCAGGCCCACTGGGTCCCGGTGGGCGCGGTCGTCGCGTCCTGGGTGATCTCGATGCTCGTCGCGTTCACGGCGCTGACCGGCGGCGAGCCGTTCGGCGAGCACGGCTTCGGCGTGACCCTCTGGGAGTGGATCCCGGCCGGCGATTTCGTCGTCAACGCCGGCTTCTTCGTCGACAACCTGACGGCCTGCCTGCTGATCGTCGTCACGACGATCGGCATGCTCGTGCACATCTACTCGATCGGGTACATGAGCCACGACCCCGGCTACTGGCGGTTCTTCGCCTACCTCAACCTGTTCATGTTCTCGATGCTGCTGCTCGTCCTCGCCGACAGCTGGCTCGTCGTCTTCGTGGCCTGGGAGCTCGTGGGGCTGTCGAGCTACCTGCTCATCGGGTTCTGGTATCGCAAGCGGTCGGCCGCACTCGCCAGCAAGAAGGCGTTCATCGTCAACCGCGTGGGCGACGTGGGCTTCGCGCTCGGGATCATGGCGATCTGGGTGAACACCGGCACGCTCGACATCCGCGAGTCGATGGACATCCTCCTCCATGCCGACACGCTGGTCATCCCGATGGTCGTCGTGGCGCTGCTCCTCTTCGCCGGGGCGATGGGCAAGAGCGCCCAGTTCCCGCTGCACGTGTGGCTGCCCGATGCGATGGAAGGTCCCACGCCCGTCTCCGCCCTGATCCACGCCGCGACGATGGTCAACGCCGGTGTCTATCTGGTCGCCCGCGCCAGCCCGATCTTCGCGAGCGCCCCGGATGCCCTGGTGGTGGTCGCCGGGATCGGCATCTTCACGGCGATCCTGGCCGCTTCGATCGCGATGACCCAGACCGACATCAAGCGGGTTCTCGCCTACTCGACGCTCAGTCAGCTCGGCTACATGTTCGCCGCCCTGGGCGTCGGGGCGTGGACCGCGGCGATCTTCCACCTGATGACCCACGGCTTCTTCAAGGGACTCCTGTTCCTCGGCTCCGGCTCGGTGATCCACGCTGTCCACGAGGAGCAGGACATGCGCCGGATGGGCGGTCTCGCCACGAAGATCAAGTGGACCTACCTCACGATGTTCGTCGGCTCGCTGGCGATCGCGGGGATCCCGCCCCTCGCCGGGTTCTTCTCGAAGGACGAGATCCTGGGCGAGTCGCTCAAGCTCGGATTCGCCTGGGTGTGGGCGATCGGCTTCGTGGTGGCCGGGATGACCGCGTTCTACATGTTCCGGCTCATGGGGTTGACCTTCTGGGGCGCGTTCCGCGGCCCGAAGGAGGTCTGGGACAAGATCCACGAATCGCCGGCCGTGATGGTCGTGCCGCTCATCCTGCTCGCGATCCCGTCCATCGGGCTCGGGATGTTCCTGGGATTGCCGCTCGGCGACAGCACGCTCCACCACTGGCTGGAGCCCGTCTTCCACGAAGCCGTCGAGATCGCCCATCACGAGGCGGAGCCGTACGCCCTGTTCGGGATCGACGGCGTGCTCATCCTCGCGAGCGTCGCGATCGCCACGACCGGGATCGCGGTCGCCTGGTTCCTGTTCGGCATCGAGCTGCCGGGCTTCCGCCGCGACGGCTCGCCGGAGCGGGTCAAGGCGATCAGCGCCCGCGTCCCGTTCCTCTATCGCGCCTCGCTCAACAAGTGGTGGTTCGACGAACTGAACGATCTTCTGTTCATCAGGATCGGCGGACGGGTCGCGGCCGCGGCCTGGTGGTTCGACCGCGCCGTCGTGGACGGTGCCGTGAACGGCCTGGGTACCGTGACCCGGGGCGCCGGTCGCGGGCTCAGCCGCGTGCAGACCGGTCGCGTCCAGAACTACGCCCTCGGCATCGCGTTCGGGCTGATCGTCATGGCCGGCGCCTATCTCCTGATCGCGGGTACCTGACCGATGAACGTGTCCGACATCCCGATCCTGACGCTCATCGTCTTCACGCCGCTTCTCGGTGCGATCCTCATCGCGCTGTTCCCCGAGCGGGTGGCGCGGCCACTCGCGCTCGGTACGGCGCTGATCACGTGGGTCCTGTCGCTGTTCCTCCTCCTCGGCTTCGCGCCGGGCCGCGGCGGCCTGTTCCAGTACGTCGAAGTGGCGTCGTGGATTCCCGCCTTCGGGATCCAGTACAAGCTCGGCGTCGATGGGTTGTCGCTCGTCCTCGTGGTCCTGACGACGACCCTCTCGTGGATCAGCATCCTCGCCTCGTTCGGGCCGATCAAGACCCGGATCAAGGAATACATGGCGTCGTTCCTCATCCTCGAGCTGGGGATGATCGGCGTCTTCGTGGCCCTGGACACGTTCCTGTTCTACATCTTCTGGGAGGTCGTCCTCGTCCCGATGTACCTGATCATCGGGATCTGGGGAGGTGCCAACCGGATCTACGCGACGATCAAGTTCGTCCTCTACACGCTCGTCGGATCGCTCCTCATGCTCGTCGCCATCCTGGCGATGGCGTTCGCGTTCCAGGACGCGAACGGCGGCAACTGGACGGGCGCCTTCGACTTCGAGGCGTTGCGCGCGTACGCCGGCACGACCGGGTTCGCTGACGGACTGCAGCTCCTCGCGTTCGCGGCGTTCTTCCTCGCGTTCGCCATCAAGATCCCGATGTTCCCGTTCCACACCTGGCTTCCGGACGCCCACGTCGAGGCGCCCACCGCGGGCTCGGTGATCCTCGCCGGCGTCCTGCTGAAGCTGGGCGGATACGGATTCATCCGCTACGCACTGCCGCTCTTCCCGGACGCGGCCACGACGTTCGCGCCGGTGGTGATCGTCCTGAGCCTGATCGCGATCATCTATGGGGCGATCGTCGCGCTCGTCCAGCCCGACCTGAAGAAACTCGTGGCCTATTCATCGGTCAGCCACATGGGCTTCGTCACCCTCGGCATCTTCATCTTCCAGGAGCAGGGCATGCAGGGGGCCATCCTCCAGATGGTCAACCACGGCCTGATCACGGGCGCCCTGTTCCTCCTCGTCGGCGTGATCTACGAACGGACGCATGACCGGACGATCGCGAAGATGGGCGGCCTTGCGGGACGGACGCCGGTCTATGCCGCGATCTTCGGGTTCTTCCTCTTCGCGTCGGTTGGCCTGCCGGGCCTGTCCGGGTTCGTGGGTGAGTTCCTCGTGCTCGTCGGGTCGTTCGACTTCAGCCCGCTGGTCGCGGTCGTCGCGACGTTCGTGATGATCCTCGCGGCGGCGTACCTGCTCTGGATGTTCCAGCGCATCGCGTTCGGCGAGGTGTCCGAGTTCCTCAAGGGTCTTGGCGGGCACCTGACCGACATCAAGCCGGTCGAGATCCTGACGCTCGCGCCGCTCGGTGCGTTGATCGTGGTCTTCGGGCTCTTCCCGGGCCTGCTCCTCGACCTCATCGCCGGATCCGTCGCGACGGTCCTCGGTGACGTCGCGGGCGGCACGTCCATCCAGATCGCGCTGTGGCCATGATGGGAGCCTGCTGACCGATGGCCATGAGCGACATCGTCACGATCGCGCCGTTCGCGGCGGCCGTCCTGCTGGCCGGCGTCGTCCTGATCGTCGACCTGATCCGGCCGGGCCGGACCGGCCCGATCGTCGGCGTTTCGCTGGTGGGCCTCGCGGCCGTGGCCGCGATCACCGTGGTGACCGGCCAGACCGAAGCGACCGCGTTCGACGGCTCCTATTCGGTCGATGCCCTGACGACGTTCCTCGACCTGCTGTTCATCGCGATCGTCGCGCTGTCGATCGTCTTCGCTCCGGACTACCTCGCGCCGCGCGGGCTGCCGATGGCCGAGTTCACCGTGATCCTCCTGTTCGCGTTGACCGGGGCGATGCTCATCTCGGCCTCGGCCGACCTGCTCGTCCTGTTCATCGGCCTCGAGCTCATGGTGATCCCCGGCTACCTGCTCGCCGGGTACCACAAGAGCGATGGGTTCTCGACCGAGGGCGCGATCAAGTACTTCCTGCTCGGCTCGTTCAGCTCGGCGATCTTCCTGTTCGGGCTCGCATTCATCTGGGGCCTGACCGGCTCCACGCGGATCGACGTCGTGGCGCTTCGCCTGTCCGAGATCGTCGCCGGAACGTCTGCGCTGTCGCCGGGCCTGGCGATGGGGCTCGCGTTCCTCACGACCGGCGTCGCCTTCAAGATCGCCGCGGTGCCGTTCCACTACTGGACGCCCGACGCGTACCAGGGATCGCCCACGCCAGTCACCGGCTACCTGTCCGTCGGCCCCAAGATCGGTGCCTTCGCCCTGATCCTGCGCCTGTTCGTCGAGGCGCTCGCCGCAGTCAAGGATGAGTGGCTGATCGTGATCGTGATCCTCGCCGCGGCGACGATGACCCTCGGCAACCTCGTCGCGCTGACCCAGAACAACGTCAAGCGGATGCTCGCCTACAGCTCGATCGCGCACACCGGCTACATGCTCGTGGGCCTCGCCGCCTATGCGGCCGGACGGATGGAGGGTCTTGAAGGACTGCTCTACTACGGCGTCGCGTATTCATTCATGAACCTCGGTGCGTTCGCCGTCATCGCCGCGCTGCAAAAGCGGGCCGGCGTCACCTCGAGCCTCGAGACCTTCGCCGGTCTTGGGCGGCGTGAACCGCTCCTCGGCATCCTCATGACGCTGTTCCTCCTGTCGCTGACCGGCATCCCGCCGACCGCGGGATTCTTCGGCAAGGCGTATGTCATCCTCGCGGCGGTCCAGGCCGGCGGGCCCGTCGCCATCCTGGCCGTCATCGCCGTCCTGAACGCCGCGGCAGCCGCGTTCTACTACCTGCGCGTCGTCGTCTACATGTTCATGCGCGAACCGAAGGTCGACGAGGCGAGCCCGACCCACGGACGGCTCCTCTGGGGTGGGCTGTGGGCCGCCACCGCATTGACGATCCTGCTCGGCCTCATCCCGGGACCCCTGCTCGAGATCGTCGGGGACGCAGCGCGGGCGCTGGGCTGACGACCGCGGCCGGGACCAGGGCCGCCACTCACCCCCGCAAGCCGGGCGCGGGGGCGCTCGACGAGCGCCGGGCACTGCTCGGCGAGCTCCTCGGGTCGAACGGGCGGCTCATCGTCGTCTCGAACCGCGGCCCCCTCACGTTCGAGGTGGATCCCGAGGCCCCGCGTGGGCTGGTCGCCTCGCGCGGCTCCGGCGGACTTGTCACGGCCCTCGGCGAGCTCGGGCGCCACGCTCCCGTCACGTGGGTCGCGGCAGCGCTCACGACCGGCGACTCGGAGGCGGCGCCCGCGCTGCGCGCCATCGCGGAGCGGCGGATGCAGGACACGGCCACTCCCCCAGGCGGCGTGCGCGGTCGACGGCGGCGCGCGCCGGCGAAGGCCCAGATCGCGCGTGTCGAGGCGCTGGTCCAGGCGACGCTCCCCGATCAGGACCTCGAACTCGTCTACGAGACCCTGAGCGACGACGTCTTCCACCCCCATTACCGGATCGTCGCGAACCCGTTCCTGTGGTTCATCCAGCACAAGATGTACGCGCCGCCCTATGGCCCGCATATCGACCGGACGCTCATCGATGCGTGGAAGCGCGGCTACCGAGTGGCGAACGAGCGGTTGGCCGAAGCCGCGATCGCGGTCGCGGAGGGCGTCGAGCGGCCCGTCTTCCTCATCCAGGACTACCACCTCTATCTCGCGGCGAAGACGATCCGCGAGCGCCTGCCCCACGCGACGCTCCTGCACTTCAACCACATCCCATGGCCGGGAACGAGCGACTGGCAGCTCCTCCCCCAGTCGATGCGGCGCGAGATCTGCGAGGGCCTCCTGTCGAACGACATCGTCGGGCTGCAAACGGACCACTACGCCTCGAACTTCCTGGCGAGCGCGGCAAGCTTCGTGCGCGATGCCAAGGTGGATCGGGAGGGTCGCAGCGTCCGGTGGCGGGGCCGAAGGATCCGCGTCCGGACGTACCCGATCTCGGTCGACCCGGCCGGCCTTCAGCGCTTCGCCGCGTCCGACGAGGTGCAACGACGCGTGGATCGGATCCGCGAGCGTCTGGCCCGCGTCGACGACCCGATGCTCATCGTCCGCGCCGACCGGATCGAGCCCTCGAAGAACACGCTCCGCGGGTTCCTCGCGTTCGAGGCCCTGCTGGAGGAGCAGCCCCAGCTCCGTCGGAAGGCGCGCTTCCTCGCGATCCAGGCGCCCACCCGAACCGAGATCCCCGAGTACGCGGCCTATGCGAACGCCGTGCGCGAGGTCATCGCCCGCATCAACGGACTCGCCGAACCCGACGATCAGCCCGTCTGGATCTCGGACGGAACGGACTACGCCATGGCGATCGCGGCACTCCGGGTGGCGGATGTCGTGCTCGTCAATCCGCTGATCGACGGGATGAACCTGGTGGCCAAGGAGGCGATCCTCGTCGGCGAGCGCAACCCGGTGCTCATCCTGTCGGAGACGGCCGGCGCTGCGGAGCAGCTGGCGGCAGATTCGTTGTCCGTCGCGCCCGCGGACCTCGTGGGGACCGCCGAACAGCTGGATCGGGCGCTGCGGATGAACCCAGAGGAGCGGTTGGCCCGAATGCGACGACTTCGGTCCATCGTGCGCGAACAGGATCTCGACTGGTGGCTGCGTCGCCAGCTGCGCGACCTGGCGGCCGTCCGGCGCGGCGAGAAGCCGCCTTCACGGCGCTTGCGCGACACGGTGCGCCGGATCGAACTCGCGCTGCCCGGATCCTGAGCGGCCGATCACCGCGCACGTCCGGCCTGGTTCGAGTCGCGCGTCGTCCGGGCGGCATCGACGCGCGCGTCGTCCGGCCCGGGTTCCAGCCCGCGACGTTCCCGCCCGCGTTCCAGCCCGCGACGTTCCAGCCCGCGACGTTCCCGCCCGCGACGTTCCCGCGGGCTTCTTGTGTCAGGTACGAACCAGGCTGCTGGTAAGTGGCGCGTCGCGCGTCGGACGGCCCTTTTGGTGCCAGGTACGAATGTGGATGCTGGTATCCGCCGAATCGCAGTACGTGGTGACGGAAACTGACGCCCGGCGACCCGATCCACGCACGAATATGGCTTCACGACCTGTCCAAGCCAGTCGGCCTGGGGTTTACCAGCAACCGGATTCGTAAGTGACACAAAACCGGGTGCCGAACCGACCCGCGATCGGGCGCGGGGCATCCCCACGGCCCATCGGAGCTGGGCGGAGACGGCTCCTCGAGGCGGGGTCCTCGGGGGCGGCTCGCGGCCGGCCAGCCGCAGGTCGGGGCGGCTCGTGGCCGACTAGGCCGCAGGTCGGGGCGGCTACTCGGGGATCTCGGCCCCGGATCCCGAATTCGGCGGTCAGGACTCGCGCCAGCTCCGCCAACGCCCGCGCGGCGTCGCGCGGTGCGGCGACGAGGAGATCGGCCGCGCGCACGACCTCGGCGGGCGTCTCCGCGGCGCCGTGGACCGCGATCACGAGCGCCGGCAACCCGCGCCGGGCGATACCTCCTTCGCGGGCCGCGACCACGACCCGGAACGCGTCGGCATCGCTGACGTCGTCCCCCAGGATCATCACCGCGTCCGGACGGATCGAGTCCAGGAGTCGCTGCATCGCCGCTCCCTTGCCGCCGACGTTCGGCGGCCGCAACTCCACGACCTGCCGGCCCTCGAGCCGCTCAAGCGCAGCGGCGGGCCGCGGCGTGGGTCCGGCGGGCTGCGGCGTGGGTCCGGCGGGCTGCGGCGTGGGTCCAGCGGGCTGGGGGCTCAGGGCGGCGAGGCCGGAGCTCCGCGCGGCGGGCTGGGGGCTAAGGCCGGCGGGCCGGGGCGTGGGTCCGGCGGGCCCGGGGGTTGTCAGCGGCCGGCCGGGAGCTGCCAGCCGTGGGTTGGGGGCTCAGGTCGGCGGCCGCATCGATGCGATCCAGAGCGTCCAGGACGGCATCCCGAGCGGCGGCTGGGTCGGCGGCCTGACGGTAGTGGAAGGCGACGGACGGCCCCTTGTTCTCGACGAAGAGCCAGGGTGGCTCGCCGAGCGCCGCAGCGACGGCAGCGCCGATCGCACGAGCGTCACCGGCAGCGCCCGCCCCCACGACCGGGTCCTGCGCCACGACGATCCGCTCGGCCGGCTCGCCGCGCGGAAGGGTCCCGACCTCGAGCCCATGATTGCCCAGGTAGCGGATGCCGCTGACCCGGACACGTCGCGCGACATCGCTCGCCGCTCGACCCGAGAGGACCGCGATCTCGAGGCGCTCCGGCCGCGCGTGGGCGATCCGCGCAAGACGCCGCATGGCGCTGCGGCCACCGGGCTCGATCCGTGCCCCCATCGGGTCACGGACGATCGGAGCGAGGGTCCCGTCGAAGTCGCTGACGACGAGCAGTCGCCCGGGCGTCGCGCCGAGCGCACGGACGCGTGCGCGGACGACGGTCCACGCGTCCGGGATCGCGTCGTGGCCCGATGTCGTGTCGCGGGCGGGCGGGCTCAGGGCGTGATCTCGACGCCGGGCATGATCGCCCGCAGCCCCCGCACCATCTCGTCCGGACCGAGGCCGCCGACGGCCCCGTAGCGGACGATCCCCTCGGCATCCACCCAGAAGTGCATCGGCAGGGCCACCGCGTCCCATGCCGCTGCCACGGTCCCATCCTCGTCGAGGCCGATCGGAAAGATGGGCTCGAGCTGGCGAACGAACGACGCGACGGTCCCCTCGTCCTCGCGAACATCGACGGCCAGGATCACCAGGCCATTCGGTGCGTATCGCGCGGCGAAGCTGTTCATGAGCGGGAACTCGTCACGACATGACGGGCACCAGGTCGCCATGAGGTTGACCCAGACCGGCTGGCCCTTGAGCGCTGCGAGATCGATCTCGCCACCGCCGAGCTGGGGGACCCTGATCGGCGGAGCCGGCTCGCCGACGTGAAAGCTCGTCGTGATGAGCGTGCTGATCGGGGCGGGCGATCTCGACGAGCCGGGCGCGACCGATGGTGCTGCCGAACCCGACGGACCCGGCTCAGCCGATGCCGAGGGCTCCGGCGAGGGGGTCGCCCCCACCGCGACGTCCGGATCCGGGGCGAACAGGAGCACGGCGGTCAGCACAGCCACGGCGACGGCGGCGCCGGCCACGAGGCCCACGACGATCGAAAGGCGATTTCCCACCGCGGCAGGGTACCAGTACGAGCGGTCCACGGCCGTTCAAGCGACGGGCTGCTAGGCTCTCGCCGTGAACGACCTCCTGCTCCGCCTCCGCACGCGACTCCTGCCCGCGGTCCTGACGGCGCTCGGCGTCACCTTCATCACGGCGGGCCTGCTGACGTACACCGGGCCCGTGGCGGCCGGACCCGAGCCGAGCACCACGCCGGCCACCCTAGCGCCGACGGCTCCCCCCGCCACGCCCAGCGCGCCGCCCTCGCGATCAGCCGAGCCGAGCGCGTCGCCGGATGCCTCGCCGACGCCGCCGCTTGACCGCGTCGCGACGCGGGTCGTGGTCCCGGCGCTGAGCATCGATCTCCCGATCGTCGCAGGCAACGCCGACTACCCGCTGTGCAACGTCGCCCAGTACATCACCGACCTGTCCCAGCCCGGGTGGGGCCGGGCGACGTACCTCTACGGCCACGCGCGAACCGGGATGTTCCTGCCGATCCTGACGGCGTCGAAGATCAAGGACGGCGAGAAGATGCTCGGGATGCTCGTGCAGGTCTACACCAGCGACGACCGCTTCTTCGTGTACGAGATCGTCGAGGTTCGGCGTCACCAGACCAGCCTCCTGGATGCGATCGCGGCCACCACGGAACAGGTCTGGCTCCAGACGTCCGAGGGTCCGAAGGGAACCGTCGGGAAGACCCAGGTCGTCGCGATGCTTCTGTTCGAAGGCGCCGCGGATCCAGCCGACGCACACCCGAAGCCGAAACCGGTCGTCTGCGGCTGATCGCTTTCGTTCGGGACGCGTATCCGGCTGCGGAGCGCTAGATCCAGTCGATCCGGCGCAACAGCAGCGCGGCTCCGGCGGCGAGTGCGACGGTGACCAGGGCCACGACCCAGAACCCGGCCGCCTCCGAACCATCGAACGCAGCGCCGGCCTCGCTCATCCCGAAGATCCCCGCGACAGCTCCGATCCCGGCGAGCAGGACGGTCACGCCCGTCAATCGCTTCATGATCGCCGACAGGTTGTTGTTGACCGTCGAGAGGTAGACATCGAGCGTACCCGACACGAGTTCGCGATAGTTGTCGAGCTCCTCGGTCACGCGGATGAGGTGGTCGTAGATATCCCGGAAGTAGACGACGTGTGGCTTCGCAACGATGCCGAGGTCCCGGTTCGTCAGCTGGTTGAGGACCTCTCGGGCCGGCGAGATCACCCGTCGCAAGTCGATCAACTCGCGCTTCAGGACGAAGAGCCGCTGCAGCGTCCAGCTGGACGCCCTTTGGACGACGTCGTCCTGCAGCTGGTCGATCTCCTCGGCGAGATGGTCCAGCACCGGGAAGTAGCCATCGACGATCGAGTCGACCAGCGCATAGAGGAGGTAGTCGGGACCGCGACCGAGCGGCGTCGCGGCTCCGCGTCTCAGCATCGGTGCGGACATCGGATCCCACGTCGGCTCATGGGCCGTCAGCAGGAATCGCTCGGCCAACACGATATCGATCTCGGTTGTCGTCGCCTCACCCATGAAGTCGAGGGCGAACAGGACGATGTGGATCAACCCGTCGAACTGCTGCAGACGCGCCCGCTCAATTCGTGCCCTCGATGTCTTCGACGATCAAGGGGTGCAATCCGAGGGCCTCCGAGATCGCGGCCAGCTCCGCGGGGTCTGGTCGAACCAGGTCGATCCACGCGCGCGCCGACCCATCGGCCGCGAGGAGGCTCTTGAGCGTCTCGACACCATCCGCGTCGACGAGCCGGCCCTGACTCCAAACGACGATCCGGGCACTCGCGGGCGAATCCATCCTGATCTCCTCCATCGAGAGCGGCGCCTAGCCCAATTCGCTGTCGTCGGCGGGGAGCATACGCGCCCGTGAGGACCTCGGATCCATCACGAGCGCCAGCGGGATCGCGACGGCGGTCAGGGCCGCCGCCACGAGGAAGATCCCGACCATGATCTCGGCGGCCTGGCCGGACGCCCAGTCCTCGAGCGCCTGGACCACCTGGCCGTCCCGCAGCGGACGGTCCCGCAGGTCTTCGGGGATGAACGCCTTGTAGGCGTCGGGCGTGGCATAGACCGCCGCCGACAGGCGGTCGATCGTCGTGGATCCGTATGCCGTGAGGATGGCGAGGCCCACGGACATCCCGACCATCCGGGCGACCGTCACCGTCGCCGACGCCACGCCGAAGGACGCGCGACCAACGGCTTCGACCGCGGCAGTCGAGCGCGGCGTCACCGTCAGGCCGAACCCGACCCCGAAGACCGCGAGCCAGAGGGCCATCTCCTCGATCGTGGTCGCCGGAGTCCAGCGAGCCGCCTGGACGAGGGCGACCGTGCTGGCAACCAGCCCGACGACCGTCACGGCACGCATGCCGATGAGCCGGAGTGCCAGACCCGAGACGAGTGCTCCGGCCGCCGTCGCTCCGGCCAGGGCGCCGAGGGCCAGACGCTGGTCGTCGGGACCTCCGTACAGGACGCGGTCGACGTACACGGCCGCCCCGATGATCGCGGTGGCGAACCCGTAGCCGGTCAGAAGCGAGACCCCGGTCGCAGACGAGAATGCCGGGATCCGGAAGAGCCGGACATCGAGGAACGGGTCCGCGCGACGCAGCCCCCACAACGACGACGATCGCGGCGATCGCGGCGGTGCCCAGGAGAGCGGCGACCGCCTGGTCGGGCGCCAGTCCCGCGATGGCGTCCGTACTGCCGATCAGGGTCAGCCCGGCGACCATCGCTGCGAGGGCGACGCTGAACACGGCGGCGCCGGCGATGTCGATCCGGCCCGCGCGCCGCGGCGTGTCCCAATCGATCGCCCAGGCGAGAGCGCCGAGCGCGACCCCGATCGGGAGGTTGACGTAGAACACCCAGCGCCAGGCCGGAGCGAGGGCGTCAGCCAGATCGCCGCGTTCGAGGCCGAACCGGGCCAGCGCGACGTCCGGATGGAAGGCGCCCAGGATCGCTGCCCCGGCGAACGGCCCAGCGGCCATCCCGAGGAACGTCAGCGCGCCCACGAACCCAAGAGCACGGGGTCGAGCGTTGCCTTCGAAAAGGTGGGAGGCGCCCGCGGTCGCGACCGGGATGAGGATCCCGCCCCCCAGTCCCTGGAGGAGCCGCGCCGCGATCAACTCGTCGAGCGACTGGGCTCGCCCGGCGAGCGCCGAACCGATCGTGAACAGGGCCAGCGCACCCAGGAAGAGCCGGCGCGCACCGAACAGGTCGGCCAGCCGGCCGGCCAGGGGCATCGCGACGATGTACACGAGAAGGTAGCCGTTGATGATCCACGAGGCGCGGCGCAGTTCGGTCCAGTCCGCGGTGTCGTTGACGATCGCCGGCAACGCGACCGCCGTGATCATCAGCTCGAGGCCCGCGAGGAACGCCCCGAGCCCGAGGATCGCGAGCAGCGGAACGCTGGGATTCCGGGCCATCGCCCCGAGTGTACCGGCGGTCCCGGGCCGATGGCGCCACCCACGGAGGCGTCCGGACGTTGGAGGGGATCAGGACCAGATCGTCATCGCACGCGCAGGTTCGCTCATCGCAAGCTGCCCATCGGCGCCCACCCACCAGACCGCCAGGCGCGATGCGCGTGACTCTCGCTCGATCGATGCCTCGCCGGCCACGAAGAGCGACTTCGACCAGACCTCGGCCCAAGCCGGATCGCTCCACCAAACGGTGACCGAACGCAGACCGCTGCCCGCGGGGCGACCAGTGACCGGGTCGATGATGTGATGGACATCTTCGCCCGACGGAGATCGCCAGTTGTTGATCCGCACCGAGGACGTGGCGACTGCTCCCGTCACCACGTCGATGACCGCGACCGGATCGTTGCCGCCAACGGGGCTTTCGATGGCGACGCGCCACGGACCGCCGTTCGGGGCGGGCCCATCCAGCACGAGATCGCCCCCCGCGTCGATCAGGAAACCGGACGGCCCATTGGGCCGTTCCCCGACGGCGCCCAGGTGCTTGCGCACACGATCCCGCGCCCAGCGGAGGGCGAGACCCTTGCCGATCCCCCCGAGGTCGACCGCGGATCGCAGCCGGACGGATCGTGACCGCGGAACGCGCTCGAGGACCGGGCCCGATCGGTCGTCGCCCGAGCCGGTCGCAGCGGGTCGGTCGGGGTCGACGAACCCGAGCGACCCGAGACGCTCGAGATCCGTCAGGATGCGCGGATCGAACCGTCCGTTCGTCGAGCGACGCGCTCGCTCGCACAGCGCCAGGGCTTCGTACAGAGGGTTGGACACCGAGCCCGGCGCGACGTTCGGCCACCGCCGATTGAGCTCGCTGATCTCGCTATCGGAACGGAAGCGGGACATCGCCCGATCGACCGTGTCGAAGACGTCCGCGATCGCCGCCCATGCGGCGTCTGCCGCTGAAGCTTCGATCGCGACCGTTGTGAAGGACAGCTTCGAGCCCAGGGCTCGCGTCTCGTGTCGTGCCACCGATCCCGCCGGAGCCAGCACGGGCATCGATCGATCAGGGAGCGCCGGACGCGCCGGTCTGAGCGTTCGTCGGCGGCGGGGCTGCGGCCTTCGGTGGCGGGGCCTTCGGTGGGGCGGGCGGCTTGGCGACTTGTCCCGCCTTTGGGATCGGGGGAAGGTCCAGGGAGGACGGCAGTCCACCAGTGAGCCCCTCGATGTCGGCGACCGTGCCGTCCAGGCGATCCAGGAGGCCGTTCACTTCGGTCAATCGGCCGGTGAGCGCCTCATAGCCCTCGATGGCCGTGACATAGTGGCTGCGGGCTTGGTCGAGGGCAGTCGACATCGCCTCGTTGTGGGCCGACAACCGAGCGATCGACACCTGGACCGGGTTTCGTTCTGCGATCAGCTCGCGATCGTGAGCGATCTGGAGGGACGACACCGTCGCCAGGCTCAGGGCATAGGCCGTCGCGGTCAGGCCGATGGCGGCCACGACGTGCACCGGGCGTCGCTGGCCTCGATCCGGGGACGGATGTGACTTCAGGCCGGCGGATCGGTCGCGAGCCGGGGACCGCTGCGCGCGGTTCGCCTGCACAGGCGGCGACGCCATGGGTGGCGGCAACGAAGCGATGCGCGTCGGCTGGATCTCGTCGACCGGCAGCGGTGCTGAGCGGATCGAGGAGGGTCGCAGTTCGGTCATCTTCATGTTCCCTACGGGACCTGGATCTGGCGCGTATTGGTCGTCGAGGCGACCTTCGTCTCGTTGTCATGGCGGCGCAGGCAGTAGACCCGGTAGGTCAGGTTGCCAGCCGGGACGCCTGGATCGGTGAACGACAGCGTTGCCTGCGACGTGACTGATGCGACCAACGTGTCGTGGTCCTCGGGCGGATAGTGGATCTCCGCGTCCGTTGAGCGCACGACGGCATATCCCGCGAATCCCGCGACGGCGCACGACGTCCACGACGCAACGACGTTGCCGTTGGAGAGCGCCAACGACAGGGAGAACGCCGTCGCAGCCGTCGGTGCCTGTGTCGGCGTGGATCCGGTGCCCGACCCGCTGCCGCTCCCCGAACTCCCGGCGCCGCCGCCTCCGGCGGTCCCACTCGCTGCGTTCAATGCCGCGAGCCGCGCCTGCGCTGCGGCGAGCAGCTTGGTCACCGAAGCGAGCTGATCGTTGGCCGCTGTCAGCCGGGCGCGCAGCTGCTCCGCGCTGAGTCCGTCGATCGAGACCTGTTCTTCGGTCGCGGCCAGCGCGGCGGTGAGTCCGTCCGTTGTCGCCATGAGTTCGTCGAGCTGAGCCTCCAGGAGGGACGATCGTTCACGCTCCGCTGCAAGCTCCTGGCGGATGGTCTCGAGGGACACGGGCGGAGCGGGCGGCGGGGCGGCGGCGGCGGTCAACATCGCCGCGAACTGGATCGAGAGGACGCCGAGCAGGAGACTGGCGGCGACGCCGAGGGTGACGGCGAGCCGGCGTACGCGAAGGGTCATGGTCGAGGGTCCTCCAGGACGACCCCGCCGAGCGCCCGGGGCGCGACGAGATCGGCGGTGTGTGTCGCCGGATCGGGCAGGCTCGTCGAGAATGTGGGGCGTTGTCGCTTGCCGACCCAGTAGCGGTAGGCGGCCGCCACGACAACGGCGAGTCCGGTCAGGACGTACATCGGCGACAGGGCATCGGTGTCGGTCCCGGCGAGGATCCCGTGGGCCCATGAGAGCCCCCAGATGACGATGCTCAGTCGATGGATCTTGAGCCACAATCCGCGCGGCAGCAGCTTCGTGTAGCGAGCCGTCAGCGCCGTGATGACCAGGGCGTCGAAGGCAAGAGCGCCCAGGGCGACCTCGGTCGATCGGTATGACGAGAGGCCCGGCAGGACGATCGCGAGCGGTCCGACCCCCGCATACGGGTCCAGGACCAGGCTGACCACGTGTGCGGCGATGAAGGCGAGGACGAAGACGAGAAGGTTCTCGTGCCACGGAAAGAGCCTTCGCGACAGCTTCCAGGTCGACTGATTCACGGGGTGACTGAGGATGAGCCCCAGCACCACGATCGTCGTCAGCAGCAGGTAGGCAGTGATCCCGGCAGCCCGGGCGACGAGCCAGATCCGCATCTCGGCCTGGTACTCGTTCGTTGCCGGCACGATCTGATCGCTGGCCAGCACGGTCAGGATCCCCAGGACGCCGCCAAGGATCGCCAGGGTGCGAAGACTCAGACGCACGGCGGAACCGGTGGCGAAAGGCGCGTCATACGATCTCTGAGGACCTCCTGGCGAAAAAGGTTTCGCCCGGCCGTCGGTCGGGTCTTCAACGTACCCGGCCTCGGGCCGCCCGAGTGGGTCGAAGCGCCCGACATTCGTCCCGGTCCGGACCAGAGTTTCGTCACGGGTCCACGGAGATCTGGTGCGAATCCGCGCCTTGACAGGCATCCGAAGATGGCGTTAGCATCAACAAGAATTGATATAAAGTTGCATTGATCCGACGCGACCGCCCGACCTCCTGGAGATCACCCTGAGCCCCTCACCCGCCCGCATCCGCTCCACGATCGCGTCCGTCGTCGACGCGCCCGACGAGCTGCGTGACGTCCGCCAGTTCCACAAGGCCCTGGCCGACGTCAATCGGCTCCGCATCGTCCAGCGCCTGTCCGAGGGCGAAGCCACCGTCACCGAGCTCATCGACCACGTCGGGCTGAGTCAGCCGCTCGTGTCGTGGCACCTCGGCAAGCTGCGTCTGGCCGGACTCGTCGTGACCCGCCGCAGCGGTCGCGAGACGCTGTGCCGGATCGTCCCGGAGGCGTTCGAGTCGTTCGTGGCCCGCGAGCGCCTCGTGCTGGGCCTGGCGAACGGCCGATCGACGAAGGCCGCCTCGTGAGCGACGCCCTGGGCTCGACTCCCGTGCCGACGGACGTCCGCTCGCGCGTCCGTGCGATGGTGGTCCCCGTCGCGCAGGGCTTCGGCCGGCTGGGGCTGACACCGAACCACCTGACGCTGATCGGGTTCGGCATCGCCATCGTCGCGGCGATCGCGGCGGCGGGCCAGAACTGGCTCGCGGCTGGCTTGCTCGTCGTCTTTGGTGGAGCCTTCGACCTCCTCGACGGTGCGCTCGCGAGGGCGACCGGCCGCGTGAGCAAGCTCGGATCCTTCATGGACTCGGTGTTCGACCGCTGGGGCGAGAGCGTCGTCTACCTCGGGATCGTGTGGGGGACGCTCGAACAGGGCCTGTCGCGCTCGATCGTCCTCGCCGCCGCGGCGATGGGCGCCGCCTTCATGGTCAGCTACACGCGCGCGAAGTCGGAAGGCCTCGGGTTCACCTCGGGCACCGGGATGGCCGCCGTCGGTCTCGCGCCACGTGAAGTCCGGATCGCGATCCTCACGGTCGGCCTCATCGTCGCGGGACTGCTGCCAGGCTTCCCGCCGGACATGGACCAGCCCGGGGCGATGGCATACCCGCTCTCGGCCCTTGCCCTCGAGGCAGCTCTCGGCCTGATCGCCATCCTCGCGACCGTCACCGTCGTCCAGCGCATCCTGCACGTGCGCAAGCAGGCCGCGGAGGACCGTGCCTGACCCCATCGATCCATCACGACCGATCGGTCGACCATCCGTATCCCCATCCAACGACCACCCCCACCCCCCGACCAACGGAGAAGGAGCAGCGAACATGAGCACCAACGGAAAGAGCGGCAAGAACGGCGCGACGCCGGGCAACACCTGGGCCGGCGCCGGGCGCCGGGGCGACGGCAAGATCCGCGTCGCGATCGTCGGCGTCGGGAACTGCGCGAGCAGCCTCGTCCAGGGCCGCTACTACTACGAGGACGCCAAGGAGACCGACTTCGTCCCGGGACTGATGCACGTCAACCTGGGCGGCTACCACGTCCGCGACATCGACTTCGTGGCCGCCTTCGATATCGACAAGAACAAGGTCGGCAAGGACATCTCCGAGGCGATCTACACGAAGCCGAACAACACCTACACGTTCCACAAGGTCCAGCCGATGGGCGTCAAGGTGGAGCGTGGGATGACCCTCGACGGACTCGGCAAGTACCTCAGCCAGGTCATCGAGAAGGCGCCCGGCCCCACGGCCGACGTGGTCGGGATCCTCAAGGAGCGCGAGGTCGACGTCATGGTGTCGTACCTGCCGGTCGGCAGCGAGGACGCCACGAAGTGGTACGCCGAGCAGGCCCTCCAGGCCGGCGTCGCATTCGTCAACGCGATCCCCGTGTTCATCGGTCGCGAGCCGTACTGGCAGCGCCGCTTCGCCGATCGCGGCTTGCCGGTCATCGGTGACGACATCAAGAGCCAGGTCGGAGCCACGATCAGCCACCGCGTCCTGACCCGCCTGTTCATGGATCGCGGCGTCCGCCTCGACCGCACCTACCAGCTCAACTTCGGCGGCAACACGGACTTCCTGAACATGCTCGAGCGCGAGCGCCTCGAGTCCAAGAAGATCAGCAAGACGAACGCCGTCACCTCGATGCTCGACTACGACCTCGATCCCGACGACGTCCATGTCGGCCCGAGTGACCACGTCCCGTGGCTGCTCGATCGCAAGTGGTGCTACATCCGGATGGAGGGCACGACGTTCGGCGACGTCCCGCTCAACGCCGAGCTCAAGCTCGAGGTCTGGGACAGCCCGAACAGCGCCGGCGTCATCACCGACGCGATCCGCTGCCTCAAGCTGGGCCTGGATCGTGGCCTGAAGGGCACCCTCGTGGCGCCGTCGAGCTACTTCATGAAGAGCCCGCCACAGCAGATCCACGACGACATCGCGTTCAACCGCGTCGAGGCGTTCATCCGCGGCGACGACAACGAGACGCTCGTCGGCACCGAGGCGCCGGTCAAGCGGACACTCAAGAAGCTGGCCGGCAGCAAGGCGAAGGTCGCCACCGCCGCCCAGTGACGTCGGGTCAGCGACGCCTCGAGGCGCCCCATCGGCGGCTCGAGGCGGGTCCCCGCCTGCTCGAGAAGACGGTCGTCACGGCCTACCGGACGGCCGCGTGGGTGATCGGGCGCATCCCGCCGGCCATCTCGCGGGCGCTCATCGGGGGCGGGGCACAGCTCTCGTACCTCCTGTGGCCGTCGAAGCGTGCCTGGTCGAACGCGAACTTCGGGCACGTCCTGGGGCTCCCCCCGGACCATCCCGATGTTCGCAAGATGGCCCTGGCCGCCTACCGCGAGTACGCGACCTACATCGTCGAGGTGATGCGCCTTCCCCGGATGCCTGCCGAGCGCGCCGCGGCCATGGTGTCGGACATCGAGCTGGACCGCGTCGTGGACATCTGGCGCGAGTCCGAGGGCGGGCTGATCTTCGCCGTCGGCCATGTCGGCAACAACGAGGCAGTCGCCGCGGGGATCGCCGGGCGCGGGATGCCGATCAGCGTCGTGGCCGACGACTCGGCCTACCCGGAGCTCTTCGAGGACTTCCGCCGGCTCCGTGAGTCATGGGGCATCCACGTGATCCCGTGGCGGAACCTGCGCGAGATCTTCGCGGTCCTCAAGAAGCGCGAGATGCTCGCGCTGCTCGTGGACTGGGGCTATCGCTCCGACGGGATCCCGGTCCGCCTGTTCGATGCCTGGACGACGCTTCCTGCCGGACCGGCCACGCTCGCCGCGAAGACGAACTCGCGGATCCTGCCCATCACGATCCGCCGGGCCGGTCCCGAGTCCTTCCACGTGTCGTGGTCGGAGCCGATCACCGTGGCCTCGTCCGAACCCGCCGAACTCCAGCGAGCCACCCAGGCGATGGCCGACGCGCTCGGCGCCACGATCGCGGCAGCACCCAGTCAGTGGTACTCCTTCAAACCGATGTGGCCGGGATCCGCCGCCGAGCAGGAGGGACTGCGCGAGCGGGCCGAGGCGATGCTGGCCGGGCGGTGATCGGCCAGAGGATCCGGGGAGGCGCGCTGCGGACCCTGTCGTGGGTCGTTTGCCGGCTGCCCGAACGGCCGCTCATCGCGCTGGCCGATCTCGTGGGCGAGCTCTGGTATCGGCGGACCCCGGAGCGCCGAGCGCTGGGCCGCGCGAACCTGCGAAGGGTCGTCGGTGCACTCGCGGCGGAGGGTCGTGGAGGACCGACCGTCGCGGACGCGGCCGCGTCTCCGGCAGGGCTGGAGCGCCTCGTCCACCGGGCGTACCGACACGCCGCGAGGTACTACCTCGAGCTCATCAGGGCGCCGGCGATGACCCCCGCGTTCATCGACCGCCGGCTCGTCGTCGAGACGCCCGATGTCGTGGATGAGGCCTTCGAGCCGGGGACGCCGGTCATCTTCGTGGGGCTCCACTTCGGCGCGATCGAGCTCCCGGCGCTGTACCTGACGCACCGTTCAGGCAAGCCGGCGACGGGCCCGATGGAGACACTGACCGACCCCGCCCTCCAGGCCTGGATCGTCCGGTCGCGCGGGGCCGCCGGCGTCAACCTGGTCGACATCCGTGAAGCGCGCAGCGAGCTTGGTGCGGCGATCGCGCGCGGCGAGTCGGTGGGTCTCGTGGCGGATCGCGATCTGTTGGGAACCGGCCTGCAGCTGCCCTTCTTCGGCGCACCGGCCCGGTTCCCGATCGGCCCGACCCTGCTCGCCATCCAGACCGGTGCACCGATGTATGTGGCCTCGGTTCGCCGATCCGATGCGGGACCGTACTACGGCCGTCTCGCGACCGCGCCGCTCCCCGCCGAGGGAACGCGTCGGGAACGGGTCGCCGCGGGCATGACCGCGATCGTCGCCGCGTTCGAGGACGCGATCGCCCAGGCGCCCGAGCAATGGTGGGGCGCGTTCTTCCCGATCTGGTCCGACCGGGAGGCTGCCGCATGACCGCGCGCCTCGGTCGGGCCGACCTGCATATCCACACACTCGCCTCGGACGGGACCGCGGGTGTCGCGGAGGTCCTCGACACCGTCGCCCGACTCGATCTCGACGTCATCGCGATCACCGATCACGAGCGGATCGACGCGGCGGTCGCGGCGCGGGCGATGGCCGTGGATCGCGGGCTATCGATCGAGGTCGTCGTCGGCGAGGAGATCACGACGCGCGGCGGTCATCTGCTCGGCCTGTTCCTCGAGCGCCGGGTGCCGTCCCTGCGTTCCCTCCGTTGGACGATCGCCGCGGTCCACGAGCAGGGCGGGATCGCCATCCCGGCCCATCCGCTCGTCCCGTACCCGCTCTGCGCCCAGGGGTTCGCCCTGCGCCGACTCCTCGCGGAAGAGGACGAGCGCTTCCATCCGGACGGCATCGAGACGTTCAATCCGACCACCCTCGGTCGACCGTGGCACGGCCGCGTCGTCGCGTTCGCCGAGGAGTTCGGCCTCGCCCGCGTCGGGAACTCGGACGCTCACGCGGCCGACGCCATCGGGACGGGGTGGACGACGTTCCCGGGCCGGACGGCAGACGACCTGCGGCGCGCCGTGCTCGCCCGCGAGACCCACCATCACGGCTCGTTCCACGGAACAGCCGGCCAGTTGACCACGTTCGGGCGCCAGCTCCGCAAGTACGGTCGCGATGCACGCGACAATGTGGCGGGGATCGTGCGCCGGGACGGGACCGGCCGCGACCTCGGGTACCCGGGGGGCCGCCAGCGGCCGCCGCGGAACGAGAACGGGACGCGATGAAGATCGGTCTGGTCACGCCATACGTCTACCCGGTGCCGGGCGGGGTCAACCAGCACGTCCGCTACCTCTACGAGAACCTGCGCAAGCGCGGCCACGACGTCCGCATCCTGACCAGCTCGCACGGCCTCCAGCGCGCCTCGGAGGGCGACGTCATCCGGATCGGGAAGGGATTCTCGATGCCGGCCAACGGGTCGCAGGGCACGATCACGCTCTCTCCCCGCTATGTGTCGCAGGTCAACGACGTCCTCAAGCAAGAGCGGTTCGATCTCCTCCACTTTCACGAGCCGTTCGTGCCCTTCCTGTCGCTCATCGTGTTGCGCCAGTCGCGCAGCGTGAATGTCGCCACGTTCCACGCGTACGGCGGGTTCTCGCCGGCATACGAGTTCGGGAGCCGGGTCATGGGCTCGTACGCAGCTCGTCTCCACGGCCGGATCGCCGTCTCCGGGGCCGCTCGGCACTTCATCGATCGGTTCTTTCCGGGCGACTACCGGGTCATCCCGAACGGCGTCGATGTGGCCCGCTTCGCGAGCGCGGTCCCGATCGCCCGCTGGCAGGACGGCACGAAGAACCTGCTCTTCGTCGGCCGCCACGAGCCGCGCAAGGGACTGCTCGATCTGCTCAAGGCCTACCGGATCCTGCGCAAGACCGGTTGCCGGTGCCGCCTCCTGGTGGTCGGGTCGGGCCCCCAGGAGCGCGAGGCGCGACGCTACGTGATGACCCGCAAGCTGGGCGGCGTCGAGTTCCTCGGTCGGGTGTCCGACGACGAGAAGGCGCAGCTCTTCAAGACGGCCGACATCTACGTCTCGCCGGCCACCGGTGGTGAATCGTTCGGGATCGTCCTGCTCGAATCGATGGCCGCCGGGACGCCGATCGTGTGCAGCGACATCCACGGGTACAAGGGCGTCGTGCGACGCGGTCGCGAAGGGATCCTCGTGCCGCCACGACGGCCGAAGGCGCTCGCCGCCGGCATCGCGAAGGTCCTCGGCGACGACGATCTGCGCGCCGAGATGGCCGTCAACGGCGAGGCGCGCGCGGAGCAGTTCAGCTGGGAGCGCGTCACCGAGCGGGTCGACGACTACTACGGCTTCGTGATCAGGCGCCTCGCCGCACAGGACGCACTGCCCGCGGACTTCACCGCCGAGATCCCGACGGCCACGAGGGTGCCCGCTGCGGACTAGCCCCGGGACGGAGCCTCAGGTGTCGGCGGGGCGGAGCGTCAGGCTCGCGCGTCGCGCCCGCGCGTCAGGCCGGCTCGAGCGGGTCCGGATCGAGCGGGTCCGGATCGGCGGCCGCATCGGCCTCCCGCTCCGCGAGGGCGATCCGTGAGATCCACGCGCTGTAGCTGAACACCACGACGGTCACCGTCAGGGCGATGAGCAGGACGGCGGGACCCAGGCCGATGAGGGACGGGCCGGCGACGCTTCGATCCACCGTGCTGACCGGGAACTGGAACGGATAGAGGTAGGTCGGGATCAGGCCCTGGTACGCGTTCATGATCGCGTTGGGCAGCGGCAGGCCGGACAGGTTCGGGTAGACGACGACGAACCAGCCGACGATCGCCACCCCGGCCCCCGCGACGAAGCGGTGGGCGTCGCGCGCGGTGGCTACGAACAGCGCCAGCGCCCCGAGCGGGACGAACAGGAGCAGAGCCACGGGCTCGACGGGCACGGACGACAGGCTGACGATCGGCACCTCGGGGGCGATCGCGGCAGCGAGCAGCATGAGGATCGTCGTCCCCGCAGCGGCGACCCCGAGGCGGACGAGGCGGCGCAGCTCGGCTCCGGCCTGGTAGCGCTCCCCGGTCCCGCCGGCGATCGCATCGTCGCCGTCGTCGCCGTCGGCCTCGAGGTCCGCTCCCCGGTCGGCCAGCGCGAGGACCTCGCGCATGACGAGCACCAGCCCGACCCCCACGACGACGGCGATCGCGAGCGTCCGGCCGGTCAGGAGGAACTCGGGGATCACCGTGGGACAGGCTCGCGAGCCCGGAGAGACGGATTCGACCCCCACCACGGCGCACAACGGTCGGTGGAGCAGCCAGAGGGCGGCGGGAGCGAGAACGGCCGCTCCGGCCGCCAGGCGGGCCAGGAGCCAGGTCCGGCGCGACGCCCCGTGCCAGATCTCGGCCAGGAAGTAGCCGAGGGCGATGATCACGAACGGGAGGCTCGTGTACCAGTGATATTGGAACGCGGCGCGATCGATGCGCGACCACGAGAGCCACTGGAACGCGAACGCGATGATCACGAGGGCCAGGGCGAGGCTCCGGCGGCGGTACGCCTGCCACGCGGCGAACACGACGGCCGGCACCGCGAGCCACCACAGGACGAGGTTGCCGGCGTCATAGATGGCCGCCGACGTGCCGCCCGCGAAGCCGCCCTGGTAGAACCACACCGGCTTCAGGTCGAACGGCCACGCCCACCACGGCGACGAGGCCGCGTGTGCCGCCGTGAGGGTGTTGTGATAGCGATACATCTGGCCGGTGAGGTCGAGCAGCGTCTGGCCGGTCGCGCCATCCGGGAACCCTTCCACGATCGCGTGGCCCTGGAGCGTCGCCCACGGGAGGTAGGAGGCGACGTACACGGCGACGGGGAGGGCGAGCAGCGAGATGACCATCCAGGCTGCCGGCAGCCCGAACCCGGACCCGAGTCGGAGCCAGCCCTCGGGGGCCGGAGCGGGGCGCTCGAGAAGCGCAACGGGATCGTCGAGGGCGGGCAGCGCGGCGACCGGTCCGAACCCGAACCGGCCGACGACGATGAAGCCGACGCGGGCGACCACCCCGACACCGATCGCAGCGACACCGATGATGAGCGGGCTCAGGATCCCGTCCTCGGAGAACGGCGTCGTGAGCGACCCGGTCGCGATGCCCGCCCCGATCCCGACGATGCCGGCGACGAGCGGCACGATGACCGCGAAGCGATGCTCGTCCCTGGTCCACGCGATCGGGCGCAGCACCGAGATCACGGCCGCGAGGATGGTCAGGATGACCATGATGAAGAGGAACAGCAGGTTCCCGAGGCCCTGGCCCTCGGGCACACTGATCGCGAGATAGCCCAGGGCCGTGGTCCCGAGCAGCATCGCCACCACGAGGACGAGTCGGCCCAGCGCGCTCCGTGTCAGGATGAGCAGCCCGATCGCGGCGATCGCATAGGCCGCGACCCACTTCGCGGACAGCGCGAGACCCAGGAGCAGGCCGATCGCCGGCATCGCGACCCAGAACGCTCCTCGCCAACGCCACCAGCCGGTCCAGATCGCCGCGAACAGGAGATAGGCGGCGATGAGGAACATGCCGACGTAGGCGTCGTTCATCGCGATGCGCGACTGGGCGAAGAGCATCCCGTCGGCAAGCGTCAGGATCGCCACGAGCACGGCCACCGATCGTCGACGGAAGAGGACGCGCGCCAGCAGGTAGAGGAGCGCAGCCATCACCACGCCGGCGATGACGCCGGGCAGCCGCCAGGCGAACGCGTGCTGTCCGGTGTCGATCGCAGCGATGCGACCATCCGGCGCGAACACGAGCAGCTGCTGGCGATCGCTGGCCGGGTAGCGCCCGGCCTCGTCGAGCGCGAGGGCGGCCGGGACGAACGGGAGGGAGGCGTCGGCGTACACGGCATCCCCGTGCGGCTCGACGACATAGACGGTCATGCCGCCCGCCTGGTCCGTTCCCGACGCCGTGTCGGCCCGCCCCGGCGCGAGACCCAGGACATGGACCTGCTGCGTCGCCTCGTCGTACCCGACCCAGCTTCCCGGGCCCGGCAGGGCGAACGACCGACGGAGCGACGGGCTGTCTTTCGCGGAGTCGCCGCTCGTCACGATGACCGCGAGGCGCGGCCCCTCCAGCGACAGGTTGCTGGCGTACAGGCGATCGTCGTCGATGCCGGTCACGCGCGCGAGACCCTGCGCCCCGCCGACGAGCGCGATCGTCGAAACGACGCTGCCGTCCGAGGCATCGAGGAACACGACGCCCTGGGTGCCCGCGACGCCGACGCGTGCGACGCTCCCTACGACCACGCCCGCGAGCCGGCCGTCGGCGATCGCCTCGTCAAGGGCCGTCCTCGCGTCCCCGGTGGGTGCGGGCCCGAGGACCACCTCGTCCGCGTCCGAGATCAGCTTGCCCTCGAGCGCGGCGGCATCCCCGCCGACGATCTCGGCCAGGAGATCGGCGACGGACGTGCGATCGCTGATGAGACCCGGCGTGGCCACGAGGACGCCGCCGGAGCCCGCGTCGGCGAGGGCGGGCCAGCCACCCGGCTGGGCGGCACCCGGCACGACGGTCCGCCCGAGCTCGGTGCCGTCGCCGGGCTCGATGACGATGACCGTGTCGTCGGCAAGGACGACGAACAGCGTGCTTCCGTCGGCGGTCGCGTGGATCGCGCGCACGGAGCCGTCGAGCGCGACCAGCTCGGTCGGCGCCGCCAGGGCGGGTGGGCTGCCGCTCCAGCGCGAAGCGTCGAGGGCGTCGGTCTCCAGCGCCAGGATGCGACCGTCTGCGGTGCCCAGGAACAGGCCGCTGCCCCGGGTATCCCTGGCGAGGGCGGTCACGTCCCGCGTCGCGGTCGCGGCCTCGAGCGCCCTCGTGGCCAGGTCGTACGAGCGGACGTCGCCGGGGGTGGCGACCCAGACCCGATCGCCGATGCGCTCCGAGGCGTCGTTCGCGTCGTCCCGGCGCGGTTCGACGAGGGCCGTCACGATCGCGCTGTCGATCGCACTGGAACTGACGACCCGGTCATTCCCGAACGCGATGATCCCGCCGGCGATCGCGTACTTCGCGAAGTGCGGATGCGTCCACTCGTAGATGTCATGGTCGATCCCGTATCGCCAGTCCTGAAGGAACTCGGTCCCCGTCCGCGCGTGATAGACCTCGTCGAAGTGCATGTCGTAGGGCTCTGCGAGGCGCCACACGCGAACGGTCAGGGCCGTGATGATCAGGACGGCGACGAGCCACACGTCGAGCCGATCCAGCCGGCCTCCGCGTTCGCCGTGGAGCTCCCGGCTCCGGTCGGCCCGCAGCGGCCGCTCGTCGAGCCGCGAGCGGAACCACTGCCAGGCACCGACATCCGCGATCGATGGGCGCTCGGTCCAGGTGGGCAGTTCGGCCGGTGTGCCTGCCACCGCCTCGCCCGCGACGGAACGGCTGGTCGCGATCGGCGCGTCGGACGCGACGGTGCGCCCGGCGCGCGGGGTGGCCGGAACGGCAGGCGCGGATGGGAGCGCGGGGACGGGCACCGGCACGCCCGGCGGCTCATCGACCTCCCCGAGCTCGCCCGTATCCTCGATCTCGGTGGCCAGGCGTGCATGCTCCGAGGACCGGAGTTGGAGGATCGCCCAGATGAACGCGCCGAGGTGCGTCAGCGCCACGAGGGCCACGCCGGCAGGCGAGCGGATCGCCGGTCCGATCCCCAGCCAGTCCGCCACGCCTGGATTGTCGGGGTAGATCGTCGTGAGGACGACGTACATGTTCGCGAATGTCGCCAGTGAGACGACGACGTAGATGAACCGCCAGCGAAACGAGGTCGCGGCGAGGATCGTGCCCACGATGAGGAACGGGAACAGGTAGCGCTCATGCACCCGGGTCGGAACGACGAAGAAGGCCAGGGCGAGCAGCAGGACGCCCACGAGGATGGTCAGGCGGTCGGGGCGCCGGGCGACCGCGACGCTGATCGCGGTGATCGTCATGAGCAGCAGCGTCGTCCCGACGACGACCGCCGGGATCGGTCCGAACATGAAGGCCGTCGCCTGGCCGGGCTCGGAACCAGCGACATCGCGGATCCACGTCCCGGCAGCGGCCAGGCCATTCCCGTCGAGCGAGAGGAGGGCCCACGGGTTGTAGGCGTTGACCGTCAGGTACGGATACCCGGCCGCCGCCCCTCCGATCTGGGTGATCAGCCCGACGATCGACAGGCCGAACGGCGCAGACACGACCATCGCGGTGGCCAATCCGGCAGCACCCGTCGTGAAGATGCGCAGCCACCCGCTGGTCCGCCACTCCCAGTCGGTCGTGGTCCCGCGTCGCGCCGGGCGCGGCTCGTCGCCGTAGCCGCCCTTCGGCCACAACGCTCGACGGATGGCGATCGCCGCGACCAGGGGCACCAGGATCCCGAACTGCGGCTTGACGATCGCCGCGAGGACGGTGAGGACCGCCGAACGCTCCAGGCGATCGCGCCAGAGCTCACGGATGGCGAGGAGGACGAAGACGACGCCGAACGAGTCGACCTGGCCCCACACGACGCTGTCGAACCAGACCGCCGGGTTCGCGACGACGATCGCGCCCGCGGCCAGCGCTCGACTGCTCCGGACACCGAGCTCGCGCGACATGGACCAGACGAGGTAGCCGAGCGCGAGATCGGCGAGGACCGGCGGGACCTTGAGGAGGTCGCCGATGCCGCCCAGGGCCTGGCCCGCGAGCCCCACCGCCCACAGCACGTAGAGGTACCCGGGCGTGTAGTCGTGGAAGAAGTCGCGGTCGTAAAAGCCGAACGGGCCCTGCTGGGCCAGGTTCGATGCCCAGAACGTGAACGCGCTCCGGTCCTGGAGGAAGCCGGAGCCGGGCACGAGGTATGCGATGATGAGCCGGAGGGCGAGACCCAGCGCGAGGACGACGAGGATCGCGCTGACGGTGTCCCGAAACCTGACGGTCCGCGTCCGCGTTCCCGTGCCCCGATCGGGGTCACCCGTTGCGGGGCCAGTCAAGTCGGGATCGGCCTCCTGCACGAGCGTTGAGGTGGATCGCAGGGTAGCACAGGGTGATGCGCCGGACGGCCGGCCCACCCGCATGACGACGCCGTCCACGACGCGGTTCCCGGTGGTCTTCACCGGGATCGCGCTCGTCGTGCTGTCCTTCGCGATCTACGTCTCGAGTGGTCCGCTGCGCTACTACAACCACTTCGTGTGGCAGTCGCTCGCGTTCCTTGATGGGCGGAGCGAGATCGACTTCCCGGTGGGGCCAAGTGGTGCATCGCCCGGGAATGCGTTCTTCCAGGACGTCATCGCGGTCCGGGGACCCGACGGCGCACCAACGGGACGCGGGCAGATCCCGTTCCCGCCCCTCCCCGCGATCGTCCTCCTGCCGTTCGTCGCCCTGTGGGGGCTGGCGACCGATGTCCAGGTCCTGTCGTCGCTCTTCGGCGCCCTCGTGGTCGGCGTGGCCTGGTGGACCCTCGGACGGGTGCGCGCGCGGCCCACGATCCGGCTCGCGACGACGGTGTTCTTCGGGGTCGGGACGGTGTTCTGGTATGCGTCCCAGCTCGGGACGACGTGGTTCTTCGCCCACGTCGTGGCGGTGGGCCTGCTCCTGGCCGCGGTCGGGGTGGCGCTCGGCGCCGATCCGGACGCCGACGTCGAGATCGACGACGGGCTCGACGGAGACGGCGCGATCGCTCGGGCCCGCGGGCAGGGCGCCGCCGGCGTCGATCCGAACGCCCCGGGCTGGTTCGACGATCTGCCCCGCAGGTTCCTCGACGCCCTGCTGCACGTCGACCGTCGGCAGTTCCTCGCGGGCTTCCTGTTCGGCCTCGCGGCGACGGCCAGGCTGCCCGTCGTCTTCGGGGCGCCGTTCTTCATGCTCGTGGGGGGCGGCGGATCGTGGGTGCGCCGCTCGGTGTCGGCCGGGCTGGGGGCGGTCATCCCCGTCGGCGCGCTGCTCGTGTACAACCTCATCTCGACCGGCCACCTGTTCCATCCCGGCTACGAGGCGCTCTATCGCCTGGAGGCCGTCGGGTGGTCAGCGCTCGGCTACAACATCGAGTGGGCGATCGAGGACGTCCGGTACCTGCCCCAGAACCTGGCGCTCTTCCTCTTCGGGGCGCCCGCGATCCTGCCCGACGTGGTCCCGGCCGGGCTCGGCGGGGGCGCGGCGCTGTGTGTCGATCCGGCCATGGTCCGCGGGCTCTTCGATCCCGCCTGCCCGCTGGCGCTGCCACGCGATCTCGGGATGAGCGTGATCCTGACGAGCCCGCTGTTCCTCCTCGGCCTTCCTGCACTTCGCGCCCACGGGCGGTCGCGCCTGGTCACCGGCGCGGTCCTCGCGATCATCCCGATCGCCCTCGTCAACCTGATGCACTTCAGCCAGGGCTGGGTCCAGTTCGGCTACCGGTTCAGCAACGACTTCGTGCCGTTCGCCCTGGTCCTCGTCGCCCTCGGCATGGAGCGGCGGGGCGGCGTCGGCCGCCTGGGGGCGGTCCTCCTGCTGCTGTCGATCGCGATCAACTTCTGGGGGGTGTGGTGGGCGAACGCCCTCGGATGGTGACCCGAAGCGTCACCGACTCCGTACTCGGTCGCGACGCCTCGGACGTGCTGGCGCCGCTCGCACGACTGGCACCCATCACCGTGGCGGCGATCGCGTTCGCGCTGTTCGCCGGCACACTGATGCCCGATGTCGGCTTCTGGGACACCGCCGAGTTCCAGACGGTCCCTCCGATCCTGGGAACGGCGCACCCGACCGGGTTCCCCACGTACGTGCTGATCGGCTGGGTGGCGAACGCGGTCCTCGCACCGCTCGGCGAGCCGGCGTTCAGGATGAACCTCCTGTCCGCCGTGTTCGTCGCCCTGGCCAGTGGCGCGACCGTGATCCTCGTGCGCCGCCTGACGGGTGTCGTCCTGCTCGGCGTCGCAGCCGGCCTGGGGCTCGCCGCCACGCCGATCGCCTGGGGGATCTCGACGCATGCCGACCCACACGCCCTCCACCTCCTGCTCGTCGGCGCGTTGCTCATCGCGCTCGTCGGGTGGCAGGAAGCCCGGCGCGCGTCTCCCGAGCGGGCTGATCGCTGGCTGGTCGCAGCGACCGTCGTCTTCGGGCTGTCGGTCGGGAACCACTCGCTGACGCTGCTGCTCGCGCTGCCGGTCGGGCTCTACGTGCTCGCCGTCGAGCCTCGGATCCTGCGCCGGCCGCGGTTCGTCGGCCTCTGTGTCGCGGTCCTCGTGGGCACGATGGCGCTGGTCTATCTCGAGCTCCCTCTCCGCGCGGGACTCGCGCCGGCCGCGCTCGTGTACGGGCGGCCCGACACGCTTGACGGGTTCCGCTACATCGTTCTCGCCGAGCAGTTCCGCGGAAGCATCGTCGATCCGTTCGGCGCGCTCGATCGCAAGGCCGCCGACCTCATGGCGCTCACGGCCGGCCAGTTCGGCCCGTTCGCGCCGCTCATCCCGCTCGCGTTCATCGTCACGGTCGACCGCCGTCCGCGCTACGCGCTCCTCACCGGCCTGGCCGTCGCGATCACGGTGTTCTTCTCTGCGTCCTACGTGAATGCCGACATCACCCGCTACTACCTCGGGCCGATGCTCATGGCGTGGACGTGGCTGGCGATCCTCGCCGCCGCGGTCGTCGAAACGCTGCCGGGGCTGCGCGAGCGGTTCACGGAGCCTGACCCTGAGCTCGAGGGCCCGCCACCGGACGAGCCCCCCACGACAGTCACGGGACGGCGGTCTCGGCGGGCTGGCCTCGCGTTCTCGATCGCCGCGATCGCGCTCCTGCTGCCCACCGTCGCCGTCCTGCCGGAACGTGCGGCGGCCGCCGACCGCAGCGACGATGCGGGCGCGCGGCCATGGCTCGAGGCGGCGCTGGGAGCCTTCGACGAGAACGCCGTCGTCGTCAGCTGGTGGAGCTACTCGACCACGCTATGGTACGCACAGCACGTCGAGGGCCGACGACCCGATCTCTGGATCGTCGACGACCGCACCCGCCTCGACCTCAATCTTGGAGGCGTTCTCGACGTGATCGACGCGAACTTCGACACGCGGCCCGTCTTCCTGATCCGAAGCAACGCTTCCGAGATCGAGCGGCTGCGCGAGCGATATGTCATCGAACCGGCCGGCGAGGATCACCTGTCCGGGATCCTGCGCGTGGTCGCACGCGTCGAGAGCACCCGGTGATGGACGCGGCGGTGGCCCGAGTGGACCGGCTGACGTACTTCTTCCCGGCTCACAACGAGGAAGCGAACCTCGAGGGACTCGTCGCCGAGGCCCTGGCGACGCTGCCCGCGCTCGCAGGCGAGTTCGAGATCATCATCGTCAACGACGGATCCCGGGACGGCACCCAGCGGATCGCGGACGAGCTCACGGCAGCTCATCCCGGGATCGTGCGCGCCGTCCACCACCCGACGAACCTGGGCTATGGTGCCGCGCTCCGCTCTGGGTTTGCGGCGGCTCGCCACGATGTCATCACGTTCACCGACGGTGATCGGCAGTTCCGCGTCGAGGACCTGGGCCGGCTCCTGGGCCGGATGGCCGCGCCCGATCGGCCGGAGGTCGTCGCCGGCTACCGCATCAAGCGCGCCGATCCGCTCGTGCGGACCCTCTATGCACGCCTGTACCGGCTCGCGAACCGGATCTTCTTCGGGTTGCGCGTGCGCGACGTCGACTGTGCCTGCAAGGCATTCCGACGCGCCGCGCTCGAGGGGATCCACGTCGAATCCGGCGGGGCGTTCTTCTCCGCGGAGCTGCTCATCAAGCTGGGTGCCTCGGGCCGGGTCATCGCCGAGGTCGGCGTGCCGCACTACGCTCGGACGGCCGGCAGCGCGAGCGGGGCACGGCCGAGCGTGGTCTTTCGCGCCGTCAGGGATTTCTGGGCACTGCGCCTTCGGCTGTGGGCGGCGCCGCGCTCGGCGCTGGCGCGCGGCTCGGCAATCCTGGGCGAGCCGTAGGGAGGGTTCCGTCCGGGCGACCAGCGCAGGGCCAACGTGTCGGGGCCACCGCCACGCGCCCGACGGACAGCGGGGTCAGGGTCGCGTCGTGCCGCTCGGATCCCCTGGATCGCCGCCGGGCTCGGCGGGGTCCGTCCCGCCCGCGGGGTCCGTCCCGCCCGCGGGGTCCGTCCCGCCGGCTGCGCCGCCCGGATCGCGGTCCAGCGAATTGATGAAGTCGCGGAACATGTCGAGACGGGGGTCCACGACCGTCTCCCCGAGCGACTCGAGCGGAGAGCCGATCTCCTCGTTGCCGTCGCCCTCGGCCAACTCCGCATCGCCGCCGAGCGCCGCCTGCTCGAGGACCGCGGTGGCCGCGAAGATGCGGCTGTCCGTCCGGACCGCCAGGGCCACCGCGTCGGATGGTCGGGCGTCGATCTCGTAGCTCGAGCCGTCGCGCTCGAGGACCAGCCGCGCGTGATACGTCTCGTCTGCGAGGGCCGCGATCACGACGCGCTCGACGCGCACGCCGAGAGCCTGGAGGGCGTCGGCGAAGAGATCGTGGGTCAGCGGGCGCTCGGGCGTGAGTCCCTGGAGGCGCATGGCGATCGCGCTCGCCTCCCATGGGCCGATCCAGATGGGCAGGTAGCGATCGCGCTCGCTGTCCTTGAGGATCACGACGTGACGGCTCGAGAGCATGTGGACGCGCACGCTTTCCACGGTCATCTCGACGAGTTCCGACATGGACCGATTATCCCATGCGCGACATCGCCGGCGGCCAACTCGGACGGCCGAACGCACGGACGGCCAGCCCGACGACGACCCCGACCACGAATCCCCCGATGTGCGCGAAGAACGCCACGCCACCTTGCGCGTCGGTGACCCCGAGCGAGGTCACGCCGCTGACGAGCTGCAGGACGAACCAGAATCCAAGCACGATGACCGCCCGGATCTGGATCAGCTGGTAGAAGAACCCGAGGAAGACGAGCGACAGGACGCGCGCTCGCGGATAGAGCACGAGGTAGGCCCCCAGGATCGCGGCGATGGCTCCGGAGGCGCCCACGATCGGCACCTGGCTGGCCGGGTCGATCGCGACCTGGGCGATCGCGGCCACGACCCCGCCGGCGAGATAGAACAGGATGAAGCGGATCCGTCCGAACCGGTCCTCGATGTTGTTCCCGAAGATCCAGAGATAGAGCATGTTGCCGATGAGGTGCAGCCAGCCGCCGTGCAGGAAGATGCTCCCGAGGACGCCGACGAACGCCCGTGATGCGAGATCGCCGCTCGCGATCGCCTCCGCGACGTCCGCGGGCACCGCACCCCACTCGCGGATGAACCGACCGAGTGCCGCATCGCCGCCGGTCTGCGCGATCCCGAGCTCATAGGCGAACACGATCGTCGAGACGGCGATGAGGAGGAGCGTGACGATCGGGAAGCGCCGTGTCGGGTTGGCGTCCCGCAGCGGGATCACGGCGAGGGTGCGGCGGATTCACCCGGGCTGGCGGCGGGGTCGCCCGATGGGTCGGGCGATCCGGATGCTCCGACATCGGCGATCGGCGTCTCGAGGACGACGACGTGGATCCGGTCGACGGAGACCCACACGAGCGTGTCGGGTTCCTCGTCTGCACCGGCCACGATGTACCACGAGCGCAGGTCGCGCCAGCCGCTCCCTTCGTTCTCGAGCCGGTACTGCTCGCGGAACCGGCCGTCGGACTTGTCGAACGCGAGGATCCGCCGGTTGGCGGGATCGAAGCCGTAGAGGCGCCCGATCCGTCGATCGGATCCGGAGGTCACGAGGGTGAAGCGCGGGGCGGCGCGAAGCAGCCGGTCGGGCGGCAGGCCGACCTCCCAGCCATCGGCGCGCCCGCTCACGAACCGCTCGATGACACCGCTCTCGACCACGAAGATGTCGCCATCGATATACAGCGAGCTCATCGAGGCGACCGCGCGGGCCGTGGCCAGGCGACCCGAGGGCTGTGCCGGAAAGCCGCTGCCATCGGCGGCGGGCGAGAACGCGAGGATCTGCTCCTCGGACGGCTCGATGACGTACAGGTTGTAGAGCCCGGCCTCGGCGTTGCGCACGTACGTGCCGATCCCGCGCACGTCGTCGCCCCAGCCGGTCGCGCCCTTCACCGGGATGCGCGCCAGCGTGCCCTTGCCCTTCGCATCGGCGGGACGCCAGCGCCACAGGACGTTCTTCGCGTCCAGGATCAGGACGTCGGGGCCGCCCACGGCGAGGAAGCGCGGCTCGGCGGCCGTGGCGCCGGCCGCCTCCTGGCCGGCCCGGAACACGACGGTCGCGACGCCGCCCTCGAGGTTGATCCGGTACACCGACTGCGTGCCGCGGTCGAGGACGTACGGTGCCGGATCGCGATCGGGGCCGCGCACGATCTGGGCCAGGTCGAACGGCGACTCGCCGCCCTCGAACGTGAAGAGGACGGTGTCCCGGACATCGATCATGCCGCTCAATCGATCGATCCCGGTCGCGATCTGCGCTCGGAGCGGGCGCGTGGTGCTCGACGGGATCCCGGCCGCCTCGGCCGTCGCGAGGCTCGCCTCGGCTTCGGTGATCAGGTCGAGCGCCTGCTTGGGGTTCGCGTCGACCAGGTCGATCCCGGGCCCGAACACCTTGGCGAGCGACGCGCGGGCCTCCTCGAGCGCGAGCTGGCCGGCGGTGACGGATGCGATCGCATCGCCGGGCGGCCGTTGGCCGCCGAACGCGTAGATCCCGAGACCGAGTCCGCCGGCGACGACGATGAACGCCAGGATCGCGACCGCGGCGCGGCGCTGGGCCTCTCGCCGGGCCGACATCGGGGTCACCCGTCGATAGGCGGCCGAGCGGTGCGGGAGGAAGTCCTGGATGCGGTAGATGAGGCGGGTGACGGCGTTCCCGGCCGCATCGCGCGCTCGACGCGCGCCGGCCTGGGCCGCGGCCACTCCGTCGCCGACGCTGTCCGCGAGCGGGATCGGCGATCGATCATCTGCTCCGGCCAGCGGCTCGGACGGGCGCACCGGGACGAGCGAGCGGCCACGATGGGTCGCCGCGACCTCGGCGGCCTCGAACGCGATCGCGCCATCGCTGCCCGAACCACCGGAGGCGACGAACCGATGGTGCAGGTGCTCCATCGCCGATTGCGGGTGGAGCGTGAGCATCGCATCCTTGAGCTCGTCCGGCCCGAGCCGCGAGACGACGTTCGGCGAGATGAGGACGAGCGAATCACCCATCGAGATCTCCCCGCGCCAGACGTCCGGCTCGAGGTCCGGCGACGGGAGGCCGCGATCGCGGTGAGGATCGGGGAGCGTCGAGAGACGCGCACCGCGGATGAGATATGCCTCCGCCGGGCCGACCGTCGCGACGTACAGCTCGTTGCCACGAACGACGGCCACGCCGATGCCGATCGGCCCCGAGCCCGCGGCGCCGCCCAGTCCGTAGCGATCGCGGACGTGGGTGAGTCGCTTGCTGGCGGCCATGATCGACTTCTCGAGGCACACCCGGATCCCGGCGGATTCGTCGTAGTAGTACTCGTTCTGGATCGTCTCGGCGGCGAGGCGCGTGGCCTCGCGGGCCCGGGTCCCCGTCAGCGTGGTGGTCACGAGCAGGTAGAGCTGGCCCTTCGAGCGCGCGATCGACCCGATCGACGGCTCCACGACGACGATCGCGTCGGCGGAGTCGGGCAGTCGATCCGTCTCGGCGACGGCGCCGAGTTTCATCTGGAGTCGGTGTGCCATCCGGGCCTCGTGTGTTCGGGCGGGCGCCGCCGGAGCGGCGGGGTCGCGGTCCGGTCGTCCGACGGGCCGTCGCCCGACTCGGCCGCGCCGGCTGGGCTGGCAGGTTCGGGGATTATACGCGGGGGCCCGATGAGCGGACGTGGATCCGCAGTTCGCGCACGCCGGCGCCGCCCGGGACCGCGGCGATGGCCGCGACGAGCATCCGGGCGTTCAGTCGGAGCTCCTGGGCCACGATCGGCGCGTCCGCCTCCACGATCAGCGCGTTCCCGTCGATCCTGATCGCCCGACACGCGCCCGCGGCCGCCGGGATGTGCTCGGCGACGAGGGTCTCGAACGTCGTCATCGCGCGCGCCCGGCGCAGCTCCTCGTCCAGCCCGAGGCGCCGCGCGGCCTCCGGGATGAGATCCCCGATCCGTTCGCACGGCCGCCGTCGCGTGCTCATCTCGGCCGTGGGCCCACGGCGAGCCTACCGACCGCCGGTCGGGGCGGGCACGGAGCCGAGCCGCGCTCCGTCCGGTCCTGCGTCCACCGCCCACAGCGCCGCGCCGGCAACGAGCGCCGGATCGAGGTCGTCGAGGGTCGTGGTCGTGACGAAGGCCTGCGGGAGCTCGGCGATCCGTCGGACGAGGTGCGCCCGCCGATCGGGATCCAGCTCGGAGAACACGTCGTCGAGGAGGAGCAGCGGGGGCCGCCCGTCGAGCACCGTCAGCAGGTCGAGCTCGGCGAGCTTGAACGCGAGGATCGCCGTGCGTTGCTGGCCGCGCGAGGCGAACCCGGCGAGGTCGCGACCGGCGAGCTCGAAGGCGATGTCGTCGCGGTGCGGGCCGACCAGCGTCGTGCCGTTCCAGACCTCCTTGTCGGCCGTCTCGGCCAGGCGACGTGCCAGCGCGTCGCGCGGGGCCTCGTCCGGGCCCATCGGGGCGTTCGTGACGTAGCGGATGCCCAGGCCGGCGGCGGCGGCTTCCTCCGGGGCGATCTCCGCGTGGGCGGCCCGGAGCGGTTCGGACAGCTCGTCCAGGAGACGAAGGCGCGCGGAGACCACCGCGGCGCCGGACTCCAGGAGCGGTCCGTCCCAGTAGCGAAGCTCGGCGCGGGTCGCCTGCTCCTCGCGGATCGCCCGCAGGAGGCTGTTGCGCTGCTGGAGCGCGCGACCGTAGGTCGCGAGATCGGGCCCGTACGACGGCCAGCGCTGACCGGCGATCTGATCGAGCGCCGCGCGACGGAGTCCCGGCGATCCGACGACGAGCAGCATCTCCTCGGGCGCGAACAGGACGGTGCGCAGCAGGCCGACGAGCGCCGTGGGCCGCCGCGCGACGCCGTTGACGCGGACGCGCTTGCGCCCGCTGCCCGAGCCGGCACTGCCCGAGCGCACGAGCGCGACCTCGATCGTGTCCTCGCCGGCACGGCCCTCGACGCGCGCGACGTCGCTCCCCCAGCGGATGACCTCGCCGTCGGTGGACGTGCGGTGCGAGCGGCCCCAGGCCAGCAGCACGATCGCCTCGAGGAGGCTCGTCTTGCCGGCGGCATTCGGCCCGAAGATGAGCTGCGGGCCCGGGCCGAACACAGCGTCCAACTCGGCATAGGCGCGAACCCCGTGCAGACGGATCGAGTCGAGCAGGATGTCGATCGGAGCTCCGGACGACCGCGCGGCGGCCTCGGGCGTCCCGCCTCGGCTGCCTAGGACGTGGTCCGAACGGGCATGACCACGTGGACATAGTGGTCGTCGCCGATCGGCTTGAAGACGCCGGGAGAGAGCGGGCCGTTGAGCTCGAGTGCGAACTGCTCGGCGTCGACGTTCGCGAGCACGTCCGCCAGGTAGCGGGCGTTGAATGCGATCGTCGTGCCGTCCCCTTCGACGGTCGCCTCGACCTGGCCGACGTGATCGCCGACCTCGGCGTTGGCGCTGACGACGATCCCCGCATCGCCATCCCCGCCGATCTGGAGCTTCACGATGTTCGCGGACTCGTGGGCGATGAGTGCAGCCGGACGCACCGCACGCAGCAACTCCTCGCGATCGAGGACGGCCCGGGTCGTGTGGCTCTGCGGAAGCACCTGGTTGTAGTTCGGGAACTGGCCGTCGATGAGCCGGCTGATGAGGTCGACGCCCTCGAGGTGGAACATCGCCTGGTTGCGCGCCTGGGCGATGACCAGCTCGACCGGATCGTCTGTATCGGTGAGGACCCGGGCGAGCTCGTGGAGCGCGCGCGCCGGGATGACCACGCTGATATCGGAGACCGGATCGAGCAGCGGGATCGTCTTGACGGCGATGCGGTAGTTGTCGGCTGCCGCGAGGGTGACGGTCTCGCCCTCGAAGCGGGCGAGAACGCCGGTCAGGATGGGCCGCGCTTCGTCGCTTGCCGCGGCGAACGCGACCTCCTCGAGGGCTTGCTTGAGGACGCGCTGCGAGATCCGTGTCGTGGGTCGCTCACCTGCGACCTGGATCGCCGGGAACTCATCGGCGTCGATCCCCTTGAGGTTCGATTCGAACCGGCCGCACTGGAGGTGCAGTGTCTCCGATGGCCCGAGCTCGAGGTCGACTCGGTCACCGCCCTGGAGCGAGTTGACGAGGTCGGTCAGGAGCTTCGCCGGGACGGTGGTCGCCCCGTCGTTCTCGATCTTGCCCGGAACCCAGTAGGTGATCCCGATCTCGAGGTTCGTTGCCGTGAGCTTGAGCCCGGCATCCTCGGTCTTGAGCAGGACGTTGGCCAGGACGGGCAACGTGCTGCGCGACGAGACCGCGCGGCTCACGACCGACAGGCCACGAGCGAGGTTCTCCTGCATGACCGAGAGTTTCACGGTAGGTCTCCGAGTTGACTGGGCTTCCGGGACGCCCGAGCCATGTCGCACGCCCTCCGATGGCGCCAGCCCGCTGGTCCCGGGTTCGTCGTGGGTAGATGTGTATCTTCTCCCTATCTTCTCACTCCGTCATCATCATCATCATCCTGTGGAGCATGTGGGTCGCTCAGCGTGGCCCCGTTCACCAGGACCGTGGACGGACGACCGCCGGCCGGGGAGATCCGCGCCGACACGGTGGGCGCTGCGGTGGACCGGCGGTGGACACGATGCCGACGGCGACCGGAGGACCGTCGACGGCCGGAGGACCGTCCACACCGCGACCCGGGACGCGGTGTCCGAACGCCCGGGATGTCCACAGGTTCGCCGCGCTTCGTCCACGGCGCGAGACGCCGGCAGGGAGCCAGGAATGAAAACGCGGCCCGGGCGTTCCTCGCGGGTTCCGGCGCGTCGATGCCGGTGAGGCGCTAGTCCGCGTAGATGAGCTCGCGTACCGCGGCGATCTCGCGTCGCAACTCGTCGTTGCCGGCCGACTCGCGGTTGATCTTGTCGCACGCATGCAGCACGGTCGAGTGATCGCGTCCGCCCAGCTCGGCCCCGATCCGGAGCAGCGAGACGTCCGTCTCCGCGCGCATGAGGTACATCGCGATCTGGCGCGGGACGACGATGGCCCGGTCGCGCTTCTGGCCCTTCAGCGCGTCGAGCCCGACCCCGTAGTAGTCCGAGACCGCCTGGGTGATCCGCTCCGGTGTCACCTGGCGCTTCTTCGGGTTGTAGAGGACGTTCGAGAGGACCGCCTGGGCGAGCTCGATCGAGATGGGCATCGCGCCCATGCTCGCGTAGGCCACGATCCGGTTGAGCGCGCCCTCGAGCTCGCGGATGTTGCTCACGACCTTGCGCGCGATGAACTCGATGACGTCGCTGGTGATCGGGACCGCGCCCTCTTCGGCCTTCGCCCGCAGGATCGCGATCCGCGTCTCGAGATCCGGCGCGGTCAGGTCCGCGATGAGCCCCCATTCGAAGCGGCTGCGGAGACGCTCCTCGAGGGTCACGATGCCCTTCGGCGGCCGATCGGACGAGAGCACGATCTGCTTGCCGTCCTCGTGGATCGCGTTGAACGTGTGGAAGAACTCTTCCTGCGTTCGCTCCTTGTCCGCGATGAACTGGATGTCGTCGATGAGCAGCAGGTCGATCCGCCGGTAGCGGGCGCGGAACTCGTCGATCTTGCCCTGCTGGATGCTCGTGATGAACTCGTTCGTGAATTTCTCGGACGTCGCGTAGACGACCCGCTTGCGCGGGAACTTGGCGATGACCTGGTTGCCGATCGCGTGCATCAGGTGGGTCTTGCCGAGGCCCACGCCGCCGTACAGGAAGAGCGGGTTGTAGGCGTGTCCCGGGCGCTCGGCGACCGACAGGCTGGCCGCATGGGCCAGGCGGTTGGCAGAGCCGACGATGAAGTTGGCGAACGTGTAGCGCGCGTTCAGGAACGAGGCACCGCCCTCGCCGCCGACCCGCGTGGGCTCGACCCGCACCCGCTGGCTCGAGCCGCTGCCCGCGCCGGGGGCCGACCCGGTCGCGACCGGAGTAGTGGCCGGGGCCGTGTCGGGATCCTCGGTCGCCGGCGCGGCCGAATTCGGCCTGCTGCGCCACGACGAATTCGACCTGGACGGAGTAGCCGACCACGCGGGCGAGAGTCTGGCTGATCAGCGACCGATAGCGCGTCTCGAGCCAGTCCTTGGCGAAGCCGTTCGGGGCCGCGATCCGGAACAGGTTGTCATCGACATCGACGAGGCTCGTATCGCGCAACCAGGTCTCATAGTTCGCCGGGGAGAGGCTGATCTGCAGCTCTCCAAGTGCGGCGCGCCAGACCTGTTTCGCGTCCATTCGGTCGATTTCGAACCTTCGGCTGAGCGGATGACGATGGGCGGTGAGGTCGAGGAGACGAACGCGAGGTCCGGGGCCTGCCGACGGTCCATTCCCGACGCCGCGATCCCCGTCTCCGAGGTCTTCGGATGGGTCCGCGGGGCGTTCTGGCACCGTGGGCTCGGGAAGGATAGCACCGGCACTTCGGGCCCCGCAAGGCGATTCCGAGATACTCCCAGGGAGTATCGCTCCACGGCCCGTCCGTTGCCGCCGGTCAACGCGGGATCCGGGTCGTTTGACACCCTCGAACGGGCAGACCTATCATCCCCCGGACGAACGAACGCGCTCTGCGCTCCTGTGCGCCGGCGCGTTCGTGTGCCTCCACGGGGTCGACAGCGACCGGAACCCCGAGGCCTGATGGAGAGGATCTCAGACACTTCCGATGAAGCAGACGTATCAGCCCAAGAAGCGTCATCGCGCCAAGGAACACGGCTTTCGCGCCCGAATGAGGACGAGCGGCGGTCGGCGCATCCTCGCCGCGCGCCGAGCGCGCGGTCGCAAGCGCCTCTCCGCCTGACAGCGCGCGGCACGGACACCCCGCGCCTCGCGATGCTCTCCAACCCGAAGGATTTCGCGATGATCCAGGAGCGCGGGATCAGCCGGTCTCACCCGTTGTTCTCGGCGCGAGTCCTGCGGACAGACCGTGCGGAGACGCGGTTCGCCTTCGCGACCAGCAGGCGGCTCGGCACCGCGGTGGTGCGGAATCGGGTCCGGCGGCGCCTTCGGGCGGCGCTCAGCTCGATGGCCGGGATGCTCCAGCCCGGCTGGGACGTCCTGATCGTGGTCCGGCCGCCGATGATCGAGGCGGATCACCGCACGATGACAGAAGCGCTCCACCGGCTCCTCGGCCGGGCCGGCGTGGTCGGGGGAGCTGGATGACGAAGTGGATCGGGATCAAGGCGATCCACGCCTATCGATTCCTCTTCGCCTGGCTGCCGTCGCAGTGCCGTTACGAGCCGAGTTGCTCGCGCTACACCGAACAGGCCATCGAGAAGCATGGCCTCCTGAAGGGAAGTTGGATGGGCGCTCGTCGGATCGCACGGTGCCAGCCCTGGGGCGGGAGCGGCTATGACCCCGTTCGATAGGGCCGCGCGCGTGGGCAGCACGCTCGCGCCTGCCGCGCCGGGCGGACTCGTGCGAAGGCACTGGTTGCGCCCTGCGGTCCTGATCGCCCTCGTCGCCCTCGTGGCGGTCGGCTGTGGGGTCGATGGAGCGGAGGCCGTCCTGCCCGTCCCGAACCCCCTCGTCCCGGCCCCGCTGACGCCGGACCCGTGGGGCTTGATCACTTGGATCTACACGCCGATCTTCCAGGGGCTCCTGCTCATCCTGTTCGCCTTCGAGCAGATCACGCCGGATGTCGGCCTCGCGATCATCGGGATGACGATCGTCGTGCGCACGCTGCTGGTCCCGCTCATCCGGCGCCAGATGGTCTCCACGCGGCGGATCCAGATGATCGCGCCCGAGGTCAAGGAACTGCAGAAGCGCTACAAGGGCGATCGGGTCAAGCAGCAGCAGGAGGTCAGCGCGCTCTACAAGGAGCGCGGGATCAGCCAGTTCGGCTGCATGGCGATGATCCTGCCGCTGCTGATCATCATCCCGATGTACACGGTCATCAACCAGGGCCTGCGCAGCCCGGATCCCACCCCGATGCTGCACGTCGCCGGCATCGAGTTGATCTCGGTCGACTGCGCGGGCGGGGACGCGCCGTGCGTCGATACGACCGTCCCGTGGTTGGGCGGACTCGATGCGAGCATCCCGTCGACGATCGACATCTTCGGGTTCGGCCTCAGCCTGCTCGCCGTCGTCTATACGGTCATCCAGCTGATGGCGTCGCGCATGGCGCTGCCGCCGCACGATCCGGCCAACACCGATCCGAACATCAGGATCCAGCGCCAGACGATGCTCCTCCTCCCGTTCATGACGATCCTGTGGGGCGGCATCATCCCGGCAGGTCTGTACATCTACCTCATCGTCTCGACGATCTACCAAGTGATCCAGCAGTACCTGATCACCGGCTGGGGCGGGATGTTCCCGCTCTTCGGGTGGACGCCTGCGTTCGCCATCGGTCATACCCCGCGCTTCCCGGTCGCCATGCCGGTGGCCGTAGCTACCCAACGCGCGGCGGGAGCGTCCGCGCCTCAAACCAGTGTCCGATCCACGGCCGCCTCACGGGCCGCGTCCGCCGCACGGACGACGCGCCCGGCCCAACGCGGTCGCCAGGGACGACGAGGGAGAAAGCGATGAGTTCATACCGGGAGTTCACCGGAAAGTCGGTCGAGGACGCACTTCGCGAGGCGAGAGAAGCCTTTGGCGTGGGCCTCGACGGGCTCGATTTCGAGATCCTGACCGGCGGCAGCCGCGGCGTCCTCGGGATGGGCGCAGAGCCCGCCCGGATCCTCGCCGCATCGCGCGCCGAACTCGGCGGCGCCGCCCCGAAGCGCGAGGCGGCTGCGGCCACGCCGCTGCCGCGCCAGTCGGCCCCGAGCGAGGCCCCGCGCCGCGACCATGCCGATGGCGATGGTCCGCGCCGTGCCGATCGTGACCGCGACCGGAGCCCACGCGAAGACCGCGGCCCCCGCGCGGACGCACCGCGCGCGGACGCACCCCGCGGCGATGCCCCGAGCACGGACGCTCCGCGCAGGGATGCGCCTCGACGCGACGATCGTGGTCCCCGTCGGGACGACCGTGGCCGTGGCCCCCGGCGGGACGGTGGGGATCGACCCCGCCACGACGATCGCGGCGGCCGCCGCACCGGCCCGGCCGGTCCGACCGGGCTGTCGGCGTCAGAAGAGGCGGAGGTGGCGGCTGTTCGTGGGTCGCTGGCCGCCGAACGCGCAGAGCTGGAAGCCTCCGAGGCCTCGCCGGAGACCCTCGCTGCCGCGAAGGAGATCCTCGAGGCTCTCCTCGGGCATCTCGGATTCGACGTCACGATCGAGGTCGAGTCGGGCGAGTCGAGTCGGGTGAACGTCGTCGGCGAAGGCGACGAGAAGGAGGCCCTCGGGGCCCTCATCGGGCGCAAGGGCGAGCGTCTCTCGGCGCTCCAGCACCTCGTGAACCTGATGCTCTCGAAGCGCATGGGCGCGTGGACCCGCGTACTCGTCGACGTCGAGGACTACCGCGGCCGCAGGGAGCGCCAGTTGCGCGACATCGCCCAGCGGGCGGCGGCGCGCGTGGCCGAGACCGGGAAGATGCTCCAGCTGGACCCGATGCCGGCGCTCGAGCGCCGCTGGATCCACATCGCCTTGCGCGACCATCCGGGGGTCGCCACCCAGTCCATCGGCGAAGAGCCCGACCGGCGCATCGTCGTGGTGCCCGTCGAGGGCTAGGCGAAGCCGGCGCCCGAACGTACGGGTTGTCGACGGCGTGCAACAGTGAGACCCTGCGCGTCGACTGGATGTCCGCTTACAGCCTCTCGGGGAAGCGCTGCTAGGATGACCGCCACATGACCTCCGCCACGGACGCGCAGCAGGTCGCGGACCTGCCACAGATCGTCGACGCCCAGGATGGCGACGGGGCTCCCGCCGACCCGCGGTTCGGTGGGCGCGGCCTGCGCCTGGCGCTGGGCTTCGCGTTCGGGGTGCTCGCGGTCCTCGCGCTCGCGGTCGGCTCATTCCTCGCCTTCGAAGCGCAGTACCAGGGACGGATCCTGCCCGGGATCTCGGTCGGCACGGTGGATGTATCAGGCCTCGCGCCGGCTGATGCCGCCGCGCGGATCCAGCAGGCCTATGGCTCGCTCGCCGACGGCGAGCTCATCCTGACCGCGGGCGGAGCGACCGACTCGATCGCCTACGCGGAAGTGGGCCGGCGCGTCGACGCACAGCGCCTGGCCGAGACCGCGCTGGCCATGGGCCGGCAGGGAAACGCCCTGGAGCGGGTGGTCGGCGACGTGCGCATGGCGCTCAACGGGGTCGTCGTCGAACCAACGGTCACGTTCGACGAGGCCACCCTCGATGCTGCGATCGCCGCTTTCGCTGCACGATTCGATCGCGCGCGCGGTCGACGCGACACTGACGCGCGTCGGCGACGGCTTCGAAACGCGTTCCGGGGAGAACGGCCAGGCCGCGGACCCAGCCAGTTCGATCGCCATCGCGCGCACGACCCTGGGGCGTCTGGATGCGCCGGCGCGACTCAGTGTCGTCGTTCCGCTCGTGGCCATCGAGCCCGCCATCACCACCGCGGACGCGACCTTCGCCCGGATCCAGGCCGATCGCGTGGCGCAGGACATCGCGCTCGTCGACGGCGACGACACCTGGGTCATCAAGCGCGAGACGGTCCTCAGCTGGATCGGTTTCCTGCCGACACCCGAGGGCGATCTCGAACCGATCGTCGGGACACCGGGGGTCACCGGGATCCTGAACGAGTTGGCGCCCGGGATGGCCCGCGATCCGGTGAGTGCGTCGTTCCTGTTCGGACGGGATGGTGGCGTCGTCGGGGTCGAGGCGGGCGTCGACGGTCGCGCACTCGATGTCGACGCGACCGCCCCGCTCATCGCCGCGGTCCTGCGCGATCGCGCTGCGGGGACGGATCCCGGCAACATCGCGCCGGTCTTCGCGGTCACGAAGCCGACCCTTTCGACCGAGGAGGCCGAGAAGTCGGCGCCGCTCATGAAGCGGTTGTCGACGTGGACGACGTACTTCCCGATCAGCGAGAAGAACGGCTTCGGGGCGAACATCTGGATCCCGGCGCGCGATATCGACGGCTACGTCATCGCACCCGGCGCGAAGTTCGACTTCTGGAAAGCCGTGGGCCCCGTGACCCGGGAGCGCGGCTATCGGGACGGCGGCGCGATCATCAACGGGAAGACGGAGCCCCAGGGCGCGCTCGCGGGCGGCATCTGCTCGTGCTCCACGACGCTGTTCAACGCCGCGCTCCGGGCCGGGCTCGAGATGGGCAGCCGGCGCAATCACTACTACTACATCGACCGCTACCCACTCGGCCTCGACGCGACCGTGTTCATCAGCAGCTCCGGTTCGGTCCAGACGATGTCGTTCACGAACGACACGGCCCACCCGATCCTGGTCCGCGGCTTCGAGATCAAGAACGGCTCGAAGGGCTACGTCCGGTTCGACCTCTACGGCGTGCCCGACGGACGCAAGGTGACGTTCTCGAAGCCGATCGTGAAGGACGTCCTGAAGGCGAAGGACTCGACCGTGTACACAGCGGCGTTGCGATCCGGAACGTCCCGGCGGATCGAGTACCCGGTCGACGGCAAGAAGGTCTGGGTCACCCGGACCGTGCGCGACGCGAACGGCAAGATCATCCACGAGAACACGTACTACTCGAACTACGCGCGGATCACGGGCATCGTCGAGATCGGGACGGCCGGCGCGAAGCCGGCACCCGCCCCGACACCGACACCCGCACCGACACCGCCTCCGCCGTCGCCCGCCCCGAGCTGATCCGGAGCCGGATCGGGGCCAGGGAGAGCGCCGCGCACCGGGTGGCGACACATCGGGGCGTCATTGGTGGAGATGGGGGAGAGTCGAACTCCCCGTCCAGAGCCCTTCGGCGGAACCCAACTACGAGCGTGTTCGATCATTTTCGTCAACCGTCCGGGCGATGATCGACAACCTCCCGGTCGGTCCAGTCACGTGTCTCTAGATCGAGCTTGACTCCGGACTACGCGACGCTCATCCGGATCGCAGCCCCGCTGAATGACGCTTCCACGACCCGCGGGACTGAGGTCGCTTCCACGCTCACCTTACCGCCTAAGCGGCGAGGGCGAGAGTCGACTGCTTGTTGGCAGTTACTTCGTTTTGCCGCCTGTTTAACGAGGCCTGACGGCACCTCGGCTCGCGTTTTCCGTCAACCAGACCCTGTCGAAACCACACATCCCCACAGGACCGAACGTCCGTTCGGCGAAAGCATCGTACCCCGGATCGCGCGCTCCGCCAAGCTCCGCCCTCCGCCAGGCCCCGCCCACGGCCCCGCGTGGAGCCGCGACCCCGCTACGATGCGGCCATGCGCCTCTCGCCCTGGGAAGACGAGCGACTGACGATCTTCGCGGCTGCCGAACTGGCCCGGCGTCGGCGCGACCGCGGCATCCTCCTCAACGCGCCCGAGGCGACGGCGATCATCTGCGATGCGATGCTCGAGGTCGCGCGTGACGAGGCCGATCTGCTCGCGGTGGAGGCGGCCGGCCGTGCAGCGGTGCGGGTCGGACAGGTCATCGACGGCGTCCGTGAGCTGATCGACGAGGTCCGCCTGGAGGTCCTCCTGGGCGACGGGACGCGGCTCGTCGTGCTCGTCGATCCGCTCGGCGACGGGTCGCCCCGCCCGGCGGGCGGACCGGGCGCGATCCGCTCGAGCCGTGAGCCCACGGATCCGCTGGAGGGTCGCGCGCGCCGAACGCTCGAGGTCCGCAGCACCTCGCGACGCACCATCCGGATCTCGTCGCACTACCCGTTCGATCGGGTCAACGAGCGCCTCGTCTTCGACCGCGCCGCCGCCGCGGGCTATCGCCTCGACCTTCCGGCCGGCGCCTCGGAGCGCTGGGCACCCGGCGAGACGAAGACCGTCGGGCTCGTCGCGTACGCGGGCACCCAGCGGCCCGCCGATCGCGGGACGCGATGACCACGACGACGCGATGACCACGACCTCGCGTGACGAATCGCTGGCTCGGTTCGGACCGTCGCTCGACGACCGGATCCGCCTCGGGGACACGGATCTGTGGGTCCGGATCGCCGAGGATCGCCAGGCCGGCGGGGACGAGCCGATCTGGGGCTACGCGAAGAACCTGCGCGCCGGGATGGTCCAGCGGGAGCGCGCGGGGCCGCCGGGCGAGTCGGAGCTCGACGTCGTCGTGGCCGGGGTGGTCGTCGTCGATCCGGTGGTCGGCGTCGTCAAGGCCGACATCGGGATCAAGGACGGCCGGATCGTCGGGATCGGGCGGGCCGGGAACCCGGGGATCAGCGACGGGATCGAGCTCCCGATCGGCCCCCATACCGCGCCGATCATGGGCTATGGATTGATCGCGACACCCGGTGCCGTCGACAGCCACGTCCATACGATCAGCCCGAATCTCATCCCCGCCGCGCTGACGTCGGGCGTGACCACGCTGATCACGGCCGGGTTCGAGGAGCCGCCCTACGCGATGGAGCGGATGCTGCAGGGCCTCGAAGGCTGGCCGGTCAACATCGGGTTGCAGGCAGGTGCGCGCGGTCTGGACGACGGACCGCTCGATGCGCTGGTCGACGCCGGCGCCGTGGGATTCAAGATCCACGAAGACTACGGCGCCTCGCCGGAGCTCATCGATCACGTCCTGCGCTACGCGGACGCCCGCGACCTGTCGGTCGCGCTCCACACGGATGGACTGCACGAATTGGCCGAGCTGGAGGACACCGTCGCGGCGATCGCCGGCCGAACGGTCCACGCCTATCACGTCGAAGGATCGGGCGGTGGACATGTCCCCGATCTGCTCGCGCTCGTCCGGGAAGCCTCGATCATCTGTTCCTCCACGACGCCCACGATCCCATGGGGCGTCGCCGCCGCCCGCGAGGCCCTCCCGATGACGCTGATCAACCACGGCGGCGGCTGGGACGTGCCGGGCGACCTGGAGCTGATCCTGGAGCGGGTCCATCCCGCGACCATGGCGGCGGAAGGTCCGCTGCACGAGCTCGGCGGGATCGCGATCGTGAACTCGGACTCACAGGGGATGGGCAGGATCATGGAGACGGTCCGACGGACGTTCCAGCTCGCTCACGTGATGAAGGCCTGGCGCGCGACCGAGGCCGGTGCCGGCCACGCCGGGTTGCCGCCGGGATCGGGCGACCCGTACGACGACACGGAGCGCGTGCTGCGCTACCTGGCGAAGGTGACGATCGAGCCGGCGATCACCCACGGGATCGCCCACGAGGTGGGCTCGCTGGCCCCGGGCCGGCTGGCCGACATCGTCCTCTGGAAGCCCGCCTGGTTCGGGGCCAAGCCCGAGCTCGTGCTCAAGGCCGGGCATCCCGCGTGGGCACCGCTCGGCGACGGTAACGCGACCGTGGAGCGAGCCGAGCCCACGCGCTACGCACCGGACTGGGGCGGGATGCCGGCCGCCGCCGCGAGTCTGTCCGTGACGTTCACGTCGTCGGTCGTCGATGCGCAGCGACTTGCCCGTCGGCTCGGTTCGCGACGCAGGTTCGTCGCCGTGCGTGGGTGCCGCGGGCTGAACCGCGGGAACCTGGCACGGAACCGCGCGATGCCCGCGATCGAAGTGGACATGACGGACGGTCGGGTCAGCCTCGATGGTCGTCCGCTCGCCGTGCTGCCGGTCGAGCAAGACCTGCCCCTCAGCCGGCGCTACTTCCTGCGCTGATCCCGAGGGCGGTCGGGCCTTGGAGAGCGATGCCGGGCGCGACCCTAGCGCCGACCGCGCTGGGCGTCGGCCAGTTCGCGGGCCACGTCGCGCCGGGCGTCCCGATCGGCGATGTCGCGCCGGCGGTCGTGGAGCTGCTTCCCGCGCGCCAGACCGAGTTCGAGTTTGGCCTTGCCCTTGCCGCTGATGTACAGGCGGAGCGGCACGACGGTCAGGCCCTTCGCCTTGGCCTTGCCCATCAGCTCATCGATCTCGGAGCGATGAAGGAGGAGCTTGCGCGTCCGCTTCGGCTCGTGGTTGTTGCGGTTTCCCTGCTCGAACGGCGCGATGTGGGCACCGATCAGCCAGGCCTCGCCGTGCTCGACGCGAGCGTACGCGTCGGACAGGTTCGCCTTGCCGGCCCGGATCGACTTGATCTCCGTTCCGGTCAGCACGAGGCCGGCCTCGAACGTCTCGGTGATCGAGAAGTCGTGGCGGGCTCGGCGGTTCAGGGCAACGGTCTGTTCGCCCATCGGGCGAGGTCTCCTTCGATGACGGCGGAGGGTTCGAACGGCGGACGCACGAACGCCGGCCCATGCGGGGCCGGCGTTCGAAGCTCAACCACCCGCAGGGTGTCCGCTTAGACGGTCATCTCCTGCGAGGTGGTGCAGCTACTGTGATCGGTCACTGCACATCACCTCCTTTCGTTCCGGGCCACCCTAACCGAACGCTTCGGCCGGCGCAAGGCCCCGAGTGAGGGTCGAGGCGAAGAGGGCGCAGTCTCAGGCGGCCTTCCGGAGCGCGGGTCCTGCGGCCGAGCTGGACAGGAGCTCGACGGCGCGGTCGAGGGCCGGATCGGAACCCGCGGGCGCGTCCGCCGGGAACTCGACGACCACGTCCGGGGTGAGGCCGACGTGGTGGATCCAGCGCTTGTCCGGGGTCAGCCACTTGGCCACGGTCAGCCGGAACCCGCCGTTGTCGTTCTCGAGCGCCGTCCACTGCTGGACGGTTCCCTTCCCGAACGACGTCTCGCCGACCAGTCGCGCTCGACCCGTGTCCTGGAGCGCCCCCGCGACGATCTCGCTGGCCGACGCGCTGCCCTGGTCGATGAGGACGATGAGCTCGATCGAGGGATCGGTCGCGATGCCATCCCCGAGCGCAGTCGTCGGGGTGAGCTTGCCCTTCGCATCTTCCTCCCAGAAGATCGTGCCGCTCTCCAGGAACGTGCTCGTGACGGTGCGCGCGGCGGTCACGAACCCGCCGGGATTGCCGCGCAGGTCCACGATGAGCTTCGTTCGGCCGCCATCGAGGTGGGCCTGGACGGCCTCCACGAACGACGACGCCCCGGACTCCGAGAAGCCAGTCAGACGGACGTACCCGATCGTCCCGTCGGCCAGCTCCTCGCTGATGACCTCGCGCTGGGTGATCACGTCGCGCACGATCGAGATGTCGAACGGCGTGCCGCCATCGCGGATGACCGTGAGGACGACCGTCGTGCCCTTCTCGCCGCGGATCCGGTCGCGCGCTTCGTCGATGGACAGGCCATCGAGCGACGACCCATCGACATCGATGACGAGGTCGCCGGCCCGCAGCCCGGCCTCGAGCGCCGGCGATCCGTCGATCGGGGCGATGATCACGAGCCGACAATCGGGCCCGAGCGTCGAGCAATCGGTCGGTGAGCCGTCGCCCGCACGGGTGCCGATCTCGGCGCCGATCCCCTCGAACTGGCCGGAGATGCCCTGGAGGCTGTCTCGATACTGCTGCGAAGTGAGGTACGACGAGTAGGGATCGCCGATCGCCTCGATCATCCCCTTGATCGCGCCCTCGATCAGGGCCTTGCGATCGAGATCGCCGCCCGCGTAGCGCTCGGTGACGGCGCGGTAGGCATCCCAGAACGGCTGGAACTCCGCCTCGAGCGTCGGTGGCGTCCCCGGCTGCTCGAGATTGCGCAGCCCCAGGCTGTAGCCGGACATGAACAGGGCGCCGCCCGCGAGGACGGCCACGAGCACGATCGCCGCACCGAATACGAACCGCCCGCGCCGCGGGGGTTCGCCGATCGGGATGATCGGCATCGGCTCGACCGCGTGGTCCGCTCGCTCCGTCGCCGGATCGATCGACGCGTCGTTCGGAGGCGCCCCCATCGCCCCGGAGGGCGCGTCGGGTCGTTCGTTCGCTGGATCGTGCTCGTTCATGGTCGTGACTGGTCCTCGCGCGGCGATATCGGGTCGGGGTTGTGCGCAGGTGCTCGGTCGGACAGCCTACACTGACTCATCCGAACCTACGTTCGACAGGGATCAGCGGATGAGATACGTCCGCACCGAGATCCACGACCCCACCACGCCGAGGCCCACGCCGGTGCCGGCCACGAGCACGACGAGGTCGCGCGTGAGCGGCGCCACGTCGATCGGCAGCACCCGGAAGAACTCGAACATGAAGCGGTTCAGCGGGTCGGCCGCGACACCGAGGACCGCCAGCGCGATCGAGGCACCCAGCAGGCCGACGAGGGCACCCTCGAACACGAACGGCCAGCGGATGAAGGCATCGGACGCTCCAACGAGCCGCATCACCTCGATCTCGTCGGCGCGGCCGACGACGGCCAGGCGGATCGTGTTGACGATGATGAAGAGGACGATGAAGCCGATGATCAGGAGCACGGCCGTGCCGCCCGTCCGCAGGAACTCGGTGACCGTCAGGACCCGATCCACGAGATCCTTGATGTTCTTGACCCGCTCGACCGCGGCCTCGCCGCGGAGGCGCTCGCTGACGATCCCGAAGTCCTGCGTATCGATCAGGCCCACCTCGACGCTCGCATGCAATGGGTTGGTCTCGAGGTAGCGCGTGAGGTCTTCCTCGCCCTGGGCGGCCCGTGCCTCGCGGAAGCGCGTGAGGGCCTCGTCGCGCGAGACGAAGTCGACGGTGCTGACCTCGGGCATGGCCTTGATGCGCACGACGAGCGCGGCGATCTCGGCGGCGGGAGCATCGTCGTCAAGATCCGCGACGATCTCGACCTTCTGTTCGACGAACTCGAGGCCCGCGAGGAGACCGGCCTGCACGATCCAGAATCCGGACAGCAGGAGGAGCATGAGGACCATCGTCGCGGTGGCGGCGACGCTCATGACGAGGTTGCGCCAGAACCCGGACAGCGCGCGGCGCAGGCTGAATGCGACGAACGTGATCACGGGGCGCAGGGCGCCCGGCCCGCCGAGGGCGCCCGGCCCGCCATCTCAGTCCTCACGATGGTAGGTCCCGCCGATCTCGTCGCGGATGACCCGGCCGGCCTCGAGCGCGACGACGCGCCGCCGCAGCGCGGTCACGACATCGGCGTCGTGCGTGGCCATGATCACGGTGACACCAAGTTCGTTGATGCGCAGCAGGAGCTGGATGATCTCCCAGCTGATCAGCGGGTCGAGATTGCCGGTGGGCTCGTCGGCGATGACGACCTTGGGGTCGTGGACGAGTGCCCGCGCTATCGCGGTTCGCTGCTGCTCGCCGCCGGAGAGCTGGCTCGGGATCTGGTCGGCCACGCTGCCGAGGCCCACGAGGGCGAGCGCGCTGTCCACCTTCGGGCCGATCTCGCGGCGCGGGGTGCCGGTCACCTCGAGGGCGAAGGCCACGTTCTCACGGACCGTCTTGCGTGGAAGGAGCTTGAAGTCCTGGAAGACGATCCCGATCTTGCGCCGGACCTGGGGCACCTCGCGACGGCGCAGTTTCGCGACATTCTGGCCGTCGACGAACACGTGTCCGCTGGTCGCAAGTTCGTCGCGGATCAGGAGCCGCATGATCGTGGACTTGCCGGCGCCGGACGGTCCCACGAGGAAGACGAAGTCGCCTTCGGGCACGACGAGATCGACATCGACCAGGGCGAGGTTCCCGTTGCCGTAGCGCTTCGTGACGTCGCGCAGCACGATGACGGCATCGTCGGGGATCGTGATGGCCGGGCCGCGCTGGAACCAGCGGCGACGCGACCGCGGCGACGGGCTCTCGGGTGCAGCGACGTTCATTGGCGGCTCCGCGGGCGTTCCGGATCGACTCTCGCCGCGGGCACTGCGAAGGGAGCCACGTCGCCGGTGAGGCTACCACCGGTGCGCGCGGACCGGCAAACGGGCGGACGAACGGAGTCGCGGCGCCGATCCGACCGCGGCGCGTCGGGAGTCGCGCGCGATCCGACCCGCGGCGCGTCGGCGAGTCGCGCCGGCGGCGCCGGGCGCAGCGGCCGGGCCGCCGAGCGGCGCTCAGAGGAGTCCCGGCGACATCGGGATGTAGCGACCGAAGTCGGCGAACCGCCGCGTCCAACACAGGAGTACGGGGAAGGGGTCCATCCGGAAGCCCGATGCCAGCAGCCCCACGAGCAGTTCATCCGCGTCGCCAGGGACCCACAGCGCCTGGCCGCCGCGCGGCGCGACGGCGCCGAGCAGGTGCCCCACGATCGGAGCCAGCAGCCCTGCGTCGCGCACCGCCACCGGCCCGATCCGGCCGACCGGCGAGGCGTACCCGTACCCGACGGGGTCGTCGTCCGGCCCGAGATACACGAACCCGACCGATTCGGTCGTTCGGAGATAGCGGTGATCGATGGGATGGGCGAAACCAAGCGACCCGCGATCGAGCCGCTCGATCGCGTCGACGAGCCGGCCGTGGCCGTCGCCGGTCTCCCCCGCGAACGTCGTGAATGGGACCGGCCGAACGCCCGCCGGTAGGGCGGGCAGCCCGGTGGCACCGGGTCCGCCGCTCAGGTTGAGCAACGGGATCCGCGGGACGATCCCGAGCGATGCGTAGAGCGCGTTGGAGACGGGCTGGGCGCTGTCCGTCGCGGTGGCCATCGACAGGTCCGCCTCGGCCGCCGGCGCGATCCGCGCGAGCACCGCGCGGCCGAGGCCGTGCGCCTGGGCATCGGGCCGGACGAACAGCATCGAGAGGTACCAGACGCGCTCGCGTGACGACCGCCGACCCGAACGCGAGCAACTCCTCGTGCTCGTCGGGATCACGCCGAAACGCCACGACGAACCGCTCCGGATCGGTGGCCAGGGTGTGGGTGTGGAGGCGGCCCAGCCGTCCGACCGCCCCCTGCTCGTCCGGGATGAGGGGCTGGTTCAACCGGACGAGATAGTCGTTGATCCCGTCGCGCCACAGGCGTGCACAGGCAGGCAGGTCGGCCTCGAGCGCCGGACGAAACGAGGTCCCGGCCGGTACCTCGAGGGTCATGCCACCGGGACGCCGCCGCCCGGCGGCTCGTCCTCGTCGGTTGGCGGCCGGTTCGTCGCGAGACGCTCCAGTTCCGCCTGCATGAAGGCATCGAGGTCGCCGTCGAGCACGGCGCCGGTGTTCGACGGTCTCGTGGTTGCTGCGCAGGTCCTTGACCATCTGGTAGGGGTGGAGCACGTAGCTCCTGATCTGGTTGCCCCAGCCCGCCTCGACATGCTCGCCACTGATCGGCGGAGCGCCGCCTCCTTCTCCTCGAGCGCCCGCTCGAGCAGGCGGGCCTTGAGGACCCGGATCGCCGTCTCCTTGTTCTGGGTCTGGCTCCGCTCGTTCTGGCTCTGGGCGACGATCCCCGTCGGGATGTGGGTCAGGCGCACGGCGGAGTCGGTCTTGTTCACGTGCTGGCCGCCGGCGCCCTGCGAGCGGTACGTGTCCACCCGGATCTCGTCCCAGTTGAGTCTCGATCTCGATGTCGTCCTCGACCTGGGGCAGGACTTCGACGAGGCCGAACGTGGTCTGGCGCCGGTTCTGCGCGTCGTACGGGCTGATCCGGACGAGCCGATGGACGCCCGCGCTCGCGCGCAGCCAGCCGTAGGCGTACCGCCCGTCGACCGAGACCGTCGCGCTCTTGATCCCCGCCTGCTCGCCCTCCTGCTGGTCGAGGATCTCCGTCTTGAATCGATCGACGCTCGGCCCAGCGCAGGTACATCCGAAGGAGCATCTCGGCCCAGTCGGTGGCTTCGGTGCCGCCGGCACCGGCGCTGATCGTGAGCAGCGCGTAGTGATCGTCGTACTCGCCCGAGAAGAGGAGCTGCGTCCGCTCGCGCTCGAAATCGCGAAGCAGCGCGGCGCCGTCGCGCTCCAGCTCGCGGGCGAGCTCCGTGTCACCCGACTCGTCGATGAGCTCGCGCAGGGTGGCCAGTTCGTCGGCGCGCGAAGCAAGGACCTGCCAGGTCTCGATCTCGTTGCGCAACGCGTCCGCCTCGCGCAGGACCTTCTGGGCGGCGATCTGGTCGTCCCAGAAGCCCGGCTCCTGGGTCTGGGTCTCGAGCTGGGTCAGGCGGCGCTGACGAGCCTCGAGGTCAAAGATGCCCCGATGTCGACCGGATCCGCTCGGCCAGGTCGCGAATGGCGGACGAGTCCACCTAGTTGCGGCCCTGGATGTCCTGGAGGAGGAGCGGACGGAGCTCGATCAGCCGGAGGGCCGTCTTGCTGCGGGCGACGACGGGGTTCACGCACGGACAGTAGCCGTTGTGTGGACAGACGCCGCAGTTGCCATCGCAATCGAGGGCTGCGGCGTAGCTGCAATTGCGACAATCGCGCTCACAGGCGATCAAGTCGACGAACGATGCTTCCTCGGCCTGCTTCACACATCCCTCACTGTGATCGGGTCGGACGGATTTGGGCGCGCGTCGTGTCGGGCGGGGCCACTTCGGACCCTGCGAGCGGGAAGTTTTTCGAAGTATAGGGGAGCGAATTGAACACGCCAAGGGGGCAGACGGGGTTCTTTCTGATCCGATTCACCATGCGGGACGGCGGACGGGCCCGATTCGTCCCGGATCGCCCTCACCGCGGGTCGCGACCGCCCTCGACGAAGTAGACCGCGAGCGCCCCCAACTCGTGGATCGCGGCATCAAGCCGACGTGCGGGATCGGCGTCCGTCGGGCTCGTGTCGGTGGGCGAACCCCAGGCCGTGAGCCCCTCGTCCGTGGCGATCCGCAGTGAGCGCAGCATGTGGGTCCGATCGGACACGACCACGGCGCTCTCGACCCCGGCGTCGCGCAACAGCGCGCCGACGGCGCGCAGGGACTCGCGTGTGGTCCGGCCGCGGTCCTCCAGGAGGATCGCCGATGCGGGCACGCCGTGGGCGATCGCGTAGGCGCGTCCGGCGGCCGCCTCGGTCGTGCGATCCCCGGCGGCCTTGCCGCCGGTCACCACGAAGATCGGAGCGATGCCCTCGAGATAGAGGTCCACCGCGTGGGACAGGCGCGCGGCGAAGACCGGCGACGGCACCCCGTTGTACTGGGCGGCCCCCATGACGACGATGGCGTCGACCGGGCGAGCCTCCTCGGCGGCTCCCTGCTGCCAGATCCGGAACATCGTGTAGCCGGCGGACAGGCCCGCTCCCAGGACGAGCGCGGCGAACAGCAGCGTGAGGTCGCGCCGCATCACCGGACCGCCGCTGGTCGCGGGTGCGTCCGGATCAGCGACCGTGGCACTTCTTGTACTTCAGCCCGGATCCGCAGTAGCACGTGTCGTTGCGCCCGATCTTGTCACCCGATGGGGTGTATCCGGGGCGAACGCCCGATGCCGCACCGGCGGCCTCGATGCCGCCCGCGCGTCCGGCTGGCGCCGCACCCCCGACCGGAGCGTCGCCCAGCGACTCGCGGACCACCCCACCGCCCGGGAACCCGCGCGCGATGCCGCTCACGGTCGCGCCGCCGGCCGCGGCGGCAGCGGCCGTGCGTGCGCCGGCGAGACCGGGGGCGGGTGCCGTGCCGGCGCCGGGTCGCGCGGGCTGCCCCGGGCCGGCCAACGGGACGGGCCCGGCCGGGGCCTGACGCGTGATGCTCACCCGGAAGATCGAGGTCGCGACCTGGTGGCGGATGAGTTCGTTCAGTTCCTCGTAGAGACGGAAGGCCTCCTTGCGGAACTCGTTGAGCGGGTCCTGCTGGGCATAGCCGCGCAGGCCGATGCCGCGGCGCATATCGTCGATCTCGGTGAGGTGCTCGACCCACAGCGAGTCGATCGTGCGCAGCAGGACGAGCCGTTCGACCATCTTCCAGTCGGCCTCGCCGACCTCGGCCTGACGCGCGCTGAGCCGCGCATCCATGAGGTCGTGCAGATGATCGGCGATCGCCTCGCGTGCTCCCAGCTCCCACAGCGCGTCCTCGCTGATCTCCGTCTCGGAGAAGCCCATCCGGCGGACGTCGGCGACGAGGCCCTCCATGCCCCAGTTCTCGGGAACGGGGTCGGACAGGTACTGCGCGGTGAGCGCCTCGACCTCCTCGTCGAGGAAGGCCTGGACCGTTTCGGCGAGATCCTCGTTGTTGAGCACCTTGTCGCGCTCGGCGTAGATCGTCTCGCGCTGGCGGTTGATCACGTCGTCGAACTCGACGACGCGCTTGCGGAGATCGAAGTTGAAGCCCTCGACGCGGGTCTGGGCGCTCTCGATGACGTTGCTCACCATGCGCGATTCGATCGCGACGTCGTCCTCGAGACCCATCCGCTCCATGAGCCCGGCCACGCGCTCGGAGGCGAAGCGCTTCATCAGGTCGTCGTCGAGCGACAGGTAGAAGCGCGACGAACCCGGGTCGCCCTGGCGACCGGCTCGGCCGCGCAGCTGGTTGTCGATGCGCCGCGAGTCGTGCCGCTCGGTGCCGATGATGTGGAGCCCGCCGGCTCCGACCACCTTCTCGTGGTCCTCGTCGCAGATCGCCTTCGCCTCGGCGAGAGCGGCCGCGTAGGTCTCCTCGTCGACTTCGGCCGGGTTCAGGCCCTTCCGATGGAGGATCTCCGACGCAAGCCCGGCGGGATTGCCGCCCAGGAGGATGTCCGTGCCGCGGCCGGCCATGTTCGTGGCGATCGTCACGGCGCCGGGTGCGCCCGGCCTGAGCGACGATCCCCGCCTCACGCTCGTGGAACTTCGCGTTCAGGACCTCGTGCTTGATCCCACGCCGCTCGAGCATCGAGCCGAGGACCTCGCGACTTCTCGACCGACACGGTGCCGACGAGGACCGGCCGGCCCAGCTCCTGCATCTCGGCGATCTCGTCGATGACGGCGTTGAACTTCGACTTCTCGTTGCGGAAGACGAGGTCCGCATCGTCGTCGCGGATCATCTCGCGATGGGTCGGGATCGACGACGACCTCGAGCTTGTAGATCTTGTGGAACTCCTCCGCCTCGGTCATCGGCGGTACCGGTCATCCCGGCGAGCTTGTCGTACAGGCGGAAGTAGTTCTGGAACGTGATCGTCGCCAGCGTCACGCTCTCGCGCTGGACGCGGACGCCTTCCTTCGCCTCGACGGCCTGGTGCAGGCCCTCGGACCAGCGCCGACCGGGCATCAGGCGGCCCGTGAACTCGTCGACGATGACGATCTCGCCGTCCTTGACGATGTAGTCGCGGTCGCGCTTGTAGAGGGCGTGCGCACGCAGCGCTTGCTCGAAGTGGCGGCGCCAGCCGTGGGTCGGCGTCGTACAGGTTGTCGATGCCGAGCAGCTTCTCGATCTTGGTCGATCCCCTCCTCGGTGAGGCTCACGGCCTTGTCCTTCAGGTCGACGAAGAAGTCGCCGCCCTCCTCGTCGCCCTCGGGCCGTCGCGACGAGCCGCGGCAGAGCTTGGCGAAGGTCTGATACAGGTCGCCCGATTCCTCGGCCTGGCCGGAGATGATCAGCGGGGTGCGCGCCTCGTCGATGAGGATGTTGTCCACCTCGTCGACGATCGCGTAGGTCCAGCTCGCGCTGGACCCGCTGGTCGAGCTCCACGACCATGTTGTCGCGCAGGTAGTCGAAGCCGAACTCGTTGTTCGTGCCGTACGTGATGTCGGCCGCGTAGGCCTCACGCCGCGAGACGGGCCGGAGGTTGATCAGCCGCTCGTCGGACGTGGGATAGCCTGGCTCGAACACGAATGAGGCATCGTGCGTGATCATCCCCAGGCTGAGGCCGAGGAAGTGGATAGACGGGGCCCATCCACTGCGCGTCGCGCCGGGCCAGGTAGTCGTTCGACGGTGACGACGTGGACGCCGCGGCCCGTCAGCGCGTTCAGCGCGGCGGCGAGGGTCGCGACCAGCGTCTTGCCCTCGCCGGTCTTCATCTCGGCGATCTTGCCCTGGTGGAGCACGACGCCACCGATCAGCTGGACGTCGAAGTGACGCATCCCGAGGGTTCGTTTCATCCCCTCGCGGGCCATCGCGAAGACCTCGGGGGCCACCTCGTCGAGCGCCGCCTGGACGGCGGCGAGTTCCCGTGTGCGCCGCATCTTCGCGAGCTCACGGCGCCGCTCGCGCTCCGGGTGATCGAGTTCCTCGGGTGTCGGATCGCCGGGAACGGCGAGCTCCTCGATCTCCGCCCGGATCTCGGCGAAGCGCGTCCGGATCGCCTCGTCCGAGAGCGCCTCGAGCTCAGGTTCGAGCGCGTTCGCGGCGTCGATCAGCGGCTGGATCCGCCGGATTTCGCGATCGTTCGAGTCGACGAATTTGGAGAAGAGTCGCATGGCCGGTGAAGTATAGGTCGAGTCGCCGTGTGAGCCCCGACAGCGTCCCGCACGGCCCGACGGCGACCTCTCTCTCCTAGCCTCGCACGAGGTCGAGCGAGAACTCGAGGGTCGCGTTGTCGTCCACCGACACGAAGCCCGCGATGCTCGGCGGGGTCATGCCGAAGTCGGAGAACGGGAAGGTCAGCGCCCGATCCCCGTCAGCTCCAGAACCCCGTTCCATAACCCACGACGATGATCCCGAAGGTCGCGCCCGCGAGAACGAGCCAGAACAGCACGGAGCGCAGCACCGAGGTCGGATTCATCTCGGGGTTCTTCAGTGCGGGCAGCCGACCGTCCTTGAGCGCCGAACCCCAGCGCGGTGACTGGAGCTGGTTGTGCCAGTTCTGGCCCTCGACGGGCCGCGGTTCGACGCCGCCCTTGCCGTCGGGTCGGTGGAGCTGAAGGGTCATCGGTCTCCCTGCTGGGCCGAGGCGAGCGCCTCGCGATCGTCGGCGGGCAGATGGTCCGGCTCGTTGCGGAGGTCCAGCTTGCGCGCCACGCCATCCTCCCACAGGACCATCTCCTGGGTGAACGACACCTCGCTGCTGAACAGCGCCCCGACGGATTCGCCGCGGTGGATGCGCTTGATCGCCTCGCCGATGAGCGGCGCGACGGACAGCGTGGTGAGCTTCGGCAGCCGCTTGGCTGGCGGCAGCGGCACGGAGTCGGTCATGACGACCTCGATCAGGCTCGAGTCGCGGATCCGTTCGACCGCGGGATCGCTCAGGACACCATGCGTGCAGCACGCGTAGATCTCGGTCACGCCCTCACGCTCGAGCGCGCGGACGATCTCGACGAGCGTCCCGCCGGTGTCGATCTCGTCGTCCACGATGATCGCCCGTTTGCCGCGCACGTCGCCGATGACGTTCATCAGCTCGGCCCGGTCGAGATTACCGACGCGGCGCTTCTCGATGATCGCCAGCGGCGCGTCGAGGATCTCGGCGAACGCCCGGGCGCGCTTCGCGAACCCGAGGTCCGTGACGATGACGAGGTCCTCGAGATGCTTGTGCTTGAAGTAGTTCGAGAGCATGTGGACGGCGGTCAGCTCGTCGACGGGGATGTTGAAGAACCCCTGGATCTGGCCCTGGTGGAGGTCCATCGTCAGGACGCGATCGGCACCGGCCACGGTCATCATGTCGGCGACGAGCCGGGCCGTGATCGGGACCCGCGGCTGGTCCTTCTTGTCCGACCGCCCGTAGGCGTAGTACGGCACGACCGCCGTGATCCGCCCGGCGCTGGCGCGCTTGAAGGCGTCGATCATGATCAGGAGCTCCATGATCGACTGGTTCACCGGCCGGCTGGTCGGCTGGACGATGAAGACGTCCTTCTCGCGGACGTTGTCGAGGATCTTGACGAAGATGTTCTCGTTCGCGAACTGGAAGACCTCGAGGCGACCGGGTTCGGTGCCCAGGTAGCGGCAGATCTTGCGAGCCAGATCCGGGTTCGAGTTCCCGAAGTAGATCTCGAACTGGTCGGAGTACACAGGCGTCTCCCGCTCGCCGAAGGACCTCACGACTCCTTCGAGCCGTTCGCCGGTCCGGCACCGGAAGGTGTCGAGCCGGGCGCCTCCGGGTCGTCATTGTCGCCGATGCCCCGGCCCTCCGCCAGTCCCGCGCGGAATGCGGCGATGGCGACCACCCGGTCGCCTTCGGCGAGGCGCATGACGATCACGCCACGTGCGCTCGACGAATAGCGATTGATCGAGTTCGTCTCGGTTCGGATGACCTGGCCGCCGGCCGAGATGAGCAACAGCTCGTCGTCGTTCTCGGTGACCTGCTGGACGGCCGCGACGTCGCCGGTCTTGCGGCCCTCGAGCGACATGAGGCCCACGCCCTGGCCGCCGCGGTGCTTCTTGCGGAACTCGGTGAGCGGGACCCGCTTGCCGTAGCCCGTCTCCGAGAGGACGAGGAGGTCGGCCTCCGGGTCGACGACGCTCATCGAGACGACCGCGTCGCCCTGGCGGGCCAGGCGGATCCCGATCACGCCGGCCGCATCTCGGCCCATCGCGCGGACCTCCGACTCAGCGAACCGCGCGAGCTTGCCCTTCGCGGTGGCGATGATCACGTCGTCGCGCCCGGTCGAGACGTCGACCCACGCCAGCTCGTCATCGTCGTTGATCGTGATCGCCCGGATCCCGGACGAGCGGACCCGCTCGAACTGCTCGAGCGGCGTCTTCTTGATGATCCCCTTGCGGGTCGCCAGCACGAGATAGCTGCCTTTCTCGAAGTTCGGCAGCATGATCGTCGCCATCGGGACTTCGCCGGCCTCCACCTGGACCCCGGGCAGGTTGATGATCGGCAGGCCCTTCGCCTGGCGGCTGGCGTCCGGGATCTGGTGGACCTTCGTGCTGAACACCCGGCCACGGTTCGTGAAGAAGAGCGCCCAGTCGTGCGTGTTCGCGACGAGGAGATGCTCGACGGCGTCCTCCTCGCGGGTCACGTGACCGATGATCCCCTTGCCGCCGCGATGCTGCCGCCGGTAGGTGTCCACGGGCTGGCGCTTGATGTAGCCGCGCCCGGAGATCGTCACCACGACGTCCTCGTCCGCGATGAGGTCCTCGTCGGTCATCTCACGGGATGAGTCGTCCTCGACCCGGGTACGTCGCTCGCCGGCATGCTTGCGCTTCAGCTCGGCGAGTTCGTCCTTGATGATGGCGAGCACACGCGCCGGGTTCGCGAGGATGTCCTCGAGCTCGGCGATGAGCTGGATGACCTGCAGGTACTCGTCCTCGATCTTCTTGCGCTCGAGCGCCGCGAGGCGCGCCAGCCGCAGGTCGAGGATCGCCTGGGCCTGGAGTTCGGACAGGTCGAACCGGGTCATGAGGTTCGTGCGCGCGACATCGCTGTCGGCGGATTCGCGGATCGTCTTGATCACCGCATCGAGGTGGTCGAGCGCGATCTTGAGACCTTCGAGGATGTGGGCCCGCGCGCGCGCCTTTCCGAGGTCGTACTCGGTCCGCCGGCGCACGATCTCGCGCCGATGCTCGACGTAGTGCTGCAGCACGGCCTTGAGCGACAGGGTCTGCGGCTGTCCGTCGACCAGCGCGAGCATGTTCATGTTGAACGCGCTCTGCAGCGACGTGTGCTTGAACAGGTTGTTGAGCACTTTGTGAGGATTGGCGTCGCGCTTGATCTCGATGTACATGCGCATCCCGTCGCGATCCGATTCATCGCGCAGGTCGGAGATGCCCTCGAGCTTCTTGTCCTTCACGAGATCGGCGATCTTCTCGAGCAGGGACGCCTTGTTCACCTGGTAGGGAAGTTCGGTGACGATGATCGCCATCCGGTCCCCGCGCACCTCTTCGAACGCGACCTGGGCGCGCATGACGACGCGGCCACGGCCGTGCGCATACATCTGGCGGATCGCGTCGATCGTCTCCTGCTCGCCGGTGATCGGGTTGCGTTGCTGTTCGAAGCGGTAGATCGTGCCGCCGGTCGGGAAGTCGGGACCGTGCACGATCTGGGAGAGACCGTCCGAGGTGATCTCGGGATCCTCGATGATCGCGATCGTCGCGTCGCAGATCTCCCCGAGGTGGTGCGGCGGGATGTTCGTGGCCATCCCGACGGCGATGCCCGTGGAACCGTTGACGAGGAGGCTCGGCAGGCGGGCCGGGAGCACGCTCGGCTCACGCTGGGTGCCGTCGTAGTTGTCGACGAAGTCGACCGTCTCCTTGTCGATGTCGACGAGCATCTCGCCCGCGATCGCGGTGAGGCGCGCCTCGGTGTAGCGCATCGCGGCCGCAGAATCGCCGTCGACGGAGCCGAAGTTGCCCTGCCCGTCGACCAGCGGGTAGCGCATCGAGAAGTCCTGGGCCAGCCGGACGAGCGCGTCGTACAGGGCGACGTCGCCGTGCGGGTGGTACTTGCCCATCACTTCGCCGACGATCGCGGCGCACTTGCGGTACGAGCTCGTCGACGAGAGGCCCATCTCCCCCATCGTGTGCAGGATCCGGCGGTGAACAGGCTTCAGGCCGTCCCGTACGTCGGGCAGCGCGCGGGCCACGATCACGCTCATCGCGTAATCGAGGTAGCTCACCCGCATCTCGTCCTCGATGCGGATGCCCCGGATGTCGCCCAGGTTGTCGGTCACGGATCAGCTCTCCTGCGGTGGTCGGTCAGCCGAGCGGGGGCTCGGGGTGGTTGCGCGGGTCGGGAAGGTCGCCGAAGCGCGCCCCGATCGCGGCCGCCTCGGACGTCGAGGGTTCCGAGCTCGATCGGCGCAGTCCGCCCAGGCGCGCTCGGAGGCGCCGGGCATCGCTTGCCGGCAACTTGGACAGGGCGTCGCGGATGACCCATGCGCGGTGGCCGTCGCCATGCCGTGCGGCCGTCTCCGTCTCCAGCTCGAGGGCGCGAAGGGTCGCCTCCGGGTGGACCTCGGCGACGGTCCGATAGGCCCACGACAGCGCCTTCTGGACATCCGGTTCCGCGTCGCCGATGAGCCGGGCAATGAGCGTCAGGCCCTGGGTCGCCATCTCAGGGGTCCGGCCGCGTGCACGGTCCGTGTGCGGGATCGTGGCGATCGTGGATCCGACGAGCCGACGCTCCCAGCGTGACGGCGAGTACACGAGCTGCTCGAGCTCCGCCCAGCGGAACCGGGCGTCGAGCACTCCCCTCGCGTACGGCCGCGCCAGCGTGTCGACCGTCACCCACTCGTCCGCGGCGCGGGCGGCGCGGCGCATCAGCTGCCAGGTGCGTTCCGGATCGCGGAGGACCAGCCGCTCGAACAACCCGAACGCCAGCCAGTGCGCTTCGCGGTACTCCTCGCGCAGCGATCGATCGGCGATCGCGAGCAGGGGTGCCGGTCGATCGCCGCGGGTCGCCGACTTCAGGCCGGACCCGACCGCCGCGAGGAGCGGGGTCCGGATCCCGAGCGTGGGACCGATCCCGGGCGCCACGAAGCGCTGGCCCTCGATGTACACGGGATCGGCAAGCGTCGCCAGGCCACGGCGCAGGGCAGCGACGAACCCCTCGGGATCGCCGACGTGCTCGGCCAGCTCGACACCCAGGGCGCGGGCAGCGCTTCGACGGGCCGCCACGAACGCCGTTGCGCGCGCCGTCGCCGCGGAGGCGTGTTTCGCGGCAGGTTTCGCGCCACGCTCCGGTCGCTCTGGTCCTGCCGGGTCCGTCACGGGTGCCGGTCGTTCGAGCACACCACTGGTCATCCCTCGGCCACCGGCGGGTCCGTCACGACACGGAAGCGGTAGCGCGCCTGAAGGGCCCTGCGTTGATCGTCGGACGCGGCGACGTACGTGGCGGTGGCGGTGGCCAGGACCGCGCCCGACCCCGCATCAAGGAGGCGGCCTTCGGTCCGCAGCAGGCGGCGGCGCATGTCGACCACCCATCCCTCGCCCCGGATCGGGGTCTCGAGCGGGACCGGCCGCTTGAACGCGAGCTCGAGCCGTGCCGTGACGCCCCACGCGTCTCGATCGATCAGCGCCCAGGCCATCACCTCGTCGAGGATCGTCGTGACGATCCCGCCATGGGCGATCCCGTCCCAGCCCTGGAAGCGCGGATCCAGCGACAGGTCGGTCCAGCACCGGCCCCCGGCCGTGTGGAGGACGAGATGCATCCCGTGTTCGTTCAGCTCGCCGCACGCGAAGCAGTGATGCGGGTCGAGCACGATCCGCTGATCGCGGTAGGTCAGCCCCGGCGCGACCTCAGACGTCAAGGTTGCGGACCTTCCGGGCCTCGGTCTTGATGAACTCCTTGCGCGGGGCGACCTTCTCGCCCATGAGCATGGTGAAGATGCTGTCGGCCTCAGCCGCATCCTCGATCTCGGCGCGCAGCAGGGTCCGGGTCTCGGGATTCATCGTCGTGTCCCAGAGCTGGTCGGCGTTCATCTCGCCGAGGCCCTTGAAGCGCTGGACCGACAGGTTCTTCGTGTTCATCTCGCGCAGGATCTGCTCCCGCTCCTTCTCGCTGTTCGCGTAGCGAGTCACCTTGCCGGTGCTGATCCGGTAGAGCGGTGGCTGCGCCACGTAGAGGTAGCCAGCTTCGATGACCTGGGGCATGAAGCGGAAGAAGAACGTCAGGAGGAGCGTGCGGATGTGCGCTCCGTCGACGTCGGCGTCGGTCATGATGATGATCCGGTGGTAGCGGATCTTCGAGAGATCGAAGCTGTCGCCGATCCCCTCGATACCGGCACCCAGCGCGATGATCAGCGGCCGGACGTTCTCGCTGGCCACGATCTTGTCGAGGCGCGCCTTCTCGACATTCAGGAGCTTGCCGCGCAGCGGGAGGATGGCCTGGAAGCGACGGTCGCGCCCCTGCTTGGCCGAGCCGCCTGCCGAGTCGCCCTCCACGATATAGAGCTCGCTGCGTGCCGGATCGCGCTCCTGGCAGTCGGCCAGCTTGCCGGGCAGCGACAGGCCGTCCAGTGCGCCCTTGCGGAGGACGAGATCACGGGCCTTGCGCGCCGCTTCGCGGGCTCGTGCAGAGGTGAGGCACTTGTCGATGATCCGCCGGCCGTCGCCGGGGTTCTCCTCGAGGTACTGCGACAGGCTCTCGCCGACCGCGTTCTGGACCTGGCCCTTGACCTCGGCATTGCCGAGCTTGGCCTTCGTCTGGCCCTCGAACTGGGGATCGGTGAGCTTGACGCTGATGACGGCGGTGAGGCCCTCACGAACGTCGTCGCCCGACAGGTTCGGGTCCTTCTCCTTGAGGACGCCGGCCTTGCGTGCCCAGTCGTTCAGGGAGCTGGTGAGCGCGGCCCGGAAACCGGTGACGTGCGTTCCGCCATCGACGGTGTTGATGTTGTTGGCGAAGGCGAGCACGTTCTCCGAGTAACCGTCGTTGTACTGGAGGGCCACCTCGACCATCGTGGGCCCGTCCCGGCGCTCCACGTAGATCGGCCGCACGTGAAGCGCTTCCTTGTTCCGGTTCAGATGGCGAACGAACGATTGGAGGCCGCCCTCGAAGTAGAAGCTGCGCTCGCGATCGCTCCGCTCGTCGATCAGCGTGATCCACACGCCCTTCGTCAGGTAGGCCGACTCGCGCAGGCGCTGGCTGATCGTGTCGAACGAGTAGTCGGTCGTCTCGAACATCTCGGCGTCGGCCTGGAAGCGCGTCGTCGTTCCGCGCCGCGTCCCGGCCGGGCCGATGCGCTTGACCGCCATGGTCGGCTTGCCGCGCGCGTACTCCTGGGTGTGGACGCTCCCGTCCCGTGCGGTCTCGACCCGCAGCCACGAGGACAGCGCGTTGACGACGCTCACGCCGACGCCGTGGAGGCCGCCGGAGACCTTGTAGCCGCCGCCACCGAACTTGCCGCCCGCGTGGAGAACGGTATGGACGACCTCGAGGGCGTCCTTCCCGGTCTTGTGCTTGCCGACGGGAACGCCGCGACCGTCGTCCTCGACCGTGAGCACCCCGTCCGCACCGATCGTGACCTTGATCGTGGTCGCGTGGCCGGCCATCGCCTCGTCGATGGAGTTGTCGACCACCTCCCAGACAAGGTGGTGAAGCCCCCGTGCGTCGGTCGAACCGATGTACATGCCGGGGCGCCGCCGGACCGCTTCGAGGCCCTCGAGGACCTGGATCGACGCGGCCGTGTAGTCCGACCCTGATCCCGCCTTCTTGCGGCCGGCGCGAGAGCGACCGGTCGTCGCGGGATCCTGGGTGGCTTCTTCGGTCACGCGGTTCCTCCGATCAGGCGGTCGTACAACCGCCCGAGCTCTTCGTCGCTGAAGTACTCGATCACGATGCGCCCGCCGCGTCGGGTCCGGGCAAGATGGACCTTCGTGCCGAGGGCCTGCCGGAGATCCTCCTCGACCCGCTCGATCTCCGGGTCCGCCGGGCGACCTGGTCGCACGCCGACGGTAGTGACCGCTTCGTGCGGTTCGCGGAGCCGACGCACGAGCTCCTCGGTCTGCCGCACGGAGAGCCCCTGCTCGACGACGGTCGGGAGCACGCGAGCCTGGTGCTCGGCAGCTAGGCCACCGAGCGCGCGCCCATGGCCCTCGCTGATGGTGCCCGAGACGATCGAATCCTGCACGGCCGGCGCGAGCTCGAGCAGGCGGAGCGTGTTCGCGACCGTGGAGCGCGCCCTGCCGACGCGCTCGGCCAGTGCCTCGTGGCTGAACCCGAACTCGTCGATCAGCTGTCGGTACGCTGCGGCCGTCTCGATCGGATCGAGGTCCTCGCGCTGCAGGTTCTCGACAAGCGCGAGCTCGAGCTGCTCCCGATCCGCCAGCTGGCGGATGACCGCGGGGATCCGCTCGAGGCCCGCGATCCGAGCCGCCCGCACGCGTCGCTCCCCGGCAACGACGCGGTAGCCTTCGATGGTCTCCGTGACGAGGATCGGCTGGATCACGCCGTGTTCGGCGATGCTCGCAGCGAGCGTGCGCAGCTCAGGTTCATCCATCCGGCGGCGCGGCTGGTACGGGCTCGTCCGGATCCGCGACAGCGGGATCTCGTGGGCTCCGCCAGGTGGGTCCTGGCGCTGCGGGATGAGGGCGCCGAGTCCGCGCCCGAGGCCGCGCTCCGAACGGACGGTCATGACTCCACCGCAGCCAGTGGTCGGTCGGCCGCCTCGGTCGCGCCCCAGCCCGAGGGCCACGCACTCGTGGAGATCGGAGTTCCGGGGTCGCCTGGATCTCGTCCGGTGGCTCCTGCGGCGCGGCCCTCTGCCGCACTGCCTCCGGCCGCTGTCGCACCGGGCGTCCCGGTCGCGCGTGAACCTCGAAGGCGACCGCGCAGTTCGTCCCCGAGGTTCCGATAGGCCTCCGCACCCTTCGACCCGGGGGCATAGCGCGCGATCGGCAATCCGTGACTGGGTGCCTCCGACAATCGGACGTTGCGCGGGATGACGGTGTCGAAGACCGCTGAGCCGAGATGCCGTCGGACCTCGACCTCGACGTCACCGGCCAGATTGGTGCGGCCGTCCGACATCGTGATCACGGCCCCTTCGATCTCGAGCTCGGGGTTGAGATGCTCGCGAACGAGCTGGATCGTGCCGATGAGCTGGGAGACGCCTTCGAGCGCGTAGTACTCGGCCTGGATGGGGATCAGCACCGAGTCCGCACCGGTGAGCGCATTCACGGTCAGCAGACCGAGTGACGGCGGGCAATCGATGAAGATGACGTCGTAGGCGGGACGGATGGGCTCGAGGAGGCGGCCGAGGCGACGCTCGCGCTGGTCCATGCCCGCCAGCTCGACCTCCGCGCCGGCGAGTGCCACGGACGACGGGACGAGGTCGAGACCCTCGATGCCCGTCGGGACGACGAGTTCAGCGAGCGCGACACCATCCGTCATCGCGTCGTAGGTGGAGCCGTTGACCGCGGCCGACTGGGCCCCGAACCCGCTCGTGGCATTTCCCTGCGGGTCCAGATCGATCACGAGGACCCGGTCCCCGGCGAGGGCGAGGTGGGTCGCCAGGTTGACGACCGTCGTCGTTTTTCCGACGCCCCCCTTCTGATTGGCGCAGGCGATCGCTCGGGCCACTCAGTCACGCATCGCTGTGATGTTCACGTGGTCGATTCTAGCATCGGAGACTCGACGGCCACTTCGCGCGCAGGTCCGGCAAATCGGCGGTCGCGGTGCCGTTTCACGTGAAACGACAGCTGCCGCAGCAAAGCCGCCAGGAGCATGTCGAGCAGGTCCGGGGGCATCGTTGCCGGTCCGTGCAGCCCATGGGATACTGCGCGCCCGACGCATCAACCGTTGGCTCGCATGCGGCGAGGTGCGGCCGCCGACGTGCCGCCACCAAGCGGGCCGAGAGGCGTCCATCACGAACCACCGAGGACCACCGATCCGATGATCATGCTCCTCGCGGCAATCGGCTCCGCGTTTGCCGCGCTGATCGAGCTGAGCTTGACCCCGCACCTCGGTGTCGAGGGCGCCCACCCGCACCCGGTCCTGGTCCTGGGGGTCATCTGGACGATCGTCCTGACGGTCGAGAGCGGCTTTGTCTGGGCGTTCGTGGGCGGGATCGTGCTCGATATCCTCGCCGAGCGCCCCCTCGGGTCGACGGCATTCGCCTTGCTCATCGCCGTCGGCGGTGCCTCGGTCCTCGCACGCTGGATGAGTCGCGTGCGACCGCTCGCGCCGATCGTCGCCGTCCCGGTCTTTTCGCTCGTGTACTCGCTCGTTCAACTCGGCCTGGTCGGTGCACTGGGCTCTCCGATCCCCGTCGGCGACCCGATCGGAGCCCTTCTTCCCGGGGTTGGGTACGATCTAGCCCTCGCGGTCGTGATCGGCCCACTCGCGATCGCAGTACGGGATCGCTATACGACAGAGGAGCGGGTCGACTGGTGAACGCGTATCTCGACGGCCGCCCGACCCGGGAGCGGAGCCTCGCGCGATACGTCACGTTCGCGATCGTGATCCTGCTCGGGATCGGGCTCCTCGCGGTGCGGTTGGCGTATCTGCAGATCGCCCGCGCAACCGAATACGCCGAGCTCTCGACGGGCAACCGCACGGTGGTGCAGGCGATCCCGTCATCTCGCGGGCTCATCTACGACCGTACCGGGGCCGTCCTCGTGACCAACATCCCGACGTACGCGGTCAAGGTCCGCCCTGCGGATCTCCCATTCTCGGCCCGCGATGCGGTCGTTTCGCGATTGTCCGTGCTCGTCGGGATCGACCCGGCGACGATCAACGCAACGATCGACGCCAATCCAGGATCCCGGTTCGACCTGGTGCGGATCGCGCGGGACGTCCCGCTCGAGATCGCCCGACTGATCTCCGAGGCGCGCCTCGACCTGCCGGGCGTGGAAGTCGAGGTCGAGGCGCGACGTGAATACGCGTATGGACCGCTCCTGTCGCAGATCCTGGGGTACACCGGGCCCGTGGGCCCCGATGAGGTGGTCGCCCTGCGCGAATCCGGGTACCTGGCCGACGATCTGCTGGGGAAGACCGGCGTCGAGGCGACCTACGAGTCCGATCTCCGCGGGACGTACGGGAGCGTTCTTGTCGAGCGCGACGCAACCGGCCGGCGGCTCCAGGTGCTGCAGACGATCAAGGAAGCGACGGCCGGGAACTCGCTGACACTCACGATCGATACGCACGAGCAGGAGCTCGCTCAGAAGGCCCTCGAGTGGGGCATGAAGGAGGCGGGCCTCAAGCGTGGCGTCGTCATCGCGATGAACCCGCAGACCGGAGAGGTCGTCGCCATGGTCAGCCTGCCGACCTACGACGACAACGACTTCGCACGCGGGATCAGCAACGCCGACTACGCCGGGCTGCTCGCCGACCCCGACAAGCCGCTGATCAACCACGCCATCGAATGCCCACTACCCGCCGGGCTCCACGTACAAGCTCGTCACCGGCGCTGGGTGGCCTGGCGGACGACAAGATCTCGGCGTCCACGAAGATCGTCACGAAGCCGTACCTCACGCTCGGGACGACCAAGTTCTACGACTGGAACCGGCGGGGCTGGGGTCCCTGCGACATGAACTGCGGCTTCGGCCACTCGAGCGACACGTACTTCTTCCAGGTGGCCGGCATGCTCGGGATCGATCGGCTCGCCTACTGGGCGACCGAGTGCGGGTTCGGCGAGCGGACCGGCATCGACCTCCCCGGCGAGGTGAGCGGGACGGTACCCACGAACCAGTGGAAGCTCGACACGCTCGGCGCCCCGATCTTCCCGGGCGAGACCTACCAGGCCGGTATCGGCCAGGGCTACGACGTCGTCACCCCGATCCAGCTCGTGAACGCCTATGCGGCCCTCGCCAACGGCGGCAAGCTCTACCGGCCCCAGGTCGTGCGCGAGATCGTCGGGCCGGACGGATCGATCGTGCGGCCCTTCGAACCGGATCTGATCCGCGAGCTCGACATCCCCAAGGCCGATCTCACGACGATGCGCCGCGCCGCGCGCAACGTCGTCCTCATCCGGCACACCTACAACCTCGTCGACCTGCCGATCGTGGTCGCCGGCAAGTCCGGCACGGCCGAGTTCGGGACCCGCGACAGCCAGGGTCGGCTGCCGTTCCACTCGTGGTTCGTGGCATTCACGCCGAAGGATCCGGCCATCAAGTCGGGAGATCCGTCGGGCCTGAAGGCGGTCTCGCGCACCGATTCGGAGCTCGTCGTGCTGGCCTTCGCATACGACTCGCGCACGAAGGGCAACGTCGCCACCGAGATCGTGAAGTACTACCTCCAGCTGCACTACGAGATCAAGAAGGACTACCGCAACTTCGATCTCCTCGAGCGCGGCAACTTCTACCAGTCGAACTGATGATGGGACGCATGTTCGCCACGAAGGTGCAGGGTCGATGAACCTCGCACGCGCGGACCGAGCGCGATTGGGCGACTGGACGACGCGTCGTGCTGGCGCGGCCTGGCGCCGCTTCGATCTGCAGCTGACGACCTACGCGTTCCTGCTGGCCGCGGTCGGGCTGGCGATGGCCTACAGCAACAGCGTCGAGGCGGGCCGGAGCGTCCTGGAGCCGGGCACGACCTTCGTCCGCGGCATGATGTGGGCGGGGATCGCCTTCGGCGTGTTCGCGGTCGCGACGGCGTTCGACTATCGCTGGCTCAAGACCCTGGCCTGGCCGCTGTACGTGATCCAGCTCGGGCTGCTCGTTCTCACGCTCGCGATCGGGACCGGTGTCGGCGGTGCCTCTCGCTGGGTGCCGATCCTCGGGGTCCAGTTCCAGTTCAGCGAGCTGGCCAAGGTGATGATGATCATCGTCCTGGCGAACTACCTCGGCGCTCGACGCGACCGGATGGACACGCTCGGCGCGATCCTCGGTGCGTGCGTCCTCGTCGCCCCGCCGCTGGCCCTGGTGATGCTCCAGCCCGACCTCGGGACGTCGCTCGTCTTCGGGGCGATCCTGGCCGGGATGCTCTTCATGTCGGGCGCGAGTCTTCGCTGGCTGGGCATCCTGGGGGCCGGCGTGGTCGCCTTCGTCCCGTTTGCGTGGGCGAACATCCTCAAGGACTATCAGAAGGAGCGCCTCACGGCCTTCCTCGATCCCAATCCGGACCTGCAGGGCTCCGGCTATCAGCTCTTCCAGTCGCAGATCGCCGTCGGCAGCGGCGGGCTGCTCGGCAAGGGGCTCACCAACGGGACGCAGAACCAGCTGGACTTCCTGCCGGTCCAGACGACCGACTTCGTCTTCGCCATCCTTGCCGAGGAACTCGGCTTCATCGGCGGCATCGTCGTCTTCGGCCTCTTCCTCGCCCTGTTCTGGCGGATCCTCGTGGCCGCGTGGCGTTCGCCGGACCCGGTCGGGTCGCTGATCGGCGTGGGCATCGCTTCGATGATCCTGTTCCAGCTGGTCGTGAACGTGGGGATGGTCATCGGGATCATGCCCATCACCGGGATCCCGCTCCCGTTCATCACGCACGGCGGTGCGTCGTTGATCAGCCTGGCGGCGGCACTCGGGATCCTCCAGAGCGTGAACATCCACCAGACGCGCGCCGAGTGGTGATCGGCCTCCCGCCGGCGACGGCCGGCCGGATCGTCGATCTCACCGACACGGGGGTCGCGAAGGAGCCGCATGCGGATTGGGTAGGCTCTCCCGACGAGGAGGCACCGTGAGCACGCGTACCCGTCTGGCGAAGAACTCGACCGTCGCGACCAGTCAGCGGCTGCTCGCCATCGAACCGCTGCTCGTGAGCGCGGCCGACGAGGTGGGCGTCGTGATGCGCCGCTCGGCCGCGCAGCCCGAGACGCGGCTCCTCGGGGTCGTCGACGTCGACGGGGTGCTGGTCGGGGTCATCCCGATCCTGCGCCTCGCCGAGATCGTGATCGCACACGTGGTCCCCGAGTCGTTGATGAGCGATATCGCGGACGTCGACGACGTTGCCCGGTTCGGCCATGCCGTCGAGGCTCGGACGGCCGGCGAGGCGATGATCCCACCCGCAGCGATCGACCCGACCGCGACGATCGGCGACGCGTTCAAGGAGATGCATCGCCGCCGTCTCTCCGGGCTGTACGTCGTGGATCCGGACGGCCGCCCCACCGGCTATCTCGACCTGCTCGAGCTCGCGATCCGCTACCTGGATGCGATCGAGGCCGAACGCGCCGACGGCGCCGAATAACCCACGACGGACGTGACGATCGCCGCCGTTGTCTTCGTCGTGACCTACGCGATGATCGCGACGGAGCGCCTCGACAAGACCCTCGCCGCGCTGCTCGGCGGCCTGGCGATGATCGTGCTCGGGATCATCGACCAGCACGAAGCCTTCGCAGCGATCGACTTCAACGTCATCTTCCTGCTGACAGGGATGATGGTCCTCGCCGGGATCCTGCGCCAGACCGGCTTCTTCCAGTGGATCGCGATCCGGGCGGTCAAGATCGCCGGCGGCGACCCACTGCGCCTGCTGCTCGTGCTCAGCCTGATCTCGGCCGTCCTCTCGGCGTTCCTCGACAACGTGACCACGGTCGTGCTCATCGCCCCGGTCACGCTCTACATCGCGAGCGTCCTGCGTGTCTCCCCGGTGCCGTTCCTCATCTCGGAGATCCTCGCGTCCAACATCGGCGGGACCGCCACCCTGATCGGAGATCCACCGAACATCCTCATCGGCTCGGCGTCGGGTCTCGACTTCGGCGAGTTCCTGTTCAACATGGCGCCCCCGGCCGTCCTGATCTACATCGCGTTCAGCGTCACGGTCGCGCTCATGTTCCGGCACGACCTCGAGGTCCACGCGGAGGTCCGCGATGCCGTCCTCGCCCTGGACGAGGGTGAGGTCATCGCCGACCCTGCGCTCCTCCGGCTGAGCCTCCTGGTGATCGGAACAACGCTCGTCGGGTTTCTCTTCCACGGCCCGCTGGGTTTCGAGCCGGCGACCATCGCCCTGCTCGGCGCCACGGTCCTGATGGTCCTTTCAAGGTCCGATCCGGAGAAGGTCTTCCACGAGGTGGAGTGGCCCACCCTGTTCTTCTTCGTGGGCCTGTTCATGCTCGTCGAGGGCGTCGTCCACGTCGGGATCATCGCGAGCCTTGCGGACGGCCTGTTCTCGGCGACCGGCGGCGACCAGACGATCACGACCCTCGGGCTGCTCTGGATGTCCGGACTCGCCTCGGGCATCGTTGACAACATCCCGTACACCGCCACGATGATCCCCGTCGTGAAGCAGCTCGCCGAGGGCGGGCTGGAGAGCGAGCCCCTGTGGTGGGCGCTGGCGCTCGGGGTGGACCTCGGCGGCAACGCGACGATCATCGGTGCGTCGGCGAACGTCATCGTGGTCAATCTCGCGATGCGCGCCGGGCATCCCATCGGATTCCGGTACTTCCTCAAGTACGGGGCGATCATCGTGCTCGAGTCGTTGATCATCGCGACGATCTACGTGTGGTTCCGCTACCTGATGTGAGGTTCGGCAGAACCGCCCCTTGACCCGGGACGGTTCAGCGGCGTCGAAACAGCCCGTGGCGCTCGTTCGCCTCGGCCGCGGCCGACTGGCGGCGTCCGGTCCGGCGCAGGATGAGCTCGATCTCGTCGCGATACGGCCGCCCGATCGGCGTGCGATCGAGCCACTCGATGTACTCGAGGTCGCGTCGTGCGATCTCGCCGAGCGACCAGCCCGAAAAACGCCCGAAGGTCAGGACGCTCCCGGACGGATCGCCGGGAGGCGGACCCGCGCTGTCCGCTCCGGGATCCGGGCGAGCCCCGCCCCTCGGTGCCGTCCCCGGGAGGGCCTGCCCCGCCCCGACCCGCTCCCGATCGTAGGCGGCGCGGCGGGCCGGGTCGCTCAGCGTCTCCCAGGCCGAGTTCAGGGCGACCATCCGCGCGGCGGCCTCCGGCCCGGATGCCACGTCCGGGTGCCAGCGCTGGGCCAGGCGGCGGTAGGCGGCTTGCATCACGTCCGGATCCGCCTCGGGATCGACTTGGAGGACCTTGTAGTGGTCGGGGTGGTCGGTCACGGGCCGTCGAGCGGCTCGGAGGGTGGTTCCGGTGCGATGGCGGCGGATTCGATCGGGGCCGGGCTGAGCGCCAGAGCGGCTGCGGCGGCGGGTTCGGGCGGGTTCGGGCTCAGGCGTCGGAAGAGATAGCGGTAGACGTCGCGGGCCGCCGCCGTGATGGGCAACGCGAGGATGGCGCCGAGAAGTCCGGCGATCGCGGCGCCGAGGATCAGGGCGAACATGACCGCGCTGGGATGCAGCTGGACGGCATCCCCCTGGATCTTGGGGACCAGGAGGTAGTTCTCGACCTGCTGCACGACGGTGTACAGGACGAGCGCGGCGACGACCGCCTCGCCGCCGGCCGTCGCAGCCAGGAGCACCGCCGGGATCGCCGCGATGATCGGCCCGATGACCGGGAGCAGCTCGAGGACGCCCGCGAAGATCGCGAGCAGGAGGGCGAATTGCCCGAACACGGGATGGACCACCTCGCTCAGCAGCAGGAGTCCCGCGAACGTGGCGATGAAGACGGTGATCCCAAGTACCACCTGGCCGCGGACCCACTGCCCGACGACACGCTGGACGATCCCGATCACCTCCCAGACGTCGGCGCGCCACTCCGGTGGGAGCGACCGGTCGAATCCGGCAGAGAGCGACTTGCGGTCCTTGAGCAGGTAGAACGTCCAGACCGGGATGAGGACGTATCCGAACAACCCGACGACGAAGCCGGCGGTCACGTTGAAGAACGGGAGAAGCACGGCCGGGTCGAAGTTCGCACCACCTTCGACAAGACCCGCGATCCAGTCGTCGATGGCCGCCCGGACCTGGGGCGGCAGGGCGAGGCCCCGATACGTCTCGGACAGGGCCAGGAGCTGGGCGTCGAGTCGTGCGGCGAGCTCGGGCAGGTCCCGTGCGAACCGGCTGATCTGGGCCACCACCGGTCCGATCGTCAGGTTGATCGTCTCGACGACCGCGATCACGAAGGCGGCGTACACGGCGAGGATCGACAGGGTTCGCGGGATGCGCAGGCGGCCCAGGAGATCGACCGCCGGACTGAGCAGGTACACGAGGAGGAGACCCAGCACGAACGGTGCGAGGATCCCGCGCCCGAGATACAGGACGAAGGCCACGACGATCGCTGCCACGAGGACCAGGGCCACGCGCGTCGTCGGCGGCCGGAGACGACGTCCGTCCGAGGCCACTCGCCGCTCGGCGAATGGTGCCGGAGCACTGGCCGAGGCTGGCCCGACGGGTTCCTGCATGGTCCCGCAGACTACCAGACGTGCCCGACCCCACCCCGTCGCCCCCGGCCGCTCCAGCGCCCGAACCGCGCCAACGCTGGCGAGTCGTGTTCTCGCGAGGAGGCGAAGCCGAGTCCGCGACCCACCGGGACGTCGCCGAATCGATCGAGGACGCGCTGTCCGCGGGGCCGCTCCCGGTCCTTCGTGACGTACGGCGGGGTGGCCGCCCGCGACTGGCGTTCGGCGCACCGCTGCCGGTCGGCATGGTCGTGGAGCGTGAGCTGCTCGACCTGTGGTTGACCGAGCGAACGCCCATCGAGGCCGTTCGACCGGCCGTTTCGGCAGCCTTGCCGGCCGGCTTCCACGTCATCGACCTGTACGACGTCTGGCTGGGAGCCGCCGCACTTGCCGCGCGGGTGGTCGGCGCCGAGTACCTCGTCGAGGCTCGACCCGGGATCCCGCGCGCCGATCTCGAACGTGCTCGAGACCAGGTCCTCGCTGCCGTCCACCTCCCTCGTGAGCGAGCGAAGGGAACGGGGACGGTGGCCTACGACCTGCGTCCGCTGCTCGTCGGTATCGAGATCGGCTCCGGACCGGAGGATCGATCGATCGTCACGATCTCCGTCCGCTTCGACCCGCAGCTCGGATCGGGCCGCCCCGAGGAGGTCCTCGCGACCCTCGCCGCGAGCCTCGATCGCCCGCTCGAGGCGACGTCGACGCGACGGAGCCGCCTGATCCTTGCCGCCGACGACTGATCCGCCGCCCGACGTCCCGGTTCGTTGACGCATCGGGCGACCGGTCGTACACTTCCCGTTCGCGCCTCGATCAGGTCGAGGTGTCTTTCCCTGTCCAAACAGGTCGCCGTCCCAACGCGCGACCGCCATCTTGTCCGAGGCCCCATGTACGCAGTCATCGAGACCGGCGGGAAGCAATACCGCGTCGAGGTCGGCACCGAACTCGAAGTGGAGAAGCTGGACGCCGAGCCGGGATCCGCGATCACGCTCGATCGCGTCCTCCTCGTCGCCGACGGCGAGAACGCCGAGATCGGCCGTCCGGTCGTGGCCAATGCATCGGTGGACGCCGAGGTCGTGCGTCGCGATCGCGGCCCGAAGCTGATCAGCTTCAAGTACCGCCCGAAGGCACGCACCCGTGTCACGAAAGGGCACCGCCAGGAGCTGACCATCCTCCGGATCAGCGACATCAAGTTCGGCTCGAAGAGCGCCGCCGCAACGCTGCGCAAGTCGGAGCAGGACGCGAAGACCGAGCGCGAGCGCCTCGAGGAGGCCGCGAAGACCCAGGCCGCCGCGGACGCAGCCGTTGCCGCCAAGCTCGCCCAGAAGGCGAAGGCGGACGCCAAGGCCGCGGGTGCCAAGTCAGAGGCCACGTCGACCGCTGACGCCGCCGACGCAAAGCCGAAGGCGAAGCGCGCCGCCCCGACGAAGGCCGATGCGAAGCCGGCCGCCAAGGCCAAGGACACACCGGCCAAGCCGGCCGCCCCCAAGCGCCCGCGCGCCACGAAGAAGGACGAGTAGACCCCATGGCACACAAGAAGGCCGGATCCAGCTCGCGCAACGGGCGCGACAGCGTTGGCCAGCGACTCGGCGTGAAGGTCGGCGACGGCCAGCTCGTCCCGGCCGGTTCGATCATCGTGCGCCAGCGCGGCATGACCTTCCTGTCCGGGAAGGGCACCGGTCTCGGCAAGGACTACACCGTGTTCGCGACCGTGACGGGGACCGTCAAGTTCGAGCACGCCACCAAGGCCAAGAAGCGCATCCGCGTCGATGCCGTCGAGATGCCTGCGCCCGTCGCGGCCGAGGCCTGAGCAACAACACCAGCCGGCGACCACCGGCGGGCGATCTGCCCGCACGGACGGCGTCTGAGGAGAACAGCGTGAAGCCCGAGATCCATCCCAAGTACCACCAGGCGAAGGTCCACTGCGGTTCGTGCGGGACCGAGTGGGAGGTCGGTTCCACCAGCACCGAGCTCCGCGTCGACGTGTGCGGCAACTGCCACCCGTTCTTCACCGGCAAGGCGACGATCATCGACACCGCCGGCCAGGTGGAGCGGTTCCAGAAGCGACTCGAGCGCCAGGCCCGGAGCTAAGCCAGCACCGGCGCGTCGCCGTCCGATCCGGACGGACCCTCGCTTCCGATCCAGCACGAACACGGCGGGCCCTCCGGCCCGCCGTTCGGATTCGCGGCTAGACTCTCCGCTATGGCCAGATTCAGCTACGGCGGTCAGGCGCTCATCGAAGGCGTCCTCATGCGCGGACGCGACGCGATCGCCGTCGCGCTGCGGCACCCGGACGGCAGCATCGTGTTCGCCACCGAACGCCTCGATTCGGGATTCCACGGATCGGCGTGGTCGAAGGCGCCGCTCGTCCGCGGCCTCGTCGTCCTGTACGAAACGCTCGTCGTCGGGACGAAGTGGCTCGTCCGGAGCGCGTCGGTCGCCGCGGCTGAGGAGGAAGGCGAGGAGCTCGGCAAGGGTTCGATCGCCGCGATGCTGCTCATCACGCTCGTCGCCGGGATCGGGATCTTCTTCCTGCTGCCGCTGCTCATCGCGAGCGCGACGACCGCCGACATCGAGAACGGCGCGATCCAGCACCTCGTCGAGGGCCTCATCCGGGTGGCGATCTTCATCGGCTACCTGCTGCTCATCGGCCGCGCCCCGGACATCGCGCGCGTGTTCCAGTACCACGGCGCGGAGCACATGACGATCCACGCACTCGAGGCGGGCACCGAACTCATCCCGAGCGAGGTCCGCAAGTTCCCGACGGCCCATCCCCGCTGCGGGACGGAGTTCCTCGTCGTCGTCATCGCGCTCTCGATCGTCGCGTTCAGCCTCGTCGGCCGCCAGGAGCCGCTCGTGATGATCGGCAGCCGGATCCTCCTGATCCCGGTCATCGCGGCCGTTGGCTACGAGATCCTGCGCTTCGGTGCGCGCCACCGTGGCAATCCGCTCGTGCGCGCGATCATGTATCCCGGGATCCTCGTGCAGATGATCACGACGAAGCAGCCCACGGACGACATGGTCGAGGTCGCGATCGTCTCGATGGAGGAGGCCCTGCGGGCCGACGGCGAGGAGTTGCCGGCCGGCGCCGGGCGGCTCGAGCGAGCCCCGATGCAGCTGCCCGGAGCGGTCGTCGCGCCCGAGGCATGAGTGAGCTCGACGCAAAGCTCGAGTCCGTCGCCGCCCAGTACGACGAACTGCAAGCCGAGCTGATCCGACCGGAATCGCTGGCCGACCCGGACACCATCCGCCGGCTGGGCAAGGAACTCGCTCGCCTCGAACCGGTCGTCGAAGCGTTCCGCAGGCTCGAGGAGATCCGTGCCGCGCTGGTCGGCGCGATCGAGGTGCGCGACGCCGCCGCCGACGAGGACATGCGGACGATGGCCCGCGAGGAGATCGCCGAACTCGAAGCGACGGAGACGACGCTGGTCGAGGATCTCAAGGTGCTCCTCCTCCCGCGCGATCCAGCCGACGACGGCAACGTGATCCTGGAGGTCCGCGCCGGTGCCGGGGGCGAGGAGGCGGCGCTGTTCGCGGCCGAGCTTCTGCGCATGTATCTCCGCTACGCCGAGCGCCACCGATTCAGCGCCGACGTGATCACCCAGAGCGAGACCGGGATCGGCGGTCTCAAGGAGGCGATCGTCGAGATCACCGGGGACGGCGCCTACTCGCGCCTGAAGTTCGAAGGCGGCACGCACCGTGTCCAGCGCGTCCCCGCGACCGAATCATCGGGCCGCATCCACACGTCCACCGCGACGGTCGTCGTCCTGCCCGAGGTCGAGGAGTCGGAGGTCGTCATCGACGAGGAGCGCGACCTCCGGATCGAGGTCAAGCGTGCGTCGGGGCCGGGCGGCCAGTCCGTGAACACGACCGACTCAGCCGTGCGCATCACGCACCTCCCGTCCGGGCTCGTCGTCGAGATCCAGGACGAGAAGAGCCAGCACAAGAACAAGGCGAAGGCCCTGTCCGTGCTGCGCGCACGACTCGCCGACATCGAGAAGCAGAAGCAGCGCGAGGCCGATTCAGCGGCGCGTCGCTCGATGATCGGCGGCGGCGATCGCTCCGACAAGATCCGGACCTACAACTTCCCCCAGGATCGAGTGACCGACCACCGGGTCGGCGTGGACCTGTCCAACCTGCCGCGGGTGCTCGACGGCGAACTGGACCGGCTCATCGACACGCTCATCACGACCGATCAGGCCGAACAGCTGCGCAGCGTCGTGGACGACGCGGCCGCATCGTCCTGACCGCTCACTGGCGTCGGACGAGATGACCATCACGATCGAGGCGCTGCTCGCGGACGCGATCGAGCGACTGCGCGCGAGCGGATCCGAGAGTGCGCGGCTGGACGCCGAGTTGCTGCTCGGGATGGCGATCGGAGCCGAGCGAACCTCGCTGCGGGCGCATCCCGAGGCACCCGTGGGGGCGGATGCGGCCGCTACGTTCGAGACGGCCCTCGCGCGACGCGAGGCCGGCGAGCCCGTGGCCTACATCCGGGGCTTCAAGGAGTTCCACGGCCTGGCCTTCAGCGTGGACGCGCGCGCGCTCATCCCGCGACCCGAGACCGAGACGCTGGTCGACCTCGCCGATGGCGAGGTGATGGCACGCCTCACCGGCGCTCCGCGGCCCGACGGTGCGCCACCCCTCGCGCTCGTCGACGTCGGGACGGGGAGCGGCGCGATCGCCGTCGCGCTGACCGTCGCGCTGCGCCGGCGCGGTGCCGATGGCGACGTGGAGATCCTCGCGACGGATCGGTCCGCGGATGCCCTCGCCCTGTCGAAGGAGAACGCCGTGGGGCACGGCGTCGCGGACCGGATGCGCTTCGCGGAGGCGGACCTGCTGCCCGATGGCGCCGGTCCGTTCGATGTCGTGCTGGCCAATCTGCCGTACGTGCAGACCGACGCGGTCGCCGACGCTGCCGGTCGCCTCGTCGTTCGAGCCACGGGACGCGCTCGACGGCGGTCCGGACGGCCTCGACGTCATCCGAACGGCTCCTCGATCGGCTCCCGGACGCGCTCGGCCCCGGCGGGGTCGCGCTCCTCGAGATCGGCGGCGGACCAGGGTGAGTCGATCGTGACCGCCGTGGCCGAGCGGCTGCCCGGCTGGACGTGCACGGTGGCCGCCGACCTCGCCGGGCTCCCGCGCGTGGCCCGCGTCGCTCGCGCCGCGCAGGCGCGGGGAGCGTGACGCCGATGCGCGCCCTGGTCCCCGAGCCGGCATTCCCGATCCGGCTGATCGCGCTCGATATCGACGGGACGATCGTCGGCGACGACCTGACGCTCGGGCCGCGCATCGCGCGCGCGCGGTGCGCGCTCGCCCTCCAGCGCGGCGTGCGCGTCTCGCTCGTGACCGGCCGGATGGCCACGAGCGCGCAGAAGTACGCGGAGGTGCTCGGACTCGTCGACCCGATCGTGGCCTACCAGGGCGCGCTCATCCGCGCGATGCCCGAGCCGGCCCGCGGGACGCGCGGCCCAGGGACGACGGGCCGCGGAACGGGCGGCCCGGCGACCAGCCGCCCGGCGCTCGGCCGTCTGCTCCTGCACCGCCCGTTGCCCGTCGAGGCGGCACGCCGCGCGGTCGCCTGGTCGCTCGCGAACGGGCTGGATCCGCACGTCAACCACCTCGAATCGTTCGTCATCCGCGCCGACGACCCGCGCATCGACGACTACTCCGCGTTCCTCGGCGCACCGGCGAGCCGCGTTCCCGACATCGTGCGGGCGATCTCCCGTCCGGTGACCAAGGTCCTCGCGGCCGCCGAACCGCCGCTGCCGATGGATGCGTTGCTGGCGGCGCGGAGCGCCCTCGATGGCAGCGCCGACGTGACGGTCAGCCATCCGCGCTTCCTCGAGTTCGTCGCCCCAGGCGTTTCCAAGGGCGGTGCCGTCCGGTGGCTGGGCCGCCGGCACGGGATCCCGATGGGGCACGCGCTGGCGATCGGGGATCAGTGCAACGACCTCGAGATGATCCTCGCGGTGGGCCACGGCGCCGTGATGCCGTCTGCGCCGGCCGCCGTGCGCGAGGCGGCGCGCTATCTGCCCGGGCCGATCGACGCCGAAGGGGCGGCGGAACTCATCGAGGCGCTCGTCCTCGCCCGACCGGACGCAGCACGACGGAATGCGGCCACGCTCGCGCGCCGCGCGGCGTCGTTGCGACAGCACGACGACGGATGACGGCGCGGTCGTTGCCGGACGGCGTCGAGGCGCGTGCCGAGGCGGTTCGCGTCCTGCGCGCCGGGGGGATCGTCGCCATCCCGACCGATACGGTCTACGGGATCGCCGTCGATCTCCACGCCGAGCAGGGAATCGAACGGCTCTTCCGCGTGAAGGAGCGGCCGCCCGACCGTGCGATCGCGTTGCTGCTCGCGGACGTCGCACAGGCCGAGCGGATCGGCACGATGAGCGCGGCGGCCGAGACGCTGGGTCGCGCGTTCTGGCCGGGCGGCCTGACGATCGTCGCTCCGCGCCGCCTGGACGTGACACTCCCGGCCGTCCTGACCGACGGCGCACCGACGGTCGGCCTCCGGGTGCCCGACCATCCCGCGCCGCGGGCCATCGCACGGGAGGTCGGTCCGCTGCCCACGACCTCCGCGAACCGGTCCGGCGAACCCGAGGCGCGCGACGGTGCCGAGATCCTCGAGCGCCTCGGACACGCGATCGATCTCGTGCTCGATGGCGGCCCGGCGCATGGCGGCCCCGCGTCGACGGTCGTCGACTGCACGGGGCCGCTGCCGCGGATCCTGCGCGTCGGGGCGATCGGGCGGGACGCGATCGCGGCCGCGCTCGCCGACGCAGGACCTCCATCTCGACGACTGACCGGGGCACGGGCGCGGCATGGGAAGATACGCCGATCGGGCGAGCGCGCGAGGAGGAGTCGGCGGATGACGGCAGAAGCGACGGGCGTGGGGTGGGCGAAGATCGCCGAGGTCGATCCCGACCTGTGGGCGGCGATGCAGGGCGAGCTGCGTCGCCAGCACGACAAGATCGAGCTGATCGCGAGCGAGAACTACACGTTCGCGGCGGTCATGGAGGCCCAGGGCTCGTGGCTCACGAACAAGTACGCCGAGGGCCTGCCCGGCAAGCGCTACTACGGTGGCTGTGAGTTCGTCGACGTCGCCGAGCGCCTCGCCCAGGAACGCGCCCTCGCCCTCTTCCCGGGCGCCGAACACGTCAACGTCCAGCCGCACTCCGGAGCGCAGGCCAACATGGCGGCGTACTTCAGCGTGCTCAAGCCGGGCGATCGCATCCTCGGGATGAACCTGGCCCATGGCGGTCACCTGACCCACGGGATGGCCCTGAACTTCTCGGGCAAGCTCTACGAGGTCCACGCGTACGGCGTACGCGAGGACGACCGAGCACATCGATTACGACGCCCTCGAGGCGCAGGCGAAGGAGGTTCGCCCGAAGCTCGTCGTCGCCGGAGCGTCGGCCTATCCGCGGATCTTCGACTTCGAACGGATGGCTTCGATCGCCCACGACGTGGGTGCCCTCCTCTTCGTGGACATGGCGCACATCGCCGGCCTCGTGGCGGCCGGCGTCCATCCGTCGCCGTTCCCGCACGCGGACATCGTCACGACGACCACGCACAAGACCCTGCGCGGTCCACGCGGTGGGCTGGTCTTCTCCCGCTTCGAACTCCCCGACGCCGTGGACCCGGCGGACTTCCCGATGAAGGGCACGCTCGCGCAGCAGGTCGACAAGACGGTGTTCCCCGGCGTCCAGGGCGGACCGCTCATGCACGTCATCGCCGCGAAGGCCGTCGCGTTCCTCCTGGCGGCCCAGGACGACTTCAGGCGGGACATGGAGCGAACGGTCGAGAACGCTCAGCTCCTGGCCGCGAGCCTCGCCGACGCCGGGGCGCGCGTCGTTTCCGGCGGTACGGACAACCACCTGATGCTGATCGACGTGACCCCGCTGGGCGTCACCGGCAAGGAGGCGGAGCATCTGCTCGACGAGATCGGGATCACGGTCAACAAGAACGCGATCCCCTTCGATACGCTGCCCCCCAACACCGCCTCGGGATCCGCGTCGGCACGCCGGCGACGACGACCCGGGGCTTCGGGCCGGACGAGATGCGGACGATCGCCCGGCTGATCACCACGGCCATCGCCACGCGCGAGGACCCGGCGTCACAGGCCGGGCTCGCCGAGGAGGTCGGGGCGATCGTGGAACGCTTCCCGGTGCCTGGCATCGTGCGAGGCCTAGCGGCGTGCCCTTCATCGAGGGCGCGGCCGAGCAACTGCCCGTCCTCTTCGTGGTGGCCGTCGCGGCCGGCCTGATCTCGCTGGTCCTGACCCCGATCGTGCGCGATCGTGCGCTGCGACGCGGCCAGGTCGACCATCCGGATCCGCGGCGCGTGAACGTCACGCCTGTTCCTCGCGGCGGCGGGATCGCGGTCGCGGTCGCCTTCCTGGCGGTCGTGGTCGGCCTGCTCCTCGTCGACCAGGTGTTCCGGATCGTTCCGCTCACGTTCAACATGGAGACCGGTCAACTCGTGGCGCTGCTCGGCGGCGGGGCGGCGGCCGCGGCGCTGGGCGCCCTCGACGACCGCTTCGACCTCCGCGCGCGCTGGCAGCTCCTGGGTCAGGTCGGGCTGGCGCTCGGCGCCGTCTGGCTGGGCGTCGGCGTCCTGGGCGTGAACAACCCGTTCGGGCAGGGTCGCATCGCCTTCGATGAGCTGTTCGCCATCGGGTTCACGGTCCTGTGGATCGTCGGGATGATCAACAGCATCAACTTCATCGACGGGCTCGACGGCCTGTCGACGGGGATCGCGATCATCGCGGCGGTGACGCTCGGGGCGATCAGCCTCACGACGCAGATCGGGCAGCCGCTCATCGCGATCCTCTGTTTCACGCTGGCCGGGGCACTCGCCGGGTTCCTGCGCTGGAACTTCAACCCGGCGTCGATCTTCACCGGAACGGCCGGCGTCACCTTCGTCGGGTACACCCTCGCCGTGCTGGCGATCCTCGGGACGGCGAAGATCGCGGTCGCGCTGCTCGTCCTCGGCGTCCCGATCATCGACACGTTCTGGATCATCGTCCGGCGCGCGATCGCCGGTCGATCCCCGTTCACGCCCGATCGGGGACATCTCCATCATCGGCTGCTGGACCTGGGGTTGAGCCATCGCCAGACCGTCCTGGTGATCTACGCGATCTGCGCATTGCTGGGGGTCCTGTCGCTCGTGCTCAGCGGGGTCGGACAGGTCTACGCGTTCCTCGGGGTGCTCCTCGGGACGGGGCTCGTGCTGTTCCTCCTGACCCGCGGCGGGAGCGCCGCCGAGGTTGCCATCGCGCTGGACCCCGAGTCGTACGAGACGGTCGACACCAATTCTGTGGTGCCCGACCACACCGACCGGCGCTGATCCGGTGCTAGCATCGGGTGCTGGTGGGCGCTGCCCGCAACGGATCTGAGGGACCATGCCGCTCGAACTGCTGCCCGCGCTGCTCATCGGGGTCGTCCTCGCGACGGTCGTGATCGGCGTGGGCCGTGCGTTGCGCGGCCGCGCAGCACCCGGGGCCGGCGTCGCGGATGTCGTCGATGCCTCGATCGGGATGTGGCTGGTGCGCAGGCTCCGAGCCGGACGCGGGCGAGGGCCCGACACCGAGGACGCCGCCGCCGGGATCGTCCAACCAGGCGCGCACGAGGTCGCCTACCGGATCGGCGCCGTCGGCGCGGTCCGGCCGACACCGCCCACGCGTCTCGTGGCGGTGGGGTCCACGGCCCAGCCGCGCCCGCTCCCGCGCCCGGTCGTGCGCCCGGCCACACCGGTGCCCCCGGACCGCCCGATCGATCCGCGGCTGCGGCTGTGGCGCGACACGACCGTTGTCGCGTTGGCGATCGGCTTCGTGATGATCCTCGGCACGCAGTTCCAACCGCTCGGGACACGGGGCGGCGTCCTGGCCGCGACCTTCGAGCCGGAGCTTCCGGCCGGGGCGACGCTGCCACCCGTCGGCGGCGAGGCGTCCCCTGCGACCCCCGGATCGCCCGGACCCTCCGCCGATCCCGTGCCACCGGAGCCGACGCGAGCGAGCGAGCCCGCGGGCACGGGAGGTTCGAAGGCGACGCCGCGTCCGGCGGTGACACGAACCCCGAGTCCGACGGTGCGCCCCACCGACCCGCCGCCTTCCCCACCGACACCGGCCCCGAGCGCGAGTGCGTCTCCGTCACCCACGCCGACGGACAGTCCCACCGAGAGCCCGACGCCTCCTACCCCGACGCCTCCGACCCCGACGCCCACCCCGGAGCCGACCGCGACGCCGACCGAGGAGCTGACCCCTCCACCGTAGCCGGTCCAGGCGGCCGGGGCTCGCCGAGGGCCCGTTCCCGTGCCCAACTGGTATACTTCCGCCGCTTTGTCAGGACGCTCATGATCGAGCCCGGCCGGACGGGGGCTTACCTCGCTCTCTTCTCCGAGATCGGGATCATCCTCCTCGTGACGACCCTGGCAGGCGTCGGGATCGGATACTGGGTCGACACCCAGCTGGGGATCATCCCCGTCCTCACCCTCGTCGGACTCTTCGTGGGACTGGCGGCCGGGGCGAGGGTCGTGTGGACCCTCATCAACCGGTTCCTGGCCCGGATCGAGAACTGAGCGCCGGACGCACCGGCAAGCCGAACCGGTAACGAACGATCGAGCGCGGCGCACGCCGCGCTCCTGTCTGTGGAGCTAGCGTGACGAACGGTGCCCAAGCGTCAGCGCCCGAGCCCCGAAAGGGATCGCTGAGGAATCAATTCCTCCTCGCGATCGTGGCGATCATCGCGCTCGACGCGCTCGCCTTCGTGTTCATCCCGCCCTTCCCGCTCGATCACCCCGGCGAGCCGATCACCGGCATCGGCGACCTGATCCTGGCGAACCTCGAGTTCCCGGTGCCGCACGTCATCTTCCCGCCCGGCGTGCACGCACCCGCCTCGATCATCTCCTTCGAGCCGTCGATCACCGCCACGATCTTCACCACGTGGCTCGTGATGGCCGTGGTCCTCATCATGTTCATCGCGGCGACCCGTTCGGTCCGGCTCATCCCCTCGCGCGTCCAGAACCTCGTCGAGTTCGCCTACGAGAGCCTCGAGAACTGGGCGGTCTCGCTGGGCGGCGTCGCGGCTCGTCGCCACGTGCCGTTGTTCGCGACGTTCTTCCTGTTCATCCTCTTCTCGAACTGGAGCGGCCTCCTGCCGTTCTTCGGCAAGATCGTGGCACTTCGGGCGCCCACGAGCGACGTGAACGTGACCATCGGGCTGGCGCTCGTCGCGTTCGTGTATTTCCACTACCAGGGCTTCCGGGCCCTGGGGATCCGCGGATACCTCGGCAAGTTCTTCGTCTTCTCCGGGTTCAAGGAGGGTCCGGCGGCAGGGGTCATCGGCCTCTTCGTGGGACTCATCGAGTTCCTGCTCGAGTTCATCAAGCCGGTCACGCTGGCGATGCGACTCTTCGGCAACATCTTCGGCGGCGAGGTGGCGCTCGGCGTCATCACGGCCCTCACCATCGCGGTCGTCCCGGTCGCGATGCTCGGGCTCGAACTGCTGCTCAATCTCATCCAGGCCCTCATCTTCTCGACCCTCATGCTGATGTACACGGTCATCGCCATGGAGGGCCACGGTGAGGAGCACCACGAAGAGGAGCATGCGCCGGGAGCGGCGACCCTCGAGCCGAGCGCGGCTCACTGACCAGCGGACGGGACTCCGTCCACCATCACATCGAGCAGGCTCCGGGCAGAACCCCGGCCGCTAAGGAGGAACCACTCACATGGAGAACATCGGCGCAGGGCTCGCCGCCCTCGGGGTGATCGGCCCCGGCATCGGAATCGGGATCCTGACGGGCATGGCCGCGACGGCCATCGGACGCAACCCCGATGCGACCCCGAGCATCCGCGCGCAGTTCATCCTCGGCGCCGCGTTCGCCGAAGGCCTCGGCGTTCTCGCGATCGTCGTCGCCATCCTCGCGATCGTCCTCTAGGAAGCTGGAGCGAATCGCGTGGACCTTCTCTCAGTCGTCGCCCAGGGTGCCGGCACCGCCGTTGCCCTGACCGCCGAGGAGGAGGCCGCCGGCCTGGCGATCAACTTCTTCTGGATCATCGTCTCGTCGCTGAACTTCCTCCTGTTCCTCGCGATCCTGTACGTCTTCGCCCTGCGCCCGGTCAGCCGGATGCTGGCGGAACGGCGGGACCGGATCGAACAGGGGATGCAGGACGCCGATCAGGCACGCCTGGAGCGCGAGAACGCCAAGCAGGAGCGGGCGACCGCGCTTGCCGAGGCCCGCAAGGAAGCGAGCGAGATCCTCGCCCGCGCCCAGAAGGTCGCCCAGGAGACCCGTGACGCCGACATCGCAGCGACGAAGCAGGAACTGGAGCGCCTTCGCGAGCGCGCGGCCGAGGACATCGTGTCCGACCGCCAGCGAGCGATGGCCGACCTGCGGGCCGAGGTGGCCGACCTGGCCCTCGCGGCTGCCGGCAAGGTCGTCGGCGAGTCGATGACCGGCGAGCGCCAGCGGCGCCTCGTCGAGGAGTTCATCGCCGGCACCGGATCCGCGGAGTCGAAGAACTGATGAGCCGGCCAGGGACCGCTGCTCGCCGCTACGCCGACGCTGCCTTCGAGCTGGCGTCGCGTGACGACGCGCACGACGCCTGGCAGGACGGCCTCGATCTGGCCGTCCAGCTGATCGGTGACGAGCGGGTCGCGGCGATCGTCGACAACCCGGCCGTCGCCCTCACGGAACGCGAGCGCCTCGTCGAGCAGCTGCTCGCGAAGCGGGTCGCCCCCTCCGTCCTCAGCCTCGTCCGACTGCTCGTCCAGCGCCGCCGGATCGACATCCTGCCGACCGTCGCGACGCAGTACCGACGTCTCCTCAACGCACACCGCGGCATCGTCGCGGCCACCGTCGCCAGCGCCGTCCCCCTCGGGGCGGACGAGACGAAGGCCGTCCACGCCCGGATCGAGGCGCTGCTCGGCAGCAGCGTCGAGCTCGAGACGGTCGTCGACGAGGACCTCATCGGCGGCCTCACCGTTCGGGTGGGGGACCGCTACATCGACGCCAGTGTGCGGGGTCGCCTCGAGCGCCTCCGCGATCAGCTCGTGGCAGGCGCACGCTAGCCCGACCGCGCCGCCGGCCGCGAGGCCCGGCGCACCAGCGGGCCAAGTCGCCCGAACGGAGAACCGATGGCCATTCGCTCTGACGAGATCATCAGCATCATCAAGTCCGCGATCGACACGTTCGACGAAGGCTCCGAGACGCGCAGCGTCGGCACCGTCGTCGAGGTCGGCGACGGCATCGCCCAGATCTACGGGCTCGACGGCGCCCTCGCGTCGGAGATGCTCGAGTTCCCCGGCGGCGTGTTCGGCCTGGCCCTGAACCTCGAGGAGGAGACGGTCGGTGCCGTGATCCTCGGCGAGTCGCGTTCGATCAAGGAAGGCGACATCGTCAAGACCACCGGCCGCGTCGTCGAGGTCCCCGTGGGCCAGGCGCTCCTCGGCCGCGTCGTCGACCCGCTGGGTCGTCCGCTCGACGACAAGGGACCCATCAAGTCCAAGAAGACCCGACCGGTCGAACGGATCGCCCCGGGCGTCATCGTCCGCCAGTCCGTCGACACGCCGGTCCAGACCGGGATCAAGGCGATCGACGCGCTCATCCCGATCGGCCGCGGCCAGCGCGAGCTGATCATCGGCGACCGCCAGACCGGCAAGACCGCCATCGCCCTCGACACGATCATCAACCAGAAGGGCAAGAGCCTCGTCTGCATCTACGTGGCGATCGGCCAGAAGCTCTCGACCGTCGCGAACACCGTGGCCATCCTCGAGCAGCACGGCGCGATGGAGCACACGATCGTCGTCGTCGCCGGCGCCGATGACCCCGCCCCGCTCCAGTACCTCGCCCCGTACGCCGGCGTCGCCATGGCCGAGGAGGTCATGGAGGATGGCGTCGAGGTCGAAGGCAAGACCGTCAAGGACGCGCTGTGCGTCTACGACGACCTCTCCAAGCACGCGTGGGCCTATCGCGAGATGTCTCTGCTGCTGCGCCGCCCGCCGGGTCGCGAGGCGTATCCCGGCGACGTCTTCTACCTGCACAGCCGCCTCCTCGAGCGCGCCGCGCGCCTGAACGAAGAGAACGGCGGTGGATCGATCACGGCGCTGCCGATCATCGAGACGCAGGCCGGCGACGTTTCGGCGTACATCCCCACGAACGTCATCTCGATCACCGACGGCCAGATCTTCCTCGAGACCGACCTCTTCAACGCCGGTCAGCGGCCCGCCCTCAACATCGGCATCTCCGTGTCCCGCGTGGGTTCGGCCGCCCAGACGAAGGCGATGAAGAAGGTCGCCGGTCCGCTCAAGCTTGACCTCGCCCAGTACCGCGCCCTGGCTGCCTTCGCGCAGTTCGCGTCGGACCTGGACAAGGCCACCCGCGACCAGCTGACGCGTGGCGAGAAGCTGTCGGAGGTCATCAAGCAGCCCCAGTACCAGCCTCTCGCGGTCGAGAAGCAGGTCGCGATCCTCGTCGCCGCGACGAGCGGTGCGCTCGACGACGTTCCCACCCCCAAGGTCAAGGAGTTCGAGACCGGCTTCTATCGGTTCCTCGAGACCGAGCGACCGGCGATCCTCGAAGAGCTCGGCAAGACGGCCGCACTGACCGACGAGCTGACGGCCGCGCTGACCGAGGCGATCGAGGCATTCCGCGTCGAGGCGTTCGCGATGGAGCCGCGGGCAAAGGTCGAAGCCGCCGAAGCCGCCGAAGCGAAGGCGGACGACGCACCGGCCGGCGAGGAAGCGGCACCGAAGGCCGAAGCCGAAGCCAGCGAAGCACCCGCCGCGGAGGCCGCAGCCGAAGTGGCGGAGGCACCCGCCGAAGCCGAAGCGGCCGAAGCGCCGCCGCGGAGGCCGAAGCCGAGGCACCCGCCGCTGAGGCCGAAGCCGAAGCGGAGGCGCCCGAAGCCGAACCCACCGCCGAGGACAAGGCCTAAGCGTGGCCAGCCAGCGTGAGATCCGGCGGCGCATCGGTGCCGTCCGGAACATCAAGCAGATCACCCGCGCGATGCAGTTCGTCGCTGCCTCGAAGCTCAAGCGCGCCCAGGACGCGACGCTCGCCTCGCGCCCGTACAGCGAGAAGATCGACGAGGTCCTCGCCGACCTCGCGGCCGTCCTGGGCGGCGATGAGCATCCGCTCCTGGCACGGCGCGAGGGCGGCAAGCGGATGGTCGTGCTGATCACCACGGATCGCGGCCTGGCTGGACCGCTCAACACGAACACGATCCGGTTCGCGGCCCGTGACATCACCGAATCGAGCGGCGAGCTCGCCGTCGTCACGGTCGGCCGCAAGGGGCGCGACGCGATGCGCCGCGCCCGCGTCCCGCTGGAGGCCCACTTCGCCGGGTTCGGTGACAAGCCGGCATTCGCCGACGTCATCCCGCTGGCGCGCCTCGTCACCGATGCCTATCTCGACGGGTCGTTCACCCGCGTCGACATCATCTACAGCCACTTCGTTTCGACGCTCACCCAGCGCCCCAGCCTCGCCACGCTGCTTCCCGTGGAACCAGCCGACGACACCGCGACGGGCATCCCCGGCAACCAGTTCATCTTCGAGCCCAATCCCGCGGCCGTCCTCGAGCAGCTGCTCCCACGCTATGTCGCGACCCGCCTCTTCCAGGCCGTCCTCGAGTCGAAGGCGAGCGAGGAGTCGAGCCGGATGGTCGCGATGAAGAACGCGACCGAGAACGCCCAGGACCTCATCGAGGACCTCACGCTCTCCTACAACAAGGTCCGTCAATCCAACATCACCCGCGAGATGATCGAGATCTCGTCCGGCGCCCAGGCGCGCTGACCAGACGCTGAGACGCAGGAGGAACACAGACACCATGGCGACCGCCACCCAGACCGCGACCGGCAAGGTGATCCAGATCACCGGGCCCGTCGTCGACATCGCCTTCCCGGCGGGTCAGCTGCCGGCCATCTACAACGCCGTCGAGATCGAGCGCGAGGGCGAGGACCCGCTCGTGTGCGAGGTCCAGCAGCACCTCGGCAACAACTGGGTGCGGTCCGTGGCGATGACCACCACCGACGGCCTGGCGCGTGGCGTCGACGTTCGCGACACCGGCGGTCCGATCAGCGTGCCGGTCGGTGAGATCACCCTCGGCCGGGTCTTCGACGTCCTCGGCAATCCGATCGACGGCAAGGGACCGGTGAAGGCAGAGGCCACACTCCCGATCCATCGTTCCGCTCCCGCGTTCGATCAGCAGACGACCGAGGTCGAGGTCTTCGAGACCGGCCTCAAGGTCATCGACCTCATCTGCCCCTTCAAGAAGGGCGGCAAGATCGGGATCTTCGGCGGCGCCGGCACCGGCAAGACCGTCATCATCCAGGAGCTGATCCGGAACGTCGCCCAGGAGCACTCGGGCTACTCCGTGTTCGCCGGGGTCGGCGAGCGCAGCCGCGAGGGCAACGACCTCATCCATGAGATGACCGAGTCGGGCGTCATCGCGAAGACCGCCTTCGTGTTCGGCCAGATGAACGAGCCGCCCGGAGCCCGCCTGCGGGTCGGGCTGACCGGCCTGACGATGGCCGAGTACTTCCGCGATGAGGAGGGCCGCGACGTCCTCCTGTTCATCGACAACATCTTCCGCTTCACCCAGGCCGGGTCCGAGGTCTCGGCGCTCCTCGGCCGGATGCCCTCGGCCGTCGGCTACCAGCCGAACCTCGCCACCGAGATGGCCGTGCTCCAGGAGCGCATCACGTCGACCAAGAGCGGATCCATCACGAGCCTCCAGGCCGTGTTCGTGCCCGCCGACGACTACACGGACCCGGCGCCGGCGACCACGTTCGCCCATCTCGACTCGACGATCCGTCTCGAGCGGAACATCGCCGAGCTGGGCATCTACCCGGCCGTCGATCCGCTCACGTCCACGTCGCGCGTGCTGGACCCGAATGTCGTCGGCCAGGAGCACTACGACACCGCGCGCGAGGTCCAGCGCGTCCTCCAGCGCTACCGCGACCTCCAGGACATCATCGCGATCCTCGGGATCGACGAACTGTCCGAGGAAGACAAGTCGACGGTCGCCCGGGCGCGCCGCTTGCAGCGGTTCATGAGCCAGCCGTTCTTCGTCGCCGAGGTCTTCACGGGCCGGCCCGGCCAGTACGTCTCGATCAAGGACACGGTTGCCTCGTTCAAGGAGATCCTCGAAGGCAACACGGACACCCTGCCGGAGCAGGCGTTCTTCCTGGCCGGCACGATCGACGACGTTCGCGAGAACGCCGCCAAGCTGGGCAGCTAGCCCGATGCCCATCCAGCTCGAGATCGTCACGCCGGAGCGCCTCGCGTTCGCGGGCGAGGTCGAAATCGGTCGTCCTGCCCGGGATCGACGGTGAGCTGGGCGTGCTGCCCCATCACGCACCGCTCGTGTCCACGCTGGGCGTGGGCGAGCTGCGTTACCGCATCGGCGGCCAGGAGGAGCTGTTCGCGATCGCGGGCGGGTTCATCCAGGTCCGCCCGGACAAGGTCGTGGTGATGGCTGAGACGGCCGACCTGGCCGGTGAGATCGATCTCGAGAAGGCCCAGGAGGCCCGGCGTGAGGCCGAGAAGGCGCTCGAGACCGGCTTCGACGAGGGTGCCGACCTGTCGGCGGCCCGCGCGGCCCTGCAGACGGCCCTGTTGCGCATCCGCGTCGCCGAACGCCGCCACCGGGAGGGTCCGCGACACCGCGGATAGCCCCGTGGCCGACGCTCGACCGTTCCACTGGGAGTACCGCCCGGAGCCGGTCACGCGCGAGATCTTTCGCGTCGTCGGTGGGTTGCCCCTGCGCGGCTCCGTCCCGATCAGCGGTGCGAAGAACGCCGCCCTGAAGCTGCTCGCCGCGGCCGTCCTGACCGGTGAGCGCTGCCGAATTCGAGAACGTCCCGGAGATCGAGGACGTGCGCGTCATGGCCGACACACTGGCCGACCTGGGCGTCGTCGTGGAGCACCCGGAGCCGAACGTCTATGAAGTCGCTGCCGGCGATGTCGAGTGGTCGTTCGTGCCGCTCGAGGCCGCCGCCAAGATGCGCGCGAGCTTCATGCTCCTCGGCCCGCTCCTGACCCGGTTCGGGCGGGTGATCATCAGCAACCCGGGTGGCGATCGGATCGGGCGGCGGCCGGTGGATCTCCACGTCGAGGCGATGCGCGCCCTCGGGGCCGAGATCCAGTACCGCAACGGGTATTACTTCGCGACCTCGCCGGGTCGCCTGCGCGGCGCGGAGCTGACGTTCCCGTTCGTGTCGGTCATGGGCACCGAGAACGCGATGCTCGCGGCGACGCTGGCGTCGGGCACGACGATCATCCGGCCGGCGGCGCAGGAGCCCGAGGTCGACGACCTCATCGCGTTCCTCCAGGAGATGGGCGCCGCGGTGGAGCGGACCGCCCCGGACACGATCCGGATCGAGGGTCGTCGTCGCCTGCGCGGAGCGGCCCATCGCGTCGTCCCCGATCGCATCGAAGCGGGGACGTTCGCCGTGGCCGCCGCCGTGACGGGTGGGCGGATCACCCTGGACGGCCCGCGACCCGAGCATCTTCCGGCGTTCCTCGACGTCCTCGAGCGGATGGGCGTGCCGTTCACGACCGATGATGGCGCGATCACCGTCGATGCCACGAGCGCCGGCCCGGGCGCGTACCGGCCCACGGCCATCGTGACCGGACCGTACCCGGAGCTTGCGACGGACCTTCAGCCGCCCCTGTGCGTGCTCCTCACCCAGGCGGACGGAACGTCCAGCGTCACGGAGACGATCTTCGAGGATCGCCTCGAGTGGATGAGCTCCCTGCGCCAGATGGGCGCCGACGTCACCGTCCACGGCAGCCACGAGGCGACGATCACCGGCCCGACGACCCTCCGCGGCGCCGAGACCGAGATCGGCGACCTGAGAGCCGGCGCATCGCTCATCCTCGCGGCCCTCGCCGCGCATGGGACGTCGATCATCCACGGCGCACACCACGTGCAGCGCGGGTATGAGAACATCGAACGCAAGTTCCTGGACCTCGGCGCCAGGATCGAGCGCCTCGAAGAAGGGACCGTGTCCACCCCGTCATGAAGATCGGCATCGACCTCGGCACGGCCAACGTGCTCGTCTACGTCAAGGGCAAGGGGATCGTCATCCAGGAGCCTTCGGTCGTGGCCGTCAGCGACGACAACCGGATCGTGGCCGTCGGCGAAGAGGCCCGCGAGATGATCGGCCGCACGCCCGGCAACATCACCGCGATCCGGCCGATGAAGGACGGCGTCATCGCCGATTACGTGATCACCGAGGCGATGCTCCGCTACTTCATCAGCAAGGCCACGAAGGGCGCGATGATGTTCAGCCGGCCCGAGGTGATGATCAGCGTCCCCGCCGGCGTCACCTCCGTCGAGAAGCGCGCGGTGCGCGACGCGGCTCTCAAGGCCGGAGCGCGCTCGGCCTACCTCATCGAAGAGCCGCTCGCGGCCGCGATCGGCGCCAACGTCCCGATCAGCGGGCCGTCCGGGAACATGGTCATCGACATCGGCGGCGGGACGAGCGAGATCGCCGTCATCGCGCTCGGCGGGATCGTGGTGTCGACCTCCCTGCGCGTGGGCGGCAACAAGTTCGACGAGGCGATCGCGACGTACATCCGCAAGAAGTACAACCTGCTCGTGGGCGATCGAACGGCCGAGGAGGTCAAGATCGAGATCGGGACGGCACTGCCGCTCGAGCGCGAGCTGTCGATGGAGGTCCGCGGGCGCGACCTGATCGCCGGCCTGCCGCGCACCATCCCGATCACCAGCACCGAGGTCATGGAGGCCATCGAGGCGCCCCTCCAGCAGCTCGTCGGGGCGGTCCGGATGGTCCTCGAGCAGACCCCGCCCGAACTCTCCAGCGACATCATCGACAAGGGCATGGTGATGTCGGGCGGTGGGGCGCTGCTGCGCAACGTGGACAAGCTCCTGACGCAGGTCACCGGCGTGCCCTGTCACGTCGCCGAGAACGCGCTGAACTGCGTCGCGCTCGGGACGGGGCTGGCCCTGGAACACTTCGACTTCTTCAAGAAGTCGCTCGTCCAGGCCGTCTGACCGAGGGATGCTCGACGCCGGCCCGGGATCCAGCGGCCGCGCATTCGTCGACCTGCACTGCCATACGAACGCCTCGTTCGATTGCCTGTCCGATCCGGCACAGGTGGCGCGGACCGCAGCCGAGCGGGGCCTGACCCACCTGGCGATCACCGACCATGATCGGATCGACGGCGCGCTGCGCGCCCGCGATGCCGCGCCGGCCGGCCTGACGATCCTCGTGGGCGAGGAGATCCGGACGCAGCAGGGCGACCTGATCGGGCTCTTCCTCGAGGAGGCGATCCCGCCGGGCCTCTCCGCCGCCGAGACGATCGCCGCGATCCGCGCCCAGGGCGGCCTGGTCGGGGTCCCGCACCCCTTCGATCGATTCCGAGGATCGCTGTTGCGCGACGCAGCCACGGCCGACATCGCCCGCGAAGCCGACTGGATCGAGGTCCACAACGCCCGGCTCCTGGGGGTCAAGGGCAACGCCCATGCGGCGGCGCTGGCCGCGGATCTCGGACGGCCCGGCGTCGCCGTCTCGGATGCCCACACGATCCTCGAGATCGGCGTCGCCTCGACCGCCCTCGACGGGGATCCGTCGACGCCCGAGGGGTTGCTCGCGGCGCTTGCCGGGAGGATCGACCTGCTGCCTGGTCGTGCCGCGTACATCGTGCGCGCGGTGACACCGATCGCCAAGCTCGTCCAGCGGCTGCGCGGCAACGGTCGCGTTCCCATGGCTCGGCCGGGATCCGCCGGATGAACGAGGGGTCGGGGGACCTTCGACCGATGGGCGAGGCGGACCGAGCCCCGTTACCGTCACCCCGATGAACGCGAATCAACCTGCCGGCACAGGCACGACTCAACCTGCCGGCACAGGCACGCCCGCCGATCCCGGCATTCTCCCGGCCCCCGGTGTGCCGCCGGACCCCGACGAGCCGACGCTAACGTCGGAGCAGCTCTCGCTGACCCGCCGTCTGCGCCAGCCCCGCACGATCATCTCGATCGTCCTGCCGATCATCCTGCTGGCGCTCTTCGTGCGCAGCCTGCCCGGCTTCCGGCTCGACGAGCTCCCCGGCAAGATCCTCAACGCCAACGGCGCCCTGCTGCTCGCGGCCCTGCTCGTCTTCTACGCCGGCTTCCCGCTGCGGGGCCTGCGCTGGGCGTTCCTCATCCGGAGCACTGGCTACCCGCTGCGCATCCGCGACGGCACCGAGATCATCTTCCTGAGCTGGCTCGTGAACTGCCTCGTGCCCGCGAAGCTCGGCGACATCTATCGGGCGTACCTGCTGAAGATCAATAGCCCCGTGTCGCTATCACGCACGTTCGGGACGGTCTTCATCGAACGCGTGCTCGATCTCGTGGCGATCGCCGTGCTCGGCATGGCGGCGGGTCTCGTGAGCTTCCGCTCCGGCCTGCCGACCCAGGTCCAGGTCGTCCTCGCGATCGGGATCGTCGTGGTCGTCGTCCTGGCCGGCGGGCTCGTGACGATGCGCAGCGCCGGCCGGCGGATCCTGACCGCGCTCCCGCTGCCCCACAAGATCATCGAGTTCTACGATCGATTCGCCGAGGGCGTCTTCTCGGCCGTCGGTCTGCGGGCCCTCCCGCGCCTGGTCATCGTGACCGGACTGATCTGGGCGACCGAGGCGATGCGGCTGTTCCTTGTCGTCGAGGCATTCGGCTTTCCGGACGTCCAGCTGGGATTGAGTGGCGCGTTCTTCGTCGCGCTGGCCGGATCGCTCCTGACCGCGGTGCCGCTCACGCCGGCCGGGATCGGCGTCGTGGAGGCCGGTGTCGTGGGTCTGCTGACGATCCTCTACGGGGTACCCGAGACGGAGGCCCTCGCGATCGTCCTCGTCGACCGATCCATCAGCGTGCTGTCGATCATCGTGCTCGGATCGATCGCCTACAGCGTGTCGCCGCGGCGGCGAGGAGCGGGGCTGCCGCCCGTGGCGGGCCTCACGGCGAGCGCCGCGTCCGGACCCGCATCGGGAGCTGCCTCGGGCTGACCCGCGGTCGGACTCACGCTCGAGCTCGCGCTCGCGCTCGCGGTCCACGTCGCTCGAGGTCCACGTCGGCTCGAGGTCCACGGCGCCTCGCGTCCACGGCGCCTCGCGTCCACGGCGGCTCGAGATCGACGTCGGCTCGAGGTCCACGTCGGCTCGACACGCGGGACCTGGTGCTCGGGCAACGCTCGGGGTCCTGGTACTTTCGTTCGCCGAGCCCGCACTGGTGCAGGACCGCACCGCCGCGGACCCCACCACAGCGCCCCGGGCCCATCGGCGGCCGATTCAAGGCCGCTCTGCCAAGCTGGTACCAACGGGTGATGTGGGGCGTCCGGGCACAGGGCCGATAGTTCCAGTAGTCGCGAACCACCGCGGCAGTCATCGATCAACGGAGCGCCCTGGAGACCATGACAAGCCAGAGCGGACGAGCTTTCAACGAGTGGCTGCGAGCGCAGCTCAAGGCCAAGAAGATGTCGCAGCGGCAGCTTGCCCTGCAGTCCGGAGTCGATCACTCGACCATCTCGCGGTTGATCCGCGGCGATCGGATGCCCTCCCTCGGCACGGCGACCAAGCTGGCCCGCGGTCTCCGCGAGCTGCGCGACGACGCCGAGATGCCTGCCTATCTCGGGCAGGTGACATCCGCCTCGACGAACCCGGCCGCCCGGGTCGAGTACGCCCTGCGCGCCGACGACCTCCTGTCCGACGCCCAGGTGCGCCAGATCATGGAGTACTACCTCGCCGTGCGGATGCGCCGCTTCGGCCGTGCCTACGTCCCGCCGAGCGGCGAGACACGGGCAGGAAATTCACCGTCGGATCGAGCCGGCGAGCGTGCCGGTTCGAACGCCGATCAGGGTTCCGGGTCGCCCGTGCGAGCCACGGTGGGTGTGTCGCGATCCAGCGGCTCGCCCGGCTCCAGCGGCACCCGCCTGGGTTCCGTCCGACCCGTCACCCGTCCCGTGGGACGCACATCGGGTCGCTACTAGCCCAACGACTGGGCCCCACCCGCCTATCGACACGGCCCGGACCATCCCTCCGTCCGGGTCTCGGGGACAGCGAACGCCGGCCTCTGGGGGGCCGGCGTTCGCGATTCACCCCTTGCCACGCCCCGTCCCTTGCCCCGTCCCTTGCCGCGCCCCTTGCCGCGCCCCCACCGCGCCCCCGCCGCCGAGGGCCCCCGCCCCGCCCGCCTTCGCGCCATCGATATGCGCCACACGCTTAACGTGGGGACCTCGCGACGTCCAGGCGGCCCGTGGCCCGACTCGTGGACGGTCAAGAGCCCTGAGGCGTCGCCTCCCGTGAGTCGTTCGTGCACGCGATCGATCTTCCCGACCCTCGCAGGCGTCGAGCCGGCCCGTCCGGATGCTCCAGAGCCGAAGCGGTGGCCGATCCGTGGTCCGAACCCCCGGAGATAAGCACCTGGCGCTTACCGGCGATCACAAGGGCTCGCCGGCGGGGTCCATCGTGCATTGGGTCGGCGTCGCCCCAGCGCCGTGACCGCCGCCCAGCGCCGCATCGCCGCCCAGCGCCGCATCGCCGCCCAGCGCCGCATCGCCACCCAGCGCCGTGACCGCCGCGGAGCCCCCCGGGAGGCCGGCTCCCTACAACCGGATCGCTAGCTCCCAGCCGGCAGGTACACCGAGATGACCGTCCGCCACGAGGCCGCGAATCGGTCGACCAGCACGTAGGACACCGTGTCGCGCTGCCGCAGGATCTGGGGCTCCGCGTCGCCGCCGCACTGTGCGAGCAGAACGGATTCAAAGAGGCGGTCGCACGCGATCACGAGTGCAGCCGAGCCCTCGATCGGCCCGGGGCCCGCCTCGTCATCGATGTCCGGACCCGTCAGGGCGATCACCTGCGCGCCCGCGTGGGTCAGCGGGAAGGCATACGCCTCGGTCGACTTGAACCGGGGCAGGCCCGCGAGCAGGATCGTTCGATCCGTCGTCGCCCCCAGGATCCGCGCCCCCGCCGCTTCGGCTGCCGGCCACCCGCCATCGGTCGCGGTGGCCGGTGGCCATCGCCCGACGCTCACGACGACGGTGATCGCGACGATCAAGGCGACGACCGTCCGACTCGTGGTGTCGGGCCGGACGACGCCGGGTGACGACGGCTCGAGCGCGCCGCCGGAGCCCGGCCGACCGCCGAAACCCGTCCGACCGCCGCCGAAACCCGTCCGACCGCCGCCGAAATCCGTGCGACCGCCGACGGACACGCGACTGCCGGGAGCGGCCGCCGGACTCGGGGTGGCCAGGCGGTCCTCGACGCGGCCCGAGCGCCCGCCCAGGCGCACCCTCCGCTCGCGTCCGCGCGCGACGGCAGCCAGGCCGATACCGATGAGGCTGAAGATCATCGGGTCGACGAACGCGTGGTAGTGGTCGTTCGGGAGCCCCGGTACGACGGTCCCGAGCCCTCGGCCCGCGATCGCGAGGAAGATCGTGCTCCAGGCGATCGAGAATCCGAACCAGCGAACGGCCCAGGCTTCGTCTCGATCGTGCGCCCGCCAGCACCAGACGATGATTCCCACGACCGCGAACGCGACGACGAGGCCGGGGATCGCCGCCTCGGTGATCAGGCCGACGACGGGCCACGAGACGATCCGCAGGAGGACCAGCAGGATCCGGCTCACCGGATCGAGCGCATCCGGCTGTGTCTCGGCCGCGAAGTAGGCGAGGACCGCGCGGGTCTCGGAGAAGTCGGTCGAGAGCTCGTGGATGGCCAACGGGACGTACTGCACGACGATCAGCGCGAGTCCGAGAACGGCGGCACCCATGAGCCGACGTCGCGTCGGCCCGCCCGCCGTGGCGGATCCGGAAGTCCCGGCACGAACCCAGGCCCAGACGAACAGGCCGGCGATCGGGACGAACAGGCCCACCCCCAGCACGTGGAGCTGCATGGTCAGACCGACGGCGACCGCAGCGAGTGCCCACCAGCGGACATGGCCCGTGACGAGCGCGCGCCATGCCCCGGCGAGTGCGAGCCCCGCCGTCAGGGTGATCGCATTCGGGTTCCAGAGGAACGTCGATGCTTCGATCGCCGATGGCGACACGGCGATGAGCAGACCGGCGATCGCCGCGGCGACGGATCCGCCGACCATGCGGGCCAGCCACCACGTCACAGCCACGGCGAGGGTTCCGGCAAGCGCCAGGCCCGCGATCACGACGGCCGGGTCGGCGGCCGAGACGAACGCGAAGGGCGCCAGGAGGTAGTAGTAGGCCGCGCCGTGATGGAAATCACCGATCGAAGTGGGCGGTCCGAGGAGCGGGATGACGCCATCGACGACCAGTCCGCGCAGGACGAGCATGTCGTGACCCTGATCGGCGTCCCAGGTGCCGCCCGGGATCCGGAACGGGAACCGAAGCACCGCGCCCAGGGCAAGCAGCCCGAGAAGCACCACGCGGTCGGGGACGCCGCGTTGGAGCTGTGCCCCGATGCGGTCGGTGACGCGGGCGGAACCCAGGCGCGACGGCGCGACGACGTGCTCGTCGGTTGGGGTCCCTTTCACGCGACGACCCCATCTTCGGCCGGCAGCCCCGACGCCGCAGGATCCGACCCCGCAGGATCCGAGCCCGCAGGATCCGAGGCGACCGCATCGGCCACGGAAGGCAGGTCGCTCAGCGGCTCGCCCGCGAGCAGTGCCAGCGCCCGAGCGACATTGACGGCATCGAACCCCGCGTCCATCCCGGGCGTCTCCAATAGGAACGTCACGTGGCCGAGCTGCGGGAGTCGGAGCAGATGGCCCAGCCCGCGCTCACCGATCCGGCCTTCTCCGAGGTGCTCGTGTCGATCCTGCTTCGAGCCCAGGCCCATCTTCGCGTCGTTGAGGTGGACCAGGGCCAGGCGATCGATGCCGATCCGGGCGTCGAAGTCGGCGATCACTCGGTCGACCTCGTCCGGTTCGGAGATCCGGTGTCCCGAGCCCCAGAGATGCGAGGTATCGAGGCAGAAGGCGACCCGACGTCGGTCGACGCCGCGCGCTGCGATCGCTTCGGCGATGTCGGCCAATTCGGGGATGCTCGCCCCCACGGCGAACCCGGCCCCCACCGAGTTCTCGAGCACGAGGATCGGGCCGTCGGAAGGGACCTCGGCGAGGACGCGCTCGATCCCGACCGCGACCCGCTCGATGCCGGCGTCAAGGCTGGTGTCGCGATGCGAGCCCGTGTGGACGTTGACGAACCCGGCACCGAACGAGGGCGCGATGGTCAACTCGCTCGTGAGGAGCGCGACCGACCGATCGAAGAGGTCGTCGGCGGGCCCCGCGAGATTCACGAGGTACGCGGCGTGGATGACCAGCGGCGCGACGTCGTGCCGGACCAGGCGCGACCGGAAGTCGTCCAGGTGGGTGGGCGGCGCCGCGCGTCGTCGCCACGAGCCGGGGTTGTCGGTGAAGATCTGGACCGCCGATGCCCCGATCTCGTGCGCTCGATCCGCCGCGCGGACCATCCCGCGACCGAGTGGGAGGTGGGGGCCGATCCGCCGGCGGCGTGCGTGCATCCTGCCCATCGTAGCCGAGGGGGATGGTCGGCCGGTCCGTACCTTGCGGTCGCCGCTCCCGCATCGCGTCGCCGCTCCCGCATCGCGTCGCCGCTCCCGCATCGCGTCGCCGCTCCCGCATCGCGTCGCCGCTCCACCTCGGGTCGCGGCTCCACCTTGGGTCGCCGAATATGCACCACGCTCTTATCTCTCGGGCTACAGGCAGCGGAGCGGACTTCCGGGTTGCCCGGACCTGCCCGTCGACGAGGTTCGACATCGGTCGAGACCGCGTCTTGTGCACGACCGGTGCGTCCGGCCCAAGTCAGGACCTCGCCACGACGACATGTAGCAGCCGCACATGGCTCCGCGGCCGCGAGATCGGGGCGTTGAGTGTCGCGAAGTCCCCAGGATAAGAACATGGCGCATATCGATCGTGCCTGCGCCGGGGCGAACTGCGCCGGGGCGAACTGCGCGAGCCGGCGAGTTTGACACGGCCCGGGCGTGGCGACGACCATGCGTCGGCAATGAGGACGAACGACGAAGCCGCGACCGACCAGATCGCTCGCTACGAAGCGAACGTCCTGCGGGCGTTCATCCGTGACGGGCGGCTCGTGTCGATCCCTGCGCGGCACAAGAAGCGGCTCGTCGTCCTGCGCTTCCTTCGCGACGAGTGCTTCACTGATGATCGGCCGTACCCGGAGGCCGAGGTGAACCAGCGGATCGCGATCTGGCACCGCGACGTCGCGGCGCTGCGTCGGTACATGATCGAAGCGGGTCTGCTGACCCGCGCGGACGGGATCTACCGCCTGCCGGGCCCCGGCGCCTGAACGACGACCGCCCCGGCGCCTGAACGACGACGACCGCCCCGGCACCGCGTACGACGACCGCCCGGGGGCCTCAGGCTCCTCCGAGGGCGCCGACCGTGCGGCGCCCGCGCCGACCCTGCGAGATCGCGCCGCCCGTGCGGCGCCCGCCCCGACCTCTCAGTCTGTGCGGTCGCGCCGACCCGCTGCGCCGCCCGGCGTGTAGTTGCCGCCGACGACCGGTTCGATCAGCCCGTAATCCCCATCGCGCCGCTGGTAGAGGACGGCGACCGCCTCGGTCTCCGCGTTCACGAACACGAAGAACGCGTGGCCGAGCTCCTCCATCCGGACGATCGCGTCCTCCTCGAACATCGGCTCGATCGCGAACCGCTTCGTCTTCACGACGCGGCGCTCGCGGTCCGGATCCGCGGTCCCGTCCGCGATCCGGCGGAGGATCGTCTTCTCCTCCTCGCCGCGCGCCCGGACCCGCGGCTTGGCCTTGAAGTCGGCGGCCTGGCGCTCGAGCTTGTCGAGGACCTCGTCGATACCGGCCTGGTGGCTGGCCGCCGTCGCGTGACCGCGGATCGGGCGTCCGTCGATCATCAGGCTGACATCGACGATATGCGACTCCTGGTTGCTCCGACGCTGCTCGACGGACAGCTCGACGAGGGCATCCGACCGATCGTCGAACATGCGCTCCATCCGCTGGAACTTGCGCTCGACATAGCCCCGAACCGAATCCGGGACCTCGAAGTTCTTGCCCTTGACGATCGTCCGCACCGGTCTACCTCCTGGGTCGTGTCCGCGGCGACGTGAGCGCGCGACGGCCGCACGGGGTGGGACGGCGGAACGGCTGCCGCGTGATCCGAGTCTACATCGGGCAGGCGTCTCGCCCGGCCGACGGCCCATTCGCACCGCACGACACGCCCCCGATTCAGCGCTCTCGCGCGACCGCAACGGCGCTGACGCCGAGGGCGCCGGCCTCGAGCAGCACGCGAGCACACCCGGCGAGTGTCGCTCCGGTCGTGACGACGTCGTCGACGAGGACGAACCAGGTGCCGGCGATGCCCGGGACACCAGCGGTACCGGCGAGCTTGGCCGCTCCGACGCTACCGGCGATGCCGGGGCGCTGGGCGGCTCCGACACTGCCGACACTGCCGACACTTCCGGCGACGCCCGCGACGCCCGCGACGCCGGCGATGCCCGGGTGCAGCGCGAACGCCGCGTGGACATTCGTCGCCCGCGCGGAGCGGTCGAGATCGAACTGGGCGACCGTCCTCCGCGTGCGGACCACGAGCTCGGCCGTCGGCATCGACAAGTGGCGCGCGGCGACGCGCGCGAGCAGCGCCGCCTGGTCGTAGCCGCGCTCGCGGACGCGGCTCCGGTCCGCGGGGACGGGAACGAGCACATCGCCCCCTGCGCCGGCGGCAGCCCAGCGACGCGCGATCGCGGCGCCGAGCGGCTCGGCAAGACGCCGCTCACCGCGGTATTTGAGGTCCTGGACCGCACGTCGGACGATCCCGGAATAGGGCGCGCACCACTCCAGCTGGAGGAGCGGCCGCGGGATCGTCGAGGGGAGCCCGATCGGGATGCCCGGCGGCCGCGCCAGCCGCGCGTCCAGGACCGGCGAGCATGATCGACACAGCGCCGCGCCCTCGTCGCCGCACCCGACGCAGACCGCCGGGAGCACGAGGTCGAGAGCGGCGGAAGCGAGCCGTCGGATCGCGGAGGGAGCGGTCGAGTGCACCGCTCAACGTTGACGCGGGTCGGTTCGCTGCGGCGCTACCGCGCCTTTGTCGCCCCTTCGGCGGGACTTATCCGCCGCTCGGGACCTGGTCGCCCGCGGAGCCGTCCGTTGCCAGCTCGATCAGGTCACCAACCTGCACGCCGGCAGCGTCGATCGCGCCGACGGGGAGCTCCAGGACGCCCTTTGCGCCGCGCACGAGGGGCACGAGGCCGCGCCAGGCGGGCAATGCCCGATGGATCGCGAGGACCGTGCGCACCTCGCCACGAGGCGCTGAAGCAGCTGCGTCATCGTTCGACGACGGCCCGGCGCCCCGCTCGACGGCGCCGACGAACACCACGTCGATCGGGAAGCGCATGAACATCATGTGGATCCCGTTGCTGTCGGGCAGCCAGAGCGCATCGCCCGGCGGCAACGACGCCCGGCCCATCAGGCCCATGAACTTCGCCCAGAGGCCGTCGGCGACCTCGACGCGCAGCGCGATCGTGGTCCCGCGGGTCAGGTCGCGCGCGATCACGCGATCACTCGCCCGATCACTCGCGAGACTGCCTCGAACCGCGGGATCAGGTCGCCAGGTTCTGGACGATCAGGATGATCGCCGGGCCGAGGATGATGATGAACAGCGACGGGAAGATGCACCCGACGAGCGGGAAGAGCATCTTGATCGGCGCCTTGGCCGCCATCTCCTCGGCGCGCTGCCGACGCTCGATGCGGAGCTGCTCCGACTGGACCTGGAGCACCTTCGAGATCGACACGCCGAGCTGCTCGGCCTGGATGATCGCCCCGATGAAGTTCGTCAGCGGCACGACGTCGGTCCGCGCGACGATGTCGCGCAGTGCGTCGCGGCGCGCCTTCCCGACGCGGACCTCGGCGAGGGCGCGGCGGAACTCGTCGGTCAGCGGACCCTTGAGCTTCTCGACGACCTTGCCCGAGCGCGGCATCGAAGCCGAGGCCGGCGCGGACGGAGATCGTGAGCAGGTCCAGGGCGTCCGGGATCTGGAGGAGGATGGCCTTCTTGCGCTTCTTGATCCGGCCACCCAGCCAGAACTCCGGCGCGGTGTAGCCGAACATCAGCCCCACCGGGAACAGGGCGATGCCCATGATCAGGTTCTGCCCGAGGATCCCGAAGAGAAGGAAGAACAGGCCGGAGAGGACGATGGCGGCGATCGCCTTGATCCCGAGCCAGTCGCCCACGCGGATCTCGCCGGGGTTGCCGGCCAGCGCCAGGCGCTTCTCGGTGCGATCGCTGAACGAGGTGCTCGTCACGCGCGCGACGTAGCCGGAGAGCCGGGCCGCAAGCGGGCGCAGCGTGCGCTCGAGGAACGGCTGCTGGAGCTCGAGCTCCTCGAGGTTCTTCGCCTGCATCGTCCCGAGCTGGGTCAGGCGCGCCTGGACCGGGTCCACCGGCTTGCTGCCGGCGAGGCCCAGGAAGATGAGGAGGATCGCGAGCGCGGCGGCCCCGGCAACGACGATCGGGAGGATCTCTTGCATCGCGCTAGACCTCGATGTCCACGATCTTGCGGATCGCCATGAAGCCGAAGAACATCATGATCGCGCCGATGAACAGGATGATCACGCCCGCGGGCAGCCCGGCGATCCCGGGCGGATTGGCGAACATCGGGTCGAAGAACGTCGGCGCGGCGACGTAGATGAACCCGGCGAGGGCGATCGGCAGGCCGGCCACGACGTAGCCCGACAGGCGCTGCTGTGCGGTCAGGGTGCGGATCTCGCCCTTGATCCGGACGCGCTCGCGGATCGTGTACGCGATCGAGTCGAGGATCTCGGCAAGGTTGCCGCCGACCGTGTGCTGGATGGAGATGGCCGTGGCCATCAGCTCGAGGTCGTCCGACCGGACGCGGCGGACCATGTTCTCGAGCGCCTCTTCGAACGGCAGACCGAGGTTGACCTCGCGGATGACGCGTCCGAACTCGGTCGAGACCGGCGGGCGCGACTCACGCACCACGAGCTCGATCGCCTGGAGGAAGGACGAGCCGGCGCGCAGCGCGTTGGCGATCAGGGTGATCGTGTCCGGGCAGCATCTTGTTGAACGAGTTGAGCCGTCCGCTCTTGCGCCGGCCGAGCCAGATCCGCGGCAGCATGAACCCGAAGAGGGCCCCCAGGAGCAGCGCGATCGGCGAGGCGAGGGCGGAGACGAAGAAGCCCAGGACGAAGAACAGCACCGGGACGCCCACGATGGACGCGCCCCAGATGACCAGGTACTCGCTGACCTTCAGTTTCAGGTCGGCGCGGGCGAGCTCGCGGGCCAGGTTCGCCCCGAAGTCGCGCTGCTCGACGACCTTGTTGAGGTTCGCGAGGGCGACGCTCTGGGCGATCAGGTCGCTGATCGGTCCCTGTCCGGTGGAAGCCGGCTTGGCGGTCTCGACCTTGCCGGACGCATAGCGCTCCAGCCGGCTCGAGATCCCGGAGCCGCTCCCGCTCGTCGCGATCCCCGCGGCGATCAGGATGATCGCCAGGGCTGCGACGGCTGCGACGGCGATCGTGAGATCCACGTTCAGCTCCCCCTGCTCAGAAGGTCCCGCCGAAGAGGTTCGGCGGCAGATGGATGCCCATCACCTCGAACTTCTCGACGAACTTCGGCCGGATCCCGGTCGGCTTCAGCCGGCCCTGGATCTTGCCTTCCACGACGCCCGTCTGTTCGAAGACGAAGACGTCCTGCATGACGATGACATCACCCTCCATGCCCTGGACCTCGGTGATGTTGACGATGCGCCGGGTCCCGTCCTTGAGGCGGGACTGCTGCACGATGAGGTCGACGGCCGCGGCCACCTGCTCGCGGATGGCCCGCACCGGCAGGTCGACGCCGGCCATGAGGACCATCGTCTCGAGGCGCGACAGCATGTCGCGCGGGCTGTTGGCGTGGCCCGTGGACATCGAGCCGTCGTGGCCCGTGTTCATGGCCTGGAGCATGTCCAGCGCTTCGCCGGAACGACACTCGCCGACGATGATGCGGTCGGGGCGCATGCGCAGCGAGTTGCGCACGAGCTCGCGGATCGGGATCGCGCCCTTGCCCTCGATGTTGGGCGGACGGGACTCGAGGGTCACGACGTGCTCCTGCCGCAGCTGGAGCTCGGCCGCGTCCTCGATCGTGACGATCCGCTCGTCGGACGGGATGAACGACGACAGCACGTTCAGCGTGGTCGTCTTGCCCGAGCCGGTACCGCCGGAGACGAACACGTTCAGGCGTGCCTCGACACAGGCCCGGAGGAAGTCGAACATGTCCGGGGTCGCGGTCGCCGAACCGGATGAGGTCGTCGACCGTGAAGGGCGAGGCCGAGAACTTCCGGATCGTGATGACCGGGCCCACGAGGGACAGCGGCGGGATGATCGCGTTGACGCGCGATCCGTCGGTGAGGCGGGCGTCGACCATCGGCGACGACTCGTCGACGCGACGACCGATCGGGGCGATGATCCGATCGATGATGCGCATGACGTGGTCGTCGTTCTGGAAGACGACGTTGGTCAGTTCGAGCTTGCCCGACCGTTCGATGTAGACCTGGCGCGGGCCGTTGACCATGACTTCCGTGATGGACTCGTCGCGCAGGAGCGGCTCCAGCGGACCAAGGCCGATGATCTCATCGGTGATCTGCTCGAGCATCCGGACGCGCTCGGCCCGGGTGAGGGCGAGGCCCTCCTCGTCGATGACCTTGCCGAAGATCTCTTCGATCTGGCGCCGGACCTCGACCTGGTTGGACAGGTCGAGCTTCGGGTCCAGGTCCTGGATGACCCGGCTCTGGATCCGGAACTTGACGTCGCGGAACGACTCGCGAACGGGCGCGTTGCTCATGAGGCGAGGCGAGGCCGGGGGACCGCCGGCCGGCGCGACAGGGCCGCCGCCCGAACCGCCCGGGGTTTCCGGCGCGGCCGGCACGTTCGAGCCGCCCGGCTCGGCGCCCGGTCGTGCGCTCTCGATGCGCTTCAGTAGAGACATCGCCTACTCCCCTTCGCCCCGAGGGGCCGCTATCGTCATCGTGGTCACCGCCACGCGAACAGGGACTTGCGGTTGGCGGCCTTCTGGCCGTCCTCCGTCGTCGGCTGCACCTGGCTGTCGCCGGACACCGCCGTGGCCAGTCGCAGGATGTCCTGGGACACCTGCGCATCCTTGTTGCTGAGGTAGAACGGGACGCCGCGATTGAGCGCGTACACCACGCTCCGACCGTCACTTACGATCGTGTGGTCGATCTTGCGCCCGATCGAATGCTCGACGTCGGCGACCCGGATGCCGAGCGTGGAGTCCGCCCGGTTGAGGACGAGGCGGACCTTGTCCTTGGCGTAGCCGAGCTGATCGGCGAGTTCGAGGAAGAGGCGCATGTTCTTGATGCTCGTGATCTCCAGGCTCAGGACCGTCAGGATGACGTCGGCGCTGTCGAGGATCGCGAGGGTGGTGTCGTTGAACGTGGCCGCGCAGTCGACGATCACCAGCTCGTGGGTCGTCCGCAGCGCGTCGATCGCCCGCTTCACGCCGGCCGGCCCCACCAGCTCTGCCTGCTCAGGAGAGGGCGGGGCGAGGAGGACACGGATGCCGGACGAGTGGTTGATGACGAACGTGTCGACGGACTCGAGCTCGCCGGCCTCGAGTTCGGGCGCGAGATCGGCGATCGACTTGTTCTTCGGATTCAGGTTGAGCAGGACGCCCACGTCGCCGAACTGGAGCGAGCCGTCCATGAGGACGACCTTCCGACCCAGGTCGACGGCCGAGGCGACCGCAGTGTTCACGGCGATGGTGGTCCGTCCCACCCCGCCCTTCGGGCTGAAGACGGCGACGACGAGACCCAGCTCAGCCTCCCCGCCCCCGCGCACCGGGGCCTTCGGGCCCCCTGCCGCCACGAGTGGGGCCATCCGGCTGAGCTTGTCGCGCTCCCGCGCATAGACCTGCCGGATGGAGGAGATGAGCTCGTCGCTGCTGAACGGCTTCACGAGGAACTCGCGGGCGCCGGCGAGCATCGAGCGTCGCAGGTAGTCCGCCTCGCCCTGGACGGACATCATCACGACGGACGAGCCCGGAGCGCTGGAGGACAGCTGCTCGGTGGCGGCGATGCCGTCCATGTCCGGCATGTTGATGTCCATGAGGACGACGTCGGGGAGGAGCTTGCCGGCCATCTCGACCGCCTCACTGCCGGAGGCGGCCGCACCCACGACGTCGACGTCGGCCTCGAAGCCGAGCAGCTTCGTCAGGTGATCCCGGGTCTCCGGGATGTCGTCGACGATGAGGACGCGGATCTGGTCGGTCATGTCGGTGGTGGTCACTGTCCTGTTGTCTCTACGTGGTGGACGGCGTGATGGATGGTTCGTTCGCGTCCGGCGCGTCCGGCGCGTCCGGCGCGCTCTGCGCGGTGGCGGGCGCGGAACCGGATGGTTCGGGACGCCCGCCGAGTGGTGGACCGAGGTCGCGCGGTGCGTCCTCGGTCCATCCGCTTACTGCGCTGATTGGGCCGGGAGGAGCGTCTCGAGGATCTGCGGGATCAGGACCCCGTGCTCGTCCACGAGCGTCTTGAGGATCACGCCGGTCGTCGCATCGGGGATGCGCGGCAGGAGCTGGTTCGTCTCGGGATCCCGCTCGAAGTCCTCGAGCGAGCGGAGCACGAGGGAGATCGAGCCGTCCAGCTGGGCGAACTTGATGATCTCCGCCTGTTGCGGCGTGGCCGCGACGATGACGATCTCCTGCTGCCCCGTGAGGTTCGTGCCGTCGCTGACGACCGGGTTACCCTGGGCGTCCACCGGCGGCGGCGGGAGGAGGGTCCCGAGGACCTGCATCCCCTGGACGAGGAGCTTGACGCTCGTGCTGTTGAGACCAGCGACGACGGTGATGCTGTCGTCGCTCGGGTTGACGGTCACGACCGGGAACTTGTCCGCGGAGAAACCAACGAGCATGTCCACGATGTCGCCGGCCTGGATGACCGTGCCGACCCCCGACACCTGGTCCACCTGGATCGCGATCGCGCGCAGGCCGGGCGGGACCTTGATGTCGATGACGCCGGTGGTCCCGGCGAAGTCGATAGCGGTCAGCGTCTGATTGGCGTTGATGTCGCGTCGGGCGATCTTGCCCTCGACGAGAGCGATCTCCGCGAACGATGTCGCCGGAGCGGCCGTGATGTCGACTTCCTTGAGGGTCACCATCGCTGGGGTCACCTCGACCCCCAGCGGGATCGCGACCCTGGCGACGACGACATTCGTCTTCGTCACCGGCTGCACCGCCTGGGGTCGTCCCACCCCCGCCTTGGGAGATCAGGATGATCCCGATGAAGGCGATTACGGCGAGGAAGACCCCGATCAACAGGACCAACCGATTTGAACGCTTCAAGATGCTTCTCCCCGAGTCATGCCATGTGACAAGTGGCACCACTGTAGCACCGCTGAAAGGCCGCGCGACTATACCAAAGGGCTAGTACTAATAGGAGGAAACGGCAGGTTGCCCCGTTCACTGCAAGGTGTTTCGCAAGGTGCGCCGGGCGGGACGTCGGCCGGTGCCCGGCCGGTGCGCGGCGGGTGCGTCAGCGGTGCCCCGGTGCCGGCACGCGCCTCCCGGAGACGAGAAGACCGCCGGGGCCCGAAGGCTCCGGCGGTCCTGCTACGTGGTTCTGGCGAAGCGCCTAGACGCTGTTGCCGACCGTGCTGAGGATCGAGCTGATCTGCCCACCGAGGAAGATGAGCGCGACGATCGCGACGATCGCGATGAGGGCGAGGATCAGCGCGTACTCGGCGAGACCCTGGCCTTCCTCGTCCCGGCGGAAGGATGCGATAAGTGCATGAAGCATCGACATGTTGGGAAGGTACCTCCTTTCCGTTGAAGCTCCCCGCGAACCGGGGGCGGCGCTACCCTACGAAGCATCCGCGCGCCTGTCAAGGCCACCGCCCGAGAGGCCGTTGCGTCCCGGAAACGAAAGGACCGCCGGAGCCCGAAGGCTCCGGCGGTCCTGCTACGTGGTTCGTGCGGAGCGTCCTAGACGCTGTTGCCGACCGTGCTGAGGATCGGGCTGATCTGCCCACCGAGGAAGATGAGCGCGACGATCGCGACGATCGCGATGAGGGCGAGGATCAGCGCGTACTCGGCGAGACCCTGGCCTTCCTCGTCCCGGCGGAACGAGGCGAGGATGGAGTTGATAAGAGCCATGCGAGGAGCCTCCCTTTGAGATAAGAGCTTGCCCTGAGGATGATTTGCCAAGGGCTGCAGTCACGATACGGCCGACGTGACACCCGCACCACTAGCGAGATGGTCCGGGGCAGGCACCGGGACCTCCCCGCCGTCAGGCCGCCGGCAGGTCCAGGACGAGGCGGAGGTCGCCGCCGGAATCCAGCAGCTCCGCGACGATCCCCACGGTGGTCGCGCGACCCTTGATCTCGCGCCACGTCGCGTCGGGGAGCGCCACGATGGCGGCGCGGCGCGCAGCCTCCGCGACATCGCGCTCCGCACTCCGACGCTCTTCCAGCATCGCGGCCAGTGCCGGAGGAAGGTCGGCGTCCGTCTCCTCGGGGACGCCTTCGGCTGCGTCGCCCGCACCGGCGCCCCCTGTCGACGCCGCCCGCACCGCGCGAACGCGGACCTCCATCCGATCTCCCCAGTCGAGCCGGACGGCGACCCCTTCGGGTCCCTGGGCGAGGAATGCCACCAGGGCCAGGTCGATGATCCGGAAGAGCGCGCTCTCGAGTTCCGGCGGGAGCCGACGGTCCGTTCCCATCGATTCGAAGGCGACCGGGACCCCCGACCGCTTGCCCCGATCGCGTGTCGCACGGCGGATCGTGGGCACGAGCCCCAGGTCGTCGAGGACCATGGGCCGGACGTCGAAGATGAACGACTTCGTGGCGTCGAGCGTCTGCTGGACCATCTCGACGAGGAGCTCCACCTCGTCCGCGGCGGACGTCGGGTCCTTCTCGACGAGCCGCTTCAGGATGTTCGCCTGGAGGATGATGTTCGTCAGGCTCTGGGCCGGGCCGTCGTGCATGGCGCGCGCGATCTCGCGACGGAGATCCTCCTGGGCGCCGAGGACCAGGCCGGCCAGTTCCGGGTGCGCCTCCGGACCCTCACCCTCGGCATCCGCATCCGAGGCGACAGCCGCCGGTGGTGCGACGTAGCTCACCAGGGCGTCGCGGAACCGGCCCATCGTCTTGCGCTTGCCCTCGAGGACCTCCACCTGGCTCGTCATCAGGACGGCGCGGCGGGTGAGCCCCACGACCTGCTCGGTCAGCGCGACACGCTCTTCGGGCGGAGCCGACGCGGCGCGGTCGGACGCGGCCGCGCGCTTCTGCTCGTGCCGCTCGGCCTCGGTCCGGGCCTGGGCGATGAGCAGGTCGATCTCCGCGATCTCCTGCTCGACCGTCGCGAGGTCCGCGGCAAGGCGGGCGGCCAGGTCGGTGGCCGGAGACACGGCCTGGGTCAGTCCTCCGGCATCCGGATCCAGCCCTGGCGCATCGCGTACACCACGGCCTGGGTCCGGTCGTTGACGGAGAGCTTGCGCAGGATCGAACTCATGTGGTTCTTGACCGTCTGCTCGCTGATCGACAGCGCGTAGGCGACCTGCTTGTTCGTCATGCCCTGGGCGATGTTGTCGAGGATCTCGACCTCGCGCGGCGACAGCGGCGCGAAGATCGGGGCCGCTTCCTGGCCGTAGACGGCCAGCTCGCGGAACTCCTTGAGGACGCGCGACGCGACGGCCGGCTTCGAGAAGACCTTGTCGTTGATGAGGTACTCGCCGGCGACGACGCGGCGCATCACGGTGACGAGGTCGTCCGGGCCGATGTCCTTGAGCAGGAAGGCCGCGGCACCCGCCTTGATCGCGTCGAACAGCGCGTCCTCGTCCTCGGCGACCGCCAGGACGACGATCGCGGTGGACGGCAGCTCACGCTTGAGGCGCTGGGTCGTCTCGATGCCACCGGGGGCCGGCAGCGACAGGTCCATCAGGATGACGTCGGGCGACGTCTCGATCGCGCGATCCATCGCGGTCCGGCTGTCGTTCGCCTCGCCGACGATCTCGAAGTCCGGTTCGCGGCCGAGGATATTCGAGATCCCCACGCGGAAGAGGGCGTGGTCGTCGACGATCAGCACCTTCGTGACGTGGTCGGGATCGCGGCGATCGGGTCCGCCCCGCCGCCGATCCTGTCCGCTGTAGTCGTTGTCGCTCATGCGGTCTCCTTTGCTCCCATCGGGATGGTGAGCCGGATGACGGTCCCGCCGTCCGGCTGTGATCGTACTTCGAATGCGGCCGAGATCAGCTCGGCCCGTTCGCGCATGAACTGGAGCCCGAAGCTCCGGCGTCCACGCGCACCTGCTGCGTCCGAATCGAACCCCGACCATCGTCCCGCACCTCCAGGATCCAATCGCCGGCTTCCTCGCGGGTCGCCACGATGGCGGCCGAGGCACCGGCGTGCTTGCGGACATTCTGCAGGGCCTCTTGTACCACGCGCAGGACGACCGTCTGCTCGGCCTCCTCCAGGTGGGCCGGGTCCGCCTTCAGGTCGGCGACGATCGGCAGCTGGGCCATCCCCGTGACGTGCTCGGCCGCATCGCGGACCGCTCCGTTGAGACCCAGCTCTGCGATCACCTTCGGACGCAGCTGGCTGATGTAGCTGCGCACGTCGTCCAGTTCGCGGTGCATGAACTTGCGCAGGGCTTTCAGCTCCACCCGGGCCAGCTCCGGATCCTTGTCGAGCGCGCGCTCGACAAGCTCCACCTGGAAGATCGCGTTCGAGAGCGCCTGGGCCGGCCCGTCGTGGATCTCCTGGGCGAGACGCGCGCGCTCGGCTTCCTGCGCTTCGAGCAGGCGGGCCTGGCGCGCGGCATGCGCTTCGGGGTTCGGGGCGGCAGGATCGGTCACGGACATTCGATCCGGAAGATGCGGACGTCGCGCAGGAGGGTCATCTCGTTGGGCGTCAGCGTACCCGGCGGGGGCGCGATGGGCTCGGGGATGAAGCACTCGCTGCCCGGCCCCTCGGCGGCGGCGGCCGGCCACCGAACCTGCGTCGTCTCGTCGTCGTCGCCCAGGACGATCACGCGATGGGTCCCGGGGAACGTCCGGGCCAGGTCCAGGACGTCGGCCGCGGGTTCGTTCGGGAGCGCGAGCGCCTGCGCGTTGGTCGCATCGGCCAGCCAGATCGGGAAGTCGGTGATGATCGGACCGTCGCTGCCGGGTGCCGCACCGATCGCGCTGAGGTAGCGGTCGAGGGCCGCGTACTGCGCCGCGGTCCCGCTCGAGCCCGCCCCGAAGGACGGAAGCAGCGCGAGCGTGAACAGGAGCCCGCCGAAGATCGCCAGCGTGGATCCCAGCCACGCGACCGGCCGGTGCCAGCCCATCCGGGCGGCGAGACGGGCCATCGTGCCGTCCAGCAGCAGGAGGCACGCGATCACGACGAGGACGTGGATGGCGCCGGCCGCGTGAAGGAAGGTGCCCCACGTCGTGGCGACCGGGAAGACGAGGCTGTCCACGAGGAACGTCGCGACGGCGAACGCCACGAGGGGCCGCAGCGCGCGAGCGCGGCCGGCCCACGGGAGGGCGGCGAGGCCGATCGGCGCGATCGGGATCCCGAGCAGCAGCAGGACGTTGACAAGGTTGTGGAGCGTGCCCTCGACGCGCATCTCGAGCAGGCGCTCCGGGCCCACGGCGAGGTAGCGCGCGACGGTGGGCGGATCGTTCCACGCGAAGATGTCGTGGCCCACGACCGACAGCGCGTTGGCTGCCGCCTGGCCCGGGAAGCGGGCTGCCGAAGACGACCCAGTCGCGATACGCCCACGGGACGAAGACGATCAGCGCGACGATCGCCGCACCGGCGATGAGCCGGACCCGCTCGGCGACCGAGGCGCGGGCCATGAACCAGGCGACGCCCACCCAGACGAGCGCCAGCACCGCGACCTCGTTCCGCGTCAGCGCGCCGAGGCCGAGCACAAGTCCGAGTGCGATGAGCCGTGGATCCGTGAGGCGGGCGCCGCGCGGATCGCGGGCGATCCTCGTCATCAGCAGGGCGGCCGCGAGCGCGATCACGGCGAACGGCGCCGTGGAATCGGGGAGTGCCCCATACAGGACGAGCGGCAGGTACACGGCGGTCGCGAGGCCCGTGCCCAGCGCGAGCGTGCGGGCACGACCCGTCGGCAGCCCGCGTTCCTCGGCGACATCGGCGGCGAGCCGCCAGGCGAGGACGGGGACGAGCGATGCCACGAGCACGGACGACACCTGCGCGGCCGCGAACGTCGTCCCGAGGATCGCCATCGTCACGGCGGCGAGGAACGTCGGGAGCGGCAGCCAGACCTCGAATGCCGGTCGCGGGAACACGAGCGGCGGGGTCTGATAGCTCCACAGCGAATCGCTCACGAGGCCCCGGCCCTCGAGGAGGTTGCGTGCGACGTGGACGTAGTAGGCCGTGTCCTCCGGTTTCGGGAACACGATCTGGGTCGCCATCGCCGCGCGCACGATGGCTGCGACGACGAAGACGAGGGCGATCGACAGGAGCATCTCGCGGCGGCTCAAGGGGCGCACCTCGATGTCGGCGGGCTCAAGGCACACCGGGTACACGCCCACCCGGACGTCACCGGACGCGTCGTGGGTCATGCGCAGGAGCGGCGGACCCACCCACGCCGGCCGCGCGTCATCGAGCAGGATCGGCGCCACGGCCGCGACCGCGTCGTCGCGTTCGATGACCAGCCAGCGGATGTCGTACGCCGCGGCGACATCGCGGATCGTCTCGATCGGGTCGTTGACGAGGACCACGCCGCCGCGCCCGGTCCAGTAGCGGTAGCCGGCGGCATCGATCGTCATCAGGCGGTCCGTCGACGGGACTTCGGCCGTGTCGAGCGCCGCTGCGACCGCCATCCGCTCCTCGCGCTTCGCCGACCAGGTCCCGTGGACCGTGAGGCTCCCGGCGACGGTCATGATCGCCGCGAAGGCCACCGCCGCGCCGACGAACAGCCGCTCGGCGCTCTCCGGACGCCACGTCGGGCGGCGTCGTGCGATCCAGGCAACGCCCACGACGATGCCTTCGAGCGCGAGGATGTAGCTGTGCGGGATCAGCGCCACCGCGGAGTGCAGGAACGTGCCGCCCGGGACGTGGACCGCCGACACGAGCGTCGAGAACGCGAACAGCAGGAACACGTAGACGAAGAACGGACCGAAGTCACGCGACCGGCGGCGGGCCCAGGCCCCGATGAGCATGAACGGCGCGAGGACGATGCCCGCCGCGACGACCGCGAAGATCGTGACGGCGGCGGTCAGTCCGGCCACTCGCGTCGCCAGGAGCGGACCCGCGCCCATCGCGAGGAGGCGGTCCAGCGTCGCCGGCGTCGTCGATGCTGTTCCACTCCGCGATCGAGCGGATGTAGAGGACCTTGCCCGACGCGGTGGACGGCGAGAGCGTCCCGAACGTCGCGATCTGCCGGGCGTACCACGGGACCATGACGAGCGCGAAGGCCGCGACGGCGCCGAACGCCGCACCGATGCCGATCTGCCGCGCCCGCCAGCGATCCCAGAGGAATGCCAGCCCCAGGGCTCCCATGACGAGCAACCCGTCGTTGCGTGACAGGGTCGCGAGGCCGGCCAGGAGCCCGGCGGCGACGAACGCCCGGCCGGACCCTTCGCCGCCACGCAGACCGCGGGCACCAAGCCACAGCGAGCCAAGGACGAGCGGTTGGAACAGCGAGAAGTTGTCGGGCTGGACCATGAAGACGGCGCTCAGGACCGGCATCGCGACGAGTACTCCCGCGGCGACGGCCACGCGATCGCTCGCTCCGGCGTCGCGCGCGACGACCCACGTCAACGGTGCCGCAAGAGCCCCCAGGAGCGCGAACGGGAGCGCGGACGCCCAGGCCGTGGGGCCGAGGAGCCAGATGAACGGCACCTGGACGAGCGACGCGAGCGGCATCCAGTGCGCATTCGAAGCGATCGGCAGGACCGGCTCCGCCGGGATCACCCCGCCGACGTCCGCGAAGATCCAGATGAAGTCGACCTGGAACCCGTCGCCGCGCGCCAGCGCCCGCGCGACCTCGACGTAGTAGAACGAATCCGGGTACGCCGGATCGGGGAAGGGGGCGATCAGGACCAGGCGGACGGCGAGGGCGAGACCGTAGAGCAGAGGAGTGATTCGCACGGCCGGTGCAGCGTAGCACCGGGTATGGCCCGATCCGCCCGGTACGAATGACCTATCGGGCGCTGTCCCTGAGGAGGGCCGGCCAGCGTCGACCGGCCAGCAGGAGCACCGCGGCCGAAAGCAACAGCGAGCCACATCGGCTCCAGCACGGCGGTGGCAGCCATGGCCGCGATGGCGAGCGCAAGGTCGCGGCGGAGAAGGACGAGCGAAGGCAGAAGGTAGACGAACCCGAACACGTGAAGCGTCGGGGCGCCCACGATGATCGAGGTCCCGAGCCACGCGGCCGTGTGCGACCCCTTGATCCGTGTCGCCACGAGGATCGACAGGACGGTGGCGACGAGTGCGATCGGTCGGCCCGCGATCGTTGACAGGGGCGCTCCGATCAGCGGCCAGGCCGGATCCCCGGCGCGGACGCCGTTCTCCAGCCACGTCCACCAAAGGTCGATCCCGACCAGGGGCAGCGTGATGAGCCCCAGGACGGCCACACCGCCGATCGCGCCCGCAGCTGCCCAAGGCGCGCGAGCAAGGGCATGGGCGAGAACCTGGAGTTGGGCCACCTTGAAAACGAACGTCGCGGCCGTGAGGAGCGATGCGATCCAGACCGGTCGTGCCCGCAGGTCCGGGGCGCCCGGCGCGGTCAGCGCGACGAGGGCGGCGAACCCGAGCGGCTCGACGTTCGTTCCGACGATCGCCTCCGCGAACGGGGTCCACACGAGGACGAGCGGGACGAAGCGCCATGCGACGCCGAGACGATGGACCGTCCACGCGGCGACGGCGGCGGCAGCGACCACGAACGCAGCGATGACCAGACCCACCGGGAGAGACGTGAGCGGTGCCACCACGGGCAGGACATACGGTGCGTACAGGAAGGGCAGATCGCGACCCGGTAGCGCATCGAACGCCGCCATGAGGTATGGCTCCTGGCCGGCCAGCCAGCGCTCCGCCGCCCGGAGCGGGATCTCGATGTCCACGCCGATGGGATGGAATGGCAGGATCTCGATCGCGCGCTGCACGGAGGATCCATGCAGCGAGGGCAAGGAGGACGCCCTGGAGGAAACGATACGGGTCGCGCACGGACACCCGACGAGCCTAGCGGCCCAGCCTCAGGAGCGAGAAGATCAGCGTAGTCGTCGGTGAAGACCGGCCCCGGGCCGAGGGATGCCCAGCCGAGGGATGGCAACCGAGGCCAGAGCAGGGCCCGTGCCGACAGCGACCCACGATGTCGGTTGGGCGGCCAGGCGATCCTCCTCCGCCGCGGTCGGTGCGTGGACCCGGCCGAGGGATTCGAGGCCCACCGATGCTGCGGTCGCGGCGATCACGCCGGCCAGGTCGTAGTGGCGGTTCGACGTGGAACGCGAGACGCCGCCAGGCCGAAGGGTTCGCGCCGCGATCTCGATGGCCTCCCGCGTGATGAGATGGTCGGGACTGAGTCGGAGCTGAAGGCATCGAGGACGAGCAGGTCGAAGGGCCTCAGGGATCTCCTCGAGGAGCAAACGCCCGTCGCCCGCCATGATGTCGATCGTCGCGGGTGAATCCGCGAGATGAGTGAACAGGGACGGATCGCTGGCGATGCGGATCACCGCGTCGTCGATCTCGAGGATCGTGAACCGGTCCCCGGTTCGTCCATCAGTGGCGATCGAGCCGATGCCCGAGGCCGACGACGCCCACGTCGGCCGCTGGCCCGTTCGATCGCGCAGGTCAGTCATGAGGTCGCCGAGCGGTCCTGTCGTTCACGTAGTAGGTGGTCGGTTCGTTGCGCCGCGCTGGATCGAGGAACTGGAGGCCGTGCAGGGTCGTTCCGCTGTATTCGGCATGGGCCTCGCCATCGCGGGTCAGGCGGACCTCGATGACGCCGAAGAACGTTCGGTCGCGCTGGATGACGGACGGCGCGGATGCGATCGCAAGGGCGGCAACGACGGTCGCCGTCCCAGAGCGAGCTTCCCGGGCCTGAACGAGACGAGGGCGAGCGCGCTTCCGACGCCGAGCAGGCCGACGATCAGGATGCCCGCCGAACCGGGCTCACCCCGACCCAGATGGCAGCGACCCGGCCGCCGCCGCAGCCGGCACCAACCGCTCGACCGCTCCACGACGGCGGGAGGTGCGGCCGTTCGGATCCGGGAGGATCGCCCTGCAACCAATCCGCCGACAAGAAGCAGGGGGAACTCGACGACCGTCTCGAAGATCTGCGGTGCGATCAGCGCAACGAAGCCCGTGGCAAGGACGCCGCCGGCGGAGAGCACGAGATAGAAGCGCGTGAGGTCGCCGACCGGCGGACGCGCGAGCGACAGACGACCGTGGATCGAAATGGCGAGAACGAAGAACGACGCCAGCACCGCGCCGAGCAGGAATGGGGTGGGCCAGCCGATGGGGACGATCCACGGGACCCACAGCACCGTCGCGGCCGTGGAACGAGTCGATCGGCGAGACCCACGATCGGCCGTCCGGCGCCCGAGAACGCGATCACGAAGGAGGCCAGGTACAGGGACAGCGGGCCGATCCACAGCAGCGGTCGCGGAGACCAGGTCCGTCGAGATGAACGTCGTCACGGCGGCCATCAGGCCCGCCGGGATCGCAGCGGCAAAGAGCCACGCCAGGATCGCCGACGGCTTCAAGGGTCCGAGATGGAGATGCATGGGCGCCTTCCGCTGAGACACGCACGCCGGTCGCTCCCCGCCGTGCGGCGATCGCGACGAGCACGGCGAACCCAAACGCGCCGATCACGACGATGGCTCTCTGGGCGGCGATCCCGATCCTGGGCTCCAGGATGAGGGGGTACGCGAGAAGCGCCGCCAGACTCGCGGCATTCGACATGGCGTACAGGAACCACGGGTCGCGACCGCCCCGTGCATACCACGACGACAACAGGGGAGTCGTGGTGCCGAACGCGAACGCGGGCAGGCCGACGAGGATGGCGAGGACCAACAGGACGCCCAGGACATCGGGCAACGCGTCCACCCGCAACGCTTGCGGGTCGATGGTCATCGCGACCAGCGCGAGTGTTGCGGCTGCGAAGAGCAGCGCAACGTGGGCAGCACGAGCCCGCGGCGTGTCGCGAGCCGCCACGCGGTGGGCATACGCGTAGCCGAGGAAGATCATCGCAGTGTAGAAGGCGAGCGCGGTCGTCCACACGGCTGGCGAACCGCCGAACGCCGGAAGGACGAGGCGGCCCGAGAGAAGCTCGAGCGTGAACAGCAGTGCGCTCGAAAGCCCGATGCCCCCAGCGAAGATGACGAGATCGAGCCGGTGCGAAGGCATGGATCGATCGATGTCGGAAACGGGCATCAGCTAGCGAGTATGACGCCCGCACTCCTCACCGGCCACCGTACGATTGCCCTGTGGGAGCCGCCGTGATCTCTCGATCGCCCTGGCGAGCCGTGGCCGATGGCGCGATCGTCGCCGGCCTCATCTTCGCCGCGTTCCTGTTCGTCATCGTGGCCCCAGCCGTGGGCACCTTCGGCTTCGATGCCTACGCGTACTGGCGTGTCGACCCCGGCGATCCGTACGGGGCGACGGCCGGCGGGCTCGGTGCGTTCACGTATACCCCGGTGATCGCGCGGCTGTTCGATGCCTTCGGGTCAGATTCCCTGGCTCGACTTCCTATGGCTTTGGACGGCCTTCCTGGTGGCGACGTTGGTCTGGCTGGGCCGGCGTGAGTGGCGGACGACGCTGGCGCTGCTCGCGTTCCCGCCTGTCGCGCTGGAGCTGTACCACGGCAACATCCACCTGCTCATGGCCGCGGCGGTGGTCCTGAGCTTCCGCTACCCGGCAGCGTGGTGGTTCGTGCTCCTCACGAAGGTCACCCCGGGGGTCGGGCTGCTGTGGTTTGCCGTCCGCCGCGAGTGGCGCTCACTGTCGATCGCCGTCGGCGGGGCAGCCGCCCTCGTCGCCGTCTCCCTGATCGTTGATCCCGGGGCGTGGCGCGGATGGCTCGACAGCGTGTCGGCGACGGCCGGCGGGTCGCCGCTCCACCAGTTTTCCGTGCCCATCCCGCTGCCGATCCGGCTGGCCCTCGCTGCCGCCGTCGTGGTCTGGGGGGCGCGGACGGACCGACGCTGGACGGTCCCGGTCGCCGCTACGCTGGGGTTGCCGGTCCTGTGGCCGAGTGGCATCGCGATCCTGGCGGCCCTGCCGTGGCTCTCGCAGGGGCTCCGCGCCGCCCCGGCGATTGAGTCAGGCTCCGGAGCGATACCCGGTGGTGTCACCGTCAAGCCGCTGACGACCGAACCATGCCAAGCCAGCAACGACGAGTAGCGCACCGATCGTGGGGAAGGCCCGGTTGACGATCCAAGACGCGTCGCCGAGTGCCTCCTGCTCACCTCCTGATAGGAGCAGGTACGCGAATCCCGGCCACAAGATCGGCGGGGCGTGGCGGAGCGCGATGAGAAGCGGGAGGACAAGTAGGGCAAGGTAGTGCTGGTACATCGCTGGCGCGA
>CAVQPX010000005.1:0-37010 GCA_963714835.1 uncultured Chloroflexia bacterium
GGGGCCAGAACTGGCCGCGATCACCGCCAACCTTCGGCGCACCGCCTACCGCTGACCCGGAGGCCCCGGCGTATCATCGGCGCACGTCCTCCCGACCACTGACCGGACGCCCCCACCCAGCGGTCCGCCCCCCCCATTCCGAGGTTCTTCCGATGACCCCTGACCAGACCGCGCCTGCCGGTATCAGCGCCCTGAAGATGATGATCGGCGGGCAGTCCGTCGATGCCGCCGACGGCCAGACATTCGAGATCGTGAATCCCGCGACCGGCGCCGTGATCGCGACCGCGCCGATGGGCGGCAAGACCGACGTGGATCGCGCAGTGGAGGCCGCCCGGAAGGCCTTCGACGACCCGAAGGGCTGGAGCGAGCTGGGCGGCCGGCAAGCGCGGGCGGACGCTGGCGAAGTTCGCGGCGCTGATCAAGGACAGGAGCGAGGAACTCGCCTGGCTCGAGACGCGGAACGTCGGCAAGCCGATCGGCTCGTCCGCGGCGAGATCATCGGAGCCAGCCTCGTCTTCGACTACTACGCCGGGGCGGCCAACAAGGTCTTCGGCCAGACAATCCCCGTCTCCAAGCCGGGCCTGGACCTCACGCTGCGCGAGCCGATCGGCGTCGTCGGGCTGATCGTGCCCTGGAACTTCCCGCTGCTCATGGCCAGCTGGAAGCTGGGACCGGCGCTCGCGGCCGGCAACACGTGCATCCTCAAGCCGGCCAGCCTGTCCCCGATGACCGCGCTCCGGATCGGCGAGCTGGCCCTCGAGGCGGGCTTCCCGGCCGGCGTCATCAACGTCGTCACCGGGCCGGGCGGCACGGCGGGCGCCGCGATCGCCGCGCACCCCGGCATCGGCAAGGTCGCGTTCACCGGGCGAGACGACGACCGGCCAGGAGATCATGCGGCTGGCGTCGAACAACGTCAAGAAGATCAGCCTGGAGCTCGGCGGCAAGAGCCCCAACGTCATCTACGCGGACGCGGATCTCGAGCGTTTCGCGGCGGAGTCGCCGTATTCGGTCTTCGACAACTGCGGACAGGATTGCTGCGCGCGGAGCCGGATCCTCGTCGAGCGCTCGGTCCACGACCAGGTCGTGGAGCTGTTCGCGGCGGCGACGCGCAAGGTCAAGGTCGGCAATCCCGAGGATGAGGCCACCGAGGTCGGCACGCTCGTCAGCTTCAAGCAGCGCGATCGCGTCCGGGACTACATCGAGATCGGGCTGGCCGAGGGCGCGAACCTCGTCGTCGGCGGCGAGGCGCCCGGACGACGACGGCCTCGCCGAGGGTGCGTACCTGATGCCGGCGGTCTTCGACGGCGTGAACAACGACATGCGCATCGCCCGCGAGGAGATCTTCGGACCGGTCGTTTCGATCATCCCGTTCGACACCGAGGAAGAGGCGATCAGGCTCGCGAACGCGACGCCGTACGGCCTGTCCGGCTCGGTCTGGAGCCGCGACATCGGCAGGGCCCTCCGGACGGCGAAGGGCATCCAGGCGGGCGTGCTGTCGATCAACTCGAACAGCAGCGTCCACACCGAGGCGCCGTTCGGCGGCTACAAGATGTCCGGGATCGGGCGCGAGCTCGGGATGTCGGCGATCGAGCTGTACACCGAGACCAAGAACATCTTCATCGACATCCGTCCGTAGTCGGCAGGGTGGGCCGGGCCCGGCCTCGAGATCAGCGGCCGCACTGGAGGTCCGGGGCCTCCAGGTCCGGGTGACGGCGGGCGAGCCAATCCACGAGCGCCCAGTGGGTGGTCTTGAACGCCAGTCCGGCCAGGGCAGGGCCGTCGGATCGAAGGTGCTGGATTTCGAGTGCCTCGGGTCGTCAGCGTCGGCGCGCCGCCGATCACGCCGGCCTCAAAGACGAGGACCACGACGGCGGCCTCGAGTCGCGTATAGAGGCCGATGATTTCACCGGGCTGGATCAGGAGCCCGGTCTCCTCCATCGCCTCGCGGACCGCCGCCTCGATTGACCGTCTCGTCGATCTCGAGGAAGCCGCCCGGCTGCGCCCACAGTCCGAGCCCGGGTTCGATCCCGCGCCGAATCAGGATGACCCGACCATCGTCGGCGATCGGCAACACCGTGACGACCAAGCGCGGGTTGACGTAGGCGATGTGGCCGCAGCCGGGACAGTGATTCCGATCGCGGTCTTCGCCGTCGAGGGCACCGAAGCGGCAGCTCGACTCCGCACCTGGAGCAGTACCGAATGGAGGCCGCGAGCCAGCCAGGGGTCCCGTGGCCAGAGTCGATGTCCGTCGAGCGCCCATCCGGGCCGCGGCCTGCGCCGGGATCGAGGCGATGGGAGGTCACGCCTGAAGGGCCAGCACGGCCGCGGCGGCGAAGACGAGCATCCCGATGCCCGCTGCCACGAGCCAGGCAAGGCGGAACAATCCGCGATTGCGATTGATCGGCATCCAGGCCCAGGCCGATCGCCAGATCCGGAGTGACGCGTCGGCCGTCGTCAGGATCAGGAGCGGCGCGCCGACCAGGATGCACAGCTTGACGAGAGGGCTGGCCAGAGTCGAACCGGTCTCGAGCGCCGTGATCGCGATGGCGCCGGCGACGAGGGCAATCGCGGAGATGTTGATGTATTGGGCCTGGAGCGGCGTCGGTGCGATCTCGGGGACGGATCGGGGCGTCGGTCTCGTCGAAGTACCAGATGAGGGCATCGGCGGCGGGGTCGGAACCGCTTGCCGCTCCAGTACCGGCATGCCCGGTTCCCAGCGAGGATCATCCATCGGCCGAGTGTAGCGGGCGGGCCGGAGCGACCCGCGCGGAGCGGGCCCGGGCGCCCGCCCTGTCAGGGGGTCACGCCCACCAGATACGGACCGAGGCGCGATGCCCAACACCGGGGCCAGGGATCGACTGAACGTCGCGGTCAGGTGGTGGTTATCCCGATACACGATCATGCCGCTCCGAATCGACCTGGCAGGGCATGGCCGGGCAGACCGCCGGGATGATATCGATCAGTCCCGCGACCGGAAATCGCCGCGGCCTGCTCCTCGCGGACACCGAACAGGCTCGTGAAGGCAGTCTTCCGCGGAATGGCGCAGGGCCGCACATCGACGACGTTCTCGGCGATGCAGCCCGGAATGTCGACCCCGGTTCTGGGCGTATCGACCATGATCACGACACGGCCCGGAATGCGACCGAGCGAGCGGGCGATCGCCTGCGACTGCCGTTCAACGGTCTTGTCCGCGGCGAGGAGCGGGAAGATCCCCCGATGGCTCATCGCCACGATCGTGAGATCCGGGGGGTTCGCGGCGAGCACACCAAGGACCTCGTCGCGCCAGGCCGCGCATTCCGTGTACTCGAGCGCGGTATCGAGGTGCTCAACGCGCATATCCAGGAACGGGCACGACAGCTTCACGTGCGGGATCAGCCGCCAGCCTCGCTCGAGCGCGAGTGCCTCGACGGCCGGGAACCAGGCACCGGCGTGGGAGTCTCCGACCAGCGCCACCGTGAAGGTCCCGGCACGAACGCCATAGACACAGGTGACCGGGTGCACTTCATCCACCTGCAGGCCACATTGGTCGCGATAGAGCGGTTCCGTGTCGGTCCGGGCCTTGGCGATCGTGGGCCGTACGTCAGCCGTCAGCGCGATGGCCTCGCCCGGCGACGACATCGAGGATCTCGCGCCAGGTGAGGAGCGGTTCCGGGCGTCGGCGTCGGCTCCGGCGTCGCTGACGGCTCGCGGCGGCGGTCCCGAGGGATCAGGTGAGCCGCCGGACGAGCGGGCGCGGCTGACCTCGGCGGAGCCGAGAAGTGGGCGGCGGCGTCGGCCCGGCTCGTGGACCGAGGGCGATCTCGTCGATGGCCTGCTGGCCCCGCATCTCGAGACCGGAACCGATCATGACGATGGCAAGGATGGCCGCGAGGCCCGTGGCGATCGCTCGGCCGCGCGCCGACGACGAGGGAGATCGTCCACGGTGGATGGGCTCTTCGACGAATTGCCAACTCACCCATGCGACGGCGATCGCAGCGAGCACGAGCGCGCCACGAACCTCCTGGCCCAGGGGCGTGCCCACGGCCAGCGGGACCAGGACGAGGATCGGCCAGTGCCACAGGTAGAGGGAGTAGCTGATTCGCCCAAGGAAGCGAACGGGGGACAGCGACAGCAACATGCCGGACCACGCAGCGATCGTGCCCGATGCGATCAGTACCGCGGCCGCGGCCGCGGGCCCCATGGCCGCGACGCCCGGATACGGCGTCCGATCGCTGATGAGCATGGCGACCGCCACGAGGCCGGCGACCGCGCCCCAGCCCAGGACGGCCGACCGAAAGCAACCAACCGGTTCATCGACGCGGCCGATCGGCGTCCAGACCGCCGAGGGCGAGCAGGCCGCCGAGGGCGAGTTGCCAGGCGCGCGTCGGGAGCGAGTAGAACGCCCACGCCGATGCGGCATCGGTGAGGCACCACGTTCGCGGCGAACGACACGGCGAGAATCACGAGCAGGAGCGCACCGATCCATCCGTGCCCACCCCTGGCGGCGATCAGGAGGACAGCCGGCCAGACCAGGTAGAACTGCTCCTCGACCGATAGCGACCAGAAATGGAGGAACGGCGACGGCTGCCCGATGGCGGAGAAGTAGTTACCCTCCGCGAGCGCGAAGCGGATGTTGGCCACGGACAGCGCCGACGCGACGCCATCTGTCATGACTCCCGGCTGATCGAGGAGGCCGACGAAGAGGTACGCGCCGGCCAGCGTGACCAGGACGACGACCGTCGCAGCCGGTAGCAGCCGGCGAATACGCCGGGCGTAGAAGTTGCTGAGCGACACCCGCCGGGTCCGCTCGAACTCCCTGACCAGCAGGCCGGTGATCAGGAAACCGCTGACCACGAAGAAGACGTCGACGCCGACGAAGCCGCCAGGAATTGGCAGCCCGGCGTGGAACAGGACGACGAGGAGTACCGCGATACCCCGAAGGCCCTCGATATCCGCACGGAACCCGACGCCCGGGCCGGTGGCATCCGCGGCTATCGGGCGGTCGCGCGGCTCCGCCAGTCCTTGGACCGTCAGTCGACCGGGTAGCACGGACGCGGGGAGCAACCCGCGTTGGAGGGATCGTCCATCACCATGCGGGTCTGATCTGCGCGATAGCCCGTCAATCGACGCGGCGAGCGCCGGGTCGGACAGGGCCAGGATCTCGATGGCCAGGATCGCGGCGTTCTCTGCGTTCCCGATGGCCACCGTCGCGACCGGGATCCCCCGCGGCATCTGGACGATCGAAAGGAGGGAATCGAGCCCACCCAGGTGCTCGGTCGGGATTGGAACGCCGATCACCGGCAGGGTGGTCTTCGACGCGAGCATCCCCGGCAGGTGGGCGGCGCCGCCGGCCCCGGCGACGATCACCTGGATTCCCCGACCGGCGGCGGCTTCTGCATACGGGAACAGGTGATCGGGACTGCGGTGGGCCGAGACGACCCGCAGCTCACACGGGACGTCGAGCATCTCGAGCAGGGCGGTCGCACCTCCAGCATCGGGAAGTCGGACCGGCTGCCGCCCACGACGCCGACGATTGCGGCCCTCGGTCGCCCATCATCCAACCTCCTGCGTTTCGTCCGTCCAGCGGATCCGTGCGACGCGTCGCGGGCCATCGCCAGCGCCTTCTCCGGCCGGCGGCCATCGCGGTGACATGGCCCATCTTTCGGCGCTCGAAGACTCGCCGCTTGTCGTACAGATGCACGTGGACGTCCCCGAGCTCGAGTACAGCCTCGACGCCCTCGGATCCGCGGCCTCCCGATCCTGGCCGGTTCCCAGGCAGATTGACGGTCGCTACGCCCCCGGCGTGCAGCTCGGTCGGACCCAGCGGCAGCCCGCAGATCGCGCGGACGTGCTGCTCGAACTGGCTCGTGGCCGCGCCCTCGATCGTCCAGTGGCCGCTGTTGTGGACACGCGGCGCCAGCTCGTTGACCACGAGCGCGCCATCCGGCATCAGGAACAGCTCGACGGTCAGCAGGCCCACCATGCCCATCCCGGTCGCGAGGTCAGTCGCGAGGGCGATCGCCTTGGCCGCGACTTCGGCCGGGATACGGCGGCCGGCGCGGACGACTCGACGAGGATGCCGCCGTCGTGGCGGTTGCGGGCCCGGGAAACCCGCGAGACACCCGTCGACGCCACGCGCCACGATGACCGAGATCTCCGCGGCGAACGCGAGTTCGCGCTCCAGGAGTGCCGGTCGCCGGCTTCGAGCTCCGCGCGACCATGGCCTCGCCGGCCGGAAGGTCATCGTCGCGCGCGATACGAAGCTGGCTTCGGCCCGTCATACCCGCCGAGCGAGGCCTTGAGTCTGAGCGGCATCCCGAGCTCCTCGTCGACCCCGATGCGGAGTTCGTCGGGCGATCGGATCTCGCGCCACGGCGCGACGGCCGCGCCGTTCGACTCGAGGAATCGACGCTCCGCCAGCCGATCCTGGGTGAGCTTGAGCGCGTATGCCCCAGGTCGGATCGGGCGGATCCGTCGTCGAGTGCCTTGACGAGTTCGAGCGATACGTGCTCGAGTTCGTAGGTGACCACGGAACAGCCGGCGGCGAGGCGCCGGGCGGCCTCGATGTCGTCGATACGACCACCTCCACGCGATCCGCGACGGCGGAGGCGGGGCAGTGCGGATCCGGGTCCAGGACCGCGATCCGGTAGCCGAGCTCACGGGCGGCGAGCGCGAGCATCCGCCCGAGCTGGCCGCCGCCCAGGATCCCGATCGTCGCCGGCGGCAGGATGGCGGGGGCCCGGAAGCCGAGGGTCTTGTAGACGCCGAGGATCCAGGTCGTCTTCGAGTGCGTGTAGCGGAAACCGTCGATGCCGCTCCCGCCGGTGATCGCCGTCTTCAGCTCCGTGTACTGACGCGTCAGCTCTGGATCGTTGCGCAGAGCGTCGCGGAAGGCGATGTCCCGACGGGAGTCGCCGCCGGTGGGCTGAACGTGGAAGTGGATCCGGAACTCGTCGCCGTCCAGCGTCACCGCGCCCACGAGCATCGGGCGAGACGCCGGCCACGGGTCCGGCCCGGGCTGCGGCTGGAATCCGAGCCCGGACAGCATCTCCACGATCCCGGGGATTTCGGCGGGCTCCACCTCGACGGACAGGTCCACGATCCCCTTGCCCGGCAAGCCGGGAACCGCGGTGCTCCCGATGTGCTCCACGGCAAGGTCCGGTCGTTGACGCCGGATCATCGAGCTGATCGTCGCGGCGACTTCGACCGTCCGTGGATCCCATGCCGAGACATGCGCCACGCGGCGCTCGTACGGCAGGATCGGAAGGTCGGGGCGATCGCCCGCAGGATCGGTCACGGGGTGGAAGTGTAGGGGCGGTCCGTCCATCTTCGTGCGGCCCGCTGCAATCTCCCCCCAGCCCGTAGCATTTCGGCCATGACCGACCGCCTGCGCGTGATCCTCGACGTCGATACCGGGATCGACGACGGCCTCGCGATCCTGTATGCGTGCGCCTCGCCGGAGATCGAACTCGAGGCCGTCACCTGCGTCGCCGGGAACGTCCCGGGCCGGCAGGTCGCGGACAACACCGAGGCCCTGCTCGAGCTCGCCGGCCGTGGCGACGTGCCCGTGGCGCTCGGCGCGGAACGGCCCCTGGTCAAGCCGCTGCAGACCACGGAGGAGACCCACGGTCCGGGCGGTATCGGCCACGCCCAGCTTCCCGACCCGACCCGCGCGCTCGAGGCAGAGGATGCCGCGGACCTCATCGTGAGCGCTGCACTACGACGGCCCGGCGAAGTTCATCTCATCACCCTGGGGCCGATGACGAACCTGGCGCTCGCGCTCGAGCGCGAGCCGCGACTGCCTTCGCTCCTGGCACGCTGGACCTTCATGGGTGGCGCCTTCCGTGTGCCGGGCAACACGACCCCGACGGCGGAGTGGAACCTGTACGTGGATCCAGATGCTGCGAAGGCGTGCCTGGCGGCATGGGCGGCAGCCCTGGCCGAGGACCCGTCCCTGCCGCTCCCGCTTGGGATGGGGCTGGACGTGACGGAGCTGGCCCGCATGCTGCCGGCCGATGTCGCCCGCCTGGCTCGTCGCGCCGGCGCCGCTGAGTCCGACACGGCCGCTCTCGAGTCGGCCGGGGCACCGATGCTCCCCGTCGGCACCGTTGCCTCGAATCCCATGCTCCGCTTCATCATCGATGCACTGCGCTTCTACTTCGAGTTCCACGCTCACTACGACGGCTTCTACGGCGCCTTCATCCACGATCCCTTCGCAGTCGCGGCCGCGATTGACCGGACCCTCGTCACGACGCGATCGCTATTCGTGGATGTCGAGACGGGTCCCGGACTCGCTCACGGGATGACGGTCGCCGACTGGCGCGGGCTGACGGGCCGACCCGCAAACGTCGAGGTCGCCACGAGCGGAGACGCGCGGGCATTTCTCGAGCGCTTCGTGGAGCGCGTCGGCGGCCTCGGAAGCCGCATCGCCGGGCCGCATCAAGCCTGACAACCACTGCGCTACGCGGCGCGATTTCGGGCCGCAGTACCCCGGCGATCGGGCCGTCCGGAAGGGGGCCCTTTGCCGCCACAAACGTGATCATGGATGTACGAAGGAGGTCCTTCCGTGCGAGTCCTGTTCGCCACAGACGGGTCGCTCTCCGCCGATCGGGCCCGCGACCTGCTCGGCCGGCTCCCGTGGCCCGACGGCACCGGTTCTGCGTCGTCTGCGCGCTCGAACCGCGCGGCGAGCTGTTCGTGGCGCCCTGGATGATGCCCGCCGCCGGGGAGCTCGATTCGCTCGAATCCGAGTTCCTCCGCCACGCCGACGTCACCCTCGACGATGCCGTCCGAATCCTGGAGGGGCCGGGGCGGGCGGTTGAACGGATCACCCTGCGCGGGCGGCCTGGCTCGGCGATCGTCGATGAGGCTCGCGCCTGGAACGCTGACCTCGTCGTCCTCGGCAACCGCGGGCACGGCGCGATTGCCTCGATGGTCCTCGGGTCCGTCTCGGCGGAGGTCGTCGATCAGGCGCCCTGTCCGGTCCTTGTCGTTCGCGGCGAGGCGGTCGACTCGATCGTGTTCGCCGAGGATGGCTCGCCCGGTGCCGCCAACGCCGCACATGCCCTCCGGACGTGGCCGGTCTTTCGCGGCCTCCCGGTGGCTGTTGTGTCCGTTGCAGAGACCGCTCTCGCGCCGTTCGCCGGCATCGCGGCCGGCCTGGCCGACGAGGTCGATGCTCGCCTACGCGAAGGACGTCGAGACGGCGCGCGAGCAGACGAGTGCGCTTGCGGCTCGCAGCGCAGGCGAGCTCAGAACGGCCGGCCTCGTCGCCGCCCCGCACCTTCTGGAGGGAGACCCCGCTCACGAGATCGTCGAGTTTGCACGGGCTCGGCCGGGATCGCTCGTGGCCGTCGGAACACGGGGCCACGGGGGCCTGACCCGACTGATCCTTGGCAGCACCGTGCGCGGAACGTGCTCCTGCACGCTCCGAGCTCGGTGCTGGTCGTTCGTGAAAACGTCCGCAACGGGAAGCGCCCGCGGCGACCGCGACGGCCCGGCCGACGCGCCGGGACCCCGGTGGGTCCGTCGCAGGACGGCCATCTATCCCAGGCGACGAGGGCGACCTCGAACACCTCGCCGTCGAGGATGCCACGCACGGACGCCCGACCCGCCGGTAGCGGCGTCCGTCTCGTCCGGGTGAGCGAGACGACGACGTACAACGCGTCCGGGTAGAAGGCGAGCCCGATGTCCGTCGGTGACGGCCGCGCCGGCGACGGGTGTGCGAGTGCACGATCGCCCAGAAGACCTCGTCCGCGTCGTCCGTCTCGATCGTCAGGCGAAGGAGGTCGTCGGGTCGATCTCGTAGCGATACGGCGAGGCCGCTCGGTTTCGGGTCGGCACGCAGCGGAGCGCTCGGCCGCCGGCCGCCGCGGGGCCGTCGCCGACGACGAGGCCGCACGCCTCGTTCGGGAGTCCAGCTCGCGCGTGCGCGGCGATCGCCTCGCGGATCGCCCGCGGGAAGCATGGCGGACTCCGGCCCGGGTGGGCTCATCGCCTCACCAGATGACATCGACGTCGCCTACGGCACGTGCGTATTCGGTCAGCCGCTCGTCCTTCGTGACGAACGGAATGCGGAGATCAAGCGCGGTTGCGTACAGCATCCGGTCGATCGGATCTCCCGGGAATTGATCGTGATCCGAGGGCTTCGGTAGAGCGGCCGCCTCCATGCTCAGCGGCGCGGGTCCCACCCGGGAGCGCGGAACAGCGCCTGCACCCAGGCGAGCGGGTCGCGATCCAGCGCGATGCGGCCCTGACGATGCAGCGTGGTCGCCTCCCAGCAGCTCAGCGGGCTGACCAGTACCTGGTCGGCTTCCCGGATCGCTCGATCCGCCGAGGCAGACAGGCGCTCGCCGCCGGCCTGCCACCAGAGCAGGACGTGCGTGTCCAGGAGGATCGTCATGCCGGATCTGGCTCCGCGGACCAGCGCTCGCCGGTGGCGTAGTACGCCGCGTCCTCCTCGGCCACGAGACGGACGCTGCCGAGCAGCGGGGCGTCCGGGCTTTCGTCAAGCGGCACGAGCCGGGCCACTGGGCGGCCGTGCTTGGTCACGGTCACGAAGATCTTCAGTTCGTCCACCTGGTCCAGGATCGCCAGGCACTCGGCCTTGAAGCGGCTCGCCATGATGACTCGATCGGCCATGCCGAACCTCCAATCTGTCCAGTGACTATAGTCAATGGTCATCTGGAAGTCAACATCGAATGGGCGAGGGCGCTGGCGCGATGAGTCGTGTTCTGCGCACGAGAACCGACGGGGGAAATCCAAGAGGGCAGATCCGGCCGGCAAGGGACCTGAAGCGCGAAGGCGACAAGCGAGTACGGGGAGTGCGAGGGCGACGAGCACGAGGGGGTCAGCGAGGACGCCCTTGGTCGCTGCGAATTCAGCCGATTACGTCCAACACGTCGATTGTCCGCATCTCCGCGGTCGCGATTTCGGCCATCGGTTCTCGCCTGCAGAACGCCGCCTCAGGGACGCGTCTCACCAACCTCGGCAGCGCCGCCCGTGACCTCACCACCAGTTGACGCCGCCTTCGAGATCGGACTCCATGTCGTCCAGGTCCCGCGCGTAGGTTCCGACCGACAGATACTTCCAGCCGCCATCGGGCAGGATCGCGACGATCGTCCCGGCGGTCATGTCGCGAGCGACCCGTGCGGCGGCCACGAGAACGGCGCCGGACGATGGCCCCGCGAAGATCCCCTCGAGGCCGATGAGGTCGCGCACGGCCGCGATCGCGTCCCGATTCGAGACGAGGTACTTGGCATCGAGGAGGGTCGGGTCGAGGATCTCGGGCACGAAGCCCTCATCGAGCGAGCGGAGCCCCTGGACGGCCTCGCCGGGGAGCGGCTCGGCCGCGATGACCCGGACGCCGGGCTTGGCGCGACCCATGAACCGGGCGACGCCCATCAGCGTGCCGCCGGTCCCGAGTCCCGCGACCACGACATCGACCTCCGGGCAGTCCGCGAGGATCTCGGGGCCTGTCGTCTCCTCGTGCGCCCGCGGGTTGGCCTCGTTCCCGTACTGGTAGGGCATCACGAAGCGGGCATCCCGGGCAACCAGTTCCTTGGCCAGCGCGATCGCGCCGTTGGATCCGAGGCGTCCGGGCGAGTCGATGATCTCCGCCCCGAACAGGGCGGCCATCTGGCGCCGCTCCGGGTTACGTTGTCGGGCATCGACGAGGGCGACCCGATAGCCCTTGCGACGGGCGATCATCGCCAGCGCGATCCCGGTATTGCCGGACGTCGGCTCGAGGATGATCGAGTCCGGGCGCGAGCGCGCCGCGCACCTCGAGGTCCTCGATGAGTGCCCGCGCGGCCGGTCCTTCACCGATCCGGTCGGGTTCAGGAACTCGAGCTTGGCGTAGATGCGGACAGCCGGGTTCGGCGACATCCGAGGGGATCGCGACGAGCGGCGTGTGGCCGATCGCGTCGAGGATGTTCTCGTAGCGCCCGCCGTGCGGCGCGAGGTCGGTGTGGGCCTGCTCGTGGGCGGTCCGGGCGTGGGGCGGGTTCCAGCGGCCGTGACCGCCTCCGGCTCCGCCCGTGCCGACCCCGGCGCTCGCAGGCGCCGCCACGTCAGCCGCCCGCCATCGCCGGGAGGAGCCGGACCTCGTCGCGATCGGCGACCGGCGTCGCGAGGCCCTCGAGGTAGCGGACGTCCTGCCCGTTCACGTAGACGTTGACGAACCGGTTCAGCTCGCCGTCCGGGGCTCAGCAGCTGGCCGCCGAGGCCCGGATGCCGCTCGAGCAGGGCCGTGCACGAGCTCGCCGACCGTGGCGCCGCCGAGCTCGAGCGATTTGGCGCCCGCCGACCGAAGGCTCGCAGCACCGCGGGAATGAAGACCGTGCTCATGCGTCGGCCTCCGGGGCGCGTCGCCGAGCGCCCCCGAACCCGGCACCGCCGAGCACGAATGGCGCGTCGGCCGGGAACGCTGCGAGCGCCGGGGCTTCGCCGCGCTCGCGGGCCGCCCGGGCCTCGTCGGAGCAGACAGGGCAGGCCGGGTCGCGCCGGAGGGTCAGCTCCGTGAACTCGGCTCTCGAGCGCATCGAACAGGAGGAGCCGGCCGGCGAGGGTCGTGCCGATCCCGAGCAGGAGCTTGAGGGCCTCGTTCGCCTGGAGCATGCCCATGATCCCGGGCACGACGCCGAGGACGCCGGCGACGGAGCAGCCGGGGGCCAGCTCGGGCGGCGGCGGGGTCGGGTACAGGCAGCGGTAGCACGGGCCCTCATAGGGGACGAACGGTCGTGAGCTGGCCCTCGAACCGGAAGACGGACGCGTGGACGACGGGGATGCCGGCGGCCACGGCGGCATCGTTGAGGAGATAGCGCGTCTCGAAGGTGTCGGTGCCGTCGAGGATCACGTCATAGCCGGCGATGATCCGTTCGACGTTGTCGCGACGAGCATCTCCTCGTGCGGGATCGACAGCTTGACGTCCGGATTGAGTCGCCGCGATCGGCCGCGCGCCGACTCGACCTTCTTCTCGCCGATCCGGTCGGTCGTGTGGAGGATCTGGCGCTGGAGGTTGCTGAGGTCCACGACATCGAAGTCGACGATCCCGATCGTGCCCACGCCGGCCGCGGCGAGGTAGAGCGCCGATGGGCTGCCGAGCCCGCCTGCGCCGATCAGGAGGACCTTCGAGGCGAGGAGGCGCAGCCTGCCCCGCCGAACCGACCTCGGGCATCAGCAGGTGACGGCTGTAGCGCTGCTTCTGCGGGCTCGACAGGATCGGCCGGCATGTTCCAGGGCAGGCCGTTGGCCTTCCAGCCGTGGAAGCCGCCGGCCATGACGGCGATGCCGCCGTAGCCCATGTCGCGGAGGGCCCGACCCGCGAGGTAGGAACGAACGGTCCCGGAGCACACCAGGATGATCCTCGCGGCCGCTGTCCGGGACCTCGGACTCGATCGCCTGCTCCAGGTAGCTCCGGGCGATGTGGAGGAAGCCCGGAATGTGGCCCTGGTCCCACTCGTCGAGCTCACGGACATCGACGATCGCGGGCGGCGAGGCGGACGTCCGCAGGGCGTCCGACCTCGGCCGGGCTGATCTCCGGGATCTCGGCCCTTACCTCTCGCAGGAGGTCTGAGACGGTCTTGGGTTTCGACATTGGATGGGTCTGGCTCCGATGGTCGACGGGCCGTCGCTCGAGGGCGACGGGGCGGATGGGCGATGGAATACGGCGAGCCGCGGGGACGCGGTCGCGGGTCAGCCGGCGATCAGGCCGCCGGCGGCAGACACCTGCAGCGGCCCATCCCGCGGCAGAGCGTGGGACTCGTGGCCGGTCATGCGCGCTTGCCTTCGGCGCGGGCGGGGCCGGCGTTCCCAGCGAGCCGCGGCATCGGCCAGCGCGTGCTGCAGCGTCTCGAGACTCAGGAGCGCGCACTTCAAACGGGCCGGCGAGATCTCGATGCCCAGGAGATCCAGGACGTCCTGCGAGGTCATCGCGGCGGCATCCTGCGCCGACTTGCCCTTGATCTCGTCGGTCAGAAGGGATGCGGAGGCCTGACTGATCGCACAGCCCCGACCGGTGAACCCGACACCAGCGATCTTGCCGTCGCTGAGACGGAGCTGGAGCGTGATCCGGTCGCCGCACAGGGGATTCGCGCCCTCGTGGGACGCGTTAGCGTACTCCAGGGCCCCGAAGTTGTGGGGCCGCCGGTAGTGCTCCAGGATGTAGTCGCGGTACAGATCGTCCATTTCGGTGCCGAGTCTACCCCCACTCAATCCCGACTGCATCCATCGGGATTGGGTGGCACACTCGGCGTGGCGGGATCAATGCGGGGACGGGAGCTGCGATGAAGACGCTTGGAACTCAGCGGATGGACGGCAGCGTCGTCGAGGATGTCGCGTACGGCTCCGACACGGCCGATATCGGCGAGGTCGAGGCGTATCTCGTGCGGCCGGAGGACGGTGATTGGCGCGGACCGCACTCCTGCGCCGCCATTCTCTTCTGGCACTGGCTGGACGGTGAGGCACCCGACGGCAACCGCACCGAATTCCGCGACGAGGCGGCCGCCATGGCGAGCATGGGCGTGGTGTCGCTGCTCCCGCAGGGACGGTTCCCGTGGACGATCGACCCGAGCGGTGCCGCCGCGGACACGGCCCAGATCAACCTGGAAGTCGCGCGCCTGAGGGCCGGCCTCGACCTGCTCGCCGCCCGGCCGGAGGTCGATCCCGCGCGGTTGGCGGTCGTCGGTCACGATTTCGGGGCAATGCTCGCGATCCTCGCCGCAGCAGAGGACCCGCGCGTGCGCAGCCTCGTCGTCATCGCGGCCACGCCGCGCTGGAGCGACTGGTTCCTGCCGTTCTGGTCGATCGATGAGGATCGGATCGACTACTTGCGTGCTACGCGTTCGCTCGATCCCATCGAGCAGATCGCCTCGTTTGCGCCCCGACCGGTCCTCCTCCAGTTCGGACAGCGGGACTTCTACGTCGCGCCGATGTCAGCGTTCGGGCTGCGGCGCGCCGCGGGTGGAGATGCCGTGGAGCTGAAGATGTACGACGCCGAGCACGACATGCGGCATCCGGACGCCCGCTCGGATCGCCTCGCCTTCCTGTCGCGCACGCTGGAGCTGGAGCCGCAGCCTTCCGCCTGAGCGCCTGACCGCCGCACCTCATGGCTGGTCGATGGATCGACCAAGCGACGAACGAGTCGCCAATTCAGCGCGCCGGATCGATGATCGCGAGGCCCGCGAACGCCGCGCGCTGGAACCCGCGGTCGCGGGTCAGGAGGCGGTCGGCCTGCTCCATTGCGTGGGCCCCGACCGCGAAGTCCGTCATGAGCCGCTCGCGCGGCCCGCCGGCCTGACGGTAGGCGCGCCACGCGATCCCGGCCTTCGTTGCTGCCGCCTGGCTCATGCCGGAGAAGGCAACGGGAAGGCGTGACAGGGCAGCCTCAGTGGCCGCCATATCCGGGAAGGCGGCGATGACCTCTGCCCAGACCACATCACAGGCGATTACGACGCCATCGTTCAGGCACGTGCGAAGCGCGGACCGCGAAGTGGGCCCAAATCGCGGGTCCGCGCCGAGGACGTCGATCAGGACATTCGTGTCAACGGCGGTGATCACCCGTCGAGTTCATCCGGGCCCGGCCCGCGGATCTCGCGGATGAACGCGTCGGTCCCGCCGGGGGGCAGCGGCAGGATTCCGTAGAGCTCGTCGAGGGCGTCCACCGGACCCAGCTTGCGTCCGACGAGTCGTCCATCCGTCTCATCGAAGTCCAGGATCGTGCCGGGTCGCAGCCCAAGCCGATCCCGCAGGCGCTTCGGGATCGTGATCTGGCCCTTTTCGCTGACGGTGGTCTTCATACCGAGATGGTAGGAAATGCATACCGCGTCGTCAAGAGCTCCCTGGCGGATGGATGTCAGACGCCGAAGACCCGCTTCACCTCGGAGATCCCGGCGATCAGGGCATCGATGTCACCGCGGGTCGTGTAGACGTTGAAGCTGGCCCGGACGGTGGCCGCGAGGTCCAGGCGTTCGTGGAGCGGCATCGTGCAGTGGTGGCCGGCCCGGACGGCAACGCCGGAGCGATCCAGGAGCTGCGCCACGTCGTGGGGATGGACGCCCGGGATGTTGAACGGGATGACCCCGCCGCGAATGCCCGGGTCCATCGGCCCGTACAGGTCGAGGTCCGGGTGAGCCGCCGCCAGCGCGGGCAGGGCGTACTCCAGGAGCTCGCGCTCGTGCTCGCGGACGCGGCCCATCCCCAGCGCTGCCAGGTAGTCCGCCGCCACGCCCAGGCCGATTTCGGCCGCGATGTCCGGGGTTCCCGCCTCGAACTTCCAGGGGATGTCGTTCCAGTCGGATCGACGCAGGTGGACCTCGCGGATCATCTCGCCGCCGGACAGGAACGGGGGCATCGCCTCGAGCAGCTCACGGCGGGCCCAGAGCGCGCCGGACCCGGTGGGCGCCAGCATCTTGTGGCCCGAGAAGACGTAGAAGTCGGCGTCGATCGCCTGGACATCCACCGGCACGTGCGGGGCCGCCTGCGCGCCATCGATGAGGACCAGCGCACCGGCTTCGTGGGCCATCCGCGTCATCTCGGTGACGGGATTGATCGTCCCGAGCGTGTTGCTGACGTGGGTGAACGCGACGAGCTTCGGCTTGAGCCGAAGCAGGACCTCGAAGATCTCCAGGCGCAACACCCCGTCATCGGTGATCGGGATGAACTCGAGGTCGCCGTCCTTCTCCTGAACGAGGAGCTGCCACGGGACGAGGTTCGCGTGGTGCTCCATCTCCGTGAGGACGATGGCGTCGCCCCGGCCGATGTGCTTCCTGCCCCACGAGTAGGCGACCAGGTTGATGGCCTCGGTCGCGTTCCTCGTGAACACGATCTCGTGGCGGTCGGGGGCGTTGATGAACCGCGCCACGCTGGTGCGGGCCGCCTCGTAGGCCGCCGTCGACCGCTCCCCGATCTCGTAGATCCCGCGGTGGACGTTGGCGTTGTACTCGCGGTAGTAGGTGTCGACGGCCTCGATCACGGCCAGCGGCTTCTGGCTCGTGGAGGCGGAGTCGAGGTAGACGAGCGGTCGACCACCGGCGTTCGTCGTCCCGAGGATCGGGAAGTCGGCCCGGATGACCTCCGGGACCAGGCGCCCGTCGTGGATCCGCGGATCGGCGGAGGTGGCGTCGGGTCGTGCCGTGATCGTCATCGGTCGAGCGTGCGGGTCATCAGTGGAGAGTACCCCTCAGTGGGCGAGCACGGCCGGCTCGTCGAGCCGGAGGGCGTCGTCGGGAACGTCGACCTCCAGGCCCGCCTCGCGGAGGATCGGGCCGTAGCCCTCGTCCTCCAGGCGCAGGGCGAGGTCGCGCCCGCCGGACTTGACGATCCGGCCCTGGGCCAGCACGTGCACGACATCCGGCTTGATGTGGTTCAGCAGGCGCTGGTAGTGGGTGATCAGGAGCACGCCGAGATCCGGGTTGAGCATCGCGTTGACGCCCTCCGCGACGATCCGCAGGGCATCGATATCCAGGCCCGAATTCTGTCTCATCGAGAATCGCCAGCTGGGGCTCCAGCATCGCCATCTGGAGCATCTCCAGGCGCTTCTTCTCGCCGCCCGAGAAGCCGTCGTTGACGTATCGCGAGACGAAGCTCTCGTCCATCTTCAGGAGGGCCAGCTTCTCCCGCATCTTCCGGCGGAAGTCGAGCATGGACACACCGCCCTTGATCGCATCCGTCGGATCGATGTCCGGGTTCTTGTCGATGCCCTGGAGCTTCGCGTTCAGCCCGCTCCGGATGAAGCTGGCGACGCTCAGGCCGGGAACCGCGGTCGGGTACTGGAACGCGAGGAACATGCCCGAGGCGGGCGCGCTTGTCCGGGCGACAGCGTGAGGATGTCGCGGCCCATCCAGGTGACCTCACCGCCGGTGACCACGTAGGCCGGGTGGCCCATGAGCGCGTAGGCGAGCGTCGTCTTGCCCGACCCGTTCGGGCCCATGATCGCGTGGACTTCGCCGGGGCCGACCTCGAGGTCGATGCCCTGGAGGATCTCGCGGGTGGGATCGGCGATCGGGGCGACCCGGAGGCCTCGAATGATCAGGCGGCGGTCGGCGGCGGCAGTCTCGGTCACGAGTGGCTCACGGCTCCTTGCAGGACGGGGTTGGCGGTCGGTGCCTCGAAGTCGATCGGGCGCGGCCGGAGGGGTACGAGATCGGCGAGGGTCATGCCGTCGAGGGCGCCGACGATAGCGTCCCGGACGCGGACCCACAGGACGTTGACCGTGCAGGACGAGGTCCGATCGCAGGTCGTCGCATGGTCAGGAGCATCCGTCGCGCAGATCATCGGGGCGATCGGGCCCTCCAGCGCGCGGAGGATCTCGCTCATCCGGATGTCCTGGGGCGGGCGGGACAGCTCGTAGCCGCCGTGGGCACCGCGGGTGGAGACGACGAGGTCGGCGTCCCGGAGACCCATCGCCAGTTGCTCGAGGTACGCACGCGGGAGATCTTCTGCCGCGGCGATCTCGGCCAGGCTCGCCGGCCCGGTCCCGAAGTGGCGCCCGAGTTGGACCATGAGCCGCACGCCGTACTCGCCCTTGGTGCTGAAGGCGACGGCGCCGGTGCCATGGAATGCGGGTCGTGTGGACAGGGTACGGGTCCTCGCGAGCGTGCCTGTGATGCCTGCGGGCGGCTGCTCAGTGGCTGTTCACCGGCCCGCTATATCCGACCTGAGAGGTCGGGATTAGTCTAGGCGCGAGGCCGCAGGGGCGTCAATCTCTGGTCCGCGGCAGCCGGTTCTACCGCGCGACCTCGGGCGACCGCGATGCTGCGAGACGCGCATTTCGAATGAGCGAGCCTCGACCGGTCCGCCCAGATGGACGAAATCCGGCGCCAGGGGCGCATCGGGCACGCTCGCCTGTTCGATCCCCGCTTCTGATGGTTGCGCCCAGCGGCCCGGGACGTCCGGGGCCGAGGTTAGACTCGACCGATGGGAAACGACGTACAGCCTCTGGCACTGCGCTCTGATGCGGAGAGCCTCCTCCCCTCGATGATCGATGTCCGCCGCCGGCTCCATCGCGTGCCGGAGATCGGGCTGCAGATCCCGAAGACCCAGGCGATCGTTGCCGACGAGGTCCGGCGCCTCGGCCTGGAACCCGTTCTCGGGCGATCGACGACATCGGTGACGGCGGTCATCCAGGGAACGGGGACCGGGCCCGGTGCGGACCGGACGATCGTCCTCCGCGGCGACATGGATGCCCTGCCCCTCACCGAGCACACCGGCCTCGACTTCGCGTCCGAGCATCCCGGCGTGATGCATGCCTGCGGGCACGACACCCACGTTGCCATGCTCCTCGGCGGCGCGCGACTCCTGCTCGACCGCCGGGACAGCTTCGCCGGGCGCGCCGTGCTGATGTTCCAGCCCGGCGAAGAGGGGCATCACGGGGCCCGCGTCATGATCGAGGATGGGCTCCTCGATGGGATCGAGGGAACCCCTGGCGCGGCGGCCTTCGCCATCCACATCTCGACGCGCTATCCGACCGGGACGCTGAACCTTCGCCACGGACCGCTGCTCGCGGCCGCAGACCGGCTGGTCTTCACCGTGCGTGGGCGCGGCGGGCACGCCTCGGCGCCGTTCCTCGCCCTCGACCCGGTCACGGTGGCGGCGGAACTGATCCTGGCGCTGCAGCTCATGGTCACCCGGACGGTCGATGCGCTTGATCCCGCTGTGCTCACGATCGCGCGAGTGACGGCCGGGACCACGAACAACATCATCCCCGACGCCGCCGAGCTGGAGGGGACCTTGAGGACGCTGTCGGAGACCGTTCGATCCGATGTCCACGGCCGGATCCGGCAGGTGGCCGCCGGGATCGGAGCCGCGCATGGCGCACAGATCGACGTCCTCATCGATCCCGGCTTCCCGGTGACGGTCAACGATCGAGACTTCACCGACCTTGTCCGGTCGGTCTCTGCCGACCTCGCCGGGCCGGCGGCCACGATCGAGATGGACGCGCCGATCATGGGCGCTGAGGATTTCTCGTACGTCCTCCAGCGCGTGCCCGGCATGATGGCCTTCCTGGGCGCCCGGCCGCCCGGCCAGGACCTCGCCACCGCCCCGATGAACCACTCCGATCTCGTCGTCTTCGACGAGGCCGCGATGGCACTCGGCGCCGCCACACACGCGGCGGTCGCCCTCGGGCACCTCGCCGCGATCTAGCGCGACCTACGAGGTTTTGGTTGACAAGACCAGAACCTGCAGGTAGCGTAAGAGTCATGACGACCAGAACAGGACCCGAGGACACGCCGCCGGCCTACGACCCGTCCCGGTTCCCGGCGTTCGCGGTGACGGTGGACGTGGTGATCCTGACCATGGCCGAGGGCACGCTGCACGTGTTGCTCGTGCGTCGTGGTGAGGCGCCGTTCGAGGGGATGTGGGCGATCCCGGGTGGCTTCAAGCGTCCCACCGAGACGCTTGACGGGGCAGCGAAGCGGGAGCTGGTCGAGGAGACCGGCGTCGATGCCGCGAGCCTGCTCACCCAGTTCGGTGCGTACGGCGATCCTGAGCGCGACCCTCGCATGAACGTCGTGACGGTCGGGTACCTCGCGGTGCTGCGCGACGTCGGGGCGATCGTCGCGGGCACGGATGCCGCGGATGCCGCTCTCTTCCCGGTGTCCGACGTGCTCAACGGGAAGCTCGAGCTGGCGTTCGATCACCTGCGGATCGCCCGCGATGCGGTCGAGCGCGTCCGCGTCGAGCTCGAGGTCACGGGCATCGCCACGGCATTCGTCGGACCGACCTTCACCCTGGCCGAGCTGCGCGCGGTGTACGAGGCCGTCTGGGAGGTGCAGCTCGACGCCGCGAACTTCCGGCGGAGCGTCGTGGCGGAGGACGGCTGGGTGATCCCGACGGGACGCCGAGCCCGGCCCGGCCCGGCCGGCGGCAGGCCCGCGGAGCTCTATCAGGCGGGCGAGCCTGGACCCACGGCGGGCCGATCCATCGCTTGCCTGCCGGGGGCATCGACGGGACGGGACGTGACTCGCATGAGAGCCGTCGTCCAGGACCGGTACGGGTCTCCGGATGTTCTCCGCATCGAGGACGTCGAGCGGCCCGTACCCGGGGAGGACCAGGTCCTCGTCCGGATCCACGCTTCGACGGTCACCCAGACGGACACCCACGCCCGCGCGGCACATCCGTTCTTCTGGCGCTTCTTCGCCGGTCTCCGCCGGCCGAGGTGGCGAACGCTGGGCGTCGAGTTCGCCGGGGAGGTGGAGGACGTCGGCGCGGCCGTCACCGAGTTCAAGGTCGGTGACCAGGTCTTCGGCAGCACGCCGGGCTTCGGTGCCCACGCCGAGTTCATCTGCCTTCGGGAGTCGGCCCCGTTGGCGCACATCCCCGACGGGATGAGCTACGAAGGAGCCGCCGCGGTCAGTGACGGAGGGACCCAGGCACTTGCGGCACTGCGCGGCGCGGACGTCCGTGAGGGGCACCGGATCGTCATCTACGGCGCGTCCGGTGCCTGCGGCACGGCGGCGGTGCAGCTGGCCAGGCACCTCGGCGCCCACGTGACCGCGGTGTGCACCGCGAAGAACGTCGATCTCGTGCGGTCGCTCGGCGCCGACGAGGTCGTCGACTACACCCGGGAGGACTTCACGAAGAACGGCCAGCGGTACGACGCGATCATCGATGCCGTCGGGAAGTTCACGTTCATGCGGGCCCGACGATCCCTCAAGCCGGGCGGGATCTACGCGCCCACCGACCTCGGGCCGTTCATGCTCGAGACCGTCCTGATGGCCATCGCGACGCGGTGGGTCGGCTCGAAACGGGTGAAGTTCGGCATCGCCCGGACGCACAAGGACGACATCGTCTACCTCAAGGAGCTCATCGAGGCCGGCAGGTACCGGCCGGTCATCGACCGGATCTACCCGCTCGAACAGGCAGCCGAGGCCCACCGGTACGTCGAGACCTGGCAGAAGACCGGGAACGTCGTCCTGGCGATCAGCGACGGCGCCGCGCGATGAGGGCGGTCGTCCGGGACAGGTACGGCTCGCCCGACGTCCTGGAACTCCAGGAGGTCGAGGTGCCGGCGCTCACCGACGATGGCGTGCTCGTGCGAGTCCACGCCGCTTCCGTGAACCGGGCGGACTGGTATGCCCTGACGGGCACGCCGTTCGTCGGACGCACCGCGATGGGCCTGCTCAGGCCGAAGGAGCACGGGCTCGGGACCGACTTCGCGGGGACGGTGGAAGCGGTCGGCAAGGACGTCTCGCAGTTTCGGGCTGGCGACGAGGTGTTCGGCGGGAGAGACGGGGCCTTTGCCGAGTACGTCTGCGTTCGCGAGAGCCGAGCCATCGTCCCCGTGCCGGCAGGCGTGACCTTCGAGGAGGCGGCGGCCGTGCCGGTGGCGGCGCTCACCGCGCTTCAGGGCCTGCGCGACAAGGGGCAGGTCCAGCCGGGGCAGAAGGTCCTGATCAACGGCGCGTCGGGCGGCGTGGGCACGTTCGCGGTGCAGATCGCCAAGGCGTTCGGAGCCGAGGTGACCGGCGTCTGCAGCACGGGGAACGTCGACCTCGTGCGATCCATCGGCGCCGATCACGTGATCGACTACACGCAGGAGGACTTCACCCGGACTGATCGGCGCTACGACCTGATGCTCGATATCGCGGGGAGCAGGCCCTGGTCGGCCTGCCGGCGCGTCCTCAACCGGCAGGCAACCCTCGTCCTCGTTGGCGCCCCGAAGGGCAACCGCATATTCGGACCGCTGGGCCACATCGCCAAGGTCAAGCTGGGGGCGTTCCGGAGCAGCCAGAAGGTCGTCTTCTTCATCGCGAGATTCAACAAGCCGGACATGGCGATCCTGGCCGACCTTCTGGCGGCTCGAACGGTGGTGCCGGTCATCGACCGGCGGTACGAGCTGGCCGAGACCGCCGACGCGTTCCGGTACCTGGGAGACGGACATGCCCGAGGAAAGATCGTCCTTGCCGTCTGAGGAACCGAGGCCAGCACAGGAGCAGACGATGCGAGCGGTGGTCCACGACCGGTACGGGGCCGCCGGAGGTCCTGCGGCTCGAGGAGGTCGAGCGGCCCACACCCGGGGACGATGAGGTCCTCGTCCGCATCCACGCCACGACGGTCACCCGGACAGACTGCGGGCTTCGCAGCGCCGACTACGTCATCAGCCGCTTCTTCACCGGCCTCCTCCGCCCGAAGCGGAAGATCCTCGGCTTTGAGCTGGCCGGCGAGGTCGAGGCCGTCGGCGCGGCCGTCACCGAGTTCGAGGCTGGTGACCACGTGTTCGGCGTCAAGGGCTTCGCCGCCCATGCGGAGTTCGCCTGCATCCGGGAGACCGCTCCGCTGGCCCACATGCCGACCGGCATGAGCTTCGAAGAGGCTGCAGCCGTCTGCGACGGAGCGGCGCTGGCCCTGGCCTGTCTGCGGAAGGCAGACCTGCGAGAGGGCCGGAGCATCCTCATCTACGGCGCCTCGGGATCCGTCGGAACGGCGGCCGTGCAGCTGGCCAGGTATTACGGCCTCGACGTCACCGCCGTGTGCAGCACGAAGAACCTCGAGCTCGTGCGATCGCTCGGAGCCGACCGGGTCATCGACTACACGCAGGCCGACTTCACGAAGAACGGCGAGACGTACGAGATCATCCTCGACGCGGTCGGCAAGCACTCGTTCTGGCGGTGCCGAGGTTCACTGAAGCCGGGCGGGATCTACATCGGGACAGACGGACTGCGCAACCTGTTTCTGGCCCCGCTGGCCAGGTTGATCGGGAACAAGCGGGTGGCGCTCGGAATCACGCGGTACTCGAAGGAGGACGTCCTCTTCCTCAAGGAGCTCATCGAGGCCGGCAAGTACCGGGCGGTCATCGACCGCCGGTACCCGCTGGAGCAGGTGATCGAGGCGACCAGGTACGTCGAGACCGGGCAGAAGACCGGGAATGTCGTCCTGACGGTCGCCCACGACGCCCGTGGGGCGCCACGGTGACCACCGTCGACCCGGCGCAGCAGGTCCGCGCCCAGACCCTGGGGCCGGCGGCCACGATCGAGATGGACGCGCCGATCATGGGCGCTGAGGATTTCTCGTACGTCCTCCAGCGCGTGCCCGGCATGATGGCCTTCCTGGGCGCCCGGCCGCCCGGCCAGGACCTCGCGACCGCCCCGATGAACCACTCCGATCTCGTCATCTTCGACGAGAGCGCTGGGGCCGCGGGGCCGCGCTCAGGGGTCAGTCGCGGCCAACGCTTGCCGCGAGTACCTCGTTGACGATGTCGGCGATCGGGGTTGAGGCGCCGTCGGCCATGAGCTTGGCGGCGCCCTCCTCCCCGAATCGCTCGATAGCCAGATCCGCCGGATCGGGCAGATGGAGGACGGCGACGGGAGCCAGCATTACTCCCTTGTCGCGGACCAGCCGATAGGTCGCGCCGGTCGCGCGTGCGCCGAGTTCGGCGTTGCCGCTCGACAGAAGCAGGATCGCCGCCATCCCGAGGCCACGGGCAAGCCCGGAAGCGTTGTCGACGGTGGAGAAGAAGCTCAGTGTCCCAATCGTTCGCGCCCACGACCCCCCGGTGTCGCCCAGCCTCCAACTGATCGCGGCCAGCAGGGTCGTGCTGTCCGCGATCTGGAACTGCGAACCGATTCGCTGGAAGGCGGCCAGGTTCTCCGACTCAAGATCCCGCGCCGTCTCGTAATCTCCGGCCAGAAAGACGGCCAGCACCAGGCCCTGTCGGGCTCGGATCGCGCCGTCTTCACGACCCGCTGCGAGATACAGGTCCAGGGCAATCTGCTCATGCTCCCGCAAGTACTCGATGTCCTGATTGGCCATCGCCAGGAAGCCGATGTCGTAGTGGGCATCCGCCGCCAGGACCGGCTCGTCGAGCGTGACTGCAAGTACGAGACGCTCCTCGTAGGCCACCCGTGCGGTGGCGAAATCGTTCATCCAGTAGGCGAGTCCACCCGCTGCCGACAGGGCTGCGATGCGTGCTCGAACGTCCCCATGCGGTTCCTGGGCCAGAAGAGTGGCGAGCAGGTCTCGCGCCTCGCGAAGCCGGCCTCGCTGCTGGAACCAGCGCCAGATCGGTCCGATGATCCGGATCCCGATGTCCGGCTGGTCGTTGGCAATGGACCAATCGATCGCGGCACGCAGGTTGTGATCCTCGTGATCAAGGCGAGCGACAGTCAGATCGCCGGACTGGTCGAGGATTGCACTGCCACTCGCCTCCGCGATCGAGACGCACACCGCGGCGAACTGCGCCTCGCTGGCGGCACGTTCCCCCATCGCTTCGAGACGCTCGAGCGCGAATTCGCGCAGGAGCGGGTGGAGGCTGAACCTGGTTTCCGGAATCGGTGTTCCCGCGGCCTCATCGCCGAGCTCGATGCGGACGAGGCTCTTGTCCGCAAGCGATTCGAGCCCCGTGGCGACGTCAATACCGAGGTCCCCGTCGGGATCCGCAACGAGATAGGCGCCCTCAGTGGTGCATCCACCGGCAAAGACCCCAAGCCTGGCGAACAGGAGACGCTCCTCTGCGCTCAGAAGATCGTGGCTCCAGGCGATCGCGCCGCGCAACGTCCGCTGGCGCTCGGGCAGGTCGCGTGCGCCGCCACCCAGGTCAAGACTTCGGCCCAATCGGTTGAGGATCTGGGCCGGTGTCAGGACCCTGACTCTCGCTGCGGCGAGTTCGATGGCCAGAGGCAGCCCGCCCAGGCGCTCGGCGATGGCTCGGATCGCGACCATGGCGTCCTCTCCGAGAACGATGTCGGAGCGGAGGGCCCTTGCTCGATCGACGAACAGCGCCACGCCGGACTCGACATCCAGAGGCGGCACGGGATAGCCGCGCTCGCCGGCGACCCGTAACAACTCGCGACTGGTGACAATGGTTCGGAGTATCGGTGCCGCACGGACCAGTCGCGCAACGACTTCAGCGCCGTCCGGCAGGAGCTGCTCGAGGTTGTCCAGGACGAGGAGCGCGGTCCGGTCCCGCAGGTAGGCTCGCAGTGCGTCGCCGACGGTGACGTCCTGGGACTCGCGAACGCTGAGCGCAGACGCGATCGTCGATTCGATGAGGCCGGCGTCACGGACCGCCGCCAGATCGATGAACCAGGTGCCGTGTGGGAAGCGATCCCGGATATCACGGGCAAGCCCGAGGGCGAGCCTCGTCTTGCCGCTCCCGCCGGGACCCGTGAGCGTCACGATCCGACTGTCGGCGAGCGCGTCACGGAGAGCGACGATTTCAGCTTCCCGACCGACCAGGGCCGTGACTTCGCCGGGGAGATTCGATGGCGCATCTGTCGTCCGAAGCGGACGAGGATCGTCCGCGACACCCGGGACGACGAGTCGGTGTAGCGGCACGGGTTCATCGAAGTCCTTGACGGTGCGCGGCCCCTCGCCCACAAGCTCCGCGTCTCCCAGCCCGGAGAGCGTGCCGAGGTCGCCGGGGAGTGCCGCAACCAACGCATCGGAGAGAACGATTTGTCCGCCGTTGCCCGCTGCCGCGATCCGAGCGGCGTAGTTCACGTCAATTCCGACGTAGTCCTCCGGCTCTCCGGGTCGTCCCGGGCGGAGGCGCCCCTCGCCAAGGTGAAGGCCCATCCGTACCCGGATGGCGAGGCCACCGTCCCAGGGCTCTGCGCCGACGGCACGTTGGGCGGCCACGGCCGCATGTATCGCAGCATCCGGCGCCCCGAAGGCCGCGAAGAAAGCGTCGCCCTCGGTCTTGACGACTACGCCGTCGCTGTGCTCGATGGCCTCGCGCAGTAGTGCGTCGTGACGCGCAACGATCGAAGCCCACGCGGCAGAGCCGACGGAACGCTCGGACTTGGTCGAGCCTTCGATATCGGTGAAAAGGAACGCGACCGCGGGACCGACTGGCAGGGCCATGGGACCGCTCCATCTTGGCAGCCCCGTGGCTCCGAGTCGAGGCGCGATGCGCTATCCTTCGCCGCGGCGAGCTCGGCGGATCTGGTCGGCGTGGTCGTGCGTGTGCCCGGCATAGATCTCCAGCCACTGCGCGACTGAATACGAACCGGACTCGGAGTGCGTCCCGGTACGTGCCCACTCATCCGGGGTCAGCGACTCGAGGAGCTCCAGGCTCGCCTCGCGGACGGCCGTTACAACGGCCCGGGACGCCGCAATCGGCCGGTCGTAGTGGAGCCGGCGCGCCCACTCGGGCTCGTCGTAGCCGTGAATGACCGGGTCATCTTCGGCGATCAGCCGGCGGAGCCGGATGTAGGCCATCGACTCGCTGTCGGCGAGGTGATGCACGATCTGGCGGGCCGTCCAGGCGCCGGACGCCTGCGGCCGGTCGAGATCCGCGTCCGTGGCGCCGGCAAGGGCGTCGTCGAGGTCGGCCAGGGCGGACCGATACTGGTCAAGCAGCGCGCCCTGCTCGGCGGCGGTCATGGTCATCGAACGTTCCTCCTCAGATCCGGGCCAGCTCGGCGCCGAGCCGCCGCAGACCGAGCGGGCCCAGCGCCAGTGCGCGAGCATGCCAGAGTTTGCGATCGAACTCCCTGCCGTCGGCCGCCGCGGCGGACTTCGCCGCGTCGCGACCGGCGAGCCATGTCCGTTCGCCCAGCTTGTAGGCGGTGGCCTGCGACGGCCACGACAGGTAGCGGAGGACCTCGCTCTCGGCCTTGTCGTGGTCCATCCCGCCGGCCCGGACGATGAAATCGATCGCGGCCTCGTAGGTCCACGCGGTGCCGGCCTGGCCGGACCAGCCCGGGAAGAGCGCGGCCCCCGCCGCGGGGATGGGACGGCCCGTGTGAAGACCGATATCCGCTACGACGCGCGCGGCCCGGAATGCGTGGGCGCACAGGAATCCGAGGCGCGTGTCCGGCGTGCGGAACCAGCCGAGCTCGTCCATGAGCCGCTCGGAGTACAGCGCCCAGCCCTCCCCGTGGGCGGACACGAACCCGAGCTTCTGGGCCCGGGTCAGCGGCACGAGGCGGATGGTCGCGCCCTGCAGATGATGGCCGGGGACGGCCTCGTGGTAGACGGTGCTGACCTCGTCCCACATGGGGAACCGGGTCCGACCGACCGTCGGGAACCAGGTCTGGCCCGGCCGGGACAGGTCCTCCGAGGGTGATGTGTAGTAGGCCGCGGCGGCGCTTCCCTCCGGCGGAATGCGGACGTCGCAGCGACGGATCGAGGAGTGGATGTCGAATTCGCGACCGTCGAGGCCGTCGATCGCCTCATCGGTGACGGATTGGAGCCAGTCGCGGTATGCAGCGACGCCGTGGACGGACCGCTCCGGATCCGTGATCAGCAGCTCCCGGACCTCGAGGAACGAGGCGCCGGGCAGGATCTTGGCGCACTCCTTCGCCTTCTCCGCTTCGAGTCGAGCGAGCTCCTCCCAGCCCCAGGCGTAGGCCTCGTCGAGGTCGAGGTCCGTGCCGAGCAGGAAGCGCGCCCATGCCTGGTAACGCTCGTCTCCGGACGCATCCGTCTCGCTGGCCTGCGGGGCGTAGTTGTCTCGGAGCCAGGTGGACAGGACGCCGTAGGCGTTGCCGGCACCGCGGGCGGCGGCGTGGAGTTCCGCTTGGAGGCCGGCATCGACGCCGGCGTCCGCCGCACCCGTGACGAACCCGCCGAACCAGCCACCGTCACCGTTGCCGGCCCAGGTCGCGCACTGTTCGGCCACCACGAGCGCCTGCCGGCGAGCCGCCGGGCGCCCAGTTGGCGAGCCCGAGCTCCAGCGTCGCGCGGTAGCCGTCCATCGCGGCCGGCACGGCGCGGAGGCGCGCGGCGATGTTCACCCAGCCTTCGGGCGTCGCATGGTCCATGAGGTCGAACACGGACCGGATGCTCGCCGGCGCCCCAACGATGTTGCTCAGGCCTCGCTCGCGCTCCCCGGCATCGATGACGCCCATCTCGCCACCGATCCAGTCGGCCAGGAACCCGGCGCCGAGCCGTTCCGCCTCGTCGCGCGGCAGCTCCGCGGCTGACAGCGCGTCCAGGGTCCGCTGGAGGAGCGCGCGGAGCGCCCCATAACCTTCCGGCGAGTAGTCCGTGAGCCGCGTGGGGTCCGACGCGACGCCCCAGCGCTCGGCCCGCGCTGGGTCCAGCGCCGCGACCTCGTCGATGTAGCGGCTCGAGATCTCGGTGACGGTCGGCATCGGGTCCTCCGGCATGAAGAGCGGGCCTCGACGGCCTCGCTTGTTCGTTCGGCGGCCAAGCCTACGCCAGCGGAAGAAATCGGTACCCTGATCTCGAGACAGGACGGAGGTCACCTTGATCGAGAACGCTGGCAGGACAGTTCCGGATCAGGCACAGGTCGTCGTCATCGGCGGCGGGATCGTGGGCTGCAGCGTCGCCTATCACCTCACGAAGCGCGGCTGGCGCGACGTCGTCCTGGTCGAGCGGAAGCAGCTCACGTCGGGCACGACATGGCACGCGGCCGGCCTCGTCACACAGCTCCGTGCCACCTACAACATGAGCATGCTGGCCAAGTACAGCGCCGAGCTCTTCCCCGAGCTTGAGCGGCTGACCGGCCTGGGCACGGGGTTCCGCAGGACCGGATCGATCCTGCTCGCAACCACCGAGGAGCGCTGGACGGAGGTCAAGCGCCAGATCTCGATGGCTCGCGTGTGCGGTTTCGAGGTTCAACCCATCAGTGGCAAGGAAGCGGCCGCGATGTGGCCGCTCCTGGATCCGTCGGAGGTTGTCGGGGCGGCGTTCCTGCCCGGCGATGGGATCGCCAATCCCACCGATGTGACGCAGGCGCTCGCAGCGGCGGCCAGGCTGGGCGGGGCGCGCATCGTCGAGCACACCGCGGTAACGGGCGTCACCCGGCGCGATGGCCGGGTCACGGGCGTCTCCACCGAACGGGGCGACATTGCCGCCGAGGTGGTCGTCAACTGCACCGGCATGTGGGCCCGCGAGCTCGGCCTCAGGTCCGAGGTGACGATCCCGCTCCATGCCGCGGAGCACTTCTATGTCGTCACGGAGCCTGTCCCCGGACTCGCCAAAGACCTGCCGGTGTTGCGCTCCCCGGACGACACTGCCTACTTCCGCGAGGACACCGGCAAGCTCATGGTCGGCTTCTTCGAACCGGGCGCGAAGCCGTGGGCGACGCACGGCATCCCCGACGACGCGGCGTTCGTGACGCTGCCCGAGGACTGGGACCACCTCGCCCCGTATCTCGAGATGGCCGCGCGGCGGGTCCCGCTCCTCCGGGATCTCGGCATCCAGCTCTTCTTCAACGGACCGGAGAGCTTCACGCCGGACGACCGCTACATCCTCGGCGAGGCGCCGGGCCTGGACGGCTACTTCGTCGCCGCCGGGTTCAACTCGGTCGGCTTCCAGTCCGGGGGCGGGGCCGGGCGCGTCGTTGCCGACTGGATCGTCGACGGTCACCCGCCGATGGACCTCTGGGAAGTCGACATCCGGCGGTTCATGCCCTTCCAGAACAACCGGCGCTACCTGTACGAACGGACGACCGAGACGCTCGGGCTGCTGTACGACCTGCACTGGCCGTTCCGCCAGGTCGAAACCGCGCGCGGCGTTCGGCGGACGCCGTTCCACGATCGGGTCGCGGCGCGCGGCGCTTGCTTCGGCGGAACTTGCGGGCTGGGAGCGGGCGAACTGGTACGCACCACCCGGCGTCGAACCGCGCTACGAGTACAGCTACGGCCGCCAGAACTGGTTCCCGTCCTCGGCCGAGGAGCACCGGGCCGTACGTGAGGGCGTCGGCATCTTCGACCAGACGTCGTTCGGCAAGATCCTCGTCCAGGGGCGCGACGCGGAGGCCGCGCTCAACCCGCTGTGCACGGCGGACATCGCGATCGAGCCGGGCCGGATCGTCTACACCCAGTGGCTCAACGAGCGTGGTGGGATGCGTTTGGGATGCTGGCGGCACCCGTGTCGACTGGGATCAGTTTCCTCGTGGTGACCTCGGGGACATCCATCGTTCGCGATCTCGACTGGCTTCGACGCCGGGCGTCGGCCGACGCCCGCGTGGTCTGGACCGACGCGACGGACAACTTCGCCGTCCTGAGCGTCATGGGGCCCCGCTCGCGAGAGTTCCTCGCGACCCTGACCGATGCCGACCTCTCCAATGCGGCCTTCCCGTTCGGAACGTCGTAGATCGACCTGGGCTACGCGCTCGTCCGCGCGTCGCGCATCACCTACGTGGGCGAGCTCGGCTGGGAGCTGTACATCCCGACCGATGTCGCGACCCACGTGTACGACACCATCGTCGCGGCCGGCGAAGGATTCGACCTTCGCCATGCGGGATATCACGCCCTGAACTCGCTCCGGATCGAGAAGGCGTACCGGCACTGGGGTCATGACATGACCGACGAGGACAGCCTGCTCGAGGCCGGCCTCGGTTTCACCGCCGCGTGGGACAAGCGTGGTGGTTTCCTCGGACGCGAGGCGCTGCTGCGCCAGCGCGAGGCACTATCACCCGGCGTCTCGCGGTGTTCACCCTGGACGACCCGGAGCCGCTGCTCTACCACAACGAACCGGTACTGGTGAGGGACGGTGCCGCTGCGTTGGTCGGATCAGCTCGGCGATGTTCGGGCACACCGTCGGCCGGTCACTCGGGCTCGGCTATGTCCGGCGGGAGGACGGGCCAGTTGCACCGCCGAGTGGCTGGCCGCGAGTAGCTACGAGATCGAGATCGCCAACGAGCGCTTCGCGGCCGGCGCGTCCTTTTTCCGGGCCCCGTACGACCCGGGGAACGAGCGCATCCGGGCCTGATCGTTCACGGGCGGCCCGCCCGGCGGGGTGGGCGAGCAATGCGGGACCTTCGACACTGGTAGGGGCGGCTCGAAACCCGCACGATCCTGGGCATGACTGCCGTCGCCGAGCCGATCGCCGCCGAGCCAGGCGCCGCCGCTCCGCTCCCCTATGGGCCGCTCATGACGCGACTGCTGCGCCCACTGCAGCGCGGCTTCCTCTTCTGAATGGCGGCTTCATGGCGCCACTTCTCCGAAGCGGCTTCGGATGGCTCATCGCCAACCCGTTCACCGGCCACCTGATGCTCCTGCGGACGCGCGGCCGGCGGACCGGTCTGCTGCGGGAGGCCCCGCTCGGGTATGTCATCAGGGACGGGTGCGTCTACTGCGTCGCCGGATACGGCGAGCCGACGCCCTGGTTCCAGAATCTGCTGGCCGAACCGAACGTGGAGGTCTTCCTCCCAACCCGGCAATTCCACGGCCGGGCCGAGCCGGTCGCCGATCCGGTCGAGTGGCTGGCGGCCTACCGCGCCCTCATCGCGAGCTTCGGACTCATCGGCAACGCGATCGTGGGCGACGTCCACGGGCTCGACGACGAGGCACTCCTTGCCCGGGACCACGCCCTGCCGGTGGTCCGGATCACGCCGATCGACGGCGAGAAGCCGCTCCTGGCCGGCCCGTTCGATCCCGGAGGCAGAGGGTGGCTCCTCCGGTGCGGAGGCTCACTCATCCTCGCCGTCCTTGTCTGGGCCCGGTTCGGGCCGCTCCGGCGACGTCGGGAGCGCTGACGAGCGACTACGCGGCGCCTATCTGCGCGAGGTGGTCCTCGTCGTGGTCGAGCGCGATACGGAGAAGCGCCGCCACGTCGAGCACGCCGAACGTCTCGTGGCGGCCCTGGCGCGTCCAACCCTCGGGATCCAGCGCGTCGAGGCGGGCGATCGTCCCGGCCCGCGCCGCGGCGAACGCGGCAAGGGCGCCTTCGAACGTGTCGTCGCCCGGCCCGGACCACAGGCCCGGCTCGACCCATGGCCAGTGCGGGAACGTCTCCGTCAGGAGCGCGTCCAGCCGCGGGTGCCAGACCTCGCCCTCGACTGCGACGAGGTGGAGGACGTTCTCCCGGGCGGACCACTCGCCCGGCGCGGGTGCGTCGTCGGGCGGGGTCGCCGAGGCGCGTGCCGCGGAGGCAAGACGCTCCGGCACGGCCGCCAGTTCGTCGCGCAGGCGCTGCTGGTCGGGGGTCACGCCGACGTCCCGAGCGCGGTCAGGAAGTCCGCGCCAGCTCTCGGTCGACTGGACCTGGTCGAACGTGTACAGGTGGAGGTCGATCACGTTCGCGGCCGGATCCAGGATCACGGGCGCTAGCTTCTCGAGCAGCCCGGTCGGGCGGTAGATGCCGCCGGAAGACAGGAGCTCGCCCACGAAGCGGACGTTCTTCGACAGGAACCGGCCGGTGTCCTTCACGCCGATCCGGGCGCTGATCGACAGGAGCTTCGTCACCTCGGCGACACCAGGAATCCCGAGCTTCACTGGCAGCGCGATCCCGTCGGCGCGGCGCGCGGCGATGAACGCCGCGATCGCGGGCGGATCGAAGCACAGCTGCGTGGTCATGTAGGCAGCAAACGGCGCCTTGTCTCGGAGCGCACTCAGAAGCGCGTCGTCGGAGATCAGGGCGTGGCCCTGCGGATAGCACCCGATGCCGATCTCGCGGGGTCCGTTGCCGAGGTCCGCCATCTCCCGCAGGAGCGACAGCGCGTCGAGGAACTCGCCCGGCTCCTCGGCGTCGCCACCGATCACGAAGGCCCGGTCGATCCCCGCGTCGGCGAGTGGAGCCAGCAACTCCCGCAGGTGCGTTCGGTCGCGGACCATCCGGGCCGACAGGTGCGGGATCGCGTGGAATCCCTGGCGCTCCAGCCCGATGCTCAGCTCCACGGTCGCCTCGATGCCCTTGGCCGGCGAGGCCGTCACGGACACCGTCGCGCCTCGCGGCAGCGCCGCACTCTGGTCGTGCACGTTCTTGAGCGGGATCAGCTCGAACGTGGGGTTGGCGAGGACCCCTGCCAGGGCCGCCCGAACGTCGCCGCCCAGGCGCGAGCCACCCTTCCCGCGGCGCAGGAACGCCACCTAGACCTCGGAGTCCGGGGCTGACGCCTTGCGCTGCGCGATGAACGCCAGGAGCGCCTCGTCCACGCCGGGGTCGATCGGCGGGGCCTCGTACTCACGGAGCATCCGCTTCCAGATGCCGTTCGCACGCTGTGCGGCATCCTGCCCGCCGTCTTCCAGCCACTGCTCGAACGAGTTGTTGTCGGCGATCTCGGACCGGTAGAAGGCGGTCTCGAAGTTGGCCAGCGTGTGAGTGTTGCCGAGGAAGTGCATGCCCGGCCCGTTCTCGCGGATCGCGTCGAGGGCCTGGCCGTTCGGTGACATGTCCACGCCGTTCACGAAGACGCCGGCCATGCCGCACTGGTCGGCATCGAGGATGAACTTCTCATAGCCGACGGTCAGGCCGCCCTTCAGCCAGCCGGCGGCATGGAGGACGAAGTTGACCCCGGCCAGGATGGTCGGCTGGAACGTGGCCGCCGAATTCATACGCGGCCTGCGCGTCGGCGACCTTTGAAGCACTCAGGTTGCCACCGGATCGGAACGAAACGCCGAGCCGGCGGGCCAGCGCGGCCATCACGTACAGCACGAGCGCCGGCTCGGGCGTGCCGAACGTCGGGGCGCCCGACTGCATCGAGATCGAGCTGGCGCAGCTTCCCAGCACGACCGGGGCGCCCGGCCGGGTCAGCTGCACGAACGTCATCCCGGCGAGCGCCTCGGCCAGTGTCTGGGCGCAGGTCCCGGCGACCGTCACCGGCGACATCGCGCCGGCAAGGATGAACGGCGTGATCAGGGTGGCCTGGTTGTTCTGCGCGTAGACCCGCGCCGCGCCGAGCATCGTCGCGTCCCAGGTGAGCGGGGAGTTGGCGTTGATCAGGCTCAGGACCACGGTGTTGTCGCGGACGAAGTCCTCACCGAACGCGATCTTCGCCAGCTCGACGGTGTCCTCGGCCCGTGACGGGTGCGTGACCGAGCCCATGAACGGCTTGTCCGAGTAGCGGATGTGCGAATAGACCATATCCAGGTGCCGCTTGTTGACCGGCACGTCGACCGGCTCACAGACCGTCCCGCCCGAGTGGTGGAGGTACGGGCTGATGTAGGTGAGCTTCACGAAGTTCCGGAAGTCCTGGATCGTTCCGTAGCGACGGCCGCCGTCCAGGTCGCGCACGAAGGGCGAGCCGTAGTTCGGGGCAAGGACCGTGTACGGGTCACCGATCTTCACGGACCGCTCGGGGTTGCGGGCGTGCTGGGGTGAAGATTCGCGGGGCAGATGCCTGGACGATCTTCCGGCACATGCCGCGCGGGAAACGCACGAGCTCCCCGGTCACGTCGGCCCCCGCTTCGCGCAGGAGTCGGAGCGCATCCGCGTCGCCGCGAAACTCGATCCCGACCTCCTCGAGGATCGTGTCGGCGTTCTCCTCGAGTTGCGCCAGACCCTCCTCGCTGAGCACCTCGACCGGCTTGAGCGCGCGGGTCAGGAATGGCGCGGCCTCGATGTGGGCGGCCAGGCGGCCGCCACGCGACCGGCACGGCCGCCGGTTCGTTGCCGCGGTCCCTCGTTGCATCAGCGTTCCTCCTTTGCGGCCACGACCGCGCGTCGCCGGTTCACTCGTCGTCCGTGCTGTGATCCGCCCTCGGGCCCGCCGGACCCCGCCTCCGCGCCTCCGTTCCCGCCCCCGGTCCCGTCCGCGGACCCGCGCCGCGCCGGGAGCTGGACCGCGGCGGCCAGGTTGGGCATCGGCGCCGTTCGGTGGGGCAGGGCCATGGCGTCCACGAAGTGCTCCTGGAAGCGCGGCTCGACGGCGGTCTCGATCTTCTCGACCGTGCGGACGACGGCCTCGATCTCCCGCCGCGCCTCGCCGGACAGCAGGGCGATGAGCGCACCCGTTCCGGCGGCGTTGCCCGCCGGGCCCACCCGGTCCAGCGGCGCGTCGGGCACAAGCCCGAGCACGAGCGCGTGGAGCGGATCGATCTGACTCCCGAACGCCCCGGCGAGCTCTACGCGGTCCACCGTTTCGATGCCGAGGTGGTCCATCAGGAGTCTGGCGCCCGCGTACAAGGCGGCCTTCGCGAGCTGGATGGCGCGAACGTCGTTCTGGGTGATCGTGAGGCGCGGTGAACTGGGGCCCTCGTCGATCCCGGGGCCGCCCTCATGGAGGACGTACGAGAAGGTCCGACCATCCGGCACGACCCGCGAGCTTCGGGCGGCGGTCGCCCCATCGATCGTCCCGTCGGCGGTGATGACCCCGGCCAGGAAGAGCTCCGCGATGACCTCCACGATTCCCGACCCACACACGCCGCTGACCCCGGTCCGCCGGGTTGACGCCGCGAACCCCGTCTCGTCAGACCAGCGACTCGAGCCGATGACCCGGAAGCGCGGCTCGAGCGTCTCCCGGTCGATCCGCACGCGCTCGATGGCACCGGGTGCCGCCCGTTGGCCGCAGCTGATCTGGGCCCCCTCGAAGGCCGGCCCGGTGGGCGAGGAGCTGCCAGCAGTCGGGCTCGGCTCCCAAGCACGATCTCGGCGTTCGTCCCGACATCCACGAGGAGCGTGATCTCGTCACGGAGGTATGGCGTCTGGGACAGGATCATGCCTGCCGCGTCGGCGCCGACGTGGCCGGCGATGCACGGCAGCAGGTACGCGCGAGCGCCGGGGTGGACGGGCAGCTCCAGCTCGAGGGCCGTCGTCCCGGACCGCGCCGTCCGTGGCCAGCGCAAAGGGCGCCGAGCCCAGCGGTACGGGGTCGATGCCCAGCACGAGGTGATGCATGATCGGGTTCCCGACGAGGGTGATCTCGAGGATGTCGGCGGGGTCCACCTCCGCGCGCTCGGCGAGCCCGGCGACCAGCGAGGCCAGGGCATCGCGGACGGCCCCCGTCATCTCCGCTGCCCCGCCGTCATGGAGCATCGCGTACGAGACGCGATTCATGAGGTCCTCGCCGAACCGGATCTGCGGGTTCATCACGCCATCGGATGCGAGGACGGCGCCATCCGCGAGGTCGGCGAGGTGACCGGCGATCGTCGTTGAGCCCACGTCGATGGCCACGCCGAGCGCGCGATCGTGCAGGCCGGGCCAGATCCCGGTGACGTCGCGGCCGTCGTGGACGGCGACCGTGACGCGGTAGGCGCCCGCCTCGAGGGCCGGCTGGAGCGCCCGGATGACCGCCAGGTCGGCGGTCAGGCCATCGAGGCCCCACTCCCGCAGGAGCGCGGCAAAGAGGCGCGCGAGGTCCCCGCCGGGCGTCTCCAGGGTGGGCCGCTCGACGTCCACCTCGAATAGCCGCACGACAGGGTCGATGACGAAGTCGCGAACCGGGACGCCCTTGCGCA
>CAVQPX010000006.1:0-78868 GCA_963714835.1 uncultured Chloroflexia bacterium
ACGCCGTCGTCGGTGACCGCCGACAAGATGCCCAGCTTCGGAGCCGATCTTCGCGCATCACGAGACTGATCCGGACGAACAGCCTGGCGTGCTGCACCACGACAGATGAGCCGAGGTGGAGCAGCAATGAGCTGCCGCACTCGTCGAACCGGCTCAGCAGAGCAGCCGGATCAGGACGTCCCCCTCGGCGCCGTAATTGATCGTGGCGTCACCGGCCCGCGTAGAGCTGGCCCACTTGGCTCGCGATCAGGTCGGTGATCTGCTGCGGCGCTCGATCGAGGTCGAGTAGGCCGCCGCGGCGTCGGCCATCAATTGGAGGGCGTTTCTCGTCGAAGTCCTGGCCCACCCGGAACGTGGTGGTGGCGATCCCGCGAGCCACCAGTCCGACACAGTGGCAGGTCGAGCTGGCCGTGGTCGACGATCCGCGTCGCAAGGCCGTCGGATCAGCAGGACGCGGTTGATGTACAGCGCCAGGTCGAGCACGCTGCTCGGCGCCGCGCAGCCGCCGCCGCCGAGGTCGTCGAGCACGGCATGGAATAGCAGTACAGGCGCAACACGCCGTCCTTCGCTCGCGCGAAGCCGCGTCGTTCGACGGCGGCATCGATGTTGTGGTGACAGTCGGCCACGACGGCGAAGCAGTCCTCCGGGAGCAGTCGATCGATGGCGACTTCGACCGCCCTCCGGGCGGCTTCGATCTTATCACCGCCATCGAACCCGATCGGATCGAGGACGAAGGCGACGTGACCGGCTCACGGCGGGCGTGCTTGGTACGCGGCGGCGTCGGTTTCGACAAGCACGAAGCGCTCACTGCGATGGGTGGATCTGGATCGGTGCCGATGAGGTTGGTGCGGATCAGTTCATGGCTTTTCCTCCTTCCAGGACTTCGCGGCGATGGTGATGCGTCGCTGGACCAGGCGTACTCATGCCGGCCAGTCGCAGGCGCACGTGGAGCTTGATGTCTGCGTTCAGCGGTCCCGGTCCACTCGGATCGCTCGGACGGCGTGGGTAAAGATCACTCTGAGGGTGGGGTCGATCCTGTCCGGGTCGGCGACGAATGCGCTCAAGGTCGCGCTCGGCGGCATTGGGGCCGCGGCGGCAGGGGCGGCATCGACATCAGATCGGTGGCGCGTCGGCGCCGAGGTCCACGAGGTCCACCGCGGATCGGCCAGCCGCCGACCCTGCCCGCCAGACCCCGCAGATCCAGTCGAGGGCGGGCTTCCGCAGCGGTATGATCGATCCATTCTTCGACCGGCTCGGCGATCTCGTCGTCGCCCAGCGTCGCCGCTGGCCGCCGATCTCCGCGAGCGGCAGGTGCTGGCGTTGCAGGTCGCCGATCAGCGCAGTCGCGTCCGTCGCCATCATGGTCCCAGGGGGCCGGTCTGGCGTGCATGTCCGCCGGGCAGCAGCCCCTGAGCGATGAATTGCTCAACAGTGCGCGGGTGACCCCGGCGGCACCAGCCCGTTCGGCAAGGCTATGGCGGGTTTCGCGTCCATCGGCTGGTATTCCCGCTACCTGGTGCAGTGTCGATGGTTTCGAACTGCGCCGAACCGCCTACTACCTCGACCGCCTGCTGCACCGAACCGCCTGCTGCGCCGAACCGTGACCACGGCGCCGAGGCGCGTCGCTGAGCCGCGTCACTGCGCCGAGCCGCGTCACTGCGCCGAGGCACTCGATGGTCGGCGCCCCGACGGTGCATCGGCTACGACCTCCACGTGGGCGCTGGACGGCCCTTCGACCGTCTCGCGCAACGATTCGGTCCATTCGTGCACAAGGGGTGGTGGAAATTCGGCGACCCCGGCCAGAAGTTCAGGGCCTTGTGCACGATGGCGCGGCTCGGTGCGTCTCGCGCACATCGGACGCACCAGGATCCTCGGCCGCCCTCTCCCGCTCCACCTCCGCCACCGCCTCGCCGGAGTCCTGGTGGTTCGGCGGAGGACGGCCGTGTTCGTCCACGGACATCACACTGCCGTCGAGGGCATGGTGGAGGCGGCGGCGTCGTTCGATCTTCGACGCCTCGCCCTACCATCACGACATCCTCCTAGACGGCAAGGCTCGATGACGATAGATCGGTGCCCTGACGACAGCATCGTCACGACGGTGAACGCCATGACGTCGCCGGTCGCAAGTTCGACGTTCTGTCGCTGTTCCTGGACTGGCCTCGCTGACCGCGCGATGGGCGTGCTCGCCAGGCTCGCGCTCGTCGCGACGCGGGACACGCTGTTGCAACCAAGACCGCATCGAAGCTGACGGCAACGGCTGACGACCGCCTCAAGCCAGACGGCACGCCCAGTGGTCCATCTTCCACAACCGAAACATCGCTTCGCCTTCACGCTGGAGCATCGGCCAGCGACCGTCGGCTCGACAAGCACGACATCGATCCGGCGACGATCGACGCCTTCCATGCTCTCCTCGCAGGTCGCCTCCTCCGCGCATGGACACATCGGCAGCCCGCCTCGCGCCAGCGCGCGGGTGCTCACGATCGGAGTCGTCGAGCCATGGTCTCGCGCTCATCGTCTAGCGATCCACGGAACCGCGCTGTCGCGACGATCGTTGCTGTCACACTGCCGGCGCAGTCGATCGACCCCCTTTCGTGACTTCATCCCTCGCCGGCACCGGGCCGAGGTCGGCACCGCTGTCGGATCGTTCCGACGGCATCTCCCGCACCTCCTCCCTCGGCCGGGCCGACCTGCGGGCATGACCCGGCATCCACGCCGCGATGTGATCGCCGGTCTGACGGTCGCCGTCGTGGCGCTCCCGCTGGCCCTGGCCTTCGGCGTCTCGTCCGGCCTGGGCGCCGAGCCGACTGATCACCGCGCGTGGTCGCCGGGACGCTCGCGGCCTTCTTCGGCGGCGGCAATCTCCAGGTCAGCGGACCACTGGGCGATGACCGTCGTGCTCGTCCCGATCGTCGCCGCTACGGCCCGAAGCCGTCCTCGTGGTCGGGCTCATGGCCGGCATGTTCCTCATCGGTCTGGCGTACGCAGGCGCGGGCGCACGATGCGCTACATCCCGCTGCCGTCATCGAGGTTCACGATCGGGATCGCCGTCATCATCGGCCTTCAGCAGGTTGCCGATGCGCTCGGACAGGACGGCTCGATCAGCCACGCGACGGCGCTTTTCGCCGCTGCCGAGGCATTCACGTCGTGGTTCTCCGACCCGGGCTGGGCGGCTACCGGCGGATCGCCGTGCTCGTCGCGGTCGCCATGCTCGCGGCCGCGCGCCTTCGACCGGGCTGCCCATCTCGCTCATCGCCGTCGTGCTCGCGACGGTGGTCGCGGTGGGCATCGACCTGCCGGTCGCGACGATCGGGTCGATCCCCGCCGGACTACCCCTGCCGCGCCTCCCCGACTTCGGCGCGATCGACATCGGGAGGCTCGTGCTGCCGGCCGTGGCGATCGCAGCGCTGGCCGCGCTGGAGAGCCTCCTGTCCGCGACGGTCGCCGACGGCATGCGCGTGGGTGAGCGACACGACCCCGATCGGGAGCTGTTCGGCCAGGTGTCGCCAACCTCGTCGTCCCGCTGTTCGGCGGCGTGCCGGCGACGGCGGCCATCGCGCGGACGGCGGTCAATGTCCGTTCGGGGGCGCGCTACCGCCTGGCGGCGATGAGCCACGCGGCGGTCCTGCTCCTCGTGATGCTCGCCGCGGCCCCCCTCGTGGGCGGGATCCCGCTCGCCGCCCTGGCCGGGGTGCTGATCGGGACGGCGATCCAGATGGTGGAAGTCTCGAGTCTCGCCGCGCTGCTGCGCTCGACCCGGGCGATGCCGTCGTGCTGGTCATGACGGCCGGGGCGACGTCCTCCTGGACCTGGTGACCGCGGTCCTGCTCGGACTGATCGTGGCCGGGACGTTCGCGCTCCGCCAGGTCTCGCGATCGGCCCGGCTCGATGAGTTCCCGCTCGATGACGACGACGAGGCACACGAACGCGAGGAGGTCGCGCTCCTTGACGAGCACATCGTTGCCTACCGTCTCGATGGACCGCTCGTCTTCGCGGCGGCCCACTCGTTCCTCCTCGAGCTCTCCAAGGTCAGCGATGTCCGGGTCGTGGTCCTTCGCCTCTCACACCTCGACTCGATCGACGCGACGGGGGCGTCGGTGCTGGCCGACACGATCGAACGCCTCGAGCACCGAACGTCACGGTCCTGCTGTCGGCGTTGGCCGGAGCAGCGGCCCATCCTCGCGCGGATGCGCGTGTTCCAGAAGCTCGGCTCGAGCAAGCACGAGTTCGAATTGACTCCCGCGGCGATCGCCCATGCGCGCGCCCACGCGCATCGCCTGCTCACGGGTCTGGATCGGCCCCAGGGACCCGACGTTCAAGGTCGCGAGGACGATCGGCCCGCCTGACCGGCACGCCCGGCGTTCACGTGTTCGGCGGTACTTCCGAACCATGGTCAGGCCCCATGGCGGATGCGAGCCTTCGCGCAGGGTCAACTCGAGCCGTCGATCCGCGGCGTGCCTCAGCGCAGTCGTTGACCGCCATGCAATCGCCACGAGATCTTCGCCTTGCCTGTTCGATCGACGACACGCGCCCTCGCCGCCCTGGCCCTCGTGGCGATGATGACCGCGACGTCCCTTCCGGCCGCGGCGCTGGCTGCCGACCCCCCACGACCCCTCCCCGGTTACGTGCCGTCGTTCGTCACCGAGCGCCAGGCGGGAGCCTGGGAAGACTGCATCTGGGCCGCCGCCGAGATGCTGCTCGACAAGTGGACGAGCGGCGTCACGCGCGTCGATCGTCGCCAGCTTCGCAAGCTGTCGGGTGACACGGAGGGCGGTTCGAGCCTGGCCGACGTCACGAAGGCCTTCTCGCGTCTTGGCTTCCCGCTGACCTGGTCGCCGATCGGCGGCGACAACGTGACCTGGCCGGAGCTCCTCGCCCGCCTCGAAAGCGGCGGGGGCGCGATCCTCCTGGGGACTACGGCAAGCTGCCGAGCCGTCTGGGTCGCTGGGATCGAACCTTCTGGGCACGCGATGGCGCAGAGGATGACCACGCGCTGTACCTCGATCGCTACAACCGCAAGACGGGCCGGGTCTTCGTGATGGATCCGCTCGCGCCGGCCGGCTGGACCGGCGAATGGGTCAGCGTCGCCGCGCTCAAGCGGTACGCCTGGCGAAATCATGCCGGCCGGATCTGGGTGGCGATGACCCCGGCCGCCTCGCTGGCTCCGGTCCGAGGGGTCGAAGTCGGTGACCCGGTCGTCGTCGCGGACTCCGACAGCGTGGACGTCACCTGGACGATCGGCCGCACCCCGAAGGGCTGGAAGTACGCGGGCTCGAACGTCGCGGTGGACCTGACCCCGGTCACCGAGGTGAACCCGCTCGACCCGTTCGTCGCGGCCCCGTCCATCGCCGGCACACCGATGCTGGTCGCGGCCGTCCAGTCCGACGCAGGAGATCCCCAGCCGAAAGCGGCCGGCAAGCCGACGTCCACCGTTGCCGGCGACATCGTCAGCGCGAAGGTGCCGTTGCCGCGTACGCCGGGCGTCTATCGGGTGACGATGAAGGTCATCGACCGGCGGCTCGGCGGCCAGTTCGCAGCGTCGGGCCCCTTCAACCTGTACGTCCCCGGGCCGCGCGCCGCGAACTTCGTGCTGCCGACGCTGCTGTCAGCGGAGCCCGGCAGCCTGATGCCGCTCTCGTTCGCCGTTCTCAACGTGGGCTCCGTGTCCTGGCTGGACGCTCCGCCCAAGGCGGACCTGCCGCTCGATGTCACGGCGCATCGTGCGACGCGCCTTGTCGCGCGGTGGGTCACCGAGCCGGTGGAACCCCTCGAGGTGGAGGACGCAGCGCCGGTGGAACCGCCGGTGCCGATCGAACTCGGCTCGCTGGGCCTCGACATCGGCTCCGGACAACGTGTCGACGCCTTCGTCCGCGCGCCGACGCAGCCGGGGACGTGGCGTCTCGTGATCGACCTCGTGGACGACATCGATGGCTCGTTTGCCCTCAGCGGATCGGCGCCGGGCATCGTGGACGTCGAGGTCTTCGCCGCACGTCTGGTCGCGGGGGCGCACTAGCCCGACGCGATTCGGCGGTGCGGCGCCGGGCGGCGGGTGGCGGGCGGCCGGGTGCGGCGTGGCGCCGGGTCGCGCCGGGTCGCGCCCGGGACACGGCGGGTGACGCCCCGGGCGCTTCGGGCGCTAAACGGCCGTTTTCGTGCCACCTACGAATGGGAGTGCTGGTAGCCCGCCGATCGGTCGCTGAGCGGCCGTTTTCGTGTCACCTACGAATGGGAGTGCTGGTAGCCGGCGTTTCGCGGTGACCCCGGCCCCGATCCAAGGCGGCGTGACGCGATCCACGCACGAATCACGAGCTGGGAGCTGTCACAAGGACGTCACCGCGCGACTCGTAGCAATGGCATTCGTACCTGTCACGAAACCGGCCCGTCGCAGGACGAGGGGCGGTGCGAGGGGCGGTGCGAGGGGCGGTGCGAGGGGCGGTGCGAGGGGCGGTGCGAGCGTCGGGCCCGAGCGTCGGGCCCGAGCGTCGGGCCCGAGCGTCGGGCCCGAGGTGGCCTAGGACGCCTTCCTGTCGCCCTTCGGCTTGGCCGTCTTTGGCTTCTTCGGGGTTTTGGCCTTCTTGTCCATCGACTTGTCCTCCGCGGCGGGGCGCAAGCGCGCAAGGGAGTGATGATGCACCTGCCGGGCGCGATGGTCGATTCCTCACCGACCCCCATACTCAGAGTGTGAAGATCCTCGTCGTGGGTGCCAGCGGCTACATCGGCAGCCGCCTGGTGCCGCTCCTCGTCGCCGCCGGCCACGAGTTGACGCTCGCCAGCCGGGACACGGCGAAGCTCGCGGAGCGATTCCCGGACGTGCGCCTCGTCACGGCGGACCTGCTCGAGCCCGGGACCATGGCCGACGCACTCGAGGGGATCGAGCTGGCGTACTACCTCGCCCATTCGATGGGTGCCGGCGAGCGAGGCTTCGCAGAACGCGACCTGGAAGCTGCCCGGAACTTCGCGGCAGGCCGCGGCGCGGGCCGGAGTCGCGCGGATCGTCTATCTCGGCGGCCTCGGCGACGACGCGGCGGATGACCTCTCGCACCACCTGACGAGTCGCCACGAGACCGGCGCCGAGCTGGCCCGCCATGGCGTGCCCGTCACGGAGTTCCGAGCGGCGGTCGTCATCGGGTCGGGGAGCGCGTCGTTCGAGATCCTCCGCCACCTGACCGAGCGGCTGCCCATCATGATCACGCCGCGCTGGGTGGCGACCCGCTGCCAGCCGATCGGCATCCGCGACGTCCTCGCCTATCTCGTCGCCGCAGTGGACCATCCTGATGCGACCGGGATCGTGGAGATCGGCGGTCCTGACGTCCTGTCCTACGGGGACATGATGCGAGGCTATGCCCGCGAGCGCGGCCTGCGGCGGCTGATGATCCCCGTCCCGGTCCTCACGCCGCGACTCAGTTCGTATTGGGTCAACCTCATCTCGCCGGTCCCGGCGAGCATCGCGCGGCCGCTCATCGAGGGGCTCCGCAACGAGGTCGTCGTCCGCGATCCGGGTCCCGCGGCCGCCTTCGGGATCGAGCCGCTGTCGTACGTGGAGGCGCTGCGCGAGGCGATGGACCGGTCCACGAGCGAAGGGCTCGAGTCCACCTGGTTCGATGCCCTCGCGACGCCGGACCGCGAGAGCCTCCCGTCCGTCACCGCGCTCGAGGGGATGATCGTTGAGCGCCGTCAGCGCTCGATCGCGGCACCGCCGGAGCGCACGTTCGCCGAGGTGGAGCGCCTCGGCGGCGAGGGCGGCTGGCCCTACGCGAACATCCTGTGGCGGATCCGCGGCCTGATGGACCGGATCGTGGGTGGCGTCGGGATGCGCCTGGGCCGCCGCGATCCACGCCAGCTGCGCGTGGGCGATGCGCTCGACTTCTGGCGCGTCGAGGAGATCCGCCGCCCCGAACTCCTGCGCCTCCGCGCGGAGATGAAGGTTCCAGGTCGCGCCTGGCTCCAGTACGAGGTGCTGCCCACGGCCGAGGGCTCGCGGATCGTCCAGACCGCTTTCTTCGAACCGAAGGGCCTGCCCGGCCTCGCCTACTGGTACCTCCTCTACCCGGTCCACGGCCTGATCTTCCGTGGCACCGCGCGGGTCATCGGCGAGCGCGCCGCGGCGGCGGCGGCGGCGGCTGCGGAGCCCGCGACGGTCGGGAGCGGCGCGGATCGCTAGCGGGTAGCCGGGCTCGAGCCCACGAGGGCGAGGATCTCGTCGCCGTACTTCTCGAGCTTTGCCGGGCCCATCCCCTTGAGCCGGCGCAGACCGGCGATCGAGGTCGGCCGCTGCTCGGCGATCGCGAGCAGGAGCGCGTCGTGCGCGACGACGTACGCGGGCACGCCATCCTCGCGTGATCGCGCCAACCGCCAGGCGCGGAGGGCTTCGACGAGGGCGTCATCCGATTCGTCCCGGGCCGGTGCCATCCGCACCGGCGGACCGGGCAGGACCGTGACGCGTGAGCCATCTGCCGAACGGCTGCGGGCGCGAACGGGGCCGCTGCTGGCTCCGCCGCCCAGACCCACGCCGCCGGCGCGGCCGCTGGCACCGCCGCTGCCGACGGTGGGGTCGAGCGCCCGGACGAACCTACTGACTCGCCGCTGGGCGGCGCGCTCCCCCGCCCCGACCCGGCGCTCCGCCCAGGTCAGCGTGAGATGCCGCCGCGCTCGCGTCAGCCCGACATAGAGGAGGCGGCGCTCCTCGGCGAGCTCCTCGTCGGACTCGGCCTGCCGGATCGGGAGGGTGCCCTCCTCCAGCTGTGGCAGGAACACGACGTCCCATTCGAGGCCCTTCGCCCGGTGGTAGGTCAGCAGGTTCACGCCGTTCTCGGACCCGGCGGTCTCTTGGGCTGCACGGGCTTCGAAGTCGGCGAGGAGGGTCGAGGCATCGACGGGCGCGCCGGCGCCCGCAGCGGCGCCGGCAGCGGCCATCTCGAGCACGAGCGCGAGCGACGCGTTCCGTTCGCGCGCCTCGGCACCGCGTGGTCCGGACGTGCCGGTGCTGTCTTCGAACCCGAGGTCCTCGCGCAGTCGTTCCGCGAAAGCGGAAACAACCTCGCGTCCCTGCAGCGTGGCCGGGAGCCGGCGCAGGATCCGCAACGCGTCGCGGACCTCGCGTCGATCGAAGAACCGCTGCCCGCGCACCTGGAACGGGATGCGCGCCTTCGTCAACTCGGCTTCGATCGGGGCGATCTGGGCGTTCATCCGCACGAGCACGGCGATCTCGTCGGGTCGGGTGCCGTCGTCGATGCGTGTCTGGATCGCCGAGATGAGGTAGGCGAGTTCGGCCGCGTCATCGCGGCACGCGCGGAGGACGGGCGTCGGGCCGCTGGGCAGCGTCGCGACGAGGCGCTTGCGACGACCCTCCGATGCGAGCAGGCGGTTCGCAAGGGTCAGGATCTCGGGACTGCTTCGATAGTTCCGCTCAAGCGAAACGACCCGCGCGTTCGGGTGGCGCGCCGAAAAGGTGGTGAGGTACTCGGATGTCGCGCCGGTGAAGGTGTAGATCGTCTGGTCCTCGTCACCGACGACGCACAGGTCGTCGCGATCGCCGAGCCACAGCTCGAGCAGACGCTGCTGGAGCGGGTTCGTGTCCTGGTACTCGTCGACGCTGAACCAGCTGTACCGCCCGCGAACGGTGGCAGCGACGTCAGCGTCGGTCTCGAGCAGGTCGACGAGCTGGCCGAGCATGTCGTCGAAATCGAGCTTGCCGGCGCGGCTCTTCGATCGCTCGTAGTCGGCCCAGAGCCGGGTGAACAGCTCGACCGGGATCGGCGGCGTGCGAGCGGGGGTGAAGGGATGGGTCGCGGTTGGGGCGCCCGCGGGTCCGGCGCCGGCGGGAGCATCGCCGGCGCCGAGCGCGGCGGACCCGGGGTAGGTCGCGGGGGTGAGGCGGCGGCCCTTCGCCCATTCGATCTCCTCGGCAAGGTCGCGCGCCGGCGTGAAGCGGTAGCCCCCGGGGAGACCCCGCGCGAGCCGGCCGATGATCGGGATCTTCGAGTCGAGGACGTCCGGTGCCGGCTCGCCATCGTGGCGGCTCGGCCAGAAGTGGCGCAATTGGGCGAGGGCGGCGGCGTGGAACGTGCGCGCGGCGACGCCGGGCAGACCCAGGGCGGCGAGGCGCGTCGACCATCTCGCGCGCGGCCTTGTCCGTGAAGGTGACCACGAGCACCTGGCCACGATCCACGGCTCCCGTCGCCACCGCATACGCGACACGGTGACTGATCACGCGGGTCTTGCCCGAGCCGGCGCCCGCGTGGATGACGAGGGGTCCCCGGGTGATCGTGACCGCCTCGATCTGCTCGGGATCGAGATCCGCGAGGATGGGCGCGGCGGCAGCAGCGGCAGCGGCGTCGGGCGGGACGGACTGAGCGGTGCTGGTCACGATCCGAGGCTACAGGACACGGCTCATCGTGGGGTGCGACGCGATGAGGCCGGAACCGGACTAGAGCAGGACGACCTGGCGGATCGCCTTGCCTTCGCGCAGCCGGTCGAAGCCCTCGTTGATCTCGTCGAGCCCGAGCGTGCCGGACAGCAGCCGGTCCACCGGAAGGCGGCCCTGCTGATAGAGCGCGATGTAGCCGGGCACGTCGCGCGAAGGGACGCTGCTCCCGACATAGCTGCCCTTGATCGTGCGCTCCTCGGCCACGAGGTTGACGAGCGGGACGGCCATCGACGCGTCGGGCGGTGGCAGCCCGGCGGTGATCGTGGTGCCGCCGCGCCCGGTGATGCGATGCGCGAGTTCGGTCGCCCTGGCGGCGCCGGCGAAGTCGAAAGCGAAGTCGACACCGCCGTTGGTCGAAGCACGGACGGCATCGACGGTGACGTCCGCGTCGCCGGACTCGAATGTGTCCGTCGCGCCGAGCCCGCGCGCGATGTCGAGCTTGTCGGTCGCCAGGTCGATCGCGACGATCCGTGCGGCACCGGTCACGACCGCGCCCATGACCGCCGCGAGCCCGACGCCGCCGAGACCGACAACGGCGACGCTGGCGCCGGCCGGCACCTTCGCGGTATTGACCACGGCACCCACGCCCGTCAGGACCGCGCACCCGAACAGCGCCGCCTCCGCGAACGGCAGCGAGGGATCGACCCGGACCGCTGAGTGGCGCGCCACGACCGCACGCTCGGCGAACGCGGAGCACCCGAGGTGATGGTGGATGGGCTCTCCAGCACGACTGAGCCGGCGGGCGCCGGAAAGGAGCGTGCCGGCGCTGTTGGATGCGGCGCCTGGTTCGCACAACGCCGGCCGGCCGCCGATGCACATCGGGCAGGTGCCACAACTCGGCACGAACACGAGGACCACGTGATCGCCGATCGCCAGGTCGGTCACGCCTTCCCCGAGGGCCTCGACCTCGCCGGCCGCTTCGTGACCCAGGGCCATGGGCATCGGGCGCGGCCGCTCGCCGTTGATGACCGACAGATCGGAGTGACATAACCCCGCGGCGCGGATGCGGATGAGGATCTCGCCCGGTCCCGGTGGCGCGAGGTCGAGCTCCTCGAGGTGCAGCGGCTTCGATCGAGCGTACGGCGGCACCGCGCCCATCTCGCGGAGCACAGCGGAGAGGGTTCTCATGGGACGTGGTTCGGCTGCATCGGCCGGTCCATGGTAGGCGGTCCCGGTGCCCACCCGAGCGGCGGTGAACGCAGCGGCGGTGAACGCAGCGGCGGTGAACGCAGCGGCGGTGAACGTGGACAGGACCGGCCCCCAAAGCCGGTCCTGTCCTGAAGCAGCCGGAGGTGACGGGAGGGTCCGGCAGCGCCGGCAGTCAGCTCCTAGCCGCGGGGAAGTCGACGCGACCCGGTAACCGCACTCGCGACGAAGATGACCGCGACGGCGCCGATCGTCGCGATGACGATGCTCTGATGTTGATCCCGTCAACGGTTCCGATCTGGAGGACGTTCGCGGTGACGAATCCCCGACCAGGCCGCCGACGATTCCGAGGACGACCATCATGATCAGGCCGTCCCCCGAGCCCATGATCCGGTTCGCCAGATAGCCCGCGATCGCGCCACGACGACCCACGCGATGAGACCCATCGATGCCCCTCCTTCGTTTGGACCGTCGCGGCCCAGGCGGGTCGTGATCTCCCGCTCGCGAATCACGCGTGATGCGGGACCCGTCGCCCGTGCCCCAGGTGAGAGCACCTCGTGCGGCGTTCGCCTGAGGCAGTTCGCTCAGCTCGCGGCCCGAGCGACGGGATCCCTTCCGTCCGGCCCCTTCGGGAGGCCTTCGGGCGAGTCGACGTTTCCGGCCATCAACTGACCGGCGGCCGTCGACCTTGCACGCGCCTTGCGGCGCGATGCCGGGAACGATGCTGCCTCGTACCACGGGTGTCATGACGCGCCGTCATAACGCGCGGCCCGCCATCGGGCAGACGATCAGGCGTCTGCGGGCAAGCCCGTGCCGCCACCTTCATCCCAGCCCGCGTTCGAGAACCTCGGCACGAACCGGTAGCCCTTGCCGGGCACCGTCGCGATGAAGCGGGGATGTCGATAGTCGTTCTGGAGCTTGATGCGCAGGCTCCGGATGTGGCGGTCGACGATGTTGCTCTCGGCAACGAAGTCGGGGCCCCAGATCGCATCGAGGATCTCGTCTCGCGTCACCACACGCCCGGCGCGGCTGGCCAGCAGGTAGAGCAGGCTCTGGTCGATCCCGCTCAGATGGATGACCGACTCCCCGGTCCGCACCTCGCGACTGACGATGTCGATCTCCATCTCGCCGAGCTTGATCGTGGGGACGATCGGTCGATCCGCGCCGCTCGCGCGGCGGGTGATCACGATGGACCGCGCAAGCAGCTCCTCGGGCGAGAACGGCATCGTGAGGATGTCGTCGACGCCGAGATCGAACGCTCGGAGCTTCGTCTTCAGGTCGCCGCGCCGGGTGAGACCGAGGACCGGCGTCGCTCGCCTCGCCAGGCGGTTCGATTTGCCGATCCACGTCAGGAGGGGCGTGCTGTCGTCGTGGTCCATGTCGACCACCGTCAGATGAGGATGCCAGTCGCTGATGACCGCCTTTGCCCTGGTCAGGCTGTCGGCGGCCTGCACGACGAACAGGCCGTGATTCAACGTCAGCTCGATGAGATCCACGACGAGTGGGCGCTCGTGCACCACGAGGGCGCGTCGCGCGTCGGTCCCCTCGGGCTCTTTCCCTCGGCTAGTCGTCACGGCGCATCCTCCCGGCTCGACACGGCCCCCTGATTATCGCAGCGGGCATGAACGGAAGCCAAGAGCCGATTTCGGGGAAATAGCGGTCGCCGTCGCCTCGCCTATGCGGGCGAATCCAGTTCAGCGAGCGCGGCGAAGAGCTCCCTGTACCCAGCGACAGCGACGTCGTGGATGTCCGCGGACCGGAGCTGGACACACACGTGATCTGCACCGGCGTCGAGATGCGCGCGGACCCGGGCGGCCACGTCCTCGACCGACCCCTGGACGATCACGGCGTCGACCAGTCGGTCGCTGCCGTCACCCGCCACGTCCTCGTCGGAATAACAAGCCGGAGCAGACGTCCTCGTCGGAATAACCAGCCGGAGCAGATTGTTTGCGTAGTTGGGGAGCTCGAGGTAGCGCTTCGCGAACCCGTGCGCGACGTCGCGTGCCCGCGCGCGATCCGTGTCGATGACTGCGGTCTGCTCGACCGCCAGGAACGCGTCCGTGCCGAGGCGCTCGCGGGCCATCGCGGTGTGCTCGACCGGGACGAAATACGGGTGCGCTCCGTCGGTCCGCTCGGCGGCAAGCTCAAGCATCCGGGGACCCAGGGCGGCCAGGAGGAGCGGCGCGCGCTGTGCCGGTTCGGGGCCCGCGTACGCCGCCGCGGCCATCGCTTCGAGGTAGGCCGTCATCGTGTGGATCGGGCTGCCATAGACCGTGCCCCGCGACGCGACGGACGGCTTGTGGCTGACCCCGATCCCGAGCACGAACCGGCCCGGATAGGCGTCGGCGAGCGCCTTGGCCCCGTTCGCCATCGCCATCTCATCGCGGGCGTAGATGCTTGCGATCCCGGTGGCGATGTTCATCCGTGGGCTGGCGGCCAGGAGCATCGCGGCGTGGGCCATGATGTCCTTGCTCCCGATGCTCTCGGGGATCCAGGTCGTCCTCACACCAAGATCGTCGTACCGGCGTCGCCGCGCGCTCGTCAGCTGCGCTTCTCGGCGGGGCCCTCCTCGCTTCCCGCATCGCCGTCGCCGCGTTCGAGGACTGCTACACGGTGGCCGATGGCGGCGACATCCTCACGCTCGTCGACCGGACCGACACCTCGGCGGCCACGAACGAGGCGACGATCGGCGCGCTGGGCGTCACCACTGTCGAAGCGATCGCCTACCGCAGCACCACCGGCGTGCTGTATGGAGCCAACGGGGGTCAGCTCGGCATCATCGACCAGGGAACGGGTGCCTTCGCGGCCCTCGCATCGACGTTCGGGGCCGGGTCTGGCGCCCTTGGTGCGATCACGTTCTCCGACGTCGACGGGCTGGCCTTCGACCCATACACCGGCGTCCTGTACGGCACCCACCGGCGGGGCGGGCCGGATGTCCTGATCGTCATCGACCCCGTGACGGGCGCCCACGTCCCCGGTGCGTTCGGTGCGGGTGTCGACTACGTCGTCATCGACGGCATCCTCGGGCTCGAGGATGTCGACGACATCGACGGTCGAGCCGATCGACGGCCGAGATGTACGCCGTCGCGAACAGCGGCGGATCCGGTGACCGGCTGATCCGGGTCGACAAGGCTACCGGGGACACCACCGATGTCGGGCTCATCGGCGTCGACGACGTCGAGGGACTGACCGTCGATCCGAGCGGCGCCATTTGGGGCTCGACCGGGACGGGCGGGCCCGCGAGCACCGACGACAGCCTCCATCCGATCGATCGCACGACGGGCGCCTCGGGCACGGTCGTCCCGCTCGACAACGGGGTCCGACTACGAGGCCGTCGCGTGCAACCTGCACGGCGTGAACACGATCAGCGGCATGGTCTTTCTCGACATCGACCTCGACGGGATCCACGACCCGGGTGAGACGACCGGCACGACGGGCGTGACGGTCCGCCTGTATCGGGACGCCGACGGGGACGGCGTCGTCGACCCGGGTGAGACGCTCCTCGCGACGGTGGACACCGGCGCCGGTGGCACCTACGGGTTCACGTTCGCGGCGACGGGCGACTTCGTCGTCGATATCGATACCGCCGACTTGCCAGCCGGGCACAGCCTCACCTCGGCGACCGCGCTGGGCATCGCGTTCGGGACCAGCTTCGGGCTGAGCGATCCCGACAACGACTTCGGGCACCAGGCGCCGGCCGCGCCTACGCCGCCGCCGCCGTCCGCGATCGTCGACACCGCGACCCTGCCTCCCACGTCGACCGTGGACGCAGGCGCCACCGGGCGATCGCCCGGGTCGCTGGCGATCGCGCTCGTCCTCCTTGCCCTGGGTGCCATCGCCGGGTCGGCGATCGTGGCATGGATGCCGCACCGGCGCCGGCTCCGACGGGGCGCCGCACCCGCTCGTCGCTGAGCGAGGAGCACGCGAGGGTCAGGTCAGGTCGGGCAGGGCGGCGAGGAGCTCGCGGTAGCCATCGACCGCCACGTCCCGCGGGTCGCCGGAGCGCAGCTGGACGCACACGTGGTCGGCACCCGCATCGAGCTGGGCCCGAACGCGCGCGGCCACGTCCGCGACCGACCCCTGGACGATCACCGCGTCGACGAGCCGGTCGCTGCCGTCCCCGGCCACGTCTTCGTCCGAGTAGCCGAGCCGGCGCAGGTTGTTGGCGTAGTTCGGCAGGGCGAGGTAGCGCTGCGCGAACGTGTGGGCGACCTCGCGCGCCCGAGCCCGGTCCGTATCGATGACGGCCGTCTGCTCGACGGCGAGGAACGCGTCGGGCCCGATCCGTTCACGAGCCATCGCGGTGTGCTCCACCGGGACGAAGTACGGGTGCGCTCCGGCCGTCCGCTCGGCGGCCAGTTCGAGCATCCGCGGACCGAGCGCGGCAAGAAGGATCGGCGCGGGCTGGGCCGGCGTGGGGCCGACGTACGTGGCCGCGTCCATCTCGTCGAGGTAGGCGGTCATCATCGCGACCGGGCCCCCGTAGGTCCCGCCGCGCGTCGTGACGGCCGGCTTGTGGCTGACCCCGATCCCGAGGACGAAACGCCCAGGATATGCCTCGGCCAGGGCGTTCGACGCCGTTGGCCATCGCCATCGGGTCACGGGCGTAGATGCTCGCGATCCCCGGCGCGATCACCATCGAAGGACTACCGGCCAGCAGCAACGACGCGTGGACGAGCGCGTCCGGGCTTCCGACGCTCTCGGGAAACCACGTCGCGCGAACGCCGAGCTTGGCGTAGTCGGCGATCGTCGATCGCTTGTCGGCGAGGGGCCAGGCTCGGCAGCGCGAAGCTCCAGACCCCGACGCGGCCCATGGTGCTGGTCAGCAATTCCCGATGGTTCGATGTCATCGATCGAGCCTAGCAGGACCGCACGATGTCGCGTCGCTCGACGGCGATCGACGCTTCTTCGAAGATCATGCGGGGCGGCCGAAGGAAGAAGTGTGTGCTACTGTGTGTGTCGACCACTACACACGATCTCCGATGGAGCAAGGCACCGGACACGGATGGGCAAGGTCAGAACGAACATCACGCTCGATCCCGCAGGTCATGGCGCCAGATCGACGAGGTCGGCCGGGCCCCGCGGTCGCAGCGGATACATCGCCGAGGCGGTCCAGCGGCAGCTCCGACACGATCGCGCGAGGCTCGCGTTCGGGCGTGCCGCGGGCGCACTGAGCGGCTCGACGACCTGGGGTCGGACGCCCGACGAGACGCTCGAGATCGTGCGCAACCTGCGCTCGAACGACACGGCGCGCTGAGCGGGCAAACAGGGCCGCGGATGCGCTACATCCTCGACTCCACGCTCCTCATCGACCATGTCCGTGGCCTTCCGGCAGCGCTCGAGATCGTCGAGCGCCTCTTCGCGGACCCGAACGACCTGTACGTGTGCGACGTCGTCGTCACCGAGGTGCTCTCGCGCGGCACCGACTCGGAGGTCGCCGTGATGCGCGGCTTGCTGGACGCCGTCGAGTACCTCGCGACCGACCCGAACGCGGCACGCTGGGCCGGGGAGTCACGCCGTCAGGCAGGCAGGACCAGCCCGCGCACGGTCTCCGACGCGTTGATCGGCGGGGTCGCGTGGGCGAACGACGCGACGGTCGTCACGAGAAACCCCAGGGACTTCGAACGCCAGGGGATCGCGGTCCTCGCCTACGGGTGACGGCAGCATCCGCCACGGCTACGGCTCCGGACCAGGGCTGTCGATTGCGGGTCAGGCCGTTCGTCGTAGGTTCAGGGCGGCGGTCGACCGCCGCCCAACGACAGTGAGGAGAACTCGAATGGCGAAGTACCTGCTCGTTTACCACGGCGGTGGCATGGCGGAGACGCCCGAAGCGCAGGCGGCCAGCATGGCGGCCTGGGGCGCCTGGTTCGGCGGCCTCGGAAGCGCGGTCGTCGACGGTGGGAACCCGACGATGCCGGGGTCCACGGTCAATGCCGATGGTTCGGTGAGCGCCAACGGTGGCGCGAACGCCACGGGCTACAGCCTGCTCAGCGCCGACAGCCTCGACCAGGCGATCGGCTTCGCCAAGGGCTGCCCGATCATCGCGGATGGCGGTTCGATCGACGTCCACGAGACGATCGACATCATGTAGTCCGGGCGCGAGCCCGTCGAACAGACGAACGCCGGAGGCGGCCCCGTGGCCGACCTCCGGCGTTCGTGTCTGTACCCCGGTCGCTATTCGGTGGGTTCGGGCGCGGTGAGCGGGTGGGCCATCCGTGGGCGGGCCTGGAAGCGCGCCGGTCGGGGCACGCGCCGCACGCGGGCACCTGGCCGCTGTCCGGCGAGTGCCGCCATCAGCCACAGGGCAAGGCCGACAAGGATCAGCCAGCCGGTGGTCGCCTCGCCACCTGGCCCGATGCCCGTCGAGTAGGTGGAGGGCAGTGCCGATACGTCGATGGCCGTCGCGACCAGGAACGTCGTGGGACGGGCGTCGCGGCGCACGGTAGGTGACGCAGGGGGCATCGGATCCTCACGGTTCGGCAGTCGCGCCTGGGGTGCGCGCTCGATCGGATCGATCGTCGCCGAGAGGACCCCTCCGCTCGACCCCGCGCATGTCTTCCCGGCCGGCGGCGTTCGTTCGCGCGCACCTCCCCAAGACGACGTAGATCGGCGGCCGGAGTTCGCTACCATGGGCAGCACAGGGCGACGTTCCGGCATGATCGGGTGCGGCCGGCGAGCCCGGGGGAACTCGCACCCGAAACCGGCCATGCCGACCCGCACGGTCCGGGGTCCTTCGCCTGCCACCCAGAGGTGACCATCGTGACCGACGACCTGGCGCGTCTCGCCGCGGACTTCCACGATCATCGGATGCAGGAATCGCCAACGTCGGCGCACCTGATCGGCGACTACCGGTTCGCCGGTCGATTCGAGGACACCAGCCGGGCAGCCGAGGATCGCTCGATCGACGCGTATCGGGCGTTCGCCGCGCGGGCCGAGGCGATCCCGATGGACGGCCTCACGGCAGACGAACGGATCTCGCGCGAGATGATCGCGTTCGATGGCGACGTCATGGCCGACGTGCTCGAAACGCGGACCGAGGAACTCGACGTCGATCCCATCTTCGGCCTGCAGGCGTCGCTGCCCGTCTACATCCCGAAGCTGATCCTGCCGTCGGCCGAGGTCGCCGGGCAGATGGCTTCGAAGTACCGCGGGATCGCCCAGGCGTTCCGAGACAAGGCCGAGCGCCATCGGGAAGGCGTCGCGAACGGCCGGACGCCGGCCGAGTTCGCGGTCCGCCAGACGATCGAGCAACTCGATGCCTGGCTGGCCATCCCGATCGCCGACGACCCCCTGCTCGCCACATCCGACCCGACAGGGATCGCCGATGCCGATGGATGGCGGGCCGAGGTGCGCAGCGTCATCGAACACGATGTCCGACCGGCGCTCGCCGCGTATCGCGACGCCGTGCGTGATGAGGTCCTGCCGCACGCCCGACCGGACGAGCACTGCGGCCTGACCTGGCTCGCCGACGGTGAGGAGACGTACGCACGGGCCATCCGCCGCTATACGACGCTGTCGATGAGCGCCAGGGAGATCCACGAGGTGGGCCTCGAGCAGGTGGAGTCGCTCGCCGGGGAGTACCGAGCCCTCGGGCCGGAGGCGATCGGCATCTCGGATCTCGCAGAGATCTTCGAGGCGATGCGCTCCGACCCGGCGCTCCACCACACGAATGCCCAGGACATCGTCGATCAGTCCGTTGCCGCGATGGACAAGGCCCGGGCGGCGATGGGCGACTGGTTCGGGATCCTGCCGAAGTCCGATTGCACGGTGGAAGCCACGCCGCACGGCGCGATCGCGTACTACTTCCCGCCGTCCCGGGACGGCTCGCGCGGTGGCGTGTTCTTCATGAACACCTCGGATCCGCAAGGCTGGGGCCGCTACCAGATCGAGGCGACGGCCTATCACGAGGGGATCCCCGGCCACCACCTCCAGCTGGCGATCTCGATGGAGCTGGAATCGGTGCCGGACTTCCGCCGGCGTTCGTACATCGCGTCGTACGGCGAGGGCTGGGGCCTGTACACGGAGCGCCTCTCGGACGAGATGGGGCTGTACTCCACGCCGCTGGACCGGATGGGCATGCTCGCCGCCGATTCGATGCGCGCCTGCCGGCTCGTGGTCGACACGGGGATGCACGCGCTCGGCTGGAGCCGCCGGCAGGCCATCGACTACATGGTCGCCAACTCGCCGATGCGCGAGTCGCACGTGGTGGCCGAGATCGACCGCTACGCCGTGACCCCGGGGCAGGCGCTCGCCTACATGCTGGGACGGCTCGAGATCCAGCGGATCCGGCGCGACGCCGAAGCCGCGCTGGGCGATCGGTTCGACATCAAGGCCTTCCACGATCGCGTGCTGGGCTCGGGGGCGATGCCGCTCCCGACCCTGGATCGCCACGTGTCGGACTGGGTGAAGGCGCAGGCAACGGTCGAGGTGGCCTGAGGGTTCTCCGACCGCTACGCTGGCGGAGATGTTCCCGCACCTGTTCTCGCCCCTCCAGGTCGGCAGCCTGACGCTGAAGAACCGGATCGTGTCGTCCGGTCACGACACGGTCATGGCCGACCACGGGCTCGTGGGCGACCAGCTCGTCGCCTATCACGAAGCCCGGGCTGCAGGGGGCGTGGGCCTCATCGTCACCCAGGCGACCGCGGTCCATCCGAGCGCGGAATACACCGCCCACGCCCTCCACGCGTACGACGATCGCTGCCTGCCTGGCCTCACGCGCCTCGCATCCGCCGTCCATGCCCACGACACGGCGATCGTCGGCCAGCTGTTCCACGGCGGCCGCGAGATCATGGACTCGCTCGACGGATCGCTGCCGGTGGCACTCGCCCCTTCCGTGGTCCCGAACGAACGGTTCCACGTCATGCCACGCGCCATGCCGATCGCCCTGATCGAAGAGGTCGTCGCGTCCTACGGCTCAGCGGCGGCCCGCTTCGAGGCAGCCGGCTTCGATGGCGTCGAGATCGTCGCGAGTCACGGCTACCTGCCGGCGCAATTCCTCAATCCGCGGGTCAACCTCCGCACCGATCGGTATGGCGGGTCGGACGAGAACCGCCGGCGGTTCCTCGCCGAGGTCATCGCCGCGGTCCGCGCGGCGGTGAGCCCGACGTTCGTCGTGGGGCTGCGCATCTCGATCGACGAGATCACCCCGGAGGGCCTGACGGCCGACGACTCGCTTGGGGCGCTGGCGGCGCTCGCGGGCGCCGGGGCAGCGGCGGGTGCGGGGGCCGGCGAGCGGTCCGGGGCCGGTGCCGTGGCCGGCGAGCGGTCCGGGGCCGCGGCCGGCGCCGTGGCCGCAGCCGGCGCGGACGGCGAGCCCACGGACACCACGGACACCACCGTGCCGGTCGCCCGAGCCGGCGAGCTCGACTACGTGAGCGTCGTGGCCGGCACGTCCGCGACCCTCGCCGGTTCGGACCACATCGTGCCGGCCATGCACGAGGCGAATGCCTACACCGCGCCGCTCGCCGCGCGGGCAAAGGCCGTCGTATCGATTCCGGTCATCGTCGCGGGGCGGATCAACCAGCCCCAGGAGGCCGAGGCGGTGATCGCCGCGGGGCAGGCCGACGCGTGTGCGATGACGCGGGCACTCATCAGCGATCCTCTCCTGCCGCGGAAAGCGGCGGCCGGCCAGCTCGACGCGATCCGGGCGTGCGTCGGATGCAACCAGGCGTGCATCGGCCACTTCCACGCGGGCTACCCGATCTCGTGCATCCAGCTCCCCGAGACGGGCCGCGAGGTGCGCTACGGACGGCGCGTGCCCACGACGATCCCGCGCGACGTCATGGTGATCGGTGGCGGGCCGGGCGGGCTGAAGGCGGCGGCCGTCGCTGCCGAACGAGGCCACCGGGTCACGCTTTACGAGGCCGCGCGGCGCGTCGGCGGGCAGGTGCTGCTCGCCGAGAAGCTGCCCGGGCGCGCGGAGTTCGGCGGGGTGGTGACGAACCTCGGCGGCGAGGCGGAGCGCGCGGGCGTGCGCATCGTGACCGGCACGGCCGTCGATGCGGCGCTCGTGGGGCGCGAGGCCCCTGACGTCGTCGTCGTGGCCACGGGGGCGCGACCAAGGCGACCACCACTGGAGCTGACCAACGATCCCGTCGTCCTCGACCCCTGGGAGATCCTGACCGGGGCACGGGTGCCGGACGGTCCGGTCGTGATCGCCGACTGGCGCTGCGACTGGATCGGCCTCGGTCTCGCCGAGTTGCTGGCGCGACGCGGCCACGCGGTGACCCTCGGCGTCAGCGGCTACATGCCGGGCCAGCGGCTCCAGCAGTACGTTCGCGACGCGATGACGATCGCTGCGCTGGAGGCCCGGGTCGCGATGGTCACGAACGTCCGCCCGTTCGGCTTCGATGGCTCCGCCGTCTTCTTCCAGCACGTCCTCACGGGCGAACCGGTGATCATCGAAGGCGTCGCGTCGCTCGTGCTTGCGCAGGGCCACGAGCCGGTGGACGAACTCGCGACGGTGCTTGCCGCGGCGGACGGCGGGTTCGGCGGCGAGCTCCATCAGATCGGCGACTGCCTGGCGCCGCGGACCGTCGAGGAGGCCGTCCTGGAGGGCCTGCGCGTCGGCTCGGCGATCTAGCCGGTCCGCGTGATGCCGACCGCACCCGATCCGCGTCCTCGTCCCCACGTGCTCGTCAACGTGGCGATGACCGCCGACGGGAAGATCGACACCGTCGATCGCGCCGGGGCGCGGATCTCATCGCCCGAAGACATCGCGGCCGTCGACGCGCTCCGGGCCGAGGTCGACGCGGTCATGGTCGGAGGCGCGACGTTCGTGGCCGAGGATCCGCGCCTCACCGTTCGCGGGGCGGCACTGATCGCCGGTCGTCGCGCACGCGGCGTTCCGGATCAACCGCGCAAGGCGGCGGCGGTTTCGGTGCTTCCCGAGACACCGCGGCCCGAAAGCCGGTTCATCCACGACGGGGGTGGGGCCGTGACCGTGTTCACGACGGAGCGGTCGAGCGAAGCTGCACTCGCCGCGTGGCGGGAGGCCGGGCCGCACGTCGTGGTCGCCGGCGCTGAGCGGGTGGACCTGCCGGCGGCCCTCGATCATCTCGCGAGCGCAGGTGTGAAGCGACTGCTCGTCGAGGGTGGTGGCACGTTCATCGCGGCGATGTTCGATGCCGGGCTGGTCGATGAGTTCCGGCAGTACGTCGCACCATTCGTGGTGGGTGGTATCGGGTCGCCAACCCCGCTGGACGGTCCGGGGCTGGCCCTCGATGAGCGAGTCGAGCTCGAGTTGCTGGACACCGAGCGCCTGGGACCCGGAATCGCGCTTCACTACCGGCTGTCGCTCCGGGATTGACCCCAGAGCTGGGCCGCACCCGTGCCCCGGCGCTGGGCTCGTGCCGTGCCCGGACGCGGGACCGCACTGCGCTCCAGCTCGGATTCCCGGCTGACGGGACGATCCCTGGTCGATCACGCTCAACGCCCTGCGCGTTTTGCCCGATCCTGGCCCGAAGTCGAGGGTCGTCATGCACGCTGACGTGGATTCCGTCCCGCGAGGCGGGAATCGGGGCTGGCTCGAGGACGGGGCTCGAAGGGTCGATCGAGGCTGCCGAGAGCCGCTGGGCCCCTACGGGCTCCAGAACCCGAGGACGCCCGGGCCGAGGTCGACATCGGTCCGGCCATCCGCGTGGATCACCGTCAGGTGCGATCCGCCTTCCACGTCCACGAGCGGCAGCACGATCGCGTCGCTCCCGGCGGACCAGATCCGGTGGCTCTTCGCGTACTGATCGAAGAACGGGAGGAGCTGCTGTTCGAAGATGTCGCTCAGCCGCACGATCCGTTCCACGACCCGCTCGCCCGTGTCGGCGCGCACGATGATCAGCCGTACGTCGATCCCCGGGATGACGGCCGTGTCGCCAACGGGACTCGCCGCGCTCGCGACGTTCCCGCCGTCCTTCGGCGAGACCGTGAGCGCGGCGATCGACCGGCCGTCCGGCGACCAGAAGAACGCCGCGACCTCGGCATCGAGCAGCGTCGTGGTCGCGCCGGAGGCGGCGCTTCCCACCCGCAGCGGCCCGAACGCCGGTCCGGCGGCGCCCCCACCATCGATGTACGCGATGTCGTCGGCCACCGGGCTCCACGCGAGCGAAGCGGCCCGGACCACGGGGAACGTCGCCTGGCCGATGCCGTCACTGCGCTCGACGACGATCGCGCTCTCGCCGTTGGTGAGCTCGCCCACGAACGCGCGGTAGTCGGCGCCATGCGAGATCGCCGGCGCCTGGAAGATGCCCGGCGGAACCTCCGTCGCGCGCGACGTCGCACCGTCGATGTCGACATAGCCGATGAAGGCCTCGGGGCCGGTCCCGGAGCTGTGCACCAACAGGCGCTCGCCGTCCTGCCAGTCCCAGTAGAGCGGCTGGCCGCGCAACACGATCGACTCGACCCCGAGGCCGTCTGCGTCAACGACTCGGAGGGCAAGGGTTCCCGGCTCACCGGTGAGGAGGCCGATCCGCTCGCCATCGGGGGCCCACGAGAAGTAGATCACTGCGCGGTCCTCGCTCGAGTAGACGGCCTGCGGGATTGCCTCATCGGTCGAACCCGCGTCCGGCCCCACATCGAAGACGAGGACGCCGGAGCGCCCGGCCGCGCCGCCGATCACCGCGAGGCGAGTGCCGTCCGGCGAGAACGCGGGAAACAGGAGGGCCGTCGCCTCCACCGGGAATCGACGGACAAGGTCGCCGGTGCGGGCGACGATCGCGAGGGTTCCATCCGGGGCGACGACGGCGATCCGCGCCTGAGCGATCCGCGGGTCGGGCGGCAAGGTGCTGCTGGGCCCCTCGGGCGCGGGACCGCGCAGCGCGACCCCGAGCGCCATCACGACGACCACCGCGAGGGCGACGATCCCGAGGAGAACGCGCCGCCAGATCGATGGCCGCCGGACCGGCTCGATGTGAACCGGCGATCCATCCTCGAGGACCCAGGTCGGCTCGTCGCCGCCCTGCTGGACGACAGGGTCGCGCGGCTCGGGCGGGTCCGGCGGATCCGGCGGAGCGCGCAGATCGCGCGGCTCTGTCATCGCGAGCTGCCACGCCCGAGGACGGCTCTCGTTCGTCCACCGGCGCCCGTGACGATCATCCGCATCGAACCCTCCGCTCCCGGCCGAAGCCACCTCCGGCCCATGGGATTATCGCGGGCGCTCGCGCCATGCGGGCGAAGCGAGCAAACCCCTCACGAAAGGTGCACGATCCACGGGAGTCCACCCCTTGCGGGCGGATGGAAACTGGTGAGTGGGGTTCAGTCGCTCAGACTGCGAACGCGGAAGGAGACCAGGACGATGCCCAGGTACATGTTCCGTGCGTCATACACGGCCTCGGGAGCCGCCGGCCTGCTCGCTGAGGGCGGGACCGCTCGGGCAGCCGCCGTCACGAAGATGGTCGAGAGCGTCGGAGGGACGGTCGAAACGATGGATTGGGCCTTCGGGGCCGACGACTTCTTCATGATCGCGTCGGTACCCGATGCGGAGGCGGCCGCGGTCGCGTCGCTCACGGTGGGCGCGAGCGGGGCAGTCAGCGTGACCTCCGCGGAGCTCTTGAGCGCGGCTCAGCTGGACGAAGTCGCGCGCCGCCGCGCCGAGTACCGTCCGCCAGGCGGCTGACGGCCGGCAGCTCCAGGAGGGCCCACCGCGCCCGGTCGCCGGCTGGCGGCCGGGCGTCTACGACTCGCCCAGATCCTTTCCGAATTGGCGAGCCGGGCGATCCACGTAGCCGAGCGATTCCCAGAACGCCGCGCCGTCCTCGTTCCCGTCGCTGACGATCGTGTTCGCCCTTGGCGAGCCCGTCGCCCGGAAGCGCTCCTCGATCCGACGCACGAGCGCCCTCGCATGCCCGGCACGACGATGGTCGGGAGCGGTCGCCACGTGATAGATCCAGCCCCGGCGCCCGTCCCAGCCGCCCATCGCCGACGCGACGATCGTCGTGCCCTGGACGGCCACGAGGAACGTGCCCGCGTTGCGCTGGGCGAAGCGGCGCAGGCTCGCGTCGTCGTCGCCAGGAGAGTCGAAACCGACGCCGGCCCATAGCGCGCGCAGCGCCGGCCCATCGCCGGAGCGGTACTCGCGGATCTCGACCGGGGTCGGGGGCGCGGGCTCGGGTTCGGGCGCGAGTTCGGTTCCGGGTCCGGGCGCCCCGGTGGACGCCTGCGCACGCTCGGACTCGCGCTTCGAGGCCGCTCGCTTCGTGCCGGATGCCTCGTCTGTGCCACCGGCTCGCTTCGGCGGGAGCCGGGCGATCTTCGCGGTGAGGGTCGACGTGGGGGCCGGACCCGCGCGGGCGGTCTCCATCGCCGCGCGCGCCGCGTCGAGTCCGGCGAAGGGCCCCCGCGCGAGCGGCAACCCGAACTCGTTCGTCTGGTCGGCATCGAGCACCATCCAGCCGCCCGACCCCTGCTCGACGGTGAACCGGCCGTCGCCGGAGACGTACCGACCGGCCGCCTCCCGCTTGAGCTTCGTCGGGTCGGGGGGCGGCTTCTCCCTGGGCGTTCTGTTGGGCGATCTGGTGCGCGTCTTGCCGGCCGGCTTCGATCGGTCAGCCACGGGCGACCCCACCTGCGATCTCGCCCTTTCGTCGCTCCACGAAGGCGTCGAGCTCCTCGTCCACCGCTGCGTCCAGGGGCGGCGGCACGTACTCCGCGAGGAGCTGCTTCCAGATCCGGTTCGCCCGTTCCGTGGCGGTTCGGGCGCCGTCCTCCTCCCACGTCTCGAAGTTGCGCCAGTCCGAGAGCATCGGCCGGTAGAACGCGGTCTCGTAACGTTCGAGCGTGTGGGCGGAACCGAAGAAGTGCCCGCCCGGCCCGACCTCGGCGATCGCATCGAGGCCGAGCGAGTCGTCGTTCACCGGGAACGGGACGAGGACCTCGGCCATCATCTGGAGCAGTTCGGCATCGAGGATCAGCTTCTCGAACGACGCCGTCAGCCCCCCTTCGAGCCAGCCGGCGCCCTGGTAAAGGAGGCTCGCGCCTCCCATCACCGAGCCCCAGATCGACATCTCGCTCTCGTACGCTGCCTGGGCGTCCACGACGGCCGAACCCGTCACGTTCGATGACCGATGGGGCAGCCCGTACCGGCGCGCCAGTTGACCGGTCGCGAACGCGGCCTTGACGTACTCGGGGGTCCCGAACGCCGGGGAGCCGGTCCGCATGTCCACGTTCGAGGTGAAGCCGCCGTAGACCATCGGCGTCCCCGGCCGCACGATCTGGGCGAGCGCCACCATGAACAGCGCTTCGGCGTTCTGCTGGGCGATGGCCGCGGCGAGCGTCGCGGGGGTCATCGCTCCGGCGAGCGTGAACGGCGTGGCCACCACGGGCTGGCCCCAGGTCGCCATCTCGATGAGCCCGTCGGACATCGGCCCGTCGAGGCGGAGCGGCGAGTTCGAGTTGACGATCGTCATCAGGCTCGGCTCTCGCATCAGCGTGTCGCGGTCCACGCCCCGGGTGATGCAGGCGATCTCGATCGCGTCGTCGACGACGGTCCGCCCGAAGGCGAGGCACTGCCAGGTCTTGTCGAGCAGCGTCGCGAGCGTCCGGTACATGTCGAGGTGGCGGGTCTCGACCGGGAGGTCGTTCGGTTCGAGCGGTCCCCCGCCCTCCTGGTGGATGACATCGAGGCTGCCGATGACCTTGACGAAGTCGGCGAAGTCGGCGGCATTGCCGGCGCGCCGGCCGCGGTCCAGGTCCGTGACGAACGCGGGACCGCCCACGGCCCCGAACACGACATGGCGATCACCGAAGGTCAGGTTTCGCTCGGGGTTGCGAGCGTGAAGCTCGAAGCGCGATGGCGCGAGCGCGACGAGTTCCTCGACCTGGCCCGGGTCCACGCGAACACGGCCGACCGGGCCACCGGATCCGGCGCCGCCGCGCTCGACGCGGGCGCCGGCGGCGGTCAGGAGATCGAGTGCTCGCGCGCCGAGGACCTCCACGCCGATCTCGGAGAGGATCCGGAGCGACGCCCGGTGGATCGTCTCGACCTGGTCGGCCGAGAGGATCTCGATCGGCGTGTACGGGTTGACGATCCGGCGCCACGGGAGACGGGGAACGCCACCGGCCGTGCGGCGCGGTCGGTTCGGGCGATGCTGACGTTCGGCGGTCACCTGAGGAGGGTACCCGCCCGGGGTGTCGCGTACGAGGGCGCGTTCAGCCCGGTGCGGGGATCTCCGGAGCCGGGCGTTCGAGCCAGCCGGCCACGTCCCCGAGCGCCGCGGTCTCGGCCACGGACACCGCATCGGCGCCCATCTCGCGCCGCGCGTCGGCGATCCGTTCGGCCATGGCGATGAGCCAGTCGCGGATGGCCACGGACTCCTCTTCGGGAGCCTTCCTCAGGGCCTTCCTCACCCGCGTCAGGCCGTGCTTCGGGGATCGTCCGGCCTCGTGCGACGCGACCCAGAAGGCGTCGAGATTGGCGCCGAGCGTCTCGGCCAGCGTTGCGCCGATCGTCCCATCGCTGAAGTGACCGCGGGCCGCGCCGATCTCGTCGCTGAATCGCCGGAACTGGGCCTCGCTCGGCTCGCCATCGGCCGCGGCGACGAAGCGGTACACGAGATACGGCGCGTGAAGGATCGTCTCCCAATCACCCTTCGAGATACGGTCCGGATCGCCCATGGTCGGCAGGATACTCTGTGGACGGCCCGTGGCGGCGCACCAGGCGCACGCAAGGCCGGCGCGGCCGGCAGGGCCGGCAGTCTCGCAATCGAGGGAGGGCGAGTGGGCCCGGACATCCTGATCTGGCTGGGGATCATCTTCTGCATCACCCAGTCCGCGATGTTCTCCGGTTTGAACCTCGCGTTCTTCAGCCTCAGTCGCCTGACCCTCGAGGTGGAGGCCGAGAACGGCAGCCGGGCGGCGCGGCGCATCCTCGCGCTGCGGCAGGACGCGAACTTCCTCCTGACGACGATCCTGTGGGGAAACGTCGGCATCAATGTCCTGCTGACGCTGCTCTCGAGCTCGGTGCTGGCCGGGCTCGCGGCGTTCGTCTTCTCGACCGTGCTCATCACGTTCGGTGGCGAGATCCTGCCGCAGGCGTACTTCTCGCGAAACGCGATGCGCATGGCGTCGCTCCTCGCGCCGGTCCTGCGCGTGTACCAGGTCCTGCTGTTCGTCGTCGCCAAGCCGACGGCGCTGCTGCTCGACCGCTGGCTCGGCCGCGAGGCGATCACGTACCTCGGCGAGCGCGACCTTCGCCGGATCATCCGCACGCACATCAACGCGTCGTGAGGCGGACGTCGAGCAGGTCGAGGGTACGGGCGCCCTCAACTTCCTCGCGATCGACGACGTCCCGGTCCTGCGCGAGGGCGAGCACATCGATCCCGCGAGCATCATCGCCCTGCCGGTCGACGGCGACGACATCGCGCTACCTCGGATCGAGCCCGGGACGGTGCCTCCGTTCCTGCACGACGTTCACGCGTCGGGGCATCCGTGGGTGATCCTGACCGATCCCGATGGCGGCCCGCGCTACGCGCTGGATGCCGACGGCCTCATCCGCGCCGCGCTGCTGGACGCGGGACACGTGGAGGCGCGCGCCTTCTGCCACCGACCCATCCTGGTCACGGACCCCGCGGCTCGCCTGGGCGACTACCTCGGCATGCTGGAACATCGAACGATCCGACGGGACGACGACGTGATCGATCACGACCTGATCGTCTTCTGGACCGACAAGGAACGACGGGTGATCACCGGCGCCGACATCCTGGGGCGGCTGCTTCGCGGGATCTCGCGCATCGCCGACGAACGCGTCGCCCCGGCATTCGCCGAGGTCGTGGCGGATCCGGAGGCGGACGACACCGACGCGGTCCGGCCGCTCGTGGCCCGTGTCGCGATCGATCCGGACCTGGTCGAGCCGGCCGGCGTCGATGCCGAGCCGGAGCCATGAAGGCCGGCCTGCTCGTCAACCAGGGCAACATCGGCGACTACAACGGCTGGGAGCCGCGGGCGGCGTGGGATCGGTCGATCGCGGTCGCTCAGCTCGCCGAGCGGCTGGGGTTCTCGGCCCTGTGGGTCCCCGACCACATCGCGAACCTGCCCGGGGCCGAGCAGCCGGGTGGCGACTTCACGCTCGACGCGTTCGTCCTGCTGTCCGCGCTGGCCGCGGCGACGACCGCGCCGACGCTCGGGCATCTCGTCATGTGCAGTCCCTTCCGCAACCCGGCACTCGTGGCCAAGGCGATGTCCACGATCGATGTCGCGTCGAACGGGCGCGCGATCTGCGCCGTCGGCGCCGGCTGGAACCGGCGCGAGTTCGATGCCTACGGGGTGCCCTACGGCACGGTCGGCGAGCGCCTTGCCGAGCTGCGCGAGCACCTCGAGATCCTCACCCGCATGTTCGAGCCGGGTCCCGCGACGTTCCACGGGGAGCGGGCACGGGTCGAAGACGCCCCGAACGAACCGAAGTCGGCGCGGGCCGGCCGCCGGGTGCCGATCCTCGTGGGCGGCAACGGCCCCGAGGTGACGTGGCGGCTGGCTGCGCGGTACGCGGACGAACTGAACCTCGACTACCTCACGGCCGACCAGGTCGAGGCGGCGCTCCCGGTCATCCGCTCGCGCTGCGAGGAGATCGAGCGCGACCCCGATTCGCTGCGCGTGTCGGTCCTCGTGAACCTCCCGCCTGGCTCGCGGGAGGGACGGATCGAGGCACTGGCGCACTACCGGTCGCTCGGACTCGTCCGGGTCGACCGGATCGATCGGCGCAACGCCGCGTCGGACGAGCCGCTCCTCGCCTATGCCGAGGAGCTGAAGGCAGCCGGGATCGAACTGGTCGACGCATCGACCGCCGAGTAGTCTGGACGCCAGCACATCGAGATCGCGCGCCGGAGGGATCGCATGTCACAGCGCTGCCTGCTCCTGGTCGGGACGAAGAAGGGTGCGTTCATCCTCGAATTGGATGAAGGGCGTTCGAAATGGAGCATCCGCGGACCGTTCATCGAGACGTGGGGCATCCATGACATGAGCGTGGATCCCGCGAGCGGGGCGATCCTCGCCGGAGGCGCCAATCCCTGGTACGGCCCGGCCGTGTGGCAGAGCCCCGACCTGGGCGAGACCTGGACGCATTCGAGCGAGGGCCTGACCTACGGCGACGGCGACGACGCGCCGAAACTCAAGACGGTCTGGAACGTGATCGGCGCCAACGGCTCGCTGTTCGCCGGGGTCGAGCCGGCCGGCCTGTTCCGGAGCGATGACGCGGGCGCGACGTGGAGCCATGTCGCGGGCCTGCGCGACCATCCAAGCCGCCCCGAGTGGCAACCCGGCGCCGGCGGGCTGATCTGCCACACGATCATCCCCCACCCCTCCGATCCGGACCGGATGTGGATCGCGATCTCGGCGGTGGGGACGTTCGAAACGCGGGACGGCGGCACGACCTGGGAGACGCGCAACAAGGGTGTCCGGGCGGACTACATCCCCGGCCCCGAACCCGACTTCGGGCAATGCGTCCACAAACTCATCCGCGCGGCGGGAGAGGACGAGACCCTGCTCCAGCAGAACCACTTGGGCGTCTACCGCTCCGCGAATGGGGGCGTGAGCTGGGACGACATCACGCCCGGGCTCCCCTCGCGGTTCGGCTTCGTCATGGCGGGCCACCCCCGCGATGCCGCGACGGCCTGGGTGATCCCGCTCGACGGCGACGACAAGCTCCATGTCGTCCCGGAGGGGAGCGCGGCCGTCTGGCGGACACGGGACTCGGGCGGGACGTGGACGCGCCATGGCGAGGGCCTGCCGGCCGAGAACGCCTACGTGCAGGTCCTGCGCGAGGCGATGGCGGTCGATCGGCTCGATCCGGTCGGGGTCTACTTCGGGACGAGCGGCGGGCGGATCTACGGCAGCGTGGACGAAGGCGCGTCGTGGTCCGTGGTCGTCGACGACCTGCCGCCGATCTGGTCCGTGGAAACCCACGTCGTCGAGGCCTGATCGCGGGTGGCCACGGTCATCCTGCCGCGGTCGCTCCTCGTCATCCTGCCCGCCGCCGACCGGCGCGTCGAGGTCGACGCCTCGACGGTATCCGCGGCGATCGATGCGCTCGAGATCCACGTCCCCGGCATCCGGAACCGGCTGTGTGACGCGGGTCCCACGATCCGCCAGCACATCAACATCTTCGTGAACGGTGAACGAGCCGATCTCGCGACGCCGATCCCCGAGGGTGCGACGGTCCACGTGATCCCCGCCGTCTCGGGCGGCTGAGGGCGCGTCCGGGTTCGTGCGGTGCGCCGGTCAGCCAGGTCCGAGCGGGTCATTCGCCTCGCTGCGCTCGGTCACGGCCTCCGCGCCATAGCGCCGGCGATGCGGATCGTCGAACCCATCCCCGAGGATCGATCGCCAACCGTCGGCAGCCAGGCCATCGAGCGCACGCACGGCCGCCGTCGCGACGCGGGCGGCGTGCTCGAGCGCAACCCCGTGGAGCTCGGCCCCGGATCGCGACCGAGCCAGGAGCGCGCCGGTCGAGAGAGCCGCCCTGGCGATCGTGGCCGCGTCCTCCCGATCGCCGGGTGCGGGCGCCCCGACGTGCAGGAACGCCGTCGCGTCGTGCGAGAGCACGCCGCTGACCCGGAGCAGTGCGGCCACGTCGATGCCGCCCTCGCGCCCGTCCGCGCTGAAGTGGAGGGCATGCTCCGGCAGGAGGTGGCGCCGGACCGCGACCTCGGCGAGTGCCAGAGCCGCGCCGGACGGTTCGGCCGAGAGGAACTCGGGTACGGCGCCCACGACGATCTGCTGCGGTCGGAGGCCTGCCGCACGCGCGGTGTGGATCCCGAGGAGCTGGAGGGCGAGCGCGCGGCCCGAGCGCGTCGCCGCATCCGATGGCTGCCCCGATGTCAGGTCGGGTCCCACGACGAGCGGCCCTGGGCCGACGGCCACGACGGTACCGGCGCGCCGGTGGACGGTTGCCGCGAAGGCGTGATCGGCGAGGGCCCGGTCCGGATCGACGCCGTTCGCGACGATCTCGGTCATCACGTCGGCGAAGACGATGTCGATCCGCTCGAACGCGGCGACCACAGCCTGCTCGGGGGCAGCCAGCGGTGGCGCGGCACTGGCGAGCCGGATGTAGGCCCGGCGGGTTGCCGCGGCCTCGTCGATGGCGGTCCGGATCTCGGCGAGGCCGCGCTGACTGCCGGCCGGAGCGTTGTCGTCGCTCGCGAGATCCACGTCGGACATCTCGGCGATGTTGCGTGGACCGATCGCCCGTGGACGCCAGCGGTCCACGTCGCGGCCCTCTGCCTCCAGCAGCCCGCTCCACTCACGGCCCACCGGGACATCGACGCGCAGGACGTCGAACCCGGCACGCGCGAGGAGCCTCGCCTCGCCCGCTGCGGACCCGGCGTCGGGCTCCGCGAGCACGGTGGAGATCCATGGGGCCGGGGGCTCGCCGAGGACCGCGCCCAGCTCGCGCCGTGCCGTGCGGTTGGCGTCCATCCGCGCCACGGCCCCAGCGACGATCGACACCAGGGCAGCCTCGGCCTGTCGGTGCGCCTCGCCGTCGCTGAGCAGCTCGGCCTCGCGGACGAGGTCGACCAGGCCGGAGGCAACGTCGATCGCCAGTCGCTGCGGCGCCACGTCGTACTCGACCAGGGCGAGCGCGAACGGCAGGCTGACCCCCGCTGCCAGGCGATCCCGCGATCCTTCGACGTAGTGGTCGACCACCGACCCGGCAAGCGGCAGCCCGGAGGCGTCGAGGCCCGAAACCCCGAGCAGCCGGAGCAGCGCGCGCTCACGACCGATCGTCGTCGCGGCCAGCATCCGGGGCGACCAGGCCGCCGCGAGTTCGCGGGCTCGATCGTCGAGGCGCTGGAGATCGTCCCGGAGTCCAGGCAAGCGGATCGCGAACTCGGGCGCACGATCGGTGCTCATCGTCGGAGTATGGACCGGCCGCGTCGGTGAAGGGGCGTCGAACGGCCCACGCCCGGGTAGGTCACTCGCCGGATGGGTCGGCCCCGTCGGAGGGTGGCGCCGGAGCCGTCCTGGCCGGCGCGCCGATCCAGAGGTGCCCGTCCGCGAACCGTTCCGCCTTCCAGATGGGAGCCCGTGCCTTGGTTTCCTCGATGGCGTACTCCGCCGCACGGAACGCATCGCCCCGGTGCGGGCTGCAGGCGACGATCGCGATGCTCGCATCCTCGAGCGGCACCTCGCCGGTGCGATGGACGATGGCGAGATGGGTCACGCCGAACCGCTGCGCGATCTCGTCGGCGATCGTCGCCAGGACCCCGATGGCCATCGACTCGTGGGCCTCGTACTCGAGCGATTCGACGACGCGTCCGGCATGCCGCTCGGCGTCCGCCTCCTGCCCCGGCGCCGGCGTGCCCGGCGTGATCCGGGTCCGCCCGACGAATGCGACCACCGCACCGTCGTCCGACGTGGCGAGCCGCTCGGCCAGCTGGGCAAGGAGGTCGGGCGGGAACGGCTCCTCGCGGAGCTCGAGGATCCGGCGCGGCTCCGCAGCGTCCGACTCCGAGCCGCCGCTCACCGGCGGGATGAAGGCAAGCTCGTCGCCATCGCCGAGGACGGTGTCGGCATCCGCGTAGGTGCCGTTGGCGGCGAAGCGAACGCTCGACCGGCCGGGGGCAAGGACGGGATGGCGGGTGACGAGTGCAACCCAGGCGTCCTCGATCGTCGCGCCGGCGGGCAGGTCGAGCGGGACCTCCCTGGTTCCGGCCAGCTCGCGCTGGATCGCGAACAGCCGGGCGCGGACCCGGATCGCCGCAGTCATACCAGCAGTCCCCCGCCGAAATAGAGCCCGGCCGCGAGGATCGTCCCCGACGCGATCGTCCCGACGTTGATGTAGAGCAGGCCCGTCGCCGACTCCATGGAACGCGTCCTGGCCGTCTGGATGGCCGCCCACGAGACGATCAACGGGAAGATCAATCCGACGATCAGCCGCAGCCAGACGAACAGCGCCCATTCGCCGGTGAGCGCCGCGAACCCCGGCTGGCCGCCCGGCCCGGCACCCACGCCGATCCACGCGAAGAACAGGACGAGCTGGATCGCCAGCGCGACCGTCAGGACCCGCGCGAACAGGACGAGCGCACTCTCGGGAAGCTTCGGTGTCACCAGATACCAGTGGCCCAGCACCATCGCCGCGACGACCCCGCCGGTGACCACGCTCAGGATCGCCAGCTGCACGAACAGGCCCGCCACGCCGATCACGCCGCCCGACGTCGCGCCGCCACCCCACGAGAGCGCCGCCAGCGCGAGGACCGCGACACCGATGACGGCCCCGCCCAGTTCGACGATCGGCCACGAACGACGGCGCGCGATCGCGACGATCTCGAGCACGGCCAGGAGGCAGAACAGCGCCAGGGCCGCCCGACGCGCACCATCGAACCCGCGATCCACCGTGATCGCGCCGAGGACGGCGCTGAATCGAACGGCCTCCTCGACGAGCGCTCCATCCGACAGGAACGCGAGGATCCCCACCACGGCCGCTACGAAGGCGGTGAATCCGAGGTACCCACGCGTCGCGTGGGTCCGCCGTCGTGCCAGGACAACGGCGAGATACGCCCCCACGGCAAGGCTGGTCAGCAGCGTCCAGTTGATGAACGCGAGGTTGCGGGCGATCTGCTCGGCAGGCACGGATGGAGTGTAGCCGCGCACGATCGCCGCGCTACGATGGGGCCCTGGAGGTTCCCGCATGACGCTCGAACGCGATACGACGATCACCTGGTACGGCCACGCCTGCGTCCGGATCGACACCCCGGGCGGCAAGGTCGTCCTCATCGACCCGTGGTTCGGGAACCCCTCGAGTCCGATCACCGCCGATGCCGTCGACCGCTGCGACGTCCTCCTCGTGACCCACGGCCACGGCGATCACCTGGGTGACGCGGTCGCACTGGCCAGCCGCCTTCGCCCGGCCTGGCCATGCATCCACGAGATGGGCCTGTGGCTGGGGCGTCGCCTCCCCGGCGGCAGCGACGCGGCGACCGGGATGAACAAGGGTGGGACGGTCGAGGTCGCCGGCCTGCGCGTGACGATGACCCGCGCCGAACACTCGGCCGGTGATTGGAATGCCGCGGGCGAGACGACGCTCTACCTGGGCGAACCGGCCGGCTTCGTCGTCGAGATGGAGAACGGGTTCCGCGTCTACCACGCGGGCGACACCGATGTCTTCGGCGACATGCGCCTCATCGGCGAACTGCATCGTCCGGATCTGGCGATCCTCCCGATCGGCGGCCACTTCACCATGGGGCCGGGCCAGGCGGCCAAGGCGGTCGAACTGCTCGGCGTTCGCCACGTGATGCCGATCCACTACGGGACGTTCCCGCTCCTTGCCGGCACGCCCGCGGAGCTGCGCACCGCTCTCGATGCGGCCGGCCTCTCCGAGGTCGAGATCCACGCACCCGCGCCGGGTGGCCACGTGGGACCTGCACGACCCGCCTAGTCGATCGCGGACCCGAGCCTTCCGGGGAGAAGCGTCAGGCGCCGGAGCGCTGCAGGATCGGCGCGATCGTCCCGACGAGGATCCGGAGGTCGAGCAGGAGCGACATGTCGCGGATGTACGCGACGTCGAGGCGCAGGCGCTCGTCGAACGTCGTCTCGTTGCGGCCGGTGATCTGCCACAGCCCGGTGATCCCCGGAGCGACCTCGAGTCGCGAGGTGTGCCACAGCGTGTAGGTGCTCGGCGCGAAGGAGGTCGGGCGCGGCCCCACGAGGCTCATCTCGCCGCGCAGGACGTTGATGAGCTGCGGGAGCTCATCGAGACTCGTCTTGCGCAGGAAACCCCCGACGCGGGTGATCCGCGGGTCGTCGATGATCTTGAAGTCCGGCGGCGGCAGGATGTTCAGGTGGGCCAGCGTCGCCTTGAGTTCCTCGGCGTTGCTGACCATCGTCCGGAACTTGTACATCCCGAAGCGGGACCCATGCCGGCCCGTTCGCGTCTGCCGGAAGATGACGTGGCCCGGGGTATCGAGGCGGATCGCGATCGCGATCGCCACGAAGATCGGCACCGCCAGCGGCAGGGCGAGCAGGCAGATCGTCAGGTCCATCGCCCGCTTGAGGCGGAGGTACCGCCGACCGGGCAGTTCGGTCACCGTCGGCCGTCCTCAGCCGCGCGCGGTAGCTCCGCGTCCGCGCTGCTCGCGAGGGCCTCGCGAGCCGCGCGCAACGGCAGCGGGACCGGATCGAGCGCATCGCCATGGATCAGGGCGAGGAGGCCACCGGCCGTCACGGAGTCGTCGGGGAAGACAGCCGAGCGGACGTCCATGCCGGACAGACCGGTCGTGGCCATGAGCCGTCCCAGCAGTTCGCTGACCGCGGGACGACCGCTCTCGGGCAGGACGACGAACACCGCGTCCCCCTCGGCCCAGACGGTATCGACCTGTCGCGTTCGTGCCCGGATCCGATCGACGAGGGCATCCTCGTGATCGGCCGATCGGATCGCTGTGGATGCGCAGCAACGCCATCGGCCGCTCGTAGCGCCGCGCGCGCTCGATCTCCACCATGAACGCCGACCAGCCATCGGCCGATTCGGCGAGCGACGCGAGGTGCGCTCGACGGCCGAGCAGGACGCTCGTGCCGACGCCTCCGACGGCCGCCACGCCGAGCACGGCAGGTCCCGCCAGATCGGTTCCGGGGAGAAGGATGACCACTGCCGCGCCGGCGAGGGTCGCCAGCGGGACGACGATGCCCGCGATGAACGCGGTGCGGTCCACGTGTGCCATGGTACCCGACCCTCGACTCAGCCGAAGCCGTTCGACGACGCGATCGAGCCGACCGCGACGCTGCGGAGGGCCGGCTGGGACGCCCAATTCGGCGCGCGCGTCGTTCCGACCTGGCGGCCGAATCCGGTGTACCGGAACCCGGCTGCGTCGATCGTCGCGGGATCGAGGACGTTGCGCCCGTCGACGAGCGTGTCGCCGCGGACGACCCGGCGCACCTCGGACCAGTCGAGGTCGACGAACTCCGGCCACTCGGTGACGAGTCCGATCGCATCGGCATCGGTCAACGCCGACCAGACATCGTCCGTCACGGTGATCGCCGGGAGGATCCGTCGGGTGGCGGCCCGCGCGCTGGGCATCGGGTCGTACGCGACCACCGTCGCACCACGCGTCACCAGCGACAGCGCGATCGTCAGCGCCGGAGCGTCACGGAGATCGTCCGTCCCGGGCTTGAAGGTCAGGCCGAGGAGCGCGATCCGACGGCCCTCGAGCGAGCCTCCGACGCTGCGCTCGAGTCGATCGACGAACGACGTTCGCTGGTCATGGTTGATCCGGTCGACGGCCTTCAGCAGCGGCACGTCGATCGAACGCTGCTCGGCCGAGCGGATGGTCATCGTGACCTGGTGCGGCAGGCATGATCCGCCGAACCCGACGCCGGAGCGCAGGAAGGCGGAACCGATGCGCTTGTCGCGGCCCATGGCGTCGACGACCGAGCTGACATCCGCATCGAACGCGTCGCACAGCGCGGCCAGTTCGTTCGAGAAGCTGATCTTCGTCGCGAGGAAGAGGTTCGCGCCAAGCTTGGCCAGGACGGCATCCGCGGCGGGCAGCGTGAGGATCGGGGCATCGACGGCGCGATACAGGTTGCGCATGCTGCGCACCCCGGCCCCGGAATCGTCCCGCACGACCCCGATGACGACACGCTCCGGGAACAGGAAGTCCTGGATCGCGTTGCCCTCGCGGGTGAACTCGGGGTTGATGACGACGGCGATCGGCGAACGGTCCGCGGCCGCGCGAACGCCGTCGATGAAGCCGGCCAGCGTCGGGACGAACTCCGGCGGCAGCGTGGAGCGGATGACGAGGACGACGTCGTCGGCGAGCATCGGGACGATGTCACCGAGTGCGCGCCGGATCGTGTCCGTCTGCCACCCGCCATTCCCGTCGTGGGTGCCCACGGCGATGATGACGACCTGGGCTGAGGAGACGAGATGGGCGTCCGAGGCGAAGTGGATGCGATTGCCCGCGATATGGCGAGCGATAAGTCCGTCGAGACCAGGTTCGTGGATCGGCAGACGCCCTGCCTTGAGGACATCAAGACGGCTCTGATCGACCTCGATCCCGAGCACATCGTGGCCCCATTCAGCCAGCCCTCCGGCCGTGACCAGGCCGACGTAGCCAAGTCCGATGACAGCAACGCGCATGCAACCCCTCCCTCCGCTGCTGGGCTTTCAGCGGACTGCCCAACGCTTCCCCCGGCCAGCGGACTGCTCGATTCAATTCGGCAGTTGCCGTGACCCTGTCTCACCCTTCGCAGGCCGTGTCCCTAGGGTTCCACGAACCCTGCTCGGGCTGCCTCTACCCTAGCGGAACGAACGGATTTCGGGTCGGCCAAAGGTGCTCGAAATGGGACTTTTGGGGCCTCCGGCCAGTACTTCCGGTGCACCCGCGCACCAAACCGGGGTGTTGACCGCAGCGTCAGTCCGGATCCGGTGGACGGGCCGCGGACGCCTCCGTTGGCTGCTCAGGGCGCCAGCGTCACCAGCAGCTGGGCCGCCGTCCCACCCTCGCGACTGCCGAAGTAACCACTCGTCTTGCTCGCATTCGCGATGGCGAATGCGTAGGACCCGTTGCCGCTCAGCGCGGCCGCTCCCAGGGGGACGGTGATCCACGTGCCGGTCGTCGTCGGACCGATGGCGGCGAGCGCCGGCGAGCCCGGCGGCGGGGCGTTGTTCCACGTCAGACTGCTCTCGGCCCAACCGGCGCTCACCGGATAGACGCCGCCGCCGTCATTGGTCTGCGTGACCACGAAGATGCGCAGCGTGACCGAGGCGACCGTTCCGGTGATGCCGGTGACATCGAACTTGAGATAGGGCCGGTAGGTCGCGGTCCCGTCCGACGAGCCGTCGCGCACGCGCAGCGTCGTGTCGGAGCCGTAGTTCGACGTGGGGCTCGTGGACTTGACGTGCGCATCGGCGACAGCATCGAAGGTCAGGCCGGAGCCGGGCGGCGGCGGGGTGCCGACGGTGATCAAGCCCGTCTTCGTTCGAGTGTCCGACCCTCCGGCGTTCGTCGCCGTCAGGCTGACGGTGTACGTCCCGGCGGCTGCGTACGTATGGCTAGGGCTCTGTGCCGTGGATGTCGTGCCGTCACCGAAGCTCCACGACCAGCTCGTGGGCGCGCCGCTCGAGGTGTCGGTGAAGGCCACGGGCAAGGGGGCGACCCCACTCGTTGGTGCAGCGTTGAAGTCGGCCGAAGGCGTGACCGGCGGGCCACCGGCGAGGGCCACGATGAGCTGCGCCGGGTTCGTGCCCTCGCGGCTGCTGAAGTAGCCGCTGGAGCTGCTCGCGTTGTGGATCGCGAAGGAATAGGACCCATTGGCCGGGACCGCCCCGGCACCGAGCGGGAGATCCACCCAGGTGCCGGTCGTCGTCTTGCCGAGGACCGCCAAAGCCGGCCCGCCGATCGCGGGGGCGTTGTTCCAGGTCAGGCCGGTCTCGGTCCAGCCGTTGCCGACGCCATAGACGGAGCCACCGTCATTCGATCCCGTCGCCACGTACACGCGCAGCGTGACCGATGAGACGGCGGCCGACAGCCCGGCGACGTCGAACTTCAGATAGGGGTTGTAGACCGGCGACCCGTCGCGCACGCGCAGGGTCGGATCCGTGCCGTAGTTCGAGGTCGGGCTCGAGGACTTCGTGTGGGCGTCGGCCACGGGCGTGAAGGTCAAGGTCGATCCGGGGGGCGGTGGCGCGGTGACCGTGACGTACCCGGTGCGGGTCATCGTGTTCGATCCGGCGGCGTTCCCGGCAGTCAGGCTGACCGTGTACGTCCCGGCCGCGCTGTACGTGTGGCTCGGGTTCTGGGCCCCCGACGTGGCGCCATCGCCGAACGCCCACGACCAGCTCGTCGGGTTGCCGCTCGACGTATCCGTGAACGTCACGGCGAGGGGCGCCGGACCCGACGTGGCGGTCGACGTGAAGTCCGCCAGCGGGGCGCTCGGGGGCGGCGGACCCCCGCCGCCCAGCGGATCGACGTTGTGCCAGTAGGTCTTGTTCACGTTCTGCGCCGCCAGGACGACGAGGCCCGTCGCGCTCGACACGTTCTGTTTGGTCGTGGTCGGGTTGTTGAGGCCGTCGACGGCCGCGTCGCGGATGAAGATGTCGCCCTTGCCAAGCGGGAACGAGATGCCGTTGAGCGGCGAACGCTTCGTGTAGACGATCCCGCCGCTGTCCGGGGCGGTGGCGAAGGCGCGCAGTTCCTGGTGCTCCGCATCGATCAGCAGGATGGGGCGCGTCGTGCCATCGGACACGCGCCAGACCGGGTGGTCGCTCCAGGACCCGCTCGACGTCCGGGACAGGACGGTGATGATCGCGGCCGTGCTGGTCGTCTGCGACGTCTTCGTGATCGCGAACACGCGGCCGCTGCCGTCCGACTCGATCGATTTCATGTTGATGTGGTCGTCGGCGCTCTTGGCGCCACTCAGCGCCGTTTCGCCGGTCCACGCGGTGTCGGCGGCCCCGTCGGCGTGGACCGCGAAGTACATCGCCGGGGCGTTCTGGTTGCTCCACATCAGCCCGATCTTGCCGGGCCCGAACGCGATGATGGATGAGATGTCGTCGGCCTTCAGGTTGGACGCGCCGTTGATCGCCGGGACGAACGGAGTGCCCCACGTCAGGTCGCTGCCGACCGTCCGGTTGACCCAGACCTTGTTGCCCTCGGTCCATGTCGCCCAGAGCGTGCCGGTGCCGTCCTTGGCGATCACCAGGGTCTCCGTCTTGTAGTCGTTGATCGTGACCGGGAAGCCCGGGTCGAGGGAATAGGTCTTCGACCCGCTGTCGTAGCTATAGCGGTACAGCCGAGCCGGGAACCCGACCGCGGGCGTCGACGAATACGAATGGGAGGCGATGTAGAGCTTCGTCCCGTCCCACAGCGCGTCCGAGTGGCTGCTGGCCCGGTTGTCGATGAGGACGCCCGTTTTCTGCCAGGACTGCGTCGCGGCGTCGAGCCGGTGGATCATGTACTTCTTGGCGACGGAGTCGTACAGGCTGCCCCACCACGAACCATCGTTGAACCAGAGCTTGCTCTCGGGCTTGTGCTCGGTCGGGTTGGACGCGCCGGTGTAGACGGGACCAACGAACCCGACATCGCCGGGTGCGGCGAGGGCGGCCGCCGAGGGCATGCCCAGGGTGGCGGCGACGACGACGGTCGCGAGCAGCGACACGCGCCAACGCCGATTCGGTCGGGAGATCGATGACATCCGGGCCCCTCCGCACGTCGCCATCGCGTCGCGCCTCTCGCCGGGCATTCTAGCCGCGCGAACGAGGCGTCGACGGCACGAACCACCCGGGTCGAAGGCGTGACGATCCGAAGGTGGTGCCCCCGCGCACCACGAAACTACGGGATGACGGCCTCGATGGTCTCGCGCAACGACACGTCATCGATCCACGTGGTCGTCGTCGAGCGCCCGAGCTCGATCGAGACGATCGCCGACGGATCGCCGATCGGCGCACTGAATGCGAGCTCGTGCACGATCCAGTCACCTGTCGCGATCACGACCCGAGCGCCGTACGTGACCCCGTCGACCGACACGACCCGCAACAGGACCTCGCGGGTCCCGGACGCCTTGAGCGATACGCGCAGGAGATAGCTTGCTCCGGCGGAGATCGGCATCCCCGACTGGCGGAGAGCGACCGCACCGCGCGAGGTCGTGGGCGATGCGATCGTGATCCTGGCGGCCACCGGACCCGAGGCGAACGTTCCCGTGTCGCCGGCCAGGTTCGCGCTCACGCCGCTCTCGAGCTCGAGGGCCCACGGACTCCCCACGCCCAGGTCGAAGGCGCCGTTGGCGACGAGTTCCGGCCCGCCGGGCGAGAGCGATGGACCCGCGCTCGGCGAACCCGTCGGGGTACCGTCCGGTGTCGCGGTGGGTGGTGGAGGAGCGCTCCCCCCGGCGGTCGCCCTGGGCGTCGGCCGCGCTGTCGGCGGGGCACCCGTGGGCGGTGGCAGGAGCAACAGCGCCTGCAGATCCGCCTGGAGCGCAGGCAGGGAGTCGAGCGTCGTCGCGAGGCCGGCGGCCGCCTGCCGATACGCCGGCGCGTTCGACATCGACGCGCGAAGCGCGGCCGTCGCGCTCGTCCTGATCGTGTCGTAGAACGACCGGAGCCGGTCGGAGATCGGGATGGCGCCCGGCTGGCGCTCCAATTGCGGGACGAGTTCGAGGGCGGAGCGAGCCGTCGTGTTCAGCTCCCTGATCGCCGAGGCCACGTCGGCGGTCGGGAACGGCTCGATCCTTGCGAGCTCGGCCACACGCGCCCCGGCGGCCGCGATCTGGTCGTTGACCCGGGTCATCAGGTCCACGAGCGCCGCGTCCACGGAGGGAGTCGGTCCGGAAGCCGGAGCCGTCGCGGACGGCGCCGGGACCGTCGGCTGGACCGTCGCACCCGGGGTCGCCGACGTGCCCAGCGGGCCGCCGAGGGCGAACACGACGACGAGGAGGCTGACGATCGCCCCCACGACTTCGGGCTGGCGGCTTCCGAGGAGCTCCTCGAGGCGCCGGCCAGGCCGGGGCGGGCGCAGCGACATCGTCATGATTCGGGGACCGCGACGCGCGCAGTGACGGACGCCATCGTGTCCTCGAGCGCCCTCCCGCGCAGCCCGGCCGCGGAGATGAAGCCCATCACGAGGCGCTCGCGCCGATCGCCACGCGCGACGACCGTCAGCCGGTCGTCGATGGACAGGACATCGACAAATCGATCGGAAGCGAGGCCCGGATCTCGTTGGGCGTCCGATCGAGGGGTCCGAGCGTCACCAGCGTGTCCTCGTCCCTGGCAAGACCGTACCGGAGGCCGATCTCGAGATGGGCGCTGCCACCCGTGAAGATCCCGGTCACGACGATCTGCGGGATGCGCTCGCCCGGGCGGCCCGCGGGTTCGACGTGGCCGGCGTCCACCGCGGGCAAGGGAGGGGGCGTCCCGGCGACCGCGGCGAGCTCGCCAGGCGACAGATCCACGATCGGGTCCGGTGCGCTGGCGACCCGCCGCCACAGCCCCACCGGTCGTGTCGTCGCCGATGCGGCAGGTGATGCGGGTTCCGCATCGGGCGGGCCGTCGGACGCCATCGGGCCCAGCTTCGGCGCATCGGGCGCCGATCCATGGGGCTGCGCATCGCGGCCGCGCAGGCGCCAGCCGCACGCCGTGCAGATCTCCGGCCAGCCCGTGACCGTCGTGTCGCAGCGTGGGCAGTTGCCCGGTGGGGCCAGCAGGAGTACGCCGATCGCCAGCGGGCCGCTCAGCGCGCCGAAGATGAACCAGGCGATGGGCGGTCGGTCGCGCTGCAACGCGAGCCAGCCCGCCACCGGCGCGCTGACCAGCAGGGTGAGTGCGACGATGATCGTCAGCCCTTCGGGCATCGCGTCAGCGCGCTCCCTGCCTGGCACTCGCGGGTCGACACCGGCCGCTCATCCAGCCCTCAGCGCGCGATGCCACTCCACCTGGCGGCGCAGCCCCTCGGTCGGTTCGACGACCGGCCTGAACGCGAAGTCGCGGGCGGCCTTCGTCACCGTCGCCGCCGTGTGGCGCTGGTCGCCCGGCCGGCTGTCCTCGCGAATGATCGTCGGTTGGCATCCGATCGTCTCTGCGATGGTGGAGATGGCATCGTTGAGGGTGATGGACGCGCCCCCGCCGATGTTGTAGATCTCGCCCGGGAGGGCGGCCTCGAGCGCCTGGATGGTCCCGGCGACCGCGTCCGTGATGAACGTGTTCGATCGCGACTGGAGGCCGTCCCCGTAGACGGTGATCGGGCGTTCGTCGAGCAGCGCCTCGATGAACCGATGATAGGCCATGTCGGGTCGTTGACGCGGTCCGTAGATCGAGAAGAACCGGACGATCGAGGCGTTGAGGCCGAACAGCTCCACCGCCCCGAGGACCATGTGCTCGGCCGCGAGCTTCGTCGCGCCATACGGCGATACGGGACGCGTCGGCGTGGACTCATCGCCCACGGCCATCGTCCCGTAGACCGACGACGTGGAGGCGTGGAGCAGGCGCGGCGTGCCGACCTCACGACAGGCTTCGAGGACGCGATGCGTCGCGACGACATTGCAGCGGGAGTAGCCGTCGATGTCGACCCAGCTCTGGGCGAGGCCGGGCATCGCGGCAAGGTGGATGCATGCATCGGCACCGCGCAGGGCGGGACGCAGGTCGGCGGTCGCGAGATCGAGTTCGTGGAACGCGAAGTCGGCGTGCGCGCGGGCGCGCTCGAGGTTCGCCTCCTTCATCGATCGCGGGTAGTACGGCACGAACGCGTCGATCCCGACGACCGCGTGCCCGGCGTCCAGCAGCGCTTCGGCGAGACTGGATCCGATGAAGCCGGCGGCGCCGGTGACGACGATCCTCATCGCTGGCTCACGATGACTTCGTCGAACCCGAATGACGGTGCATCGGTCCCTCCTGGAGCCTGAACGCAGAGCGCGGTGGCGGCCGGCGCGTCGGGCGTGCGCCAGGCGACGCGAGCGACGGACACCACAGGGTTCCCCGTCATCTCGTCGGTCACCTTCAGCGACGCGGTTCGGCCGACCTGGTCGATCTCGACCTCGATCCGGTACCAGGCACCCGGACGGTACTCGACCTCGGACCGGATCTTCTGCTGGCCATCGTAATAGCTGAACGTCCCGCCGAGTCCGAACCGAACCGAAACGAGGTCGCCGCCCCGGCCGCGAACCGCCAGACCCACGATGTCGTCGGCGCCGCGGGCACTGGCCCGGGCAGACAGGGCGATCTGGATCGGCCGGGCATCGACCGCGGCGAACGGCTTGCAGGCACGCATGCTGGGCGCATCCACGGCCGGCGCGAGGACCGCCACCTGGCCGTGCGTCGCATCTGGCGCCACGTGGATCGAACCCTCGATGGGGTCGCGCAGCTCCCAGCCGTTCCCGGGGACCGCGCCCAGACTCCAGGGCTCGAACGTGTCGTGGAAGTAGACCGTCGTCGAGCCCGTCGGGTCCTCAGGCCACGGCGTTGCCGCCGGTCCGCCTGCCCCGCCGATCAAGGCGTGAACGTATCGACGGTTGGCCCGATCGAATGCGAGCACCACGAAACCCCGATCCGACGCAACGGGGTCCTTCGTGGAGGTCGGGTCGGCGAAGACGGCGCGGCCGTCGCCGGCGATCAGGGCCTCGCCCTTGCCTGATGGGAAGACGATGTCGTCGAACGAACTCCACTTGACGTAGATCGTCCCGCCGGCCACGGGTGAGGTCGCGAACATGTAGACGACGCCGGCCTGATCGTCGACGACGAGCATCGGGCGCGTGTGGTGGTCGCGGACCCGGCCGAAGAGATGCTGGCGCCACTCGCCATCCGGACGGCGCTCGAGGAGCAAGGTGAGCGGCGCTTCGGCGTTCGAGTCCTCGGGCTCATCGAGCGACGTCTTCGCCGCCACGAGCAGCCGGCCGTCCGCGGTGATCTTCGCGTTCAGGTGGTCGTCCGCGAGACCCGCGCCCGAGACGGCGATCTCGGGCTCCGTCCACGCCCCGTCGGGATCGCCGTCCGTTCGGCTCGTGAACAGGATCGCTCCGATCCGCTGGTTCGTCCAGAGCAGCCCGGTCCGCCCGTTTCCGAGGGCGACGACGGCGGCGATGTCGTCGGGCGTGGCCAGGGATTCGGGCCACGGCAACGGGACCGGCGAGCCCCACACGGCATCGTTGCCGTCGGAGTGGTTGACGTAGACCTGGCCCTCCTGCGTGTACGCCACCCAGAGCGTTCCGACCGTGTCGCGTGCCACGACGATGCCCTCGACGCCCACGTCGCTGATGCGGACCGGGAAGTCCGGATCGATGACGAAGCGTGCAGAGAGCTCGTCGAAGTGATAACGGACGATCCGCGCGGCGGCCGACGCTCCCGAGCTCTTCACGGCTGTCGCCACGACGAGATGCTGGCCGTCCCAGACCGCATCGGCATTGGCATTGGCGCGCTCATCCACGAGCGTCCCGGTATCGATCCAGGTCTGCGTCAGCGGGTCCAGACGGTGGATCGTGACGGCCGGGCGCTCCGGCGCGGTCATCACCGCCCACCAGGCACCCATGGCGAACCACAGTTTCGACTGCGCCTTGTGTGCCGTCGGGTCGCGCGTTCCATCGGCGACCGAGTGGTCGAGATGGATGGTGAACGACGGGAGCGCCGGAGGCGGCACGGCGGTGACCAGCGGCGGGAGGGACGACAGCGGCCCGGCGGTCGGGGTCGGGCGGATGGCGCCGAGGTTGACGGCCACGGCGACCGCGACGAACACCGCGAACGCACTGCCGACGGCGAGCAGGATCCCCCGCAGATTCATCGGGCGACGGTCTGGCACCAGGGCGCTGCGCCCGGGACCGAGGCGCGCAGTGGCGTGCCCCGTACGAGCGGGCCGCGCCGGAGCGATGCGCGCGAACGTCGAACGGGCCCTATCATCGAGCCGTGCAGAACCTGCAGCTCGGGGTCCTCGTCGTGCTGACCCTGACCCTCGTTCTGCGCCTCCTCGATCGCGGCGGGCATCCCGCCCACGAACGCGGCTACATCGCGGTGATCATCGTGGGGCTCACGTCCGGCATCGTGGGAGCGGCCGTCGCCCTGTCGCAGGTCGGCGATCTCGTGCCGGACGGCGTGGAAGCCAGCATCTCGCCGGCGTTCGTCATCGGCGCGACGGTCGCTCTGCTGTACCTCGTCCTCAAGCCACGCATGGAACCATAGCGCGGTCATCGACCCACCGGTTCGATCACCACGACCGCATCCACCGAAACCGTCGGTCGCGATGCCGGCGCGCCGAGGACCGTGAACCGGATCGTGTGCGTGGTGGCGTCCGGCCAGTCGGCCGCGACCACGATGGTCGACGGATCGAAGCGCGGCGCGTAGAGGTCCACCCGGTCGGACGGAGCGCCGTCGATCGCGATGTCGACCTGCCCGCGCGTTGCGCCGACCGGTCCGATGACGAGCGCCGCATAGGCATCGACGGTCAGGGTGGCCCGCGCCCCGGATGCCGACGACGCGGCGGCGTTGCCCTCGACATAGGTGCGGAACCCGGCCTCGATCCAGGCGCCCGAATAGGCGAAGACCGGGGCGCGATCGTCGTGGATCCGGACGACGACCGCCGGACCGTCCACCCACTCCCCGGGCGAACCGGCCGCGTCGATCACCCGCGCGCGGAACCGGATGTCCCGGTCGAGTGGAACGCGGACGACGACCTCGCGACCCGGGCGACTCGAGCCCGAGATCCCCGAGAACGCACCATCGGCGACCGCGAACTCGATGCGCGTCGTGACAACGTCGGCGGCGGCCGGGTCGGCGAGGGGCCACGTCAGGCGGATCTCGGCCCGGCCGTCGGACGGGATGGCGGCGAGGCGCATCGAAGGCACCCCCAGGTCCGGTACGGGCGGTGGGGGCGTGGCGGTGGGCGCAGGCGTCGGCGTCGGGCCAGGACCCGCGACGGTGGTCGGGATCCCGCTCGTCAGCGTCGTCCAGCGCAGCGCCGAGTGACCGGCGTCCCCGAAGGGCCGGCGTTCCGTGAGGATCGGCACCCAGGCCGACACCTGCCAGTGCGCATACGCAAGTTCCCAGACCGGACCAGGGCGCGGCACGGTCACCGCGGGATCCCATGGCCAATCACCGGGGTTCGACCAGTAGCGCGCGACGAGGTCGAGGCTGGCCAGCAGCGTGCCGCCTTCGCGCCCCACGTAACCCCAGAGATCGATACCGCGTCGTCCGGCGATCTCGGCCACGGCGACCTTGTACTGGAGCGCCTCCTGCATGTAAAGGAGCCCATCCGTCCCGCGGCGGACCTCCTCGGGGATCGATCCGTCGGGCTGGACGAGGTCCATCAGGTCGCGCCAATGGTCGATCGCCTGGGCGAACCCGGTCTCATCGCCCACGTAGTCGGTCAAGGCCACCCGCAGCAGGGTGCCGGCATCCCCCCAGTTGTTCGTGCGCTCTGACGCCGCGGGCAGGATCACGTGCTCGAGCCATCCGGCAAGGCCGGACCGATCCGCCTGGCTCCAGACCGACGTTCCATCGAGCAGATCCGCCGCGAACACGTAGGTGGCGCCCATCCGACTCACGATGAGCGACGTGTGGCAACTGCCGGACGACGCGCAGATGTCGGCGACCTCGGTGACGTCGCGCACCCAGGCGCGGATGATCGTCGCCGCGCTCTCCCCGTAGCGGACCTCGCCGGTGATCCGGTACGCCAGGGCGAGTCCATAGGCGGCCACCCCGTCGTCGGCGAAGGGCCCGCCGTCGTCGACGATGTGGAGCGGCTGGATCGGCTGTGGGACGCGCCCCACGTCCCGTTCGGCATCCGCCATGAGGTCGGCAAGGGCGGCTGCGTACGGTTCGATGCCGTCGCCGGCCAGGGTCGCCCGGCGGACGAGATCGACGGCCGAAGCCAGGTAGCCCGGGCCGCCGGTCGGCAACGGGGAGGCCTGCGCGACCGGGCCGGACGGCTCGGCGCTCGTGCTCGGCGAGCTGCTCGGCGGAAGGGCCGGGTTGGCGGTGGCGAACACGGCCGCGATGCCCAGTCCGACCGACGCACCCACGATCACCAGCCACTTGGAGCGACCCGCGAAAGGGCCGCGCCCGGGTGGCGGGGCGAGGGGCAGCGGCGGCAGCTCGGCGCCGATCTCCGGGTGTCGGGGCGTGCGGGGTCCACCATGGGCTGTGGAGTATAGGCACCGGATCCGCGGATCCCTCAGCGCGGCTCCGCATTCGGTGGTGCCAGGATGCTCCGCGCGACACGGGCATAGTGGCCGTCGATCAGGCGATCCGGGACGCGACGCAGGCGTCGGCGCGCCGCATGCCGGCGCTCAACGGCCGCGGCCCATTTGTCGAGCAGGATCAGGATCGAATAGAGGCGCACGGCGGCCGGATCGAGCGCATCGCGCCCGTACCCGGACAGGAGCGCGTCGTCCAGCTGTGCCCGGTGCCATGCGTCGATGGCACGCCCGAAGGTGGCCGACTGGATGCGCGACGTCGCGATGCCGACCCGCATCCGGGCGAGGTCGTCGTAGATCGGCATCCGCCAGCGACCCAGGGCATCGATGACCGTGACCGCCCCGGCGCCGTCCACGAGCAGGTTGCGAACCGCGAAGTCGCCGTGACTCAGCCCGAGTGGAAGCGCGGACGGGAGCGTGGCATCAGCCGACGCGACGACCCGCTCGACCGCCGCGCGGACGACCTCGTGACGCGTCGTACGGGCGCCAAGGTAGTCGCCGATCCCGCGCGTCAGGTCGACGACGTCGGAGCGCGTCGAGAGACGCGCGGCGCGCTCGGTGTCGCCGGTGAGGCCCTGGAAGCGACGCAACCAGGCACCGGCATGGCTGAGGGCCGGGGCCAGCCGCGACCGAGCCCGGGCATCGCGCGACGGTCCGACGGCGCGCGAGAGGTGGTTCGCGAGCGGGACGCCCGGGGCCTCGGTCATGACCATCGCCCCGAGGTCCTCGTAGACGTCGATGACGCGGACCGCCCCGAAACGCGGGTCCGGAATGGCCTCGAGGTCGGCGTGGATGAGACCGAGCGTGCCTGCCTCGAGGAGCATCTTCTCCCGCGCGGGCGTATCCGGAACCAGGCGGGGACGGTCCGACGGCGGCCTGTCGATCAGCCGCGGGATCTTGATGAACAGGCGCATCGTCCGCGAATCCACCGTCACGGTGCTGCGGATGAGGGTCGCCCTCGGGCGCTCGGCGATGCCCTCGATCGCCGCGGCGGCACCGTCCCAGTCGGGCAGCGCGCGTGCGACCGATGCCGGAAGGCGGGCCACGAGGTCGGGCGGGATGGTCATGCCGGCCAGCCTAGCGCGCCCGGGCGCCCGAGGGTGAGGTTGGACGGGTCGTCGGGCGATGGCGCATCATCCCCGGCAGCCATGCCCATCCACTCCACCCCGCCCCCACATGCGCGCAGCGCGTCGCCCTCGATGCCGCCGGCGACCGTGCGCCGATGACCGAGGACGAGGCTCGGCCTGCGGTCGAGGTCCGCCAAGCCGACGCCGGCGCCAGTCGCCAGATCCGTGCATCGAGCCTGCTGCTCGTCGGGCGGTTCATCGCCATCGGGCTCGATCTCGCCACCCAGGTCCTCATCGTCCGGACGCTGTCGAAGGGTGACTTCGGGGCATTCGCGTTCGCCCTGTCGGTGGTCTCGCTGATCGCGACGGTGTCCGTCTTCGGGCTCGACAAGACGATGCCGCGCTTCTCGTCGATCTACGACGAGCGGGGCGAGTCCGGCAACGTCGTGGGTTCGATCGGCCTGGGGGTGATGACGATCCTGAGCGTCGGGGTCGCCTGCGTGCTCCTGGCGACGGCGATCAGCCTCCAGCTCGGCGCCGACTTCGTCGAGACGGAACTGGCCCGGACCCTTCTGCTCATCCTGCTGATCCTCGGACCCATCCAGGCTCTCGACAGCCTGCTCATCGGGATGCTCGCGGTCTTTGCCGGTCCGCGCGCGATCTTCATCCGCAAGTACCTGCTCGCGCCGGGCCTCCAGCTGGCCGTCGTCATCTGGCTGATCGCGACCGGCTCGAACGTCGTGGCGCTCGGGCTGGGGTTCGTCGTGGTCGGTGCGATCGGCGTGACGATCTACGGGTTCTACTTCATCCGCCTGCTCGGCCGCCTCGGGCACCTCGCGAAGGCACGCGGCAAGGTGCGCTTCCCGTTCCGCGAGATCTACGGGATCACGATCCCCCTGCTGTCGACGGACGTGGTCCTGACGGTCCGGACGACCCTCGTCATCATCCTGCTCCAGTTCGCCGCGACATCCTCCGAGCTGGCCGACTACCGCGCCGTCGTTCCGCTCGCGCGCCAGAACCTGCTCATCCTGAACGTCTTCAGCATGCTGTTCATCCCCGCCGCATCGCGCCTCTTCGCCCGCCAGGCCGATGGCGACCTGCACGTCCTGTACTGGCGGATGGCCCACTTGATCGCGGTGGCCACGTTCCCGATCTTCATCGTCTCGTTCGCGTTCGCCGAACCGATCGCGGTGTTCATGTTCGGCGAGCGTTATGCGACGTCCGGAACGATCCTGGCCTGGCTGGCGCTCGGCCAGTATTTCAGCGCGGCGCTCGGGTTCAACGCGATCACCCTGCGGATCTACGCCCGGGTGCGCTATACCGTGTTCATGGATGCGATCACGGTCGTGGTCAGCGCGCTGGCGCTGATCCTGCTGATCCCTCGATTCGGGGCGCTCGGAGGCGCGATCGCCACCGCGGGCACGCTCATCCTGCAGAACACCCTGTACCAGTTCGGGCTGCGCCGCGGGACGGGCGTGCGCGGGCTTGATCCATCGAGCTGGCGCGTCTATGGGTCGATCGCGCTCGCGACCGCGGCGGTGTCGGTCATCGCCCTCGTGGCGCAACCGCCGCTCATCCTCGGCTTGGTGGTCTCGGCCGCGGCCTCTGTCGTCCTGCTCGTCGTCAACCGCGATGCGTTGCGCCTCGCCGACACCTTCCCGGAGCTGGCCCGGATCCCGTTCGCCCATCTCATCGTCGGCAGGGGCGAGTCACGGGGCGACGGATGAGCGCGCTCGAGACGGTCGACTTCACCCCGGGCGGCGTCGTCCGTGTGCGGGTCGCCGACGGCCGGCCCGCCGATGTCGCAGCCGTCGTACGCCAGCTCGGCGAGGCGCAGGCGGCGGAGCGTGACGCCGCGCCGCAGATCACGATCCGGTTCGTCGACCGGCTCGCGGACACGGGACCCGTCCGCTGGATCGACCTCGACGACGCAGCGGCCACCGATACCGATTTCCTCGTCCTGCGCGGCCGGCTCGGGAGCCGGACGCGCGTCGTCATGCCGCTCGACCAGGCGGGTGGGCCCCTCGAGATCGTGTGCGAGCGCCCGGTGCGGGCGGTGCCGCTGCTCGTCCCGCTCATCAATCTGGCCGCCCTGGGACAGGGCGTCGTCCCGGTCCACGGATCGGCGGTCCAGCATGACGGTCGGGGGATCCTCATCGTCGGCTGGTCCAAGGGCGGCAAGACCGAGACCGTGCTGTCGCTCATGGGGCGCGGCGCGGAGTTCGTCGGCGATGAGTGGATCTACCTGCATCCCGACGGCCGGGGCATCGGGATCGGCGAGCCGATCCGGATCTGGGGCTGGCAGGTGAACCAGCTCCCGTGGCTGGCCGACGCGATCGGCTCGCGGAGTCGGACGAGCCTGCGCGTCACGGCCGGTGCGGCCGGCGCTGTGCGGGCGAGCCGGCGCGTCCCCGGGATCCGCGGCTCGAAACTCGGCTCGGTGCTCGATCGAGCCGAGCCCATCGTCCGCCGCCAGGCATCCGTGCAGGTGCCACCCGGGCAGCTGTTCGGCGAGCGGGTCCGGCCCGAGACCGTGATCGACGCGGTGATCCTCGCCTCGTCGGTCGCCGACGAGGGCGTTTCGATGACGCGGGTGGACAGCGCGGATCTCGTGGAGCGCGTCGTCCAGTCGAACCACCACGAGCGGCTCAACATCATCACCGCAGCCGCCAAGTTCAGGTTCGCGTTCCCGGGCCGGCCCACGGATGCGATCGACGGTGCCTCCGACATCGAGCGCTCGCTGCTCGGAAGGTTCTTCGCGGACCGTCCCGCGTGGCGTCTCGACCATCCGTATCCGCCGATGGTGGAGCGCCTCGCAGACGCGATCATCCCCGCACTCGAGGACCTTCGCCCCGGCAGGTAAGTCCGTTGCCGAGGCGCACCGACTGACCCCGTGAGCGGGCGACGGGCCGGGCGCGACTGGGTACACTCGCCTCCACCTCACCGGACACGACCGGTGGACCTGAACTCGAGTGCCCGGGGGAATCGTCTTGTCTCGCGTATCAACGAGCGCGGCATGTCCCGGCCGCGCGCCGGAGGCCGCACCATGAACCGATCGCTCCGAACCGTGGCGATCGTCGGGCCCGACGGCGCGGGCAAGTCGGCCGTCGTCAAGGCGCTCCCCGAAGCACTTCCCGTCTCGACCAGGACCGTGTACCTCGGGGTCAATCTCGAGGCCTCGGATTCGATGCTTCCCACGACCAGGCTGGCGCTCGCCATGAAGCGCCGCGGCGGGGGGCAGCACCCTCCATCGGCGCTGTCCTTCGATGGGAGCGGGGAGGGCCGCGGCGGGATCGCGTCCGGCGCGCGCCGGACGCTGCGCTTGGCCGCCTGGATCGCGGAGGAGTGGTATCGGGCGATCGTCGTGCGCAGGCACGCGCGAGCCGGCCACCTCGTCATCTGCGACCGCCACTTCCTGTGCGACTACTACGCGGCCGACATCGCACCCCGCGAGGGTCGCCCGCTGCTGCGCCGGATCCACGGCTGGCAGCTGCGTCGCCTCTACCCGCGCCCCGATCTCATCTTCATCCTGGATGCGCCGGTCGACGTGCTTCATGCCCGCAAGGACGAGGACACGGTCGAGGTCCTCGCTCGCCGGCGGGAGGACTATGCCGTCCTCGCCCGCGCCCTCCCGAGCGCCATCGTCGTCGACGCGACGCAGCCACTGGACCAGGTCGTGGCCACGATCGGGGCGGCGATCATCGAGCGACTGCCCGCGACCGCCGACACGGATCGGGCCGCCGCCATCCCGAAGGCCGGCTGATGGGTGACCTGGCCCCACGGGGTGCCGACCCACGGGGTGCCGACCCACGCGGTGCCGACCCACGCGGTGCCGACCCACGCGGTGCCGACCCTCGCCCCGCCGCGGTCGTCATCGGGCTCGATTGCATCACGGGGCTCCAGACGTCGCGGCTGCTCGCCGCCCGCGGGATCCCGGTCATCGGGATCGCTGCGAACGCTCGCCACTTCTGCGCGCGGACGCGGGTCACGAGCCGGGTCATCGAGGCCGCGACGTCCGGTCCTTCCCTGATCGACACCCTCCGGACCCTCGCCCCCGAGCTGCCTGCGCCCGGAACCGCGTTCCTCCTGCCCTGCACGGACCTGGCGGTGATGACGATCTCCGAGTGGCGCGAGGAGCTCCCGGACGCCTATCGGTTCGTCCTGCCGGAGCACGGGTTGCTCGAGCGACTGGTCGACAAGGTCGGCTTCGCCGAGCTCGCTGCGGAGCACGATCTCCCGATCCCCGCGACAGTCGTGATCCGCGACAGGGCCGATATCGAGCGTGCTGCGGCGAGCCTCGAGTTCCCGGTCGTGGTCAAACCGCCGATCAAGACGCTCGAGTGGCAGGCGCACGCAGGGGCAAAGGCATTCCGAGCGGCCGACCGGGACGGGCTCCTCGCCGTCGTCGAGCGCGCGCTCGCGTGGAGCGACGTCCTCATCGCGCAGAGCTGGGTGCCCGGCGGCGAGGATCGGCTGATCTCGTGCAACGCCTATTTCGGGCGCGATGGCCGGCCGCTGGCGACGTTCATGGCGGGCAAGGTCCGCCAGTGGCCGCTCGAGACCGGGACCGCCTCGCTGTCGGCGGAGATCCGGGACGATGAGGCGCTCGCGGCCACCGAGCGGATGTTCACGTCCATCGGGTATCGCGGCCTCGCCTACCTCGAGGTCAAGCGCGACGCGCGCACCGGCAGCCTGGCGATCATCGAACCGAACTTGGGCCGGCCCACCGGGCGATCCGCGATCGCGGAGCGCGGCGGGGTGGAGCTGCTCATGACCGCGTACGCCGATGCCCTCGGGTTGCCGCTGCCCACGCGGCGCACCCAGACGTATCGCGGCGTGAAGTGGATCTACTGGCGCCACGACATGCAGGCCGCGCTCGTGCGGATGCGTCGTGGCGAGCTCGGGATCCGGGGTTGGGTCGGGTCGCTGCGTGGCCGGCCGGTCGAAGCTGTCGGCTCGCTGCGCGACCCGCTCCCGTTCGTCCTCGACAATCTCGGCGCCGTCCGATCGGCGATCCGCGTCGTGGCGCGGCGCATCGGCCGTCGCGTCTCGCGACCACACGGCAGCACGGCCGTCCGATGACGATGCGGGGTCGCGGTCGCGGGGCGATCCAGAAGCTCGCCAAGGGCGCCGTGGGATCGCTGGCGCGCGTGGATCGCGGCCGCCCGGATCTGCTGGGGGTGCTCACCTACCATCGCCTCGCGCCGGCAGGCTCCGTCCATGCCCGGGGCATCGTCAGCGCGACGCCCGAGGGGTTCGCGCGGCAGATGACCATGGTGGCGAACGAGTACCACCCGGTCTCACTGGCCGACCTCGTCCGGCGGCGTACCGGTGGCGCGGCGCTTCCGCGTCGCTCCGTGCTGGTGACGTTCGATGACGCCTACGTTGACTTCGGCGACGTTGCGTGGCCGATCCTGCGCGATCTCGGGATCCCGACGATCCTGTTCGTCCCGACGGCTTTTCCCGACGCCGGGCTGGAGTTCTGGTGGGATCGGCTGCACCGAACCCTCGTGACCGCGACCGACCGCGACACGTGGGATTCCCCGGCCGGCCCCGTGGCGCTGACGACGGCCGCGCAGCGTGCGCGCGCCTACGCGCTGATGCGCGAGCGGATCAAGTCCCTCCCGCACGCTGAGGCACTCGCCCTCGTGGATCAGGTCGCCGAGGACCTCGGAGCCGACCCGGGTGACCGGCTGGCGGATCGTGAGCAGCCCGCGGATCTCGACGGATCACGCGCCGGCGGGGTCATGGGTTGGGCGGCCCTGCGCGCCCTGGCGGACGATGGTTGCGACCTCGGGGCCCACAGCCGAACCCACCCGCTGCTCACCCGACTGCGGCCGGACGAGCTGCGCGGCGAGATCGAGGGATCCATCGCCGACCTGGCCCGCCGGCTGGACCGGTCGCCATCGCCGGCCTTCGCGTACCCTTCGGGGGCGACATCGCCGGTCGTCCGCGATGCGGCCGAGCACGGCGGGGTCGAGGTGGCCTTCACCACCGATCGTGGAATCAACGATCTGCGCCACTGCGACTGGCTCGCGATCCGACGGATCAACGTCGGGTTGCGGACCGATCTGGCGCTGATCCGCGCACAACTCGATAGTCGATTTGGGCCATTCGTGGGGTCGCTCGCGCGTCGGCGCCGGGTGCGGGACACGTGGTCCGGACGGGCGTCGGTACCGGCCACGTCAGGGCCGGGCTGACGGGCGAAGGAGGGATCGTGGAACTCTCGGGCTACATCGCCGTGATCCGCCGCTGGTGGTGGACCCTCCTGGTCGCGGCGTGGGTCGCCGGCTTGACCGGGTTCCTCGTGGCCAGTCAGATCCAGCCCACGTACGAATCGCGCGTCCTGCTCCTCGTGGGCCCGATCAACACCGACGCGAATACGCTGCGAGCGTCGGGCCAGCTCGTCCAGACCTATGCGCAGATCGTGACCACCGAACCGCTCCTGGATTCGGCGATCCGCGAGACCGGCTTGACGATCCAGCCGATCGATCTTGCTGCGGCCGTCCGCGCGACCGCGAACGATGTCACGCGGATCCTGTCCATCCGCGTCCAGGCCGGGTCTCCGCAGGATGCCGCGACGCTGGCGAACTCCATCGCGAACGAACTGATCCAGCTCGCCTCACGCGGGATCGGCCGGCCGGAGGGCCAGCTGCAGATCATCGAGGCCGGCAAGGTCGCCCTCGAGCCGGTCGCCCCACAGGTATCGATCCTCGTGCTCCTCGCCGCGGCGGCGGGACTCATCGGGGCGCTCGTCATCGTCCTCCTCGTCGAGTACCTGAGCGACAGCATCCGGTCGCGCGAGGATCTCGTGCGCGCCTCAGGCGGGACGTCACTCGGCGTCGTCCGCACCGGCGGCACCGAGCTGATCGCACTGCCGTCCGGGCGGGCTGGTCAATCGCACCTCCTCCTTGCCGCCAAATTGATCCTCGGGCACGAGGCACGCCAATCGCACTCGATCCTGTTCCTCGACGCGACCTCGACCCGGACGGCCGCCATGCTCGCGGCGAACGTGACCGCGGCGATCGGCCGCCTCGGTCGACGTGCCCTCGTCATCGACGGCGCGGGCGGTCAGCCCGGAAGCCTCACCCGTCTCTTCAATCTCGAGGGTCGGCCCGGCGTTTCCGACTACCTGGTCGGCGCCCGTGTCGACGATCTCGCGGTGAAGAGCGACGGGATCGCGATCGTGCCGCGCGGGACGATCGAGCTGCCATCGCTCGACGTCGATCGGTGTCGGAAGCTGGTGTCGAGCCTGTCGGGTTCCTACGACGTGATCCTCATCGCGACGGCACCGGTCACCGACTCCCCGCTGGCGACCGTCTGGGCCCGTGCGTCCGACGGCGCTGTGCTCGTCGCCGAGCGCGACCACAGCCGCCGGGTCGACGTGGCCCTGGCCACCGAGAGCCTGACCCTCGTCGAGCGACCGCTCCTCGGCGTGGTCCTCGCCGAGCGTGGTCGTCGCCTGGGAGCACGCACCGAGCGGACCACCGAGGAGCTGCCGAGTCCGGCGGCGACGCGTGTCCGTCCGCCACAGGCCGTCGAACCTGAGAGCCCGCCAACCGCCCCGAGCCGGCCGAGCCGGCCGAGCAAGCCCGCCGGCGCGCCCGTTGAGCCCACCCCCGACGAGACCGTGGCGGACGCTCCGGCGGTCGCCGCCAAGCCCGCACCGCGCCGCCGGCAGGCGCGCCGCGTGGCCGCGACGTCGGCGGATCGACCGCCGGACTGAGCCAGGATGCGGATCCTCGTCACCGGCGGGGCCGGCTACATCGGCTCGGCGACGGTCCGACGGCTGCTGGGTGGCCCGCACACACCGATCGTGCTGGACACACTCCAGCACGGACACCGGGCGGCCGTCGCCGGTGCGCACCTCGTGGTCGGCGACGTCCGTGACATCCCGCTGGTCCGCGCTATCCTCGAGCGCGAGAGCATCGAGGCGGTCATCCACTTCGCCGCACTGAAGGCCGTCGAGGAGTCCGTCAGCGACCCGATCGGATACCTCGCGACGAACGTGGGCGGCACCGTCGCTCTCCTCGAGGCGATGCGCGGGACCATGGCGCGCGACTTCATCTTCTCGTCCACGTGCGCGGTCTACGGCACGCCCACCAAGCTGCCGGTCAGCGAGGCAGCACCGCTTGCCCCGGAGAACCCCTACGGCGCATCGAAGCTGATCGCCGAGCAGGCCCTCCGATGGAGCGCCGGTGCCGGTATCCGCTCCATCGCGTTGCGCTACTTCAATGCTGCGGGTGCCGATGCCGAGGGGCACCACGGGGAAGACGACGCCACGCCGGCGAACCTCATCCCGATCGTGATGAAGGTCGCCCTTGGCCGCGCGCCGGCAGTTCGGATCTACGGCACGGACTATCCGACCCCCGATGGGACCGCGGTCCGCGACTACATCCACGTCGACGATCTGGCTGAGGCGCACCTTGCCGCGCTGGATCACCTGCTCGCGGGCGGTCAGTCCGGCGAACTCAACCTGGGCACCGGCCGCGGATCGTCGGTCCGCGAGATCGTCGACCTCGCGCGGATCGTCTCGGGACGTCAGATCCCGACCGAGGATCATCCCCGCCGACCGGGCGACGCGGACGCGGTGTGGGCCGACACGACGCTCGCATCCGAGAGGCTGGGCTGGACGGCCCGCCACGACCTGCGCGCGATCCTCGCGAGCGCCTGGGCATGGCACTCGGAGCATCCCGATGGCTACGCGGAACCCACATCCGCCGAACCGCCGCCACCGGCGGAGCCAGGGGCGTGACGAAGGCCGCGGGGATGCGTGCGGCCGGTCAGCCCGCCCTGAAGGTCGCCTACGTCATGTCGCGCTTCCCGAAGCTGACCGAGACTTTCATCCTCACCGAGATCATCGCGGTCGAGGCCGCCGGTGCCGACGTCGAGATCTATCCTCTCCTGCGGGAGCGCGAACGGGCCATGCATCCGGAGGCCCGCGCGCTCGTCGAGCGGGCGCACTACCTGCCGTTCGTTTCGCCGGCCATCATCGGGAGCCATCTCGCGCTGCTGGCGTCCCACCCGCGGCGCTATCTCGCGACGTTCGCAGCGGTCCTGCGCGGCACGTGGGGCAGCGCGAACTTCTTTCTCGGGGCGATCGGCATCTGGCCGAAGGTCGGACATGCGGCGCGGATGATGCGGTCCAGCGGCGTCCAGCACGTCCATTGCCACTTCGCGACGCACCCGGCACTGGCCGGCTTCATCATCGGCCGCCTGACGGGGATCCCGTTCAGCTTCACCGCCCACGGCTCCGACCTGCACGTCGATCGCCGGATGCTGTGCACCAAGGTGCGCGAGGCGCGGTTCGTCGTCACCGTCTCGGATGCCAACCGCGCCGTGTTCATCGACGAGTGCGGTGGTCCGATCCCGAAGCTCGAGGTCATCCGGTGCGGGATCGATACACGCCTGTTCGCGCTCCAGCGCGACACGAGCGACCCGGCCGACACGCGCCGCGAAGCGCCGCTCCGGATCCTGATCGTGGGAACGCTCCACGAGGTGAAGGGCCAGGCGTACCTGCTGGAGGCGATCGCTCGCCTCGCTCCGGACGGACCGCCGGTCATCTGCCGGGTGGTCGGCGATGGACCAGATCGGGCAGCCCTCGAACGGTTGGCGACGGAGCGCGGGATCGCGGATCGGGTCACCTTCCTGGGGCAGCGGCCGCGTGCGGAGGTCGCCGGCCTCATGGCCGACAGCGACGTTCTCGTGGTCCCGAGCGTGCCGACCGCGGAGGGCAAGCGCGAGGGCCTGCCCGTGGTCATCGCCGAGGCGATGGGGGTCGGGCTCCCCGTCGTCGCGAGCCGCCTCTCGGGGATCCCCGAGCTCGTCATCGACGGAGAGACCGGATTTCTCACGCCACCAGGTGACGCGTCGGCGATCGCCGACGCCCTCGAGCGACTCCGCGCGGATCCGCACCTCGGGCGGTCGCTGGGCCGGGCGGGCCGTGCGCTCGTGGAGCGCGACTACGACATGTCCGCCAACGCCCTCCAGCTCATCGATCGCTTCCGGCCGGCGGCCGCGTCATGACCGAGGCCCTGTTCTGGATCGCGGCGACGACGGTCGGCTGGACCTACGTCGGGTTCCCGCTCGTGCTCGTCGCGCGCGCACGACTGCGACCGCGCCGCGTGGCGGCCGGCGACGTGACGCCACCGGTGACCGTTGTCCTCGCTGCGCACAACGAGGCGCCGTCCATCGGGGCCCGGATCGAGAACCTGCTCGAGAGCGACTACCCGGCGGATCGCCTGGAGATCGTCGTGGCCTCCGACGGCTCGACCGATGCCACGGCGCGGATCGCTGCCACCTTCGCAGACCGGGGCGTGGTCGCGCTCGATCTCGGCCGTGTCGGCAAGGCGGCGGCGCTGGATGCGGCCGTGGCTCGCGCTCACGGTGAGGTCGTCGTGTTCACGGATGCGAACACCGCGTTCGACCCGGATGCGATCCGCCGGCTCGTACGCCCGCTGGCCGATCCGGAAGTGGGCGGCGTCGCGGGCGACCAGCGCTACACCAGGCCATCGAGGCCGGATGCATCGCAGGGCGAGCGAAGCTACTGGGACCTGGATCGTCGGTTGAAGATCGCCGAGAGCCGGGCGGGCAGCGTCGTGTCGGCAACGGGGGCGATCTACGCACTCCGGCGCGAGCTCGTCGAGCCGGTCCGCGCCGGAGTGACGGACGACTTCTTCACCTCGACCGCCGCGGTGGCCGCGGGCAAGCGACTCGTGTTCGCCGAGGACGCCGTCGCGCGCGAGCCGGCCGCCTCGGCGACATCGCGCGAGTTCGGCCGGAAGGTCCGGATCATGACCCGCGGCCTGCGCGGCGTCGTGGCCCGTCGCGGCCTGCTGGACCCGCGTCGGACCGGGTTCTATGCGGTCCAGCTCCTGACGCACAAGGTCCTGCGGCGGGTGATGGCCATCCCGCTTCTCATCATGGCCGTCGCGGCCCCGCTCCTGGCGTTCGGGGACGGGGCCGGTGGCGCCCGCCCGTTCTACGGACTCGTGACCGTCGGCGAGATCGTGCTCGTCGGCGTCGGGGTCATCGGGATCCTGGGAGCGGAACGGCGCTGGGCGCGGTCCCGGGTCGTGGCGTTGCCGGCGTTCTTCCTGATGGTCAACCTGGCCTCAGTACGCGCCATCCTCAACCTGGTGGGCGGGCGCCGGATCGAGCGCTGGGAGCCGCAGCGCGAGCCGACCACGGGGCGCGCGCCATGACCGTCGCACGGCGAGCAGACCCTCCGGCCGGGCGTGGCGCCCGGGTCGCGATCGGCCTTGGTGCGGCCATCGCGGCGTTCAGCCTGGTCGCTGCGGCCCTCATCGGCGGGGCCTCCGTGGAGAACCCGCTCATCGTCCTGGCCCTGATCGCGGCCGTGCCGGTCGCCGCTGCGATCGTCATCAAGCCCGAGCTTGCGACCGTCCTCGTGACGTTCCTGATCTACACGAACGCCGTCATCGTCGCCGTGACGTTCCATGGCGTGCCGGCGATCGCCGCCGTGCTCCTTCCGGGGATCCTCGTGATCCCCTTGGCGTACGCCGTGCTCGTCGACCGCAAGCCGATCGTGGTCGCGCCCGCCCTCCCGTGGATCGTCCTGCTCCTGCTCGTCCAGATCGCCGGCGTGGTCTTCGCCCGCGACACGGGGAACGCGCTCGCGGAGCTCGGGACCTTCGTGGTGGAGGGCATCGGCCTGTACCTCCTCATCACGAACGTCCTGCGCACGGAGCAGGACCTGCGTCGCGTCATCTGGGCGCTCCTCGTGGCCGGGATCCTCGTCGGCGGCCTGTCCGCGTACCAGGAGATCACGCGGACCTACCGCAACGACTACGGCGGGTTCGCTCGGACGGACTCGGAATTCGCGACCGTCGAGCAGACCGCTGCGGGAGACACGCGGACGCCGCGGCAGGCCGGCCCCGTGGGCGAGAAGAACCGCTACGCCCAGGTCATGTTGATGCTCGTCCCGCTCGGCCTGTTCATGGCGCGCGCCGAGCGGCGACGATCCCTCAAGGCGCTCGCCCTGCTCGCCGCCGCGCTCGCGCTGGTGGCGGTCGTGCTCACGTTCTCGCGCGGCGCGTTCGTCGGGTTCGGGCTCGTGATGGTCGCGATGGTCGCGCTTCGGTACGTGCGGTTCTCGCAGCTCGCGCTGGTGGGAGCGGCGATGGTCGTGCTCCTCTTCGCGTTCCCGCAGCTCGGCACCCGCCTGTCCTCGCTGGAGGCGATCGGTGGGTTCTTCGTCGAGGAGCAGGGTCTGACGTCGGCCGACACGTCGGTCCAGAGCCGGCTCGCAGAGAACCTGACAGCGATCGCCGTCTTCGCCGACCATCCGATCATCGGGGTGGGTCCCGGTCAGTTTTCGTCGTACTACCGCGAATACGCCGTGGAGGTGGGGGGCGTCATCCGCGCCGAGGACCGCCAGGCCCACAACCTCTACCTCGGCATGGCCGCCGATGCCGGCGTCCTCGGGCTCATCGCCCTCCTGGCGATCCTCGGGATCACGCTGTTCGATCTGCGGCGGGCACGCTCGCGCTGGATCACCGCCCGACCCGAACTCGCGGACATCGCGACGGGCCTCTCACTTGCCGTGGTGACCTACATGGCCACCGGCCTGTTCCTGCATCTGTCCTATGCGCGCTACTTCTGGCTCGTCATGGCGATCGCGGGAGCCGCCGCCCTGATCATGCGACGGCTCCCGGATCCCGACCCTCAGGACGGGTACAGCCAGTCCGTGTAGCCGAAGTTCTTGCCCGTTCGGGCCGGAGCGGAGCCCCGATACGAGGTTCCGTAGCGAGCGTCCACGAGCCAGGTCTGCCACCCGTCGTCCCCGACGGCCGGCCAGCCGGCACGGTCGTACAGGAACTTCACGGCCCGCAGGAGTGCGCGGTTGGACCAGTCCCAGGCGTCGTAGCCGTGCCGCGACAGGATCTCGGCCTGGAGCATCGCCCCCTGGAGGCCCTCCCAGGCGTAGTCCGTGGCCGTCGGAGGCCAGACCAGCGTCCCGCCGCGTCGCATCTCCTCGGGCAGAGCGCCATCGAGCGCGATGCCGTTGCGCGAGCAGCCGACGGGGTTGATCCCGACGGGCTTCGCGGGATCGCACTGCCAGTCGAGTTCGCCGTACTTGAAGCCGGCGTACGCGCTTCGATCGCCGAGCCAGCCGCGGAACACCGTGGCGACGCGGGCAAGCTCGGCACTGTCACCGAGGTACGCCGCGACCGCCACGCGGGCACCGCCCGCGTGGGTCCCCCAGTTGTTCGGGCGATCCTCGTGCGTGGAGCGCAGGGTCCGGCCGTCGAGGGACTTCGTGAGCAATGACCGGAGCCACGGCCGGAAGACGTTCTGGTCGTAAGCGGGGTCGACCGTCCGGAGCGAGATGAGGTCGGCGGCGATCACGTAGCCGGCGAGGTTCCGCCCCAGGGCGAGCGTCCGGCCCCCGACCTCCGTCCCGACGGCAGCCTTGATGGCCGCGAGCGCCGACGTGCGATACGACGTCGTGCCGGTCCGGGCGTAGACGAGGCCTTTGGCGAGGACGGTGAGGTCGGTGTTGTCATCCTGGTTCGCGAGGTTCGGACTGGAGGCACTGGCGTCGGCGCGGGCCTTCAGCCCATTCCACGCGGAGCCCGAGGTCGGGAGCTGCGCGATCTGGGACGCGGTGATCAGGACCGCCCCGGTGGCAGGGGCCGGTTGAGGCGGGGCCTGCGGTGCCGGCGGGACCGTTGGAGCGGCGGTCGGCACGGGAGCCGCCGACGCGGGAGCTGCGGTCGGAGCCGTCGCCGGAGCCGTCGTCGACGGAGCCGTCGTCGCCGGCGCGCTGGCCGGGGGGACCGCAGCGGGCGGCGGCGTCACCGCCGGCAGGGGGGCCTCCGGAGCGGCCGATGGAGGGGGCGGAGCGAGCGGCGCCGGATCCGACGCGGCGACCGTGAGCGTCGCGCTCGCTCGCGTTCCGGTTCGCGCCACCGCGACCACCTGGTAGGCACCCGCTGCCGCGCCCGCCGGCACCAGCACCTGGGCGCGGAAGGAGCCGTTGCGGCGTGCCGTGAACGCCACGCTGACGGTCGACCCGTCGAGCGTGACGACACCCGTGGCGCGATCCGGGAAGCCGCGTCCGTCCACGCGGACCACGGCTCCAGGCGTCGCCGCGGACGGGGCGAGCGTGATGCGCGGTCCGGCGGCCTGGGCGCCCACGAACGGCAGGGCCAGGGCCGGGACGAGGACGAGGATCGGCAGTGTCGCTGCCCAGTCACGGAGCCGGCGACGCCGGGCGGGAGCCGCGACCACGCCGGCCGGCCTCGTCGCCGAGACGCGGTCCTCCTGCGGGGCGATTCGGATGTTCCTCAACGGAGCGCCTCCATGCGGGGCGTCGCGAGGGCAGCACGGACTGCGTGGCGATCAGCGCGGCGTGGCCCGGCTCGGCCGGACAGGGCGCAGCGACGATGACTTCGGCAACCCGGCTACCTGCTCTCGCAGGCCCGTGGCTTTGCGACCCCGCCTCACGACGGGTGTGCCTGTTCGGTCTCTCGGACGTCCGCCGCAGTGACGGATCGTCCCTGGTCAATTCGATCTCTCTTTCGGTTCGGACACGGCCGGCGCCTTCTGCCCGACCTCGACCGCACGCTAGCGACCCGCCGGCCGCGTGGCACTAGCCCGATCGCCGATTTCCGGGACCCGGAGAGCGGGGAGCGAGCCCGGTCGTCGATCGATCCGGTGGGCAACGCACCGGTCCGGTGCAGTGGGTCGTCATGGCGAACGCAGTACCTCCGACCCACCGATGGCCGACGGCCCGTCCGTGGTGCCTCGCGGCACCGACCGACGCTGGCTCGGCGCGAGGTCGGCGCAGGGTCAGCGCAGCTCCAACGACCAGAGATCGCCGAGGGCGCCGGACGCCGTCTTGCCCCCGAACAGGAGCATCCGGCCGCGGTCCGGATCGTTGATGAGCGCGGCGCCACCGCGACCCACCGGGCCGGATCCCGTGACGGCGATGGGCATGATCGCGAGGGTTGCGGGATCGATGACGTAGACGTCGTTCAGGAACCGCTGGTTGAGGCCGCGACCGCCGATGACCACGGCGTGATCGCCGCGGGAGGTGAGGGCGTACAGGTTCCGATCGGGCGGTCGCTCGACGTCGACCTTTGCCCAGGTCCCTGGCGTATCGCCTGCACCCGGCGTGAGGGCCCACAGGTCGCCGAGAGCGGCGACGCCGGTCGTCTGTCCCGCGTAGAGGACGAACCGCCCATCCGGCGTCCACCAGCAGGAGTGCAGGCAGCGCGCGATCGGCAGGGTGCCGGTCGGCGTGACGTCGGTCCAGCGGCCGGCCGTGAAGTCGTAGGCCTGGGTGTCGGCGAACCGTGTCCCGTCCTCCGTGAAGCCGTGGCTCATCCAGAGTCGGCCATCGGGTCCCAGCGCCGCGCAGCTCCCATAGCGGGCGGTCGGCACAGCACCCGCCGCCGGAAGCTTCGTCCAACGCAGGGTCTGTGGATCGAATCGCCACAGATCGTCGAAGAAGGTCGTTGCGTTCGCCTGCCCGCCGTAGATCACGAGCCCCATTCCGGGCACCCACTCGGCGTCGTGTCCGAAGCGTCCCGGTGGCGCCGAGCCGATCGGCACGATGCGCGACCAGGTGTCCGAGGCCAGGTCGAATGCCCACAGCTCGTTCGAGGTTCGGCCGCCGTCGCGGCCACCGAAGAGCCACGCGGTCCCGCCGTCCGGATCGACGGTCCACGTGTGGTCCTCGCGTGCGGACGGCGCGCCTGTCGCGGCGAGCCGCGTCCAGGCACCGGTCGTGGGCAGCGGGGCCTGGGTCGGGCCGACCGTGGGCGTGGGCGTGGGCGTCGGCGTCGGCGTGGATTCGGGCGTCACGGTGGGCGCGGCGGTCGGGACAGCCGATGGGGAGGGCGATGGGGCTGAGCCGCCCGGCGTGGCCGACGGGCTGGAGGTGCCGCCGCCCGCGCAGGCGGTCACGATGAGGGCCAGCCCCGCAAGCGCAACGACCGAGCGGATGAGGTCAAGGCGTCGTCGAGTCACGGATGCAGCGTATCGGCTCCGCCGTGACGTCGGGATGACAGAGCCGGCGTGAGCGCGAACGGGCGAGCGAGATCGGACCCGCTCCGGCTCGGCTCGAGCGCGTGCTCGTCGTCAGGCGCGGCAAACCCTCAGGCGTCGCGCGCAGGCCCGGCGCCGGCCGGCGCGGACCCGTCGCCGGCGGACTCAGCTGCCGCGCGACCGAGTCGCTCGTCGTAGCGCCGATCGCGCCAGGCCAGCGCGGCCTTGAGGCCGTCTCGACGGACGATCGTGTCCCACTCGCGCTGCTCGGGCGTGTCGGCAGCGTTGACGATCGCCCCCAGATCGATCCCGGCCTCGACGGCGACCCGGAAGCCGGCGGCGTCCATCGCGCGGTTGAGCATCCGTTTCGTGGGGCCCATCACCTCGGCCGGCGTCCGGGCCAGCCGATCCGCGAGGGCATCGACCTCCTCAGCGAGGCGCTCCGTCGGGACGACGCGATTGACGAGTCCCCATCGCTCGGCCGTTTCCGCGTCGATCAGGTCGCCCGTCAGGAGCAGCTCGCGGGTCCGCTTCTGCCCGATGAGATAGGGCATGAGGAGCGTCACCGGCGCCGACCCGTAGCGGATCTCGGGTTCCCCGAGCCGCGTCCCCTCGGCAGCGACGATGAGGTCGCAGGCCATCGCGAGCTCGAGTCCGCCGGCGAGCGCGTAGCCGTGGACCTGCGCGATCACCGGTTTCGGACAGTCGAGGATCGCGAGCGTCGCGGCGACGTCCGCCGCGAGGAGCTCGCGCCAGGCCACCGGCCCTTCGATCTCGCTTTCGACTTCCTCGCTCAGGTCGAAGCCCGAGCAGAACGCTCTCCCGGATCCGGCGATGACGACGACCCGCACCTCCGGGTCGGCCACCGCGTCCCGGATCGCCGCGGACAGCTCGGAGACGAGTGCGGCGGACAGCGCATTGAGCTTCGCCGGGCGATTGAGCACGAGGCGCACGCCCCACGGCGCCGACTCGCGCAGCAGGATCGGATCGGCGTCAGGCATCGATGGCTCCTTCGAGGGTGGCTCCTTGGAGCACGAGGAGGGCGTCGACGGCAAGGGCGCCGGTCGGCCCCACGATCACGGGGTTGAGATCGATCTCGGCGATATCGGGCCGGGCCAGCGCGAGGTCCGCGACACCCACGATCAGCCTGGCGACCGCAGCGCGATCGACCGCGGGACGCCCCCGCGGACCATCGAGCACGGCCTTTCCGCGGAGTTCGTCGAGCATCCCGAGCGCATCGCCCGGGCGGACTGGGGCCAGCCGGATGGCGACATCGTCGAGCACGTCCGCGAGGATCCCGCCAAGCCCCACGAGTACCACGGGTCCGAACAGGGCATCTCGACGCATCCCGACGATCAGCTCGATCCCGGGATCCGCCATGGGCTCGACGAGGACGCCACGGACCTCGAGGCCGGCCGCACGTCCGGCGTCGATCAGGCGGGCGGCAACGTCGCGGACGGCATCGACCGGGACCGCGAGGGCGACGGCGTCCGCCTCGGTCTTGTGGGCCAGTCCGGCCGCATCGAGCTTGACCGCGACCGGCCCGTGTCCGAAGGCTGCCGCTGCAGCCGCAGCCGCGTCGGGATCGGACGCGGCGTGGGCCGGGGTCACCGCGAGGCCTGCCGTACGCAGCACCTCCAGGCTCTCGCGCTCCGACAATGCGACGGGCGGCCCGGCGGGGACCTTCGGCAACGGGTCCGTTCCGTCCCACCCGAACGAGGTGCGATCGAGGGCAAGCTCGGCCCATCCCGCGCGTGCCGGGCCAGACTCCCCGCGCTTCAGGCGCCGCCGCTCCCACCGGGCCATGCCCGCGATCGCGCTGAACGCCTCGATCGTCCCGCGCAGCATCGGCGCCCCGGCTCCCTCCTCCGCAAGGATGGCCATCGTCTCCTCCGGAGGCTCCCCCGACGTCAGCGAGATGTAGATCGGCAGGATCTCCGTTCGTGCCCTCGTGGCGGCAAGGAGCGGGCGGAGGACCGTGTTCGCCGTCTCGACCTCCGAGCGCATCGAGCGATACGGGAAGTCGTGCACGATCGCGAGGACGTCGTACGCGTCGGACGCCGCCATCGCCTCGAACGCTGCGGTGTACGCGACCTCGGGCTCGGCGGCACCCCACGGGTCGATCGGGTTCGCGATGAAACCCATCGTCGGAAGATCGGCCCGGATCCGCTCGACGACGGCCGGCGGCATCGGCGGCAGGTCGACGCCGGTGCGTTCGGCCAGATCCGTGATGAGCGAGGCCTCGCCCGTCGAGACCGTCACGACGCCGGTGCGGCCGCGACCGACGCTCCGTCCGGTTCGGCGCATCCCGTCCGCGAGCTCGGCCGCCTCGAGCAGTTCGTCGAGATCGGCACAGCGGATGACACCGGCGGCAGCGAGCGCCGCATCGGTCACGCGGTCCTCACCGGCCAGGCTCCCCGAGTGGGCGAGCGCTGCGGCACGCGATTGCGCCGACCGCCCGACCTTCACGACCAGGATCGGCTTCCCGAGTTCGAGCGCCCGGTCGGCCAGGGCGAGGAACCGCTCGGGCCGTCGGAATCCCTCCAGGAACAATGCGACCGCGGTCGTCTCGGGATCGTCGAGGCAGTACGCGAGGTAGTCGCACGCGTCGAGGACCACCTCCGACCCGCACGAGATGATCCGGCTGAACCCGATCCGGTTCCCCGAATGGATGAACGTATCGCTGACCGAGCCCGACTGCGCGATCGCCGCCACGCCGCCGCGCGGCAGATACGGGTTGATATCGCCGATGTAGGTCGCGCTGTTCGTGGTCAGGTCGAACACGCCCATGCAGTTCGGCCCGAGAAGTGCGAGCCCATGGCGGATGGCGATGTCGCGCACGTCGCGTTGCATCTGCGCCGCCGCCTCGCCGCCTTCGATCACGCCACCACCCGGGATGCTCACGGCCGGGACACCCGCGGCCGCGGCCTCCTCCGTGAACGCCGCGGCCCGCAGCGGATTGAGCGCGATGAGCGCGACATCGGGCGTCTCAGGCAAGTCCGCGAGCGACGGAAACGAGGGCGACCCGAAGACCTCGTCGTACCGTGGATTGACGAAGTGGCAGCGCGTGTCGCTCCCGAGGACCCGCAGGTTGTCGCGCACGGTCAGCGCGATCGAAGAGCGCGGCGAGGCACCGATGACGGCGATCGAGCGTGGCGCGAACAAGGGCCGAAGGTCGATCGCGGATCCCGCGGACGGCTGGGCGACCATCGCGGTCTAGCCCACGACGCGGCCGACGCCGCGCTTCTCGAGGGCGCGGGCGATGATCAGCCGCTGGATCTCCGACGTCCCTTCCCAGATCCGGTCCACGCGCAACTCGCGCAGGAAACGTTCCGCTGCCGTATCGCGCATGTAGCCGCGTCCGCCGAAGACCTGGACGGCCCGGTCGGCGCAGCGCCACGCGGCTTCCGACGCGAACAGCTTCGCGAGCGATGCCTTCGCGTGGACGACCTTCGGATCAGCGCCGCTATCCGCCAGCCACGCCGCCTCGCGCGTGAGCAGGCGCGCGGCGGACGCGTCGGCCGCCGAGTCGGCCAGCGGGAAACTCACGCCCTGGAAGTCGAAGATGCGCTGATCGAACTGGATCCGTTGCGTGGCCCACGCGACGGCTTCCTCGAGGAGCCGCTCCATCGCCCCGGAACAGCGGGCGCCGATGTGGATCCGCTCCTCGACGAACCACTCGTTCGTCAGCTCGTCGGCCCGGCCGAGTCCGCCCAGGATGGCCGCGTCCGGCACGCGGACCTCCTCGAGCACGAACTGTGGATGGCGATCGGCGAACGTGTGCGTGTAGTCGGGATCGGCCTGGACGGCCACGCCGGGCGTGTCGTAGTCGACGAGGAACAGTGTGGGACGCGCCTCTCCGCTGCCGTCGTCGGCGAGGCAGTGGAAGATCATGAAGTCCGTGTCGTCCGGTCCGGTGACGAACCACTTCTCGCCGTTGAGGATCCACTCGCCGGTCGCGCGGTCGCGGGCCGCCGTCGCGCGGAGCGTCCGCGCATCCGATCCGGCCAGATCCTCGGTGATCGCGTAGCTCCCCGATCGCTCGCCGCGCAGGCTGGGGTCGAGATAGCGCCGTCGCTGATCGGCGTCGCAGTGGACAAGCGCGTTGTAACCACCCGGGACGTACGACCAGAGCCCACCCGTGGACTGGCCGAATTGCTCATGGACGAGCACCTGCTCAAGGGCGGTCCATCCCTGCCCTCCGACCGCGCGCGGGAAGGAGCCGCCGTGCAGGTTCGCGGCGATCGCCGCTCGCCGGATGTCCATGCCCCAGTCGCGTGCCACCCGGCCGTTCGCACGCTCGAACTCGACTTCTCGGGGCTGCAGGAAGTCCTCGACGAAGCGTCGGGCCCGGCCCTGAAGCTCCATCTGCGCCGGGAGAAGGGTTCCGTCCATCGACTCGATGATGCACTCCGTGACCGGGCTGACGGCACACAGGTCGCAAGCTGCGGGACGAAGGGGCCCCAGACGCGTGGTTCGTGCCTTCCGGCAACTGACTGAAGTACTGGGTCGAGATGACCATGGGTCCATGTGGGAGGCCCGATCGGCGTAGTCAGGATGACGTAGGACCGGTCGGACATGCGTCGCGATCGACCACCGCCCAGACCGGCTTGGTCGTCGGCGGTCCCAGCTTGGAGACCTGATCAACGATGGACGACGGAAAGACCGGCGCCGGGCGGCGCAATCTCCTGTGGTTGGCAGCGCTCGGACTCGCGGCGACGAGCATGGTGACCGGGGCGATGTCCCTGGCGCTCTTCACCGATTCGGCGGCAGTGGGCGGGAACGCCTTCACCGCGGGCACGATCGACATCTCGACGTCGCCGACCTCCGCATTCCTGACTCTCGACCCGATCATGCCGGGCGACACCGTGAACGCGAGCCTGGTCGTCAACAACGCCGGGACCGCACCCCTCCGCTACGCGATGACGAGTTCGAGCACGAACACGGACACCCTGAACCTGCGCGATCAGATGACGGTCGTCGTCCGGGCTCTCGGCACGAACTGCGCGACGTTCGACGGCGCCGTCCTCTACACCGGTGCGCTCTCAGGCGCCCTGTTCGGCGACGCGACCGCGGGTGACGACAGCGGCGACCGAGCACTGGCCGGCGGCGCGAACGAGACCCTGTGCTTCCGGGCGGCGCTCGACATCTCGACGGGCAACGCTTTCCAGGGGGCAACCACGACCACCACGTTCACGTTCGTGGGCGAACAGACCGCGAACAACCCGTAGGCCTCTGGTCTGAACCAGCCCTGGGGACGGCGGCCGCAGGGTCGCCGTCCTCGGTTCATCGGAGGATGGGATGCAGCTTTACGTGACGAAGGCGATCCGTCGCGGGATCGTCGCGCTCTGGCTGCTCGTCCTGGGGACCGTGCTCGCGTACGTCATCGGGTCACGGCTCGCCCCCTTGACCGGCCATCACCTGATCGTCATCCGCGGCGGCTCGATGGAGCCGGCGATCCCCCTCGGCTCGCTGGTGGCGCTCCGGCCGGTGCCGGCCGACGAGATCCGACCCGGCGACGTCGTGACGATGCAGCTGCGCAACGACACGCTCGTCACCCACCGCGTCGTCCGCGTCGCAGAGCTGGCCGATGGACCCCACCTCGAGACGAAGGGCGACAACAACGCGGAACCGGATCCGGTCCTGGTTCCTGCAGCGTCGGCGCTGGGTGTCGTCGCCGTCGAGGTCCCGTACGCGGGGTTCCTGGTGGCGTTCCTGTCGATTTCCGACGGGGATGGTCAGTGCGGTCAGCTTTCTGACCTCGCTCCTGTGCATGGCGGCCTTGCTCGAGCCACCGAAGCCGACCCGACCGCCCGTCCGGATCGCCCTGGGTGCACCCCTCGGCGGCCCAGTGAGCCGGACCCGATGACCCCGAACCCCTGATGCCGCCCGCCCGCGCCCCGGAGGACATCCAGCCCGCTTCGGCGCGGGCTCTTCGCGTACGCGCGCGCGCGTACGCCCGCGTGTCCGCGCACGAGGCGCTCGCGTGTCCGCGCACGAGGCGCTCGCACCCCGGGGACGAGGCTGAGGCCGTGGCGCACTCGGGCCAGTCGCAGCCACGCATGACCTTCGCGGTGGTCCGGCGCGCAGCCGCCCGCGGCCGCGTCACGTTGCGCGGCGTTCGTCGCCGCTTCGGCCGGGCCGGCTCGGCAGTGCTCCCGCTCGTCATCTTCGGCGTGGGGGGCGGCAGCGCCGTCCATTCCGGGGCGGTGTTCAACGCGGTCGCCGGACCGAGCGACAACACGTTCACGGCCGGGCAGTGGGCCAGCGGCGACTTCCGGAGCCTTGCGACGGGGCCGTGGAACGACGCGGCGACGTGGCAGCGCCACAACGGGACCACCTGGGTCAGCGCGACGGCGGCGCCTTCCCTCGAGGCCGCCTCGATCACCATCCGATCCGGACACATCGTCACCGTGATGGAAGCCATCGCGGTGGATGAGGTCGTCGTCGCCGGTGGCGGCGAGCTGCGGGTGGATGCCGCCGTGGAGTTGACGATCGCGGACGGCCCGGGATCCGATGTGACCGTCTCCGGAACGCTCGACGCGGACGGACCTTGACGGTCGAGGCGGGCGGCGACTCGTGATCGAGAGCTCCGGATCGGTCGGCGGGTCGGGATCGATCACCGGGTCCGGGCTGATCACCGCCCGGTCGGGGACGCTCCAGGCCACCGGCGGCGCCCGCACCGTCTCGCTGCGATCAGCCTCGAGACGGGGCTGACAGCGCGGGCAGCGACGACCTGACCCTCAGCGGTCACTCTCCGGTACGGGTTCGTTCATCAAGAACGGCGCCGCGACGGTCAGCCTCGGAGGAGCCGGGACGTACACCGGGGCCACCACGATCAGCGCGGGCACGCTCCGGCTGGGGACCGCCAACGCGATCGGCCCCTCGAGCGCGATCTCCGTCGCCGCGGGCGCGGTGCTCGACCTCGCCGGCCACGACGAGACGGCCGGCTCGCTCGCGGGCGCGGGCACGGTGACCAGCGGGGCGGCCGGGCCGGTGACCCTGACCGTGGGCGGCAACGGCGTCGGCACCGGCACCTTCTCGGGCCTGCTCGAGGACGGCAGCGGCCAGGTCTCCCTGGTCAAGACCGGCACCGGGACCCTGACGCTCAGCACCCCCAACACGTACTCCGGCTCCACCACGATCGACGCGGGCGTGGTCTCGGTCGCCACCGACGCCGGCCTCGGGACCCCACCGGGCTCGTCCGCCCCCGGCCACCTGGTGATCGACGGCGCCCAGCTCACGACCACCGCGACCTTCACCCTGGACCCGAACCGCGGCCTTGCCCTCACCGGCACCGGCACGCTCTCGGTCACCGGCACCCTCACCTACGGCGGGATCATCGCGGGCACCGGGGCCCTGGCCAAGACGGGCACCGGCACCCTCGTCCTGGCCGGGGCCAACACCTACACCGGGATCACGACCATCAGCGCCGGGGTCCTCTCGATCGCCGACGACGCGGCCCTCGGCCCCGCTCCGGGCTCGCCCACGCCGGGCAGGCTCGTGATCGGCACCGCCACCCTGGCCACCACGACCGACGTCACCCTCGATCCCAACCGGGGGATCACGGTCAGCGGCACCGGCACGCTCTCGGTCACCGGCACCCTCACCTACGGCGGGATCATCGCGGGCACCGGGGCCCTGGCCAAGACGGGCACCGGCACCCTCGTCCTGGCCGGGGCCAACACCTACACCGGGATCACGACCATCAGCGCCGGGGTCCTCTCGATCGCCGACGACGCGGCCCTCGGCCCCGCTCCGGGCTCGCCCACGCCGGGCAGGCTCGTGATCGGCACCGCCACCCTGGCCACCACGACCGACGTCACCCTCGATCCCAACCGGGGGATCACGGTCAGCGGCACCGGCACGCTCTCGGTCACCGGCACCCTCACCTACGGCGGGATCATCGCGGGCACCGGGCGCCCTGGCCAAGACGGGCACCGGCACCCTCGTCCTGGCCGGGGCCAACACCTACACCGGGATCACGACCATCAGCGCCGGGGTGGTCCGGGTGCAGAGCGCGGCGGCCCTGGGCGCCACGGCCGCCGGCGCCACCGTCGCCTCGGGCGCCGCGATCGAGATCGACGGCAGCGGCCTGGTGCTGGCCGAGGCGGTCACCAGCCTCAGCGGCACCGGCATCGGCGGCACCGGCGCCATCCGCAACCTGGCCAGCGCCAACACCTGGTCGGGGACGATCACCATGGCGGCCAACTCCTCCGTGGCCTGCAGCTCTGGGGCCCTGACCCTGGGGGCGGTTGCCGGCAACACCCGCACGCTGACGGTCACCGGCGGGGGCGACACGATGGCCGCCGGCGCGATCTCGACCACCACCGGCGGCCTGGTCAAGACCGGCACCGGCACCCTGACCCTGGGTGCCGCCAACACCTACACCGGGGCCACCACGATCAGCGCGGGCACGCTCCGGCTGGGGACCGCCAACGCGATCGGCCCCTCGAGCGCGATCTCCGTCGCCGCGGGCGCGGTGCTCGACCTCGCCGGCCACGACGAGACGGCCGGCTCGCTCGCGGGCGCGGGCACGGTGACCAGCGGGGCGGCCGGGCCGGTGACCCTGACCGTGGGCGGCAACGGCGTCGGCACCGGCACCTTCTCGGGCCTGCTCGAGGACGGCAGCGGCCAGGTCTCCCTGGTCAAGACCGGCACCGGGACCCTGACGCTCGGCACCCCCAACACGTACTCCGGCTCCACCACGATCGACGCGGGCGTGGTCTCGGTCGCCACCGACGCCGGCCTCGGGACCCCACCGGGCTCGTCCGCCCCCGGCCACCTGGTGATCGACGGCGCCCAGCTCACGACCACCGCGACCTTCACCCTGGACCCGAACCGCGGCCTTGCCCTCACCGGCACCGGCACGCTCTCGGTCACCGGCACGCTCACCTACGGCGGGATCATCGCGGGCACCGGGGCCCTGACCAAGACGGGCACCGGCACGCTCGTCCTGGCCGGGGCCAACACCTACACCGGGATCACGACGATCAGCGCCGGGGTCCTCTCGATCGCCGACGACGCGGCCCTCGGCCCCGCTCCGGGCTCGCCCACGCCGGGCAGGCTGGTGATCGGCACCGCCACCCTGGCCACGACGACCGACGTCACGCTCGATCCCAACCGGGGCATCCGGTCAGCCGGCACCGGCACGTTCTCGGTCTCCGGCACCCTCACCTACGCCGGGGTCATCGACGGCACCGGCGACCTGACCAAGACCGCCACCGGCACCCTCGTCCTGGCCGGGGCCAACACCTACACCGGCATCACGACCGTCAGCGCCGGGGTGGTCCGGGTCCAGACCGTCACGGCCCTGGGCACGACGGACGGCGGCACCACCGTCACGTCGGGCGAAGCGATCGAGATCGACGGCAGCCGGACTCGTGATCGCCGAGGCGGTCACCATCACGGGCAACGGCTTCGGAGGCGGAGGCGCGCTGCGCAACCTCGCCAACACGAACGCCTGGACGGGCGAGATCACGCTCACTGGCAGCACGAGGATCGCGTCCGATGCCGGCCTGTTCACCACGAACGGCATCACTGCGACGAGCGCCAACCTGACGGTCACGGGGTCCGGCGACACGACGATCGACGGCGCGATCGCGACCGGCACGGCGGAACCTCACGAAGACCGGCACGGGGACCCTGACGCTGGGTACCAGTGCGAACACCTAGACCGGCGCGACCACGATCAGCGCGGGGATCGTTCGGGTGCAGGACGACAGCGCCCTGGGCTCGACCCTCGGCAGCGCGACCGTATCGTCGGGTGCGGCGATCGAGATCGACGGTACGGGCCTGACGATCGCCCAGCCGATCACGAGCCTGATCGGGACCGGCCCGAGCGGCAACGGCGCTCTGCGCAACCTCGCCAACGTGAACACCTGGTCCGGGACGATCACCCTGGGCTCCGGTGGAGCGACGATCGCAGCCGACGCCGGGTCGCTCACCCTCGCCGCGATGGACGGAACGAACCGGACGCTCACGGTGGGCGGCGCGGGCGACACGACGATCGCCGGGGTCATCGCCACGGGAAGCGGCGGGCTGATCAAGAACGACGTGGGCACCCTGACCCTGGGCGGCGCGAACACGTACACGGGTGTCACCACGGTCAACGACGGCACGCTCGCGATCGGGTCGGACGATGCGCTCGGGGTCGCTCCAGGGTCACCGACGGCCGGTCGCCTCGTCATCGGGATGGCCACCCTGGAGACGACCGGAACGTTCACGCTGGATGCCAATCGCGGTGTATCGCTGACCGGGTCGGCGACATTCTCGGTGGCCGCCGGGACGACGGTCACGGCTGCCGGCATCATCGCCGGCACCGGGGACCTCATCAAGGTCGGGGCCGGCACGCTCGGACTGTCGGGCGGGAACACGTACAGTGGCGTCACCACGATCAGCGTCGGCGTGATCCGGGTCGCGAGTGACGGCGCCCTCGGGACGACCGCGGGAACCACGAACGTGGCCACGGGTGCGGCGATCGAGATCGACGGAGCCGGACTCGTGATCGTGGAGCCGATCACGAGCCTGATCGGGACCGGGATCGGGGGCACAGGATCCCTGCGCAACCTCGCCAACGACAACACGTGGTCGGGCACGCTCACGCTCGGCGCCGGCGGCGCAACGGTCGCGTCCGATGCCGGCACCCTGACCACGGGCGACGTGACCGCGACCGGCATCGACCTTACCGTCACCGGCGCGGGCGACACGACGATCGGCGGCGTGATCGGGACGACCAGCCGGTGCCCTCGTCAAGAACGGAGCCGGGACCCTCACGCTGAGTGCGGCCAACACGTACACGGGTGTCAGACGATCAACGCGGGCATCGTCCGGCTCGAAACGCCACGAGCCTCGGGACGACGGCCACCGGCACGACGGTCGTGTCGGGCGCGACGATCGAGATCGACGGCTCGGGCTCACGATCGCCGAGCCGATCACCAGCCTGATCGGGCACCGGGGTCGGCGGCAACGGCGCCCTCCGCAACCTGGCCAACGACAACACCTGGTCGGGCACCCTCGACGCTGGGTGCCGGTGGCGAGCCACCATCGCGTCCGATGCCGGCACGCTCACGACCGCCGCCATCGGTGGCGCGACCCGGCCGCTGACCGTGACCGGCGCCGGTGCACACGACGATCGGCGGCGTGATCGGGACGACGACCGGCACGCTCGCCAAGAACGGGTCCGGCACGCTGACCCTCAGCGCCGCCAACACCTACACCGGGGCGACGACGGTCAACGCGGGCATCGTCCGGGTCCAGAACGCCACGAGCCTCGGGACCACGGCCACCGGGACCACGGTCGTGTCGGGCGCGACGATCGAGATCGACGGCTCGGGGCTGACCATCGCCGAGCCGATCACCAGCCTGATCGGCACCGGGGTGGGTGGCAACGGCGCCCTGCGCAACCTGGCCAACAACAACACCTGGTCGGGCGTCATCACGCTCGGCGCCGGCGGGGCCACGATCGCGGCCGACGCCGGCCTGTTGACGACCGCCGCCATCGGTGGCGCGACCCAGCCGCTGACCGTGGCCGGGGCCGGCGACACGACGATCGGCGGGGTCGTCTCGATCACGATCCGGCACCCTCACCAAGAACGGGTCCAACCGCCGCCGATCAGGCTCACCGCCGCCGACCAACACGTTCACCGGGGCGAAGACGCTGAACGCCGGAGTCGTATCGATCGCGGCCGATGCGGGACTCGGCACAGCGCCCGGGTCGCCGACCCCTGGTCATGTGACGATCGGGAACGCCACCCTCGCGACGACCGCGACCTTCACGCTCAACGTCAACCGCGGGATCGAGCTGGCCGGGTCAGGCACGATCTCGGTCGCGACGAGCACGACGCTCACGTACAGCGGCATCATGGCGGGTAGCGGCACGCTCACCAAGATCGGTGCCGGCACCTTGACGCTCGGGGCGGCGCGCGAGGCAGCGTCGACCGGCGCCACGACGATCTCGGCGCCGGCATGATCTCGATCTCCGCCGACTCGGCGCTCGGCGCCGCTCCAGGTCCCCGACGGCCGGGCACCTGATCATCGGACGGGCACGCTCACGACGACGGCGACCATGACCCTCAATGCGAACCGCGGCATCGAGGTCAAGGGCTCGGCCACGTTCGCGGTCACCAACACGCTGACGTACAGCGGTGTCATCGCCGGCAGCGGCGCGCTCACCAAGGCGGGACCGTGGCACGCTGACGCTGGGGGCCGCGGCCGAACACCTACACCGGCGCGACGACATCGCCACGACGGAGTGGTCTCGATCGCCGCCGATTCAGCCCTCGGCGCGGCACCCTGGTTCGCCAACACCGGGGCACCTCACGATCGGGACCGCCACGCTGACGACGACGGCCACGTTGACGCTCGACACCGACCGCGGCGTGGCGCTGACCGGGACCGCCACGTTCTCCGTTGCGACCGGCACGACGCATACGTATGCCGGTGTCATCGCCGGAGCCGGCGCGGTGACCAGACGGCGGCGGGCACCCTGGTCCTCGCCGGGGTCAATACATACACCGGCGTGACCACGATCAGCTCGGGCGTGCTGTCGATCGCCGCCGAACTCGGGCCTGGGCACGTCCCCGGGTCGCCGACGGCCGGTCGGCTCGTGATCGGCACGGCGACCCTCGCCACG
>CAVQPX010000007.1:0-276664 GCA_963714835.1 uncultured Chloroflexia bacterium
GATCGCGCCGGGGCCGAGCGCGCTCGGCAGCACGAGAGCCGGACTCTCGCCGCCGACGACCTGGTACGCAGCGATCGCCGACGCCGCCTCACGGCCAGGACCGACGATCGCCGAGATCGCGGCCGCCTCGAGCTCGTCGATCGCATCGACGTCGAGCCGCCGGCCCTGCTCGTCGAGCGCGTAGACCGCCAGCGGATCGCTCATGACGCGCCGTCGGCGAGCGCGCGATCCATCGCGTCGGCGGCGTCCGTGAGGAGCTCCGGCACGACGGCCGCGTACGCCGAGGCCGTGATCAGCGATCCCGCTGTGTCCCAGCCATTCGGAGATCACGGCCAGCGGGACGCCGGCCGCCAGGAGCGTCGTCGCCGCTGAGTGGCGAAGGTCGTGGAGCCGGATCCGCGGGACGCCGGTCCGGGCGCAGTCCTTCGCGAAGCGGTGCGAGACGTGCTCCGGGAGCAGCGGGCGGCCGATGTTGTCGGTGAACACGAGCCCGGCGCGGTCCTGCCAGGCGTCGCCGGCGGCGTTCTGGGCGAACCGCTGGCGAGTGCGCTGCATCTCGAGCGCCAGGCGGGCGCGTGCCGGTAGCGGGATCGTTCTGCGCGATCGCGCGCTCTTGACCTCGCCGAGGCCCCATCCGTTGCCCCTGATCCGCGTCATCGCTCGGCGAACCGTCAGCCGGCCATCGGCGACGTCGGGCCAGGTGAGGCCGAGGAGCTCGCCACGCCGGAGCCCGGTCGTCGCCGCGACGGCGTACAGCGGTCCGAGATCCTCGTCGACCGTAGCGTCGAGGAGCCGGCCGAGGTCGCGCGGCGTGAGGTAGCTGATCGGCCGATGCTCGACGTACGGAGGGGCCGCGTCGGCGGCCACGTTGCGCCCGACGAGCCCGGCCCGGTGCGCGTCCGCGAGGGCCCGTCGCAAGAGGGCTCGGACGTGGCGCGCGGTCAGGGCCGAGACCGGGCGTCGGGGGCGGGTGTCGCCCGCCACGATCGGCCGACCCTCGCGGATGAACGATGCCAGCGAGGTCTCGACGTCGACGGCGGTCAGCCTGGCGAGCGGCCGCCGGCCGAGCGCCGGGACGAGGTAGACACGGACGTACAATTCGGCGGTGAGCCACGTCGACGGGCGGACGCGGGCCCGATGGCGTTCGATCCATCCGGTGAGGTAGTCGCCGACGGTCGCGCCGGGCCCGGACGGCGCGATGACCCGAGACGGAGATCGCGGCGGAGCTCGTCGACCTTCGCTCGAGCATCGGCCGATGTTCGCCCGGTGACGTAGCGGCGCTGCTGCGTGCCGTCGGGCTCGGTCCAGGTGACGCGGCCGCGCCATCGGCCGTCGGAGGCCTGGTAGATCGAGCCCTCGCCGGCCGACCGCCGGCGGGTCTTCGGAACGGTAGACTTGGCCATCGGAGCGGTCCTCCAATCCAGGACTGGTCCACGGCGCCTCGCTCGTTTCCTCGGGCGGGGCGCCTCTTCATGTCCGCGAGTGTACACCGATGACGCGGCGCTGTTGCTGACGGCGTTGCTACCGGGACCCGGACACACTCCGCCCTTGGAGTCGTGTTTCGTGCGGGAGATTTGGTCGGGGCGGCCGGATTTGAACCGACGACCACCAGTCCCCCAGACTGGTGCGCTACCAGACTGCGCCACGCCCCGACGAGGGCTCACGGAGTCTAGCAGAGCGACCCACCGATCCCGTTCGGGCAGGGTCGTCCACGGGCCGGGGCGGCGACGCCCTCCGGCTCAGACCGGGTCCCTCTCGACGGGCGGCGGCGTCAATCGCCCGATCCAGGCCTGCAGGTCGGCCAGTTCGTCCTTCGACTCTCGCGCGAGCAGGTCGAGCAGGCAGCGCTGGACGCTCTTGCCCTCGAACAGCGCGTTGTGGACTTCGCGGGCGATCGGCATCTCGACGCCGTGCCGTTCGGCTAGCGCCAGGGCCGCGTCCACCGTGTAGGCGCCTTCGGCCGTCCCGGGCAGCTCCGCCTCCAGTTCCGCCCATGAGCGGCCCTTCGCCAGCTCCACGCCGAGACGGTGGTTTCGGGAGAGCTTCGATCCACAGGTCGCGATGACATCTCCGATGCCGGCCAGGCCGGCGAACGTGAGGGGATTGGCGCCCATCGCAAGACCTAGGCGCGTCATCTCGGCGATCCCGCGGGTCATCAGGCCGGCCTTGCCGTTGTCACCGAAGCCGAGCTCGTCCACCGCGCCCGCGGCGATCGCCAGCACGTTCTTGAGCGCTCCGCACAGCTCGACGCCCAGCAGGTCGGAATTCATGTAGAGCCGGAATTCGCGTCGGCTCAGACGGGTCACGACCCGCGCGGCGAGGGTCGGATCGGTGGCCGCCACGACCGCCGACGCGGGCAACCCGCGCGCGACCTCGAGGGCAAGGTTCGGCCCCGACAGCGCGGCGATCCGCTCCGGCGCGAAACCGCCGGCCTCGGCCAGGACCATCGACATCGGGAGCAGTGTCTGGCGTTCGATCCCCTTCACGACCGTCACCAGGTCCGCGCTGGGAGGAACGTGGGAGGCGATGCTCGCTGCGACCGCGCGGAGGTGGGTCGATGGCGTCGCCACGATCACCAGATCGGCCGCGGCGTCCAGCGAGCCCTCGTCCGCCGTCGGGATGACGCCGTCGGGCAGATCGATCCCGGGGAGGCGACGCTCGTTGCGGCGCGTCGGCGCGGATCTCCTCGGCCACCGAGGCGGATCGGCACAGGAGTGTCACCGGCTCGGATCGGGCGATGAGCATCGCCAGCGTCGTCCCCCAGGCGCCGGCTCCCACGACAGCGACCCGCGGAGCGTTCACTTCGCGCGCTTGCGACCCTTCGCCGGGTTCGGTCGTGCGGCCGCCGCCGTTCGCCGTGGCGCCGGCTTGGGCGCCGTCCGCCGGCGGCGTGGCAGTCGCACCGCAGACCGGTCGCGGAAGATCAGCCGGAGCGGCGTGCCCTCGTAGCCGAATCGGTCGCGCAGCTGGTTCTCGAGGAACCGCCGATAGCTGAAGTGGACCGACGATGCGTCGTTCGCGAAGAACACGAAGGTCGGCGGCGAGATCGCGGCCTGGGTGGCGTAGAAGATCTTCGGTCGGCGGCCGCGCACCGGCGGCGGCGGGGTCCGTTCCATCGCGGCGAGGAGCAGCCGGTTCAGTTCGCCCGTGGGGATCCGCTTGCGCCGCTCGGCCCAGATCTCGATCGCGGTCTCGAGCACCTTGCCCACGCGCTGCCCGGTCTTGGCGCTGATCGACACGACCGGCGCGAAGTCGAGGAACGGGACGTCGGCGCGGATCCACTCGACGTACTGATCGAACGTCTTGTCGGTCTTGTCCTCGACGAGGTCCCACTTGTTGACGGCGATCACGAGGCCGCGTCCTTCGTCCGCCACGTAACCGGCGACGTGGGCGTCCTGGGCGGTGAGGCCCTCGACGGCATCGATGACGAGGACGGCGATGTCGGCGCGGGTGATCGCGTTGAGCGCGCGCAGGGTCGAGAACCGCTCGGCGGCGGGACCGGAGGCGACCTTCCCGCGACGCCTGATCCCGGCCGTGTCGATGAGGACGATCTCGCTTCGCCCCCACGCCATCCGGGTGTCGATCGAGTCGCGCGTCGTCCCGGGGATATCCGAGACGATCGTGCGTTCCTCTCCGAGCAGCGCGTTCAGCAGGCTCGACTTGCCGACGTTCGGTCGACCGACGAACGCGATCGCGGCCGGGATTCGCTCGGTTTCGGCGGCGATCAGCGCGTCCCAACGGGCCGTTTCGACGACCTCGGCGGCGTCGAGATCGATGCCATCGACTCCGGGGTCCAGGTCGTCGAACGCATCGTCGGAGGCGTCGCCCACGGTGATCGGCTCGAGGCGGCCCGCAGCGACATCGCGCGCCCAGGCATCCGCCTCGGCCTCGCGCGCCTTGCGTGCGACTTCGGCGTCACTCTCGGGCGGCAGCGCCCACACGACCGCGTCGAGCAGGTCGGCCACCCCGCGGCCGTGGCTGGCAGCGATCGTATACGTCTCCTCCCAGCCGAGGGCGTAGAACTCGGCGGCATCGAGCTCGCGCTTCTCGTTGTCCGCCTTGTTCACGACGACCAGCACCGGTGCCGTGGCCCGGCGGAGCAGCTCGGCTGCCTCGAGGTCGGCAGGCGTCGTCCCCGTGATCGCATCGACCAGGAAGAGGATCACGTCGGCCTGGGCGATCGCGAGCCGGGCCTGGTCCTGGACCTTCGCTTCGATGGGATCGGCCGGGTCGACCTCGAGACCGCCGGTGTCGACGACCATGAAGCGTCGCCCGTTCCACTCCGCGGCGTGAGTACATCCGGTCGCGCGTCGTGCGCGCCCGATCCTCGACGATCGCCAGCCGCGCACCGACGATCCGGTTGTAGAGCGTGCTCTTGCCGACGTTCGGGCGCCCCACGATCGCGACGACCGGGATCCCGGCGGTGCTCCCAGCCGGGGTCGCTGCGGAGCTTCCCGCGGAGCTCCTCGCAAGGCTCCCCCGGGTCCGTTCGGCCCTTGCCACGATCAGGCCGCGCGCCGAGACGGAGTGGTTCGGCAGCGACGTGGTTCGTCCGGCGGGAGTCGCCGCGAGGGCCAGTGCCGCGTCGGCGAGCTCCCCTGCCCGCTGCGCGGACATCGTCCACGCCGGCGGTCTCGAGGATGTGGCGAGCGACGACGTGCAGGTCCTCGATCGGGGTGGACGTCCCGCCCGTGATGCCCACGACACGCGGACCGTCGAAGACCGTCAGGTCGTCGAGGTCGCGCACCGGATTCGATCTGCAGCGCCGGCGTTCCGGCGATCCCGCACAGCCGGGTCAGTTCCTTCGTGTTCGCCGACGAGCGGCCACCCACGACGACCATCAGGTCGACCTCGCGCGCCGTCTCCATCGTGTCTTCCTGGCGCCGGATCGTCACGGGGCAGACCGTGTTCACGATCTTGAGCTCGTGGCTGCGGCTCACCATGTAGGCGGCCAGTTTCTCGAACTTCCAGGGCGGCTGGGTGCTCTGCGAGATGAGCGCCATCTTCTTCTTGCGCGGGATCCGCTCCCAGTCCTCTTCCTCGTCGACGACGATCGCATCGGGCGCGAACCCGAGCATCCCGACGACCTCGGCATGGTTCGGCGTGCCGAGGAGCACGATCGTGTAGCCCTCCTCGACGAGCTTCGCCAGCTCCTTGTGCTCCTGGAGCACCCAGGTGCAGGTCCCGTCGATCACCTCGAGGCCGCGCGTGTTGGCGCGCTCCATGACCTCGGGCTTCACGCCGTGCGCGCGGATGACGACCGCGGCGCCGTGGTCGACCTCGTCGAGCGTCTCGACGGTCCGGATCCCGAGCTGCTGGAGATCCTGGATGACACCCTCGTTGTGCACGACCTGGCCCAGGGTATGCGTCGCCCGACCGGCAGCCGACGACTCCTTCGCCTTGTCGATCGCCTCGCGAACCCCATAGCAGAACCCGGTCCGGCGTGCGATCCGGACCGCTTCGACGGTACTCATGTCATCCGGAGTATCGCACGGGCACCGTTCAGGCCCGTGCGCGAGGGTCACCCGCCGACCGTCTCGGATGGATCCGGCGCCTCGGGATCATCCGGAAGCGCCCCGTAGACGCCCCGTTGGCGCTCGGGGACCAGCTCAGCGATCGCCCGCATGATCCGCTCGGTCGTCTGCGCCTTCGCGGCCCGCCGGTCGCCCGACCCGGCCGGTGCAGCGAGGACGATGGGTGCCCCGACCCTGACGACGATGTGACCCCCGAGCCGCGGCAGGGTCCGGCCCTTCGGCCACACCCGGTCCGCGCCCTCGATCCCGATCGGCACGACCGGAGCGCCGGTGCGGAGCGCAAGCAGCGCGATCCCGTCCTTGGCTCGCTGAAGCGTGCCGTCCGGGCTTCGCGTGCCTTCGGGGAACACCGCGAGGAGATGACCCTCGCTCAGGATCTTGCTGGCCAGCTTGAACGCGTCGACGTCAGCGGCGCCCCGATCGACCGGGTGGATCCCGCCATGCCAGGAGAGCCAGCCGAGGATCGGAACGTCGAAGAGCTCCTTCTTCCCAAGCCAGTTGACCCGGCGGTTCAGCGTCTGGGTCAGAAAGCCACCGATGACGACCGGATCCGCATTCGACGTGTGATTGGCGGCCAGGATCACGGGGCCGGTTCGCGGGATCGCGTCGACGGCACCCTCGATCCGGATGCGCGTGACGCTGCGAGCGAGGACCCGGGCCACGAACGCACATGCCCGGATCAACAGGGTCACGTGCCCGGCGATCGGCGTCGGGCCCCTCACGGGTGGCCGGCCGTGCGAGCGGCGGTGCGCTCGGGGGCGTCCTTGATGGCCGTGAGGACGAGGGCCACCGTTTCCGCCAGCTCGTTCCCGTCCGTCGTCAGGACGAACGCATCGTCGGCGGGACGGAGCGGCGCCACCGTCCGAGCGCGATCCGTCGCATCGCGCCGCCGCAACTCGTCGAGGATCGCCGCGGCCCGCGCCCCATCCGGATCGCTCCCCCCGTGGAACCCGCGCTCGTCGGATCGGCGGCGGGCACGCTCTTCGACCGAAGCATCGAGATAGATCTTGACGTCCGCATCCGGAAGGACGACGGTCCCGATGTCGCGGCCGGCCATGACGATCCGGCCGTCGGCCGCGATCCGGCGCTGCTCCCCGAGGAGCGCGGCACGGAGTTCGGGGACCCGAGCGTAGCCCGAGACGCGGGCGTCCACTTCATGGCGGCGAACCGCATCGGTGACATCGGTGCCGTCGACCACCACGTTGAGGAGGCGGCCCCGTTCGTCGGCGACGAGCTGGATCTCCGCGATCAGGGCGATCAGGGCGACGTGATCCGACTCGGGAACGCCCCGCTGCAAGGCCAGCCAGGTCACCGCGCGGTAGAGCAATCCCGTGTCGCAGAAGCGGTAGCCCAGTTCGGTCGCGACGGCGGCACCGACGCTCGACTTGCCGGACGAACCGGGGCCGTCGATCGCGATGACGAGCGGGCGTTGCGGGTCCATCGGGGCAGGATACCCCGCGCGTCGGGGTCGTCTGGACGCGGCTCGGTCAGACGACCTCGCGCTTGATCGTGACGCTCCCGAGGACGACGAGGACCACCGCGACGATCGAGAGAACGGCCAGGTCCAGCTGGATCGCCGCGGAAGCGAGGTCCTCGCCGCGCAGGATGACGCCACGAAGCCCGTCGACCGCGTACGTCAGCGGCAGGACCCGGGCGATCGCCTCCAGGACCTCCGGCAGCCGGTCCACCGGCCAGAAGATCCCGGCCAGGAAGCCCTGCGGGATGATCACGATCGGGATGAACTGCATGATCTGGAACTCGTTCCGGGCGAACGTCGAGAGGAAGATCCCGAGGTTCACCGCCCCGATCGCGAGCAGGAGGACGAGGACGAACGCGAGCAACGGACTCCCCGCGGATGCCACACCAAGGCCGATCCCCCACTCCCCGACCGGTCCGATCGCGGGGATCGCGATCCGACCCAGCACGAAGGCGGTGAGCAGGATCACCTGGACGGTCGCGAGGACGCTGAACCCGATGCCGTAGCCGACGACGATCTCGGCGCGGGTCACGGGCGTCGCCAGCAGGCGCTCGAGTGTCCCGCCGGTGCGCTCGCGCAGGAAGCTGATGCCGGTGAGGATGAACACGAAGAAGTAGGCGAAATAGCCGAGGAAGACGGGCGCAAGGATGTCGAGGCTGTCCGCCTCGGGCGAGAGGAAGACCGTTTCCACGGCGAGCGTCGGTGCCGATCCGCCGGCACCCGGCATCGAGGAGGCGAGCGTGGCGACCAGGAGACGCTGGACCGCCCCGATCCTGGCCGCGTCGGTGCCTGGATCCGTTCCGTCGACCACGACGACGATCGTCGAGGCGCCGACGAGATCCGGGCTGGCAAGCTCGGACGGCAGGATGAGTGCGACGTCGGCAGTGCCACTCCGGACGGCCGCTCTGGCGGCGTCCGCGGAATCCGCGATGGCGACGATCTGCAGCTGATCGGTCGTGCGGTCGGCATCGAGGAGACCGTCGACCAGTCGGGCCCCGATGGCACCCGCATCGTTGCGGACGATCACGTTCGTGGGGCCGGCCTCCGAACCTCGGATGACCCAGGCAAGGAGCAGGGTGATGACGATGGGCGCCACGACGACGAGCCCGAGTGCGCGATGGTCGCGTCGCAGGCCAGCCAGGATCCGGCGCGCGACGGCGAGCGTGCGGGCGGGGCTCATGCCGACCCGTCCCGGGGGTCCAGCGGGCGGCCTTCGCCGTCCAGGCCGGAGAAGTGCAGGAAGGCCGACTCCAGATCCGACGTTCCGGCCTGGGTACGCAGCGCTGCCCCTGTCCCATGCGCGATGACCTTCCCGGCCCGCATGAACAACAGCTCGTCGCAGCGGTCCGCCTCGTCCATCACGTGGCTGGCGACGAGGATCGTGGTGCCGGCGGCGGCCAGGCGCCGGAAGTGCGCCCAGAACTGGACCCGCAACGCCGGATCCACGCCCACGGTCGGCTCGTCGAGGATGATCACGGCCGGCTCGTGGACGAGCGTGCACGCCAGCGAAAGCCGCCGCCGCATCCCGCCCGACAGGTGCATCGCGGGCGTGTCACGCCGTGCGGCGAGCTCCACCAGCTCGAGGACCCGATCGATCGCTCCGGCAGCCCGCGCTCCCTGCAGCGTCGCGAAGAACGACACGTTCTCTGCGACCGAGAGTTCGGGGTAGATCGACTCGCTCTGTGGCATGTACCCGACCCGTGCCAGGATCTCGCGGGACGGCATGCGCGTCCCGAGGACCCACGCCGCGCCGGTCGATGCGCGGGCAAGGCCGGTCAGCAGGCGGATCAGGGTCGTCTTGCCGGATCCGTTCGGTCCCAGCAGTCCGTAGATGCGGCCCGGCGACAACGCAAGGTCGATCCCGTCCACCGCCCGGATCTCGCCGAAGGTCTTGACCAGCCCGGAGGCTCGGACCGCCGCGTCAGCCCCCGGATCGCTGCCCGGGGCCCCGTTCGACATGCTCACGTCGACCACGCGTCGATCGTGACCCATCGGTCCGACGCTTGCAAGGACCGCGTGAACCGGAGCCGCGAGCGCGCCCCGGAGCCACGATCTGGCCGGCTCCGAGCGCACGGATCTCGGGCGCCTTGAGGGGCCGCGCGTATCCGCTCACGAGCTCGTCCAACCGAACCGTCCCGATCCGGACCCGGACCAGGCGGTCGATCGGCGCCCCGACCGCACCGAACATCCGTCGCAGCTGGCGCTTCCAGCCCTGTGCGAGTGTCGCGCGATACCACGTCATCCCTTCGTTCGGGACGGGCCGGATGACGCCCATGAGCCGCTTCGTTTCGATCGGGGTCGCTGCGCGCAGCGGGGCCGTCAACGTGGCGAGGCCCTCCTCCAACCGGATCCCGGCCGCCAGCGCCTCGGCCTGGTCCTCGCGCAGCGGGACGCGAACGGCGAGCGCGTACTCGCGCTCGACACCGAACCGGGGGTGGAGCACGCGCTCCGACCACTCACCATCATTGGTCAGAAGGATCAGGCCCTCGCTGTCCTGGTCGAGGCGGCCCACCGGGTAGATCCGGGCACCGTCGGGAACGAGCGCCGTGGGGATGAGGTCCAGGACGGTCCGCTCGGCGTGTCGGTCCTTGACCGTGGAGGTGACGCCGGCCGGCTTGTGGATCGCGATGTACACCAGCGATGTGGCGGCTCCGATCGGACGCCCATCCACGCGGATATCGGCCTTGAGCGGATCGATCTGCTGCCCCACCACGGCAACCGATCCGTCGACCGTGACCCGTCCGGTCGCGATCAGGACCTCGCAGGCACGGCGGGACCCGACCCCGCTGGCGGCCATGACCTTCTGGAGGCGCTCCATCGTCATCCGCCGTCTGCACGGCGTTCGGGACCGGGCGGCGTGTCATGGAAGACCGGGACACCGACGCTGCGCGGCTCGGCCGCAGGCGGCGATGGGTCGATCGACTCAGCGGCCGGCGGTTCGGCCGCGGCAGGCGGTTCCGCCGCTGGAGACGGTTCGGCCGCGGCCGGGATCGTCTCCGCGCCCTCCTCGGCCAATCCTGCGGCGGCATCCAGGTCGAGCGGCGGAAGTTCCTCGAGCGTCGTGAGCCCGAACCGCTCGAGGAACTCGAAGGCCGTGCCATAGAGGAACGGCCGGCCGGGGGCCGACGATCGACCGAGTTCGACGACCAGCCGACGATGCAGCAGGGCGCGCACGGTGTAGTCCGAGTCGACGCCGCGGATCCGTTCGATCGCCGCCTTCGTCACGGGCTGGCGGTAAGCGACGATCGCAAGCGTCTCGAGCGCCGCGGGCGACAGGCGCACGGCGTCCGCGCCGACGTAGCGCGCGATGAGCCCTCCGGCTTCGGGCGCGGTCGCCAGCTCGACCCGATCGCCGGACCGGACGAGCGTGATCCCCCGGCCACGAAGGGTCACCTCGAGGTCGCCCAGCCTCGCGTCAACGGTCTCGCGATCGACGCCGGCGAGTGACGCGATCTCGCGGCGCGCCAGCGGTCGCTCGGCAACGAACAGGAGGGCTTCGAGCGCGGCCTCGGTCAGCTCGGCCGGCGTGTCGGAGGCGCTGTCCGCCGTCGTGTCCCCTTCGTCGGTCGGTTCGATCATGCGAACGACTCCATCGTCTCGTCGAGGGGAGCGTCCGGATCGGGCGGCGACCCGTCATCGCCCCGTTCCTCTGGCGTCGTCGCCCGCGCCACGATCGGCCCGAACGGTTCGGCCTGGTCGACCACGATCTCGCGTCGCTTCATCAGCTCGAGCATGGCCAGGAACGTCACGGCGACGACCGTGCGATCGCGGACGCCGCGCAGGAGATCCTGGAGCACGACCGTCGTGGCCGTGCGGAGTGCCGCCCGGATCATCCCCGCCCGCTCGGTCAGGGTGACGACCCTCACCATCGCCTCCGGCGGGATCTCCGGGGGCGGCGCGATCCGCACGAGTCCGGCAAGCGCGGCGCTGAGGAGCTCCGGGGCGAGCGGTGGCGCGTCGGCGGGCACCGCGCTGGCCAGTGCGGTCGCGTGGGTCGCACCCGGCTCGCGACGGAACAGGCCCAGTCGCACCGTCGCGTGCTCGAGGATCCGACGGCCCGCGTCACGATGCGCTCGGTAGAGCAGCAGCCGCGCGCGGAGCTCCGCCTCGGGATCGATCGCCTCGTCCGCGTCAACGGCATCGGCGCTGGTGGGATCCGCCCGACGTGGGAGCATCGCGCGACTCTTGATCAGGATCAGCTGGCTGGCGATCGCGACGAACGAGCTGATGTTCCCGATCCGGTCCGATTCGATCGCGGCCAGTGCCTCGAGGTACTCGCCGGCGAGTGCCCCGAGCGGCACGGTCATCACGTCGAGCTGACGCGCCTCGATCAGGGTCAGCAGCAACCCCAGCGGTCCCTCGAAGTCCTCGAGCTGGACCGATGTCGCCGCGTCCGCGCGCCGTGCAGGGTCGATGCGCACCTGCGGCCCGGCCCCGGCCATTACGCTCATCATCGGTCAGTTCGCCTCGTCGGCGAGGCGCAGTCGCTCACCGTCGACGGGGTCCAGCGGCGCATCCTGGTGACGAATCAGCGCGACGGTCCGCTCGCTCCCGCCGGCACCGGCGACGAGGTCGGCCGAGAGCTCGGCGTGTCGCTCGAGCCGATCCAGGGACGCCGCCCACGAGGTCCCGGGGATCGTCCGGATGAGTCGACGCATCGGAGCACCGTACGCCTGACCGAGCGAGAATGCCACCCGCGGCCAGACCCCGGTCGAGCCCTTGCCGGCATCGTGGAGCAATCCCGCGATCAACAGCTCCACGTCCCGGTCGCGGCTCGCCGACGGGCGCTGGTGAGCGCCATCGGGCCGGAGCGAGGCGACGACGTCGAGGCCGTGCCGGCGATCGGCGGGATGCATCGCATCGAACACCTCGAGCGCCCAGACGGGCGCCCAGGCAGCGAGTTCGCGCCGTTCGGTGGGCGAGACCCGAGCGCGCAGGTGGCGATCGAACTGGCGGACCTTGCCGGCCCACCAGCCCGGACCGCCGCGACCCGCCGCCTCAGACACCGATGAGCAGTCTGACGAGGGGGATCCCGATCCCGCCGAACACCGCGCTGAGGATCGTCTGGCCGCCGGGCAGGATCGGCAGGAACGCCGCGCCGATCAGGATCAGGAACCCGTACTGCTCGAGGAACGGCCGCACGCGGTACGCCGTGCGCTGGTCCATGAGCGCGAACAGGACCTTCGAACCGTCGAGCGGAGCGATCGGGAGGAGATTGAGGATCATCAGCAGCACGTTGAACAGCACGAACAGGGAGAGCGTCTGGTAGAGCAGGATCGGGACCTCGAGATTGGTCGCGACGATGTAGCGCAGCGGCAGCGCACCGGCCGCCGCGAGAGCGAGGTTCGAGAGCGGTCCGGCGATCGCGACGATCGCTTCCCCGTTCCGGCCGCCGGCGAGGTTGAGCGGGTTGACCGGCGTCGGCTTGGCCCAGCCGATGATGAACCCCGTCAGGCCGCTCACGATGAGGAGCAGGCCGCCCATCGGGTCGAAATGGGAGATGGGGTTGACCGTGAGCCGCCCGAACAGCCGGGCGGTCGAATTACCGAGGCGGTAGGCGGCCAGGGCATGGGCGAACTCATGCACCGGGAAGGCGATGAGCAGGATCAGCGCGATGGCGATCAGCCGCGGGACCAGATCTTCCACGCAAACCTCGGGATGCAGATGGGGAGGGCCATCGTACCGCCCACGGCCGCTCCGGGGAGCCCGTGGGCCGTCGCCGGGCCCAGGAGGCGAGTCGCCGTCCCTACAGCCGCCGGAGCAGCTCGGCCTTCTTCGCCTCGAACTCTGCCGGTGTCAGCGCACCGCTGTCGCGGAGCTTCGCCAGACCGTTCACGGCGTCGAGGATCTGGGCGGCGGACATGGCTCCCGGCCCGGCGGGAGCGCCTGTCGCCGGCGACGGCGAGGTCATCGGCCCCGGCGCCGCGTACCCGAGCGCCGCCGCACCGGGTCCCGCGGTACTCGGGGCGCCCGACCCAACGGGTGCCGGGGTGTTCACCCCCGCAGGTGTCATCCCGGTCGTGACCGGGGCCCGGAGCGGGGGCGACGGAAGGCGCATCCCTTCCATCTCGAGCTCGTGCTTCTGGTTCAGCATCTGTCGCTTGAACTGCGGCGCGTGGTTGAGCATCTTGTACTCGTCGAGGTCGACGTCGGCGGCCGTGAGGATGTTGAGATCGCCGTAGTCGAGGATGCGTCCGAACAGGTTCTGCTCGAGGACCGCGTCGTTGATCTTCTCGAGCGAGCTGTCGGCGGATCGCTTGTTGATGATCCCCTCCACCTTGAGGACCCGGCGCGTCGTCACCAGGTAGTCCTGGGCATACCAGGCCCAGTAGTGGACGATCAGCACGCCGACCGACAGCACGATCCCCGCGAGCACGACCCACCCGACGACATCACGGATGACGCCCTCCAGGTTCAGGCTCAGGACGAGCAGAACGAGGCTCCCCACCAGCAGCGTCCACTGTCGGCGACCATCCACCACCGTGGCGAACCAGTGCTGGCGCGTGCGCATCACGACGCGCTCACCATCCACCAGGAGCGTGTCGGCGTACCGGGCCATCCTGCTGTTCTCCCTCCTCAGGCCCGCGGGTGAGCGCGGGCATAAACCTCGCGGATGCGTTCTCCGGTCAGGTGCGTGTAGAGCTGCGTCGTGTTGATACTCGCATGTCCCAACAACTCCTGGACGATCCGCAGGTCCGCCCCGCCCTCGAGCAGGTGCGTCGCGAACGAGTGCCTGAGCGTGTGTGGGCTCACCCGTCCACCAAGACCGGCGGCGACAGCCGCGGCTCGAACGGTCGCCCAGGCCTGCTGACGCGCCAGTCGGCGCCCTCGATCTCCAAGGAAGACGGGACCGCCACGCACGGCGGCCAGCTCGGATGAGAGCAGATCCCCCCGGGCACCGTCGATCCACCGACCGAGCCATTCGAGGGCCACATCCCCGACCGGCACGAGCCGTTCGCGATCGCCCTTCCCGATGACCCGCACGAACGCGCCGTCCATCGAGAGATCCTCGCGGTCCAGACCAAGCGCCTCGGACACCCGCAACCCAGCTGCATAGAGCAGTTCGAGCAGCGCGCGATCACGAGACCGCTCCTCGCCTCCCGCCGCCTCGATGAGGGCGACGGTCTCCGCGAGCGTCAGCGTGTCCGGGAGCAACCGAGGCTGACGCGGGAGGTCGAGGTGCGCAGCCACATCGGTGGAGATGAGTCCCTCACCGTAGGCGAACCGATAGAAAGCGCGGATCGCGGCTGCGCGCCGACGCAGACTCGTGGGCGCGAGACCCGGGTCGCGGGCACGTCCCCGACGCGCACGAGCGGCGAGGTACGCCACTGCCGCGTTCGGCGAGCGATCCCACGTGCGATCCACGTCGCGGGCCATGGCGAAGTCCGTCAGGTCGCTCCGGTACGCCCGGACCGTCGCGTCGGCCACCCCGCGCTCGACGCGCAGGTGGTCCAGGAATCCGTCGATCGCCCGGTCGATGGATCGTCCGTCGGCGACCACGATGTCCCGAGCCCGCTCAGCTCGCGACGGCGTCGTGTTCGCGCCACCGCAGGGCGCGTTCGAGGAGTTCCATCGCCGAGGCCGTGGCCGCGGTCCCGGGGTCGCGCGCTGCCTCGCCGCCGAGCATGAGGCCCAGTTCGCGGACACGTCCCTCGTGATCCAGGCGTTCGACCTCCGTCACCGTCCGGCCACCATCGGTCCGCTTGGCGATCCGGAAGTGCACGTCGGCGTGGGCCGCGATCTGTGGAAGGTGGGTCACCACGAGGACCCGGTGTCGGCGCGCCAGGAGCCACAGGTTCCGTCCGATCGGGTCGGCGCTGCGTCCTCCGATGCCGGCGTCCACCTCGTCGAAGACGATCGTGGGCGTCCGGTCAGCCTCGGCCAGCACCTGCTTGATGGCGAGTGCGACACGCGACAGTTCGCCGCCGCTCGCGATCCGGTCGAGGCCGCGCGCCGGCTCGCCGGGGTTCGGTGCGAACCGGAAGAGCACCTCATCCGCTCCGGTCCCGTCGAATGCCACCGCATCGCCGTCCAGTTCGATGGCCGCCTCGTCGCGACCGGCGGACCGACGTCCGAGTGCCACGTCGAAGACCTTCTCGGGGAAACCGAGCTCCACGAGGACGTGGTCGACATGTTCGGCCAGTCGAGCGGCGGCTTCCGCGCGGACCTGCGAGAGTGCCCAGGCAGCGGCAGCCACTCCGGCGAGCAGTTCGGCATCACGTTCCGCACGCCGTGCCCGCTCGCCGTCGAGGTCGGCCAGTCGCGCGGCTTCGGCAGCAGCACGTTCCCCGCGCGCGATCACCGCCGCCTCGTCCTCGCCGTAGCGTCGCTCGAGCCCGAAGATGAGCGAGACGCGCTCCTCGAGGCGCGCGATGCTCGCCGGATCGTGATCGATGCCCTCCGCGAGCGAGCGGATCTCGGTCGCCACGTCGTCCAACTCCGCTTCGAGCCCGGCCAGGCGCTCGACCAGGGGTGCGAAGCGCTCGTCGAGACGCGCGATGGATCGAAGCTCCCGAAGCGCGACTGCGATCGACGCATGCGCGCTGAGCGATCCGGCCGAACCCCCGAGGTCGGCATCGCGGTCCGCCGCCACGAGGGCGTCCTTGGCCAGCGCTCCGCCCCGGGCGATCGCCTCGCCGTGCTGCGCCGCACGGAGTCGCTCGCGGATCTCGTCGGCCTCGCCGGGTCGGAGTCGGGCCGCAGCGATCTCGGAGGCCTCGTGCTCGAGTTGCTCGATCCGGCGCCCGAGATCGTGCGGGTCGATGGCCAGCTCGGCGAGGGCCGCACGATTGGATCGCCAGCGCTCGACCGCCGCGAGCATCGCCGTTCGCTCCTCGCCGTGGCCCCCGAACGCATCGAGCAGGTCGCGCTGGTGACGCTCGTCGAGCAGGCGCTGCTGGTCGTGCTGCCCGTGGATCTCGACGAGCGGTCCCGTGGTATCGGCCAGCCGGGCGGCCGTGACCGCGTCGTCGTCCAGCCGGGCCGTCGACCGACCCGACGCCGCGACCTCGCGGACCGCGATCAGCGGCTCGGGGATGCGATCGAAGAGGGCCTCGATCCGGCCCGCGTCCGCACCGTGTCGGACGAGCGACGTATCCGCCCGCGCCCCGAGCGCCAGCCCGAGCGCGTCGATGATCAGGCTCTTGCCGGCACCGGTCTCGCCGGTGATCACGTTCAGCCCGCTCGCGAACTCGATCCGGATCCGCTCGATGAGCGCGAGGTCCGTGACGGTCAATTCGAGCAATGCCCCGGCCGTCAGGCCCGACGCGGCTTCGCGGGTGCCTTCGGGTAGCGCACCGAGCGAGGCGTCCACGGTCGTCCGCGCGTCGTCCGTCACTTCGGCAGCAGCTCGACCTTGTGCCGGAGGAGGTCCCAGAACGGGAGGCTGCTCTTCGGCTCGATCAGGCGGATCGGGCGATCCAGCGCCCTGACCTCCACGACGTCGCCCACCTCAAGCGCGACATCCTCGCGACCGTCGATGCTCACGAGGGCCTCGTGCGCCTCCACGACCGTGCAGCTCACGACCTGGTCCGGACCCACGACGATCGACCGGATCGCCGAGAGATAGGCGGCGATGGGCGTCACGACCAGGATGCGGCTCTGCGGATCCACGATGGGGCCGCCCGACGAGAACGAATACCCGGTCGATCCGGTCGGGCTGGCGACCACCAGGCCGTCGGCGATGTAGGTCGCGAGATGCGTGTCGTCGATCCCGACATCGAGCCTGACGACGCGCGCGAGCGACCCGCGGGCAACGACGACATCGTTCAGGGCGACGTGGCGCTCCGGGGGGCCGACGCCGCCGCGCAGGATCAGCCCCTCGAGGATCATCCGCTCATCGATCCGGTAGGCGCCGTCCAGCAGCTCCACGAGGATCGATTCGAGGTCCGTCGCCTCGACCTTCGAGAGGAACCCGATCTTCCCGAGGTTCACGCCGAGGAGGGGGACGTCGATCTCCGCGACGGCGCGCGCGGCACGCAGGAACGTCCCATCGCCTCCGAGGACGAGCAGCAGGTCGGTGGTGGGCAGCTCGGCCAGCAGCTGGTCGTACTCGCCGGGTGGCGCCTCCCAGTGGGCGAGCCCGCGCTGTTCGCACCAGTCGGCCGCCCGTTTCGACAGGGCGAGCGCGGCCGGGTTCGTCGGGTTGTAGGCGAACCCGAGGCGCGGTGAGGTCATGGAGCCGTCGCCGCTTCGATCTGGCCCGTGAAGGCCGGGTCGAGCTCGAACACCGGCGGCGCCGCGACGTCGCGCGGCCGATCCGGATCGCGGGGATCGGGTGCCGTCAGCCAGACGAGGAACTCGCGATTGCCCTCGGGACCGGTGATCGGCGACGCGACCACGCCGCGCGGCGCGAGGCCGCTCTGCGCGGCGCCCAGCGCCACCCGCTTCAGGACCGCGCGGTGGACCGTGGCGTCCGTCACGACACCGCCCTTCGCCTGACCGCGGTCCGCCTCGAACTGCGGCTTGACGAGCGCGACGATCTCGCCGCCGTCTTGGAGCGCGGACGCGACGGGGCCCAGCACGCGAGCCAGCGAGATGAACGAGACGTCGATCGAGGCGAAGGACGCCGCTTCGGGGAGCGCGGTGGCCGTCAGCGTCCGGGCATTCGTCCGGTCCATCGCCACGACGCGCGGATCCCGCCTGAGCGAATCGGCCAACTGCCCGCGACCCACATCGAGAGCGTAGACGCGAGCGGCTCCGCGCTGCAACAGGACGTCCGTGAACCCGCCGGTGGATGCGCCGACATCGAGGCAGATCCGATCGCGCAGATCGAGCGCGAAGGCGTCGAGACCGGCCGCGAGCTTGTGGCCACCGCGACTCACGAACGGCGGTGGCGCGGCGAGCGAGACCGCGGTGTCTCGGGCGACGAGGTCGCCGGGCTTTCGGTCGAGGCGCGCGCCATCGCCGTCGCCCACCCGAACCTTCCCGGCGAGGATCAGCGCATCGGCGCGGGTTCGCGTCCCGGCCAGACCGCGCTCGACGACGAGGTGGTCGAGACGCACACGGCGACCGATCGAGTGCGTGCTGCGTTCAAGGTGATCCGCGGCGGTGCTCACCGGCTTATCGTGGCACACGCGACTCGACCGGGACTCTCCCGTTCGATGCCCCGTTCGTGTCAGACCGCCGCCGGCGTGTGGGTGGCGGTGCCGGTCGGCGTCGCACCGAGCGCTGCGAGTGCGGCCCGCACCTGCGTCGCCAGGCCTGCGGCGTCGAGCTGGAGCATCTCGCGCAGATCGGACGCCGACCCGTGATCGACGAATCGGTCGCCCGGGATGCCGATGAGCCTGACCGCGACGGTTCGCAGCGCCGGGTCGTCCACCCGAGCCTCCTCGATCGCCTCCAGGACTCCGCCGCCGAAGCCGCCGGTCACGACGCTTTCCTCGAATGTCACGACGAGTCGCTTCCCTCTCGCGCCGCCGACGATCGCTTCGACGTCGAGCGGCTTGGCGAACCGGGCGTTGATGACGCCGATCGACCAACCCTCGGCCGCAAGGTCGTCGGCCGCGGCAAGCGCCCGCTGGACGATCGGGCCGAACCCGACGAACAGGACATCGCTGCCCGCGCGGAGCGTCTCGGACCGCCCGACCGGCAGTGCGGCCGGGTCGACCGGCGCCAGCCCCAAGCCGGCGTCGCGCGGATAGTGCAGCGCGAACGGATGATCCTGGGCGAACGCGGTGTGGACCATCGAGCGCAGTTCCTGCTCGTCCTTCGGCGAGGCGATCACGAGGTTCGGGAGCTGGCGTTGGGCCGGAAGCGTGAACATCCCCTGGTGGCTGGTCCCGTCCTCGCCCACGATCCCGGCGCGGTCGACCGCGATGAGGACCGGCTGGTCGTTCTGGCAGACGTCGTGGACCACCTGGTCGAAGGCCCGCTGGAGGAACGTCGAATAGAGCGCCACCACCGGACGCATGCCGCCCAAAGCGAGGCCCGTCGCGAGCGTCATCGCGTGCTGCTCGGCGATCCCGACGTCGATCACGCGATCCGGGAACTCCGCCTGGAACCTCGACATCCCGGTCCCGGTGGGCATCCCGGCCGTGATCCCCACGATCCGCTCATCGGTGCGGGCCAGGGCGAGGACCTCCTCGATGAAGACGGCCGTGTAGTTCGGTGCCTTCGGTGCGCGGCGCACGGGCGGCGTCGCATCGTCCGCCATCGATTCACCGTTCGCCGGTAACGGCATCTCTGGCTTCGGGTCGACCTCCATCGGGGGGAGAGCCGCCCCGTGGAAGCCGATCTGGTCGGTCTCGGCAGGACGGAATCCGCGGCCCTTCTGCGTTCGGACATGCACGATGACCGGGCCCTTCAGCTCGAGGGCCGGGCGGAGCGTCTCATCGAGCTGGTCGAGTTCGTGACCGGGCACGACGCCGATGTAGGTGATGCCGAGATCCTCGAAGAGCTGGCCCGGCTGGGCGAAGTTGACGACCGAACGACGCAGGCGCTGACTGAGCTCCAACGCCGTCGGGCCGACGACCGGCAGTCGCTCGACGAGGTTGTCGTAGGCCGTCTTGCTCGACTGCCAGGTCGGGCTCAGCTTGATCTGGCTGAGGTAGCGGGAGAATGCCCCGACGGTCGGGCTGATCGACATCTCGTTGTCGTTGAGGATGATCAGGAGCTGTGTCTTCCGATGGCCGATGTCGTTGAGCGCTTCGAGCGACAACCCGCTCATGAGTGCCGCATCGCCCACGACGACCGCGATCCGGTGCGATCCGCCCGTGAGATCCCGCGCCGTCGCGAGTCCCTGGGCGACCGACAGGCCGGTGCCGGCGTGGCCACCATCGAACACGTCGTGCACGGATTCCGCGCGGCGCGGGAAGCCCCCGACACCGCCCAGCTGTCGAAGTGTCCCGAAGCGCCCCAAGCGGCCGGTGAGGAGCTTGTGCGGGTACGCCTGATGGCCGGTGTCCCACACGATCCGGTCGCGCGGCGACTCGAGGAGTCGATGCAGCGCGATCGTCAGTTCCACGACGCCCAGGGAGCTGCCGAGATGGCCACCGGTCTGGGCGACAGTCGAGATGATCGTCTCGCGGATCTCGCCGGCGAGCTGCAGCAGCTGGCCGTCGTCGAGTTGCCGGAGGTCGGCTGGATCGTGGAGGTCGCTGAGGAGGGACACGGGGGGTCTGGGCGCTCCGATCTCCGAGGGGTTGCGGCGAAAGTCTAGCGCGAAACCCGGGGCTGCCCGCCGCCGCGCCAGCCCCTAGTCCGACTCCTGCGCGTTCTCGAGCGTGACGTCGATCGCGTCCAGCGTGCCGCCGGCGCGCGAGACGAGCTGCTTGATCCGGAGCTCGGCATCGGACAGCAGCTTGGCACAGCGCTCGTGCAGCGCGACTCCCCGCTCGTAGAGGGTGATCGACCGTTCGAGGGCCAGCCCACCCGCTTCGAGCTCGGCCACGACCTTCTGGAGCTCCGCGAGGGCGTCGTCGAAGGCCAGCTCGGCGATCTCGGCAAGCGAGATCGGGGCGTGCTCGTCGTCCGTCGTGGTGTCAGGCGTCGGGTCCGTCAACCGATTCCTCATCGTCTTGCCGCTCGGCCCAACGGCTGAGGCGGGGCGCCGCGAGCATACCAAGGCGAATGCCGACGAGGAGCACGACGATCCCGATGCCCACCGCCAGGGCGACGCCCACGAAGGAATCGATGGGAACGGTCATGACCCGTGGTGGTCGTCGCCCGCGTCGCCGTGGTCCACGGTCGCGTCGAGCTCGCCCCGTGCGACGCGGATGGTCAGCCGAGTGGACGCGGGGGCCTGGGCCGGCTCGCGGACGACCGCGCCGTCAGGACGCCGCCGGACGATGGCGTATCCGCGGTCGAGCGTCGCCTGCGGTCCCAGGACGCCGAGAGCCGCCGCCGCGGCGTTCAGGTCCCCGTGGGCACTCCCGAGGCGCGCACGCACGATCGCGGGCATCCGATCGGCGACGCGCCCGACAGCCGTCCCGTGCCGCTCGAGACGTCCCGTGGTCGCGGCGGTCGCCCGGTCGAGGAGCAGGCCGATCCGCTCACGCACCGACGCGAGGCGCACCGCTGGATCCAGCCGATCGAGGGCGCGCCGCTCGGCCCCCAGGACCTGCGCTGCCTGCGTCGTTGCTCGATCGCCCGAACGGGCCAGCCGATCGAGCGCGCGGCGCAGCGATCCGACGTATTCGGCCCGGTCGGGTACGACGAGCTCCGCGGCCGCGGACGGCGTCGGTGCGCGCACGTCGGCCGCGAAATCGGCCAGGGTCACGTCCACCTCGTGGCCGATCCCCGTGACGACCGGCAGCGGATGCGCGACGACGGATCGCACCACGCGTTCGTCGTTGAACGCCCAGAGGTCCTCCATCGACCCGCCGCCCCGCGCGAGGATCGTCACGACCGGCGCGTCGCTGAAGTCGCCGGCCGAACGCAGCTCGCCGAGCTGCCGCTCGAGCCGGCGAAAGGCACCGACGATGCTCGCGGGCGCGTCATCGCCCTGGACGCGACAGGCCACGAGGAGAACCTGGGCGAGTGGCCATCGTCGGCCCAGGACGTGGCAGATGTCGCGCCACACGGCGCCCGTCGGGCTCGTGATGACGGCGATCGTCGCCGGCCGGATCGGCAGCGGTCGCTTCCGGTCCGACGCGAACAGGCCTTCGGCGTCGAGTTTCGCCTTGAGCGCCTCGAAGCGCAGTGTCAGATCGCCTAGTCCGGCTGGCTGCAGGGTCTCGACATAGACCTGCAGGGCTCCCTGTGGCTCGTAGTAGTCGATCCGGCCGTGGATGACGACTCGCAGGCCTGCCTGGGGCTGGAACGCGGACCGCAGCCGATCGTCGCGGAACCACACGCATTGGAGTTGGGCGCGATCGTCCTTGAGCGTGAAGTAGGCGTGGCCGGCACTCGACACGGTGACCCGGCCGACTTCTCCCTCGACCCACAGATCGCGCAGGCGCTCGTCCGCGCGAACTGCAGCCTGGATCGCCCGCGCGGCCTCGCCAACGCCCAGGACCCGCGGCCCGGGATTGCCCGAACCATTCGAAGGAGCATCCAGGCCGGGACGTCCGGGATCCACGCGCTATCCGCGCTCCGCGGCGAACCTTGGATCGGGCAATGCCTCCACAGCCTCCGCCGGATGGCTTCCGTCAGACCCGGGTCTGGTACTCGCCCGTCCGGGTGTCGATCCGGATCGTGTCACCTTCGTTGATGAACAGCGGCACCTGGACGACCATCCCGGTCTCGAGGGTCGCGGGCTTCTTCGCGCCGGACTGCGTGTCGCCGGCGAACCCCGGCTCGGACGCGACGATCTTCAGGTCGACGGTGATCGGCATCTCCACGCCGATCGTCTCTCCCTGGTACGAGGTGCGGTCGACGGTCATCCCGTCCGTGAGGTACTGCGCAGCCTCGCCGAGCATCTCGGTCGAGATCTGGAACTGGTCGTAGGTGTCCGTGTCCATGAAGTGGAAGTCGTCGCCGTCGCGGTAGAGAAACTGGACGGGCCGCTTCTCCATCGACGCGCGCGGCCACTTCGAGCCGGCCTGGAACGAGCGCTCCACCGTCTGGCCCCGCTTGATGTTCCGAAGCGTGATGCGGACCTGGGCCGAACCGCGGCCCATCTTGATGTGGTGGTAGTCAAGGATCTGCCACAGCTCACCGTCGAGCTCGATGGCCACGCCCTTGCGCAGGTCACTGGTGCTGATCATCGGGGTGGAGGCTCCGTTCGGGATCGGCGGCCGGCGCTCGACGCATCGCGCCACACCGGACCGCTCTGTGGGTCGTCGTTCGAAGGCCACGATCGTAGCAGAGGCGACCCCACGATCCGGATCGCCCGTCGCCGACGACGGGGTGCTACGCGTCCTCGCGCTGCAACGCCCGGAGTCGGACCTGGAACTCGGCCATGTCGATCTCGCCGCGGGCCAGGCGTGCCCGAAGTGCCTCTTCGGCCGGATCCCGCCGCTGCGGCATCCCCCGCCGGATCGCCCAGATGACCACCACGACGATCGCGATCGGGAGCGCCACGGCGAGCAGCGTCCCGATCAGGGTGATGCCCATGATCGCCCCGAACATCCCATCGAAGTCCATGCCGCGCACGATAGCGCTCGATCCCGTCGTACGCCAGCCCGTAACGCGGCCGCCCACGTGGCATCGCCGGGCCATGTCAGGGAGCGGGGACGGGGGCACCCTCCCATCCGAAGACGAACGACTACCGCCCGCTCACCACGACGACGTCGCGCGGGAACTCGGTCAGGAGTGCCGTCGTCCCGGCGCCCGCATCGATCGTCATGAGGTCCTCGATCCGGACTCCCATCTCGCCCGCGAGGTAGACGCCCGGCTCCACCGAGAACACCGTGGGACTCGGCAGTGGCGTCTCGGGCGCCGACATCCCCAGGCTGGGAGCCTCGTGAGTGGCCAGCCCGATCCCGTGGCCCAGCCCGTGGCCGAAGTGATCCCCGTGACCGGCATCCGCGATGACCGCCCGGGCGATCGCATCGATGGCCCTCCCCGTCGGAAGTTCGGCCCCGTCGGCGTGGGCTGCCGCCACCGCGTCGCGCAGCGCCGCGATCGCCGCACCCTGAGCACGTGCGACCAGATCGTAGATCTCCAGGTCCCGTGCCGAGGGCTCGCCGACGAACAGGGTCCTCGTCATGTCGCTGCGGTAGCCGGACACTTCCGCACCGAAGTCGAACAGGAGGACGCTTCCGTCGATCACCGGCCGATCGCCCGGGGAGCCGTGTGGCAGCGCGGCCTCAGCGCCGGCAAGGCAGGCGACATCGAACGCGAGGGCGTCTGCACCGCCGGTGCGCATCGCCCACTCCAGGTCGAGTGCCAGTGCCTGCTCCGTCACCCCCGCGCGGATCGAGGGCAGCAGGCTGGCCAGCGCCCGATCGGCCACGGCGCAGGCCGCTGCGATCCGCTCCAGCTCCGCGGGCTCCTTGGTCGCCCGGTCCGCCTCGATCCAGCCCTCGACGGGCACCAGCTCGACATCGGGGGCCGCGGCGGCAAGTCGTGCCCACATGGCCTGGCTGACGAACCCCGCTTCCACGGCGACCCTGCGCGCGCCCACCGACCCGACGAGCTCCGCCCAGCGCCGCGGCAGATCCTGATACGCGGCGAAGATCCGCGATCCCACGGCCTCGCGCTCGGCCTGGAGGGTGTAGCGGCTGTCTGCCAGGACGACGCTCTCGTCGCCCGAGACGAGGAACTGACCGGAGTTGCCGGCCACCTTCTCCTCGCCGTCGGCCAGCGTGAACCCGGTGAGGTAGCGCATGTGCTCGCGTCGGATGCCGAAGTAGGCATCGACGCCATGCTCGCCGAAGCGATCGCGGAGTCGCTGCAGACGCGCTGGACGTGCGGCCCCATCCGCCTCGGCCCACCGCGCGAGGTCGGCCACGCTCGGCGGCCGCGCAAAGTCGGCAGGCGACGGGAGCGCGATCCCCTGGATCATGGCGCGCCGACGATCACGTGTAGCCGTACTTCTTCAGGTTGGCGCGGTGCTCGGCCAGCGTCTTCGCGAAGGCATGCGCTCCCCCGCCGTCCGGGATCGCGACGAAGTACAGGTAGCCACCGTCGCGCTCGGTGTCCGGCGCCAGGGCGGCTTCGATCGACTTGAGACTCGGCGTACAGATCGGGCCGGGGATCAGGCCGCCGGTCTGATACGTCTGGTACCCCTGGAGCTCGTCCGGCACGTCCACGCCGGCCAGCGCGACCCCCGGAGCCTTCCAGAAGAAGTAGGTCGCCCATTCATCGAACGGGAGTTCGCGCAAGGCGAGCGTGTCGATCGCATAGAACACGGTGGGGTCGGCGTTGAGGATCTTGGCGGTCTTGCGCAGGCCGTCGAGCCGGTTCTGGTACACGCCGGCGATGACCGGCCGCTCCTCGTCGAGCACGGCTTCGCGCTCGACGATCGAGGCGAGCGTCAGGACCTCGTAGAACGTCATCCCGCGAGCCTCGGGCACGTTGACTCTCTCGCCCACGACCTCGCGGAACTTATCGAGCATCGCCCTCACGAGATCGTCGGCCGTCGTGATCGGCGTGGTGCCACCGCCCGAATCCACGACCAGCGTGTAGGTCGCCGGATAGAGATAGCCTTCGAGCGAGCGACCCTCCGGCAGGACGATCCACGGGTAGTCGGCCAGGAGCTCGGCCGGCGGCTTCGTCACGAGGTCGTAGAACGCCCGTGGATCGACCTTCGAGGGCACCGTCTGCAGCTTCGCCGTCATCTGCTCGATGCGCAGGCCTTCGCGGAACGTGACGACCTCCGACGAGACCTGGATCGGTGACCCCAGCAGGGCGGACGTGACCTCGTCGAGGGTCAGGTTGCCGCGCAGGAGGAATCGACCGGCCTCGAGCTGCGGGGCGAGATCGGTCTGGATGGCGTGGAACAGGAAGGCGCGCTCGCTTTCGATGAAGCCGGCCGCGAGCAGCCGCGGGGCGAGCCGCGCCGGCGTGTCGCCGAGGGCCACCTCGAACTCCTGGGGTGTGGCCGAGCCGCCCGCCGGCTCGGTCAGCAGCGGGCCCAGGTCCTCGCGAACCAGGTCGCCCACGAACGGGATCCGGAACGACCCCTGGTTCTCCCACGCCCAATCGACGACCGCCGAGCGCACGACCGGACGGAGCACGGTGAACATCGTCCCGATGACGACCGTCGCGAGCACGAGCGCGAAGAGAAGAAATCGCAGGATGCCGTGACCGCCGCCATCGGACGAGACGCCCCGGCCGTAGCGTTCGTTCGAGCTGCGCCGCCAGTCCGGTTCATAGCGCACCGGTTGGTAGCGGGCCGGCTCCCGACGTGGATTGGACGGCTCGCGCCGGATCCCGACGTCGGGCATGTCCGCATCGTCGTAGCTGCCCGGCTCCATCGGGCGGGCCTGCGATCGGTCGGGCTTGTCGCCGCGGCGAAACGTCATGCGGGGTCTCTCCTGGATCCGGGGGCCTGTCGACCAGCCACGGGTGAGTCGAGTGCCGGCGCAGCGAACGCCGCCTCTCTTCGAGCGTCGAGCTCATCCTGGAGGATGATCGTTGCAGCTTCACGGTCCACCCGCGCACGATACGCGTCGCGCTGCACCTTGGAGGGCGGGCCGCCCGACCTGCCCCGCTTCATCGGCCCCAGCCGCTCCTGGGCAAGGTGGCTGGTGAGGCGCTCGTCGCGGAAGGTCATCGGCACGGGAAGGTGTGGCGCGATCGCATCCACCCATGCTCGGGTGATCGATGCCTGGGGCCCTTCGGCGCCGGACGCCTCGAGCGGCAGTCCCACGACGATCTCTGCGACGCGATGCTCGGCGATCACCCGCTCGATACCGTCCGCATCCTGCTCGGTCGTCGCTGCCCGGCGGAGCGTGGAGAGCGGCATCGCTCCACCGCCATCGCCTTCGGCCAGGGCGAGTCCGATCCGACGTTCGCCGAGATCGATCCCGAGGATCGTGCTCACGGCGTCGCCCCGTCCACGGGCTCGATGGTGACCGTCACGCGCGACTCGAAGGTGGGGATCGTCGTCACCCAATCGGGCCACAGGACGATCTCGACCGTCCCGACGCCCTCGAGCTGCGCACGCGCCGCGCGCAGCGGCAGTCCGAGGATCTGCGCCTTGAGCGCATCGCCGTCCAGCGTCCGGACCGTGGAGGCGCGTGCGCTGACGGGGAACCGGACGAGCTCACCGTCGATCGTCGGATCGCCCACGACGATCTCCACCGAGCCGTCGACCAAGGTGTCGGGCGCCTGGATGGTGCTCGTCAGGCGCGACTCGGCGAGGGAGGTGATCGGGTCGGTGTTCACGCCGACGACCGTACCGCGTCCCGTCACGCCGAGCTCGAAGGTCGCGACCTCCTTCCCGACGATGGTCGTCGGATCGACCGTCGGCGTCACCTCGCCCATGACCGCGGTCCGTTCGAAGATCACGATGCCGGCCGGGGCCTGGGCTGGGTCGGCGACTCGTGCCACGAAGTCGGTCCGCGCGGCCATGGTCAGCTGATCGAGTGCGGCATCGACGTCGGCCTGGACGACGACCGGGAAGTCCGTCGACGAGCCGCCGGTCGTGGGTGCCGGGTTGGTCACCGAGAGCACGACCGAATCGTAGCCGGGCGGGACCTTGGTGATCGTCGACGCGGCGACGTTGCCATCGGGACCGTCGGCGACGGCCACGACGTCGACGCTGGCCGTCTTGCAGGCGAACGGGAAGATCGACGCGCGGCCAACGGAGATGGCCGTCGACGTCGAGAACTTGATCCCGCCGGCCGTTGCGACCACGGCTCCGCTCCGGACCGTGACGGAGCGACCCGTGTCGCAGTTCTGGAACGTCACGCGGCCGGCCGCCTTGGTGGTCTCCACTCGCTTGCCGGTCGCCTCGAAGGTGTCCGTTGCCTCCACCTCGAAGGTCAGGCGCTGGGCCGGGATCACGCCGCTCGTGGGATTCGTCGGCGGTGATGTCCGGGTCCGCGACGATCTCCATCTCGACCGGCCCCACGGCATCCAGGCGGGGCCTGATCGTCACGTCCGCGCTCGGCAGCACGACGACGGCCCCGACACCGGTGACGACGGCGAGCCCCGCGACGAGGATCAGGCCGAGGGCGATCCGGCCGCTGGGCAGGTCAGGACTGCGGCGCCGGCCCACGACGGGGATCGAGCCACTCGTGCCGTATCCGCGTGCGGCCTCATCGGATCCGCGGCCATCGTCCGCGCGTCGCGGCTCCCCGGTCCTGCTGGATCCCGGCCGTCCGGTCCCCGATGCGGGGGGTGGCGACGTGCTACCTGCCTCCGGGGCGCCGGCCCTGCTGGCACCGGATCGGGCCGAACTGGCCGCCGAGGCGCCGGAAGTCGGGGCGCCGGAAGGATCCCCCGACGGTGCGCCGGCGAGGTCGATGCCGTCCGCAGCAGCGGACTCGAACTCGGTGACGCTCGCGAACACCGGGAGGCCCGCTGATGCGGCGAGCGCTCGCGTCGAACCGTCCGGAGCGACGATCGAGATCCGCCGGCCGCGCTCGGAGGCCTCCCGCGCCAGCAACCGGAAGTTGATCCGCGAGGTCGCGAGCCGCGAGCCGTGCGGCAGCACGATCGCGACCCAGCCGGGGGGCGCCGACCGGATCCGGCCGGCTGCGGACGTGATCTCGTCGTCGACATCGAGGTAGAGGATCGCGGGCGGCGATGCCCCCGAGCCCTCGTCCGCGCCGCTCATCCCGCCGTCGGTCATACCTTCATCGCCTTGAGGACGCGGCGCAGCGCCACCTCGATGGGATCCTCGGCGCTCTGCAACTCGATCGCCTGGTACGCGAGCCCCATCGGCGTGACGTCCTGCTGGTCCACGAGCAGGTCCGTCGCGTCGACGATCAATTCGATGTCCGCCGGGCCGATGACCACGACTTCGGGGGGACGCGCGAACGGCAGCCGTCGCGAGAAGCCCTCGCCCGATAGCGCCCGCTGGATCTCAGGCAGTCGCGATCCACCGCCGCACAGGAAGATCCGTCCGGGGAGGAGGTCGCCGGCGGCCAGCTCCTCGAGGACGAGTTCGACGCCCGCCGCCCAGATCTCCACGTCACCGGCAACCACCGCTGCGACAGCTTCCGCTCGGTCGCCGGCGATGCCCCGCGCGTAGTCCACCTTGAGCGACTCGGCTCGCGGGAACGGCAGGTCGAGCTGGTCCGCGATCGATTTCGTGAACGCTCGTCCCCCGAGGGCGAACATCCGCGTCCCTTCGATGCCGCCGTGACGGACGAGCGCGACGTCGGTGGTCCCGCCGCCGACATCCACGAAGAGCGCCCCCGCCTGGCGAACCTGCTCCGAGCCCAGGACGCGTGCCACGGCGTACGGCTCCGCCACGATGTCGAGCACCTCGAGATCGAGCTGCGCGGCCACGCTCTGGAGTGCGCCGAGGTGAACGAGCGGTGCGAAGGCGTTGAAGATCCCGATCGTCACGTGGCGACCCTGGAACCCGATCGGGTTCGTCATCGTGTAGCCGTCGATCGCGACCGTGGTGACGGCCGCGTGGACCAGGCGCACATCGACGTTCGGGAGCCCGGTCTCCCAGGTGATCGCGCGGCGTGCCTCGTGGAGCGCCTCCACCTGGACCAAATCGATGAGCTTCTGGACCTCCGCGTCGGTGATCGGCAGGTCCGGCTTCTTGCGCTCCTGGGTGTGGCTCGTCGTGAACCCCTTCACGAGTTCCCCGGCGATCCCGAGGACGACCTGGGTCGGCCGGAAGCCGGCCATCTCCTCGGCTTCCTGGAGCGCGACCGCGCAGTTGTCGACGACGGCTGCGATGTCGGCGACCGTGCCCGATTGCATGTGGGCGAGACCCTGGCGCTTCCGTCCGACACCGCGGACCGTGCCACGCCCGTCCTGATCGATGTCGAACACGAGCGCTTTGGCGAACTCCGTCCCGATGTCGAGGGCGGTGCACGCGGTCAGGCCCTCGGCGTGCTCGCGCGGCCAGGAATTCGCTTGAGGAACGTCATCGGATCAAGCCGTCCTCATGCGCTGTCGCCCAGCGCCTCCCTGATGGCGGCGCGGATCGCGTCGAGCGCCTCCGGGATCCCCTCGCGGCGCGTGCCCTTGCCCTGGGCCATCTCGGGGCGTCCGCCGCCCTTGCCGCCGAGCGGCGCGACGGCGGCCCGGACCAGATCGCCGGCCGAGAGGCCGCGCGCGACCAGGTCGGCGCTCACGGTGACGAACACCTGCGGTTCCTCCGCGTCCATGGCCAGCGCCACGACCCCATCGCCGAGCACCCCGCTGATCGTCTTCGCGGCCGCCTTGATCGCGTCGATGGATTCGTACGGGCCGCCGTGCACGACGGCGCGTGTCCCGCCGACCGACTCCGCCGCGGCCACGAGTTCGCCGGGCTTCGGCAGGGCGCCGGCGGCTCCGCCACCCTCGCGCAGGCGGCGCTTCGCCTCCTTGAGTTCGGCCTGGAGCGCAGCGATGCGCTCCGCGACGGCGTCGGTGTTCTGGGCGCCCAGTGCCGCGGCGGTCGCGTCGAGCGCGTCGGAGCGGGCGCGCAGATACGCGTCCGCTGCCGCGCCCGTGAGCGCTTCGATCCGGCGCATCCCGGAGCCGATGCTTCGCTCGCCGGTGATCACGAAGCTCCCGATCTGGCCCGAGGCGCGGCAGTGCGTGCCGCCGCACAGCTCGAAGCTGTAGTCCTGGACCCGGATCGTCCGCACGGTCTCGCCGTACTTCTCGTCGAAGAACGCATCGGCGCCCTTGTCGATCGCCGTGGCCATGTCCATGTACTCGATGCTGACGGGTCGGTCCTCGCGGATGATCCGGCGCGCCTCGTCCTCGATCGCCCGCTTCTCGTCGTCCGTGATCCCACGATCGAACGGGAAGTCGAAGCGGAGGTAGTCGGGCGTGACGAGGGAACCGGCCTGGCGCGCACGTTCGCCGACGACGTTGCGCAATGCCCGGTGAAGCACGTGCGTGCCGGTGTGGTTGCGCATCGTGTGCGCGCGGCGCTCCGCGTCGACCGTAGCCGAAACCGTCTGGCCGACCTTCACCGCGCCGCGCAGGGTCCCGCGATGGACGAACAGGCCGCCTGCCGGCTTCTGCGTGTCCTCGACCTCGAAGACGATCTCGCCGTCGCCGCCCGCATCGTCTCCGGGCTGGAGGCGCAGCACGCCGCGGTCCCCGACCTGGCCGCCGCCCTCGGCGTAGAACGGGGTCCGATCGAGCACGATCTCGGCCGAGGCGCCCGCTTCGGCCCGCAGTTCGACCTCGTCGACGGCCTTCAGCTCGTCGTACTCGATCCCGTCGCGCACGATCGCGATGATCCGCGCGCCATCGACGTGGGTCGTCTCGTACCCCTCGAACGTGGTGTCGCCGACGCGCGACTGGATCGCCGCGTAGAGCGCGCCGAGCTCGGCCTGGCTGCGCAGGGCGGCCTTCGTCGCCCGAGCGGCTCCGCTCGCGCTGTTCGGCCAGCGCCGCCTCGAAGCCCGGCGCGGTCCACGCCGACGCCGTATTCGGAGGCGAGTTCGATCGTCAGGTCGATCGGGAACCCGAAGGTGTCGTGGAGCTTGAACGCCACCTCACCTGGGATCAGCGGGGCATCGGCGGGCAGGTCCTCCGGGCGGCGGCCCACGACGCGCTCGGCCGAGGTCAGCGGGATGAGCGCCTCCTCGAGGAGCGTGGTCCCCGCTTCGAGGGTGCGGGTGAACGCGGCCTCCTCGCGGATGATCGCACCGATGACCTCGTCGTGGCGCTCCACCAGATGCGGGTAGGCCTCGCCCATCGCCGCGATGACGACCTCGGCAAGTTCGGCCATGAACGGCTCACGACGGCCAAGCAGCCGGCCGTGCCGAACGGCGCGGCGCATGATCTTGCGGAGGACGTAGCCGCGGCCCTCGTTCGCTGGGAGCACGCCGTCGGCGGTCAGGAAGGTCACCGCCCGAGCGTGGTCCGCGATGACCTGGTAACTGAACCGCTCAGCTTCGAAGGCGTCCGGATCGTGGCCGAGCAGCTCGCGCATTCGCCCGTGGATCGGCGCAAACAGGTCCGTGTCGTAGTTCGAGGACACCTGCTGGAGGACGCTGGCGAGGCGCTCGAGGCCGAGGCCCGTGTCGACGCCGGGCGCCCTCAGCGGCGTGAGCGAGCGATCGAGGGCCAGCTCGTACTGCATGAACACGAGGTTCCAGATCTCGAGCCAGCGCGGGCAATGCTCCGAGTGGTCGGGCACGCAGAAGTCGCCCTCGCTGAACTGCGCCCCGCGGTCGAAGTGGATCTCCGAGCACGGTCCGGCCGGGCCGGTGTCGGCCATCCGCCAGAAGTTCTTCTCGTCGCCGTGCTCGAAGTCGCCCCACCGGGCGATCCGCTCCGGCGGCAGCCCGATCTCCTCGTTCCAGATCCGGTAGGCGTCGTCGTCGGTCGTGTACACGGTGGCGGCGAGGCGGTCACCCGGGATGCCGAGGTCACGGGTCAGGAAATCCCAGGCCCAGCGAATCGCGTCGGGCTTGAAGTAGTCGCCGAAGCTGAAGTTGCCGAGCATCTCGAACAAGGTGTGGTGGCGCGGCGTCCGACCGACCTCTTCGAAGTCGTTGTGTTTGCCGGCCACGCGCAGGCAGCGCTGGTAATCGACGGCGCGCTTGTAGGAACGGGCCTCGGCGCCGGTCAGGACGTCCTTGAACTGGACCATGCCGCTGTTCGTGAAGAGGAGCGTCTGGTCTCCGCCCGGCACGAGACTGGCTGAGGGCACGACTTCGTGGCCCCGCTCGGCGAAGTACTCGACGAACCGGCGGCGGATCTCGGCGGCCGGGAGCGCGCTGATCCGGGGGTCGCGATCGGGGTTCGGGGACTCGTTCGACATCGGCGGCAATGGTAGCCGAGCGCGCGGGCGACCAACGTTGGGTGGCCGTCAGCGTCAGGGACTCGGTCCGGGCCAGCGAGATCCTGAGGTGCGCGGATCAGACCTTCGGGCGGTTCGGTCCGAGGATCGCGATCAGGGACACGAGGCCGATCCCGACCCAGGCCATCGCCGATGCCACGGCGAGGCGAAAGTCGCCGACGCGCAGGAACTCGATCCCCAAGCGCGCACCGAGTGCGTCACCGGCCCACGCCCCGAGGAACGCTGCGCCGATGAGCAACGGCAGGCGACCACCGGCGGTACCGCGGATGAGAACGAAGAGGAACACGTGGAACGAACCGACGAGCAGCGCCAGCACCGGCGCCGTGCCCAGGCTCATGCGACCGCCGCGGGTGTCCGACGCGGTGTGCTCGTGCGGGTCCCGGGAGCTTCGCCCGTCGCTTCAGGTCGCGCGATGCGCCCGCCCCCGAGGACCACGTCCCCGTCGTAGAGCACGGCCGCCTGTCCGGGCGAGACGGCCCATACCGGCGCGGACGTCTCGACGATCCAGCGGCCGCCGCGCTTCGGCTCATCGGCGGTCGCCGGACGCACGTGGGCCGGAACGAGCGCGCCACGATGGCGGATCCGGACCCTTGCAGCGAAACCACGGTCCGCGGATGCCGTCGGTGCGACATCGTCGACGAAGGTCACGCCTTCGAGTTCGATCGTCGTCGTCTCGAGATCCTCACGTCGGCCGAGCTGGATCGTGTTCGTCATCGGATCGATCCGTGACACGAAGCGCGGCGCACCGAGGGCCACCCCAACGCCCTTGCGCTGACCGACGGTGAAGCCGGCCGATCCACCATGCTCCCCCACCTGGGTCCCGTCCGCGTCGACGATCGGCCCGGGCTTCGGATCCCATCCCCCGCGCTCCCGCAGCGCTTCGCGGTAGTCGCCGCCGGGCACGAAGCAGATCTCCTGGCTCTCGGGCTTCTCCGCCGTCGCGAGGCCCAGGCCCCGCGCCAAGTCTCGGACCTCCGTCTTCGTCAGCTCCCCCAGCGGGAAGCGGGCGTCGGCGATCTGGTCCTGGCGCAGCCCGTACAGAAAGTAGGTCTGGTCCTTGTCCTCATCGCGTGCGCGCAGGAGGCGAGCGCGACCGTCCGGGCCCACGTCCCGACGAGCGTAGTGCCCGGTCGCGACGGCTTCGCAGTCATAGCGATGACGGGCCCGCCCGAGGAGCGCCCCGAACTTCACGTACGTGTTGCAGTCGATGCACGGGCTGGGCGTCTCACCGCCGAGGTACGCATCGAGGAACGGACGCAGCACGCCGGCCTCGAACTCGCGCTCCAGGTTCATCACGTAGAACGGGACGCCGAGCTGCCCCGCGACCCGTCGCGCATCGTCGGCCGCGTCAAGCGTGCAGCAGCTCTTCGAGGACTCCGAGACAGCGTCCGCCCCATCGTGCAGGCGCATCCAGACGCCCACCACATCGTGCCCCTGCTCATGAAGGAGTGCCGCCGCGACAGAGGAGTCCACCCCACCCGACATCGCGACGAGGATCCGGCTCATGCCGTGACCCCCTGCCCCAAGGGATCGGCTGCGAGTGCAGCGGCCGCTGCGCGCTCCCGACCCAGCACGTCCACGATGATCGCTGCCGCCTCGTCGAGCTCCTCATCGGTCGTGGTGCGCCCGATCGACAGCCGCAGCGAGCCGCGCGCCTCGTCGTCGGGATAGCCCATCGCCGTCAGGACGTGCGAGGGCTCCATCGAACCCGTCGTGCAGGCTGAGCCCACGGAGGCGGCCACGCCGGCGAGGTCGAGCGCCATGACGACCGAGGCACCATCCGTCTCACGGACGATCACGCTCAGCAGCCCGGGCAGGCGATCCTTGACGTGGCCGGTCAACTCGACGCCATCGACGGCGCGCAGCGCGTTCCACAGCCGCTCGCGCTGGCGACGCAGCTTCTTCGCGGTCGCGTCGCGCCCTTCGACCGCGAGATCGAAGGCGGTGGCCATCCCGATCGCGCCCGCCACGTCCTCCGTCCCGGCGCGGCGGTAGCGCTCCTGCGTTCCGCCGTGCTCCTGGGCCAGGATGTGGGTCCCACGCCGGAGGTAGAGGGCGCCGGCGCCCTTCGGGCCCTCGAGCTTGTGAGCGGCGATGGCGAGCATGTCGCAGCCAAGGGCCTCGACATCGATCGGCACGTACGCGGCGGCCGCGACGGCGTCGACGAGGAACAGGATGTCGCGGCGCTCACGCAATCGCCGGCCGAGCTCCGTGATCGGCTGCAGCGAGCCCACTTCGTTGTTCGCCAGCTGGACGGCGACGAGCGTGGTCCGATCGTTGATCGCCGCCTCGACCTCATCCGGATCGACGCGTCCATACCGATCGACGGCGACCTCGACGACCTCGAACCCGAAACGCTCGAGATGCGCGAGGCTGTGGCCCACCGCGTGATGCTCCACGCGCGAAGCCACGAGGCGATTCCCGCGGGCCTTCCCGGCCCACGCGGCGCCCTTGATCGCGAAGTTGAGCGACTCGGTCCCGCCGCTCGTGAGGACGAGCTCGCGCGGGTCGGCGTTCAGGCGCGCAGCGATCCGTTCGCGTGCCTCGTCGAGCCCGAGTCGCGCGCGTCGCCCGAAGACGTGGGGTGAACTCGGATTCCCGAAGTCGGCGCCGAGATACGGCAGCATCGCCTCGAGCGCCTCCGGGCGCAGGGGTGTGGTGGCGGCGTGATCGAGATAGACGGCCATCGTCCGGGGATTGTATGCCGAGCAGTCACGCAGGCCCGCGAGCAGGCCGCGTGCGGTGCGGCCGCCACGGCCCGCCGCCCTATTCCGCGACGCGGCTCAGGTCGGCTTCGCGGCTCCGCGCACGTTCGCGCTCGTGCTTCGGAAGGAGGCGCTTGCGGAGGCGGATCGCGAGCGGCGTCACCTCGACCAGCTCGTCGGCGGCGATGAACTCGAGCGAGCTCTCGAGCGTCAGGGGGCGTGGCGGCGTCAGACGGAGCGACTCATCGTGTGAGTGGGTCCGGATGTTCGTGAGCTTCTTTTCCTTCGTCGCATTGACGTCCATGTCACCCGAGCGGGAGTTCTCGCCGATGATCATCCCTTCGTAGACCTCGACACCCGCGCCGACGAACAGCTCGGCTCGTTCCTGGAGGTTGAACATCCCGTAGGGATTCGAGGTCCCGGACCGATCGGCCACGAGCACACCGCTCGTGCGATGGGTGACCTCGCCGGCCCACGGTCCGTAGCCCTCGCCAAGCTGATGGAGCAGCGCCGTCCCGCGCGTGTCGGTGAGCAGCTGCCCGCGATACCCGATCAACCCGCGCACCGGCAGCACATACTCCAGCCGGACCCGGCCGTCGGCATCGGTCGACATCTGCTCGAGGCGACCCTTCCGGCCGGCCATCGCGCCCTGGACCTCCCCGATGAAGTCGGGCGGGATGTCGATCGTGACCCGTTCGTACGGCTCCTGGACCTGGCCGTCCACCTCGCGCAGGATGACCTCCGGCCGGGAGGCAGTGAGCTCGAAGCCCTCACGGCGCATCTGCTCGATCAGCACCGCCAGCTGGAGCTCGCCGCGCCCCCGGACCTCGAAGGTGTCGCCGGTTTCGGTCGGGTAGAACTCGATCGAGACATTGCCCAGCACTTCGCGCTCGAGGCGCGCCCGGATCTGGCGGCTCGTGACGAACTTGCCGTCGCGTCCCGCCAATGGCGAGGTGTTGACACCGAACGTCATCCGAAGCGTGGGCGCATCGACATCGAGACGCGGCAGGGGTCGCGGATCGGTCGGATCGGTGATCGTGTCGCCGATCGTCACCTCGGGCAGCCCGGCGACCGACACGATATCCCCGGGTCCAGCCTCGGCGATATCGATCCGCTCGATCCCGTGCGCGGTCTGAAGACTCGACACGGTCCCGGTCAGGGTCACCGTGCGCCCCGGTTCGATCGCGCCCGCGGTGTCGTCCGCTTCCTCGCGGATCACCGTGATCCGCTGGCCCGGGCGGATCGTCCCGTTCCAGATCCGGCCGACCGCCATCCGGCCCACGTACTCGTTCGCGCTGAGGTTCGTCACGAGCAGCTGGAGCGGGTGATCGGGAACGTACGTCGGTGGTGGCGTCACGGTGACCAGGAGATCCAGGAGCGGCTTCAGGTCCGCGCCGGGTTCGTCGAGGACGCGCGTGGCCGTCCCGAGCTTCGCGTTCGTGTACACCACGGGGAACTCGATCTGGTGTTCGTCGGCCCCGAGGTCGATGAAGAGCTCGTACACCTCGTCGAGGACCTCGGCGGGTCGTGCGTCCGAGCGATCGATCTTGTTGAGCGCGACGACGACCGGGAGATGACGGGCCATCGCCTTCTGGAGGACGTAGCGGGTCTGCGGGAGCGGTCCCTCCGCCGCGTCCACGAGGAGGAGCACGGCGTCAACCATGAGCAGCGACCGTTCGACCTCGCCGCCGAAGTCGGCGTGGCCGGGCGTGTCGACGATGTTGAGATGCACGTCGCCGACATCGACGGTCGTCTGCTTGGCGAGGATCGTGATCCCCTTCTCGCGCTCGAGATCGCCCAAATCGAGCACGCGATCGATGACGGCCTCGTTCGAACGGAACGTGCCGGTCTGGCGGAGCATCGCGTCCACGAGCGTCGTCTTGCCGTGGTCCACGTGGGCGACGATCGCGACATTGCGCAGATCGGAGCGCGTGGCCGTCGCGGGGGCGGCCGGGGCTGGATCGCGGGTCGCGACGGGCACGGTGGAGCGGGGCGTGTCACTCATGGGCCGGCGGATTGTCGCACGACGGCGCGGGACCTGCCAGCGCGGTCATCCTTCGCGCCGCGCTGGCGCGCTCGCTCGTCAGCTGCCCGACGCGGGCTTCCGTGCGATGAACACGACGGTTTCGTCGTCTGAGGTGGCGGGCCGCCCCTCGTATGCGGCCTCCACCGAGACGTCCCCGAACCCGGCCTCCCCCAGCACCAGCAGGATCTCCTGGTTGAAGTAGAGGTTCTCGCTCAGCCGACGAGTCTCCTCCCGGACCATGGCCCCTTCATGCCACAGCCGGGCACGGATCTCCAGCTCCTGGCATTGAGTCGATGGGTCGAAGGCGAACAGGCGCGTGTCGAGCTCGATCTCGTCACCGTCGGCGAGGCGTTGGCGGTCCGCGGCGTCGTGCCAGTCCCTCGGGAGCCCCTGGCGACGGCCTTCGAGCCACACCGACCAACGGTCGGGGCTGACGCCCGCGTACGGGAACTCGTGCCAGAGCACGAGGGCCCCGCCCGGCTCGAGGTGGGCGTACGCACGGTGCAGTGTCTCCAGGTCGAGATCCCGGCGGCCACCGATCCCGAAGACCCCGCAAACGTAGATGGTCCGATAGCGACGAGGCAGGTCCAGCTCGTGCCCGGCCTGCACGAACAGCCCAGGCGAAGCATCTGCCAGCTCCGCCCCGGTTCGAGCGTGCGCGATCATGTCGGCGGACACGTCCACGCCGTCCACGTCGAGGCCCGCGGCGACAAGCGGCAACAGGATCCGGCCCGTGCCGCAGCCCAGGTCCAGCGCCGGTTCGCCGTACCGACGGATGGCGGCCTCGTAGTAGGCGAGCTCGTCCGGTTCCCCGTGATTGAACTCCGCCCACCACCGCGCGATGAGCCCGTGGTGCCAGGTCCCGCCGTCGCCGTTCGTCAAGGGGGGTTCCACGCGGCGATGGTACGCCGTCGGGCTGCTAGCATCGTCTCGAGATGACCGTTGCCGCCGTGATCCTCGCCGCCACTGCCGAATCCGCGCTCGAGGACGCGGACGGGCAGCCTCGTGTGCGGCGGATCGTCGACGCGGCATGGGCCGGCGGGGCGATCCCGATCATCGTGGTTGCTCCGGATCCGGACGGACGTGTCGCAGCCGTCTTGGTGGGCGCCCCGGTCACGCTCGCAGAACCTGCTCGGAACGCTTCCGACCCGAGTGCCCTCGGCGGTCCGGCCGCTCAGGTCGCCCGCGGCATGGACGTGGCGATGGCGGAAGTCCATGAGACGGACGCGGTCATCGTGTGGCCGTCGCGCTACGCGTGGATCGGGCCGGAGACGATCACGTCCCTCATCGAGGCCTCGGGGATCGACGCCAACCGGACGTCGATCCTGCGTCCCACATTCGACGCGAACGCAGGGTGGCCGGCCGTCGTGCCGATCGGGCAGCGCGCCGCGCTCGAGACCATCGCGGACGAGCGGATGCCCGACGACATGCTGTCCGACCTGGCGAGTGCGAATGGCGACGCAGTCCTGGTCGACCTCGGCGATCCCGGGTCCACGTACGACGCCGCGACACCGCGGGCCGACCTTCCACCGTACGCGGGCCCCGTCGAACCGGCGTCCGGGCTCACCCACGAATGGGGCGCTGCGATCGCGGACGAACCCGATGACGCTCCCGTTCCTGGGCCCGCGATCGCCCGCCTCGACGGCGACTGACCGCGACTGACGCTCGCCTCACCCCCACGGTCCGGGCTTGTCATCAGGGCGCCGGCGCCCGCCTCCGACGCGCGTCTCGCCAGCGCGCTACCGGGACGGTCGCGATCGCGATGCCGCCGATCACCAGGCCCACACCGGCCAGCTGGATGATCGACGGCGTCTCCGCGAGGAGCACGCGTGCCAGCGCGACCGTCGCCACCGGCTGTGCGAGCAGGATGATCGAGGTGACCGCCGAGGGCAGGCGCGGCAGTCCGATGGAGATGAGCAGATACCCCACCGATTGGGACGTGATCCCGACAAGGATCAGCCACCCGTGCGACGGCCAGGCCGGGAGCGGATCCAGGCCGCCGGCGACAGACCCGTACGCCGCCGCCACGACCGCTGTCGCGGCTGTGGAGATGAACACCGGCCCGGCTGGGCGCCGGAGATCGCGCCCGACGAGCCGGATGACCATCAGATACCCGCTGTAGGCGAGCGCCGTGACGATCCCCAGTGCCACGCCGAGCAAGGGGTCCTCACCGTACGCATCGGCGTCGATCACGCCGGAGATCAGCACCACGCCGGCGACGACGACGGGGAGAGCGAGCAGCGTCGTACGCGCCGGCCGCTCTCGAAGGAGGACCCAGGCCACGAGAGCGACCACGACGACCTGCAGGTTGCCGAGCACCGTCGCCAGGCCGGCCCCGACGAACTCGATCGCGTGGTGCCACGAGAGCAGGTCGACGGCAAAGAACACGCCGGCAAGTGCGGCGAGGCGGATGCTGCTGCCGGGCATCCCGCCGAAGCGGCGCCGCTCCAGGAACGCGACCGCACCCAGGATCGGAAGGCCGTACAGCGAGCGGAACACCGTGGCGGTCTCGGGGGTGACCTCGGCGAAGCGGTAGAAGATCCCCGAGAAGGCGATGAAGAGTGCTCCCGCAAGGGCCGCAAGCTGTGGCCGGGCCGCGATCCGATCGAAGAGCGGGTGCGCGGTCTCACCGGCTGCGGGCAGGACCGGCGCCATGTTCTACGCCTTCCGGTCCTCGACAGCGACGACGCGAAGGCCAAGCTCGGCGTACTGGCCCGGGTCGGGCGGCGACGGAGCCTCGAGCATCAGGTCCCCGCCCGACTGCGTCTTCGGGAACGCCATCACCTCGCGGATGTTCGTCTGTTGGGCGAGGAGTGCCGCCCACCGGTCGATCCCGAGGGCGATCCCGCCGTGCGGCGGTGCGCCGTAGTCGAACGCCTCGAGCATCGCGCCGAACATGTTGCGCATCCGCTCGATCGTGTGGCCCTGGAGCGCGAAGCTGCGCTCGAGCAGGTCGCGTCGGTGGATCCGCACCGATCCGCCACCGAGCTCCCACCCGTTGAGCGCCAGGTCGTACTGGAGCGCGTGGGCGCGTCCGGCCGGGTCCTCCTGGGATGGCCGGGCAGGGTCGCCCGAAACCGTCGTGAGGAGCGCCTCGTCCTCGGGGACCACGCCGGAGAAGGGGTTGTGCGTCGCATCCCAGCGGCCGCCCTCGGTGTCCCACTTGTACATCGGGAAACGATGGACCCAGCAGTACGCGAGCACGTTCTCATCGGCCAGCCCCAGCTTGGCACCGAGCTCCGCACGAAGCCGGCCCAGCACTTCGTTCGTCGTGTCGGCTCCATCGGCCACGATCAGGACGAGATCGCCGGGACTCGCGCCGGCTCGCGCGCAGAGCCGCTCCGCAAGGTCGTCGCCGAGGAACTTCACGATCGGGCTCTTGACCGATCCCGACGCTTCGACGGCCAGGTGAGCCAGACCCTTCGCCCCGAATCGCCGCGCGGTCTCGACCAGCTCGTCGATCCGGCTGCGCGGCGCATCGCCGAGCCCGGGGGCGGTGATCGCCTTGACGCGGCCGCCGCTCGCCAGCGCGTCATCGAAGACGCGGAACCCGGAGGCCGGCACACCGTCGGCCACCGGGATCTCCGGAGCAAGGTCCACGAGCTCCATCCCGAAGCGCAGGTCCGGCTTGTCGGACCCGAACCGCTCCATCACCTCCGCGTACGTGAACCGCGGGAACGGTGTCTCCTGGAGCGGCCGATCGGGCGTCACCGCCCGGCTGACCGCGATCGCCATCCGTTCGACGAAGTCCATGACGGTCGCCTCGTCCACGAAGCTCATCTCGAGATCGAGCTGGGTGAACTCGGGCTGGCGGTCGCCGCGCAGGTCCTCGTCGCGATAGCAGCGTGCGATCTGGAAGTAGCGATCGACGCCGCCGACCATGAGGATCTGCTTGAGCTGCTGCGGGCTCTGCGGCAGCGCGTAGACGCTCCCCGGTTGCAGCCGCGACGGAACGATGAAGTCGCGCGCACCCTCGGGCGTCGACTTGATCAGCGTCGGCGTCTCGATCTCGACGAATCCGTTCGCGTGATGCGCCGCGCGGATCGCCTGGACGAGCCGGCTGCGCAGGAGGAGTCGCTGGGCCATCGGTTCGCGCCGAATGTCGAGATAGCGGTACTTCAGCCGGAGCGACTCGTCGACGGGCGCGTCAGGGTCATTGATGTAGAACGGCGGCGTCTTCGCCTCGTTGAGGATCGCGAGCTCGGTCGTCTGGACCTCGATCGCACCCGTGGGCAGTCGGGGTTCTCGGTGCCGGGCAGCCGGGCGGCCACCGTCCCCGACACCGTGATCACGAACTCGGAGCGAACGCGGCTCGCGACCTCGTGCGCCTCGGGCGCGTCGGTGCCGTCGATGACCACCTGGGTGATCCCGTGGCGATCGCGCAGGTCGAGGAAGATCAGCTGGCCGTGATCGCGGCGGCGGTGCACCCAACCCGAGAGCCGCGCCGACGCACCGACATCGGTCGCCCGCAGCTCCCCGCAGGTGTGGGTCCGAAATGGCGTGGCGAGACTGGGTGGATGGTCGGTCATGGCCGACGTATCGTAGCCCGAACGCGCCTCAACTACTGCGGTTTCCTCTCGGGTGCGGGCTCACCGTGGCGATGCGCAGCATGGGCACGGGCGATCTCGCGCGCGAGGTCGGAGCTGGCGACCGCCTTCTGCGTGCCCGCCGCGAGGTCCTTGAGCTGGACCTCCCCGTCCGCGTACTCGTCGCCGACGATGACGGCGAAGTGTGCGTGGTCGCGCGACGCTGACTCGAGCTGCTTGCCGAGCTTCCGCTGTCCGAGTTCCGCGCGCGCCCGGATCCCGGCGGCGCGCAGCTCCGTGGCCACTGCCAGCCGGACCGCCGTCGCCGTGGCGTCCGCCCCGACGACGACGGCGACCACGCCGCTCGCAGACGGGGCCGTTCCGCCGATGGCTTCGAGCGCGAGCACGACCCGATCCAGGCCAAGGGCGAACCCGATCCCGGGCGTCGGCTGGCCGCCCAGCAGCTCGACGAGCCCGTCGTAGCGGCCGCCGCCCCCGAGCGCCTGCTGCTGGCCCTCGGCCCCCTCGCGGTAGAACTCGAATGCTGTTCGCGTGTAGTAATCGAGTCCACGGACAAGGCTCGGTTCGATGCGATACGCCACGCCCAGGGCATCGAGGTGGGTGCGCACGGCCGCGAAGTGCTCCGCGCACGGCTCGCACAGGCTGTCCACCAGCCGCGGCGCCGACGCGTTCAGGTCGGCCATGGACGGATCCTTCGAGTCGAGCAGTCGCAGCGGGTTGCTGGCCAGCCGCTCCTGCTCGGTCAGCGGCAGGCGGCTCGGCGCGGACGCATAGTAGGCGCGCAGCGCATCCACGTATGCGGGCCGGCAATTCGGGTCCCCGATCGAGTTCAGGAGCACCTGGACGTCCGGCAGCCCGGCATCGCGGTAGAACCGCGCACCCAGTTCGATGATCTCGGCATCAACGGCCGGGCCCGGATCGCCGATGGCCTCGACGTCCCACTGCCAGAACTGGCGGTAGCGTCCGGCCTGGGGGCGGTCGTAGCGAAACATCGGCCCGGTGAGCGACACCTTCACGGGCTGTGGCAGCGTGTGCATCCCGTGCTGGACGTAGGCGCGGACGATGCCGGCCGTGGCCTCGGGGCGCAGCGCCCAGACCTCGCTGTCATCTCCGCGCGGCGCCAGTCTGAACAACTCCTTCTCGACGACATCGGTGACCTCGCCGATCCCGCGCTCGAAGACCGCGGCCTGCTCGAACAGCGGTGTCTCGACCTCTCGGTAGCCGTACCGGGCTGCGAGATCGGAGGCCAGCCGTTCGAGGCGCGCGAACGCGCTTCGTTCGTCCGCCAGCAGGTCACGCGTCCCGCGCGGGGATCGGTAGGTCGTCATCGTCGCGCCCGTCAGCGCTTGCGGGCGAGCAACAGGCCGTCCGCGATGGGCACCATGCTGATCGAGACGCGTTCGTCGGTCGCGAGCGTCGCATTCAGAGACCGGATCGCCCGCACGTCTTCGTCGTCCTGGTTCGGATCGACCACGGCGCCGCCCCAGAACACGTTGTCGTAGGCGACCAGCCCGCCGGGACGGAGGAGCTGCATCATCCGCTCGTGGTACGCGGGATACGAGCGCTTGTCGGCGTCGATGAATCCGAAGTCGATCGTCCCGGCTGCCCCTTCGGCGAGCAGGCCATCGAGGCCATCGGTCCCAGGGCCCAGCCGCAGCTCGATCCGGTCCGCGAGGCCCGCCTCGGCCCAGTAGCGGCGAGCGACCGACGTCCACTCCTCCGACACGTCGAAGCACGTGATGCGACCGTCAGCCGGCAATGCCATCCCGACCGCGAGCGAGCTGTACCCGGTGAACGTCCCTACCTCGACGCACGTCTTCGCGCCCGACAGTTCGACGAGCATCGCCATGAAGGCGCCTTGCTCGGGGGCGATCTGCATGTCGCGCATCGGGAGCGCGGCCGTCTCTTCGCGCAGGCGCACCAGGAGTGGGTCCTCCCGCACGCCGACCTCGCGCAGGTACGCGTTCAGTTCGTCGGACAGCCCGAGGCTGGCTTTGCTCATGGAACCTCCTCGTCCCTCAACCGATGTCGCGTGAAGCCGAGATGACGTCCTTCAGCTGCTCGATCCTGCTGAGCACCCGGGCGAGCTGGCTGACCGAGAGCACCTGGAGCGTGGCGCGCACGACGGCGACATGATCCGGGCCCACGGTGACCGATGCGGCCACGATGTTGACCTTGTTCTCGGCGACGACCTGGGTGATGTCGTTCAGGAGTCCCGTGCGATCGTAGGCCTCCACCCTGATCGCGATCGGGTAGGTCGCGCTCACGGCGCCCTCCCACTCGACCTCGATCAGACGCGCCACGTCCCGTTCGTTGATGACGGTCGGGCAGCCCCGCAGGTGCACGGTGATCCCCTTGCCGCGGGTGACGAACCCGGCGATCGGGTCGCCCGGGATCGGATGACAGCACTTCGCGAAGCGGACGAGGAGGTCGGCGACGCCCTTGACCTTGACCCCGCCCGTGCGCGGCGGGGCGGGCGGGGCGACGGCGGGCAGGGAAAGCTCGGCAGCATCGTCGAGGACACCGAGCCGGCTGACCACCTGCTGAGCGCTGACGGCGCCGTAGCCGATCGCGGCGAAGAAGTCGTCGGCGGTCTCGAAGTTGTAGTGGCGCCCGACATCGACCACCTTGTCGACGCCCACGGCCCCGATCGATGTCCGCGCCAGCCGGCGCAGTTCGCGCTCGAGCGCCTCGCGACCGTGGACGATGTTCTCGTCACGGTCCTTGCGCTTGAACCATTGGCGGATCTTCTCGCGGGCATGGCTCGTCCGCACGACGTTGAGCCAGTCGCGCGACGGCCCGTGCTCGCCCTTCGTCGTGACCACTTCGACGATGTCGCCGTTCTTCAGGCGATAGTCGAGGGGCACGAGGCGGTTGTTGACCTTCGCGCCGATCGTGCGGTGGCCCACGTCGGTGTGGATCCGGTACGCGAAGTCGAGCGGCGTCGCACCCGCCGGCAGGTCCTTGATGTCGCCCTTCGGGGTGAACACGAACACCTGGTCCTGGAAGATGTCGAGCTTGATGCCCTCGACGAACTCAGTCGCATCCGACACGTCGCGCTGCCAGTCCATGAGCTGGCGCAGCCAGGCGAGCTTCGCGTCGTACTCGCGGTCCGACTTCGTCCCTTCCTTGTAGCGCCAGTGCGCGGCGATCCCCACCTCGGACACCTGGTGCATCTGGTAGGTCCGGATCTGGATCTCCAGCGGCTTGCCGTCGATGGCGATCACGGCGGTGTGCAGGGACTGGTAGAGGTTGTTCTTGGGGACCGCGATGTAATCGTCGAACTGGCCGGGGATCGGACGCCAGATCGAGTGGACGATGCCGAGCGCCGCGTAGCAGTCGGAGACCTTCTCGACGAGGATGCGGATGGCGTAGACGTCGTAGATCTCGCCGAACTCCGCGCCCTTGCGCTGCATCTTCTTCCAGATGCTGTGGATGTGCTTCGGGCGGCCCTGCAGATCCGCCTCGATGCCGGCGTCGGTCAGGCGCGGGGTGAGTTCGGCGATCGCCCGCTCGATGAACGCCTCGCGGCCCTTGCGCCGCGTGTCGAGCAGCTTCGCAAGCTCCCGGAACCGCTCGGGCTCGAGCGCTTTGAAGGCGAGATCCTCGAGCTCCCACTTCATCTGCCAGATGCCGAGCCGTTCGGCAAGGGGTGCGTAGATCTCCTCGGTCTGGCGGGCGATCCGCGCCTGCTTCTCCGCGGGCAGAGCGCCAAGGGTCCGCATGTTGTGCAGCCGGTCGGCCAGCTTGATGAGGACCACCCGGATGTCCTCGGCCATCGCGAGGAGCATCTTCCGGATGTTCTCGGCCTGTTGCTGCTCGTGGCTGTGGGTGCTGAACCGGGACAACTTCGTCACCCCGTCCACGAGGCGGGCGACCTCCGCGCCGAAGCGCTCCTCGAGATCCACCAGCGAGTAGTCGGTGTCCTCGGGAACGTCGTGCAGCAGTGCGGCCTGGACCGCCATCGGGTCGATCCCGAGATCGGCCACGATCTGTGCCGACGCGATGGGATGCGTGACGTACGCCTCGCCCGACACGCGACGCTGTTCGCCGTGCGCCTCGACGGCGAAATCGAATGCCGCACCCACCGGGGTGAGGTCCGCCTGCGGGTAGTGGTCCGCCAGGCTGGCGAGCAGGGTCTTGCGGAGCGTCGGCAGATCGGCCGTCGCCCCGAGCCCCGGGCTGGCATTCGTTCGTCGCGGCCCGCGTTTCTCGCCATCGGACGGCCGCTTCGGCCGCGTGGCCTTCGCACGCGCCGCCGGCACTGTCGTGCGGGGCGCCGGGTCGGACTTCGTGCGGGGAGCCGTCATCGGGCAAGGATAGCAGCGGCCCACGACCGCCCCTCACGCTCTCGGTCGCGCCGCGGTCGATGGCCGGGGTTCAGCCGACGCGACGCCTCACCGCTCGCCGCGGAACCCACGCTCCGCGAGCGCGGCGCGCGCGATCGCCGCCTCATCCCACGGCAGCTCCCCCTCCGCCCCGATGATCGAGGCTTCATGGCCCTTGCCAGCGAGCAGCACGACGTCACCGGGGCGCGCCCGCTCGATCGCCGTCGCGATCGCCGTGGCCCGGTCGGCGATGAGCAGGAGATCGCGGCCACGCTGCCGTCCGGCGGCCTCGGCGCCATGCGCGATCTCGTCCAGGATCGCCTCACGGTCCTCGCCGCGCGGATCCTCGTCCGTGACGATCACGAGCCGGCAGCGTTCGCCCGCCAGCCGGCCCATGAGCGGCCGTTTCGCACGATCGCGTTCGCCGGCCGACCCGAACACCGCGATGAGCGCGCCGCCGCGCCGATCAGCCTCCGGTCCGAGTTCGTCCAGGACCGCCTGGAGCGAGGCGGGGCTGTGGGCGTAATCGACGACCACGGTGAACGGCTGGCCGGCATCGATCGACTCCATCCGGCCGGGCACGCGCTGGACCGAGCCCAGGCCCGCGATCACGGACGCCTGGTCGAGCGCCATGGCCTCGCCGATGCCCAGGACGGCCAGGGCGTTGTGCGCATTGAACCGGCCACCCAGGTGGAGATCGACGGAACCTCGACCGGACGGTGCATCGAACTCCACCCGCAGGCCCGCGGCGGTCTCGTCGATGCCGGTCAGCCGGACGTCCGCCAGTCTGTCCGAGCCGAACCCGACGACCCGGGCACCGGCGTCGCGCGCTGTGCGGACGAAGACCGCCGCCGACGGATCGTCGAGGTTGATGACCGCCGTCGGTGGCCAGCGCGACCCGGGGTTCCCTGACCCAGTCCCCGAAGAGCCGAGCCGCTCGAACAGCGACAGCTTTGCGGCGCGGTACGCCTCGAAGCTGCCGTGGAGCTCAAGATGCTCGTGCGTCAGGTTCGTGAGGACGGCGATGTCATAGGCGATCGCGTCCACGCGCCCCAGCGCCAGGCCATGGGAAGTCGTCTCCACGACGGCGGTCCGATCCCCCGCGACCACCATCGCCCGCAGGAGCCCCTGCAGGAGCGGCGCCTCGGGAGTCGTCGCGTGGACGGCATTGGTCTCGCGGATGGTGCCGACCTTCGTCTGGATGGTCCCGATCATGCCCGTGGCCACCCCGGCGGCCTCGAGCGCGGCGACCGCGAGGAATGATGTCGTCGTCTTGCCGTCGGTCCCGGTGATCCCGACCACGTTCAGATCGCGCGACGGGTCTCCGTACCACCAGGCGGAGGCCGTGGCGAGCGCGCGCTGCGACGATGCGACCACGATCTGCGGGATGGCCGCTCCGACGACCGGACGCTCCACGATCGCGGCGACCGCCCCGGCCGCGGCAGCCCGATCGATGAACGCGTGGCCGTCAACGTGGAAGCCGGGGACGGCCACAAAGAGCGAGCCTGGCCCGACTTCGCGCGAGTCGAAGGCGATCCCATGAGTGATCGGGACGGCGAGGCGGCCGTCGATCGGACGACCGGCAAGGATGTTCGGCGCCGCACCGTCGTCGACGACGTGCCCATCGGCGGTCAGCCGTGCCACGAGATCGTCGAGATCGCGCGGCTGCATGGGCGCGGCGGCGCGCAGTGATGCTGCGATCGTCGTCATCGCGCGATGACCCTCGCCAGGCGTCCCGTCACGCGCCCGACCCGGTAGCGCCACGGCCTGATCACGCGTTCGTGGGCGCCGGTCATCGCCACCCAGCGAGCACCGAAGGACCGCTTGTGTTCGTACAGCCCGTACGTGGGACTCCCCCGTTCCGGCTCGCGGTGGTCGGGCCCGACGTCCACGCCCCCCAGGTCCATCTCCGCGCAGCCTTCGCGAAGCGCGAGCTGGATCGCCCGCCAGCGCAGGAGATGCATCAGGCCGGGATGGGTCCGCCGGTAGGCCGGATCGTCGGCTGAGTGGACGGTCGAGAGCCGGCCACCATGTCGGTAGAGGATCAGGCCTCCGGCCGGCACATCGTCGAGCCGGCCTCCGAGATAGATGAGATGGCCGGCTGCGTGCGCGGCGATCCACCAGGCCCTGAACGCGGCCGCGTCCCCGATCCGGAATCCGACCCGGCGACCCGTGGCCAGCAGGAGTCGAGAGAACACCTCCAGATCCTCACCGATCGAGCGGGTGGGCGACTGCGCGATGTCGTCCGCGGGCACGCCCCGGGTGTCATGGCGAACGACCGCGATCCCGTCCCGCTCGGCGGCGGTGATCCGCTGACGCGTCGCCTTCGCGAGTCCGGATCGGATCGCGCCCTCGTCGACGTGACCCGCAAGGTCGAGCGACATCCGGTGGCGCGACGGCTGGATCTCGGGGATCGAGCGGAACCCGCGCGCCCGGATCAGCGGCCCGTAGCCCGTGTCCTCGGGAACGTCGGCGTCCGAGGCCAGCACGTCGATCCCGTGCTCGCCCAACCAGCTCGTCGCTCCGTCCAGTCGCGCGGCCATCGCCTCGGCAGACCCGGCCGGGATGGGACCGCGCGGGAGATACGCCCCCGACCCGCCGACCAACGGCCACGCTCGGCTCAGTGCCAGGGCGGCCGACCCGTCCGATCCCATGAGGAAGTGTGGTCGCCAGCCGGACGCCGCGCGATGCAGGGCCCAGGCCCGTGATTGGTACACGTGCCCGCCGGCGATATGGACGGTCAGATCGTCCCACGCCTCGAACTCATCGGCGCTCGGGGCGCGGAACGTGACGCTGCGTCCGACCGAACCCTCACGCCCGGCCGGCCGTGTCACTCCCCTCCCCCGAACTCGGCGGCACCCGCGCCCGCGCCCCCAGCCAACCCGCGCCGTCGCCTGGCGATCCACACGCGGCCACGTTGGGCCACCTCGAACGTGGCACGTCCCGCCCGGTCGAGAACGAGATCCCACGCGCCGATGTAGCGGACCTCGCGTCCCCCGAACCCGGTCTTGAAGTGGGCGATCCCGGCATGCGCCAGGCCCCACAGGTCGTACGTCGTGGCACCCAGCTCGCGCGACGAGCGGATGGCCTCCCACTTCAGGAGGTAGTTCGCGCGGAGGTCCGCACCGGTCCGCGTCATCCCGCCGTAGGGCTCGACGACTCGCGACCCGGACGAGATGAGGAAGAGCGTCGCCAGCGGCTCGCCCTCGGGTGATTCGGCGAACAACAGGCGGACCATGCCGTGCGGGTGGAACGCCTCCCATACATCGCGATAGGCCTGTTCCGTCCGGATGAGGAACCCGGCCCGATCGGCGGTCTCGCGATAGATCCGATAGAAGTCACCCAGCCGGTCGCCGTCCGCGTCCACGATGCGGACCCCCGCGGTGCGTGCCTTGTTGACGTACTGGCGCCACTTCTTCCGGAGTTCTCCCCACAGCGCCTCCTCGTCGGGGCGCAGGTCGATGACCCGCGACGCATTCGGCTGGATCGACGACGCGGGCCGCCAGCCTGCCGAGCCAAGATCCCGGCGGAGTGCGCCGTCGGGGTCCTGGGGTCCGTCGAGCTCGATCTCCGGGTCGATGCGCAGGTGCGAGACGCGTCCGGCATGGCGCGGGAGTTCGCGCACGGATCGCCTCGGTGAACGAGCGCACAGCCGCGGCGTCCCAGGCGTTCGCCACGGGACCGCGCGGGGCATAGGCGAACGCCCACGGAAGCGGCCGAGGACGGCGCACGAGGATCTGGGCGCCCATCGACGGCTCCTGGTCGCTCGCCACCGACAGCCGCACCGCGGACCAGCCGTTGACCGCCTTGACGCGCGCCCACGGACTCGTCTGCAGGTACGACCCGCGATCGTTGCCGGTGACGAAACGGTCCCACGACGCCACGGCGGGATTGACGGCCCGTCCGTCCACCGGCAAGGCCGCGTCTTCGTTGATCGGGCGGGCGCCGCCTCTCGACGGACCCGTCGTTGAGGGACCGGTCACGCCGGCCGCCGGCGGAGGACGATGTCGCGCATCACCTCGATGGTGGACGCCAGCTCGGGGATCCGCAACACGGCGGCGAGCCCGACGTAGACGCCGAGGGCCACCCCACCGGCCAGTCCTGCCTGCGCCGCGACGACGAGACGCTCCGGGCCGAGCCCGACAAGGAGATCGCCGATCTGCAGCGTGCCGAGCGCCGCCGCGCTCGCCGCCACCGTGGCGAGCGAGGATTCGATCAGCACGCGGCCCACGCGACCGAGGCGGAGTTCCGGGACACGCCGCCGGAGGATCGCCAGGAGGATCGCGACCTCGAGCCAGGCCCCGATCGCGATCGCCAGGGCCAGGCCGGACAGCCCAAGCGGGCCGACCAACAGGATGGCCAGCGTCGAGTTCGTCGCGACCGCAACCAGCGCCGCGATGACCGGCGTGCGCGTGTCCTTGCGCGCATAGAACGCCCGGGCCACGATCGCGATCGCCGCGTGGGCGGTGAGACCGATGAGGAAGAAGAGGAACGTATCGGCGGTCAGGTCGATCGCGCGATCGTCGAACCGTCCGTAGCCGAACAGGAGCGTCACGAACTCGCGCCGCAGCACCATCGCGATCCCCGCGATCGGGACCATGACGAAGACGATCAGCCGCAGCGCCCGCGTGAGCAGGCGGACATAGTCGGTCACCGAGCCCTTCGCGAGTTCCCTCGCCATCGAGGGGAAGACGATCACCCCGAGCGGCACACCGATGACGCCGATGGGCAGCTGGAGCAGAGCGAACGCGAAGTTGAACGCCGTGATCGCCCCGACCCCCAGGCCGCTGGCCAGGCTCGTGGCCACGACGAACGTGATCTGGTTCGCGCCGAGCCCGATCGCGCGCGGGACGAGCAGCCGGACCGCCTCCGCGCGTCGGCTCGTCGGCCAGATCGATCGCCGTCCGATGGCGATAGCCGCTGCGAAACAGCGGGACGAGCTGGATGAGCAGGTGGCCAGCCGATCCGACCACGACCCCGATCGCGACGCCGGTGACCCGATCGTCGGGCCCAGCAGGACCGCGCCCCCGATGATCGCGAGGTTGTAGGCGATCGGGCGCCAGGGCGGCCGCAGCGAACCGATCCTGGGCGTTCAGCGCGCTCGTCGCCACCGCTCCGAGCGCGAGGAGGATCGGGCTGAGCAGCATGATCCGTGTGAGGTCGACCGTCTCGTCGATCTGGGCGGCGCCGAAACCCGGCGTGATCAGCGGCGACGATCACCGGAGCGGCGATGAAAAGCACGGCGGCGATCGCGAGGAGGGCCGTCGTCATGACGTTCGCGAGCGTCGAGACGACTCTCCATGCCCGATCGGGCTTGCCTTCACTGAGCAGGCCGGTGAGGACCGGGATGAGCGCCGACCCGAGGGCCCCGGCCGCCACGAGCTGGAAGATGAGGTCGGGCAGCCGGAACGCGGCGAAGAACGTGTCGAGCTCGCCCTGGGCACCGAAGATCGTGCCGAGGACGACGAGGCGGACCCAGCCGAGGACGCGCGACGCAAGGAACGCGATCGTGACGATCAGCCCCGCGCGGGCCAGCGCGTGTGAGCGGGTCATCGCGTCGAACGCGGCCCGGCCGCCGGCGTCGCCGGGGCACCCGGCCCCGTCGCCGTCGCCCGCGGGTGGGCGTCCTGGTAGGCGGCCCGCAGCCGCGTCGGCGACACGTGGGTGTAGACCTGCGTGGTCGCGAGGCTCTCGTGGCCGAGCAGCTCCTGCACGACACGCAGGTCCGCGCCGCCGTCGAGCAGGTGCGTGGCGAACGAGTGGCGCAGCGTGTGAGGCGAGACGCCCTCGGGCAGGCCCGCGAGACGGCGCAGCCGGTCGAGCCGGTAGCGCAGCCCACGGACGCCCAGCGCGGCCCCGAGATGGTTCAGGAAGATCGCATCGGATTCCCGGGTCCCCGGGTGGCGTCGCGCTGCGAGGACGGGCCGACCGTCGTCGAGGTACTCGCGGAGGGCGGCGATCGCCGGGCGTCCGAGGAGCCCGATCCGCTCCTTGCGACCCTTGCCCATGACCGTGATCTGCGCCCGCTGGAGATCCAGCGAGGCGAGGTCGGACGCCGCCAGCTCGCTGATCCGGAGGCCGGCTGCATAGGCCACCTCGACGATCGCTCGATCACGGAGCCCCAGGGCGACGGAGCGACCGGATCGTTCCGGGTCTGCCGCCAGGTCACGGGCGGCGGCCGTGCCGGTGTCCACCGCGCGGAGGAGCGCCTCGACCTGCTCGACCTCGAGGACGCGCGGCAGGCGGCGTGGCCGGCGCGGCGTCGCGATGGCTCCCCACGGGTCGCCCGGAGCCATGCCTTCCCGAGCGGCCCACCGGTGGAACGAGCGGATCGCGGCCAGCCGTTGACCGACCGAGCTGCGTGCGCCGGATGCCGCGAGCTTGGCCAGGTAGGCACGGAGCTCGGTCCGTGACGGGTCGCGCCAGTCCGTCCCGCGCTCCTCGAGCCAGCCGAGATAGGCAGCGATCGACGCGCGGTACGAGCGCCTGGTGTGTTCGGATGTGTCGCGGGCGGCGAGGGCGCGAAGGAAGCCAGCGAGCGCGGGAGACGATTCCGGCGCGGCGGTCACGCGTCGGTGGCGCGCTCGGCCGGACGGCCCCCACGGGCGGCGCTTCGGCCGGATCCCTTGCCCGAACTCGCGGTGTTCCGTCGACCGCGACCCGCTCCCGCCCGTGGCGCCCGACCGGTGCGTGCCCGCGGCGCGATCGCCGCCGGATTCGGCGGGCCGCCGGCCATCGCCGCCCCCACGGTCGCGTTCTCGCGCTCGCCCTCGATCGCCGCACCGCAGGCCAGGCAGATGAGCGCCTCGCCATGCTGCGCCACGGGTCCACCATCGGAGTCGTGGGTCGCCCCGAGCGGTTCGTGGTTGGTCGTGTAGTCGCACTTCGGGTACTTCGAGCACCCCCAGAAGACGTTCCCGGTCCGCCGGGCGCGACGCGCCACGAGATGGCCGTCGCCGTTCCGCGGGCAGATCACCTCGAACGGGAGCTGGTCCGGCGGGGGTGGGCCGTCCTTCTTGATGTAGGTGCAGTCCGGGTAGCGGGAACAGCCCACGAACGGTCCGAAGCGGCCCCGTTTCGAGGTGAGGACGCCCTCACCACAGGTGGGGCACGGTTCGCCCTCGCCTTCCTGGGGCGGAGCCTCATCGCCAGGAAGTGGGCGCGACTCCTTGTGTTCGGGGAACAGCGAGCAGGCGAGGAAGCGACCGTTGCGCCCAAGGCGGATGACCATCGGGTGGCCCTCGGAGCAGACCTCGTCGGTCTCCTCGGTCGTGAAGTCCTTGCGCCGGAGTTCCTTGCGCTTCTCGTCGACCCGATCGCGCAGCGGGCCGTAGAACGCGCGGAGGAGCGGCACCCACTCGCGCTCGCCGCGCGCGATCTCGTCGAGTTCCTCCTCCATCCGGGCCGTGAATGCAGGATCGACATAGTCGCCGAAGTGGGTGACGAGGAGGTCGATGACGATCTCCGCGACGGGCTCCGGGTGCAGGCGGCGTTCCTCCACCCGAACGTAGCCGCGGTCGACGATCGTCGAGATCGTGGCTGCATAGGTGGATGGCCGCCCGATCCCGTTCTCCTCGAGCGCCTTGATCAGCGTCGCTTCGCTGAAGCGCGGCGGGGGCTCGGTGAAGTGCTGGGTCGGCTCGACCGAGCGCACGTCGACGACATCGCCCTGGGCCAGCGTCGGGAGCTGGCCCTCCGGCTCCTCGTCCTCCTGGCTGTCGTCACGACCCTCGGTGTAGACACGGGAGAATCCGTCGAACAGCGTCCGCGTGACGCTGGCCCGAAGCTCGTAGCGCCCGGCCACCAGCTCGACCGAGGTCGTCTCGAGCTCCTTGGCCGCCATCTGGGACGCGATCGCGCGCTGCCAGATCAACCGGTAGAGCCGCAGCTCGTCGGCCTTGAGGCTCGATTCAAGCGAGTCCGGGTCGCGCTGGAAGCTCGTTGGACGGACCGACTCGTGGGCTTCCTGGGCGCCCTTGGCCTTCGACTTGTAGACGCGCCCCTTGGGCATCGTGTAGCGCTCGCCGTAGCGCCTCGCGATCACGTCGCGCGCCTCGCCCATCGCGACGCCGGCGATCGCCGTCGAGTCGGTCCGCATGTAGGTGATCAGGCCGAGCTGGCCGTCGGGCGTCTCGATGCCCTCGTAGAGGCGCTGCGCCACCGACATCGTCCGTTTCGGGCTGAACCCCAGCTTGCGGCTCGCCTCCTGCTGGAGGGTCGACGTGGTGAACGGCGGGGCCGGACTCCGCTTCAGCGGTCGCGTCCCGACCTTGGCGACCTCGGGACGCAGCCCTGCGAGGGCCTCGGCATGTGCCTGAGCCGTCTCGCCATCGGCGACCTCGAGAGCGGCGCCGTCGATGCGGACGAGGTCGGCCTCGAATGTCTCGTCGCGATCGGTGGCCAGCAGTGCCTCGAGCGTCCAGTACTCACGCGCCGTGAACGCGTTGATCTCGCGTTCGCGCTCCACGACCAGGCGCACCGCGACCGACTGCACGCGGCCGGCGGACAGACCGCCGCGCACCTTCCGCGAGAGCAGCGGGCTGAGCGTGTAGCCGACGAGGCGGTCGACGATCCGGCGGGTCTGCTGCGCATCGACGAGGTTGCGGTCGATGTCGCGTGGGTGCGCGAAGGCCTCGCGGATGGCGCCCTCGGTGATCTCGTTGAACGTGACCCGCCGGGTCTTCTCGGCCGGCACGTTGGCCGCCTCGGCGACGTGCCAGGCGATCGCCTCGCCCTCACGGTCGAGGTCGGTGGCCAGGTAGACGGTGTCCGAGCGCTTCGCCTCGCGGATGATCGCGTCCAGCTGCTTGCGCCGATCCTCCGAGATGACGTACTCGGGTTCGAAGTCGTGGTCGACGTCGACGCCGAACTTGCCCTTGCCGGGGTTCTCCGGCAGGTCGCGGACGTGGCCATAGGACGCCAGGACGCGGTAATCGTCGCCGAGGTAGCGCTCGATCGTTCGCGCCTTGGCCGGGGATTCGACGATCACCAGGTGCTTCGGCATCGGGCGGGAGTGTAGCACCGGGTCTTGCCCGGACCGTTATCCGGCGGCCACGGCCCGTCTGGGGGAGCGCCTGGACCCAGGGCGATCAGGCTTCGCGAACGCGCCGCAGGAAGTCCTCGTCGATCTCGAGTTCCGGCCTCCGGCTCGTCGGCCGGGGGCGCTTCCTCGGCGGCGGGCCGAGGCTCCTCGGCGGTCTCGCCGGTGGACCCGGGCGCCATCTCGATGAAGCGGATATCGCGGTACGGGAAGAAGAAGACGGAGTCGATCCGGTCGACGAAGATCGGTCGCGTCCCCGTCAGGGACCGCAGGTTCGTGAGCAGGACGCCGCTGTCCCTGCTCGAGGGCAGCGTGTAGAGGTCGGCCATCAAGGGCTGCTCATTGGCGATATGGAGGACCGCGTTCTTGATCATCGCGGATGCCTAGGGGTGATAGAAGTCGACGACGAGACGAACCCGGCCGCCGGACACCCAGACGCCGAGGCCGACGCGGTCGTACTTGGCGTTCATCAGGTTGACGTAGTGGCCACCCTGCGGGCTGCACGAGCGCTCGCTCTGGAAGTAGAGGTGGGAGCCCGAGCACCGCGGCGTACGGATCGCCTGACCGGCAACCGAGGTTCTCGGCCCAGACGTAGTTCGTGTAGCCGGCCGCCCTGAGGCGATCCCCGGGATTGCCGCCGCTGAAGTGCGTGCACAGGTTGTTGACCGCGAGCTTCTTCGCGTACGGACGCGCCACCTTCGACGAGATCCCGCTATCGATGCAAGAGCGCGGCCACGTTCCGGCCGCCCGGGCTCGAGCAGGCACCCGTCGAGGTGACGGTCCCGCCGGTCCGGGTGCAGTTCATCAGCTTGAGGTAGTAGGTCTCGACGGCGCCCCATGTCCCGGCACCCACCGAGCCGCCGCCGCCGCCGGACCCACCGCCCGACCCGCCGGGCGCGGGATTCGTCCGAGGAGCCGGCTTCGGGACGGTCGTGAAGCTGCCGGCAGCGTTGGCCGCGATCGGAACGCCGGCGGCCGACACGGCCTCGGCGCTGACGCGCATCGTGATCCGCGTCGCGTACCCGAACGCGCTGCTCGGCTTGAACACGAGGACCGTGTCGCCTTCGGCCCAGCTGATCTTGCCCGGGATCGCCTTCTCGCCCGCGTGGACGGTCCACGCGGCCTCGGTCGACGCGCGGTCCATCGCGGCGGTGAATCGCACCGACAGCGTGGCGGACCGCTCCACATCCGTGGTCTTGTTCCGCGGGCGGAAGCGCACGACCGACGGCGTCGTCCCGGTCACCAGGTCGGTCGTCGCGGGCAATGCGACCTGGCCGCCCTCCACGTCGTAGACCGGGGCCCCGAACGCCACGACGTAGGTGGTGTCCGGGTCGAGCGGCTCATCGGGCACGAACGACCAGCGGTCCCCGCCGCCGCGCCGGCCCCCCGCCTCGAAATGCCCCGGCACCGGCGGCATGATCTGGAACGCCGACACGAGTGACTCGCCCAGCACCGCCCGATCGAACGACAGCGCGATCTCCGTGTCGAGGCCGACGGTCTCCCCCACCGTGACGGTCGGTTCGATCGTGCCGATCGTCGCGGCGCGCGTGAGGAACACGGCGCGGATGTCCGTCGCGGTCGGGCGGCCCGAGATCGCGAGCGTCCCGGCCGGGACGGTGATCGTGTGGAAGGTCGACGGCGACCAGGTCCCCCGCGGCGTCACACTCAGGTTCGTGGCGGTCGCGTCCCAGCTCAGCTCGACCGGCACGTCGGGCGTGACCGCGAGCATCTCGCGGACGCTCGCGACGTCCATCGGTGCGCCGAAGGTGATCGAGACCGGCGCGGTCGGCGAACGGCCGACCTCGATCGTCGTGTCGAGCTCCGGCGCGGCCGCGATGGACACCGTCTCAGTGGGTGGTCGTGCGACCGTCCCTGTGGGTCCGTTCGCGCCGAGGATCCCCGCGCCGAGCACTCCCGCCAACCCGAGCGCCACGCCGACCCGCGCCATCCGCGACCGTCGGACCATCACGGAAACGTAGACCACGGCAAGGATCGGGATGGCCGCTGCAGCCGCGAGGTACTGACGCAATACGACAGGCTCCGAGACTTCGCTGGGGATCGACGCCGGTGCGGGCTGTCGGCCACCGGAACGCTCCGGCGGTCGGCGGTAGGGTAGCACCAAGTCCCACGATCTCGCGAGTGTCGCGTCCGCCGCTCGATCACGGCCGATGTCAGCTCCCGAGAACGCCCGCCGGATGATAGCGACCGTACGCCGAACCGACGAGGTCCGACGATTCGAGCCGGGTCAGGGCGGCGAGGACCGTCGCGACCGGCAACGCCGTCACGGCCACGAGCTCATCCACCGTCGACGCACCCGCGATCAGTGCTTCCGCGACCCTTCGCGGTGTCGCATCCAGGCCACTGAGCACAGCCGCCGGACTTGGCCCGGCCGCCCGAAAGCTCCCCGCGCGGCGTGGCGCCGGGTCCGGCAGGCCCGCCGCGCCCGACAGGCCGAGATCGTCGAGCAGCTCGGGCACTCCGGCGACGATCCGGGCCTCGGCCCCGGCCTCGCGGAGGAAGGCCAGGCAGCCTGCCGACATCGGGGCGTCGAGCGCGCCCGGGACGAGGAAGCACCCACGCCCCTGCTCGAGCGCCCAGGCAGCGGTCGTCAGCGCGCCGCTCCGAACCGGGGCCTCCACGACGATGGTCGCGTCGCTGAGACCGCTGATCACGCGGTTCCGGCGCGGGAAGGTTCCGCGTGTGGCCCCGACATCGGGCGCGAGCTCCGAGACGACCGCCCCTCCGGCATCGACGATGGCGGCCGCCAGCCGCTCGTGGGCGACCGGATACAAGCGCCCGTGCCCGCTCCCGAGGACGGCGACCGTGAGGCCACCCTCCCGGACCACCGACTCGTGTGCTGCCCCGTCCACGCCGACCGCCAGCCCGGACACCACGCACGCTCCGGCGCGCACGAGGGAGCGCCCGATCCGCCCGGCGAGGGCTCGGCCCGAGGGCGTCGGCCGCCGGGTGCCGACGAGCGCGATCGCGCGCGGGCGCCCGAGGGCCGAGGGATCCCCACGCACGAACAGGACGTGCGGCGGGAGCGCGATCGCCCGCAGCCGCGCGGGGTACGGCTCGGTCGGCGATCGTCAGGATCGTCAGGCCGGCGGCCCGGATCCGCTCGAGGATGACGTCGCGGCCCAGCGCGGCGCTGACGATCCTCGCCGCGAGGCCTCCGTCGGGGCTCCTGCCATCCCAGCCGGCGTCCGTCGACAGGGCCGCGATCCGGCGCTCGCCCGATGGGCCGGCGGCGAGGTCGACCACGGCCGCTGCGCTCCCGGCCGTGGCGAGCAGGCGGGCGAGGGTCATGGGACCTAGCCCGTCGACCGCGACGAGGACGGCGAGCGCCCGACGCTCCTCGTCGGTGGTGGTGGGCCGTCGCACAGGAGCCGTCGCGCGCGGCCCGACCGGGCCGCCGGATCCGATGCCCAGCATCAGCCGGCCAACCCGACCGGGGCGCGATCGGCCGGAGCACGAAACCTGGCGGCTTCCTCCAGGTGCTCGACGAGGATCTCGTCGCATCCGGCGAGATCGCCGATCGTGCGGGCCACGCGCAGGATCCGATCGGTCCCCCGCCCCGTGGCCCGGTCACGCTCGGCGAGTTCGACCAGTCGCGCACGTGCCACCGGGGACAGCCGGCGGGCGTGGCGCAGGTCCACTCCCGAGACGCGCGCATTCAGGCGCCGGGACGAGCGAGCGAGCTGGACCCGGCGAGCGGCGGCGATCCGCCCGCGGACCTCGTCCGAGGACTCAGGGACGGCAGCGGCGATCAGGGCCGCGGCAGGCACGCGGGCCATCTCCACCCAGAGATCGATCCGGTCCCGTAGCGGGCCCGAGATCCGAGCCAGGTAGCGCGCCGCGACCCCGCTCGGGCATCGGCACCCCCGATCTGGCGAACCGGCCCACCCGCACGGACAGGGGTTCATCGCGGCCACGAGCTGGAACCGCGCAGGGAACGCCGCGGTGCGTCCGACGCGAGAGACCGTCACCGATCCGTCCTCGAGCGGCTGGCGCAGCGCCTCGAGCACGTCGCGCGAGAACTCCGCCAGCTCGTCCAGGAACAGCACGCCGTGGTCCGCGCGGGTGATCTCGCCCGGCGACATCCGGGGCCCGCCACCGACCATCGCCGCGTACGACACGGTGTGATGGGGCGAACGGACCGGCGGCGTACGGATGAGCGTGCGCACCGGGCCAGGTCCCGCGACCGATCGGACGATCGTGGCTGCGAGCGCTTCCGCGTCGTCGAGCTGCGGCAGCAGACCGGGGATCGTCCGCGCCAGGAGCGTCTTCCCCGAGCCCGGCGGACCGACGAGCAGGAGTCCGTGGCCTCCCGCGAGGGCGATCTCGAGCGCTCGTCGCGCCTCGGCCTGACCGCGCACCTCGGCCAGGTCCGGATGATCGAACCCGATGGCGCGTCGACTGGGCGGACAGCGTGCGGCCGTGGCGACGATCCACGGTGCGCGAGGGAGGCTCGCGGCGTCGAGGTCGACGCGCTCCTTGAGCGCTCGGGCGCCGATCGCGTGCGCCGACCACGCGCCAACGCCCGCGACCGCCTCGCCGAGCCCCGTCGCGAGCGACGATCTCGCATCGCCCGGGACGAGCCGCGCCTCGTCCGCTGCGCCCGCGGGCACAACGACCCGCGGTGACCACGGCGAGCCGCGAGCGCGGCCACCATCGGCAGGACGTCCCGGGCCGGGACGCACCTCGCCGCCGAGGGACAGCTCTCCGATGAGCGCCAGGCGCGATCGGCCCGGCACGGATCTGTTCGGATCCGAGGAGGATCCCGATGGCGATCGCGAGATCCAGCGAGGAGCCGGCCTTGCGCAGGTCCGCGGGGGCGAGGTTGACCGTGATCCGGCGCGGCGGGAAGACGAACCCCGCGTTGCGGATCGCGCCGCGGACGCGCTCGCGAGCCTCCTGGAGCGCGGTATCGGCGAGCCCGACGATCGTCAACCCGGGCAGGCCCGGCGCGACGTCGACCTCGACACGGATCACCCGGCCCTCGAGCCCGAGAGAGCGTCGCCGAAGCGACCGAAGCGAGCACGGCCCGAGCTGGGCGGTCGCTCACCCAGGGCTTACCGCGACCGCTCGGTGACCCGTGCGGCGTTGAAACGCCGTGGCGCATCACCGCCGGGCGTTCAGGAGCGCGCTGGGACCGGCTTCGCGCCCGCCTCGGCCTTGTCCACGGCACGAACGAACTCGAGGACCTCCCGCCCGAGCGGCGAGTCCGCCTTGCTCAGCATGAACGGCGAACCCGAGTTCAGGGCGCTGATCGCTCCGCGGTACTCATTGATCACCTGGAAGTCGATCGTCCGCTTGAGCGCGCTCTCCGCGTTCTTCACGTTGATCCCGGTGAACGCGTTCGATCGGTTCAGGATGAGCTTGACCTTGTCCGCCGAGTAGCCGAGATGGCCGATCGTCTCGAGCACCAACCGGACGTTCTTCAGGCACGACAGGTCGGCGGTCATGACCACGAAGACCGTCTCGGCCGATTCGATGACGCCCAGGTTGATGTCGTCCAGCCGCTTGTCGATGTCGACGAGCACGTAGTCGTAGGCGGAACGCAGGAGCTGAAGGATCGTGGGCATGTGGTCCGTCGTGACGAGCTCGGCGGTCTCGGGGGATGGTGGGGCAAGGAGCAGGTCGACGCCGGAATCGTGCTTGACGACGACCTGCTTGATGAAGTCGATGTCCATCGACGGCGCCGTGACGACATCCACGATGCTGCGCTTGTCCAGGCCGAGATCCAGGAACACGCGATGGTCGCCGAATTGCAGGTTGCCATCGACCAGGCAGACCGACCGCCCGAGCTCGCGGTGGAGCGCGATCGCCCCGTTGATCGCGATCGTCGTCGTCCCCACGCCGCCCTTCGCGCCGTAGAACGCGAGCAGCCGGCCCATCGGAGCCTGGCCCACGAGGGCGTCGCGCGGGGCGAAGCGCGCAAGAAGGCTCTTGATCCGGGCCATGAGCTCGGCCGGATGGAACGGCTTGATCAGATAGTCGTCGGCGCCCGCACGGAGGCCCCGGATCTTCTGCTCGACCTCGCGTTCCGCGGTGAGCATGATGATCGGCACGTGGCCCTCGCCGCCCTCGGCCGCGCGGATCTTCGTCGCGACCTGGTAGCCGTCGAGCTGCGGAAGCATGACGTCCAGGAGCACGAGGGCAGGCCGCTCGTCCGTCCAGAGTCGCAGGCCCTCCACCCCATCGGCGGCGGCGATGACATCGTAGCCCTCCTGCTTCAGGGTGTACTGAAGCAGCCGCTGGACGTTCGGGTCGTCGTCGACGACAAGGATCTTCGCCGCCATGGTCGTTCGAAGCCTCGTTAGCGCGTGGTCTGGACCGGCGGCGATTGGGCCGCTGTCGCCTCGGGAGTATAGCCTCCGCCTCACGGCGTCCGGCGAGTGCACCACGCAGGAACGCCGTCACGCGCTCGTCCCACGCGGCGGGGTCCAGCTGATGAGATCGGCTGTGGTCGGCGCCCGGGACGACCCAGTGTTCCGCGCCAAGCCCGGCCCGGTCGGCAAGGCGCCGGCCGTCCCCGACCGGCACCGTGGTGTCGGCGTCGCCGTGGATGAGCAGCAACGGGGTCGGCTCGACGAGGCCCACCACCCGGATCGGCTCGGTCGCCCGGAGGTCGGCCCCGACGATCCGCCCGGCTGCGGCGATCAACCGGCGAGCGATGACGTGCCTGAATGGGCCCGCGCATCGGTTCCCGACCACCAGCGGGATCTCCGGGGCCACCGAATCGCCCACGACGGCGACGATCCGCGGGCGCACCTCGGCCTTCTCGCGTGGGAAGTCGGACGACTCATCGGCCCCGGGGAGCGATCCATCCCCGAGGACGGTCACCGCAGCCAGTGCGGTCATGCCGCCCATCGAGATCCCGACCAGCGCGACGTGCCGCACGCCCCGCTCGCCGAGCCAGGCCAGCGCTCCGGCCACGTCTTCGACTTCGAGATGGCCGAAGGTGGTCGGCCCATCCGCGCTGCCACCGTGACCGCGAAAGTCCAACCCAAGGACACTCGCGGTCGTGCGGAGCCCCGGGCCGTATTCCACGAGGTCAGGTGCCACCGAGCCGGTGTAGCCGTGCAGCAGCAGGATCGCCTCCGAGGGAAGCGGCTGCCACGACGCGGCCCCGTCAGGCTCGGTGGTGTCGGCCGGGAGCCAGCGCGCGTGCAACCGGAGGCCATCGCGCGACCGCAGGTGAACGACCTCCCCGCCCAGGGCATCGACGGCGGGACCGAGGCGGCCCTCGCCGTCGGCGAACCGCGGCGCATCGAGCAGTCGCCGAGCGCCACGGCGCGCGATCAGGCCGAACGACGCCCACGGCAGGATGACCGCCACGACAGCGACGATCGCCCCGCGGATCATGCCGCGCGTCGGGGCGCGGAGCGCGTCGCGGCCGTCAGGAGCCCGCGCCCGGGGTGCCGCTTCCCGCTCATGCCTTTCTGCACGAACCCCGCGAAGGGCTCGATCATCCGCGTGAATTCGGTCGGGATGACGAACTTCGTCGCTGGACTCGCACCCAGCGCCTTCAGCGCCTCGAGGTACTGCAGCGCCATCGTCTTCGAGTCGACCCCGCTGGCCGCCTGGAAGATCCGGGTCAGCGCCTCGCTGAAGCCTTCGGCGCGCAGGATCGCCGCCTGACGATCGCCCTCGGCCTTCAGGATCTCGGACTGCTTCTGGCCCTCGGCGACGTTGATCGCCGCCTGCCGAGTGCCCTCCGATTCCGTGATGACCGCGCGTCGGGTCCGCTCGGCGGAGAGCTGGCGGTTCATCGCGTCCTGCACGTCGCGCGGCGGCGTGATCTCGCGGATCTCGACCGAGGTGATCTTGCCGCCCCAGCGTTCGGTCGACTCATCGAGCTTGACGCGGAGGACCTCGTTGATCTGGTCGCGCTTCGAGAGGACGTCGTCGAGGGAGATGTCGCCGATCACTGCGCGCAGGGTCGTGGTCGCGATGCCCTGCAGCGCGCCCTCGAAATTGCGCACGTTGACGACGCTCTTGAGCGGGTCCGACGATCCTCCAGTAGATGAGGAAGTCGATGTTGATCGGGGCGTTGTCCTTGGTGATCGTCGTCTGGCTGGGAACCTCGATGAACTGCTCCTGGATGTTCACCTTGACCGGGCGATCGATCAACGGGATGAGGAATCGCAGGCCCGGATCGCGGACCAGTCCCTCGTTCGTCTTGCCCAGCCTGAAGACGACCATGTTCTCGTACTGCTGGACCACCCTGATCGATAGATAGACGATCACGAGCAATACGACGAGCAGGAACGCGACGATCGCGGCGATGGTGGGGATCTCCATGAGGTTCCTCCGGTCTTACGGTTGGATCATTCTGACGGGTCCGGTTCGACGATGGCGGTGAGGCCGTCGACGTCGACGACCCGGATCGGCTCGCCGCGCGGCAGCGGCTGCTCGTCGACGGTCCGGGCCGACCACTCCTCGCCCGCCGCATAGATCGATCCGCCAGGGGAAAGCGGGCTGCGCACGACTCCGGACAGGCCGACGGTGAGTCCGCCGCCGGCGCTCCCGACGAGGCCGGCGGACGTGCCGAGTCGACGACTCCTGACCGCGGCGTACGCGATCAGCCCCATGAACACGGCCGTCGTCGTCGTCATGACGATGATCAGGGGCTGGGCGACCTCAACGAAGGGTCCGGTCGGATCACCGGGCGCCGTGAACAGGGCCGAGGCGCCGAGCACGAACGCGATGAGCCCGGCCACGGTGAGCAGGCCATTGCTGGCCACCTGCGGCTCGAGGATGAACAGGACGAGCGCGAGCGCGATCAAGAGCAGGCCCGCCACGTTCAGGGGCAGGCTCCCGAAGCCGATGAACGCGAGGATGATCGCGAACGCCCCGATGATGCCGGTCACGAAGTTCGGGTTCTGGAGCTCGAAGAAGAGCCCGTAGAAGCCGATCGTGAACAGCAGGAACGAGATGTTCGGATCGGAGAGCAGGTGGAGGAACGCCTGGAACGGATTCATCGCCAGTTCGTCCGGGGTGGCCGCGCCCAGCGCGAGCGTCCGCTCGGCCCCGGCGATCGTCACTGTTCGCCCCGTCGACTGCGCGAGGACCTCGTCGAGCGTGCCGGCGATCCCGTCCACGGCGCCGACCTCGACGGCCTCGGACGCCGGCGACGACTTCGCCTCCTCGACCGTCGCGATCGCCCACTCGACCGGTCGACCACGGGCCTCGGCGATCGCCGTGATGTTCGCGATCGCATCGTTGAGCACCTTCTCGCCGAGCGTGCCCGGGATGTCTTCGCCCTGGCCGCTCACCGGGGAGGCCGCGCCGATGTTCGTCCCGGGCGCCATGAACGCGAGGTGCCCAGCAAGGGTGATGAAGGTCCCGGCACTTGCCGCCCGGCCACCGGCCGGGGCGACCCAGACGATGACGGGGATCTTCGCGCTCAGGAGCGTCGACACGATCTTCTGCGTCGCATCGAGTGATCCTCCGGGCGTGTTCAGCCGGATCACCACGGCTGCTGCCTGATCGGCCTCCGCGGCCGCGATCCCCTCGGCAAGATACCCAGCGAGGACGTTGTCGACGATGCCGGTCGTCGGCAGGACCACCACGCGATGATCCGTCGCGAGCGCTGGCCCGGCCAGCCCCATGATCCCGAGCACCAACGATCCGGCGAGGATCGCTCGTTTGACCTGACGGTGCATCTCGCACCTCCACGGCAAGTATCGCACCGTCACGGGACTTGCCCCGAGAACCGATCGGACGATGGACGGCCAGGCGAACAGCGGGCGAGGCTAGCCCGTGACGTCGGACTCCAGCGCGTCGAACACGATGGCGCTCCACGTCTCGAGCCGATCGGAGACGGCGCGCACCTCTGCCGCATCGGCGAAGTCCGCCCGCGAGCTTCGATGTCTCGCGGATCGCCACCGCGCGGCCGGCCGCATCCGCCACGTAGACCGCACCGAGATGTACCGCGCCCACGTCGGTCGTGTCGTCGTTGAGCAGTCCGATGAACCGGAAGTCGGGCTCGAACGCGGCGGCGATCTCCTCGGCCCACTCACGCCGCAGCCCGCCCGCGAGGTCCTCGTCGCCGGGATTGAGGTGGCCGCCGATGCCGATGGAGTAGCGATCGTGGAGACGTGCATCGGCACCGGCGCGCGAGCGCCGCATGAGGAAGTAGCGCTCCCCGTCGCGCAGCACGAGGTACGGGATGATCTGCTTGAACGTCGGGTCGTTCTCCATCAGGTCGCGTGGCCGGAACTCGCCGTGACCGGCGACGAGCGCCTCGAACGACGGCCGGTCCGCGGCCTGGAACCCGTGCCAGCCACTTCGTGGGAGGGCGACGGCACGCGGGACCACGAGCACCTCTTTCGTCGGTCACGCGCCCGGCTCGTCCAGGCGACGACGCACAGCCTCGAAACGTCGAACAAGTCGGTCCGCGTCGGGGGCTCCGCCACCTTCGAGCTCTTCGAGCCACGTGTCGAGGATCACCTGTACCGCCCGGATGCGCGCCGAGAGCGCGGCCGCGTTCGTCACCGCGATCCCCGCGGCCATCGTCGCGTCACCGCGCGCAAGGCGAGTCATGTCGCGCCAGCCGCCGGCTGCAAGGCCCCGAGCGGCAGCCCAATCGTCGGGCATCGGCGCGGGGTCCCGCCCGGTCACCGACTCGACAAGCGCCGTGGCGAGCATGAGGGGGAGGTGGCTGATCGCCGCCACGGCGTCGTCGTGCTCCTTCGCATCCATCCGGATCGGGAGCGCGCCGACGGAGCGCGCCAGTCCATCGACGACCACCGCACGCGGATCATCCACCTCGGCGGGCACGATGACCCACGGCCGTCCGACGAACAGGTCCGCCTCGGCGCTCTGATACCCGGTCGTCTCGAGCCCAGCCATCGGGTGACCACCCACGAACGGCACTCCGAGCGTCGCGGCCCGTTCCACGATCGATCGCCTTGGTGCTCGCGACATCGGTCACCACCGTCGCCTCGCCCAGCATCACTGCCGTCCGATCGGCCAGGACGTCGAGAAGACGCAGCGCGGCGAGCGGCGGTGCGGCGAGCACGACGAGGTCGGCGACGCGGACGGCCTCGGCCGGGGACGCTGCGACATGGTCCAGGATCCCGTCGATCGCCGCCGCCCGGGGGCCCGTCCCCGGTCGGCGACCACGCGGTCAGCCGGAGATCGCTCCCGATCCCGGCAGACCGGGCACGCAGCGCGCGCGCGATCGAGCCGCCGATCAGCCCGAACCCGAGAAAGGTGATCTCCATGCGACCGATCATAGGGACTGACGGGAGGAGGTACCGGGCGAGCCGGTGGTAGACTCACCCCGTTCAGCGACCTGTCGATCGTGCACCCTCCGGACCTCGTGCCGGGAGCGCACGAACAAGTGGGGACGACCTTGCCTGGTCCCGCCAAGCGGATCCGCGTGCTCCTCGTGGACGATCATCAGCTCCTTACCGGGTCGCTGGCCCAGCTCCTCGATCGCGAGGCCGACATCGAGGTGGCCGGAGTCGCCGCCACCGTGGCCGAGGCGAAGGCTCTCCTCCGCGAGCGCCTCGACGTGGTCCTCATGGATTACCGACTGCCCGACGGGACCGGCGCGGACGCGACGCGCGCCGTCAAGGCACGCTGGCCGAATTGTCGCGTCGTCATGCTCACGGCTGTGAGCGACGATGAGACCGTCCTCGACTCGATCCAGGCGGGCGCCGACGGCTACCTGACGAAGGATCGTGCGGTCGACGACATCGTCGGCGCCGTGCGCGACGCCCATGCCGGCGAGACGCTCCTGCCCCGATCGGTCATCCTCGGGATCGCCCAGCGAGTCGCCGCGGCACGAGACCGCGGTGCCGTCCGCGTCCGGATCGAACCGCTGACTCCACGCGAACTGGACGTCCTGCGGGCGCTCGCCGACGGGCTCTCCACTCCCGAGATCGCGGAGCGCCTGTTCATCGCCCCGAACACGCTCCGGACCCACGTCCAGAACATCATGGGCAAGCTGCGGGTGCACTCGAAGCTCGAAGCCGTGGCGTTCGCCCTGCGCCATCGTCTGATCGACCCGCCGCGGCCCGACGACTCCGTCTACTAGTCCGGCAGGTCCGACCCCGGGATCAGTCCACCCAACCGCCGCTGTCCGGTCCGGCCCGCGACTCCCCGTCGACGGGCTTCCTTCGGCGGCTCGTACGACGCTCCGTGACGCGCTGTTCCCCGTCTCCGCGGGCGGGCCCGGTGCGTCCGAGTTCGGCGCGCGGCGCATCCGGTCCCGACGGTCGGACACGCGGCGGTCCACGCCCATCGTCGCACCGCAGCGCGGGCAGCGGCGCTCCTCGTGGAACAGGGCCTCCAGCGGAGCGACCGTGTAGACGCTCTTCCCGCATGCTCGGCAAGCCAGCCTCGGCATCGATTCCCCCGTGCGTCGAGATCGTAGGTCCCCATCCGAATTACGTCGGATGCGTGATGCGCCGGCAGGCGGTGCGACCGGATGATGCCATGGGTGGAGCCGCTCCGAGCGGCCGCCCTGGTCACTCGGGCAGGTGACCGATCAGCGGGCCGCGCCACCCCCCCTGGCGCGGCCCGCATACGATCCCTCGTCGTCGGCCACGCCGCGACGTGTCCGCGTCAGACCTTCGGCAGCGCGGCCAGTGCCTCGGCGACGCGCTCTGCCGGGTACTCGAAGTCCTCGAGCGCGCCGCTCAGGTGGCGCTCGTAGGCCGACAGGTCGAAGTGACCATGGCCGCACAGGTTGAACAGGATCACGCGGGCCTCGCCGGCCTCGCTGGCGGCGAGCGCCTCGTCGATGGCGACCTTGATCGCATGGGTCGGTTCGGGAGCCGGCAGGATGCCCTCAGCCCGGGCGAACTGGACGCCGGCATCGAAACACGCGCGCTGATGGACACTCTGCGCCTCGATCGCGCCGTGTCTCCTTGAGCAGCGACACGAGCGGCGACATCCCGTGGTAGCGAAGCCCTCCGGCATGGATCGGCTCCGGGATGAACCCCGACCCAAGGGTGTGCATCTTCACGAGCGGCGTCATGCGTCGCCGTGTCACCGAAGTCGTAGGCGTACACACCACGCGTCAGCGATGGCGCCGCTTCAGGTTCCGCGGCGATCACGCGATACGAGCGGCCTCCGCGGAAGGTCCGGCCCAGCCACGGGAACGTCGAGTCCGGCGAAGTTCGACCCGCCGCCGGCACATCCGATGATGACGTCGGGTTCCTCGCCGGCCAGGGCCATCTGCTCGATCGATTCCTGCCCGATCACCGTCTGATGGAGCAGCACGAAATCGAAGACGGAACCCAGCGAGTACTTCGTGCCCGGATGCGTGACCGTATCCTCGATCGCTTCACTGATGGCCAGGCCCAGTGAGCCCGTATGGTCCGGCGTCGCGGCGAGCACGCTTCGACCGTATTCCGTGTCGAAGCTCGGGCTCGGTACGACCTCGGCGCCGTAGGTCTCCATCAGCACGCGCCGATACGGCTTCTGGTCGAAGCTGCTGCGAACCATGTAGACCTTGACGTCCAGCCCGAAGACGGCTCCGGCGAACGCCAGGGCGCTCCCCCACTGGCCCGGCCCCGGTCTCGGTCGCCAGCCTGGTGACGCCTTCCTGCCTTGTTGTAGAACGCCTGCGGGATCGCCGTGTTGGGCTTGTGGCTGCCCGACGGACTGCCGCCTTCGTACTTGTAGTAGATGTGGGCCGGCGTATCGAGCGCCTTCTCGAGGCGGTGCGCGCGGTACAGCGGGCTCGGGCGGAAGAGCCGGTAGGCATCGCGCACCGGCTCGGGGATCTCGATCTCGCGCTCGGTGCTCACCACCTGCTTGATCAGCTCCATCGGGAAGAGCGGCGCCAGGTCGGCGGGTCCGATCGGCTGCCCGGTCCCCGGGTGGAGGACGGGCGGGGCAGGCTGGGGCAGATCGGCGGCGATGTTGTACCAGGCTCGCGGGATCTGCTCTTCGTCGAGCACGAACTTCGTGCGCTTCGTCATGGTGCCGCTCTCCCTCTCGATCCGTCCGAATGGCAACGAAGTCCGAGACTACTCGCCGGGTCGACCGCCCGCAACACGAGACGCGACCGCACCTCGTCGGGCGCCTTCCGGGCCCACGACCGTCAGCCCGTGAGGATCGCCTCGTGCAACGGCTCGTAGCGGGCCGCCGCGCCCTGGCCGGTCCGACTCTCGAACAGGACCAGCCGGTCCGCCATGAGATCGGCGGCGAACCCACGGTCCTGGGCGATCGCTGCCAGGGCGTGGACGACGGCCGGACCCGACCGGACCCCGTCGGAGCGCGCGAGGGTGAGGTGGGCGCGGAAGGGTCGGTCGTCCACCGGCCACCCGTCGGCCGCCAGCGCCGCGCTGACCGCGCCCGCGAGCGACCCGAGGGCCGCCGCTCCATCGGTGACCCCGAGCCACAGGGCGCGCGGTCGGTCGGCGGTCGGAAAGGCGCCCGTCCCGGCCAGTCGGATGGCGAACGGCGCCCATGCGGACGCGACCGCGTCCAGCGCGCCTTCGATCGCTGGGATCCGATCCCGCGGGGTCGGGCCGAGGAAGCGGACGGTGAGGTGCAGGCCGGTCATCCGGACCCACCTGACGTCGCCGGGGTCACGCGGGCCGTCGTCCGGACGCTCGGGATCGCGCCGCACCGCCGCGACCAGATCGGCCACCTGTGCCGACGCAGCGTCGGGCAACGGGATCGCGATGAAGAGTGACGGGCCGATCCGGGGATCGGGTCGGCCGCGACCCCCGACCCAGCGCTCCCGATGGACGCGGGTCAAGGCGTCGGCCGCTCGACCGGCTGGTCCTGCTCGCGTTCCCAGGCGGCGCGGTCCGCGACGAGGATCTCGCGGGCCCGCTCGAGATCCTGCCAGCCGCGGACCTCGGTCGCCTTCTCCTCGAGCAGCTTGTACGTCTCGAAGAAGTGCTCGATCTCGATCAGGCGGTGCGGACGGATGTGCTCGAGTCGCTCCACGTGCGCCTGGTGTGCGTCGCCGACGGCGACGCACAGGACCTTGAAGTCGAAGCCCTTCTCGTCGCGCATCTCCAGGCCACCCACGGGTCGGGCCCAGACATGGCAACCGGTGAACGTGGGTTCATCGATGAGCAGCAGGGCGTCCGTGTGATCCCCGTCGTCCGCGCGGGTGCCCTCGACGAAGCCGTAGTCGAAGTTGTAGTGGACGGCCGAGGCAAGGACGCGATCGAGGCGATAGACACGCGCCTCCTCATCGAACTCGTACTTGTTCCGGCTGCCGGCCGGGATCTCGACCACCACCTCGACGATATCCGGGAACGCACGCGCAGAATCGCTCATCTGCCAACGATACCGCCGTTGCGCGAACGGGACGGATCGGCGCGGATCCGACGTGCCGCCGGAGCGAGAGCCGACTCATGGCGCGTGACGCGATCAAGCGCCGGCGTCAGCGACAGACGAGAGGATCCCGTCGGGCGCGAAGGTGCGACGACGCCGATGGCCGCCGGTCAGTCGTTGTAGAGACGTTCCTCGATGAGCTTCTCCTGGACCGTTCGACCACTTGGATCGAAGCAGGAGAACTCGAAGTGCTTCTCGAACTCGAGGTCGACGTTGTCCTGGCCGCCTCGGTTCTTCTCGACCGACACGATGACCCAGTCGCGGAACCGCTGGGCCTGGTAGGGGTTGAACTCGATGTTCACCTTCGCGACGATCTGGTACTTCTCGTTGAGGATCAGGATGATGTCCGCTTCGTAGTTGATCGCCGAGCTGCCGCGCAGGTGGAAGTTGCGCAGACGTGATGCCTTCAGGCCTTCCTTGTCCGCGGCGACGATCGCGACCATCGGGACTTCCTCGGACAGCGCGATGTCCTTCAGGCCGTTGACCACGTACGTGACCTTCTCCGTCTCGTTCTCGGGCTCGGGGATCTGGGGCACCTTCTGCAGGTAGTCGACGAACACCACGAGGCGGCGATCCCCGGACAGGGCACGGTGCTTGCGCACGAGCTCGCGGATGTTGTCGATCGTGCTCGCCGTCTGCGACCCGCGCAACAGGAACAGGTTCTGGCCGTAGCGGGCGATCCGGTCGAGTGATGGACGGAGACGCGGGTTGTTCGCGAGATTCGCCGCGCTGCCGCCGTCGGCGCTCCACGTGCCCATGATCTCCTTGCGGACATCCTGGATCTTGATCGCGCCGGTCTTGTGGGGCAGGTGCGCGAGCGCCGACTCTGCAGCGATCAGCCGGTTGAGCAGGTACGGCTCATCGTGTTCGAAGCAGAGGTACAGGACATTGGCCTGGCCGCCCGACGCGATGTTGCGCGCCATCTGGAGGGCCATCGTGGTCTTGCCGGTGCCCTGCGCTCCACCGATGAGCAGCAACTCACCGGGTCGCAGGCCCGTGCCGATCGTCTTGTCCAGGGGCGTGAATCCGAGGGGGACGGGCTGGAACGCCGTCGCCTTTCCGGTGGTGACCTTCTCGTTGAGGTCGACCAGGACGTCAAGCGCCGAGAGTGGCGCCATGCTCCCGGTGGCGGTGTCCAGCCGCCACGCTGAACCGGTGGCGTTCGCTGGATCTGCGGCTTCCGTGCTCACCTGTGGTCGTCCTCCCGAATCCGAGCCATCGCCGTGCATCGTAGCACCGCGATTCGTACCGGCACCGGGACGCGGGTCGCGGTCGGGCCAGTCAAAAGTACTGCCTGATGGTGATGCGGGGCCGATCGATCACGCAGAGAGATCGGCCTCGGCCAACTCGTCCCAGTAGCGAATGATCGTGCGAATCCCGGTCTCGTGATTCGCCAGCACCATCGACTCGTTCGGCGCGTGGGCATTGTCGTCGGGGTTGGTGAATCCGAGAAGGACGACCGGCAGTCCCAGCAGGCGATTGAAGCTGGCACACACGGGGATCGACCCGCCTTCGCGCGTGTACAGCGGCGCTCGTCCGAACGTCGCCTCCAGAGCGCGCGCCGCAGCCTGCGTCGCCGGATGGTCCATCGGCGTCAGGCTCGGGTGGCCCCCACCGAGCGGCATGACCGAGGTCCTGACCCCCGGGGGTGCGATCTCCATCACGAAGTCGCGCACCAGTTCGTAGATCCGGTCCGGGTCCTGGTCCGTGACCAGTCGGCAGCTCACCTTGGCGTGGGCATGGGCCGGGATGATCGTCTTGGCGCCATCGCCCTGGAAGCCGCCCCAGATCCCGTTCACGTCGAGCGTCGGGCGCGCACCCTTGCGCTCGAGCGTCGTGAAGCCGGGCTCGCCCGCCAGTGCGGGCAGGCCGAGATCCGTTCGATAGGCCTCCTCGTCGAACGGCAGCTCGGCCAGCGCGGCGCGTTCGGCCGGCGTGAGCTCGACGACATCGTCGTAGAAGCCAGGGACGAGGACGCGTCCGTCCCGATCCTTGAGTCCAGCGATGATCCTCGCGAGGGCGTTGGCCGGGTTCTCGACCGTTCCGCCGAAACTCCCGGAGTGCAGGTCGACGGGCGCACCCGTCACGTCGATCTGGCAGTACATCAGCCCGCGCAACCCGAGGGTGATGGCCGGGAGGTTGCCCTGGAAGAACCCGGTGTCGCTGATGACGACCAGATCCGCCGCCAGACGTGTCCGGTTGTCCTCGATCCAGCGGTCGAGATGAACGGAACTCGATTCTTCCTCCCCCTCGAACACGAAGCGCAGATTGACGGGCAGGCTGCCCCGCGTCGCGAGAAGCGCTTCGGCTGCGCGAAGGTGCATGTGGAGCTGGCTCTTGTCGTCCGCGGCGCCCCGCGCATAGACGCGGCCGTCCTTGACCTGCGGATCGAACGGGGGCTTCTCCCAGAGCTCGAGCGGGTCGACCGGTTGGACGTCGTAGTGGCAATAGACGATGACCGTGGGCGCCCCGTCGGCATGCAGCCAGTCGCCGTAGACGACCGGATGCCCGCCCGTCTCGGAGACCTCGACGTGTTCGATCCCGAGCCCCTGGAGCTGGCCGGCGATCCACCCCGCCGCCGCTCGGCAGTCCGCGGCGTGGACAGGCAGTGCCGACACGCTCGGGAATCGGAGCAGCTCCAGGTAGGACGCGAGTCGTCGCTCGGCGTTATCGGCGAGGTATGCCTCGACGTCGATCGTCGGCGTGGTCATGCGGCCTCCTGTCGCTGGGGTCGGACGCGCGGCCGTACGGCGACGCGTCGTCGCTCGTCGGGTTCCGGGCGGTCTGGGCTCAGTCCGCGCTCAAGCAGGGCTCAGGCCGGGCTCGGTGTCGGGCGTCTTGGCGTCGGCATCGGCGTCGGCCGGGAGTCCCGACGGGGTGTCCTTCGGCGGAAGGTCGCTGAACAGGGCTTCGAAGCCCTCGGCGTCGACCGTCTCCTCGGCGATCAGCTTCTGGGCCAGCGCTTCGAGCTTGTCGCGATGCGTCTCGAGAACCTGCATCGCTCGCTCATACGCCTTGTCGATGATCGCCCGAACCTCTTCGTCGATCTGCTTGGCGACTTCGTCCGAGTAGTTCCGCTGCTCGCCGATCTCGCGCCCGAGGAACACGAGTTCCTCGCGCTTGCCGAAGGCCAGCGGGCCCAGCTTGTCGCTCATCCCGAACTCGGTGACCATGCGCCGCGCGAGTTGGGTCGCCTTCTCGATGTCGTTGCTGGCGCCGGTCGTGGTATCGCCGAAGATCATCCGCTCGGACGCGTTCCCGCCGAGCAGGCCGGCGATCTTGTCCTCGAACTCGGACTTCGACTGGAGGTAGCGGTCCTCCGCCGGCAGGGCCATCGTGTAGCCGAGGGCCATGCCGCGGCTGATGATCGTGACCTTGCTCACCGGGTCGCACTTCGGCAGGATCCGCTGGACCACGGCGTGACCACCCTCGTGGTACGCGATGATCAGCTTCTCGGCGTCAGAGATGACCCGGGACTTGCGCTCCGGTCCGGCGACGATGCGCTCGAGCGCTTCCTGGAAGTCGGTCAGGTCGGATCGATCTTCTTGTTGCGGCGCGCGGCAAGGATCGCGGACTCGTTCACGAGGTTCGCGAGGTCCGCGCCGGAGAACCCCGGCGATTGGCGGGCGACGACCTCGATCTCGACGGTCTTGTCGATCGGCTTGCCCTTCGTGTGGACCTTGAGGATCGCGACGCGCCCCTTCATGTCCGGGCGGTCGAGGATCACCTGGCGATCGAAGCGGCCCGGCCGCAGGAGCGCCGGATCGAGGACGTCGGGGCGGTTCGTCGCGGCGACGACGATGACGTTCGTGCTCGATGTCGAAGCCGTCCATCTCGACGAGGATCTGGTTGAGCGTCTGCTCGCGCTCGTCGTGGGAACCGCCGAGGCCGGCACCGCGCTGGCGGCCGACCGCGTCGATCTCGTCGACGAACACGATGCACGGGCTGTTGCGCTTGGCCTGATCGAACAGGTCGCGCACGCGGCTCGCGCCCACGCCCACGAACATCTCGACGAACTCGGAGCCCGAGATGCTGAAGAACGGGACGCCGGCCTCGCCGGCCACGGCGCGGGCCATGAGCGTCTTGCCGGTCCCTGGAGGGCCCACCAGGAGGACGCCGCGCGGGATGCGGGCACCCAGGCTGTTGAACTTCTCGGGGTACTTCAGGAACTCGACGACTTCCTGGAGCTCCAGCTTGGCTTCGTCGACGCCGGCCACGTCCGCGAACGTGACGACGGTCTTGTTGCCGAGGAACATCCGGGCGCGGCTCTTGCCGAACGACATCGCCTGATTGTTCGTGCCCTGCGCCTGACGCATCATGAAGTAGATGAATCCGCCGATCACGATGAGCGGCAGGAGACCGGTCAGGAGCAGCCCCACCCACGACGTGTCGGGGGCCGGGGTAGCTTCATAGACCTGCGGACCGAGATTGACGTTCCCGGCGCGGGCGGCGGCCTGCATGTCCTGGAAGACCTGGGTCAGGATGCTCGGCACCGTCGTGTCGTAGGTCGCCCCCGGCGTACCCTTGAGGACGACGGTCAGGGTCTCACCCTGGTGGGTGACCTTCTCGACCTTGCCGGCCTGGACGTCCGACAGGAACTGCGAGTAGCCCACGGTATTGGGCTGGGTGGACCCATTCAGGACGGTGAACAGAAGCGCTGCGGTGCCGATGACGAGGACGAGCATCAGCAGTCCGTTGCGCATGAACTTCGGGTTCAACTAGACCTCCGGGATCGTGCTGGGCCCGGCGTCGCGCGCCGGACCTCGGATCGAGTATAGCGTCGGGTCGCGTGACGTCCGCGTGACGATGGTCACACGTGCGAGCGCCTCACTGGTCCATACGGACGCGCGGCCACTTCGGGTGGTTGCCGCAGATCGGGGGTTCGTCGGGGGTTCGGCGATCGGCCCGGCCGAGCCGGGACCGATCGGCGCAGATTTCGGGGTTGGTAGCGGAGGGCGGATTTGAACCACCGACCAAGGGCTTATGAGTCCCCTGCTCTACCACTGAGCTACTCCGCCAGGATCGCCTTCGCAGCGCTCGGGTCCCATCCTACGACATCGTCGCCATGCAGACGATCGACGCCCGGGCCGCACGCGAGCAGCACGGCCTAGCTTGCCCCGGCGCTCGCCCCGCCACTCCCGCCGCCGCGACGGGCCGCGCGATCGAGCATCTCACCGATCGTCATCTCGGCCGCCTGTTCCGACACACGGTCGCGAGCGGCGTTCCAGATCGCCCGCAGCGGGCGCGGACCGGCTCGGTCCAGCTCCGCGAGGCGGAGCTCGCCGAATTGCTCGATCCCGGGGATCCCGCGCAGATCGTTGGCAAGTGCCCTGATCGCCTCGTCGACGGTCGAGGAGCGGTCGATCCCGGCGACGGCGGCCGATGGGACCGGTGGTGCGGCGGCGCGATCGGTCAGCGCCCGCTCGTCCAGGGCGGGGGTTCGCCGCGTGGCCTCGTCGACGGCAGCCGCGCTCCGGGCGATGGTCGCGCCGGGCGTCACATCGGGTTCGGGCCCTTCAGCCAGCGGCGGAGGCGATCCGGCGGCGGATCCCGGCTCGCTGCCGCCCTCCCGGGCGCTCGTTCCTTCGGACGGACGTGGCGTGGCACTCGCTCGCGAAGACCCCGACCGGCTCGATCGGCTCGTCGGACCGCCGCCGGAGCCACTCCGGCCCCCGCCTGAGCCGGCCGCGCCGCCACCCGATCCGCCGGATCCGCGTGGACTGCCGCCACCACCGCCGGATGGATCCTCGTCGTCGTCCTTGCCGGCAACGCCCATCGCCGAGCCGAGGAACGCCGGGATGTCGAGTCCTGTCAGTCCCTTCACCGTGGCGCCGGCCTCTGCCACCGTCCGGGTGGTCGTCTTGACCAACTCCGACGCTCCGTCGTTCGACAGCACCGTGAGCGAGCCGATCCTGCCCATCGGCTCGGCTGCCGCCCGGACGATCTCCGGGAGCATGGAGAGGACGGTCTGGATGACCGCGGCCTCGTTGAACTGGCGGTAGGCCTCGGCGCGCAGGGCGAGGGCCTTCGCTTCCGCCTCGCCTTTCGAGAGGACGATGCCCGCCTCGGCGTTCCCTTCGAGGGTCGTCTGCTTGGCCGTCGCCTCGGCGTTGACCTCGGTGATGCGCGCCTGGGCCTCGCCCTTGGTGACGCTGACCGAGGCTTCCGCCTGCCCGGCGAGCTTCACCCGTTCCGCGTCGGCCTGGGCCGCCGCGATACGCGCCTGCTTGTCGCCCTCGGCTCGTCGGATCTGCGCTTCGGCGTCGGCTTCGGCCGGTCGGACGGTGCTCGCGATGAGGTTCTTCTGGACCCGGTCGGCCTCGAGCTGCGCGAGCTCGGTCTGCTTGCGGGTGACCTCCTGCTGCGCCTCGGCCTGGGCGAGCGGTCCGGCCTGGGCGGCGCGGGCATCGGCCGCCTGGATCTGCATCTCGGTTTCCGCACGGCGAAGCGAGACGTCGCGTTCGGCATTGATCTTGATCTGATCGGCCTCGGCCTCGCGGACCGCGGCTTCCTGGTCGGCCGACGCCTTCGCCATCCGCGCGTCGCGTTCGCGCCGGGCCGTCTCCTGCTGGCCGATGAGGTCCATGTAGCCGGATTCATCGCGGATCGCCTGGATCGTGAACGAGTCGATCTGCAACCCGGACGTCGCGAGGTCGCCTTTCGCGGCATCCTGCACAGCCTGCTGGAACTTCTGGCGGTCGAGGTTGAGCTCTTCGATGGTCAGCGTGCCGACGATCGACCGGAGCGAGCCTTCCAGGACGTTCTTGACGATCGAATCGACCTCGGCATCCTGGGAGTCGAGGAACCGCTCCGCAGCATTGCGGATGGACTCGTCGTCGCGCCCGATCTTGAACGTGGCGACACCCTGGACCGCGACCTTGATGCCCTGACGCGACACGGCGTCCGCGAGGTTCACGTTGATCTGGCGGGCGGTCAGCTTGAGCTTGCCGATCTTGTGGAACAGCGGCAGCACGACCACGCCCTGGCCGACGATGACCTTGAGGCCGCTCTCCCCGCCGCCCAGGGGCGTGGCGCGGCCCGATCGGACGAGCGCCTCGTTCGCCCCGGCCACCTTGTAACGGCTGCCCAGGTAGGCCACGAGCAGGACGAGGATGACGATCCCGAGGAACACGACGAGCGTTCCCTCGCCGACGAAATTCAGGAAGTCAGGCACGACGTGGATCCTCCCCGGGTCGAGCACCTGCGCTCGCCCACTGCGACGTTCCTACGATGACGCGATCGGCTCGACGACGACCCCGGTCCCGGCGACGCCGGTCACCCGCACGAGCGCACCGTTCGGGATGTCGACCGTCGCCGTCGCGGTGAACTCGTGGGTCTGGCCCTCGGCCTTGACGTAGACGCTGCCGAACTTCCCTGCCGGGATGGAGACGGCGACCAGTGCATCGCGGCCCACGAGGTCGCTCGTCGAGAACGGGTTATCGCCCTCCGACTTCCGCAGCGCCTGGAACAGGACGTACGTGAGCCCGAAGCCGACGCCGCCGAACGCGGTCCCGACGAGTGCGGCCTGACCGCCGTGGATGTCGAGGACCTGCGTCGCCAACAGGCCGCCCACGCCGAACATCGACACGAAAGCGAGGAGGAGCGGCATGAGCGACACGCCGCCGATGTCGAAGCTGAGATGAAGGGCATCGAAGATCCCGCCGAGGATGTCGTCGACGAGCACGGTCACGAGCAGCAGTCCGCCGCCTACGAGCGTGCAGACGACGAACACGAAGTCCTCCACGGGGATCGTGATCGTCGGCACGTGGCTCTCCCTCCCAACCGGACCGGAGCCCACTCTGCGGCGATCGCGCGCGGAGGGAGTGGGTCGCCGGCACAGGATACGCGGTGGTCGGCGCACTGACGAGGGGGATCCGGGGCGCGGTCCCCGAGCCGGGGGTCCGGGCCCGACCCGCACGGGGTCAGGCCGGCACGACCTCGCGCAATCGACCCGACTCGACCTCGAAGATGAGCCCGCGAACCGGGACCGACCGGGTCCATGGGTGAGACCGGATCCGCTCGACCTGGGCGCGAAGCGTCGCCTCCAGGTCCGTGAACGCTCCGAAATCGGCGACACCGGCCGTCAGCTCGGCCTCGGGCAGGCTGGCCCGAAGCGCCCCGCCGTCGGCGCCCATCAGGCCGCACCCCGTATGCATGATCACGATGACTTCGTTGGTCCCGAGGAGTCGCTGACTCACCACAAGCGATCGGAGGACGTCATCGGTCGCCAGGCCGCCCGCGTTGCGGATGACGTGGGCATCGCCGGTCCGCAACCCCAGCGTGTCGCCGATGTCGAGACGGGCGTCCATGCAGGCCACGATCGCGAGGCCGGACGCCGGCGCGGCGGTCAGCGCGGAGCGATCGAACGTCTCGACGTAGCGCTGGTTCTCGTGCAGGATCCGTGCGAACTCATCGGTCCGCCGCGGGCGCTCGGGATTCAGCGCGTGGGCCCGAAGAGCAGCGAGAGCCAGTTCTCGAGCGGGCTCGTCGCCAACTGGTCGGCGCCGACACTCGTCGCTGCGGATCCGGGCGCATCCGGCCCCAGTGGCGGTGGGTCTGCCTCGAGCGTGAATGGGATCTCGTTCGACTTGCCGAGCCGGTAGGCCCGCGCCTGCTGTTCGACGTAGGCAAGCCCCTGGATCTGGATCAACTCCAGCTCGGCCGCACTGACGCGTGCCTCGAGCTGGGCGTTCGCGGCACGCATCTCGACGGCGCGCGACGTGATCGCGGCCGCCTCACTGACCTGCTGGACGAAGGCGAAACCGACCCATGCGACCGCCAGCGCGATGGCGGCCACCATGAGGCGGCGACGAGAGAGCCCGGCGACGCGGAGCGACGCCAGCTCGCTGGCCGCCAGGTCGATCTGTCGATCGTCCGGGCTGGGACCCATCGGATCTCGCATGCGCTCGAGGACACGACGCAGCCAGGGAGCGCCGGGCGGCCGGTCCGGATCCTCGGCGCCCTCGACAGCCTGGATGCGCTCGACGTGGTCGTCCACCACGGATCCCTGCCACGCGGAGGGATCGTCCCGGCCCATGTCGGCAAGACCTTCTTCGTCGAAGGGAGCGGTGTCGTCGTCAGGTCGGTCGTGCACGTTGCGCGGAGCGTAGCTGCGGGCAGGCTGACATGTCAACCGCAAAGGCGTGACAAGCAAGCTGTCACACACGCACCCGAGGATGGCCTACACTGCGCTCGGTTTCGTACAGATGTTCGAAATCATGCCAAGGGAGTCCGCCGTGCGAACCTATGCCCCAGCCGAGGCCGAATCCGTCCTGGCCGGCCTCCTCGCCGAGCCGTCGCTCGCCCGCGGTGTGGTCCACCACGAGCACATCCCCGCTCGAGCCGCCGTCCACGCTCCGTTCCCGGCCTGGCTCGACCCGCGCATCGCGACCGGATTGCGCTCACGCGGGATCGAGGCGCTGTACTCCCATCAGGCCGAGGCGGTCGACGCGGTCCACGATCACGAGGATGTCGTCGTCGTCACCCCGACCGCCTCCGGCAAGACGTTGTGCTATGCGCTCCCGGTGCTCCAGGCGATCTCGCAGGACCCGGCGGCGCGCGCGCTGTTCATCTTCCCGACGAAGGCTCTCGGACAGGACCAGGTCGCCGAGTTCGGCGAGCTGTCGCGTGCCGCCGGGCTCTCGGTCAGCGCGGCGACCTACGACGGGGATACCCCGGCGCCCATCCGGCAGGCCATCCGCTCGGCCGGGCAGGTCGTCGTGACCAATCCGGACATGCTCCATGCCGCGATCCTCCCGCACCACACGAAGTGGTTCCAGCTCTTCGAGCAACTCCAGGTGATCGTCGTCGATGAGTTGCACACCTATCGCGGCGTCTTCGGGAGCCACGTCGCGAATGTCCTTCGCCGACTCCTGAGGATCTGCGAGCACTACGGCAGTCGCCCCGTCATCGTGTGCTGTTCGGCGACCATCGGGAACCCCGCCGACCTTGCCCGAACGCTCACCGGACGGCCGGCGCGGCTGGTGGATCGGAACGGTGCGCCGGCGGGCGCCCGCCACGTCATCCTCGTCGACCCGCCCATCCTCGATCCGTCCAGCGGGGCACGTGGTTCCGCGCTGACGCTCGCGAATCGCTGGGCGTTGCCCTTCCTGCGTGCCGGACGCCAGACGATCGTCTTCGGGCGCTCCCGCGTGGCCGTCGAGGTGTTGCTCACCGGACTGCGGGAAGCCCTCCGCGAGAGCTTCGGGCCCCGGTCCCGCGTTCGCGGCTACCGGGGCGGCTATCTGCCCACGGAACGTCGTGCGATCGAGCGCGGTCTGCGAGACGGCGAAGTCCTCGGTGTCGTGGCCACGAACGCCCTCGAACTGGGCGTCGACATCGGGCGCCTGGACGCGGCGATCCTCGCGGGCTACCCGGGGTCGGTCGCCGCCACGTGGCAGCAATTCGGCCGAGCCGGCCGACGGAACGGGACGAGCGTGTCCGTCCTCGTCGCGTCGTCGTCACCGGTCGACCAGTACGTCATCCACCATCCGTCGTTCCTGCTGGGCGGCTCACCAGAGGAAGCGCGCCTCGATCCGGACAACCTGCACGTCCTCCTTGCCCACCTCAAGGCAGCCGTCTTCGAAAGACCCTTCGATCCGGATGAAGCGTTCGGCCCCGGTCCGGCCCACGACCTGCTCGCCTTCCTGGCCGAGGAGGGCCACGTTCGGCAGGCCGCAGACGAGCGCTGGTACTGGTCCAGCGAGAACTTCCCCGCCTCCGCCGTTTCGCTGCGCGCCGCAGCAGAAGAGAACGTGCTGATCATCGACACGACACCCGACCGGCCGAAGGTCATCGGCGAGGTCGACCTTTTCGCGGCCCAGACGCTCGTCCACGAGGACGCCATCTATCTCCACGAGTCCATCCAGTTCCACGTGGATCGCCTGGATTGGGATGAACGCAAGGCGTACGTCCGGCGCGTGGATGTCGACCACTACACGCAGGCTGATCGGGCGGTGACCCTCAAGCCGCTCGACGTGTTCGCGGAGGCACCCGCTACGGGTGGCGCACGCGCCCACGGCGAGGTCATGGTGGCGAGCCTTGCCACGATCTACAAGAAGCTGAAGTTCGTCACGAACGAGAACCTCGGTTGGGGCCGGATCCACCTCCCCGAGATCGAACTCCAGACCACCGCCTACTGGCTCACCGCCGGAGCATTGACCGGCACGTGGCGACGCGCCGAACTCGATGTCGCGCTGCTCGGGGCGGGCCGCGCCATCCAGACGATCGCCGCGATCCTGCTGATGGTCGATCCGCGGGATCTCGGGCTGGTCAGCCAGGTGCGTTCGCCACACCACGAGGTCCCGACGATCTACCTGTACGAGGCGGTCCCCGGCGGCGTCGGCCTGTCCGAGCGGCTCTGGGAGCGACACGAGGAGCTGATCGCCGGGGCGGCGGACCTCATCGCCACGTGCTCGTGCGACGCCGGCTGCCCGGCATGCACGGGTCCGCGCCTTGAACCCGAGATCGATGCCCGGGCACTCGCGTTGCGCCTGCTCGGCGAGCTTGGCGCGAGCCCGGTCGCCCGACAGCCAGCCGGTGCGTCGACGGCCCGATGAGCAGCGCCACGATCGCACGGCGTCTCGAGAACGCGCGCGCCGCCGGGACACCTCTCGGTGGGGGGCCGGCGGCGTTCACGCGGGCCCGCAGCGACCTCGCACGGCGCCTGGCGAGCGCCGTCGGCGGTTCGGTGATCAGCTCTGTGGGCGGGACGGTCGTGCGCTGCGAAGGGCTGCCCCAGAGCATCCCCATCGATCGCGACCGCCTGGCCACACTCCCCGGTCAGCCGCCAGCGAGCGCGCGACTCATCTGCCTGGACACGGAGACGACCGGGCTCGGGACAGCCGCCGGGACCGTCGCCTTCCTGGTCGGACTCGGCTGGTGGGAGGGCGACGCGTTCCGCCAGGTGCAGTTCCTGCTGCCGGATCACCCGGATGAGCCCGCGCTGCTGGATGCGATCGCCGCCCTGATCCCCGACGACGCCTGGCTCGTGACGTACAACGGCCGCTCCTTCGATTGGCCGTTGCTGGTCGCCCGCTACCGACTTGCTCGACGGGAACCGCCTCGGCCGACCGGCCACCTGGACCTGCTGCCCGTGGTCAGGCGACTATTTCGCCACCGAACCGGCGATGCCCGGCTCAAGACGGTCGAGACGATGCTGCTCGGCGTGCAACGGCACGAGGACGTCGATGGATGGCAGATCCCGGGCCTTTACCTCGACTTCCTGCGCGGCGAGTCGGCCGATCCCATCGCGGACATCGTGCGCCACAACGACGAGGACGTTCGGTCGCTGGCTCGACTGCTCGGTCTGCTCGAGGCGTCGTACGCGGATCCGGTCGTACGCCGGCGTGCGCCCGACGGGGATCTCGCCGGCCTTGCGCGCAGCTTCCGGCGTGAGAAACGACTGGACGAGGCCCTGGACTGTCTCGAGGCGGTCGTCGCGCGACCGCGCCCGGCGGCGTCCCGTCCCGTCCTCCGCTGGGACGACCACGGTGTCCGCATCGTTCACGCAGGGCATTCTACGGCCGATCGGGATCGGATCGAGAGCGAGCGGGCCTCCCTGCTCCGCAGACTCGGACGACACGGCGAGGCGCTGGCCGCCTGGCGATCGATCTCCGCCCGCGGCGGGATCGTCGGCATCCGCGCCGATGTCGAGATCGCGAAGATCCACGAGCACGTCGATCGGGATCCACACGCCGCGCTCGAAGCCGCTGATCGCGCTGCGCGTCGCCTCGAGATGATCCCGCCGACCATGGTGCGTGAAATGCTCAAGGCCCAGGTCCGGACCCGGTCGGTCCGCCTGGTGCGGCGGTGCAACGCTCCTTCGCGGCACGTCGGATTGCAAGCCGCGCTGTAAGGTAGAGGAAGGACCCTACGCTGGATGTCGCGACGTCCCTGTCGCGGCACGGGGGATTCATTGACGTTCCGGGGGTTACGGCAGTGGATGACGGTTCGACGCGTCTGCGCGTCGGGGCACGCCGATCGCTCTACGGCCCATGCGGCCGCAGAGCGGCGCCCCAGCGCCCCCCAATCGGAGCGCTGCACCGGCTTCGGTCCCCCGCCGACCAGGACCTTCGGCGTCCCCCGATCAACCGTTTTGGGCTATGCGTTGAAGCGCCATGGCAAGCCATTCTGCAAGGAACAGCGGGGATGATCCCTGCCATGGGAACTCGGGGGAACGTCGCGCACTCCATGCGTCTATCGCATCCTCGTCGTCGTCGCGAGCGAACGGCCGGTCAGGCCCTGGTCGAGTTCGCCCTGATCATCCCGCTCTTCCTCGTGATGTTGATCGGGATCGTCGAGTTCTCGCTCGCGTTCAACGCACTCCTCGGGACCAACTACGCGTCGCGCGAGGCCGCCCTGATCGCCGCCGAGGCAGGCAACGGTTCGGGCGCGGACTGCTCGATCCTTGCGGCTGTCGAGCGGAGCATCACGGCCCCTGCCGACCCACGCCTCATCAGCGAGGTCCGCATCTATCGCTCTGACCAGAACGGGAACGCTGTGAGTGGCGCGGTGAATGTCTACGACCGGTCGGGCACGACGACATGCACACTCGCCGACGGATCCGTGGTCACGGTCCCCTACCAGATCGTCGGAACGGCTGGGTATCCGTCCGTGGCGCGCTGCAATGTCCTCGCGGGATGCGGCGGGACACAGACCACCGTCGACCAGATCGGCGTCCAAGCGACGTATATCTACTCGTGGCACACCCCGCTCAACGGGATGCTCTCGCTGGCCGGAACCGGGTTCACCCTGGTCCAGTCCAACGCGATGCGGATGGAGCCGGTGCTGTGATCGGACCGACCCGCCCGATGGCCGACCGCGTAGGAAGGACCGGCGACGACGCCTCGAGCGATGTGGCGCCGCTGGCCGGCACCCCGCCCGAGCGAGGACAGAGCCTCGTCGAGTTTGCGATCGCGCTCCCCATCCTCGCGATCCTGCTGCTGGGGATGCTCGACTTCGGCTTCGCGTTCAACCACCACCTGTCGCTCGAATACGCGACACGTGAGGGCGCCCGGATGGGCGCCGCCGTCGGACCGGGCACGGCGGCCGTGCCGTGTGGCCAGGTCGACGCATACGTGATCGCCGCTGTCCAACGTGTCATCACCTCGCCCGGGTCGCAGGTGGATGTGAGTCGCGTGTCCGAGATCCGCATCTATCGTGCGAATGCCGCCGGCGACCAGATCGGCGGCCAGGTCAACGTCTGGACTCCGGGTACCGGGCCGGTTGTCGACGGCGCGGCGCTCCTGTTCGGTGTCAGCAGCACGGGTTGGGATGCCTGCTCGGTGCCGCGCGACAACGACTCGACGCCAGACTCGATCGGCGTCGGGATCCACTACAGCTATCAGATGGTGACCGGCCTCGGAGCGATCCTCGGCGCAGTGGGCTTCAACCAGCTGGCCATGAGCGATCGCACGATCATGGCCCTCAATCCGTGAATGAGCAGGCGAAGCACATGACACCGAACCAGCAGTCGATCGTCGGCGATCTCGACACTGCTCCCGACGGGGCACGTCGGGCGACGTCCCGTCGACGAACCACGGGACAGGCCGTCGTGCTCCTCGCGGGTGCGATCTTCATGCTCGCGGGCATGATCGCGGTCGTGATCGATGTGTCGTGGTACTGGGCCAACACGCTGCGCATCCAACGAGCCGCGGACGCAGCGGCCCTGGCAGGCGTCGTCTGGCTCCCTGGAGATGCGACGAACGGCTTTGCGGTCGCGCGGGCCGAGGCCACCAAGAACGGCTACGCGAATGGTACGGCCGGCGTCGTCGTGACGCCCAGCCAGGACGGAAGCAACCCACGCCGCCTCAACGTCACGATCAACGCCCCCGTCGGGACGTTCTTCATGCGCGTCTTCGGGCTGAACAGCATCCCGGCGACCCGGACAGCTCGAGCCGAGTTCGTGCTGCCCGTTCCGATGGGCTCTCCGCAGAACTACTACGGGGTCTTTGGGCTGGTGCGAACCCCCGGCGGCGGGACGACGACCTCGACCACCGTCAACGGATCGACGGGCAAACTCCCCGCAAGTGCGGTCAAGTTCACGAACGCGAACTGGAACACTCACGGCAACGTCTACACCAGCGACGACCAGACAGCGTGGACGACGAACACGTCGACCAGCGGTCGCCAGGGCTGGGGGAACTTCGGATTCACCTTCCCCGGCGGGGCATCGATCGACGGGATCGAGGTCTTCGTCGAGGCACGCTCCGCGGATGCCGCCGGGTGCCGGCTGCAGGTGGACCTGTCGTGGAACAACGGCACCTCGTGGACGGCCGCTCAGAACCAGCCGTTGACCGGAACGGATCCCGCATCACCGTACATCGCCTTCGGTGGCGGGTCGGACACGTGGGGACGAAGCTGGACGACCGGGCAGTTCTCGAACGCGAACTTCCAGGTCCGCCTGCGAAACCTCGATGGCGCCACCGCCTGCACGAACAACTCGCGCCTCGACGTCGACTACATCGAGGTGCGGATCCAGCACTCGGTGACCACGAGCGTGTTCGTCCCGGACTCGAACCTGACGTCGCCCACCGGTGGCGCGCTCGCACCGCAGGGGTTCTGGGGAACGTTCATCAACCAGGGGGCGGACAAGGTCAACGGCGACGCGTACCTCCCGAAGTGGAATCCCCGGACGTCGAGCATCAATCCCGAGTACGACCCGAGCCAGTACTACAACTACGACGTCATCATCCCGTCCGGGGCGGCGAACGGCGAAGTCTGGATCTACGACCCCGTCTTCTGCGCCGTCGCCGCGAACATGGGGACCGGCGACCGATGGTTCAGCGGGAACAACCCGACGAGCGCCTACTACACGCTGTACGACACCAACAACACGCCGTTCGACCTGACGGACGACACGCAGATCGCGACGTCGGGCAGCCTGTTCGAGAACATCCAGGCGTCGGACCAGACGCTGAACGGGCCGAGCGGCGTCGCGAGTTGCGCCGCCGGCGCGACCAGCAACCCATCCGACGGACGCTACTGGCACAACCGCTGGTGGCAGCTGGGACCCTCGACCCTGGCTGGCGGCAGGACATACCGAGTCCACACCCGGAGCACGAACCCGTCGAGCCCGAACGCGATGGACAACGCCAATGGCCATAACTCGTTCGCCATCTGGTCGACCGCGTCGGGCGGCACCCCGCAGGTTCACGGCGAAGGCGCGATGGAGGCATTCACGCCCTTGCCGGGCGGTGGCGCATCCACGTTCTACCTGGCCCAGATCGATGCCGTCCACGCCGGCAAGACGATGGAGATCCGGCTCTGGGACCCGGGCGACACGAACGGCCTGGATGCCAATGTCCAGATCCTGCAGCCTGGGTCCGGCGGCTACTCGGCAGCCACGCTCAGCTACACGGCATCCATGGAAGCATCGGGTGGCACGTCATCGTGCAACTCGAACACGGGCACCAACGTGACCCAGATCGTCACGTACTCCAGCGGATCGCGTTTCAACGGCTGCTGGCTGACCATCGTCATCCCGCTCCCTGCGACCTACAGCGCCCCGACGCCCCCGGGCGAGACCGAACCCGGCTGGTGGAAGATCCGGTACAACATGAGCGGCTCGTCGAGCACGAGTTCGTTCGACCTCACGACCTGGCAGGTCAGCATCCGCGGGAACCCGGTCCACCTCATCGTCCCCTGACCAAGGCTCGCTCGATCCGCTGAGCGACGGCCGCAAGCGTCGGAACGCCACTGACGCCCGGCCCTTCCACAACGAGCGAGGCGGCGGCCGCGGCCAGACGAAGATCGCTCCCCCGTCGCCCGGAACCCCCGAGCGGATGGCCGGCGGTGGCCGCGAGATACGCGGCCAGGAAGACGTCTCCGGCGCCGGTTGGATCGACGTCCGACGCGGCCGGGATCGCGGGGAACCGCCGACGAACCACCGGACCGCCCACCGCCGACGCCACGCGGATCCCACCGCGCGGGCCGTCGGTCACGATGAGTTGCGCGCCGGCCCGCAGGAGAGCCGTGAGGTCGTCGAGGCGATCGGTGTCCACGTCCTCCCGGCTCAGCCCGACGATCGATGCCCGGGACAGCAGCCGCGACCGACGTGGGGCACGACGGGTCACGACGGCATCGGGCTCGAGGTCGCGCAGGAGCCCCTGCCAGCCCAGGGCCACGACCGCGGACGCGCGTGGAACGTCGGCCCAGTCGTCGGGCATCTCGTCGGCCACCGGTGCCAGCAGCCAGTGGGTCGCCGCCCGCCACGCGACAGGGCACGCCTCGGGTCCGATCGGCCGGCCGGGATCGAGGCACCATTGCTCCCGTCTGTCCGGGCGCTCGAGGTTGCGGAACACGGGCGCGGACTCGAGAAGGACGAGACGAAGGTCGGCGCCCGCATCGCGGAGGAGATCAAGCTCGGCGGCCGCCGAGGCCGCCTCGTCCACGCCCATCACGATCCCGGTCCGCACACCCAGTCGAGCCAGCGTGAGGCCCCCGTAGGTCACGGCCCCTCCGAGCCGCCACCCCCGCGGATCGTCGTCGGTCAGGTCACGCGACGCCGAGCCAACGACGACGATCTCCGGGACCGGGAGTAGCTCCGCCACGTCGGACGCGCGTGGACCGCCGGTCACGCCGGTGCCCCGGTGTATCGTTGCCAACGAGAGCCGGGGTGGACCGACGATGGCCACCCGGGTCGAGAAGGAGACGGCGCGTGCACTTCTACGAGCTTCATGAAGGCGATGGAGACGACTTCGGCGACCTGCTCCTCTTCCGCGACGAGGAGATGGACCCCGAGGACTTCTTCGAGCTCGTCCAATCCATCCGGGGACGGGTCCTCGGATCGTTCGACGAGGACACGCTCATCGAGGCCATCGCCGTCGAGCTCGAGCGAAACCATGGCTTCGTCTTCGTCTCGGACGAGCGCCTGACTGCCGCCGTGAACGTGTCGCGCATCGACGGCGACAACTTCCTGGCCGACCTGGACGCGCCCGACGACCAGGACCTCGACGAGGACGGTAGCGACGATGACGACGATGACGACGAGCGCGACGGGGCGCCAGATTTCCGATCGATCCTCGCGGACTTCGATCCACGCGGCGGCGTGGACCCGAACTGATCGCGCCTCACGACCGCCAGCTCACCGGCTGAAGAGGACCTCGATCACGTCTCCGTCGCGCACCCGGTAGGTCTTCCCCTCCGATCGCAGGCGGCCGGCCTTGCGCGACTCCGCCATCGAACCGTGGACGAGGAGGTCCTCGTAGGCGACCGTCTCGGCGCGGATGAACCCGCGGGCGAGGTCGGTGTGGATGACCCCTGCCGCCTCGACCGCCGACGATCCGTCGACGATCGGCCAGGCGCGAACTTCGTCCGGCCCCGCCGTCAGGAAGGAGATCAGACCAAGCAATCGGTAAGACAGCCGGATGACGCGGCCCAGGCTCGACTCGGCGATCCCGAGCTCTTCCATGAAGACGAGCGCCTCATCCGGCTCGAGCTCGCCAAGCTCCATCTCGATCCGCGCGGAGAGGGCATCCACCAGGGCGTGGTCGTGCTCGTAGGCTGCGCCGATCCGCGCGACGAGCGCGTCCATCCCGGCCAGCTCGCTCTCGCCGACGTTGAGCAGCACGAGCACCGGCTTCTGGGTCAGGAACCGGAAGCCGCGCAGGGCCTTCTCCTCGTCGGCGTCCAGGCCCTCGTCCCGGATCGGTCGCCCCGCCTCGAGCGCCGCCTTGAGCCTGACCAGCACGACCTCCTCGCGCTCGGCAGCCTCGCGCTCCGCCGGGGTCCCGTGCCGTCCGGTCCCCTTGAGCCGCTCCAGGCGCCGGTCCGCCATCGCCAGGTCGGCGAGGATGAACTCGAGGTCCAGCTGCTCGAGATCGCGGGCCGGATCCACGGTCCCGGCGGGATGCGGATTGGCCGGGTCCTCGAACGCACGGACGACGTGCAAGAGGGCGTCCGCATCACGTAGACGAGCCAGGTGCTCGGCAGGCAACTCCTCGGTCCCGATCCGGCCTTCAGATGAGGCGGGCGGCGCCGGCAGGTCGACGTAGGTCACGTCGGCCTGGACGACTTTCTTCGGTTTGAAGATCTCGGCCAGGCGATCCAGTCGTTCGTCGGGGACCTTGACGACGCCGACGTTGAGGGTCAACCCGCCGAACCCGCCGGTCTCAGCGTGGCCGCGGGTGAGCGTGTTGAAGACGGTGGTCTTGCCCGCTCCGGCAAGGCCGACGATGGCGATCTGCATGCTGGGGATTGTGACCGGCCGCGGTCGATGATGCGCCGGCGGCCTGGACGGTCAGTATCCCGCGGCCGGATCCACCACGTTGAGCAGCGGCTCACCGACAGCAAAGCGGCGCAGGTTGTCGCAGAACAGGTCCACGGACCGATCGAGGACGCGGCCGCTCGACCACGACGTATGGGGCGTCAGGATGACATTCGGGAGGTCGTAGAACGCGGACGACCCGCCGAGCGGCTCCTGGCGGAAGGTGTCGAGTACGGCCCCGCCGATGGGTCCGTTGCGGAGCGCGTAGAGGAGCGCGTCCTCGTCGATCAGGCCGCCCCGTGCGATGTTGATGAGCCACGCGCCCGGCTTCATCGCGGCCAGCGCCGCCGCGTCGATCATCCCCTCGGTCTCCGCCGTGAGCGGGGCCGCGAGGACGACGAAGTCCGATTCGGCGAGGAGCTCGGGTAACGCGTCCGGCCGCACGACGCGCCACGGCGCCACTCCATCGGGCGAGACCCGCACCTCGTCCGCATCGGTAGCGGCGGGACCCAGCGATCCGAGTTCGACGTGCCGGCGCGTCGCGATGACCCGGCAACCGAAGGCACCGGCCAGGTCGCCAACGGCACGACCGATCGATCCAAGGCCGACGATCCCGACGGTGACGTCACGGAGCTCCTGGCCCTCCAGGGGCTGCCACGTCCGTTCGCGCTGCAACTCCATCAGCTGCGGGAGCCGGCGGCTGACCGCCAGGATCATCATCAGGACGTACTCGGCGATCGGCCGGGAGAACACCCCGCGGGCATTGGTGATGACGATGCCGCGCTCCTGCGCCGCAGGGGTCAGGGCGCGCTCCACGCCGGTGGTCGCGGAGTGGACCCAGCGGAGCCCGGGAGCGCGGGCGAGCAACCGATCGAACGCCTCAGAGCTGAGCCATCCCCGGAGCAGGACCTCGACGTCGTCGAGCGGACCATCCGCGAGCCCCTCGGCCGAGAGATTGACGAGACGCGTCCCGGGTGCCGCCGCCTGGATCCGCTCGAGGTCGCGGGCGCGGTAGCGGGCCGACAGGATGGGACTGAGCGCGATCGCGCGCGGTGCCCCGCCGGGGCCCGACCCCGGTCCGGCGATGGTGCGGAGAACGCCGCCGTCCGTCATGCCGAACGCTCCAGGACACGCCGGACCCACGTCTGCGGTGCCTCGATCTCCTCCGATGTGGGAAGGGTCGCGGGGCTCTCCCAGAGGCGGGCGAGGCCCGCGGTGCCGCCGGCCTCGGCGACCGCGCGGACGAAATGCTCGCCCTTTTTGTACTGGGCCATCTTCAGATCCAGCCCGGTGAGCCGCATCACCGCGCGCTCGAAGGTCGTGCGCTGACCCCGGCGTTCGTGGAAGCGGGCGCTGATCCGTTCGACGTCGGGGACGAGGTCGCCGCCCACCTCGTCCATGACGTAGTCGGAGAAGCCTTCGAGGAGGCTCATCACGGCCTGCGTCTCACGAAACAGCCGACGCTGCTCGTCGCCCATGAGGCGCTCCATCCAGTGGTCGCCGGACCCTCCGCGGCGAAGCGCCCGACCAAGGCCGCGCAGCCCATCCGTCCCCACGGCATCGGCATCGCGAGCGAGGAGGGCGAGTTGGCGCTCCAGGCGCTCTGCCAGGTACGGACGCAACCACGGGTGCGCCTCGAACTCGAACGCGTGCGCTGTCTCATGGAGAGCGATCCAGGTTCGGAACGGCCCGACGGGGACGCCGAGGGCACGTGCGGTCCCGCGGATGTTCTCCTCCACGAACAGGACGCGACCATCCGCAGGCCCGGCCGCCAGCAGCGCGAGATCGTACTGGCCGAGCACCTTCGTGCCCATGAACCCGAGCAGGAACCCGAGCTGCTTGGTCGTCACGAAGCGGTTCGCGAGCGCGACCGCGGCGCGGCCGAGGCCCCCGCCGGCGGGCACGATCTGGTCGAGCAGCTCGCCTTCGATGCGCTCGATGAGGTGGGCGAACGACGCGATATTCGCGCGGGCCCAGCCCGCACGATCGACGACGGCCGCGCGCTCCGCGACGCCCGGGAGCTCGACGCCGAGCGCTCGTTCGAGTCGGGGCACGATCGCATCCATCGCTCGCCGGTACTCGGGTTCGACGGCGGCGAGTTCCTCGGCCGAGAGGCTGCCGGGTGCTGCCCGCAGGCGACGGATCGCGGTTCGCTCGACCCCATCCCAGTCCACCAGCCCGCGTCGCGCGGATCGCTCGGCATGGCGCCCGGCGACCGCGACCGCGGCTCCGATCGCCGAACCCAGGAGGAGTCCGGCCTGCCAGCGCCGATCCGAGCGCCAGGCGCTTCGGCCGTCGCCACCCCGGGCCGTTGGGCGGGTCGACCGCTTCACCGGGCCACCACGCCGAGGTCGATCGCCGAGACGTCGGGGAAGGCGTGCCCGAAGAGGCGGCCGGCAAGGTCCCGGAAGGCGTCGACGTTCCCGGTCGTCAACTGGCGGTGGGTCGCCGCGATCGCGACCTCGTCGGGTCGCTCGTGACCGGCACGACCCGCGTCCGCGGCCGTGCCGCGTGTCGTCCCGGGCGTCTCGAGTCCATTGATGCTCAGCAGTTCGACGAGGGCGGAGGCGGTCGCGGTCGCCGAGTCGACGATCGCGACGCGCTCGCCGGCGATCGCCGCGATGACCGGACGTAGCAGCGGGTAGTGGGTGCACCCGAGGAGGAGCGTGTCCACGCGCGCCGAGGGCGGCAGCGGGAAGATGAACTCCCCGGCCGCGTCCCGTTCGCCGAGCAGCGGCGCAAGGGCGTCGCCGACGGCCTTCTCCACGGCCGGTCCGCTCAACTCGCCGGACTCGACGAGCGGCACGAGCGTCGGGGTGGCGTGCTCGTAGACCTCGAGCGCCGGGTTCTCGTCCTTGATCGCCTGGAAGTACGCGTGCGAGCGGACGGTCGCCGGCGTGGCGATGACCCCGACGTGGCGCGTGCGCGTTGCCAGGGCCGCGGCGGAGGCGCCGGGGCGGATGACGCCGAGGATCGGCAGGTCATATCTCCGGCGGAGCTCGGCCAGGGCAACGGCGGTCGAGGTATTGCAGGCCACGACCACGGCCTTCACGTCGCGCTCCACGAGGGCATCGAGCGACTGCGTGGAATACGCCATGACCTCGTCGTCGGATCGCGTCCCGTATGGCGCCCGTGCATTGTCCCCGAGGTAGATCGTGGACTCATGCGGCGATCGCCGCATGATCTCGCTGAGGACCGTCAGGCCGCCGACACCGGAGTCGAAGACGCCGACCGGTCGCTGATCGGACACCGCCCCGCCGACCTACCTCTGCCCGGCGGCGACGGCCGATCGGAGCGAGGAGACGAGGGCCTCGGCGACGCGCACGACATCGAGACTGATCGCAGCCGAAGGTTGATCGAGAACGAACGGAACGCCCTTGTTGTTCGCCTCGACCACCAGGCGACCATCGGACTGGATGGAGTGCTCCGGAACGCGGCCGAGGGCATGAACGAGGTCGTCGTGCGCGATCCCGCCGGCCGAGTCGGCCCGGTTGACGAGGTACTGGACCTTCGTCGCGGAGTAGCCGATCGAGCGGAACGCGTCGGCCATCGCGATCGTGTTGTGGATCGTCGTCGAGTCGTAGGTCACGAGCTCGATGACGGTGTCCGACACGTCGAGGAAGGCAAGGTTGATGTCGTTGATGACCGGACTCGTGTCGATGATCACGACGCTGTAGATGCGCCGGAGCAATGACAGCGTCTTGTCGATATCGCGCGTCGTGACCATCTCGGCCATCTCGACCCGCGGCGGTGCGAGCAGGATGTCGATCCCCGATGGGTCGCGCCAAAGCACGTCCTGCAGATCGGCCTCGGTCACGCGGTCCGTGGGCAGATCGAGGATCGACGGCGCGTCGGTCGGGACCTTGAGGAGCGATCGCAGATCGCCGAACTGGAGGCTTCCGTCGATCAGGACCGTGCGGTGCCCGAGTTGCCCCACCGCGACAGCCAGATTGAAGGCGACCGTCGTCTTCCCGACACCGCCCTTCGGGGCGAAGATCGTCAGCACGCGAGACCCCGCCGCGACCGAGCTCGCCGCGAAGGACTGGCGGACCTGGGTGATCGTCGTCATCAGGTCGTACGCCGAGAACGGCATCGCGAGGACGCCGTGGACGCCGGCCTCCTCATCGACGTCGACCGGGGTCTGCGGGACCGTGAGCACGATGACCGGCACGGGGTACCCGGAGGCCTGGATCTGCTGGACGAGCGCCGGGCCTTTCAGGCGACCCTGGAGGAGTGCGTCCACGAGGACGACGTCGGGGCGCAGTTGTTCGACCTGGGCAACGGCTTTGGAGCCGTCGGTGATCACGTCGAGCAATTTGACGGCGGCCTGTGTCGCCAGCAACCCACGGATGAACTGCGCGACCTGCGGAACGTCCTCGACGATGAGGAGTCGGGTCGGATCGGGTGAAGCCATGGCGGCGAAGATACCACGCAGCCGATCGGCAGGAATGGACCCCGAAGGTCCCGCGTCAGACCCGGACTGCCAGCAGGATCGCGCGCTCGCTCGATGCGTCGATCTCGGCCAGATCGTAGCCACCGGCGAGGGTCTCGACCTCCAGTCCGACGTCGCCGGCCAGACCGACCAGCTCATCGGCCGATATCAGGCGCAAGCGATCCTCGCGCACCCATCGGATGGGCGGCTCGCCCTGGTCGCCTTCCTCGTAGCGGGTCGTGAGTTCCACGATCTGGCTGGTCGCATCGAACTGTGCGGAGCTCGACTTGACGACGAGCCGCCCGGACTCGGGATCCCGGCGCGCGTACTCGAGCATGATCCGGCCGTCGAAACGGGCGAGATCCTCGGCGTCGGGCTGCCAGACGTCGACGACGGCCAGGCCGCCAGGCGCGAGATGGCGGGCGAGCGTCGCGAGCGCGCTCCGCTGACGTTCGCGTGATCCCAGCAGGAACAGCGAGTTGAGCGCGATGAACGCCAGGCGAAACGTCCCGGCAGCGGGCGATCGCAGATCGAGAAGATCGGCCTCGACGAGCTCGAGCGATCCTGGCACGGCGATGTCCTCCGCTGCGAGTGAGCGACGAGCCCGCTCGAGCATCGCCGGGTCGTTGTCGACACCGGTGGTCGCGAAGCCCGCAGCGGCCAGCCGGACGGCGAGCCGGCCGGACCCACAACCAAGCTCCAGGATGGGGCCGCCGGTTCGGTCCGCGAGCGCCAGGTACAGGTCCAGGTCGCCGGGCTCCTCGAGGAGGTCCACGTCATAGAGGCGCGCCAGGGCGTGCCGTTCGGGAGAGATCGGGGGCGTCACCGTCCGATGGTACCCGGCACACCGCCTGGGACAGGTCGGCGTGTCGCCAGGCCGTCTGGCACAGGGACCCACTCGCCGCGTCGAACGAGCACGTCGCGCAGGCGTGCCGGCTCGTCGGACATCAACCCATCAACTCCGAGATCCAGCAGCCGCTCCATCTCGGCGCCGTCGTCGATGGTCCACACATGGAGCGGGAGTCCCTCGCGGTGGGCGCGATCGACCAGGCGCCGGTCGACGCGCGCGATGGACCCGAACGTCACCGGCACCTGGACGCATCGGGCGCCCGAGGCGGCGGCCGCCGCGCGCACGTCGAGGGTGGCGCGGGATGGGCCAGACCAGAGCCGCGATCGAAGCCACAGGGCGGCCACCTCGACACGGGTCAGCGACGTACAGCCGGCCGATCCGAAACGGTCGCGAGCCGCGTGCACCCGTCGCGCGTCGAACGACCCGATGCACACGCGATCCGCGACGCCGCGCTCCTCGACGATGTCCAGCAGGGGTCGGACCGCTGCGTCGTGCTTGGGATCGATGTTGATCCGGACCTCCGGCCAGGCGTCGAGCAGCTCCTCGAATTCGCGGAACAGGCTCACGGCCGTCGATCCGCGCCTTCGCGATGTCACTCCACGGCAGCTCCGCGACGAGCCCGCGCGCGTCGGTGACTCGCTCGAGCCGATCGTCGTGGAAGGCGACGAGGACGCCGTCGGCCGTTGCATGGACGTCGGTCTCGAGATAGCGGAACCCGAGCGCGACCGCTGCTGCGAACGCGGCCATCGAGTTCTCGGGCGCGGACCCCGCGCCGCCTCGATGCGCGAAGGCGATCGGGCCGGGATGATCGAGGAATGGGTGAACGATCGCCCCGGTCGCGGACAGCGGCTCAGCGCTCCCAGCGGACGCGCTTGCCGTCGCGCTTCTTCACGGCGAGGGCGCTGATCGCCTCGAGGGCGGCGCGGTTGCCGGCCATCGCGGTGACCTCCGCGTGGTCATACGGGGGCGACACCTCCACGACGTCCATGCCCGCCAGCTCCACCTGGCCGACGATCCGGCGGATCGCCCGGAGAACCTCGCGCGGGAGCATCCCCCCGGGCTCCGGCGTTCCCGTCCCGGGCGCCATCCCCGGATCGATGACGTCGATGTCGAGCGACAGGTAGACGTAGTCGGGGCCATCGAGCGCCTCGGCGATCGCGTCGTCGATGACGGCCTCGGCGCCGCGCTCCTCGATCTCGGTCATGAAGTGGTAGCGGAGTTCGTGCTCCTTCATCCACTCGAAGACGTCGACCGGCGGCCAGTAGCCGCGCAGGCCCACCTGGACGAAGTTGCGCCCCTTGACGGCCCCCGATTCGATCAAGCGGCGCATCGGGGCGCCGTGGCCGGCGAGGACGCCCCAGTCGTCGGCCGCCGTGTCCGCGTGCGCGTCGAAGTGGACGATGCCGATGCTCCCGGGCTTGCGCACCTCCGCCACCGCGGTCGCGGACGGCCACGTGATCGAGTGGTCGCCGCCGAGGACGATCGGGATGGCGCCCGTCTCGGCGACCTCGAGGACCTTGCGGTAGATCAGGGCGTGCGCCCGTTCGATCCAGGACGGCACGATGTTGGCATCGCCGGCGTCGACGACGTTCAGGACCTCGAACGGCTCGATGCCGAGCTGGAGCGAGTTGATCGAACCGGACGTGTACTGGGCCTCGCGGATCGCCCGCGGCCCGAATCGCGCCCCCGAACGATGGCTGACCGCGTCGTCGAACGGGGCCCCGATGATCGCGACATCGACCTCGCGGCGGCGCAGTTCGGCCGGATCCGTGATCCACGGCAATCTCATGAAGCTGACCGGCCCGACGTAGGTCGGGAGGTCGAAGTCTTCGAACGTCTCGTACTCGGCGTCCCAGCCGTTCAGGGATGCGAAGTCGCCGCCCGGCGGGGCGTCGTCCTGGCGCTTGGCCACGGGAACCTCCAGGAGATGAGCCGACCGCGAAGAGGCCTCATCCCGGTTGGAGCGCCGCCGGTTCGGATCCGCCGTCCAGCGGGGCGCCCGCGCATCCTAGCACCGCCGCAACCGCGCGCTCAGCCCGCGACGCTGGCTCGGAACTCGGCCCAGGCGGCTTCGCGCAGCGCCGGATCGACGAAGAGTTCGTAGGCGGTCTGCGCGATGAGCGTCGCCGCGAGGAGCGTGGTGGCATCGCCGGCCGGGCTGACGGCTGCCTCGCGGAACTCGATCGAGTGACCCGAGGTCCCCTCGGGCGCGATCGCGAGGTCCGGGTGGATCGTGGGACAGACCCAGCTCACGTTGGCCATGTCGGTGCTGCCGAAGCTCGGGTCGTCGCCCTGGTCCTCGATGCCGTAGGCGGCCATGTTCGCCCGGAACCGCTCGGCGAGGACGAGGTTGTTGTTCATCACGGTCGCGCCCCCCGAGTACGTGACCTCGACGGTCGTCCCGGTCGCGCGCGCCGCGGCATCGCACAGCTCGTTGAAGCGCGTCTTCATGTGCTCGTAATAGGTCCGGTCGGGGCTGCGCAGCATGAGCCACGCGGCAGTTCGTCCCGGGATGATGTTCGCGGCCGTCCCGCCGTCGGTGATGATCCCGTGGACCCGCGACTCCGGGCGGAGCTGCTGGCGCCACAGGCCAACGGACGTGAACAGGGCGATCATCGCGTCGAGCGCGTTCCGCCCCTCCCAGGGATCCGCGGCGGCATGCGCCTCACGACCGTGGAACACGATCTCGACGTCCTCCGACGCGAGCGTCCGACACGCGACGTGGTTCCGATCGCACGGGTGGTACAGCAGGGCGGCGTCGATGCCCTCGAAGATCCCCTCCTCGATCATGATCGCCTTGCCGCTGCCTCGCTCCTCGGCGGGGGTACCGAGGAACACGATCTCGCCGTCCAGCTCGGGGGCTACCGCGGCGAGCGCGATCGCGGCCCCGACCCCCGATGCAGCCATCGTGTTGTGGCCGCACCCATGCCCGAGTCCGGGCAGCGCGTCGTACTCGGCAAGGATCCCGATCCGCGCCGGACGGCCGTCTGCCGCTCCCCCACCCTGCGCGGTTCGTACACCACCGTGGAGCGTCGCCCGAACCGCCGTCTCCAGGCTCCCTACGGGGATCTCGACGGCGTAGCCGTGACGCGCGAGCGCGTCGGCCACCCATCTGGCTGCCTGACGCTCCTCGAACGCGGGCTCGGGCGTCGCGTGGATCGCGTGCGAGAGCTCGAGGATCTCGACCCGTGCAGCCTCGACGGCCGCAGCGATCCGTTGCTTCGCGTCGGCATGTGGTTCGGCGGGTCGGGTTGACGTGAGGTTGCGGGACACGAGACCTCCTTCTGGAGCACGGTCGATGGCCGGCGTGATGAGCGACGAATCGATCACGGTGCGGCCGGTCAGCGCTCGACCGAGAGCGCCGACTCGGCGACAAGGACCATCGCGACGACGAAGAGCGCGATCGGGAGCTGGAAGATCTGTTCGACGCGTAGCAGGACGAAGAGCCCCACGACGATCGCCACCCAGCCGCCCCGACGGGCGGCGCGGATCCAGTCTCCGCGATAGGCGAGGCGCCGGTGCCGTCCGAAGACGGCGAGCCAGAACAGCGGCACCGTGGTCAGGCCCATGGCGATCCCCATCGCCGCAGCGCCGATGATGCCGGCCATGCGGTCGGCGAGCGGATCGAGGGTGGTCACGATGATCCCCACGACCACCCACGCGACCCCGGCCGCGGCGAAGAGGGCCAGATTCGTCAGCCGATCGCGGGCATCCATGCGTCCGAGTCTAAGCGGTCGCATCGCCTCCGGGCTGATGCTCCAACTCCTCGAGCGCCGCCTCGAGGTCGTGGATCGATCCCAGGTCCAACTCGACCGTCGCGGAGTCGTCGCGCTCGCTCGACGGCAATGGTGAATCGTCGGGCCGCGTCCGGACGTACGCGATCCGCCAACCTGCGGTGCGGGCGCCGACGACATCCGCCGCCCAGTCGTCACCGACATGCAGGATCCTGTGCGGCGGCGGATCGCCGAGTGCCGACCGCGCCGCCGCAAAGATCGCCGGGTGCGGTTTCACGACCCCGACACGCTCGCTGACGATGATCGCGTCGAGATGGGGCGTCCACCCGGCAGCCTCGGCGTACTGGTCGATCGTGGCGGCGAGCGGCCAGTTCGAGACGATGGCCAGGCGCAGTCCGCGCGATCGCAGCCGGCCGAGCAGCGGCCGGATCAGCGGCACCGCCGGCATCCCGTCGACGAACGCCTGCCCGTAGGCGGCGACGATGTCCGCAACCTCGCCCGGCTCGCTGGAGCCGGCCGCCGCGTCGTCATCCCGACGGTCGTCGGGTCCGGGCGGTGCCATGCCCCGCAGTCGGGCCAGCACACGGGTCACACGCTCGAACAGGTCGACCTCGCGGTGCTCGGGGACCTCTTCGCGAAACTGGCGTGCCCGTTCCTCGGCCCAGGCCGCCCGGAAGGCCGCCCGATCCGGGAGCCCCGAGCGCTCTGCGACCACCTCTGCGGTGCGGGCGACGACCGCCTCCAGGCTCTGTCGGCCGACCGGCACCAGCGTGTTCCCGAAGTCGAGGGTGACCGCATCCAGCACAGCCGTCATCGGGCGACGCTGGACGGACAGATCTGACGGAACGGGCAGTAGCCGCAGGCCATGGGCGTGGGTGTCGCCCCGAACTCGCCCTCCCGGATCGCCGCAGCGGCTCCGGCGATCCGCTCCCGGGCCCTGGCGAGGCGCTTGGGGTCGATCTCCGAGCGTCCGACGACCCCCGAATCGAGGAAATGCAGCTGAACGGCGTCCGGGAGGCGTCCGGTGGCCGCCTCGTACGCCATCGCGTAGATCTGGAGCTGGAGGGATTTCGCGGGTGCGCTTGCGCGCCGTGGCGGCATCGCGCACATCACTCGACTTGTAGTCCGTGATCGTGACGCGCTCGCGGCCCAGCAGATCAAGGGTGGGGGCGACGACATCGGCGCTGCCTGCCCGTGCGGTCGAGTCCGGCGTTTCGTCCCGGTCCGCCGATGCCGTCGCGTCCGAACGCTCAGGCGCCTCGATGTCCACCCGGTCCCACCGACCGCGAACGCGCACGCCGTCGATCTGGAACGCGAAATCGCGCTCCACGTAGCTTGGGATCACGGCGTCCGGTCGCAGCTGCTCTTCGCGAAATCGACGGAGGGACGCGCGCCCGGCCTCAAGGCGGGCCTCCTCATGTTCGCGGGACAGGAAGCCGTCGTTCGTCCACGCCGCCTCGAACGCGGCCGTGAGTTCGGACTCGGTCATCACCTCGCCGCGGGCATGCCGTCGGTGGAACTCCTGGACGGCACGATGGAGGGCCGATCCGTAGATCATCGAGTGATGGGGGGCGATCGGGACCCGCAGCACGTGTCCGTATCGATAGCGCTGCGGGCACGTGAGGTACGCGTCGATCGCCGAGAAGCTGAGGACGAGCGGCTCTGCCGTCGCATCACGGGCGGCCACGGCCGGCGCCGTCACCGGGGCGCCGAACGCGGCCAGCCGTCCGAGTGCCGCGACGGGCGTGGCACCCGCGCCGGGCGTCGCGTCCGCCAGCGGCAGGTCGAGTGCCTCGAGCACGAACGGGGAGACGCGACGGGCTCGCGAGCCGCCATAGTCCGCCGCGTGACTCAGGATGAGCGCGTCGCGCGCCCGGGTCATCGCCACGTAGAACAGCCGCCGCTCTTCCTGGAGATGGCCGTCACCGCTCGGCGCGAGCTCGCCGATCAGGTCGTCCGGGATCTCGAGTGCCTCGCGCCGACCCATCGCAGGGAACCGGCCCGCGACGAGCCCCGGGACGAAGACGATCGGGAACTCGAGGCCCTTCGCCTTGTGCACGGTGAGGACCGCCACCGCGTCGACTGCCGGATCGAGATCGGCCGTCGCCGGATCGTCCCCGGCGCTGATCAGCGTCGCGAGATGGCCGGCCACGAAGATCGCCCGATCGTCCACGAGCAGCGCCGACTGGTTCCGCACGATGTCGAAGAACCGGGCGATATTCTGAAGCGCCTCTTCGCCCGCCGGGTTCGTCGCCTCGGCAAGTCGCCTGAGCTGCCCCGTGTCGCGCAGGAAGGCGTAGAGGACCTGGCCGGCGGGGCGTTCGTGGGCCATCGTGATGAATCCGCGCAGATCGGTCACGAGGCGCTTGACGATCGCCCGCGACGCAGCACTGATCCGCAGGATCCCCGGCTGGCGATCGAGCTCCTCGAGGACCTCCCAGACCGACCGGTTGCGGCGGCGGGCGCTCGAGACGAGCGCGGTCAGGTCCTCGCCGCCCAGTCCATACACGTCCGACGCGGCCAGAGCGTAGACATCGACGCTCGAGGACGGGTCCGCGATGGCCCGCAGGAACGCAAGCAGGACCCGGATCTCCGGCCGCTCGTACAGCCCGGAGGTCCCCGAGAAGCGCCAGGGAACGCCGGCCATGTTCAGGCTGCGCAGGATCGCGTCGGCATCGGCGTTGGCCCGCAGGAGGATCGCGTGATCGGCCGGCCGCGCGCCGCCATCGATCCGGCGTGCGATCTCGGCCGCGACCCAGTCGGCTTCATCGGACCTCGTCGCGAACGCCTCGTGCCGCACCGGCGCGGCATCCGGCGCGACCCGGACAGCCCGGAGCGTCTTGTTGAATCCGCCGCGCGCCTCGAGCCGATCGGGATCGTTGAACCGCACGAGCCGGAGGGCAGACTCGAGGATCGGCGGCAGCGATCGGTAGTTGCGGCGCAGGACCACCGTGCGCGCGCCGCGATAGCGGTCCTGGAACTCCAGGATGTTGCTGATCGCCGCGCCGCGGAACTTGTAGATCGACTGGTCGTCGTCGCCCACGACCGTGATATTCCGATGCGGCTCGGCGAGCAGCGCGACGAGCTCGGCCTGGGCCCGGTTCGTGTCCTGGAATTCGTCCACGAGAACGTATCGGAAGCGGGACGCGACCTGCTCACGGATCGACGACGACGTCCGAAGCAGTCTCAGGGCGAACGCGACCTGGTCGCCGAAGTCGATGCAACCGCTCTCGGCGAGAAGCTCCTGGTACCGACCGAACGCGCGGGCGAGTTCGAGTTGGCGCGCGGCACGCTCCCGGCCGGCCTCATCGTCTGCGGCTACGGCTGCCATCGCGCGTTCGGCGGAGGCGAGGTAGGCCGCCGGAGCGACGTCCTCGTCCTTGCAGCGCGAGAAGTGGCCGGCCAGCGCCGAGAGGAACCGCGTCGGATCGCCGAGCGGACGATAGAGGTCGAGATCGAGGGCGAACAGGTGCTCGCGCAGGAAGATGACGACCTCGGCTCGGCTGAGGACCCGGACATCGGTCGGGAGGCCGGCCTCGAGGGCGAACTCCCGGACAAGGCGATCCCCGAAGGCATGGAAGGTGCTGATCGCCGTGTCCGTGAAGCCGTACGGGACGAGCTGGTCGACCCGGACCGCCATCTCTTCGGCCGCCTTGTCCGTGAACGTCAGCGCCAGTACCTCTGACGGCGCCGCCCGGCGCGTCGCGACCAGCCAGGCGATTCGACGGGTGATCACCTGCGTCTTCCCGGTCCCCGCGCCCGCGACGACGAGGAGTGGACCGGCGTCGTGCGTCACCGCACGGAGCTGCTCCGGGTTCAGGCCGCCGAGCAGGGCATCAAGGCCGGTGGGAGGATCACCGACCACCGGGGCGACGGCATCGAGGGTCTCGGCCCAGACCGGGATCTGATCCAGCGACATCGGGTCGCGCGCGGCACGCGCTCGGCTCACGATCGCGCTCCGAGCCGCAGTTGACTTCGACATGCAGGGAGCATCGTCGGCCGCTGTGACACCTAGTCTGTCAGACCACTCGCGCTGGGCCGCCCGGGGGCGACGTGAGAGCGGTCCGCAGCGCCGCTGCCTCCTCTTCGGAGATGGCCCCCTCGGCCTGACCCGCGGTCACCGACTTCCCGTAGATCCGGGTCCCCGTTCGTGCGTGGAGCGAGCTCGAGGATGACCCCCGTGCCATCCGCGTCGAGCAGCGCCAGCGCAAAGCTCTGATTGCCGCCGGTGTCTTCGAACGGGTTGAATCGGACCATCCCGACCCGCTGGACGGCCAGTCGCGTGTCCGTCTCGAGCGTCGACGTTCGAGACGCGAGCGTATCGACGCTCCGCGAGACCGCGAACACCCGCTCCAGGTGGGCTTCGAGGATCGCCTCCAGGCTGCGCTCGTCCGACCCGCGTGTCAGCCCGTGAAGCCGATCCGTCAGGCGGCTCGTCCGTCGCCACATCGCGATGAGCATGAGTGCGAGCACGACGACGACCAGCGCGAGTGCGGCCACGAGGGTCGACAGGTAGGGTCCGATGGCGGCGTCGAGATCGATGGCAGGAGCCTCCGAGCGGGGTCGTGCGAGTGTAGCGCAGCCATCGCGCGCCGCGGTTCGTCCTGCCCACCGATGCTATCCTTCGGTCCGCGTTGCTCCCGAGCGGCGCATCTGCAGGAGGCGGCATCCAGATCATGGCCAAGCGATCGCGCGTGTCCGGTCGGCCCGGGCAACGACGACCCCTCGAGCGAAACAGCGGGCGCAGCCAGGCCGGCGGCGGATCACCCAAGGCCGCCCCATCGAGCGCGCGCCCATCGGACGGACCGCCACCCGACACACGGCCGGTACAGGCGAGCGTCGGCGGATCTTCCCTGACCGAGGCCGAGCTGGCGCGAGCCGCCGAGCTCGAGTCCCAGATCGTCGCCCAGGAGAAGGCGGCCGCGGCCACGGCCAAGCCGTCCCCGGCGTCGCGCACCCGTGGCCGGACCGTCGTCTCGTCGGAGCCGCTCTCGGTCCGCGCCGCGCACGAGTACGCCTACGTTGCCCGCGATGTCCGCCGGATCGTCGTCGTCGGCGGATTGATGTTCGCGGTCCTCATCGCGCTCCACGTCCTCATCAACGTGCTCGGGGTGATCGCGATCTGACGATCGGCCGCGGCTAGACTGGCGCGCATGCCCGCCGCGCCGACCGACCGGAGCCCGCCCCGAGGCCCTGTTCCAACCCCCGCCCGACCGACAGCCGCTGGCTGCGCGCATGCGCCCGCGGAGCCTCGAGGAGTTCGTGGGCCAGGAGCACCTCGTCGGAGAACGCGGGCCGCTGCGCCGCTCGATCGCCCGCGGCCATCTTGCGTCGCTGCTCCTCTGGGGCCCGCCGGGGACCGGCAAGACGAGCCTCGCCAGACTCCTCGCAGAAGCGGTCGGAGCCCACTTCTCCACGCTGTCCGCGGTCATGTCGGGCGTGGCCGATGTCCGGGCGATGATCGCCGAGGCGCAGGAACGCCTGGCCCTGCACGGTAGCCGAACGGTCCTCTTCCTCGACGAGATCCATCGATTCAACAAGGCCCAGCAGGACGGGCTGCTGCCGCACGTCGAGGACGGTACGGTGACGCTCATCGGGGCAACCACCGAGAATCCCTACTTCGAGGTGAACGCGGCGCTGCTGTCGCGGATGCGCGTCTGGCGCCTGGAACCGCTGGACGACGACGACGTCGCGACGGTCCTCAAACGGGCCCTGACGGATGCCGAGCGAGGTCTGGCCGGGCCGCTGGGGCCCACCGGCGGCGTTGCCCTCGCCGAGGACGCGTTCGATCACCTCGTCTCGATCGCGGGCGGTGACGCCCGTGCCGCCTTCAACATCCTCGAGGGCGCCGCGGCCCTCGCCGAGGGCGAGGGCGTGCGTGACGCGGACGGACGGGTGGCGCCGCGACTCGCGGATGTCGAATCTGCCGCCCAGCAGCGCATCCTCGGTTACGACCGTGCCGGCGACGGCCACTACGACACCGTCTCGGCGTTCATCAAGAGCCTGCGCGGCAACGACCCCGATGCCGCCCTCTACTGGCTCGCGACGATGATCGCCGCCGGCGAGGACCCGCAATTCATCGCCCGGCGGCTCGTCATCGCGGCGTCCGAGGACGTGGGCAACGCCGATCCACGTGCGTTGCAGGTCGCGGTCAGCGCGGCCCAGGCGCTGGACCTGATCGGTCTTCCGGAGGCGCAGTACGCGCTCGCCCAGGCGACGACGTACATCGCGACAGCACCGAAGTCGAACCGATCAGGCCTGGCGTTCTTCGCGGCCGCCGGCGATCTCGAGAGGGACGGGGCGCTACCGGTGCCCCTCCACCTGCGCAGCGCCGGACACCGCGCGATGAAACAGCACGGCATCGGCGTCGGGTATCGCTATCCGCACGACTTCGAAGGTGGCGACGTGGCCCAGCAGTACCTGCCAGACGACCTCGCCGAACGGCGCTACTACCTCCCTGTCGATCAGGGCTACGAGGCAACGATCGCCGAGCGGATGGAGCGCCGCGCGATCGCGCGCAAGGAGGCGAAGTCGGCCGGCCGGGCCCGGCGCAACGCGACGCCGACCCCCGATGCCTCACATCACGCGGGGGACGGCCTCCAGAAGCGCCGCGAGGAGAGCCGCAAGAGGATCGCCGAGACCGAGCGCCGCGACGCCGAGAGCTAGACGTGGCGACATGACCGCCCACCACCCCATCGCCCTGCGCCGAGGCGTCCCACGCCCATGATCTCGACGGCCCGCCGGCTCACCGATCTCTTCCTGCCGCGCGGCGCGCTGCTTCTGTCCGTCCTCACCTTCGGCAGCTACGTCATGGGCCTCGTGCGCGATCGGATCCTGACGAGCACCTTCGGCGCCGGCGTCGAGCTCGACACGTACAACGCCGCGTTCGTCATCCCCGAACTGACCCTCGGGGTCATCGTGGCCAGCGGGCTCGCGGCGCCGTTCATCCCGATCTTCAGCGGCCTGAAACGCGACGGCGAGCCGGCCGCGCACGCCTTCGGCCAGACGATCCTTACGCTCGCCGTGGTGGCGATGGGCGTCGCCGCGGCCATCCTCTTCGTCATCGCGCCGGTCACGGTGGAGGTGGTCGCCCCCGGCTTCGGGCCCGATCAGCGCGTCCTCTACACCGATCTGTTCCGGGTCATGACGATCACCCCCGTCATCTTCGCCGCCTCGATCGCCCTGGGCGAGATCCTCATCGCCGAACGCCGCTTCTTCTTCTACGGCAGCGCGCCCCTCCTCTACAACGCCGGGATCGTCGTCGGGACGCTGGCGTTCAGCGCGGAACTCGGGATCTTCAGCGCGGCCGTCGGCGCGGTCATCGGCGCGCTCGCCCACCTCGCGATCCGGCTGTGGGGCATCCGCCGGACGACGTTCCGGATCCGGCCGCGCCTCGCGGTGCGGACGGCCGCGATCCGCGAGTTCTTCCTGCTCATGCTGCCGAAGACCGGGAGCAGCCCGATCGAGCCATTGACCTTCCTCTTCTTCACGAACATCGCCTCGACGCTCGTTGCCGGCAGCGTCACCTCGGTCAGCCTCGCGCGCAACTTCCAGAGCGTGCCGGTGAGCCTGATCGGTGTCGCCTTCTCGCTCGCGGTCTTCCCGGCGATGTCCGCGGCGTACGCGGCCGGGGATCGGCGCGGCCTCATCCGCCTCGTCGGGACGAACGCGGCCACGATCGGCGTCATCACCCTGGGGGCCGCGATCGGGCTCGTCGTCGTGGGCGAACTCGCGATCCGGGTGCTCCTCGGGGGCGGCCGCTTCGACGACGAGGCCATCGCGCGAACCGCGCTCGTGCTCGGTGCGTTCGCGCTCTCGGTCCCGCTCGAGAGCCTCGGCCACCTGCTGAGCCGGGCGATCTACGCGACCCACCACACGATCTGGCAGGTCGTCGCCTCGCTCGTCGGGTTCGCGGTCACGGTCGTCGCCACCGTGTCACTGGTCGGGCCGCTTGGCATCATCGCCATCCCCGTGGGATTCGCCGCCGGCCACGGCCTGCGGCTCGCCCTCCTGGCGATCGTCCTGGCGATCCGCCTGCGAGCCGTCAGCCCGGGACCGGTGCCACCACGACCGTCGGGATGAGCGCGATGAACAGACCGTCGCGGTCCGGGTACCGCCCCTCGGGCCGCTTCCAGGGCAGGTAGTTCCGGACCATCTCGGCCCGGTCCTGGAACACACCGGGACCGTCGGATGGCCCCCAGAGCGTTGAGATGCGCGGGTACCACGGGTCCAGGATGTAGGTCCCGCTGACCTTCGCGTCCGCGAAGTACCGCGGATCTGCGTCGGCGCGGTAGCCGGTCATCACCCAGGTGTGGGCTCCCCGCCAGGTCAGGAGGACGACCGGCGCACCCGTCTCCGCGATGGCGCGCGCGCTGTCGCGGAGCGCGAGGTCACGGGTCTCGTACGCCCGGATCTCGTAGCCGACGGCCCCGTATGCGGCCATCGCGAGCGACATCGACGCGGGACCCCAGCCCCCGTTGTGGCTGTCGGCCCAGCTCTCCCACTCCCCGATCCTGCCGGCGAGCTCGCGCTGGAACGCGTTCGACGTGTCGGCGTGCCCGAGGATGGCCAGCGCCATCTGGACACCGGCCGGCGAGCACCAGTCCTTCGTGACCTGACTGCTGAACATCGCCTTGGCCTGCGCTTCGCTCAGGATCGACACGTCGACGGGCGTTCGGGCTGGCGTCGGGACGGGAGTGGGCTGGGGCGTCGGCGACGTATCGATCGAGGCCGACGGTGACGGCTCCGGCGGCGCGACGGTCGGCGAAGCCGTGGCGGGCGCCGGCGTGATGACAACGGTCGGCAGGGTCGAACGCTCCGGGACCGGACCGGCGATGAACCGAGCCACTCGCGCTTCGAGCGACGCGAACCGATCCCCGGCGCCGAGGGCATTGGTCCAGACGGCGCCGACGAGGAGGACGGACCAGATCGCCGCGGCCACGAACAATGCCCGCCACGGGACGCGGCGGCGTGGCGCGCTGGGGCGGATCGCGCGGATGACGACGGGGTCACTGGTCCGTGAGCGCCTGGACAGGACGACCTCCTTGGAGCGCAAGTATCGCCTCGTCAGGACGATCGGGCGCCTGATGGTGCGACGATGCGGTGGCGGCAGCGCGTCGCATCGAGACGTTGGCTCGGCATGTGCACGCCCACACGAGTGGTTTCGTGCGACCATCACATGGTCCTGCATCCCGAGCCCCGGACCATCCAGGAGACGCGCCCGTGACCCGCTTCGAACCGAACCTTCGGATCCCCGGCCCGACCGCCCTGCCTCCGTCGGTCCGCGAGGCCGGCGGGCGCCAGATGATCAACCACCGCGGACCCGAGTTCGCGGCGATGCTCGGTCGGATCCTCGACGGGATGCGCCCGTACTTCGGGACGACATCGGACATCGCGATGCTGTCCTGCGCCGGGACAGGCGGGCTGGAAGCCGCCGTCGTCAACACGCTCTCCCCGGGGGACCGCGTCCTGGGGGTCTCGATCGGCTCGTTCGGCGATCGGTTCGCGAAGATCGCTGCGGCCTACGGCGCGGACGTGACCAGGATCGATGTCGAGTGGGGGCAGGCGGCCAGCCCGGAGATCGTCGGCGACGCCCTCCGTGCCGATCCGTCGTACAAGGCCGTCCTTCTGACGCACAACGAAACGTCCACCGCGGTGATGAACGAGATCCCGGGCCTGGCCGCAGCGATCCGGGCTGCGGCGCCCGAGGCCCTGATCGTCGTCGACAGCGTGTCGGGGCTGGGTGCGGTGCCGTTCGAGATGGACGCCTGGGGCGTCGACGTGGTCGTGACCGGCTCGCAGAAGGCGTGGATGTCCGCTCCTGGCCTGGCCATGGTCGCGGCGTCGGGCCGCGCCTGGGCGGCGATGGAGACGGCGCGGATGCCCCGCTTCTACCTCGATCTCCGGATGCACCGCGACGCTCACGCCAAGGGCGAGACCCCGTGGACGCCCGCGATCGCGGTGGTCTTCCAGGTGGACGAGGGCCTGCGACTGATGGCCGCCGAGACGCCGGCCGGGATCTTCGCCCGTCACGAGGCGTGCGCCGCCGCCACGCGAGCCGGGCTCGAAGCGCTCGGCTTCGAGCTGTTCGCCGACCCAGCCGTGCGCTCGAAGACCGTGACGGCGGCGGTCGTCCCCGACGGACTCGACTGGAAGGCGTTCAACGGCGAGATCAAGCGCCGTGGGGTCGTGCTCGCCGGCGGCCAGGGCAAGCTCACCGGCCGGATCTTCCGGCTCGGGCACCTTGGATCCGTGACGGTGGGCGAGATCGTCGACGCGATCGGCACGATCGAGGAAGTGTCGATCGGCGCGGGCCGCGACATCGATCCGGGAGCCGCCGTCGCGGCAGCCCAACGGGCCGCGCTCGCGAGTGCGGGTGTCAGGACTCGCGTCGCTGCGGGCGGATGAGCACCCTCGTCGCAGAAAGCAATACGCCGACGTGCATCCCGGTGTGTGAGGAGCTGGTCGTGCGCAGCGAGGCCCAGGTCGATGCCGTGCTGATCGCGGCCGCCGCCCGCCTCAAGGTCATCGGCCGAGCGGGCATCGGCGTGATGGGGCACGACCGGTGATCCCAGCCGGACTCGACGCAACCGTCGTCCTCGTACGTCACGGAGAATTCGACGTGGGTCGCCGAGGGTCGCTTCCAGGGACAGGCCGATCCGCCCCTCTCGGACCTCGGGCAACGCCAGGCACGAGCGGTTGCCATGCGCCTCGCCCGCCCGGCGGACTCCCCGCCTCTGGCGCTCCCCGCCGGACCGCCGCTCGAGGTCGTCCACTCCCCACTCGCGCGGGCCGCCTCCACGGCCGCCGCGATCGCCGCCGCTTGCTCTGATCCGGATGGGTTCGCGCTGCCCGTGGCGACGCGGCCCGACGACGGCTTCCTCGAGATCGGTCAGGGGCTGTGGGAAGGCCGCCCCACCAGCGAGATCATCGAACAGTGGGGTGCCGAACTCAGCGCGTGGCGACACGACCCGATCGCGAACTGGGCGCCCGAGGGCGAGTCCATCGTCGAGGTCGACCGGCGCGTCCGGCCGGCGATCGCGACGCTGCTCGACCACCTCGCGGTTGGTCGCGAGCCCGGGACATTGGATCGCTCCCAGGTCCTGGGCTACCTCAGCGCCCGGCCCGACCAGGGCTGGTCCGTCGCGGTGGCCCACGACGGCGTGTTCAAACTGACGCTCCTCGCCCTGCTCGACCTGCCGATCGAGCGGTTCTGGACGTTCCCGTTCGCCCTCTGCGGGGTCACCGTCGTCGAGATCGGCGGGGGTCGGGCTCGCCTTCTCGCGCACAACCTGACGGAGCACCTGGCCGCACTCGATTCGATCGAGGCGCAGGAGCGCACTGCGCTACGTCGCGCGTCGGGGGCCCTCTAGGCGCCGCGTCCCTTGCGGAGGCCACGTGAGCGTGACCAGCGCTGCCCGCGCAGCAAGGCGAGCCTGAGCAGCCGGAGGCGCAGCCGGCGGTGTGCGTCGCGCACGCTCCTGACCCGCGTCGGATCGAGCGTCGCGCGACCGTAGGCGACCTCGACCTTGGCGCCGGCCACTGTCTCCAGCTCGGGGCGCGATCGCGGCAGGACGTCGCCGAGCGATCCCGCGTACTCGAGGACCGTCTGCGACGGGCGCGGACCGAACCCGAAGCGTGCCGCGAGCGCCGCGACGCCGCTCCAGGCGGCATCTGCACCGACGGTCCCGCGCGGGCCGCGCTGCCACACGACGAACGCGATCGCCGCGAACATCAGGATGAGCATCAGGCCGAGGGCGACGAACGGTCCGCCACTCTGGGTGGGAGGAAGAGTCACTGCGCCTCCCGCTTCATCCAGCGGGTCGGTCTCGCGATCGAGCCCGCTGGTGCCCAGCGGGAGTGACCCGCTCGGCGTCGGCTCCGGGGTCGGGATGACGATGCCGTCGTCAAGCTCGATGTCCTGCGCGACGCCGCCGCCCGTCGGATCGAAGTCGACCCAGCCATAGCCCGGGAAGTAGACCTCGACCCAGGCGTGCGCGCCGTCGGCCCTGATCGTCTCGACGCCGGTCAGGGGATCGCGCTCGCCCGGCAGGAACCCCTGGGCGAGCCGTGCCGGGATCCCCTCCTGACGGAGCAGCATGATCATCGTCGTGGCGTAGTACTGGCAGTAGCCGCGACGCGACCAGGCGAAGCACTCGACGAGCGAACGATCGCCGCAGTCGATGTCGCGAACGGTCGTGTCGTATGTGAACCGGTCGCTCCGCAGGATCCGGACCATCGTCTCGGCGAGGTCGTAGGGGTTGGCGCCCGCTCCCGCTTCGGCCCTGATGTCGACGAGGAGCTTGGTGGCCTCCGGGCCGATCGCACCGAGCTGCGGTGCCTGGCGGTAGCGGGTGGCGACCTCGATCGGGTAGTTCTTGCCGGCCACACGCAGGCGGTTCTTCGTCAGGCCGCCTTCGACGTCCTGGGCGACCTGGATCCGGGACGTCACGGTGTAGCCCTCGGACCCCTCGCGCTCCACCGCCGCGAAGAAGCCTCCGGGTACGACGCGCCGGAGCGTCGCATCGACGTCGACACTGACGATCGTCTGGGGAGCGACCATCAGGGAGCCGCGGAACCCACCCGGCAACGGCTCGACCGCGAAGGTGATCTCGCGCCGCGCGGCGAACTGGGCGGCGTCGTCGGCGAGACCCTCGAGGACGTTCGAACCTGCCGGGACGGCCCCGTCCTCGGTGGGTCCCCAGGTCCAGGTGCGTTGATCGAACTCGGCCCAGGTGCCGATCCGCCAGTAGAAGGGTCGGCCTCCTTCCTCGAGCGGGACGGTGATCTCGAGCAGCTCCGTGTCGCTGGTGTTCCACTCGCCGACGATGGCCGACGACGGTCCGAACGACACGGCCCCGAAGTCGCGCGCGCCGCCATCGGGCAGATATTTCTGGAGAGCGGAGCCGGCATCTGCCAGGCGCTGTGGAAGGTCAGCCCATAGCCCCTGGAGGGGCTTCGATGAGGCCGTCACGGTGAGGGTCAGGGAGCCGACGATGGCGAGGGCGACGAATACGGACCCGCCCCGGAGATAGAGCGATCGAACGACGGCCGGATCGCCGATGCGGCGGCGGACCCAGGCGCTCTGCTCGTCCAGCGCGTGAGATCGGACCAACAGGAGCAGGCTCGCGGTCGAGAACGCGACGAGGTAGTGGAGCTGTGGGCGGAAGGTCAGCCAGATGCTCAGGAGCAGGACCAGCCCGGCGATCACGACTGCGTCGATGGGCCGGCGGTGGCCGAAGACGGCGTACGCGGCGAACTGGCCGGTGCCCCACGCGATGATCCCGAAGGCGAGCAGATGGTGACCGAGCTGCTGGGTCAAGTCGCGCCGCTCGATCGCAAGATCGATCCACGCCTTGACCGCGGAGACCGCCGTCGTTCCGAACCAGTCGAACGGCGTCCCGCCCTCGACGAGCACTTCCCCGACGAGGACCGGAAGGACCAGCGCGGCCGCGAAGGCACCCAGGAGGTGGGCGATCCAGCGCCGGACCCCGAGCTTCGCCCAGGCGAATCGCCAAGCGCACCGAGGAGCGCGGCCGGCGCCAGGAAGTCAGTCAGTTCCGTGCGGCCGGTCACCCAGCCGGGGTCGTCGAGCGACCAGGCCACGATGACAGCCATCAGCGCCACGAGACCCAGGGTGAGCCACCCCTCGGCGGGACCCGGTGGCACCCAGCTCGGGATCGTCCGCGGCGTCGTCAGGGTCACCGCCTGCTCGGTCGCCGTCTCCTCCGTCATGCGCTCGCCGGTGCTCATCGGACGAGGATCTCGCCGAGTGGGCGATCCGGGCCCACGGTATAGGTCCTGATCTCGAACTCCGCGAGCGCGTGGCGCAGGGCACGCGATCGGCGCGCGCGCGCCTCCTCGATCTCGGGATCCGGGGAATACGGCGGCTGCTTGGCGAGCCGGGCACGCTCCTCGCGATCGCGATGCTCGAACGCGCCCGCGTCGAGCAGGACGGCGACACACCCGACACCTCGTGCGCGGAGCGTTCCGATGGGCCGGACCCAGCCAGTGTCCAGCGAAGGCGTGATCACGACGACGGTCATCCCGCGCCGGATCCGTGGCGCACTCGCGACGATCGACTCGACAAGGGGCGTCGTCCCGTCGCCCTCGACGGCGGCCAGCACCTGCATGATCTTCAGGTGCTGGCGCCCGCCCCGATCGCTCGGCACGATCGTCTGCCGGAGCGCCCCGGCGGTCATCCCCACGGCGCGGTTCTCGAGGATCGCCTTGTCCGCGATCGTGGCCGCCACGCGGACGCCGGCCTCGACCGTCGACTCGTCGCCCCGGCCCGCCTGAACGCCGCGCTCGAGGTCCAGCACGATCCACGCATCGGCGGTCTGCTCGAGTTCGAACTCCTTCACCTGGAGATCGCCCTGTCGCGCCGTCGCCTTCCAGTGGATCCGGTTCATCGCGTCGCCCGGTGCGTACGGACGGATGGACGTCGCCAACGGCGTCGTCTGGAGCGTGCGCTGCGGCGAGGACTGGGCTCCTTCGAGGTTCGTCGCCGGGAGTCGCCACATCGGGACCGGCTCGATACGCGGGTAGACCACAACGGTCACGCCCTGGCCAACGGATGCGGACGCCTCGAAGAGCCCGAACGGGTCGCCCGTCCGCACTTGGAGCGGCTCGACGCGGAAGTGCCCGCGCCGGGTCAGGGGCGTCCGGACGAGCCATGAGCGCTCGGTGGATCCGGATACGGATAGGGCGCGGCCCGGCAGGCCACCCGGCAACGTCGAGGGATTGTGGATCTCGAGCCACGGTTTCGGAACCCGGCTCGTGTTCCGCAATGTGTACGTCACGCGCAGCCGGTCGCCGACGTGCCCGTGGAGCTGGTTCACCGCGTAGCCCGCCTCGAGATCGGACAGGCCCAGGCGGGTGATGACATAGGAGCCACCGATGACCAGGATGCCCAGGTAGACGAGGAAGAAGAGGAAGTCAAGACCTGTCGAGAACGCCGCCACGATCAGCGCCGCTGCGATCGCGAGGAGCTGCAGACGCCGGATCATCGAGCGACGGCCCTCACTCCTCCCGCTCGGTCAGGACCGCGCGGTCCGGATCTGCGGCGAGACGTCGCGTGGGCCCCCGGACCGGTTGCCCGCTCCGGGATCGACCGGGACCGTATCGAGCAGTTCGCGCACGACCTGACTGGCCTGGACTTCGTGGATCGACGAGCTCGTCTTGATGATCAGCCGGTGACCGAGGGCCGGCTCGGCCAGGGCCTTGATGTCGTCCGGGAGCACATAGTCGCGGCCGAGCAACCCGGCCATCGCCTGGCCGGCGCGATAGAGCGCGATCGAGCCACGGGGCGACGCGCCGAGATAGACGTCGGGGTGGGTCCGCGTGGCGTTGACGAGCCGCACGATGTACTCGGCGACCGTCGGGTCCACATAGATGTCTCGCACCGCACCCTGCATCTCGCGCAGGTCCTCGAGCGAGAGCACCTCCTCGAGCTGGTCCAGCGGGTGGACGCGCTTCTGCTCGTCAAGGATCACGATCTCGTCGACCGGCTGGGGGTAGCCCATGCGAAGCCGGATCATGAAGCGATCGAGCTGCGCCTCGGGGAGCGCGAACGTCCCTTCGTACTCGATCGGGTTTTGCGTGGCGATGACGATGAACGGGTCGGCCATGGGATAGGTGACGCCGTCGATGGTCGACTGTCGCTCCTCCATGCACTCGAGCAGGGACGACTGCGTCTTGGGCGTCGCCCGGTTGATCTCGTCGGCGAGGACCACCTGGCTCATGATCGGCCCGGGCCGGAACTCGAACTCCTGGGTCTTCTGGTTGTAGATCGACAGGCCGGTGACGTCCGACGGCAGGAGGTCCGGCGTGAACTGGATCCGGCGGAACGAACAGCCGATGCTCCGAGCGATCGCCTTCGCGAGGACCGTCTTGCCGGTCCCGGGAACATCCTCGATGAGCAGGTGGCCGCGACACAGGAGCGCCACGAGCGCGAGGCGGACCTCGTGGTGCTTGCCGACGATCACCCGTTCGACGTTGGCGAGGACGCGGTCGCCGGCTTCCTGGATCTTCGTCATGTGCCTCACCCTGCAGGGACGGCGCCCGACAGGTCGGGCGCCCAGGTTACCGGTGGTGACGCCGCGCGGCGTCTTGCCGTGGCGTCAGATACTAGTACGCCTCGACGGAATGGTCGGTTCGGAGGCGGTCTGCGGGCTCGGGTGGTCATGACCCATCGGGCGGTCGCCGTCGGATCCTCACCCGCGAAACAGCGTGATCCCGGCCACCCAGATCGTCATCAACGATCCGATCGCTGCCATGATGGCCAGGAACCCCTCGCCGCCGATCCATGCAGCGCCTGCGATGCCGCCGAACAGGATCGCGAGCACGAGGGCGATGAAGGCCATCCCCAGGCGCTCGATCAGCGGGCGCCCGCGCGGCTCGTCGCTCATGGGGCGATGCTCGCGAAGTACGTGCGCAGGAACCGCCCGGCGAGCGGGGCCGCCCGCTCACCGCCCCGGCCGCCCTGCTCGACGATCACCGCGATCGCGATGGTGGGTGCATCGGCCGGAGCGAACCCGATGAACCACGAGTGCGGCTCCCCCGTCCCACCGAGCTCGGCGGTCCCGGACTTGCCCGCGGTGACCACACCCGGCACAGCGGCCCCGGACGTGAACGTGCGTCCCAGTCGACCGTTCACGGCCTCGACCATCGCGGCCGTCACCATGTTCGCTGTCCCACTGTCGACGACCCGGCGCAGGGTCTCGGGGTCTTCCACGCGGGTCGCGTCCCTTCCGGCAAAGCGCGTGACGAGCCTGGGTCGCATCAGGACGCCGTCGTTGGCGACGGTGGCCGCGACGAGCGCCATCTGGAGTGGTGTCACGAGCGTTTCCGCCTGACCGTACGCGGCGTTGGCGAGTTCCACGCGGTCCGCGAAGCCGCCCGGATCGGGGCCGGTCCCGCCGGTGACCTGCGACGCTGCCGTCGGCAGGTCGAACTCGAGCGACGCACCGAACCCGAGCCGCTGGGCATAGTCGACGAGGGCATCCCCGCCCGTCTCCAGCGCCGCGAGCGCATACCAGACGTTGCACGAGACCTCCGTCGCCTCGACGAAGTCGAGCGCGCGGTTTCCGGTGGCGGTGTGATGTCCGTCGCGGACTCTGAACCCCTGGACCAGGAGGCCGTTCCGCTCGGCCGCGGGTTGCTCCGCGAAGGTCGTGTCCGGCCGCACGGCGCCCGATCCCAGGGCCGCCAGGGCGGTGACGACCTTGAAGACCGAGCCCGGGACGTAGCGTCCCTGCGTCGCCCGTGGGAGCAGCGGCCGGTCGGTGGCGGCTTGCAGGGCGGCGAACGCCGCGCGTGAGGTTGCCGGATCGGCGACGGCGTTCGCATCGAACGTGGGCGTGCTGGCGAGGACGAGGACGTCTCCCGTTCGCGGATCGATCGCCACGACCGCGCCTCGATCGTCCCCGAGGAGCGCGATCGCACGCCGCTGGAGCTCGAGCGACAGCGTGGTCGTCAGGTCCTGTGGGTCCGAGGCGTGCGTCTGGAACTTGCGGAGCAGGTCACGGACGGGGTCCGGATCGCTGAGCCCCACGAGTTCGGCCTCGAATGCGCGCTCGATCCCCGCCGCTCCGAACGCGCGCGAGGCGTAGCCGACGACGCCGCTCAGCGACTCATCCGCGTAGACGCGATACGGCTCGCCGTTCGCGTCGAGCAGGTTGGACGCGAGCACGGTCCCGTCCCGGTCCAGGATCATCCCGCGCGGGGTCGACCGCGCCGCCGCGATGATCGCGGGATTGTCCGGCCGCGCCACGAGTTCCCCGGCGAGGATCACCTGCCAGTACCCGGCCCCGGCGGCGATGACGGCGAACGCGACCGTGACGACCATGCCCGTGCGGGCGATGCGCGGACCGAGTGGTCGCATGCCCCGCCGTGCCTCGCGCTTCGCGACGAGGTTCATGCTGCCGCCGCCGATCTGCTCGTGGCCCGCCGCCCTGCGGCGCGCTCCGACGCCGGACGCCCGGCGACGCCACGATCCGAGAGCGCGAGCAACAACCCCACGACCACGCCATTCGCGAGCAGCGAGGATCCGCCGTAGCTGATGAACGGCAGGGTGATACCTGTCAGCGGGATGAGCTTCAGGTTGCCCGCCGCGATGATGAACGCCTGGATGCCCACCACGAGCGACAGCCCGGTGGCGAGGAGCGCCTGGAAGTCGTCGCGCGCCGACGCGGCGATCCGCAGGCCACGCTCGATGACGACCAGATACAGGCCAAGGATCGCCAGGACGCCGATCAGGCCCAGCTCCTCACCCAGTGCCGCCAGCGGGAAGTCCGTGTGGATGGCCGGGACCGGCAAACGCCCCGCGATCATCGGCAAGCCGGCACCCAATCCGGTCCCGACGAGCCCGCCGCGAGCGAAGGCCTCCAACGCCTGCACGACCTGATAGCCGGCTCCTGACGCATCGGCGAACGGATCCAGCCAGATGTCGATCCGCGTCTGGATGTGGCCGAAGATCCGCGACATCAACGCGGCGCCACCGATGAACAACGCCATCCCGACCACCACGAAGCTCGTCCGCGCCGTCGCGACATACAGCAGGAACAGGAACACCGCGAAGAACAGCAGGGCGGCCCCGAGGTCGCGCTGGATGACCACGACAAGCAACGCGATCGCCCACATCGCGGCCATCGGGAGGAGATACGGCACCGGCGGGAGGCGCAGTGGCCCGATCCGCGTGGCTTCCCGCTCGAGCAGCCAGCGGTTCTCGGCGAGGTACCCGGCGAGAAAGACGACCAGGATCACCTTGAGCAGCTCGGACGGCTGGCCGCTGAACGGCCCGATCGACAGCGCCAGCCGCTGCCCGTTGACCTCGCTGCCGAAGACGAACGTCAGGGCAAGGAGAGCGATCCCGCCGGCCGCCCACGTGTACTTGTAGAGGCGCAGCCAGGCATCGCTGCGGACGACCGTGGCCAGGACCGCGACGACCGCGATCGACAGCGCGAGCCAGAGCAACTGGGTGGCGGCCAGCCCCGATGACCCGCCGGCCAGCCCCTGGGGCAGCCGCTCCATCAACAGCAGACTGATCCCGCACAGCATCGCCACAGTCGGGAGCAGGACCTGGTCCACGCGTCGCCCCGACAGCGTGAGCAGCAGGTGGGCGGCAAGGACGACCCCGAAGAACACGACCAGAGCGGTCGGGTTCGCGAGCGTGATCCCCGGATCACCCGACGGGTCGAGCCGGGTCGACCGGGCCGCCGCCAGGGAGGCGCTGCCGACCGAGATCGTCAGGGCGACGAGGAGAAGGAGGACCGATTCACGCGGACGGGGCCTGGCGTCGGTCGCACGCACCGCACGCAGGATCAGGGAACCCGCACCGGTCGTGAGCCCGCGGGCTGTCGCGAGCACCCGTATCGCCGCCGGCTCGCCGGCTCCCGCAGCAGGGCCGGTCACCGCGTGGATCGCTCGAGCCGGAACCTGACCTGCCCGATCTGGACGTCGTCACCGAACCCGATCGGCTGGACGTCGTCGATCAGGCCACCGTTCACATAGGTCCCGTTCGTGCTGCCCAGATCCTCGAGGAACCAGGTCCGGCCGCGATAGGTGAGAACGGCATGGTCGCTCGAGACATACGTATCGTCGATCACGATCGTGTTGTTCACATCGCGCCCGAGGGTGGTCACGGCATCGAGCGCGAAGACCGACCCGACCGGCGGCTCCGCGACCGGCAAATCGATCGTCACGAGCCGCCCGAGTTCGGATCCGGGCTCGACCGCGGCCGCGCGCAGGTCCCTGAGCAACACGCGGGCGATCGTCACGAGGAAGACGTAGAGCAGGACGAGGAACGCAAGGCGGACGAGCCAGATCGAGATCGCCAGAGCGTCCATCAGGTCCCCTCGGCCGGCGGGCCGACCGACTCGACGAAGATCGACGTCCGCCCGACCTCGATCCGATCCCCGGCACCGAGCGCGAGCTCTCGTACTCGCCTGCCGTTCACGATCGAGCCATTCGTACTCTCGAGATCGATGAAGACCAGGCCACCGGCGCGGGCCGCCACGCGAGCGTGATAGCGAGATGCACGCCGATCGTCGAGGACGACCTGGTTGTCGCGCGCCCGCCCGATCGTGACGACCGGTGTCGAGACCTCGTAGCGTCGCTCGCGGCCGTCCGGTCCTACCGCTCGCAGGACCGTCGCCGGGATCCTCGCGCTGGGTACCGCGTACCGGGCAGTGTGTTCGGCGGGCCCCGCGGCGGACGAGGTCGATGGGCTCAGCATCGCATCCGGCGACCCCTGTGGCGGGGACGACGTCTGAGCGCCGGGCGTCACATCGGCCGTCATGTCGTCGGCCGCAGCGACCTCGGCCTCCCCGCGACGGATCCGCTCGTCCCCCAGCAACTCGACCGTGGGCCTGACGCGAACCGCGTAGCGATGGTCCCGCGCGAACCGGAGCGCCGCGTCGGCCAGTTCGGAGGCGAGCGCACCGGCTGCGGCCGGGTCGGGGGGAAGGTCCGTCGGGTGGAGGCGGACCACGTACCCTGTCGGGACGTACACCCGCCCGGCCTCGCTTCGACGTGCGTGCTCCATGGTGCGTTCGATCCGACGCTGGATCTGGATGGGGCGGATCGCCGGTCGGAAGATCCGCGCACCGGGCCGTTCGAAGAGGCGCTCCAGGAAGCGCTCGAGTGCTGCAAGGCGTGCCATATCGGGGCCGGAGTCTAGCACCGGGAGGCCGCTCGACGGACCCGCCGCGCTGCAGTCCCGGACCATCGGGCCGCCTGGCCAGGTACCAGCGAGAGGGGGAAGCGACGAGGGGCTGGGGTATACTCTCGACCCGTTCGGGCCGACCCCTGCCCGACGCTGACCTACGCGAACCGGGTATTCGATGACCGAGATCCTGACCAATCATTCTGCGAACGGTGTGGCACGCGCTATACCTTCGAGTCGAAGTCGGCCGGAACGAGCCGCGGGCGCGGGTTCCGGGCGCTCAGCTCCGGACTCAAGAACTTCGTCCTCAGCGACGACACCTCCCTGGGCGATGCCATGGCCGCGGCGCGCAGTGAGCAGGAGCGGGAAGTCACCAACCGGCAGCTCGATGCCTTCCACAAGACCTTCAACTTCTGCATGTCGTGCCGTCAGTACACGTGCGGCAACTGCTGGAACGAAGGAGAGGGTCGCTGCCTCACCTGCTCGCCCCATGTCGGCCACGAGATCCTGCCCGCCCCCTTCCCGAACCTCGAGGCTCCTGCACCGGTGCCGGTCGAAGCCGAGGCCGATCGTCCGCGCATCGCCGCCGAGGCGTGGCCGGCGCTCGACCTCACGAACGGGTCGACACCGACCCACGTCCACCTCGACGCGCCGGATGCCGCCGGACCAGACGCCGCGGAGCCCCAGGTCCAGGCCGAGGTGCCCTGGGTCGCGGCTGTCGAGCCTGAGGTCGAGGCCGAGGTGCCCTGGGTCGCGGCTGTCGAGCCTGAGGTCGAGGCTGAGGTGCCCTGGGTCGCGGCTGCGAGCCGAGGCCAGATGCCCCAGGTCGCGGCTGTCGAGCCTGAGGTCGAGACCGAGGTGCCCTGGGTCGCGGCGACGACGCCGGAGACGCACGACCCTGTGCGTGCCGAAGAGCATCTGCAGTCGTGGGCCGAGCTCATGGCGGCCGAGGCCGGCACGGCGGAGGCTCGTTCGGACGAACGTGCGGCAGATGGCGCGGCGCCCAGCCCAACCAGCCAGGATCCCATCGCTGCGGATCGCACACCGCTCGAGGTCGCGGCGAATGCAGCGCCCGAGGTCGCCGATCCCGACGTCGCCGCGGTCGCGGCCAGCCGAACCCGCTCCCTCCTGGGGCGATTCCGCCCGGGCCAGAGTGTGGACGCGGAGATCGCGGCGTTCGAGCAGGGCGCGGACGCCGCTGACACGGCTCTCGACCCGGTCGCCGAGGTCGTTGCCGAGGCTGTGCCCGAGGTCGCCGCCGAGGCTGTGCCCGAGGTCGTCGCCGAGGCTGTGCCCGAGGTCGCCGCCGAGGCCGCACCGGACGTGGTCGAGGCGGGTCCGGACGTGGTCGCTGAACCCGTCGAGGCGGCTCCGCCTGACGTCGCCGCGGAGGCCATTCCGGAGGTCGCGCCCCAGCCAAGCCCACGAACCGACGTCGTCGAACAGCCCGTCTGGCGGATCGTCGCACCCGATGAGTCCGGCACCTCACCCGCCCCCGCGGATCGCCGCCCGCCTGACGTGCCAGCCGGCGAACCGCAGTGGCCGACCGCCACCCAGGATCGGCTCGACTTCCTGCGGAGGCCGCGCACGGCCGAGGACGTGTGGTCGGCATCGACCAATGACCTGTTCGCCGCCGCCCCGACTCCGTTGCCGGGAACGACTGCCCCCGTCGCGATCCAGGCGTGCAGCGGCCTGCGGCCTCTCCCTATCGGCGACGGCCCGCTTCTGCCGCCGATGCGGCACTCGGCAGGGCTGACCGGCGCGATCTAGCCTCGGCTCGCGAGGAGCCACCTCAGTCGGTAGCGCTTGCAGATGAGTCGGGACCACTTGCCCGAGGTCGATCGAGCCGGTCGGACCGCTCGCGGATCCACGCGGCACCGATGAGGATGGCCTGGAAGACGATCCCCAGCCAGGCGAGCGCGGCGAACACCGTGGCGAGTGAACCGAGGACGGCGGCCGCGCCGATCAGCCGGGGAGCGATGAACACGAACACGCGCGTCACGATCGTGAGCGCGATGGCGACCGCGATGGACGGGAGGACGATCGACCGCCAACTCGGGGTCCCCGCCGGAAGGAAGCGGTAGACGACGCCGAGTGCGAGCACCGTGAACGCAGCACCGGCGAGACCGAACAAGGTCTCGACGGAGTCCGCGACGAACGACCCCGGCGTGACCGCATCGGCGAAGGCCGCCACGAACGACGCGACCCCGGCCAGGATCGCCCCGCCGACGACCGACGCGACCAGGACCAGGACCGACGCGAGTCCGATCGCATTGCGGACGAGCAGGTTGCGCTTCGATGCCCCGGACAGGATCCGCCCGAGAGCACTCTCAAGCGCGACGAGGAACCGCGAAGCCCCCCACGCCAGGGCGATCAGGCCCACGATCGAAACCGACCTCGCCTCGGTGGTGAGCTGATCGAGCGACGAGCCGACGAGCGCGCGCAGCGGCGGCGCCACGGTCGAGATCGTGTCGACGAGCGTGGCCCGGTCGACCGGGTCGGCGAGGATGACACCGCTCACGCCCAACAGGAAGATCAGTGTGGGCACGATCGCGAAGAGCGCGGCATAGGCCAGGCCGCTTGCCAGCAGCGCGCCGCCGGCCGCGTCGTAGCGGGCCATGACCGCCTGGAATTCGCGGACGGGTCGGGAGCCAAGGATCGGCTGCAGGCGGGCCGTCCAGGCGTCCCGGCTCGGCAGGCCCGGCATCCGGTTCAGTCCGCCCAATCCTCGAAGAGCTGAGGCTGCAGGTCATCCGCACGGACCCGGCGGCGCGGAGCGACGAGCGCGCGAACCTCGGCCCGCCGGACGAACCGCCGTCCACCAAGCTTGATGCTCTGGAGCTTGCCGGACCGCGCCCAGCCGCCGATCGTGGCCGGCTGAAAGTGGACGTTGACCGCGGCGAGGAGCTCCGAGGCTTCGGCCAGGCTGATCCAGTCAGTTGCCGCCATCGGTCAATCGGTCCCCGTGGTTCCCGTGGCGCTTCCCGAAGACGTTTGAGGCGCCGGCGTCCTCGCGCCGGTCGCAGTTGACGACGGATCGCCGCCCCCACCCGCCTGACCGAGCCCTTTGCCCTTCTCGGCAGTGGGCGCCTCCCCCGCGGTCGGCTTCGACGGAACTTCGGGATCGGCAGCGGTCGAGTCGCGTGACTTCGAGGCGCTTGCCGCATGTCGTTCCTTCTTCGCCCAGCCGGTGCCCTTGAAATGCACGGCAGACGCGACCACGGCCTTCGTCACGGGGCCGCCGCCACATGCCGGGCAGGTCTCCGGCCCCGCAGCGAACACCCCGTGGATGACTTCGAAGCGGTGGCGACAGGTGCCACAGCGATAGTCGTAGATCGGCATGGTCGACCGGTCCGCCCTAGCCGCGCAGCATGCGCATCCCGCACTTCGGGCAGTAGAAGGCCCGTTCGTGTCCGGATGCAAAGCCGCAGTGGGCGCAGACGAGTCCGCCGCGTCCGGCGGCCGGGACCGGTCGCTCCACGGCGGTCAGACCCATCGAATGGCGGCTCGCGAGGATGTTCGTGAGCAGGTTGCCCAGGAGACGGGTCGCGATCCGGTCCGTGTCGCCCCGGGCCCCCTTGCCGCCCCAGCCGACGACGGCGCGGACGATGAGGTCGCCGCTCACCTCGTCCCAGTGAGCGGCCACGCCACCCAGGACCGCGTTGTACTCGGGATAGCCCGAGGTATCCACCTCTCCGTCCAGCAGGGCGCAGACGAACGTGTCGAAGGCCAGATCGACGGCATCGATGGACTCGAGGATGAGCAGCGCGTGGCGCGTGATCGGTGAATGGACGTGGTGGGCATTGAGCCACTGCATCGCTTCGGAGGGACGCACGATCGACGGAGCCGCCTGGCTGAACTCCATGGGGAGCGGCTCGACGACCTCGATCTCCGACTTCGCGAACCCGACGAGCATCGACGGGAGTTCGGCCACGAGCTGGGGGCCGCCCTGCATCCGGACGCCCTCGCTGCTCTTTCCTGCATAGGACAGCTTGAGCGCGTACTCCTGGGCCACGACCTCCTCGGGTAGGGCTGTCGAGGACACCGCCGACGATGGGGCGTCCGGCGCGGGTTCGTCCGGGTCGGGCCCGCGGCGTTTGAGGAAGTCGAGTGGCACGTTGTCTCCCAGATCGAACTGTCGAAAACGACCGGTACCTATCGTAGCAGCGTGCGTGACGCGGGCTCGGAGCCGCCGGCACGGCACGGTTGACGGCTCGCCCCAGATACGGTTAACTCGCGTTAGTTACACGCGTTACCCCCATGACACTCGGGCTGTGACGCGATCCATCCTCTCCCAGGGAGCCCCCTATTGCCCGAGCGATCCCGACCGCCGACCAGTGCCGATGTCGCTGCCCGCGCAGGCGTCTCGCGAACGACTGTCTCGTTCGTCCTGAATCGCCGGCCCGGCGTCCAGATCAGCGCGGGTACCCGGTCCAGGGTCCTCGAAGCGGCGCGCGAATTGGGCTACCGGCCCCACCCGGGGGCGCGCCACCTCGCGAGCGGGCGAACATCGCTGGTGAGCCTCGTGCTGCGCCAGACGCCGGACCAGATCGCGAGCGACGCCTTCCTGGCAGAGACGGTGCGCGGACTCTCGGAGTCCATGTCGGGAGACGGCTACCGGATCACGATCGACTCGATCCCTCATGGGAACGGCGAACTCGGCGACCTGGTCCGCACGCAGCATCTCGATGGGATCGTCCTGTCGGGACCGCGCTTCGACGACGCCGACCTCAAGGCGTTGCTGGCCGACGACTTCCCGGTCGTCATCCAGGGATCGCTGCCCGGGGCCCACGGGACGAGCGTCGACGTCGACAACTTCGCCGGGGCGCGGGAGGCCGTCCTGCACCTGGTCGCGATGGGACGCGGGCGGATCGCCTTCGTCTCCAACGGACCGCTGGAGTACACCGTCGCCCAGCAGCGACTCGACGGCTATCGGGCCGGCCTGGCCGAGATGAGCATCCCGTTCGACGAGTCGCTCGTGGCGTACGGCGCCTTCGATGCGCCGAGCGGGCACCGGGCGATCGACGCGATCATCGGCCGGGGCACGCACTTCGACGCGGTCTTCGCGGCGAGCGACGTGGTCGCCCTGGGCGTGATCGGCGGGTTGAACCTGAGCGGCCGGACGATCCCGGACGACGTCGCGCTGGTCGGATTCGACGACATCCCCGTCGCCGCCTACCTGCATCCCCCATTGACCACCATCCGCGTCCCCGCGTTCGACCTCGGCCTGACGGCCGGCCGGGCGCTCCTGGACGTTATCGGTGGGCGGCCCGTTCCCGCCCGAACACTCCTGCCGACCGAGTTGATCGTGCGCGGCAGCACCAGCGGTGCGGCATCGCCCGCCCAGGGAGGGCCAGCACCATGAACCTTGCCGTTCGGCCGGCGCCACGGTCGAACACGGATACGGCCTCACCCGATCGACGTGACCGGGAGGGCCAGGAGGAGCGGATCACGGGGGGATCCCGTCGATCCGGCGAAAGGAGTTTCGGATGAGCAAACACGTAGGAGGCTTCCGCAAGATCGGCGTTCTGATGGCCGCCGGGGTCCTCGCGTTCGCCGCGTGTACGCCGTCGGACGGCGGCAGCGAAGGCGGCACGGTCACGGTGATCGGGTCATGGGGTGGCGCCGAGGAGGAGGCGTTCCGGGCCATGGTCAAGCCGTGGGAGGACCGCACCGGCAACACCGTCAAGTACACGGGCACGCGCGGACTGGCGACGGTCCTGACGACGGGCGTCGCATCGGGCATCCTGCCCGATCTGGCCGGCCTGCCCGGCCCCGGCGAGCTGCGCGAGTTCGCCGAGCTCGGCGCGCTGCTGCCGCTCGATGACGTGCTGGATGTCGAGACCTACAAGGCCGAGACATCGCCGGCGTTCGTCGACCTGGGGACCGTCAACGGTCAGATCCACGGCGTGTTCGTCAAGAGCGCGCTGAAGGGGCTGATCTGGTACAACACCGGGACCTTCACAGGGCCGGCGCCCTCGACCTGGGACGACGTCATGGGGACGTCGACCGGCAGCGCAGCCAGCCTGTGGTGCGTGGGCCTCGAGTCCGGCGCGGACTCCGGGTGGCCCGGAACGGACTGGATCGAGGACCTCGTCCTGCGTGTGTCCGGCCCGGACGTCTACGACAAGTGGGTCGATGGCACGCAGAAGTGGTCGTCGCCCGAGATCAAGGCGGCGTTCCTCGAGTTCGGCAAGGTGCTGGACAAGAGCTTCGGCGGGGCCGAGACCGTCAACGCGACGAACTTCGGTGCCGGCGCGAACCCCATGTTCACGGACCCGCCCGGGTGCCTGTTCCACCATCAGGCCAGCTTCATCACCTCCTTCTTCAAGGAGCAGGGCGGAGCGGTCGACGGGCAGTTCGACTTCTTCCCGATGCCCGACATCAACCCGGCCTACGCCGGAGCGTTCACCGGAGCGGGCGACCTCTTCGGGATGTTCAACGACACCCCGGAGGCACGCGACCTCCTGAAGTACCTCGTCACAGCCGAAGCCCAGGCGATCTGGGTCGGTCTCGGTGGCGCCCTCTCGGGCAACACCAAGGTGACGAACTATCCGAACGACGTCGACAAGCGTTCGGCCGAGGCCCTCGGCTCGGCGAAGATCTTCCGCTTCGACGGCGGCGATCTCATGCCGAACCAGATGAAGGCAGCGTTCTTCAGCGCCATGGTCGACTTCGCTCAGGATCAGTCCAAGCTGGACGCCATCCTGGCCGATCTTGACGCGACGCAGGAGAGCGCCTACGCCGAGTAGGCAACGCACCGAGGTGGCCGGCTCGCCGGCCACCTCGCAATCTCGGAGGGATCCATGGATGACCGGCTGATCACCGCGGCCATCGTGTTGTTCGGCGTCCCGGCGGTCCTCGTCGGGTACATCCTCTTGACCGAGCGCGCGCTGCGTTCGCTGCCCGAGCGTCACCAGGGCCGGATCCGACCATGGATCTGGATCTCCCCGGCGTTCGCGTTCCTGATCGTGTTCCTGATCTACCCGACCATCAACACGTTCCTGCTGTCGTTCCAGGACCGCCTCTCGCGCGCGTGGGTCGGCCTGGCGAATTACGAGTACTTCTTTACCGACTCCGGAACGCTGGAAAGCTTGTTCAACAGCGTCCTCTGGGTCGTCTTCATGACCGGCGGCGTGGTGGCCCTCGGCCTGATCATCGCGATCCTCGTCGATCGCGTCCGCTACGAATCGCTGGCCAAGACGGCCATCTTCGTGCCGCTCTCGATCAGCTTCGTCGCGGCGGCGATCATCTGGTCGTTCATGTACCAGTTCCAGGCGCCGGGTACGACCCAGACCGGAACGCTCAACTCGCTGATCGAGATCGTCGGCCTCGGACCCGTGGCATGGACCCAGACCGAGCCCCTGAACAACCTGGCCCTGATCTTCATCGGGGTGTGGATGTGGACCGGGTTCGCGATGGTCATCCTGTCGGCCGGGCTCAAGGGGATCAGCACGGAGCTGCTCGAGGCGGCCCGTGTCGACGGAGCCAACGAGTGGCAGGTCTTCCGAAGGATCATCCTGCCGCTGCTCATGCCCACGATCTTCGTCGTGGGCACGACGATCGTCATCACCGCGCTCAAGTCCTTCGACATCGTCTACACCGTGACGAACGGGAACTTCGGGACCGATGTCATCGCGCGGAAGATGTACGAGGAGATGTTCATCAACAGCCACTTCGGCAGAGCGAGCGCGGTCGCGATCGTGCTGCTCCTGACGATCATCCCGTTCATGGCCTTGAACATCCGCCGGTTCCGTGAGCAGGAGGCGATCCGATGACCGCTACCAGCGGTGCTCGCGTCGCGTCTGGCGGCGGCGGGTCGGCGCGCCGGTCCCTCGGGCGCTGGCCGCTCCACTTCATCATCGGCATCCTGATCGTGATCTGGGTCGTCCCGACCCTCGGCCTGTTCATCAACTCGTTCCGGCCGGCGGCCGATGTGGCGAACTCGGGCTGGTGGACATCGCTCGTCCCACCGTGGGACTTCACCATCGCGAACTACGAGCACGTCCTCGCCCGCAACGGGTTGGCCGAGGCGTTCATCAACAGCCTGTTCATCACGATCCCGGCCACCGTGATCACGGTGCTCATCGCCGCGTTCGCCGCGTATGCGTTCGCCTGGATGGACTTCCCGTTCAAGAACGTCCTGTTCGTCGCCGTCGTCGGGCTTCTCGTGATCCCGCTGCAGTCGACGCTCATCCCCGTGCTGAAGCTGTTCGCCTCGACCGGGATCGCCGGGACCTTCCTCGCGGTCTGGCTGGCCCACACCGGGTACGGCTTGCCGTTCGCGATCTACCTGCTGCGCAACTACATGGGCGGATTGCCGCGCGAGGTCTTCGAATCGGCGGCGATCGATGGGGCCGGTCCGGCCACGTCCTTCTTCCGACTCGCCATCCCGATGAGCGTGCCGGTCCTGGCATCGCTCGCCATCTTCCAGTTCCTGTTCGTCTGGAACGACCTGCTCGTGGCGCTGATCTACATCGGTGCGACGAACTCGGAGAACCTGCCCCTGACGGTCGTGGTCTCGAACCTCGTCAGTTCGGTGGGCGGGGAGACGCACTTCCTGACGGCCGCGGCGTTCATCACGATGATCCTGCCGCTCGTCGTCTTCATCGCACTCCAGCGCTACTTCGTGCGTGGCATCACGGGCGGGGCTGTGAAGGGCTGACCCACCGGTCCGCCAACCGACCGATGCGTGGGGTCGACCCGGCTCCACGCATCGTCATGTCCGATCGCGAATTCAGCGTCCTGGCGCCCCGTCAAGCCGGCGGCGCAGGCTCTCGATCTGCTCGACGAGCTCATCGTGACCGCGCCTCGCTCCATCGACGACAGGCGGCGGAGCCTTGGCCAGGAAGTCGGGGTTGTCGAGCCGTGCGCGAGCGGCGGCGAGGCGCCCTTCGGCCTCCGCCAGCTCTCGCTCCAGGCGATCGCGATCATCCCGGCCGGCCGCAGTCGCGGCGCCGCCCGCGGACGCCTGTCCGATGAACCCCTCGATCGCGCCGGCGACCACGGCCAACCCGGGACCCGTGGTCCGGGCGGCGAAGGTAGCGCGTCCGGTGTGGGCCATGACCGGGCGGGCGCGGGCCAGCCGTTCGATCCCGGGTCGCAGGGCTTCGACCGCGGGAGCCACGTCGGCTCCGACCAGGAGATCGACCGGGAGCCACGCCGCGGCCGGAACCTGGGCATCGGCGCGGGCGTTCCGGACCGCCTTGATCGCATCGATGATCGCCCCGACGTCCGACTCGACCTCGGGATCGCGTGCGGAGGTCCGCGGCCAGTCGGCGACGATCAGCAGATCAGCGTCGTCCGCCCGCTTCGGCAGCGTGGCCCACAGCGCCTCGGTCACGAAGGGCATCACCGGGTGCAGGAGCCGGAGATATGTGTCGAGTGCATCGACGAGCGTCCACCACGTGGCGTCCCGCTCTTCGGTGGGCACGGTGTCGTCGGCGAGACGTACCTTGGCGAGCTCGAGGCCCCAATCGCAGTATTCCGACCAGATCCCGTCGTACAGAGCCCGCGTGACCTCGGCGAACATGAAGTCGCCCAGTGCGCGATCGACGGCCTCGGCCGTGGCCGCGGTCCGCGATCGGATCCATCGTTCGGCGGGACCGAGATGCTCCGCACGGGGTTCCTGGCGCGACAAATCGGGGGCGATCGAAGCGGGCCGCGCGCCGAGCACGAATCGCGTCGCGTTCCAGAGCTTGTTGGCGAAGTTGCGCGCGTTGTCGAGTTTGGCTTGCCCGAAGCGCGTGTCGTTGCCGGGCGTCGTCCCGTGGATCAGCGCGAAGCGCAGCGCGTCGGCGCCCGAGGCGTCGATCACACCCAGCGGATCCACGACGTTGCCGCGCGTCTTCGACATCTTCTGGCCGTAGGGGTCGCGGATCAGCCCGGACAGGTAGATCGAGTGGAACGGTTCGACGCCGGTCAGGTGGATGCCCAGCATCATCATCCGGGCGACCCAGAAGAAGATGATGTCGTAGCCGGTCTCCATCACCGACCCGGGGTGGTAGCGCGCGAGATCCGGCGTCTCGTCGGGCCACCCGAGCGTGGAGAACGGCCACAGCCCCGAACTGAACCACGTATCGAAGATGTCCGGGTCCTGGACCAGGTCCGCCGCGGGCCGGTTGCACGCCTCGCAAGCGTCCGGCCCCGCCTCCGCCTCGGAGACCGTCGCGTGGCCGTCGGGGCAATACCAGGCCGGGATCCGGTGGCCCCACCACAGCTGGCGGCTGACGTTCCAGTCGCGGATCTCGGTGAGCCAGTGCTCCCAGACCTTCTCGAACCGCGATGGGACGATCCGCGTCCGCCCACTGCGTGTCGCGTCGAGCGCAGACGCGGCGAGCGGCCCGGTGCGGATGAACCACTGGGTCTTGAGGCGTGGCTCCAGGACGTCGTCCGAGCGCTGGCATCGACCAAGAACGAGCTCGTGCGCCTTCTCCCCGGCGAGATCGCCGCGCCCGGCGAGATCGTCGACGATCCGACGACGCGCCTCGAAGCGGTCGAGTCCGGCGTAGGCTCCGCCGATCGGGCTGATCGTCGCGTCGTCCTCGAGCACGGTGATCGCGGCCAGACCGTGCCGAAGGCCGGTCGCATGGTCGTCGTGGTCGTGGGCCGGGGTGATCTTCACCGCGCCGGTCCCGAATGCCGGGTCCACGACATCGTCGGCGATGATCGGAACGTCACGATCCACGAAGGGGATACGAACCCGGCGCCCGATCAACGCGGCGTAGCGGGGGTCGTCCGGATGGACTGCGACCGCGGTATCGCCCAGGATCGTCTCCGGACGGGTCGTCGCGACGGTGACGGCAGCATCGCCGTCGAGCGACGGCTCGCCGGTCGCCTCGTCGACCAGGTGGTAGCGGATGGACCACAGGGATCCGGTCTCCGGGGTCGCCATCGTCTCGAGGTCGGACACGCTCGTCCTGCAGCCTGGACACCAGTTCACGAGTGCCTCGGTCCGATACGCCAGCCCGTCCCGGAAGAGCCGGGTGAACGCGTGGCGCACGGCCCTCGCGCTCACCTCGTCCATCGTGAACCGCAGGCGATCCCAGTCCGCCGAGGCACCGACGCGGCGCTGCTGGCCGAGGATCACCCCGCGCGTCTCGGCGACGAAGGCGCGCATCCGCTCGAGATATCGGTCACGCCCGAGCGACTGGCGCGACTCCCCCTCCTTCGCGAGGATGCCATCGAGCACGAACTGGGCGGCGATCGATGCGTGGTCGAGCCCGGGCAGGAAGAGCGTCGGCCGCCGCTGCATGCGAGCGTGCCGGATCATCAGGTCCTCGACGGCCGTGCGCTGGGCGTGCCCGAGGTGCAACGACCCGGTGACGTTGGGCGGCGGCTGGATGATCACGAACGGCGCAGCAGACTCGTCGGCGCGTGAACCGGTGCCGTCGGGCGCGAAGACATCCGCGGCCAGCCATCGCTCGTAGATCGCGGCCTCGACGTCCGCCGGCACGTAGGCCTTCGCGAGTTCCATCCGCTCGGTCACTCCCCTGCCCTGTCAATCGTTCGACGCCCGCCCGCCACCGAAAAACGAAACGCCCGCTCGTCCAGCGGACGAACGGGTCGTGGTGCCACCTGCTGGTTCGGTGTCTCGGGGCCGCAGCGCCATCGCGAGCGATCCTGGGTCCGTGACACCCTCTCGACGCTCTATCGGGCGTCTCCCGCGCGGCTCGCGAGCAACGTTCGCGCCTCCGGTCCCGCGCGGCTCACACCGTCCCACGCTCGCTCGGCGGCCGGGGAGGCGCTACTCCTCTCGGTCGGCACCGCAGGCCGGGAGTGTAGCACGGGGCTGGAGACGCCCCGTCAGGGGACCGCCCCTGCCGACGTGCCGCCCGATCTGGCACTCAGTCGCGTTCGACGGTGCGAGCGATGCCGTCGATGAGCCAGCCAAGGCTCGTCTCGAACGCGACCGCGTCCGGCGGCCGGGCCAGCAATTCGGCGAGTCCGGCCACCCTTGGCGTTTCGGCGGATGTGGCGAACGCCGCGCGGCTGCGGGCCGCGCGATCTTCGGGATCGGGATCGGAGCGTCGGGGAGCATCGAGCACGACCGAGCCGAACGTGAAGGTCAAGAGCGCGCGCAGCGCTTCGACGGCAGGCGGGCCCTCGATCCCGCCGCGCGCGAGAAGACCCAGTGTCCCCTCCCCCAGGGATCGAGCGTTGGGGCCGCGCATCGGTCGGGACATCAGATGCGGAAACAGGTCCGCGTGATTGAGCAGCATCGAACGCGACGCCACCATGAGAGCAACCAGGCCGGCCCTCCAGTCCGCGTCGTCGACTCCGGTCGCGTCGACCTCGTCGAGCAAGGAATCAAAGACGGCATCGACGAGCGTCGCCTTGTCGGCGAAGTGGCTGTAGAGCGCATTCGGGGCGACACCGAGGCGTTCGGCCACCCGCCGCATCGTCAATGCATCGGCGCCGTCGTGCTGGACGAGATCACGACCCGCAGCCAGGACCGCGTCGGCGGTCAGTCCTGCGCGATTGCCGGGTCGCCGGTGTCGTGGCGCGAGAGGCTTCGATGCCATCAGACCACCCCGTGAACGGTGCTTGACGGACTGTACTGTACGACGTACAGTATCTGCTGTACAGGGTACAGTTTAGCAGGCCCTGACAGACAGCCGCAGGAGGTTGGAAGGATGCAAGCGAGCACGTTCATCTGGGCCGAGCTCATGTCCCGGGATCCAGAGGTATCCGAGCGCTTCTACGAGCGGGTCGTCGGCCTGTCGAGCGTCCCGCTCGGCGGGGTCGACGGCTACCGAGTCCTCGTCGCGGCGGGTCGCCCGATCGCAGGGCTGACGGGTCCGCGGCCCGACTCCGATGTCTGGCCATCGGGGGGTCCGACCGGCCACTGGGTCGGATACTTCCGGTCGGACGATGTCGACGCTGCCTCGGGGCTGACCATGGAGCTCGGTGGCTCAGTCCTGCTCGGGCCGCTCGACGTTCCCGGCACCGGGCGCGTCGCCGTCTTGCGCGATCCCGACGGCGCGACGTTCGGGGTGTTCCATCCGATCGATCCGTCGGTCGACGGGTCGTCGTCCGAGCAGCCGGAGGGCTGAAGTCCCGAGTGGGCCGAGCGGCCGCCTTCGGTCACCCTTGGAGCTCGCCGAGTTCCGAACGGTGACCAGGCGGCGGACCGGGCGATACGCTGCCTCCGGTCGCCCATGGGCGCTCACTCGCCCAGTCGCTCGCGGGCCTCGTCGAGCGTTCGCAGGTGAAGGCCCATGAGGACGACGCCGGCGAATCCGAGATCCCTGGCGGCCGACCGGACGGACCCGGCCAGCTCCCAGCCCTCGAGGCGCGTCCGCCCGACGGCCTCGGGCGCCGGGACGCCGAGGCCCTCCATCCGGGTGGCCCACGCCGTGCTGAATGGCGGGATCAGGGCGAGGTAGAGCGGGACCTCGACTTCGCCGAGCGCGTCGCGCAGCCGGCGAGCACCGGCGGCGTCCATGACCGGCCCGCTGACGAGGAACTGGGCACCTGCGGCGAGACGTCGCGACGCTCCGACCGCGCCCTGTGCCGTCATCCCGACCTCGATCGGGGCCGGAGACTGGAGATCGATGAGGTAGCGGGTGACCTCCGACGCCCGCGCCGCCGCCGGATATCCCTCGACCTCGTCGCCCTGGACGACCAGGAAACTGGTCACGCCGTTCCCGACCGCGCCGCGCACCTCGCTCTCGATCGCCTGCCGATTACGGTCGCGCGTGCTCACGACGACGGTCGGTCGCACGGCGGGAGAGTCGTGGGTGATCCGCGCGGAGAACGCGTAGGGACTCACACGCACAGCACGGAACGGGTTGTCCGTGACGAGGACGTGGCCCCAATGGATCGCCAGGTGGCTGCCGTCCGCGTACTCGGGCGGGGTGACCTCGGCGATGGTGACGAAGGCGTCCGGTCGCGAGAGGCGCATCAGGCCGGCCGCGGGCTGCCGGAAGCTCGGTCGCTCCGCCCGCTACCCGGCCCTGGGTGCCTCAGGCCGACTCGCCCTGCTCGGCCAGCCACTCCTGGTAGTTCGTCTCGTCGACGCCCTTGTCCACGTCGGACTTCGTGAGGAGCAACGGGAGGCGACCCTCGCGGATCGTCTCGGCCGTGATGATGCACTTGCGTACGTCGGTCCGTTCGGGGATGTCGAACATCACTTCGAGGAGCGCCTCTTCGACGATCGAGCGCAGGGCGCGGGCACCGGTCTTGCGCTCCAGCGCGACCTCGGACGCGGCCTCGAGCGCGGCGGGCGTGAACGCGAGGTCCACCTTGTCGAGCGAGAGGAACTTCTGGAACTGGCGGGTGACCGCGTTCTTCGGCTCTGTGAGCACGCGGACGAGGTCCTCGGCCGTGAGGGCCGCGAGGCTCACGATGATCGGCAGTCGGCCGATGAACTCGGGGATGAGCCCGAACTTCAGGAGATCCTCGGGCATGAGCCGGTCGAGAACGCGGCTGCGCTCCGCCGGGCTCATCGCCGTCTCCGAGCCGAACCCGATCGATCGCTTGCCGACGCGCTCCTCGACGATCTTCTCCAGGCCATCGAAGGCGCCGCCGCAGATGAACAGCACGTTCGTGGTATCGATCTGGATGTAGTCCTGGTGCGGATGCTTGCGCCCGCCCTGCGGCGGCACGTTCGCGACCGTCCCCTCGAGGATCTTCAGCAGCGCCTGCTGGACACCTTCGCCCGACACGTCGCGCGTGATCGAGGGGTTGTCCGCCTTGCGCGCGATCTTGTCGATCTCGTCGATGTAGATGATCCCGCGCTCGGCCCGGGCGACATCGAAGTCGGCCGCCTGGATGAGCCGCAACAGGATGTTTTCGACGTCCTCGCCGACATAGCCCGCCTCGGTGAGCGATGTGGCGTCGGCGATGCAGAACGGAACGTCGAGGACGCGGGCGAGGGTCTGGGCGAGGAGGGTCTTTCCGGATCCCGTCGGGCCCACGAGGAGCACGTTCGACTTCTGGAGCTCGACGTCGTCCACCGTGTTCCCGGCGTTGACCCGCTTGTAGTGGTTGTAGACCGCGACGGACAGCACCTTCTTGGCGCGGTCCTGGCTGATGACGTACTGGTCGAGCGCGTCCGTGATCTGGCGCGGGTTGGGGAGCTTCGCGCTGTGCGGCCGGCCCTTCGGCTGGTCGAGCATCTCCTCTTCGATGATCTCCTGGCAGAGGTTGATGCACTCATCGCAGATGTACACGCCCTGGCCGGCGATCAGCTTGCGGACCTGCTCCTGGCTCTTGCCGCAGAACGAGCACCGATACGGAACCTTGGGCCCCTTGGAACTGCTGGTCGACGTCATCGTGCTTCGTGTCCTACCTCTCCGCTCGGGCGAGCCCCGGTCGGTCAGTCCTTCGCCTTCTTCGTCCGCGGGCCTTCCGCGGCGCCCGTTGCGCCTGCTTCTGTCTCCCCCGCGTCGTGCGCCTGCGCGATCAGCGAGTCCCCCGAGACTGAATAGACCGCGTCGATGATGCCATAGTCCTTTGCCTGTTCGGGCGACATGAAATGGTCCCGGTTCGTGTCGGTCTCGATCTGCTCGAGCTTCTTGCCCGTGTGACGAGCCAGGATCTCGTTGTTCATCCGGACCAGCTGCTCCCACTCGCGCATCTGGATGACCGCGTCGGGGGCGTTGCCGCGGAACCCGCCCGAGCCCTGGTGGATCATGATCCTGCTATGCGGCAGGGCATAGCGCTTGCCCTTCGTTCCTGCGCTCAGCAGGACCGCCGCCATCGAGGCGGCCATGCCGATGCAGATCGTGCTGACGGGTGCGCGCAGGTACTGCATGGTGTCGTAGATGGCGAGGCCGGAGTTGACCACGCCGCCGGGCGAGTTGATGTACAGGAAGATGTCCTTCTCCGGATCCTCCGACTCGAGGAACAGGAGTTGGGCGATGATCAGGTTGGCCGTGTGGTCCTCGATCGCGTCGCCGAGGAAGATGATCCGGTCCCGCAGCAGCCGCGAGTAGATGTCGTAGGCGCGTTCACCGCGGCTTGAGGTCTCGATGACCATCGGGACGAGCATGGTTGGTCTTCCTCCTCCATTGGACGCGAGATCGTCGGTCACCCGGCAGGTTCAGCCTGTGCGTGGTCGTGATCGGTGGCGTGGTCGTGATCGGCATGTTCCTGGTCGCCGTGGTCGTGGCCCGCATGGTCGGCTCCGCCGCCGGTCTCATCGTCGTAGATGGCGCTCGGGTCGGTGGCTCCGATCGCGGCATTCGATTCCGCGCTCCCTTCGATACCGCTGCCGTGCTGATCCTCGAGGTGCGGCAGCGCCGGGTGTTCGGGATGGGCCCGCAGCCACTCTTCGATCAGGGACTCGATCAACCGGGTCCGGCGAAGCGAGCTCCGGATGAAGTTGCGGCCACGCTCGGATTCGAAGTACTCGAGCAGCTTCTTCTGGCCGTCGTACCGCTCGCGGCCGCGGGCGACCTCGCCCTCCACGTCGGCCTCGGGGACCACGATGCCCTCGATCTCGGCGATCTTGCCGAGGACGAGCAGGACCTTGACGCGATGCTCGGCGCCCGGTCGGAACTCGCCGTGCAGGTCGTCCTCGGTCTTCTCGACGACCTTGAGATACGCCTCCTCGGCGATCCCCTGTCGGGCAAGAGAGGCACGGAACTCGTCGTGCATCACCTCGACCTCCTGGTCGACGAGGATGTCGGGCAGGTCGAGCGTCGCGTTGGCGACCGCGTACTCGATGATCTTGTCCGAGAATTCGTGACGGGCCTTGTCGAGCGCGTTGCCCTCCAGGCGCGTCTTGACCTCGGCACGGAGCGCCGCCAGGTCCTCGAACGCGCCCATCGACTGCGCGAAGTCGTCGTCGACCGGCGGCAGGACCTTCTCGCGCAGCTCCTTCAGGGTCACGGCGAAGTGGGCGGCCTTGCCGGCGAGCGTCGCCTCGCCATAGTCCTCGGGGAAGGTGATGTCGAACTCGGTCGCGTCGCCCACCTTGAGGCCCACGACGTTGGCCTCGAAACCGGGGATGAGCCGCTCCTCGCCGATGATGATCGGCATCCGCTCCGAGGTCCCGCCTTCGAACGGCGTCCCATCCTGCGTCCCGACGAAGCCGATGACCGCGTAGTCGCCGTTGGCTGCGCCGCGATCCTCGACCGGTGAGAGCGTCGCGTTCTGATCGCGCAGCTCATCGATCACCTTGTCGACCTTGGCGTCGTCGATCGCCTCGATCTCCGGGCTGAACGGGAAGCCACGGTAGTCCCCGACCACGACCTCGGGCCGGACCTGGACCGTTGCCTTGAAGATGAGCGGCTTGCCCTCCTCGGCCTGGACGATCTCCACGTCGGCATTCGTCAACGGCAGGATCCCCTGTTCGATGAGCGCCTCGCGGTAGGCGTCCTGCACGAGATGGTCGACCGCGTCGTCGACGACGGCAGTCGGTCCGAGCGTGCGCTCCAGCACGTTGCGCGGCGCCTTTCCGGGACGGAAGCCGGGGATCCTCGTCCGCTTGGCGAGGTGGACCACGGCGTGGTCGATCGCGCGGGTGAGGCGCTCGGGGGGAAGCTCGACTTCAAGCAGAAGTGAGCTCTTGGGGGCAGGGGTGGTGGTGACAGTCATCGTCGCGAAGTATAGGGCGGACCGGGCCGACGCCGGCTCAGCTCGCGGCGCCCCGGTTCGGTGCCTCGCCGATCCATGGTGGGCAAGAAGGGACTCGAACCCTTACGCCGCTTTCGCGGCACCGGCTCCTAAGGCCGGCGCGTCTGCCATTTCGCCACTCGCCCGCAGCCTAGCGTAGCGCGGCTCGCGAGGGCCCGACGTGTCGCCGCCAGCGGCTGTCAGGCGTCCCCGGCCCCGTCGCCGCCGCGACGCGCGCGTGCCTTGGCGAGGGCGTCGGCAAAACCGGCCCCGTCCGGATCGAACAGCCGCTCGGCAAGCTCGCGGCCGGCGCGCGCGGATGCTGGCTTCAACAGGTTGCCGAGCACCGTTGCGGCGGTGCCGCCCAGGTCACGATCCCGTCGCGCATCCGCATTCTGCGAGAGGTAGCGTGCGAATTCCCGCTCGATCGTCCCACGGACGCGCTCGCCATCGGGTCCCAGCTTGCGCAGGATGGCTTCGACTTCGTTCGGGAGCATCGACTTGGGCAGCTCCGCGTCCGGACCGCGGAAGACACGCTTCACCTTGCGCAGGACGCGCCCAGGTCCACCGAGGACGAGGAACGCGGCCCCTGCGGCCACGCCCGCGGTCTGCGCCGGGGCGCGGCGCATCCGCGCCGGGATATCGACCGCGGCCCGGCCCGACGCCTCGAGCCGCACGAGCTCTTCGGCGAGCTCCGCGCGGCGGGCTAGGACTTCGGCCCGAGCGGCGTCTGTGCGCGCACCCACTCGATGGTCTCCTTCGTGGTGTCGATCGTCCCGCTCGGCCAGAAGCGGGCTTTGAGGGCATCCGTGTCGATCCCGCTGCGTGCGACGGTGACCCCCGCGAAGATCGGCCAGACGATCAGGGCAAGGACCGTCCCGAGCGCCGCGGCCACGCGTTGTTCGAGTCCGAGAGCCCCCAGGCCGAGCGCGGCCGCGACGCCGACCACGATCGCGATGAGCAGTGCCAGACCGAGGCGCGACCCCGGGACGCCCAGGGCGACCAGCACGGCATTCAGTGCCACCGCGAGCAACAGCAGGGTGCCGTGGAGCACGCCCCACCCGATGGATCCGAACAGCCAATCGCCGAGGAACAGCAGCAGTCCGATCGGGAGCAGGAACCCCAGCACGAACAGGGCGCCGAACGCGAGCCCCGCAAGGAGGGCGACGGACTTGACCTCGCCCATGATCTCGCCGACCTCGGTCCTGGCCAGCTCGACGTGGGACGCGACAAGGCGCATCCCGGCGGATCGTGTCGCTCCGATCTGCGCACGGATGCCGGGTGGCTGTTGAGGCGGCGATTCGGTCGTGGGCTCGTTCAGGGCAGTGACTCCGGGGCGGCCGTCGGGTCGTGACGGGTGTCCCGATGATACCAGCGGGCCTCAGGCCGCCCCGCTGAACCCGTGCAGGCCGAGATGGTCGGCCGTGTCGAAGAAGCCGTACGTGCGCCGAAACGCCGGGTCCGAGGACGCCACGGGCCCGCGCCGAACGACGCGCCACAGGAGGGTCTCCAGCTCCGCGATCCGATCGGCAAGCTCGGCCGGCCCGCGCGGCGTCGGGATGTCGGCGTAGGTCCGCCAGCCGGTCGGGAACCGGACGGCTGGCCCGGGCATGCGCGGGAGCGCAGCGAGGACGACCCTCGTGTGTCCGAGAGCCGCCAGCTGCCAGGACCGGCCGGGTTCGATCCTGAAGGTGACGCCGGGACCGGCACTGCCCAGCGAAAGCCGGGATCTCGCCTCCGCGATCGCTTCCTCCGTCACCGCACGACGCTCGGCGTCGGACCGAGGCGGGTCCACCCGGAAGCCCGCGACCTGCAGCAACAGGTAACGAAGCTCGTCGATCCCGACCAGGTCGGTCCGCAACGCCCCCTGGAACCCCGCCTGCACGTCCTCGAGGTGCGGCAGCGTGGTCTCCGCGAGGTAGTCCGCCCCGACGTCGGGCAGGGACTGCCGGGCCGCCACGACATCGAGGAGCTCGCGTGTTCGCCGGATCAACACGAGCAGTCGATCCATGTCCGAGAAGCCGCTGCGTTCGAGATCTGCCATCGGCGTGCTCACCGCGACGTCGTTGCCCGTCCGTCGACCGGGCCTTCGGCCACTGTGCCCATCGTGACGCACCGTGACCAGCGGGCGATGGTCGGCCCGGTCCGGCTCCGATGGTACCGGCTGCCTGCGCCTCGGGTACGCTCGTCGGATGACCGCGACCCGCCGCCCGGCGACCGCCGAGGTGCTCAGCGTCGGCAGTGAGCTGCTCGTCGGCGAGACACGCGATACGAACAGCGGCGAGATCGCGACCGCGCTGTCCGATCGGGGCGCGCGCGTCATGCGGATCCAGGCGCTCCCCGACGACCTCGCCGCCGTCCGGACGGCCCTGGCCGACGCGCTCGAGCGCGTCGATCTCGTGATCACGACGGGCGGCCTGGGCCCGACCCCCGACGACCTCACGCGTGAGGCGATCGGCGAGGTCTGCCACGAACAACCCGTCGTGGATCCCGCGATCGAAGCGTGGCTACGCGAGCGCTGGCGGCGTCGGCGATCGCCCTTCCCGGATTCGAATCTCAAGCAGGCGTGGCTGATCCCCTCCGCTGTCACGATCCCGAACGACCACGGGTCGGCGCCGGGATGGTGGGTCGCCCGGCCGGACGGACGGATCATCGTCGCGCTGCCGGGACCGCCACGCGAGATGCGCCCGATGTGGACCGAGTGGGTGATACCGCGACTGGCGGAAGCCGGCCTGGCGCGGCCCCGGCCGGTGGTGACGCTGCGCCTCGCCGGGATCGGCGAATCCGAGGTCGTGGACCGGCTCGGGGAGCCGCTGCTCCGGGCGAGGAACCCGATCGTCGCGACGTACGCGCGAGCCGACGCGGTGGATGTGCGGATCTCGGCGAGGGACGAAGCGGAGGACGGCGTCGGATCCACGGGCAGCGCCGGATCCACGGGCCAGGGCACACGTGCGGCCGACGCGCTCGTCGCAGAGGCCGAGGCGCTCGTGCTCCAGGCCGTCGGCGGACACGTCTGGGCGCGCGGACACACGACCTGGCACGAGGTCGTCGGCGCCGAACTCGAACGTCGGGGATGGACGATGGCGGTGCGCGAGATCGCCACCGGCGGAGCGGTCACCGCATTGCTCGGGGACGTCCCGGGGCTGATCCGCGCCGAGTCGCTGGCGTCGGCCGACGGGGCACCGGGCGGCGGGCCGGCGTTGCAGCGCGGGGCGCGGGCGGCCTCGCGGCGGGCGATCGGCTTCGCGGCGCAGGACCTGCGGTCCTGGTCCGGCGCGGACGTCGGCCTGGTCGTCATGGCCACCGAACCGGAGCGCGGGGATGTATCGGTGAGCATCGGTCTCGCCACACCGGATGGCGTCGCGACCGATCGTCAGCTCGGGTTCCTGGGCGGCCGCGCGGGGCGCTCCCGCGCAGCGCTCGCCGCCGCGTGGGTGGTCGTCCGCACGCTGCGCAACGCCGGGAGCTGAAAGACCCTGCCGGAGCTGAAAGACACCGCGGCCGGGCGCCCGCTCAACGCTCAGTGCCGATGCGCGAAGGTCACCAGTCGGGGGAGATCGGTCACGACGAGGGCGTCCCGGTCGACGCGGACCATCCCGGCATCCTCGAACTCGCCGAGGAGCTTGTTGACGCTCTGGCGCGTGCAGCCGACCATCGCGGCAAGATCGCTCTGGGTGAGCGGCAGGTCCAGCCTGAAGGAGCCGTCACCCAACAGCGTACCCGCCTGTCCGGCCAGGTCCGCCAGGCGGGCGGCCAGTCGGCCGGCGATGTCGAGGAAGTGGAGCTCCTCGAGTCGGGTCGTGAGTCGACGCAGCTCCGTGGCGATGCCCACGAGGAGCGCGTCGCGGATGGACGCCTCGCCGAGCAGCTTGCGGAACTGCTCGCGCCCGAGCACGAGGATCCGGACTGCGCCCATCGCCACGGCCGTCGCCGATCTCGCCGAACCATCGAGCAGCGAGAGTTCGCCGAAGAACTCACCAGCCTGCATCGTCGCGAGGATCGCCTCCTCACCACTCTCCGATGGCAGCACGATCTTGACCACCCCGAATTCGACGATGAACATCGCGTTGCCCGGGTCTCCGAGGTGGAAGATCACCTCGCCGCGTCGGAAGCGCCGCTGGACGAGGCCCTGGGCCACCTCGGCGAGCGCCGTGGTCGTCAGGCCCGCGAACAGCGGGACCGTGGACAAGGTCTCGACGCGCGACCGTCCGTCGGGCATGCGTCGCATCGTAGGCGACGAGCTGGGTTGTGGATAGTGGAATCTGTGCGGCGACGCGCCGGGACCCGAACCGGGGGGAACGGCCTCAGGCGATCGTGAGCACCGGCTGGCCCGCCGACTCCGCGGCGCGGACGCTCATCTTGGCGGCGACGCTCTGGGCGATCGCGGTCATCGCAGCGGCGGCGGGCCCCGGCTCGCGCTGGGCCACCGCGGGGACGCCGACGTCGCCGCCCTGGCGGACCGTGATGTCGAGGGGGATCCCGCCCAGGTAGTCGAGGCCGTGCTCGGCGGCGAACCGTTCGCCCCCTCCACGGCCGAAGATCTCGGTCGCATCGCCGCAATGCGGGCAGATGAACGCGGTCATATTCTCGACGACGCCGATGACCGGGACGCTCAGGCGCTTGAACATCGCGAGCGCCTTCCCGACATCGGACAACGACACTTCCTGGGGCGTCGTCACGAGGACCGATCCGCTGATCGGGACTGCCTGCGCGAGCGTGAGTTGCGCGTCCGACGTTCCGGGCGGCAGATCGATCACGAGATAGTCGAGATCGCCCCACTCGACATCCCGCAGGAACTGCTGGATCGCGCCCCCGACGAGCGGGCCGCGCCACACGATCGGCTGCCCCTCGGGCACGAAGAACTGGATGGAGATGCACTTCACCCCGTGGCGCTCGAGCGGCAGGATCTTGTTGTTCTCGCTCGCCTTGGGCTGACCTTCGAGGCCGAGCATCATCGGGATGTTCGGGCCCGTGATATCGGCATCCAGGAGACCGACGGAAGCACCCGACTGTGCAAGGGCCACCGCCAGGTTGGCACTGACCGTGCTCTTCCCGACGCCACCCTTGCCGGATGCCACGGCGATGATGTTCTTGACCCCCGGGACGAGTTGCTGCGGCTGGGCCGGGGCCGAGCGGCGGACCATCGCCCCCCAGGTGATGTCGATCGCCGTCGCACCGATCGGCTCGAGGGCGCCGCGAACGTTCGTCTCGATCTCGTCCTTGAGTGGACAGGCCGGCGTCGTGAGCTCGATCGTGAACGCGACACTCGTGCCGTCGATGCGCAGATCCTTGATCATGTTGCGGCTGATCAGGTCGCCACCGAGCTCGGGCTCCTCGACCGTTCGGAGCGCATCGTTGATCGCGGCTTCGGTGAGCGTCGTCATCGTGGTATCGGTCCCTTCGCAGCGTGCCGTTCGATCGGCGCCGACCTTCTGGCGGCCAGAACGTCGATATCGTACCCGCGTCGATGGAAGCGCGCCGTCGGCAGGTGCCGACGCGCGAACCAACGTCGCGTTCTCCTGGCCGCAGGATCCGATCGCTCGGGCTGGTATCCGCTCGACACAACGAATCCCTCGATACACGTGGCTCATTCGTACGAATCTCGTACCTCGACCCGGTTGACACGTCTCGGTTCGCGGGCCTACCATCCGGCCACCGACAGCGCCCTGTCCGCGATTCGACGCGCGCTGTGGGCCGCGAGCCCCCACGAGGAGTTCCGGCGCCATCACGAAGGAGGCTCAGCCGTCGTGACCGAAGTCGACGTTCGACTGGTCCAGGTCGTGAAGTCCTTCGGCGACTTCGTCGCGGTGGACCATATCGATCTCGAGGTCCACGACGGGGAGTTCTTCAGCCTGCTCGGGCCATCCGGGTGCGGCAAGACGACCACGCTGCGGATGATCGGCGGCTTCGAAGAGCCGACTTCGGGACTCATCGAGCTCCAGGGCCAGGACGTGACGTGGCTGCCGCCCTATCAGCGCAACGTGAACACGGTGTTCCAGAGCTATGCGCTGTTCCCCCACCTGACCATCTTCGAGAACGTCGCCTTCGGCCTGCGGCGCAAGGGCCTGAAGTCCAGCGAGATCACCGGCCGGGTGACCGAGATGCTCGCCCTCGTCGAGCTCCCCGGCTACGAAGGGCGCAAGCCCGGGCAGATCTCCGGCGGGCAGGCCCAGCGCGTCGCGCTCGCGCGCGCCTTGATCAATCGGCCGGCCGTGCTGCTCCTGGACGAGCCGCTCGGCGCCCTGGATCTCAAGCTGCGCAAGCAGATGCAGGTCGAGCTCAAGCGGATCCAGCAGGAGGTCGGGATCACGTTCATCTACGTGACACACGACCAGGAGGAGGCGATGACGATGTCCGATCGGATCGCCGTCATGAACAAGGGGCGCTACGAGCAGCTCGGGGACCCGGAGAGCCTCTACGAGCGCCCGGAGACCCGGTTCGTCGCCGGCTTCCTCGGGGTCAGCAACCTGATCGACGGGACGGTGTCTGGTGGCACCGGCGACTACGCGGTGTGCGTACTCCCCGATGACACCCGGATCCGTCTGCCGCGGGCGGCCCTCAACGGCTCGGATCGTGTCCAGGTGGGCGTCCGCCCGGAGAAGCTGCGGCTCTACGCGCTCGACGACCCGGCGCCGGAAGGGCACAACACGATCGAAGGGCGCATCCGGGACGCCTCGTATCTCGGCGTCTCCACGAGTTACCTCGTCCGTTCGAAGCACGGGCAGGACATCACCGTCTATGAACAGAACGTGGAACGAACGTCCCATGGATCACTGCATCGACCCGGCGAAGACGTGAGGATCAGCTGGTCTCCCGACCACACCTTCGCGGTCCCGGCCGAAGCCGTCCTCGCGGACGCCTGACGCCCACGCCACCGGACCAACTGATCGCGCGTGCGCGAGAGGAGGACAACGATGGAAGATCGAAACGCTCGGCTGATCGACAGCCCGGTCGATCGGCGACGATTCCTGCAGGGCACCGGCATGGCCGGCCTGGGCGCGTTCCTGGCGGCGTGCGGGACCGCGCCGGCGAGCGGCGCCCCGTCGGTCGCACCGACGGGCGGGCCGCCGGCCACCACGGATCCACAGGCCACGCCCTCGGACGTCCTGAACTTCGCGAACTGGCCGCTCTACATCGACACCGACGATGACGACCCCACGAAACATGCCTCGCTCGAGGACTTCACCGCGGAGTTCGGGACCGTCGTGATGTACTCGGAGGTCATCAACGACAACAACGAGTTCTTCGGGACGATCCGGGCCCCGCTCGAAGCGGGCCAGGACACCGGGTGGGACCTCATGGTCCTGACCGACTGGATGGCCGCCCGGATCGTGCGACTCGGGTGGGCCGAGAAGCTCGACCTTGCGAACGTGCCCAACTACGTCGACAACCTCGAGGACGCCTACCGCGCCCCCGACTTCGATCCCGGCAACGAGTACCACGCGCCGTGGCAAGCCGGGATGACCGGCCTCGGCTACGACGAGGCGGTCACCGGGCCGCTGACGAGCGTGGATTCCCTGTGGGATCCGCAGTGGGCGGGCCGGATCACGTATCTGTCGGAGATGCGCGACGCGACCACGCTTGCGCTGGGTCGGGTCGGGTTCAAGAACACCACCGTCACGCGTGACGAGTTCGACGCTGCGATCACCGAGATGCGCCAGGCCGTTGACGACGGGATCGTGCGTGCATTCACCGGCAACGAGTACGCCGAGGATCTCGTGGCCGGAAACGTCGTTCTTGCGATGGCATGGTCCGGCGACATCATCCAGAAGCAGCTCGAGCGCGACACGCTCCAGTTCACGATCCCTGCGGAAGGCGGGAACCTCTGGTACGACAACCTGATGATCCCGAAGGGCGCCCAGCACAAGTACACCGCCGAGCTGTACATCGACTACTACTACCGTCCTGAGGTCGCCGCGGCCGTCGAGGCCTGGGTGAACTACATCTGCCCCGTGAAGGGCGCCAAGGAAGAGATCGTCAAGATCGACCCGGATCTGGCCGAGAGCCAGCTGATCTTCCCGTCGGCGGAGACGCTGGACAAGGTCAGCCGGTTCAAGTCCCTGACCGAGGACGACGAGACGTACTTCAACAACGAGTTCTCGAACCTCGTCGGCGTCTAGGGCAGCCCGAAGCCCTCAGCGCCCCGCCCGCCAACAACCCGGATCGCAGGGAGACCGAACGTGGGAGGGTTCCTCAGCCGCCATCGCGGACTGATCCCGCTGTTTCTCCTTGCGCCGGGCCTGTTGTGGCTCGCCGTGTTCTACGTCTACCCGGCGTTCCAGATGTTCATCACGTCCTTCTGGTCTGGCTCCCTCGAGCGGGGATTCACGTTCTCGCTCGATAACTGGACGACCTACCCGGATGCACTGGAACGCTACTCGACCCAGTTCGGGCGGTCCGTCCTCTACGGCACGGCCGCCACGATCCTCACCTTCCTCATCGCCTACCCCCTCGCCTACACGATCGCCTTCCGCGGCGGTCGCTACAAGAACCTCCTGCTCTTCCTCGTGGTTGCGCCGTTCTTCACGAGCTTCCTGCTGCGGACGATCAGCTGGAAGATCATCCTCGGCGACGACGGGCTCGTCCTCGGGCCACTGAAGGCGTTCGGGATCCTGGATCCGTCGTTCCGCGTGCTCGCGACGCCGATCGCCGTGGTCTCGGGGATCACCTACAACTTCCTGCCGTTCATGACCCTTCCGATCTACGTGTCGATCGAGAAGGTCGATCGGCGGCTCGTCGAGGCGGCCCAGGACCTCTACGCCGGTCCGTGGCGGCCAGGTGGCACGATCGCCGGCGCGATCGTCGGGGCGGTGCTGGCGGGTCTGCTCGGCTTCATCTTCGAGATGTCGGTCGGTCTGATGGCCGGCGCGGGTGCCGCGGTGGGAGCGGTCATCGGGACGCTATTCCTCTCCGAGTCCTTTGTCAGGATCACGCTCCCGTTGTCGTTGCCCGGCGTGTTCGCCGGGTCGCTCCTCGTGATGATCCCGGCCCTGGGCGACTACGTGAACGCGGCCCTGCTCGGGAATCCGAACACGAACATGATCGGGAACGTCATCCAGAGCCGGTTCCTGACGAACGCCGACTACCCGACGGCTTCAGCGCTGAGCTTCATCCTCATGCTGGCGATCCTCGCCGCCGTCGCGATCTATGCTCGGGCACTCGGCACCGAGAATCTCACCGCGGCCCGGCGCGTCTAGATGACCGCCACGACCCTCACTCCCCAGGGCCGCTCCACCGTCTCGCGGATCGCCCGCGTCTTCAACCGGTTCCTGCTGCCCATCTACGCCGGGTTCGCCGTCCTGTACCTGATGCTGCCCGTCGCCGTCATCGCCCTGTTCAGCTTCAACGACCCGGTGGGACGCAGCAACTTCTCATGGGTGGGATTCACGACGAAGTACTGGCTCGACCCGTTCGGCGTCCCGGGCCTCGGCGACGCGGTGCTCACGAGCCTGCGCGTCGCGCTCCTCTCGACGCTCGTGGCGACTGCCCTGGGGACGCTCGTCGCGCTCGCCCTCGTGCGCTACCAGTTCCGCGGCAGCGCGCCGGTCAACCTGCTCATCTTCCTGCCGATGGCCACGCCCGAGATCGTGCTGGGGGCCTCGCTCCTGACGCTGTTCGTTGCCGCGGGAGGCCCGCCGCTCTTCCCGCTCAGCGAGCTCACGATCCTCATCGCCCACATCATGTTCAACATCAGCTATGTCGTGGTCACGGTGCGCGCACGTCTGACCGGCTACGACCGCCATCTCGAAGAGGCGGCGATGGATCTGGGTGCGAACGAATGGATCACGTTCTGGAAGGTCACATTCCCGCTCATCCTCCCCGGGATCATGGCCGCCGCTCTGCTCGCGTTCAGCCTGTCGATCGACGACTTCGTCATCACCAACTTCACGGCGGGACGAACGGTGACCTTCCCGATGTACATCTGGGGTGCGGCGCGCATCGGGATCCCGGTCCAGGTGAACGTCATCGGGACGCTGATCTTCCTCATCGCGGTCGGGTTCGTGGCGATGTCCGTCGTGTTCCAGCGCCGCGGCTCCAGGGTCTGAGGCCCACGTGACGAACGCCTCCCGTTCGGCGACCGGGGCGATCCCCGCCGTCTGGAGCCGCATCACCGACCTGCAGGTCGATCGTGGCGAAGGATCCTGGCTGATCACCACCGATGACGAACGCTACCTCGACTACAGCTCCGGGATCGGTGTCACGAACACCGGGCATGCCCACCCGCGGGTCGTCGCCGCCGTGGCCGCGCAGGCCGCAAAGCTCCTCCACGGCCAGCAGAACATCATGTTCCACGAGCCCGGGCTGCAACTGTACGAACGCCTCGCCGGTCTGCTGCCGGGCGGTCCCTGGCAGGCGTTCCTGTCGAACTCCGGCGCGGAGGCCGTCGAGGCAGCCGTCAAGCTCGCGCGCGTGGCGACCGGGCGACCGGTGATCATCGCGTTCCGCGGCGGCTTCCATGGCCGAACGGCGCAGACGATGGCCCTCACGACGGCGAAGGACGTGTACCGGGCGGCCTTCGAGCCGCTGCCGGGGTCCGTCTACCACACGACATTCCCCTACTGCTATCGGTCCGCCTCGGGCTCGCATGCCCCGACCGCTGCGTGCACGTGCGACTGGGAGGCCGACCTCGACCTGCTCTTCCACCAGGTCATCTACCCGGAGCGGGTGGCGGCGATCATCGTCGAGCCGGTGCTCGGCGAGGGCGGCTACATCGTCCCGCCGCCGACGTTCCTGCCGCGACTCCGCGAGATCGCCAGCGGGCACGGGATCCTGCTGATCGCCGACGAGGTCCAGACGGGGTTCGGGCGGACCGGCGAGATGTTCGCGGTCCGGCACTGGGACGTCGAGCCGGACATCCTCGTCATGGCCAAGGGGATCGCATCCGGCCTGCCGCTGTCCGGGATCCTTGCGCGCCGCGAGCTGTTCGATGCGTGGAAGCCTGGGACGCACGGCGGCACGTACGGCGGGAACGTGGTCTCGTGCGCCGCGGCCCTGGCGACACTGGACGTCATCGAGGACGAGGGGCTCATCGCGAATGCCCGCGCGCGCGGCGCCCAGCTCGCGGGGGGTCTCCGTGAACTGGCGGCCGACTTCCCGGTCATCGGTGATGTCCGCGGCCTCGGCTGCATGGTCGCGATGGAGTTCGTCAAGCCCGGGGCGGGTGACCGGCCGGGCCACGACGCGGATCTCACGAAGCGGGTGATCGCGGCAGCCCTGGAGCGCAAGCTCATCGTCCTGTCCGCAGGTTCGTACGGCAACGTGACCCGGATCATCCCGCCGCTCGTCACGACGGCGGACGAGGTGGATCGCGCGCTCTCCGTGATCGAGGACAGCCTCCGCGCGTCCCTGGGCTGAGGCGGGTCGGGGTGGACACCGAGCGAGGACGGCTTTCTGCCCGGGAAGAGGAACGACTCGCGCAGTTCGCGGCAGCCTTCGAACACGTTGGCGCGCGCGAGTACGCGGTACTGACTCCGCCACTGGATGACAAGGCGACGCGTGACGCGCTGCTGGTGGCGGACGGGGCCCTCGGCCACGGACGCCGACGCCAGGCGGTCCGGTCGGCCATCGCCGAATTCCTCGTGTGGGCCACCCATGCGTACGCGAAGGGCCAGGGGCTCCCGGGTGTGACCTATCTCGATCACTCGATCCCCGGGCGACCCGAGGACCGCGTCCGCTTCCTCGCCTCGCTCGAGCGCGCGGTCCTCGCCATCGTCCTGTGGGAGGAACTGACCGACGACGATCTCGGGGCGCTGCTCGGTCCGTGGGGGCCGTTCGTCGAGGGCGCCGGGATCGGATGAGCCCGCGCGCGATCCCCGAGCCCATCGCGCCGGATCGCCTCACGGTGCTCCCCGCGACGTCCGAGCGCTGGGACGACATCCTGACCCTGCTCGGCGCGGACGGGGACCGCGGCTGCTACTGCCAGGCGTGGCGCGGCGTCGAATCCCCGATCAGCCGCACGGAGCCGGCCCGGAACCGGATGCTCCTCCAGGCCCAGGTCGCGTCGGGAGCGTTCGCGCCTGGGCTCATCGCCTACCTCGACGGTGCGCCCGTTGGCTGGTGCGGCCTCGGGCCGCGCGCGGCGATGCCACGGCTCGTCAACTCGCGGACGATCCCGGCCGTCGATGACCTCCCGGTCTGGGCGATCGGGTGTTTCCGGATCCGCGTCGGCTATCGTCGGCGCGGGGTCGCCCGCGCGTTGCTCACGGCGGCCGTGGCGTATGCCCGGGAGCACGGTGCCCCGGCCATCGAGGCTTATCCGATCGATCCGGAGGGCTCGCGCGTAGACGTCGGCTTCGGGTTCGTCGGCTTCACCCCGATGTTCGAGGCGGCGGGCTTCCGCCGTGTGACCGCGACCGACGCCCACAGCGCGGGCCGCGTGCGCTGGCTCATGCGGCTCGAGCTTTCCTCGTAACGCCAGTCCTCAGCCGTTCACGAACCCGGGCCCGCCTGTCAGCGGCTGGGCGTGCTGCGGCTCAGCGGGCCGGCGGACCGCTCTCGGCGAGGATCTCGAGTGTCGATTCGTGGACCAGGCTGTTCGTCGCGACGAACCCCGGGCCGGCGAGCGAGCGGCGGCCGTGGAGATCCGTGACCCGGCCTCCGGCCTCCTCCACGATCAGCATCGGCGCGGCGATGTCCCACGGCGAGAGGCCGACCTCCACCATCGCCTCGGACGCTCCCTCGGCGATGAGCATGTACCCCCAGAAATCCCCGAAGCCGCGATCGCGCCACGCGCTGCCCAACCATCGCGCGAACCCGGGCACGAGCGGCGACTCCGTGAGGTCCCGGGCCGACGCGTAGAGCACCTGCGCATCGGCGAGGTCGGCGACCGCCGACACCCGGATCCGGCGCGGTCCATCCGTCCCCGGAGCCCCGACCGACCAGGCCCCACCACCCCGCCAGCCATACCAGCGCTGGCCGAGCGCGGGGGCGGAGACCACGGCCGCCTGCAACTCGCCTGCGCGCTCGACGGCGATCAGGGTCGCAAAGTGTGGAACGCCGCGGATGAAGTTGTGGGTCCCATCGATCGGATCGATGTACCAGCGCACGTCCCCGCCTCCTGCCTCGGTCCCGTACTCCTCTCCGACGAGGCCGTGGTCCGGGTGCGCCTTGGAGATCCGCTCGCGGATGATCCGCTCGGTCGCCTGGTCGGCCTCGGTCACCCACGATCGATCGGGCTTCCGATTCATCACCATGTCGCGCCGGAAGTGGCTGAGCGCCACCGCGTCCGTCTCGTCGCAGATCGACAGGGCAAGGTCCACCCAGTCATGCAGCTCCTGATCCGGGCCGTTGCGCAACGACGCGCTCCAGGCGGGTCCGAACGCGGTGGCCTCGCTCATGAGCGGATCCGCGTGCCCTCGGGATCCCAGAGCGGCTCGCGCACGACCTCGAAGCCGACCCACTCCCCGAAGATGTCGACGTCGCCGCGCGTCCCGATCGCCGCCTGGTCGGGCGGCAGGTAGGCGAAAGCGATCGACCGCCGGACGCCGAACCCGTATCCGCCGGTCGTGACCCGCCCCACGATGACGCCGTTCACGCGAACGGGCTCGTTGCCCAGGGCGACCGAGCGCGGGTCGTTGAGCACGAGGCAGCGGAGGCGCTTGCGCGGCCCGGCGGCCTTGGCGGCGATGAGCGCATCGCGCCCGATGAAGTCGACGCCCTTGTCGAGCCCGACGGCGAACCCGAGGCCCGCCTCATACGGGGTCTCCTCCGGGGTGATGTCACTCGACCAGACGCGGTAGCCCTTCTCGAGTCGCAGCGCGTCGATGGCGCGGTAGCCCGCTGCCGTCAGCCCGTGCGGCCGTCCGGCGTCCCAGAGCAGGTCCCACAGGGCGCGCCCGTACTCGGCCGGTGGGTAGAGCTCCCAGCCCTGTTCGCCGACGTATGTCACCCGGTACGCGAGGACCGGGATCTCCCCGACCGTGATCTCGCGTGCGGTCATGTACGGGAACCCCGCATCTGACACGTCGTCCTTCGTCAGCGGCGCGAGGATGTCCCGCGCCCGGGGTCCCCACAGCCCGAAGCAGGCGCGGGCCGAGGTCACGTCACGAACGTTGACCGAGCCGTCGTCGGGTCGGTGCTTGCGGATCCAGCCGAGATCGTGATTCCCGAACGCCGTGCCCGTGACGATCAGGAATCGATCCTCGGCCAGGCGGGTGACGGTGAAGTCGCACTCGATGCCGCCCCTCTGGTTCAGCATCTGGGTGTACACGATGCTGCCCACCGACCGATCGATGTCGTTCGCACAGAGCCGCTGCAGGAACGCGACGGCACCCGCCCCGTCGATCTCGATCTTCGCGAAACTCGACTCGTCAAAGAGCCCGGCCGCCTCACGCGTGGCGAGCGCCTCGGCGCCGATCGCCGGGCTCCAGTGCTCCCCTGCCCAGCCGCGCGGGCGGAGCGCATCGAGCGTCACCCGGTCCGAGACCCCGGCACCTTCTTCGTTCGGCGTGAACCAGTTGGGCCGTTCCCACATCGACTTCTCGCCGAACACCGCGCCGAGGGCCGCGACGGCGTCGTACGCTGGCGACAGGCGGAGTGGCCGCGCCGCCAGGCGCTCCTCGTTGGGGTAGTGGATGTCGTAATACGTCGCGTAGTTCTCGTAGGTTCGGGCCAGGGTGAGTTTCTGGCTCCGGTACTGGCCGCCGAAGCGGCGGATGTCCATCTTCCAGAGGTCGAGCTCGGGTTCGCCGTCCACGATCCAGTGGGCCATCTGCTGACCGATCCCACCGGTCCCGGCGATCCCGTGGGCGCAGAACCCGGCGGCGACGAAGAACCCGCGGACCTCGCTCTCGCCGAGGATGAAGTCGTTGTCCGGCGTGAATCCTTCGGGACCATTGATCATCCGGGTGACGCCCGCGTCGGCGATGGACGGGACGCGCCTGATCGCTCCGGCCATGATCGCGTCGAAACGCGGCCAGTCCGGATCCAGGAGCCGATGGTTGAAGTCGGGCGGGACGCCGTCGAGTGACCATGGCTGCGGGTCACGCTCGTAGCCGCCCATGCACAACCCGCCCACCTCCTCCCGGAAGTAGCACAGGTTGTCCGGATCGCGCATCGTCGGGAGACCCGGATGCACGCCATCCATCGCGTGGGTGAACAGGTACTGATGCGCCATCGGGATGATCGGCACGGTCACGCCGGCCATCCGTCCGATCTCCGGCGCATACATCCCGCCGGCATTGACCACGACATCGGCGGTGATCGTCGAGCGCTCGCCGCCCTGTTCGACCTCCACGCCCGTGACGCGGCCACGCTCGACGTTGATCCCGATGACCCGGGTGTGCTGGCGGATCGTCGCCCCGCGCGACCGCGCCCCGGCGGCCAGCGCCTGGGCCAGCCCGGACGGGTCGAGCCAGCCATCGGTCGGCAGCCAGACGGCGCCGAGGACGCCGTCCGTGGTCATCAACGGGAAGCGGTCCTGTGCCTCCTTCGCGGAGATCAAGTCGAGGGGCAGCCCGAACGTCTTCGCCCACCCGGCCTGGCGCTGCAGTTCCTCGTAGCGTGCCTTCGTCGAAGCCAGCCGCAGCGAACCCACCTCGTGCCACGAGACATCCACACCGGTTTCCGTGGCCAGGCGACGGTAGAGGTCCGCGCCGTACATCATCATCCGGGTCAGGGTGGTGGTGGATCGCAGCTGGCCGACCAGGCCAGCCGAGTGGAACGTGGAGCCGGACGTGAGCTCGGCACGGTCCACGAGCGTGACGTCGCTCCACCCGAGCTGCGTCAGGTGATAGGCGATGGATGTCCCACCGACGCCGCCGCCGATGATGACCGCCCGGGCGTGAGACCCCACGGAGCGCGACCCCTTTCCATTCGACTGTCCATGCGGACCGGGGCAGCGTAGCCGGTCACCGAGCCGGCGCGCTCGGCGGCGGCGGGGTCAGTGGCAGGCGGCCGATCCGTGGTCGCTGAACGTCCCGTTCACGCTGATGAACTGCCAATCGTATGACGACTGGTGGAGCGTCATCTGGAGGACCCCGTGAGCGACGGATGAGCGGACGACGCTGTTGGCGACGGGCGCGTCGAAGACGCGGAGCGGCGCGCCGCCGGTCCCCACGACGAACTGGCGGATCCCGTCGGTCGCTGCTCGGCCATCGGGGTCCTGCGGAGCGAAACGCTCGTAGTCGTGATCGTGGCCATTGAGGACGACGTCGACCCCGGCCGCGTGCAGGGCTCGCCAGAACGGATCGACGTCCTTGTCATTGCCGTGGAAGCCGGAGCTGAAGCGCGGGTGGTGCCAGATCGCGACCGTGCAGCGCGCCGTGGAGGCCGCGAGCTGCGCCGCCAGCCACGTGCCCTGCGGCGACGAGGGGCCACACCCGCCGACGTCGCCGCAGTTCGAGTCCAGGACGATCACGTCCCAGGCACCAACCTGGGTGGCGTACCAGCTGGCATCCGGCGGCCCGGCGCGATCGCCGAACGCATCGCGGTAGCCGGCCAGGCCCTCGGTTCGGTGATCGTGGTTGCCCGCCGAGGGGAGCGTACGGTCGATGTGGCGACCCCAGCTCGGCATGTAGCACTCGTTGAACTCATCGATCGTGCCGGAGTTGTAGGCGTTGTCCCCGGTCGTGAAGACCGTGCCGTCGATCCCGTCGAGCAGCTTGGCGGTCGCCTCGTCATCTTCGCCCCCACACGTGGCGATGTCCCCGGCACCGACGAACGTCGCCGTCGGTGGCTCGGTCGGGGACGCGCTGGCCGTCGGGCTTGGAGCGGAAGATGCGCGTGCCGAGGGCGACGCGGGCTGCGAACCCGACGCGGCGGGTGTCCCGCTCATGCTCGACGGGGATGGGCTGACCGCAGCGACGGACCCGTCTCCGAAGATGCCGACGGCGAAGCCGGCGCCGAACAGGAGCACGAGGGTGCCGACGAACACGAGCGGTAACAGCAGTGCGCTCTGAGCCGACGGGCGCGCGGTCGGTTCCATGGCCGAAGAGTAGCGGGAGCGCCTCGAGTCAGTGGTGCACGCGTACGACGGGCGCCGGTGCGCCGGTGCGCCGGTGCGCCGGTTCGCCCGCGCGCCGACATGCAGCACACGGTTCGGCAGCCTGTCGAGACACGTCGCCTCGACACGGGACCCGTGCTCGCGCCATCATGCCGGCATGCCCACGATCGAGGAGGTCATCTCGGCCGTCGAAGGCTGGGTCGGCCGCGACATCGCGATCGAGCCGCTGGCGGGTGGCCTGACGAACCGCAACTACGTGGTCACCGCCGGCGGCGAGCGCACGGTCATCCGGATCCCGGAGGCGGGATCCGCGCTCCTGGCGGTCGACCGTCCGAACGAGGCGCACAACACGCGTGCTGCTGCGACGGCGGGCGTCGGGGCACCGGTCCTGCACGAGCTGCCGCAGTTCGGGGTCCTGGTGCTTGGCTACATCGATGGTCGGACGATGTCGAACGAGTCGCTGGCCGCGGATGGCATGCCCGCGCGGATCGCTGGCGCCCTCCGTCGGCTCCATGGCGGGCCGCGGTTCCTGCACGACTTCGACATGTTCAGGCTCGTGGAGCGCTACCTCGCGGTCATCGAAGAGCGCGAGATCCCGATCCCGGACGGGTACCGCGACGGACTCCCGGCGGTCGCCCGGATCGAGGAGGCGATGGCCGTGCATCCGCTGCCGCCGGTCCCCTGCCACAACGACCTGCTCGCCGAGAACTACATCGATGACGGGACCGACATCCGGATCATCGACTACGAGTACAGCGGCAACAACGATCCGACCTTCGAGCTGGGCAACACCTGCCAGGAGCTCGGCTGGGACGAAGCACGTGTCCGGGACCTCTGTGCGGCGTACTTCGGCGAAGCCACGCCGGCGCTCATCGCGCGGATGCACCTCCAGATGATCATGTCCGACATGGGCTGGACGCTCTGGGCCGCGATCCAGGCCCGGATCAGCCCGATCGACTTCGACTTCCAGGGCTGGGCCGAGGAGCGCTGGGCGCGGGCAAAGGCGATGATCGAGGGTCCCGACCTCGAGACATGGCTGCGCGACGTCCGGGGCTGACGTCGGCCGACGCCGATCGGACAGCAAGCGGCCCGGGCGGCGGAGCCGACCGGGCCGTTCGAGCGCTCAGGTGCGCCGCTGGATCACTCCGGCGGGATCTCCTTGAACGCGTAGTTCACGTTGATGCCACGTGACCGTCGAACGAAGACCGTCACGAGGTACCAGCCGAGGGCGAAGATCAGGATCCCGCCCACGACGTTGTAGGCGAGATCGCTCGTGAGCCCAAGGCTGTCGTTCGTGATGAACAGGAACAGGAAGAGGGCACCGGCGAGGGCGCCGATCGTCCCGACGATCGTGACCAGCGGGAACCCGCCGATCTTGTACGCGGCGCCCGGCGAGGCCTCGTAAAGCGCCTTCGCCCGGAACGGCAGGAGCGCGCCGGCGATCGCCGTCCCGACGAAGACGTAGCCGCAGGCGAACGTCACGCCGAGGGTCAGCGACGCCCACGAGGTGGACTCGCCGTCGGCGCCTTCGAGGACGAAGGTGTTGTACAGGTAGATGACCGGAAGGCTGGCGACGAAGTAGATGACGTGCGCGTTGACCGGCGTGTGGAAGCGCTCGGACACGCGGCTGACCATCTCGGGGAGCATCCGGTCGAGCGACATCGCGACCATGACCCGGGTCATGCCGATGTAGCAGTTGTGGACGATCTGGTGGCCGTTGAGGATGAACCCGGCGGCGATGATGATCGTCACGATGGGGTTGTTCGCGATCGCGGTCGCGATGATGTTCGGCCAGAGATACGAACCCGCGAGGGTCGCTTCCCCGACGCCGGACCAGTAGCCGGAACCGGCGACGTAGAGGAACTCGGTGCCGACCGAGTTCTGGAGGACGAACGCGAGGACCGCGAGGAGCGTGCCGGTCAGGAGCAGGGCGCCCACGATGATGAACGCCTGGCTCTTGAAGTTGCCGGCCGACTTGATCTCGCCGTTCTGCTGCGAGGAGTACGTCGCCCACTGGAGCGACGTCCACGCGATCGGCGCGATGAGCAGCGTGGCAAGCAGGCTGAAGGCCGGGTTGAGCTCGATGCCGGCACCGACGGCGGCGGCCGTGGCATCTGCCGTGAAAGTGGCCGAGCCACCGATCGCGCTCGAGAACGCATCGAGGCGGCCGGCGACGTCGGCCGTGGCCGTCGTCGCGAGCACGACGAGCATCGTCCCGAACGCAAGCAGGATCGAGACCCACATGACTCGCTGGAGTCGCACGTAGTTCTTGAACCCAGACGTGAGGATCAGCATCGCGATCAGCGCGTTGGCGACGCTCGTCACGAGGATCCCTTCGACGCTTGCGAACCACGCCGCCACGTCCACGAGACCGGCGCTGCCCGTGGCCGCGCCCAACCCGAGGAACAGCGGCGCGAAACCGAGGGTCGACAGGAGCCAGCCCGACAGGGCGACCCATTGGAGGATCCAGATCACGAACCCGGAGAAGACGAGCGTGAACCCGATCCCTCCGCCGAGCACGCGGCTCTGGAACACGTAGTCGCCGCCGGATCTTGGCAGAGCCGTCGACAGCCAGACATAGGCCAGGGCGATCGGGACCTCGAGGACCATCGCGAGGAGGATCCCCCACACGAGCTGTCCACCAGGGAGCGCGCCCGGCGCCCACAGGTAGGTCCACGGGAAGATGAGCCCCATCGTCAGGACGTTGTAGAAGAACGCCGACGAGGGGGACATGACTCGCACGAGTCCCGATGACTTCCGGACGAAGACCTCGGGTGTCGCAGCGATCGTCGCCATGCGGTGCACCTCATTGATCGAACGTGGCCGGCGTCGAGCGACGCCGGGATCGACGAGCGGCACGCAACCGTGCCGTGTTCCGCTCAGTCCTCCGCTGGCACCTCCTCGCGTTCCATCCCCACGGGTCCGGCCTCCACCGTGCCCGCAGCTCCCTCCGTACCGTCGGCGGCAGCTAGCCGGCCGTCATCTGATAGCTCTTCACGGTCCCGTCGGCGATCGTGATCAGGCAGCCGCGCAGGACGCCTTCGCCATACTCGCTCCCCGGGTTCACGACGAGCGTCTTCCCGACCTTCGCGGCGGCCTGCGATTCGTGGATGTGTCCGTGCAACCCGAGCATCGGCTGCAGGCGCTCCTCTGCCTCCCGCACGGATCGGCTCCCGGCCCCGTAGAGGACCGGCTGGCCACCCACCACCACCTGCGACGGCGGGTCCGTGTTGGCATCGAGCATCGGGCAGGTGTCAAGGGTCGAATTGATCGGCGGGGCATGGAAATTGAAGATCGTGTGACCGAAGTCCGTGATCCCCGCCGTCAGGTCGCCGATCATCGTCGCCAGCTCCGCCTCGGGAGCCTCGCGCGGTGTGTTCCACGGAGTCGGATTGACGTAGGGCAGACTGATCATCTGGTGCCGGTCGTCGAGATCCACGGTGCGCCCCTCGGAGGCGACGAACGCCTTCGTGTCCGTGCGGTCCATCACCGCCATGACCTCGGTCAGATCGTCGTTGCCGCCCGTCGCATAACAGCGCACCCCCGTCCCGGCGAGCTTCGTCTCTGCGAGGTCGATCCACGATTCGAGCCGGCGGATCGCCAGGTCCCGGAACAGCGCCTCGACGCGATCGGTATCGCCCTGGACCGCCGCGTACTCATCCGGGTCCATGAGCGTGTGGTACATCCCGAGGAACCCGATCCGGTCCCGCGCGGCGTCGAGCTCAGCGTCACCTTCCAGCGTCTCGACCCGGCCGTGGATCGTGGCACGATAGCGGCCCGGGCCCTCACGGATGATCGGGATCGCCACCTTTCCCATGACGTCGCCGCCCATCACGAGGACGTCGGCCTCGTAGAACTTCGCCGCGTTCAGGAACTTGCGCCAGGTCCGCTCCGAACCATGCACATCGGTCGCATAGAAGATCCGGGTGCCCTTCGACTTCTCGCGGCCCGGGAAGAATCGCATCGTCTGCTCGGCTCGTCGGACGGTCAGCCGCGCATCCGGTCGCCCGCGGGGTCCACGAGGACGTCCGCAGCCACCGCCGCCCGGATCCGCTGGTCGAACATGTCCACCTCGACCTCCGCCCCCTCCTCCACGTCCGACGGAAGATACACGTACCCGACCGTCCGATGAACGCTGAAACCGTAGGCTGCGCTCCGAAGACGTCCGACGACCTTGCCGGCGAGGCGCACGGCCTCACCGCCGTAGATCGGGAGGTAGTCGTCGCCGTCGCCGATGACGACCGTGCGGATCAGGTTCGCAGGTGGTCCAACCGCGCTGCGCGCGACGAGTGCGTCCCTCCCGACGAAGTCGCCCTTCGCGAGCGCCACGAACGGCAGCATCCCGGCTTCGATCGGGGAATCCATCATCGTGAGATCCGTGCCGTAGTAGCGGTATCCCTTCTCCATGCGCAGTGAATCGAGTGCGCGGTAGCCGACCAACCGGAGGCCGTGCGCCTCGCCCGCGGCAGCGATGCGATCCCACGCCCGGATCGCGTCGCCCCGCTCCGCGTAGAGCTCCCAGCCCAGCTCTCCGGCGTAGCTGATGCGCTGGGCGAGCACGCGGACGCCGCCGATGTCGATCGTCGTGGCCCGGCGCAACGGAAGGCCCGCGTCCGACACGTCGTCAGTCGTCGTGGCCGCCACGACATCGCGCGCCCGTGGGCCCCACAGCCCGAAGCATGCCCACGTATCGCTCTCGTCGGCGATCGCGACGTCCTCGCCGTCATCGAGGTGGAGCCGCAGCCAGCCGACGTCGCTCGCGACGTAGCCCGCCCCGGTCACGACCCGGAAGGCATCGGCGGCGAGCCGGGTCACCGTGACATCGGCGACGATGCCTCCACGTCGGTCGAGGAACTGCGTGTACATCACCGCCCCGACGGGACGATCCATCCGGGCGGCCGCGACGCGCTCGAGGAGCGCCAGGGCATCCGGCCCCGACACCCGGATCTTCCCGAACGACGAGAGGTCGATGAGCCCGGCTCGTTCGCGTACCGCCAGGTGCTCGTCACGGACGCGCTCGAACCAGGGCGGCTTCGTCCAGCCGTAGGCCTTCTGGTCGGCGCCGGCACGGCGCCACGGCCGTCCGGTGTCGAAGAGGTCGGGGCGCTCCCAGCCGTGCTTCGTCCCGAACACGGCGCCCGCGTCCTGGAGCCGCGTATGGACCGCGCTGAGCCGCCGCGGGCGCCCCTCCTCGTCCGCGTCGTACGGGTAGCGCAGGAGGTAGTAGTAGCGATACGCCTCGCGGCCCGCGGCGGCCGCGAACGTGGGATCGCGATACGTGTCCCCGAATCGCCACGCCCGATACGGATGGAGATCGAGGTCCGGGTCCCCCGTCGTCATCCACTCGGCCATGACCCGGCCGAGGCCGCCCGCGCCCCCGAACCCGTTGAGCGAGAGTCCCGCAGCCATCCAGAAGCCGTGCAGGCCCGGCATCGGGCCGAGGAGCGGATTGGAATCCGGGGTCATCGCGTCGGGGTGGTTGACGAGGCGGACCATCTCGGCGTCCGCCAGGAACGGGAAACGCCGGATCGCGCCCTCCATGAGCGGCTGGAAGCGCTCCGTGTCGGCCTGGAGCGATCGCTCGGAGTGCTCCCAGGGCACGCCGTCGATCCAGCGGGCATGCGGCTCGGCCTCGTAGCCTCCGAACAGGATGCCACCCGCCTCGGACTTGCCGTACACCAGGTTGTCCGGGTCGCGGAAACAGGGCATGTCGTGCGGCAGTTCGGAACCCGGGACGGCCCTGAGGGCGATGTGCTGGTGATCAACGGGTGTCGAGGGCACGAACGCCCCCACCATCGCCGCGACACGCGGCGCCCACATCCCGGCGGCGTTCACGACGACCTCGGTCTCGATCCTCCCTGCGTCCGTGAGGACGGCCCGCACCGCTCGCCGCGCGTCCAGTTCGATGCCCGTCACCCGTACGCCCGTCCGGATCGTGACACCGAGTGCCTTCGCAGCGTCTGCGACGGCGTAGGTCGTGCGATGCGGATCGAGGTGACCGTCGCCGGCGAGATGAACCGCACCGTACAGATCCTCCGGCGATGCGGCGGGCAAGAGCGCGCGCGCCTCCGTGGCCGAGATCACGTCCGCATCGAGGCCGATCCCGCGCGCCCGGCTCACCCCCCGCTGGAGTTCGAGCAGCTGATCGCGGCTGGACGCGAAGCGCAGGCTGCCCACCGTGTCGAACACGCCGAGCTCGCGATACAGCTCGATGCTGTAGCGCCGGAAGCGCATCATCGTGCTCGACGCATTGAACATCGTGACCAGGCCGGCCGCCTGGCACGTCGAGCCGCTCGTCAGGGCGCCCTTGTCGAGGAGCAGGATCTCGCGCCAGCCGGCCCGCGCGAGGTGCAAGGCGATGCTGCATCCGGTGATCCCGCCGCCGATGATCACGACCCGCGCCTGGTCCACGCTGCCTCCGCTGCGTCCTGGTTGCCCCCTGTCCCGCAAGGCTAGGGCGCGCGGACCCGCGTCACAAGACGGTCGCGCACGGTGGTCGGGAGCATCGCGGGTGGCGGTCTCGCCCGCCACCTTCGTGCCGACGCTGAGCGGCCGCCCACGGGCGGGTCGATCGCCGCACTACAATGGCGCCCGTCCACCCGCCCCGCGGAGTCCTTTCTCGCCACGATGCCCGATACCGGAAGTGCTCCCTACGCAGCCGACCGCACGGTCCTCGAGGCCGAGGTGCTTCGTCTCGTCGCCGAAGCCGATGCTGCGGGAGCGCCGGTGCGCGTCCTCGGCTCACTCGGCGTATCGATCCACTGCCCGGCATCTGCGCCCCTCCTCCCGTCGTTCAAGCGGACGTACTCCGACATCGATTTCGCCGCCTACCGGAAGCACGCCCGTGAGCTGACCCGGATCCTCGCGGCGGCCGGATACGTCGAGGATCGCCAGCTGGCGATCGATTCCGAAGGACGCCGCGGCCTCTACGACCATCCGGCGAACGGCACGCACGTCGACGTCTTCTTCGATGTCCTCGAGTTCTGCCATCCCATCGCGCTCGCCGGGCGTCTCGAGCTGGACACCCCCACGCTGCCGGTGGCCGATCTCCTGCTCTCGAAGATGCAGATCGTGAAGATCAACGAAAAGGACGTCATCGATGCGATCCTGCTGATCCTCGAGCATCCGATCGCGGAAGGCCGGCCGGACCGCGATGTCCTGGACGCCGGACGGGTCGCGGAGGCGTGCGCGGGCGAGTGGGGCCTGTGGCGGACGCTGACCTACAACCTCGACAAGGTCGTGGCGCTCGCCGCGACATATCCCCAGCTGAGCGACGAGCAACGGACGACGGTCGAAACGCGCGTGGCCGAGCTGCGCGCGCGCGTCGAGGCCGAGCCGAAGCCGCTGGCCTGGCGGATGCGCGCGAAGGTCGGCGAGCGCCGCCAGTGGTGGACCGACGTGGAGGAAGTCCGCTAGGACGCCGGTCCCGTCTCGACCGCCGCGATGGCGCGATCGAACGTCGGCTGGGCCGCAGCCGCCAGCAGCCGCTCGAAGTGCTCAGCCGCGTACGCGACGAAGTCGACGTCGAGGCTGCTGACGCCCTGCTGGAGCACGCCCCACATCGCCTCGCGGAAGTCCGACACGACGCGCATCAGCGTCAGCCGGGCGAGCCGCGCCGCGTCAATATCGGCGATCGGGATGCCGTCGTAGGCCGCCAGGAGCGCGCGATCCTCGTCGGCGGAAAGCCCGTGGTTCACGCTGAAGTTCCCGAGATCGAAGAACGGGTCGCCCATGCCCGCGTACTCCCAGTCGACGATCCGGACGCGCTCACCATCATCGATGAAGTTGGCGTTGAGCAGGTCGTTGTGGCACGGCCGCAGCTCGATGGGTCGGGCGACGAGCGCCCGCTCGATCCGCTGGCCGACGGCGTGGGCGCGCGCGTACTCGGCGGGGATCGGGACTCCGCGGTCGGCCGCGAGCGCGCGATACGCCTCCACGATCCGGAGCGGCACGAACAACCCGGGGATCGCGGGGCCGCCGTGGATGCGCCGGATGGAGTCTGCGACTCGCGTGATCGTCGCGGGTTGGTGGACCGCGTCGTCGGACACCGGCGATCCCTCGATGAACCGGGTCACCAGATACCCCTCGGGACGGATGAACGCCGCGACCTCCGGGCCGACGCCCACGCCCGCCGCTGCGACGGTCGCGGCATGTTCGACCTCGCGGCTGATCCCCAGGAGGTGCGTGTCGTTCCCGGCCAGCCGGACGACGTATCGCATGCCAGATCCGGCCACCTCGACCAGGAAGTTGCAATTCGTGATCCCGCCACTGAGCGCCGTGAGCGACAGCTCGCGTCCGGCGAGCTCTGGCAGGCGCGCAAGAGCAAGACGCAGATCGTCCCGAACGTCGCCCGCCGGGCTCATCGGCGGCTAGGTCGAGCGGGGGGTGCCGCCATCGCGCAGGGCGTCGGGCAGCGGCCGGTGCAGTTCGGCGGGGTTGATGTACCTGTCGATCATCGCCCGGGAGCCGACGACGCCCAGCTCGCTGTAGAGATACGCGATCTTCTGCTTCTGGCTCGCGAGGATCTCGTCCTTCGTCGCGAGATCCCACAGCTGCCGCTTCAACGGGCCGATCGCCTTCTTCCGGGTCTTGTACAGGAACTGCTCATCGGTCTCCCCCTCGCTCCGCTCGTCCGCGGCGTTGTCGCGACACCAGGCAGTGACCTCGGCCAGGAGCTCGGCGGGGAACGCCGGATGGTCGTAAAGCGCATTCTGGAAGCCGGTCGCGAGGTGGATCTCGGCCGTCTCGGCGTCGCGGAAGTGGTGGAACAGGTCATCGGGCAGCGTGGACGCGCCATGCTGCACGGCACCGGCCGCGCCGTAGGTGCGGGCCACCTCACCCAGTCGGCGGAGGACGTCGAAGTCGAGCTTGACCTCGGCGATGCCGCCGTCCGGCAGCGGCACGCCCCCGTGCGATGTGCCGGTCTGGACACTGACCTTCGAGAGCCCGATCGCGTCGTGCGCGAGCGTGTCGAGCTCGCGGCGGTACCCGTCGAGGTACGCCGCCAGCTCCTCTTCGGTCGAGTTCTTCTTGCCGACCTCGCCGATCTCCCCGCCGACGCTCACGGTCACGCCGTCGTGTTCGAGCGACCGGATGAGCGCGGTCAACTCGGCCGCGCGGACGTAGTTCTCGCGCTGCTGATCGTCGAGCGTGGGCTTCGAGAGGTCGACCAGCGTGGAACTGTCGATGTCGATGTTCCGATAGCCCGCCTCGATGGCAAGGCGGCACGCCCGGCGGATCTCCTCGGTCATCGCCTCGGGGTCGGTGGCGTACTTCTTCGCGTTGAACTGGTAGTGGTCGCCCTGCAGGAAGACCGGGCGCTCCCAGCCGGCGGCGATCGCACCGGCCAGGACGGCGGTCGAGTAGTCGATGGGTCGCTGGAACGTGTAGGTCTGCTCGCTCCGTGCCAGCTCGAGGATCACCGCCGCGGCGTCGGCCTCGGCGGCCGCCTCGAAGACGATCCGGGCCATGTCGAACGTCTGGGCCCGGATGTTGATCGCCGGGACCGTGAACCCGGAGATCTCGCCACGCGGGCGCGCCATGTACAGGTCGTGGATGCTCGCCGACCGGGCGCCGAGCGCCTGGCTCGCCTCCCACACGATCCAGCGCGCGGCGTCCACGGTCGCCTCGTCGGTGGCGAAGGCAGCCGTCCAGGCCAGGTCGCGGATCGGGTCGCCCCGGAGCGCCGCAGCGTCGTCGACGACCAGCTGGTCGCCATCCAGGTGGACGACGCCGGTCAGGCGACCCAGAAGTTCGGGGACGGACGAGGCGACATGCGACATCGGGTGCGGCTCCACGGGTACGGCTCGGGTTCACCCCAATGGTAGCCCGCCGGCCGCGACGCGGCCTTCGCCGACCCGGTGATCGGTCCGATCAGATCGTCGGCTTCATCACCATCAGGAAGATGATCGAAACCGTGAGGACGAGCAGGATCTGCCCATTCAGCTGCGACTGCTTGACGGCCGCCAGGAAGGCCGGCGGAGGACCGCCGGTGGCGCCGGGAGGGGGCGGCGTCGACGTCATCTCGATCATGCGCTTCAAGAGCGGTGTCTGGCGACCCAGCGACACGTAGATCGCGATCCCGTAGAGGATGATCGAGATGAGCAGCCACGGCTCGGCGAACGGGTTGCGCTGGGCGATCCCGAGCAGCGCGAACCCGGTGACGCCCTGGAAGAGCGCAAGGGGGACGACGATCCCGCTGCTGATCGTCTTGCCGACGCGAAGGGCGAAGTTGCCATGCATCGGCTCGGCGCCGCCCATCGCCCCGATGAGCGGGAAGGCGAACGTCGGGCCGAAGGCCACGATGGCGCCGAGGACATGCAGCAACAGGATCCACGGGAACAGGGCTTCCACTCTCATCCTCCAGGCTTCGAACTGAAAGGGGGACGCGTTCGAGTCAGGTGCCGAGGATAGCAACCTTCGAAAGCGTCGCGCTGCGGGAACCGATCTCGGACTCGAGATCGCCGGCCCGGCTCCCGATCATGCTGGCCAGCTCCGGGATGACCCCCCACGCGAAGTGCTCGAAGCGACCGGTCTGCCCGTCCCAGATGGCGAGCACCGCGGGACCCTGGGCGCGGACGTGGCCCGCGCCATCCCGGATCGGGGGCCTGACCCAGTGCGCGGCCTCCACGCGCCCCTTGCCGGCGATCAGGACCACGCCGAGGCGAGCCGGCTCATCGGTCCATGAGGCCAGGACGTCTTCGAGCGAGTCGCCGGTCAGGACGTCCACCGGCTTGACCAGGTCCCCGAGGCCCTCGGCGAGCGGCGCGGCGTCGACCGGATCGCTCGCGGCGAGGTGGACCGGCAGCCCGCCCTCCGCCAGGATCCAGACGAGGGCGGCGAGGTCCGCGTCCAGGACGCCTGCCTGGATGAGCGGAGCGAGGAAGGGGATCTTCGGGGCCATGCCGGGAGCGTAGCCCGAAGGAGCCGCGTGCGTCTGCCGGGACGGGCTGTCGTCCGCGGGCGCCGACCCGTACGCTTGAGCGCGCCATGGACCTGGGTCCGATCCTGCGGCCGGAGTCGATCGCCATCGTTGGGGCGAGCCCGCGCTCGTTCGTGGGCCGGGTGGCCCTCGAGAACAGCCGCGCACTCGGGTACCAGGGCCGGCTCTACCCGGTCAACCCGAAGTACCGCGAGATCGCCGGTCTGCCTGCGTCGCCGTCGCTCGCGGAGCTGCCGGAGGCCCCCGACGTCGTCCTCGTCCAGCTGGGGACGGACCGGATCCTGGAGGCGGTCCGAGCGGGGGTGGCCGTGGGGGCCCGGAGCTTCGTGATCCCGGGGGCCGGCTACACGGACTCGGGCCCGGCCGCCCTCGAGCTGGCCTCGGAGCTGCGGACGCTTGCGTCAGAGCGCGGGATCGCCGTGGTCGGCACGAACTGCATGGGCTTCGTGGACCTCGTGACCGGGGCCGCTCCGTACATCGGGACGGTTCCGATGCACGTCCGAAGGGGGCGGGTCGGCGTCGTGGCCCAGAGTGGCGCGATCGTCGAGGCGTTCGTGAACAACGGCGGGCGCGTTCCGCTCTCAACGATCGTCTCGTGCGGCTCCGAGGCCGGCACCGGGCTCGCCGAGTACCTCGCGTTCTTCGCCGCCGACGAGCGGACCGACGCCGTCCTTGCCTTCGTGGAAGGCTTCGGCGATCCCGCGGGCTTCCTGGGCGCCGCCCGCGCGCTCGCGGACGCCGGCAAGCCGCTGGCTGTCTGCAAGGTCGGTCGGTCGTCCGCCGCGCAGGCCGGGATCGTGGCCCACTCCGGCAAGCTCGCCGGGAATGCGCGTGTGGGGGCCGCCGCGCTCCGCCAGGCCGGCGCGATCCTGTGTGCCGATCTCGATGAGCTGACCACGATCGGCGAGATCTTCGGGGCGGGTCGCACCCGCATCGGGCGCCGGGCGCACATCGTCACGAACTCCGGTGGCGAGGCGAACCTCCTTTCTGACCTCGCGGAGGACGTCGGGATCGATCTGCCGCCGCTGAGCGACGAAGGGGCGGCCGGCCTGACGGAGACCTGGCCGAACTTCCAGCCACGCAACCCGATGGACCCGTGGGGCACCGACGAGTACCGGACCATCTACCCCCGGGCGCTGGCAGCCCTGGCCGACGAGCCTGGCGACCTGCTCGTCGTGAGCCTCGACCAGCAGACGACCTGCGGGTCCTACGAGCTTCAGCTCGGGCGCGATCTCGCTTCGTACCTCGCGAGCGAGGCATCGCGCTCGAAGAAGACCCCGGTCTTCCTCTCACCCTCGAGTCAGGATCCGAGCCCGGAGTTGCTGAACTACTGCCTCACCGAGCGGATCCCGCTCCTGCGCGGCGCCTGGACGGCGCTCGATGCCCTGGCCAAGGTCGCGCGGCGGACCGAGTGGGCGGGCGACGGGCGGGTCCCACCGGCCGGCCCGCCGATCGAGCTCCCGGAGCTCCGCGGGGCCGGGCCCCTCGATGAAGACGCATCGCTCGCGATCGTCGAGCGGTACGGCATCCCGACCCCGCGGCGCGCGACGGCAGCTGACGGGAACGCCGCCGCCGAGGCGGCCGAGCGGATCGGCTACCCGGTGGTGCTCAAGGGCGTGGCCAGCGGGATCAGCCACAAGACCGAGCTGGGGCTTGTGCGCGTCGGGCTGGGGTCGGCGGAGGAGGTCCGGCGCGCCGCGGCCGCGATCTCGGAGAACGCCGGCCGGGCCGGACTCGCGGTCACGTTCCTCGTCGCGGAGCACGTGCGCGCGGAACTGGAGCTGATCGCCGGGTTCCGCCGCGACGAGCAGTTCGGCGTTGCCGTCCTCGTGGGCCTCGGCGGCATCTGGGCCGAGCACTTCGACCAGGTCGGCGTCCGGACCGGGCGGATCGGTACGGACGAAGCGCGCCGGATGCTCGACGATACGATCGTGGGTCGGATGCTTCGAACGGCACGAGGCGGGGCGATCCGCGACGACGGGATCGTGGCGGCGATCGTGGGCCTCGCCGCACTCGGCGAGGACCATCCTGACATCGGCGAGGCCGACCTCAACCCGATCCTCGTGGCCCGCGAGCGGACGGTCGCGGTGGATGCGCTCGTCGTTCGGGCCGATGCCCCACCCGCCGACCTCGGGACCGGTTGGCTGACCGGCGAAGAGGCCGTTGAGCGCGCCGCCAGGGAGGTGATGAACCGATGAGCGAACCAGACCCGCCGATCACCAGCACGCTCCGGGTCCGGATGGGCCAGGAGGACGCCCACTACGGGGGCAACCTCGTCGCCGGGGCGCGGACGCTCGCCCTGTTCGGCGACGTCATCACCGAGATCGCCGTCATCACCGACGGCGACGAGGGCCTGTTCGTCGGCTACGAGAAGATCGAGTTCCTCGCACCGGTCTACGCGGGTGACTTCCTCGAGGTGACTGGCACCGTGACCCGGATGGGCAACACCAGCCGGACCGTCGCCTTCGAGGCCCGCAAGGTGATCGCGAGCCGCTACGACGTGGGGCCCTCTGCGGCGGATGTCCTTGATGAGCCGATCGTCACCTGTCGGGCGACCGGCACGACGGTCATCCCGAAGGCGCACTCGCGAGCCTCCGAGGCCTCCGACGACCTCCCGCCTGACGGCTAGTAGCCCGCGGTCAGCCCGAAGTCGATCGAGATCGCGGCGCCGGTGATCGCGGCCGCCCGATCCGAGCACAGGTAGGCGATCAGGTCGGCGACCTCGTCGGGGCGGATGAAGCGCGGCGGCCGCTGCGGATAGGCCTTGAGGAGCGCCTGGAGGTACGCCTCGGGATCGCCATCCCCGAACGTCTCGGCCTGGTAGTGGATCATCGGCGAGTCCACGTCGCCGGGGCACACCGCGTTGGCCCTGATCCCTCGTTCAGCAAGTTCGACCGCCAGCGCCTTCGTCAGGACCGTCACGCCACCCTTGCTCGCGGAGTAGACGGCGGCGCCCTTGTTGCCCCACAGGCCCGCGTCCGAGGAGAGGTTCACGATGCAGCCGCCGGTCGCTTCGAGGGCCGGGATCGCGTGGCGGCACATCTGGAACGTGCCCTTGAGATTCACGTCGATGACCCGGTCCCAGTCCGCCTCTGTCATCGTGTCGGTGGGACCCTCGACCCACACGCCTGCGCAGTTGACGAGGACGTCGAGCCTGCCGAAGCGCTCCACGATGGCGCTGACCGCGGCCGCGCACGCCTCGAAGGAACGCACGTCCGTGGGAACACCGATCGCGACGCCCGGGCCGCCACATGCCTCGATGGACGCGGCCATCCCCGCCTCGTCCAGGTCCACGAGCGCGATCCGGAAGCCGTCACCTGCGAGGCGCACGGCCGTGGCTCGCCCGATCCCGCTGGCGCCGCCCGTGACGATCGCCACGCGGCCCGGATCCGCCGCCCCCGCACTCCCGGTCATCAGTACCACGCCCCCGAGGGGCCCTTGAACTCCTGGATCGTGTTGCCGCCGTCGACGACGATTCCCTGCCCCGTCACGTACGAGGCGCCGGGCGACGCGAGGAACGCCACGGCCGCGGCGACCTCGTCGGGGGTCCCCGATCGGCCCAACGGCGTGTTCCGGCCGCCGATCGCCTCCTCCGGGAGCTGGGACGCCGTCGCGATCCAGCCGGGGAGCACCGCGTTGACGGTGACCCCGGACCCGCCGACCTCGATGGCCAGGCCGCGCATCAGTCCCAGGATCCCCGCTTTCGCCGCGCCGTAGACCGCGGATCCCGGGTTGCTCACGAGCGGCCCGGTGACGGAGGAGACGAACACGATCCGCCCGGCGTCGCTGCGCAGGATCGCGTCCAAAGCGGCCCGGGTCACCACGAAGGCGATCCCGAGGTTGCGCTCGATCCCCCGGTCCCACTCCTCGCGGCTCATCCCGGCGACCGTCGAGGATTCCTCGGAGCCGCCAACGGCGATCATCCCGGCGTTGTTCACGAGGATGTCGAGGCGACCGTCGTGCGCGCCGAGGACGTCTGCGATCAGCCGCTCCGCCGCGCCGTCCGACATCAGGTCGCCGACGTGCCCGGACGCGGTGATCCCCTCCCCGACCAGTTCCGCCACCCGTTCGTGGATCCGGTCCGTCGTGGATGCGATCGCGACCGCGGCGCCGGCGCGACCCAGCCGGCGCGCGCATGCGAACCCGATCCCGTCCGCGCTGCCGGCGCCGGTGACGAGGGCGACCCGGGCGGCGCGGCCCGTGGCGCGGTCCCCGGCGTGGTTCGTGGATCCGGAGGGTTCGGTCATCGCGGTCATCGTACGGGGCCCACGCCGTCGGTGGTCGGCTCTCCCGACATACCATTGGAGCCATGCCACCGTTCGAACTCGGTCTCTACACGTTCGGCGACATCCATGCGGATCCGTCCACCGGCAGATCCATCTCCCCGGAGCAGCGGCTCCGCGACGTCATCGATGAGGCGCGGGTCGCCGACGAGGTCGGACTCGACGTCTTCGCGGTTGGCGAGCACCACCGCCCGGACTTCCCGATCTCCGCCCCGGCCGTGGTGCTGGCGGCGATCGCCGAGCGGACGAAGCGCATCCGGCTCTCGAGCGCCGTGAACGTGCTTTCGTCCGACGATCCGGTCCGCGTCTTCCAGGAGTTCGCGACGCTCGACCTGCTGTCGGGCGGGCGCGCCGAGATCATGGCTGGACGCGGCTCGTTCACCGAATCCTTCCCGCTGTTCGGCTACGACCTCCATGACTACGACAGCCTGTTCGCCGAGAAACTGGAGATGCTCCTGGCGCTGCGCGCGTCCGAGCGGATCACCTGGTCCGGCAAGCACCGGGCCCCGATCGAGGACCGGGGCGTCTACCCGCGGCCGATCCAGGATCCGCTGCCGGTCTGGGTCGCGGTGGGTGGGACGCCGCAGTCCGCCGCGCGAACGGGTCTGCTGGGCCTGCCGATGGCGCTCGCGATCATCGGCGGCGAGCCCGCGCGCTTCGCGCCGTTCGCCGAGATCCATCGGCGCGCCGCCGAGCAGGCGGGCCACGGCCACCTGCCGATGAGCATCAACTCGCACGGGTTCCTCGCCGACGATTCGCAGGCGGCCTCGGATGCGGCCTGGCCGGCGACGAAGGCGATGACCGACCGGATCGGGCGGGAGCGCGGCTGGTCGCCGATCACCCGCGAGGCCTACGAGGCCGGCCACGGACTTCACGGCGCCACGTTCACCGGAAGCCCGGCCCAGGTCATCGAGAAGATCCTGTTCCAGCACGAGATCTTCGGCCACGAGCGGTTCCTGATGCAGTTCATCGTGGGGGCGACGCCCCATGCGGACGTGATGCGCGCGATCGAACTCCTCGGAACCGAGGTCGCGCCGGTCGTCCGCGCCGAGATCGCGCGCCGGACCGCGGCCGCCCCGCCGAATCCCTAGCGCTTGCCCAGCAGCGCGTCGACGTTCGGCAACCGGTCGAACCGGGTGAAGGTCCCTTCGTTCGCGATCTCCTGCGCCGCATCGAGGAACCCGGCCCACGCGACGCGGGCCAGCGTGCCGCCGACGCTGATCCGCCGCACGCCGAGGGATGCCGCCTCGGCAACGGTCGTGAACGGCGCGTTGATGAGCAGGTTCACCGGCTTGGGCGCCACCGCGGCGACGATCGCCCTGACGTGGTCGAGCGACGCGAGCCGCGGAGCGTAGAGACAGTCGGCCCCGGCTTCCGCGTACGCGACCAGGCGGCGGATCGTCTCGTCGATGTCGGGTCGTCCGACGACGAATCCCTCGGAGCGCCCGGTCAGGACCACGCCGGTCCCGCTCGCATCGATCGCCCGCCGCGCCGCCCGGATCCGGTCCACCGCAAGGTCGAAGTCGTGCAGGGGGTGCTCGGCATCACCGGTCGAATCCTCGACCGACAGACCGGCGATCCCCGTCTCCGCGGCACGTCGCACGTTGGTTTCGACGCCTTCCGGTTCGACGGCGAATGCGCCCACGAAGTCGGCGTTGACCGGAACACTCACTGCCGCCGCGACCGCCGTGAGATGCTCGAGCGCCTGATCGAGCGTGACCTCGGTGTCCCCCCGGCCGAGTGTCCACGCGAAGCCGGCACTCGTCGTTGCGAGGGCCTTAAATCCCATCTGCTCGAGGGCGCGCGCGCTCCCCGCGTCCCACGGGTTCGGCATGACGAAACAGCCGGCAGCGTGGAGTCGATGAAACTCGGCGGTTCGATCGTCGATCGTTGGCATCCCACTCCTCCTGCGTCTTCGACTAGCGAAAGCTTCGCGCGGATCATGCCTCACGCGATCTTCCAGTATCGGCTCGCACTCGCGGAGATCCTCGAGCAGCTTCAGGCAGCGCCAGCCCTCACCGAAGCCACCACGCAGCTCGGCCTGGCGAGGGCCGCCGCGCGTAGGCGGGACCCAGCACGGGGAGCCGTATCCTTGCCAGATGACCGTCAGGATCGTCCCACTGACGCCCGCCACGTGGTCGGCCCTCGAGGCACTCTTCCGCGAGGGCGGTGATCCACGCTGGTGCTGGTGCCAGTTCTGGCGCTTGCGCGCGAAGGACTTCTCGGCCCTCAAGGTTCCCCAGTTGCGCGAAGGGCTGCGTGATCAGGCATGGAGCCACGAACCACCGGGTCTTGTCGCACTCGAAGGGGAGCGCGCCCTCGGCTGGGTGAGCCTCGCGCCGCGCGAGCGCTTCGAGCGCCTGGGGCGCTCGAAGGTGATCCCTCGCGTCGACGACGCGCCGGTCTGGTCGATCGTCTGTTTCGCCGTATCGGAGACCGCGCGCGGACAGGGGGTGGGACGCGCGCTCCTGGACGCCGCGGTGGACTACGCGACCGAACGCGGAGCGACGATGATCGAGTCGTATCCGGCGGACCTGGCGCCGGGTGACCGGATGCCGTCAGAGGCCGCCTTCGGTGGGACCCGCGCGATGTTCGAAGCCGCCGGATTCACCGTCGTATCGGAGACGGACGCGAAGACCGGCGGCGTTCCCCGCGTCGTGATGCGACGCGCAACGGGAGGTTCAGGCGCCGCCTGAGGCGTCGCCTCCGCCGGTCTCGCCATCCTCGACGGCCTCTTCCCCATCGCCCGCCGCCACCGCCTCGCCGGCTACGGCGCGGGCCGCGCTCGTGAGGTTGCTCGCCTCGATGATCGTCGGCGTGCCGTCGCGCTCCTTCCAGCGGGTCTGGATCGTGACCTCCTCGTGCTCGCCGACGATCCTGATGACCGCGGTCTGCGCCGCGCTGCCGCCCGACGCGATCGACTCGACGGTCGCTTCGGTCGCAGGCAACGGGAGCAGCGTCATGACCTCGCCCACGTTCTGGCGAAGCTCCCGACTGAGCAATTCGATGAAGACACCGACGTCACCCGTGACAAGCGCGACGCAAACGGCCTCCGCTCGAGCCCTGACATCCTGCTCGTCCATCGGTCGTGCTCCCGTCGCAAGCGCCGCCAGATCCGGCGACCTGGGCACCACTCTACCGCCGAAACTCAGCGATTGACAGCCGACCCGGTCGGGTCCTACACTCCGCCACCGGTGCGGATACCGCGCCGGCTGTCCATCTCGAAGGAGGGCGACTCCGAATGAGAACACTTCTCTACACGCGACACACGACGGCGCCTTTCAGCGCTGCCGATCGCGGGAGATCTGCGCCCATCTCGAGGTAACGGACAGGCGGTAACACCGTCACCGAGCGAACCACGAGCCGTGGGCCAGACGGGCCCCCGGCTTTTTTGATGCCCTCGCCGCGCCATCGAGCGCGACCGGCATCCCCAGAGCCGCGAGCCCACCCGACGACAGGTCGTACCGGGCCCGCGGCTCTCTTCATGTCCGGGCCAGCCAGTCACTCGATCACCAGGAGCCACCACCGTGACCACGATCACGAACGAACGACAACCGAAGAAGTCTCGCTGGCGACGCGGTCCCACGCGGCCGAACGTCACCGGACCCCGGGAGCCCTGGCGACCGGTCCCGATGGCGATCGTCCCCGCGGCGCCCGACGGAACCGCCGTGCCCGCCCTCTTCGTCGAGGGCGTGACGAAGCGGTTCGTCGTCGGACGCAGGAAGAAGCCGGTGTCGGCGATCTCGAACGTGTCGCTGCGCCTCGAGCGCGGCGGGATCGTCGGGATCCTCGGCGCCAACGGCTCGGGCAAGTCGACGCTCATCCGGCTGATGTGCGGCCTCCTCACGCTCGACGAAGGTCGGGTCGAGGTCTTCGGCCACGACATCGTCCGCGAAGAGCTCGCCGTCAAGCGCTTGATCAATCGCGTCTCCGTCGACGCTGCCTTCTTCAAGAAGCTCAGCCCGATGGAGAACCTCCTCTTCGCGGCCCGGCTGTACGGCCTGGACGCGGGAGCGGCCCGCGGCAACGCGGTGGCGATCCTCTGGCGCCTCGGCATCGCCGAGAAGCGGGTCGACCGACCCGTGGAGCAGATGAGCCGGGGGATGCAGCAGAAGGTCGCGATCGCGCGGGCGCTGCTGACGAGCCCGTCACTGCTTCTCCTCGACGAGCCGACCACGGGCCTGGATCCGCGCAGCAAGCTCGACGTCCAGGCGTTCATCGAGGAGATCCGTGATGAGCACGACGCGTCGATCGTCCTGACCACGCACGACCTCGAGGAAGCGGAACGGCTCTGTGGCCGGATCACGATCCTCGCGGACGGGAAGGTCGTGGCCGAGGACTCGCCGGAGGGTCTCAAGCGCCTCGTGGCCGAGCGCCACGGGCAACTGCCGACCCTGCACAACGTGTTCATGACCTATACGGGTCGCTCGCTCGACGACGACGTCGAGGAAGACGAAGACGGAGACGACGAATGACGACAACGACCGAGGCTCGGAAGCGAGCCTACCGCACGAACTCCCGACGAAAGGAGGTGAACAGCATGAACAACTACGCGTCTTTGCGACTGCACGTCGCACACGACCGCATGGCCCGCGCCCAGCGAGCCGCAGATGAGGAGCGCCTCGCGCGCCTCGCTCGTCCGGCCCGCGCCCAGCGCTCACAGGCCATCCGACGGTTCGTCGGCCGCCGCTTCATCTCGATCGGTGAACGACTCGCCGTCGAGCCAGAACCCGAGCTTCGGCCGGCCCGGTCCCGCTGAGGGGCCGAGCCGGCCACCACGACCCGAAGGAGATCCCGTGACTCTCGTCGCCCATGAGCTGAAGGCGAGCTACGCCTTCATCGAGCGCAACTTCAACCTGACCCGCCGGTACTGGGGCTGGGAACTCGCGTTCCTGGTCTATTCCGTCGCGGGCGCTCTCTCGATCTCGCTCATCGGTGCCGACCAGGGCAGCCCCAGGCTGCTCCTGACCCTGATGGTCGGGGCGATCTTCTGGAACTACCTCTCGGTCGTCTTCAGCTGGATCGCCGAGACGATCGCCGTCGAGCGCTGGGAAGGCACCCTCGAGTACACGATGATGGCGCCGGTCCGGCGCTGGGCCCAGCTCCTGGGCTCGGTGTCGTACGCGATGGTCTACGGCCTGATCCACACGGCCGTGATCCTCGTGGCGCTCATCCTGTTCTTCCCGCAGCTCGAGGTCGCGAATGCGAACCCGCTGACCGTGATCGCATTCATGGTCCTCGGGTCGTTCAGCTTCGTCGGGATCGGGATGATCGCCGCCATCCTGCCGCTCCTGTACGTGGAACGTGGGGCACAGATGACGTTCGTCCTGCAGTCGGTGCTGCTGCTCGTCAGCGGCGTCTACTACTCGATCGAGGTCCTGCCGGGCTGGATGCAGGTGCTGTCGCACCTGTCGCCGGCGACGTACGTCCTCCAGGGCGTCCGGGCCGGACTGATCGATGGCGCTGGGGTCGATACCCTGCTGGGCGACGTCTGGCCGCTGCTCATCATGGGCGCGGTCCTCATCCCGTTCGGCCTGTGGGCCTTCGGGAAGGCCGAGCGTTACGCCAAGCGCACCGGCAAGCTGAAGAGAGTTGGCTGAGATGCCCGAACGCACGATCCACCGCGCGCCCATCGTCCTCCGGGCCTATCGGGGCCCGGAGGACCATCCGGCGATGAACCACGTCGCGAATGCCGTTCGGGCGTTCAACGGCGACCCGGACATCTCGTCGGTGGCCGATTTCGACAACACCTACGCCCACTTCGACCATGCCGACCTCCCGCGCGACTGCGCGATCGTCGAGATCGACGGCCGTCCCGTCGGCTACGGGCGAGCATCATGGCAGGAGATGTCGACCGGCGGGCGACGGGTCGAAGCGGTCCTGTTCGTCGTGCCCGAGGCACACGGCCGGGGCGTCGAGGAACGCCTGCTCGATCACGCCCTGCGCCGTGCCGAGACCCTGATCGGCGAGATCGGGTCGGAACACGCCACCGAGATGATGGTGTTCATCGGCGGTCGCGACCACGAACTCATCGGCCTCGTCGAGCGGCTCGGCCTCGTCCGCGCCCGGCGCGACGCCGAACTCGTCCGACCGACGTTCGACGACATCCCGGACCTCCCCATCCCGGCGCCGCTCGTGGTCCGTCCCATCGATCCGGGCGATCGGTCGATGCACCGCCGCGTCTTCGAAGCCGACGTGCGCGCCTTCGCCAATTCCTATGGTCAGGCGGCTCGCTCCGAGGCCCAATGGGAGGCGTTCGTCGGGTTCCCGAGCTTCAGCCCCGAGCTGTGGCAGGTCGCCTTCGACGGCGATGTGATCGCGGGCCAGATCCTCAACTACCTCGGGGACGCTGACGCCGAGGGCTCGCGCATCGGTTGGACGGAGTCGATCTCGGTCCAGGCGGAGTACCGGCGCCGCGGCCTCGCGCGGGCGTTGCTCGCCGCGAGCCTGCGGGTCGTGCGCGACGCGGGCGCCAACTCGGCCGCGCTGGGCGTGGACACGCAGAACCCGAACCAGGCGCTCACGCTGTACGAGAGCCTTGGGTTTCGCGTGGTGTCGGAGTCGTTCGAGTACCAGCTCGGACCGTTCCCGCCGGGATCGAAATCCACGCCTGCCGACCGTGAGCGTCCGATGAGCCAGGCGAACGGACACCTGCCCGCAGACTCGGCCGTGGACGCGGCGCCGGAGCTCCGAGCGTACGGCTGGGACGATGGATTCGCGGCGTCCTTTGTCGACCTTGTCGATGCCGGTCCGAGCAGCGAGGATGCCGAACCGGGCCGGATCATCGTCGAGGAACGCGGCCGCTACCTCGTGTGGACACCGCGCGGCGAGATCCTCGCGGCCGTCAGCGGCCGGTTCCGCTTCGATGCGCCCGAGGACGCGGCGTTCCCGGCCGTCGGCGACTGGGTCGCGCTCGAGCGAACCGAGGGCACCTCGATCATCCGATCCGTCCTGCCGCGGCGGACCGCCCTCGTCCGCCGCCCGCCGGCCGACCATGGCGCGCAACTCCAGGTCCTGGCCGCGAACGTCGATACGGTGTTCGTCATGACCTCGCTCGATCATGACCTCAACCTGCGCAGACTCGAACGCTACCTGGCCGCCGTCTGGGAGTCAGGCGCGCGTCCCGTGATCGTCCTCTCGAAGGCGGACGTGGCCGCGGACCTCGACGGACCGCGGGTCGCCGTCGGTTCGGTGGCGTCCGGGGTCGACGTGGTCATCGCGAGCGCGCTCCGCGGCACCGGCATGGACGGCATCTCGGCGCAGCTCGTCGATGGCAAGACGGTCGCGGTCATCGGCTCGTCCGGGGTCGGAAAGTCGACGCTCATCAACGCCCTGCTCGGAGAGGATCGGCTCGACACCGGCGGCGTCCGCGAGGACGACTCACGGGGCCGCCACACGACCACCCGGCGGCACCTGATCCGCCTCTCGACCGGCCTCATCGTGGACACGCCGGGGATGCGCGAGCTGGCTCTGGCCGATGACACGGGCGTGAGCCAGGCCTTCGACGATATCGAGGACCTTGCCGCCACCTGCCGCTTCAGCGACTGCGGCCACGACGGCGAGCCCGGATGCGCCGTCCAGGACGCGATCGCGGACGGTTCGCTCGCGTCGGCTCGACTCGACGCCCACCGCAAGCTCGCGCGCGAGGGAGCGCGGGCGGCGCGGGAGCACGATGCCCTCGCGAAGATCGCCGAGAAGCGCAAGTGGAAGGCGATCCACAAGCGCGTGTCGGTCCACATGCGCACGAAGTACGGCGACGACCGATGACGTCCTCGAACCGGACGACACGAGACTCGGTTGACGATGAGAGATCCATCGAAGCAAGGAGACCGCCAGGATGACCGCGATGAACGTCCCCACCGAGCCCGGCAAGGGAGTGCCGGCCACGGCGATCGAGGTCGAGGGCGCCCCGGCCATCGACGGCCTGCGCTTTCGGGCGTTCGATCCTGCCCGCGACTACCCCGGGATCACCACGGTCCTGCAGCAGGCAAATCTTGCGGACGCGATCCCCTATCTCCCGTCGGAGGCGTCCCTGCGCAACGATTACGACAACATGGCGGGCTTCGAGCCCGCTCGGGACGGGATCGTGGCCGAGGTCCACGGCCTGATCGTGGCGATGGGCGCGGTCTCCCGATCGATCCGCGAAGGATCCACTCAGTTCTTCTTCGATTGCGCCGTGGACCCCGCGTGGCGCCGGCGTGGGATCGGTGCGTCGATCCTGCGCTGGCAAGAGCACCGGGCGCGCGCGAGCCTCGCCGCGGAACCGGCGGTGGGTTCGGTCTCGCTCCTGACCTGGCCCGATGAGACCCAGACCGGGGCGCTCGCGCTCCTCGCCCGCGAGGGCTACGCGCAGGTTCGCTTCGGTTTCATGATGCTCCGCGATCTCGCCAACCCCATCCCCGAGATCGCGCTACCCGCGCCACTCGAGATCCGCCCGGTCCGCGAGGTGGACCACCGGCGCATCTTCGAGGCCGAGAACGAGGCCTTCCGCGACCACTGGAACCACCGCGAGCAGGAGGAGGTCGACTTCGTGAGGACCTTCACCGAGCCCGACGTCGACACGTCCCTGTGGCGGATCGCGTGGGACGGCGACGAGGTCGCAGCGGTGGTCATGAACTGGATCTACCCGGAGGAGAACGAGCGACTCGGGGTCCAGCGCGGATGGCTCGAGCGCATCTCGACCCGACGCCCGTGGCGTCGCCGCGGCGTGGCCAGGGCGTTGATCGCCTCGTCGCTTCACGCGTTCTCCGAGCGCGGGATGACCGATGCCGCGCTCGGCGTCGACAGCGAGAACCCGAACGGCGCGCTCGCGCTCTATGAGGGCCTCGGTTTCTACCGGCATCAGACCGGGATCGCCCACAGCAAGGAGCCCTAGACCGCGGTGGTCGAGGCGCCGGAAGCGGCCCTCGGCGGGCACGCGCCACGCCTGGGACGCACCGACGTACGGCAGCTCATTCCGCGGGCGAGCTCCGATGTCGGCTCGCTCAGGCGCCAAGGACCTCGCGGACCTGGCGGGCGATCTCGAGATCCTCACGGGCCCGGATCACGAGCGTCCGCACCGCCGCGCCGGCCGTCGACACGTCGAGGTCGTCCGCGACGTTCTCGTTGAGGTCCGGATCGAGCGCGACGCCAAGGAAGCCGAGGCCATCGGCGGTTCGCCACCGGATCGCCGCGGCGTTCTCTCCGACCCCGCCGGTGAACACGAGCGCATCGAGGCCTCCCATCGAAGCGACCATCGCCGCGATGCCGCCGCGGAGGCGGTGGACGTAGACGGCCAGCGCGAGGGACGCAGCCGTGTCGCCGGCCGCATCGGCAGCGAGGATGGCCGTCATTTCGGGCGTCCCGGCGAGGCCGAGCAACCCCGAGCGATGCTCGAGCACGGTCGCAAGCTCGGCCGAACCGACGCCCGCGTGCTCCAGGAGCCAGAGGAGGAGCCCGGGGTCGACGCTTCCCGACCGCGTCGCCATCACGAGCCCCTCGAGCGGCGTGAACCCCATCGTCGTGTCCATGGAGCGTCCGCCCTGAACGGCCGCGAGCGAGGCGCCGGCTCCCAGGTGGCAGGTCACGATGCGCAGGTCTCCGCCCCGCCCGAGAAGGTCCCCTCCTCGCCGCGCCGCGTACGCGTGGGACAGCCCATGGAAGCCGTGGCGGCGCAGCCCCCAGCGCTCGCGCCACTCGGCGGGGAGGGCGTACGTCGACGCTGCCGGAGGCAGATTGGCATGGAACGCGGTGTCGAAGCAGGCCACGGACGGGATGCCCGGCAAGATCTCGCCGATCAGGTCGAGTGCGGCGAGCGACGCCGGCTGGTGAAGTGGCGCCAGCTCGATCAGACGGGTGAGTTCGGTGACGACCGCGTCGTCGACGACGACCGGGCCCGCGAACGCTGCCCCGCCGTGCACGACGCGATGGCCGATGGCGTCGACCGTACGGAACGAGGAGATGGCGGCGCGGATGTCCGCCGCGGCGGCGGTCGGGGGTCCATCGCCCGTCGCGCCACGGGAGACGGGCAGATCCACGCCGTCGAGCACCACGTCCGACGCGCCGAGGAGCCGGAGCTTGAGACTGCTCGATCCGGCATTGACGACGAGGATCCGCACGTGCGGCCGCTCAGGTCCTGGCCGCCCAGGACCAGTCGCGGATCTCCGGGTCGTCCTCACCCTCGCGCCGGGTGTATTCGCGTGCGGCGATCCGTCGATCGACCATCGCCTGGCGAACGTGGCCCGCCCGGGCAGCGAGGCCGGGCACCCGGTCGATGACGTCCATGACAAGGTGGAACCGATCGAGATCGTTGAGCATGACCATGTCGAACGGCGTCGTCGTCGTCCCCTCTTCCTTGTAGCCGCGAACGTGCAGGTTCCGATGGTTCGTTCGTCGGTAGGCCAGGCTGTGGATGAGTGACGGATAGCCGTGGTAGGCGAACACGATCGGTCGGTCCATCGTGAACAGGGCGTCGAAGTCGGCGTCCGACAGCCCATGGGGATGCTCGGACGGCGGCTGGAGCCGCATGAGGTCGACGACGTTGACGACGCGGACGCGCAGGTCGGGCAGCTCGCGCCGAATGATGTCGGCGGCAGCCAGGGTCTCGAGGGTGGGCACGTCGCCGCAGCAGGCGAGGACGACATCCGGGTCGCCACCTTCGTCGCTGCTCGCGAAGTCCCAGATGCCGGCGCCGCGCGAGCAGTGCAGGATCGCTTGGTCCATCGTCAGCCAGTTCGGACCCGGCTGCTTGCCCGCGACGACCACGTTCACGTAGTCGCGGCTCCGCAGGCAGTGGTCGGCGACCGACAGGAGGCAATTGGCGTCGGGCGGGAGGTAGACGCGGATGACCTCGGCCTTCTTGTTCGCGACGTGATCGATGAAGCCCGGATCCTGGTGCGAGAAGCCATTGTGGTCCTGGCGCCACACGTGCGAGCTGAGGAGATAGTTGAGCGACGCGATGGGGCGCCGCCAGGCGATGTCCGCGGTCACCTTGAGCCATTTCGCGTGTTGGTTGAACATCGAGTCGACGATGTGGATGAACGCCTCGTAGCTGTTGAACAGCCCGTGGCGTCCGGTGAGGAGGTAGCCCTCGAGCCAGCCCTGGCAGAGGTGCTCGGAGAGGATCTCCATGACCCGGCCGTCCGGAGCGAGGTGGTCGTCGCCCGGGACGCGGTCGGCCATCCATGTCCGGTCCGTCGCCTCGAAGACCGCGCCGAGCCGGTTCGAGGCGGTCTCGTCCGGTCCGAAGAGCCGGAACGTCTCACGGTTCCCAGCCATGACGTCGCGCAGGTAGGTCCCGAGGACGCGCGTCGCCTCGGCCGTCGTGGCCCCCGGCGCCGGGACGTCGACGGCGTAGTCGCGGAAATCGGGCAACTCGAGATCGCGCAGGAGGCGGCCGCCATTGGCCACCGGGTTCGCGCTCATCCTGCGCTCGCCCTGCGGGGCGAACGACGCGAGTTCCGCGACGGGCGCGCCATCAGCGTCGAAGAGGTCGTCCGGACGATACGAGCGAAGCCACGTCTCCAGCTGCTCGAGATGCGTCGGGTCGGTCCGAACCGCCGCGAGCGGCACCTGGTGGGAGCGCCAGGTCCCCTCGACCGCGTGGCCGTCGACCTCGCGCGGGCCGGTCCAGCCCTTCGGTGAACGAAGGACGATCATCGGCCAACGCGGCCGGGTCGGGTCGCCAGCGCTGCCACGGGCCGCTCGCTGGATCCGGTGGATCTCGTTGACGATCCCGTCGAGGGCGCCGGCCATCGCCTGGTGCATCTCCGCCGGGTCGTCGCCCTCGACGAAGACCGGATCATGGCCGTACCCCTCGAGCAGCGCTCGGAGTTCGGCCGGCGGGATCCGCGCGAGGACGGTCGGGTTCGCGATCTTGTAGCCGTTGAGGTGGAGGACCGGCAGGACCGCCCCGTCGCGCCGCGGGTCGAGGAACTTGTTGGAGTGCCAACTCGCGGCGAGCGGGCCCGTCTCGGCCTCCCCGTCGCCGATCACACAGCAGACCAGGAGGTCGGGGTTGTCGAACGCGGCGCCATAGGCGTGGGAGAGCGCGTAGCCGAGCTCGCCGCCCTCGTGGATCGACCCCGGCACCTCGGCCGTGACGTGGCTGCCGATCCCACCGGGGAACGAGAACTGGCGGAACAGAGCGCGCATCCCGCCGGCGTCGCGGGTGATCGAGGGATACACCTCGGAGTACGTGCCCTCGAGGTACGCGTTCGCGACCGCCGCCGGCCCGCCGTGGCCGGGGCCCACGATCCACATCGCATCGAGATCCCGATCACGGATCACCCGATTCAGATGCGCATGGATGAAGTTCAGCCCGGGCGTCGTGCCCCAGTGACCGAGAAGTCGCGGTTTCACGTGCTCAGGTCGGAGCGGCTCACGGAGGAGCGGATTGTCCTGGAGATAGATCTGGCCGACCGAGAGATAGTTCGCGGCGCGCCACCAGGCATCGACCTGCTCGAGCGCAGCGCGGTCGAGCGCGCGAGGAGCCGAGCTATCCGAGGTCGTCGTCGCGGTCGGCATGAGTGGACCCCCGTCGGCGGATCGAGTCGTCAGCGCGCGGGACGCACCTCCACGGTACCCCGAAATCGCCGCAGTCAGCGGGCGGCCTCTCGGGTCAGACGATGAGGCGGCCCGCCTGACGGACCATGTCGAGCCACGGCCGCTCGCGCCCGATCCTCGTGCTGCCCCCATGGCCGGGCAGGACCGTTGTGCCATCGGGCAGTGTGGTCAGGCGCGCGAGGGACTCGGCCATGAGCTGCGCGTCGCCACCAGGCAGATCGACTCTCCCCCACCCGCCCGCGAAGAGGGTATCGCCGCTGTACAGGAACGCCTCATCGTCGCTCAGCAGGCACACCGATCCCTCGGTGTGCCCGGGCGTGTGCATGACCTGCAGGCGGATGGAGCCGAACCTGACCTCGCCGCCCTCGGCCAGCTCGACTGCCGGGACGCACGGCGGGATCTCGAACGGTGCCCAGAGCGGATCCGGATCGGTCAGGCGATGCCAGTCGAGCGGGTGCGCGGCGATCTGCGCGCCGGTGTGCTCGGCCACGGCCGCGTTGTCGCCCGTGTGGTCCCAATGGCCATGCGTGGTCACGATGAGCTTCAGTGTCCAGTCCCGGGCTTCCAGTTCCTCGCGGATCCAGGCGAGCGACGGGACCGCGGTGTCGATCGCGATCGCCTCCCGCGTCGCCTCATCGGCAAGCAGGTGGACATTGGTCGACAACGGGCCGACGACCCGGCTGAGGCGCTCCATGGGCTCTGACGGATCTCGCCGTCAACCTTCGAGCTTCGCCTTGATGCAATCGAAGGTCTGGCCGACGATCTTGTTCGCTGTGCCCTCCATCAGTCGGGCGCCAACGCCGGCGAGCGAGCCGGAGATATCGACGTCGGCCTTCCAGTCCATCGTCGTGGGGCCCTCGGGTGGGCCGGAGAGGTTCATCTCACCCTTGGCGTCCACGGCGCTCCCGGGGGCCTGCCCGTTCGCGATGACGGTCGCCTTGTCCGGCTCGATCATCTCGCCGAACGACATGTTCACGACGAACTTCGCGCTGATGAACCCGACGCCGACCTTGGCCCGGACACGGAAGTTCCGATCGTCAAGCTCCTCGACCAATTCGACGCCCGGTCCGCACGACGCGACGCGCTCGGGGTCGGTCAGGAAGGCCCAGGTCTTGTCGCGCGGGGCGTCGATCTCGACGGTGCCGGAGAACTGCATCGGTGACTCCGTGTGGGGCTGGGTCAGGACGCTGAGGATACCGAACCCGACTCGAACGTGGCCACCGCGGGTCCAATCGAAAGCGCCCGGGTCCGCCGAAGCGTTCCCGGGCGCTGTCCGCCCCCTGGATCAGCTCAGGGTCATGGCGTGTCGCGCAGCGCCCGGAGCGCGGCGATCACGTCGTGGGCATCCGCGCGGGCTCGCCGAAGCAGTTCCCGGGCCTCGCGCAGATCGCGTCGAGCCTGCTCGAGCACCGGCTTCGCCGACCCGTCGTTCCAATCGGCGGGCGTGAGCTTCAGCACCTTGTTTGCCAGGCCATCGACCTGCTCCTCCGCAGCAGCGACGTGCCGGTTCATCGCGGCAAGCGCCGCTTCGGCTTTCGCCGTGTCGTAGCCGGCCTCCTGGGCTCGCTTGATGTAGCCCTCGGCCTTCTCGGCGAAGGCGTCGAACCTCTTCCCGATCGCGGGCACTGCGTCGGCTGCGTTGGTGAGGTGCGCCTGCGGGATGACGAGGAGATAGACCCGGAAGTCGTGAGCGATGCGTCGAAGGTCCTCGATCAACTCTCCGAGTCGCGTATCGGCGTGGATCTCGGCACGAAGCTCGCGCAGGCCGCGAACGGTCGCGTCGATGATCCGGAGCATCGTGGTCTTGTGGGCCTCGGTCATCACCTTCGATGCGTCGACGCGGGCGCGTGTCCTGGCCAGCGCATCGACTCGGCGATCGATCTCGCAGTCGCCGAGGGCGATGCCCTCAGGGACGGTCGGCTGATTGGCGAACGCGCGCCACAGTTCGAGGCACGGTCCATCGCGGCGAACGGCGTGGTCGAAGCTAGGGTCATCGGCGGCCAGCGCCGGGGCAACGCTGCCCACGAGCATCAGGCCGGCGAGTCCCAGGGAAACAAGGCGGTTGCGTGTGCGGTTCATGGCAAGCTCCCTTCCGAGCCAGCTTCACCGGCTCCGAGTTCGGCATAGAGTTCGGCCAGGGCGGCGTCGAGGTCGGCGAACGAGCCGGCATCGAAGGGCGGCAACGGCGTGCCCGCCGGCCCACCCGTTCCACCTCCGCCTCCTGCGGCGGGTGATGGCGCGGGGGATCCCGAGCCGGTCGGAGCAAGATCCGATCCGAACTGGGCATCGAGGTCGGCCAGGTTCCAGTCGTCGAACAGCGTGTCGAGGTCCACGGCCAGCTCCTCGTCCGACGGCGTGTCGGTCGCTCCGAGGTCGCTGTCGGTGAGTGTCTTGACCCCGTCACCCGAGCCCGGATCCGGACTGGCGGCGGATCCGGCATGGTTCGTGCGATCGATCCCGGCACAGCCCACGACGGCGACGACCAGAGCAGCCGTGCCTGCGAGCCGGAGGGTCGATCCGATCGCCATCATCCTGTTGGTTCTCCCGTGCGGTTCGATGGTCCGTCGACCGGTGATCGGCCGATCGACGACCTGACCATCGCCCATCGCCGCCTGCGGCTCCACCGTCAAGCCACAGGCGGATGTAAGGCGCCCGTAAGCTCCGCGGGCAGATGGGGACCGGTCCGGATCCCGTTCGGGGCGGTGCGGAGCGGTTCGGGACGATCCTGAGCGGTCGGGTCCGGTCCTGTGTGGGAGGGTGCGGTCCCGGGCGGTGGTCAGCCGGGCGGACTCCAGGACACGACCCCGATCGCCATCGGCGGCACCCCGCGGAGGCTCACGGTCCCGTCAGCGGCGATGTCGAGCAGCTCGTCCACAGTCGCCTCGAACCGCGCGGACTTCGGCCCGTCGTCCGCGATCCACAGCTGCCGTCGCAGGAAGCCGACGAGTTCATCGCGCGTCGCGAACCGACGCGCTTCGCGGTCCATCCTCCGGACGACCGGCTGCCGCCCGCGGGCTTCGAGCAGCCCGAGGAACTCGGGCAGGGCGGGCAGCGCGATCCGGCCCTCGCCGTGGACAGGCGGCCAGCATGGATCGGCGAGCGACGCCGGCTGCCGCTCCATCAGGACGGCGACGCAGGCTCGTCCGGCGGCAGCCTCCATCTCGTCCACGAACGGGCCGATGGCCTCGACGTCGTAGCCGACGTGCGCGATGAGGGCGACGTCGGCGATCGGTGATCGGTCGGGGGCGCCGCGGCTCGCCGGGGGTCGCGCGCGATGGAGCTCAGCGGCGACCGCCGGCCAGCGGCCCTCGACGATGTCGATGTTCGTGATCGCGAACTCGCTCATCCCGTCGCGCAGTGCCTGGAGCATCCCGCCCGACGGATCCACCGCGATGACCCGCTTCGTGGCGAGGGCCAGGGGCAGCGCGTAGCGGCCGGCGCCGGCCCCGATGTCGATCCACGTGTCGTCGGGTCGTGCGATCTCGCGGAGGGCGTCCAGGACGTTCTCGTCGGTCCGATGCGGATCCGCCCGGAAGAGGCTCGTGACCGGCGCATAGAAGTCCCGTCCGTCGGGCACCTCTCGCAGGCGATCCACCTGGGTGCGGTTCGCCCGAACACGCTCCGCCCAGCGCGCTTCCACGACGGCCGCGAGGTCCGCGCGAGTGTCCACGTCGGGGTTGGCGCCGTCGACCGGGAGCTCGAGCACGAGCTCGGGGTGGGCGGCGATGACCGGCCCCAGGCCGCGATCGCCGGCGACCTCCGAGATGAGCCCGAGTGCCGCGCGGGAGACCAGCACGGGGTTGCGTCCGCGGTCGCTGGCATACCTCGGCACGAGGATGGATGGCGCGCCTGTCCCCTCAGGCCCGAGAGGGACATCGGGATCGCTCGACGGCAGGGCGGCGATCAGGGAGCGGATCGTGGCCGCCGAAAGCAGCGGCTGATCGCCGAGGACGATCAGGGCGGCGGCCGCGCCCGGGTCCACGGCGTCCATCCCGATGTGCAGGGATCCGGCAAGCCCGGCGGCCGGCTCGGGATTCACGACTCGTCGCTCGGAGCGCCAGTCGATGGCGGTTTCGATCGCGGACGAGTCGTCTCCAAGGACCACGACGATCTCCACGAGGCCCGCGTCGGCGAGCGCGTCGAGGACATGCTGGAGGATCGGTCGGCCACCAAGCGGCGCGAGGAGCTTGCGGCCGCCGAAGCGCGATCCCGTTCCCGCCGCAAGGACCACGGCGGTGATTCCCGTGAGGGCGCCGGAAGGCATCGATCCGCGCTCGTTCAGGCCATCAGCCACCGGCGACCGGCGTGGCCTCGTCCCTCACCTGCGTGGCCGCTGCCCGCTTCCGCATCGGGGCGCCCGTGCCGCCATACCGGTCGGCGACGATCTCGGCCATGATCGCCAGCGCCGTCTCAGCCGGAGCGCGGCCCCCGAGATCGAGGCCCACGGGTCCGCGGAGCCGCGCGAGGTCGGCCTCCCCAACCCCGGCGGCCCGCAGCCGCTCGCGCCGGTCGGCCTGTGTCTTGCGCGAGCCGACCGCACCCACGTAGCGACAACCACGGCGCAGCGCTTCGACGATCGCGGGCTCATCGAACTTCACGTCGTGGCTGAGGACGGCGACCGTATCGTTCGGCCCGAGTGCGATCTCGTCGGCCACCTCGTCGGGCCAACCGACGACGAGTCGATCGGCCTTCGGGAAGCGATCGGCGGTGATGAACGCGGTGCGGCCATCGATCACGACCGTTTCGTAGCCGAGTTCCCCGGCGATCCGGACGAGCGATCGGGCGACCTCCACGGCCCCGACGATGACCAGGCGTGGCCGGACCGGATACGCCTCGAGGAACCACGACGCTCCATCGATCTCGAGCGTGCGGGAGGTTCCGCGCAGGAGCGCCTCGTCGGCGGCTTCGCGGAGCGCGGCGTCGGCAGCCGGCGACCCGAGGCTCCGCGACGGCGGCCCCGTCTCCCGGATCAGCACGGGCTCGGCGGGCGGAGCCCCGTCACCGGGCCGATGCTCACCGAAGACAGGGGGAGGCGAATCGGGCGGGAGCGCGGTGGCGACCACGGTGCCGCGCCCGCCTCGTTCAAGGGAGGCCGTGGCCGCGGTCCGGGCCGCGGCCGGCACCTCGGGTTCGATGAGCACGTCGATCGTCCCGCCGCAGGCGAGGCCGACGTCCCAGGCCTCCTCGTCGCTGATCCCGTACCGGATGACCCGGGCGTGCCCGGTCCGGCGAGCCCGCTCGATCTCCTCGGCCGCGGCCCCCTCGACACAACCACCGCTCACCGACCCGGCGATCCGACCATCGTCGGAGCGCAGGAGCACGGCACCTTCGGGTCGCGGAGCGGAGCCGAACGTCCGAACGACGACCGCGCGCCCGATCCCGGCGCCTTCCGCCTGCCAGCCCGCGAGCGTGTCGAGCAGCTCCTTCATCCGACCATGCTACGCCCGGTTGCTCAGGTGAGTCGCCGAGCCGCTGCGGGATCGCCGGCCGTGGACATCGGGGTGGGCGCGACGGGCACCTCCCCGGACCCCGGCCCCTGGAGATGCGGCATCGAGTGCGCGGCGATCTCGGCGTGGCGGCCGGTGTCGCGCGATCGCACGCCGGCCAGGATCTCGCCGAGGCGCTCGAGGCTGGCCACGGTCCCGGCCGGCAGGAAGTCGTCGATGAACGGGTAGGCGGCCTTCATCCCGGCGGCGAGGGGTTGGTAGCCGAACGTCCCCGCGAGCGGGTTGAGCCACACGAGCCGGTGGCAATTTCGTCGGAGGCGCGCGGTCTCCTCGGCGACGATCGCCGGATCGCCGCGGTCCCAGCCGTCGGAGATGACGATGACCACGCCGCTGGTTCGCAGTGAGCGGCGGGCCCAGCGCAGGTTGAACTCGCGGAACGACTCGCCGATGCGCGTCCCGCCGGCCCAGTCGTTGACAGCGTCGGCGACCCGGGCGAGTGCACGATCCCGGTCCTTGTCGCGCAGGAGCCGGGTCACCCGCGTAAGCCGCGTCCCGAAGACGAACGCCTCGGTCTTCACGTTGCTGGATGCCGCCAGCGCCTGGACGAACCGCAGCAGCAGGCGGGAGTGGCGCTCCATCGAGCCCGAGATGTCGCAGATCACCACGATCGGGCGCGGCCGGCGAACGGGTCGGCGCCACACCCAGTCCATCATCTGGCCGCCGGTCGACATGTTGCGCCGGAACATCGCCCTGGGTGCGAGGCGCCGGCCGTGAGGATGCAACTCATAGCGGCGCGTGCGGCGCATCTCGAGCCTCGGCGTGAGGAGGTCCACGAGCCGCTCGGCGTCGCGCAGTTCCGCCGGTGTCATCCGATCGAACTCGCGATGGCGGATGACCTCCGTCGCGCTGAACGCATCCGGAGCGATGGTGACCCCGTCGACCGCGTCTTCGTCGGAGGCATCCTCGTCGTCCTTCGAAGCGAGCGGCTGCCCGACATCGGCGCGCGCCTTGACCCGCTCCTCGCCGACGCCGGGCTCGTTCTCGCCGTCCTCGTCCCCTTCGTCGTCGGTCTCGAGGCGCTCGGGACGCGTCGTGGCCGGGGGGTCGCCGGGCCACACCCCCCGACGACGCCAGTACCGATCGAAGATGAGGTCGTACGTGGGCCGGTCGTCGCGGCGGCGGATGAAGACGGCCGCTCCGGCGGCCTTGACCTGGGCACGATCGCCGACGTCGACGATCTCGAGTGCCCGCGCGAAGTCCTGCGCGGCGCTCAGGTCCGTCGCCAGCCCCGCGCGTCGGAGCGCCCGCCCGAACCCGACCGCCTGGCGGAGCATGCGTTGGCCGTCGATCTCCTCGCCGCGGGGCGTTCGGGCGATCGCGGACCCGGGATCGGCTGTCATCGGGAGCGGTCCGACGCCGGCCAGCGCGCCGGGCAGGCTGGGCTCGCCAAGCTGGTCATCGGAGCGTCCTCAGCGCTGGGCCGACGTCTCGGCCAGGTAGCGTTTCGCATTCATCCCACGGACGCCGCGGACGTCCTCTTCGTACTTCAGGACCACGCCGAGCGTCTCGTCGACCGTTTCGGGCGTCAACTCCTTCGCGCCGAGGGCCAGGAGCGCGGCCGCCCAGTCGAGCGTCTCGGCGATCCCGGGCACCTTCGTCAGGTCCGCTTCTCTCAATCGATGGACGAACGCGACGACGGCGCGGGCCAGCAATTCCGGGGCTTCCGGGACGCGGGCGAGGACGATCTCGAATTCCTTCTCGGCCGTCGGGTAGTCGATCCAGTGGTAGAGGCAGCGCCGCTTCAGCGCGTCGTGCACTTCGCGGGTCCGGTTCGACGTGAGAATCACGCGTGGCGGACGCGCGGCCTTGATCGTGCCGATCTCGGGCACGGTGACCTGGTAGTCGGACAGGATCTCGAGGAGGTACGCTTCGAACTCCTCGTCGGCCCGGTCGATCTCGTCGATCAGGAGGACGGGCGGTTCGCCCTCGGTCCCGTCGGCTCCGTTAGCCTCGAGCGCCTGGAGCAGCGGACGCTTGATGAGGAAGTCCGGCCCGAAGATGTCGTGCGCCGTCGCGTGATCCACGGCCCCACGTGCCTCCATGAGCCGGATCTCGAGCATCTGGCGCGGGTAATTCCACTCGTAGACGGCGTTGTTGACGTCGAGGCCCTCGTAGCACTGGAGGCGGATGAGCCGCGTCCCCAGACTCGCCGCCAGCACCTTCGCGAGCTCCGTCTTGCCGACACCCGCCTCGCCCTCGAGGAGGAGCGGCTTGTCCAGGCGAAGCGACAGGAAGACCGACGTGGCGAGCGAGCGATCGGCGATGTAGTCGCGCTCGCGAAAGGCAGCCGTGATCGCGGCGGCCGAATCAAGCGCTGCGCCGGGATCTCGAGTCGTTGTCATCAGGGCGCGAGTCTACCGCGTGGCATCGCTCAGCCGTCCGGCGCGTCCAACTCCCGGGCGTAGGCCGGGAACCGGAAGCGCTGGTCGCGGGTGAGGAGTCCGCCATGGCCGAGGCCGGAGACGAGGCGCGGGCCAGGTTGCTCGCCGGTGAGCAGGCGCGGCAGGACGAGGTCTGCGGCGGTCGCCTTCGAGTAGGCGCCGCAGGTCGGAAGGCCGAGCACGGCGACGCGGCCGATCCGCCCGAGCCAGAGCATCGAACCCGGATGTGCGGGCACACCGCGCCGGACGACGCTCCCGCCAAGGCCTTCGAGCGCACCGAAGAACGGGTCGGCCGGGTCGGTGCTCCCGCCACCGGCGGTGAGGATGACGTCGACCCGGTCCGGACCCGAGGCAAAGTCCGCAACGAGGGGCGCCACGGCCGCATCGTCCGCCGCGTACCTGATACCGCGCAGCGTCGAACCGAGGCCGCGCACCTTGGCGGCCACACTCGCCTCGAACCGTTCCCGGGCGACCGCGTGGATCGCCTCGCGCACCACGACCCCGACCGTGCGCGGGATGAACGGCGCCACGCGAACGACGGGCCGCCGCCCGAATCCCGCTTGCCGCCGACCGGCATCCACGAGCGCCTGGTCGACGACGTGCGGTGCGACCTTGACGCTCGCGACGAGCTGGCCCGCCTTGACGACCGAACCGTCGAACGCGGTGAACACCTCCAGGGGATCGATCCGGTTGATCCGTTCGAGCGCCGCCGTCCGCACGTGCAGGACGCCATCGACCGCGGCCACGAGGTCCACGCGACTCTGGGCGGGACCGCGCGTCGTCAGTCCCTCGCCCGCGACCGCGGCGGCCAGCGCGAGTGCCGCATCGTCCTCGTGGACGTCGCCGGCTTCGAGCACGACCACGGAGACCCCGTCAGACCCGACCGCGGAGGGTTCGGCCACGATCGCGGCGAGGTCAGCCGCGGACAGGCGCCGGCCCTTGGCCATGCGCTCCCCGCCCGCGACGAGGTCACGGGTCAGCACGGAACCCTCGGGGGCAGCCGGCGGTCGCGCGCCGGGCAGGATCCGCTCGACGCGCATACGCGAGGCCGCCCCGCGGCGGTCTAGCCGAGCCGCGCCAGCGCGGCCTCGATCGCACGCCGGGCATAGACCACGGCCATCGCCGATCGGTACGTCGCGTCGGCGTGGATGTCGCCCATCACCGTGACGCCGTCCGTGGCGTGACCGGCGGCGGCCTCCACCGCGCCCGACGATCCGTCCGAACCGGACAACGCGTCCTCGACGGCCTTCGCCCGGTAGGGCGCGTCCCCCACGCCGGTGATCGCGACGCGACAGAATCCGATCGACCCGTCCGGTGCCCGCATCACGACGGCCGCGGCGCCGGCGATCGCATACCCGGACGCCGGCTGGGCCAGCGCGATGTACGCCGAGCCGGCCCCATCCATCGGTCCGGGGATCCGGATCTCGGTCACGATCTCGTTCGGCTCGAGGCCCGTCTGGAAAGGACCCTCGAAAAACCCATCCACGGGCAGCGTTCGCTCCCCACCCTTGGAGCGGGCGACGAGCTCGGCATCGAGCGCCAGGAGGCACGCCGGCATCTCGGTGGCCGGGTCGCTGTGCGCGACCGACCCGCCGATCGTCCCGAGGTGCCGCGTCTGCACGTCGGCGATCCCGGGGAGGACGTCGGCGAGCAGGCCGTAGTGGCTGAGCACCGGATCCGCGAGCATCTCCGCATAGGTCGTGAGGGCGCCGATCGCGATGCGGCCGTCATCGAGCTTGCGGACCCCGCGGAGCTCGGCCAGCCGGCCGATGTCGACCAAGGTCTCGGGCGCCGCGAGGCGGAGTTTCATGAGCGGAAGCAGGCTCTGGCCGCCGGCCAGGATCTTCGTGTCCGGTCCGATGAGGCCCAGCGCCTCATCGAGCGTTGACGGTCGAACGTAGCTGAACGCGGCCGGGATCATGCCTGTCCTCCCTTGGCGCTCTGCATGGCGCGCCAGACGGTCTGTGCCGTGTACGGCATGTCGAGATGCCTGATTCCGAGTCCCGAGAGGGCATCGACCACGGCGTTCGAGACGGCCGCCGTCGAGGCGATCGTCCCGGCCTCGCCGACCCCCTTGACGCCGAGCGGATTGACCGGCGACGGAGTCACCGTCTCGTCGAGCTCGAGCATCGGGAACCACGATGCCCGCGGAAGCGCGTAGTCGAGCATCGAGCCCGACTGGAGCTGCCCGTCGTCGCTGTAGATGGCCCCCTCCCAGAGCGCCTGTCCGACGCCCTGCGCGATGCCGCCGTGGAGCTGTCCATCGACGATCATCGGGTTGATCTTGTTGCCGACGTCATCCACCGAGATGTAGCGGACGAGGTCCGTCTTGCCGGTCGCCTCGTCGATCTCGACGATCGCGATGTGCGTCCCGAACGGCCACGTGCAGTTCGGGGTGTCGTGGTAGACCGTCTCGTCGAGGTACGGCTCCATCCCCTCGGGGAGGCTGAACCCGAGCCCGATCGCGAACGAGATCTCCTGGAAGGTCTTGACCTTGTCGGGCGAGCCTTTCACCTGGTAGTTCGCGCCATCGACTTCGATGTCGTCCACCGACGCCTCGAGCATGTGCGCGGCGTAGCGCCGCGCCTTCTCGCGGATCTTGCCGGCCGCCTTCACTGCTGCGGTCCCTCCCACGGACGCGGTTCGGCTGCCGTAGGAGCCGTACCCGAACGGCGTGCCCTGCGTGTCCGAGTGCTGGATGACGATATCCTCCATCGGGATGCCGAGCTCATGCGAGATGATCTGGCTGTAGGTCGTCTCGTGGCCCTGGCCCTGCGGCTGGGTGCCCATCGTGACGACGACCTTGCCGGTGAGATGGACGCGGATGTTGGACGACTCCCACATCGCGGCGCCCCAGCCCTCGCCGACCGCCCCGATCCACTTCGACGGCGCGACGCCGCACACCTCGAGGTACGTGCTCAGGCCGACGCCGAGGAGCTTGCCGCGCGTCTTCGCCTCGGCCTTCGCCTTGTCGATCTCGCTGTAGCCGGCCATCGCGAGCGCCTTGTCGAGCGCGGGCTCGTAGTCACCCGAGTCGATGTAGATCTTGGCGCCGCCCGAGGCGGTTCCCAGGCCGGATGGGTTCTCGTACGGGAATTTGTCGGGCTCGATGAAGTTCCTGCGTCGGAGCTCCGCCGGGTCCATCCCGATCTCGTCCGCGAAGAGGTCCATCGCCCGTTCGATGACGTAGGTCGCCTCGGGACGTCCCGCGCCGCGGTAGGCGTCCACGAACGTCGTGTTCGTGTAGACGCCGGTGACCTCGGCAAAGACGTTGGGGATCTTGTAGCAACCCGAGAGCACCCGAGCGTAGAGGGTCGTGGGGATGCCCGGGCCGATCGTCGACAGGCGGCCACCGAGGTTGGCCAGGGTCTTCACCCGGAGCCCGGTGACCTCGCCGTCCTTCGTGCCGGCGATCTCCACGTAGGTGACGTGGTCGCGGCCGTGGATCGTGGACTGGTAGTTCTCGCGCCGGGTCTCCACCCACTTCACGGGACGGCCGCCGATCGCCTTGCTGGCGAACATGACGAGGGCCATGTCGGCGTAGCAGAAGATCTTGGTCCCGAACGCCCCGCCGATGTCGGGGCTGATGCAGCGCACCTTGTGCTCGGGGATGCCGGTGACGAAGGCGGTCAGGAGCAGGCGCTGGATGTGCGGCGTCTGGCTCGACATCCAGACCGTGTACTCGTCGGTGCCCGGGTTGTACCAGCCGATGTCGCCGCGCACCTCCATCGGGTTCGGGATGAGCCGCTGGTTGACGAGCCGCTGGCGCACGACGACCTCGGCGGCGTCGACCGCCGCGTCAGTCCCGGGCTTGTCGCCGACGTTCCACTCGAAGACGACGTTGTTCGGGGCGTTCTCGTGGAGCTGCGGCGCGCCGTCGGCCGTCGCCTTCTCGACATCGACCACGGCCGGGAGGCGCTCCCACTCGACGGCGATCGCCTCGAGGGCGTCGTTGGCCTGGGCCGCCGTCTCGGCGATGACCGCGGCCACGCCCTCGCCGGTCCACTTGACGCTGTCCGTGGCAAGGGCGCGGGGCATGTTCACGTTGTTCTGGATCCCCGCGGAGCCGCCGGCCGGCCAGGCCATCGGGAGCGGGTTGTACGGGATGTCGGCGCCGGTGAACACGGCAACCACCCCGGGCATCGCCTTCGCCTTCGAAGTGTCGATGCTCTTGATGTTCGCGTTGGCGTACGGGCTGCGCAGGATGGCCATGAAGGTCATCCCGGGCATGGAGATGTCGTCGAGATAGCGGCCCTTGCCGATGATCAGGCGCTGGTCCTCGACCCGCTTGACGGAAGTTCCGAGCACGTCGGTGGTCATCGTCCGCCTCCTATGCCTGACCGGCCGATGTGGCCGCAGCGGTCGACCCGGCGCGCATCACGGCGGCCGCCTCGCGGATCGCGAGGACGATGTTCTGGTAGCCGGTGCAACGGCAGATGTTGCCCTCGATCGCGTGGCGGATGTCGTCGTCGCTGGGATCGTCGTCCCGGGCGAGGAGATCGGCAGCGGCCATGATCATCCCGGGGGTACAGAAGCCGCACTGGAGCCCGTGCTTCTCCCAAAACGCGGTCTGGATCGGGTGGAGCTCATCGGCTGTGCCCATCCCTTCGATCGTCGTGACCGACCGGCCGTCGGCCTGCACCGCGAGCATCGAACACGACTTGACGGCCATGCCGTCCACCTGGACCGTGCACGCGCCGCACTGGGAGGTGTCGCAGCCGATGTGCGTGCCGGTCAGGCCGAGATCGTCGCGGATCGCCTGGACAAGCAGGCGTCTGGGTTCGACGTCGAGCGATCGGCTGACGCCGTTGACGGTGAGGGTGATCTGCTCGGCCACCGGCTGGACCTCCTTCTATGCGCACCGCCGGCGAGTTCGGGCCGGGCCGTGACGCGTTTCCCGGGGGTTGGTTCGCGTTCGCTGGTGAGACCGACCATGCTGGCACCGCAGCCGCGCGGAATCAAGTTCGGGCGGAGGCAACCTCAGCGATCGCGGCGCCGAACCCGTCGACGATCGCCTCGATCTCGTCCTCGGTGATCGTGAACGCCGGCGAGAACTGGAGGGCGTGGCCGCGCAGCACGCGCGTGGCGATCCCGTGGCGCTGGGCAGCGCCTACGACCCGCTCGGGCATTCCTGGATCCGCGGAGAGGATCGCCGGGTCGAATGCGACCGCGCCGGTCATGCCGACGGTCCGGACCGCGGACACCATCGGGGCGGACTCGAGGCGGCGCAGTGCGGCATCCACGACCGGCTCGAGCGCCTTCACGCGTCCGACCAGACCCTCGTCCTCGATGATGTCGAGGTTCGCCATCGCCGCCACTGCCGCCCCGGCGTGACCTGAGTAGGTATAGCCGTGGCGGAACACGGCACCGGGGACCGGGTCGTCCCAGAACGGGGCGCGAACTCGCCGTCCCACGAGCACCCCGCCAAGCGGCATGTACCCGGAGGTGACGCCCTTGGCGAACGTGATCATGTCGGGCTCGATCCCGTAGCGCGTCGTGCCGAAGAGCTCGCCCGTCCGCCCGAACCCGGTGATCACCTCGTCGGCGATGAGCAGGATGTCGTGGGCACGGCAGAGCTCGTTCACGGCAGCCCAGTAGCCGTCGGCTGGAGGGATCACGCCGCCGGCCCCGATGACCGGTTCGCCGATGAACGCAGCGATCTCTTTGCCACGCTCCTCGAAGATGCGGGCGAGCTCCTCGCTGTCCATCGCCCCGACATGGACGACCTCATCGATGAACTCGCCGCCGTAGCCCGTCCGCATCGCGGGCATCCCCACGAGCGACGTGCCCCAGCCGTGCATCCCGTGATACGCGTGTTCGCGCGACACGATGATCCGTCGCTCCGGGTGACCCAGCACGTCCCAGTAGCGGCGGGCGAGTTTGGCGGCGGTGTCCACGGCATCCGAACCGCCCGACCCCAGGAAGACGACGGAATCGGGCATGGGCGATAGCGCGGCGAGACGCTCCGCGAGGCGTACGGAGGGCTCAGAGGTGTACGCGCCGAACGACGAGTAAGCCGAAAGCCGGGTGAGCTGGGTGGCGACCGCGTCGGCGATCCGCTCTCGACCATAGCCGACATTGCAGTACCAGAGGGCCGCGGTGGCGTCCAGATACTCGTTGCCCTCGACGTCGACGAGGCGGATCCCCTCGGCGCGCTCGATGATCAGTTCGTTCGACGCGATCACGTGCATGTCGGCAAAGCCGTGCCAGAACCGGGTAGCCACGTTCGACCTCGTTCAGCCCCACTCGAGAGGTTTGGCGGGGACCGCCGCGCGAGGGTACATCGTCCGGCCGCGGCCGGGCGACATCAGTCGCCGAACGATGACATAGCCGGCAAGCGCGTAGGCCGCGCCACCGATGACGTCCACCACGTAGTGATGCCCGAGGTAGACCGTCGCAAACCAGATCGCCACCGTGACGGCCAGCCATCCAAAAGCGAGTCGTGCGGACCGTTCGCGCAGGAACAGGAGGACGAGGAACGCATAGCCGGCGTGCATGGAGGGGAAGGCGGCGACCGGATTGCCCACCAGGTTCTGGTACATCCACGCGGGCTGTGGCCAATCGATGGATCGGCTGACCGCGGCCATCACGTCGACCACCGGGATCGCCTCACCGAACGCGGCGGCGAACCGCGGTGGCGCGACCGGCAGCAGGAGGAACGTGAAGAAGGAGGTGAAGCTCACCACGATCATGGTCGTGACGAAGCGATAGTAGGTCGGACGGTGGGCTCGCCAGAGCAGGAACGCGAAGGTCACCGGGAAGACGAAGTGCGAGACATACACGAATGTGAGGCCGACATCGTGTGGTCCGGGCGTCCCGGCGAACAGCGCTCGCTGGAGCTCGAGGGTCGGCAGGGTCCCGCCGAACAGCGCCCGCTCGATCGCGATCATCGCGTCCGACTGGACGGCGGCCCCGAAGGCGTTGGCGACCGAGCGCATCCCCTCCCAGGCGACGAGAAGCAGGAGGAACGGCCCCCAGTCGCGCACGATCGGAACGTTGCGGGCGAGACCGACGAACCCAGCGGCACCCAGTACGAGAAACAGATCGAGGCTCGGTCGGACGCTGAGGACGATCATGAGGCTGCCGACCAGAACGAGGTAGCCCGCGAGCATCCACCAAGAGACCCAGGTCATCAGGCGGACGCCTGACCGAGCGGCCAGTTCAGCGCGCGGCCACCCGACCTTCTCTCGGCCCTCCCTGGCGGCCGGCAGCCGGGCCCTCGAGCCGTCATGGCGCGTCGCCCGGGAGATCGCCGTGACGCGATCGCTCACCGAGGACCCTCCCCCGTGCTCGCCTTCGACGTCCCTGGATCCGGCCGCTTCGGCGTGTGCCCGACCGCTCGGGTCCGCAGGTCGAGCGACCGATGATCGAGCGAGTGCGCCAGTTCCTCTCCGGGTCGCAGGCCTGCGATCCGGGCCGCTGCCCCGAGTCGGTCCAACTTTCGAAGTGCCGCGGCCCAGGACAGCCCATCGAGGTCGGACGCCGTCGCGAGGCCCACACGCACGAGTCCCCGACCCCCGGTCGATGCCGCGTACCGTGTCGCCCACACGAGCGCTTCGGGACCGTCGTCGCTTCCCTCGGCGACGGGGAGTGCACCGCACACGATCCCCATGGAGCCCGGGGCGGCGGTCACGAGCCGCCAGTTATCAGGACCGGCGATGAGGTCGACGGCAAGGCTGTGATACCCCGGCGCCAAGATCGTCTGCGCACCGGCGTCGTCGGCGTTCCCGCCGGTGATGACCAGCGAGACGTGCGCGCCCGTCACGCCCTCCAGCATCGCGGCGTGGGCTGCGGCATACCGCTGCCGCTCGATCGGATCGGCCCCGATGAGCGTGGCATCCGGCTCGTGGACCTCGATGTAACCGCAGCCGTTGGCGATGAGCTCCAGGATCTGGCCACGCAGCGCGAGCGCGATGTCGCGAGCGAGGTCTGGTGCGGCTCCGTGGGCGTGACGACGGGCCAGCGTGTACGGCCCGGGGAGGGCCTGCTTGACGGTGGTGGTGCTGCACGACGCCGCGAACGTCCACGCCGCGAGCACCCAGGGAGCGCCGCTCTGCGGCTCGTCGGTCGCGAACAGGTCGGGCCGACGCAGGCCACCATCGCTGACGGGCTCCAGGCCGGCCGCGTCCTGGGCCGCGATCGCCGTCCGCACCAGCGTATCGAGGTCTGCGCCCGCCTCGAGCGCCGGGCGCGGCAATGAGCCGAGCAGCGTTCCGAACATGTCCGGCGATCGTAACCCATCCTTCGCGCCCGTCCGTCTGGTGCGCCCGGGCATCGGGCGTCTTACACGCCGCTTACATCGCGCGAACGGTCCGGTGGTGGCCGAGCGTATCCTCGGCTCGTGAGAAGCATCCTCGTCGTCGACGATGAACGCCACATCGTCGATCTGCTCCGCCTGTATCTCGAGAAGGAAGGCTTCGCCGTGATCGCGGCGGGCGATGGCGAGGAGGCGCTCGCACTGCATGCGCGCCACGATCCCTCGCTCGTGATCCTCGATCTGATGCTGCCGAAGATCGACGGCTACGAGGTCTGTCGGGAGCTGCGTCGGCGCGGCGACACGCCGATCATCATGCTGACCGCGCGGTCGGATGACGTCGACGCGGTGGTCGGGCTCGAACTCGGAGCGGACGACTACGTCACGAAGCCGTTCAACCCGAGAGCGCTCGTCGCCCGGGTCCGCGCCGTCCTGCGCCGCACGGACGTCACGTCGCGCGGCGGCCGGCCGATCGAGATCGGCGACCTGCGGATCGACCCACGGCGGCGCGACGCGCAGATCGGCGATCGCCACCTCGATCTCCGCTCACGCGAGTTCGACCTCCTGGCGGCCCTGGCGCGCGATCCGGGCGTCGTGCTCACCCGCGACGCGTTGCTCGAGAACGTGTGGGGGACCGACTTCCCGGGCGAGACGCGCACCGTGGACGTCCACGTGGCCGAGCTGCGCAAGAAGCTCGGGACGGACGGCCCCACGATCGAGACCGTGCGCGGGATCGGCTATCGGTTGGTCCCGCCGCCGCGCGAAGCGATCGGTCCGCAGGCGCCCGCGCCGTGATGCCGCGCGGGCTGACCGCCCGGATCACCGTCGCGTTCATCGCCCTGGCGATCGCGATCCTGGTGGGCATGGGCGGAGCGCTGTTCCTCGTGCTGCGCGGACTCCACGCCGAGGCAACGACGACGGCGTTGCTCGATCTGTCCGACTCGATCATCCCGCAGGTCCGCATCAGCATCGCCGACGGGAACCTGCGCGGAGCGATCGCGGACATCCAGACGCGCCTGGATCGGCGCGACATCGATCTCCTCCTGGTGACGAACGAGGGCACGCTGCAAACGCTCGAAGGCTCCGTCGTGGACGCGGCCCAGATCAGCGTCCCGCCCACGGTCCTCGGGGCGACCACGTCCGGCACCACGACCCTCGGCGAGGGCGGCCGGGCAGCGTTCGCCGCGACATCGATCCGGGCCCGACCCGGTGACGGCATCCGCGCCATCGCATTCGTGACCGTGGATCGTTCAGGTGCACAGGCGCTCGCCGATCTCGGCCGCGCCATCCCCGCACTGGGGTTCGTGCTCCTCGTCGTCGGGATCCCGCTCGCCTGGCTGCTCTCACGCTCGGTGACGACCCCCCTGCGACGGCTGGCCGCGGCGACGGCCGACATCCCGCTCGCGTCGCCCGGATCCATCCCCCTCTCGGGGCCCACGGAGGTGCGCGAGCTCACGACTCGCTTCAACGCGATGGCCGCCGAGATGGACAGCACCCGCGAGCGGGAGGCCGAGCTGCTCGCGAATCTCCGACACGACCTGCGGACCCCCCTCACCGTCATCGGAGGGTTCGCCGAGGCCCTCAAGGACGGGACGGCCTCCGGGGACGTCGCGGTCGCCGCCGCCCAGACGATCGCGGAGGAGACCGAGCGGCTGGAGCGACTCGTCGATCAACTCGGCGCGTTCGAGCGGATCCGCAGCGGCGATGACGGGCTTCGACCCGAGCCGCTGGACGCGGGCGACCTGCTGGCCGCCACCGTCGCGCGGTTCTCGACACGAGCTGCCGACGCGGGCGTCGAGCTCGCGATCACGGCGACGGTCGACGCCGCCTCTCTGGCGACGAACGGACCCGTTGCCTTCGCGGGCGACCGCCTCGCGATCGAGCGCATCCTTGCGAACCTCGTCGCGAACGCCCTCACGGCCGTGGGCGCGGGCGGGCATGTCTGGCTCGCAGCACGGGCCGCCGATGGCGCGGCCGGGATCGACGGGCCCGCCGTGATCCTGTCGGTCATCGATGATGGCCCAGGGTTCCCGCCGGGCGCGACGGAGCGCGTCTTCGATCGGTTCTATCGCGCCGACCCGGCGCGGGCCGGCGCGGGTTCCGGGCTCGGGCTGACGATCGTGCGCGAACTGGCGCGCGCCCACGGGGGCACCGCCGTTGCCGAGAACGTCGCTCCGCACGGCGCCCGGGTGAGCATCATCCTGCCGGTCGTGCCGCGGCTGGCGGCCGAGCACGGCACGCCGCCGCGGATCGCGGACGCCGCCGGTCGAGGCTAGCCGAGCCGGATCTCGGTCCCCACGACGATCCCGACGGCGAGGACGGCGATGAGCAGCACGACCCCGATCGTCGCGACGAGCATCGACGGGGCCGAACCGGACACCGGCGCCGCGTCGCCCGGTCGCTGGAAAGCGCTGCTCAGCGTGGGCACCCGTCCCGGCGCGATGAGGAATCCCAGCCACAGGCCACTGATCAGGCCGCCGACGTGCGCCGCGTTGTCGATGAAACTGCCGAGGAAGAACCCGAACGCGAGGTTGATCACGATCAACGTGCCGATCTGGGCCACGAGACCGCGACTCCGGCGGTCGATGAGCGGGTTGTGTCGGCGCGTGCTTGCGAGGATCAGCCCGAACATCCCGAAGACGGCGCCCGATGCCCCCACCGATGGCTGGGGTCCGCCGAACACGAAGCTCCCGACCGAGCCGCCCGCCGCGCACAGCAGGTAGAAGAGAACGAACAGGCGCCAGCCGTAGAGCCGCTCGACGAGCGGCCCGACGAGATACAGGGCGTACATGTTGAATCCGAGGTGGAGCAGGTTTCCCGGGGCGTGCAGCAGGGTGACCGTCCACAGCCGCCAGTACTCGCCCTGCGCAACGGCGATCTTGTCGAGCTGGAGCGCGGCGAACAGCCCGAACCCGTCGGCCGACATCGCCGTCAGGGACACGATGACGGTGAGGCCGATGATGACCCACGCGGCCATGACCGCCGGCCCGTCGTTGCGGCTCTTGGCGAAGTAGCGGCGTGCGGCGCCGGCGTTGCCGGTCTCCTTCGCGAGCCACCCGAGCCGCGCCGCGATCTCCGGCTTGTCGTCCGCCGGCGCCCGACGATCGGCCTCGCGGTATGCGGCCGCGGCACCGGCAAGCTCGCCTTCGCGCACCCGTGCCGCCGCGACCTCACGCCATGCCCGATACGTGGACGGGTTCTCGGGCAACTCGAGGATCGACTCCCAGGTGGCCACCGCAGCCGTCTCGTCGTCGAGACGATAGAGCGATTGCCCGAGCCCCAGGAGGGCGGCCGCCGTGACGGCCGCGTCGTCGAACCCGATGACGCGACGGTAGTGATTCGCGGCATCGGCGTAGTCGCCCGTCTCGAACAGCTCGGCGGCGCGATCCAGCACGCGAGCCGCCTGGTCGCGGGTCAGGGGGCCGTTGCCGATCGTCTCCCGTGCCGGCGGATCCGGCGCGCCGTCGGGTGGGGTCGGCTCGGTCATCAGGAGGACTCTACTAGACTGGCCGGGAACCACGTCGGGCCCGTTGGTCCCGGCCCGCGAGAGGACCATCCACCGTGTGCGGTCGCTTCGCCCAGCAGCGTCCTTCATCCGAGCTGGCCGAGATCTTCGATGCCGAGGACCTCGCCGACGATCCGGGCGCGCGTTTCAACGTGGCCCCCACGGACGATGCCAACGTCATCGTCCAGCGCGAGGACCGGCGTGCTGTGACCCGCTACCGCTGGGGCCTCATCCCCCACTGGGCGGACGACCGGCGCGAAGCGGCGAAGCGGATCAACGCGCGGGGCGAGACGGTCGCGTCGAATCCGTCCTTTCGGGATTCGTTCCGCAAGCGCCGGTGCATCGTCCCGGTCGACGCGTTCTACGAGTGGCGCAGATCCGGGGGGACGCGTCAGCCGTTCCGGATCACCAGCGCGAACGGCGCTCCCCTCGCCCTGGCCGGCCTGTGGGCCGGCTGGCGCGACCCCGACACCGAACAGGTCGTGCGCACGTTCACGATCGTCACGACGACGCCCAACGAGCTCGTGGGCCGGATCCACGACCGGATGCCCGTCGTCCTCCCCGATGACGCCTGGCGGTTCTGGCTCGATCCGGGCACCGCGGATCTCGGCGAATTGCGCGGGTTGATCACGCCGGTGCCATCCGCCGCGCTGACGACGCATCCGGTGAGCACGCTGGTCAACAACGTGCGGAACGACGGACCCGAGCTGTTGACGCCGATCGAGCTCGATGGAAGCGAGCCCCTGGAGATCGATCCCTAGGGGGTCGTGCGCTCCGCCGATTGGCCCGCGAGGGCACGTTCGAAGGCCTGCTGCGGGCTTGTTCCCCCGGCCACGAGCGCGGCGTATCGGCCGATCAACTGCCCGAACGCTTCGGGATCGCCATCATCGGGCGGTGCGAGCACGAGCGCATCGGCGGGCAGCCCAGCTGATCCGTCTTCCCCCTCGCCACCCGGCCGGGCCGGCGGCAGCACCACGATCACGTGCGCACTCGATGCGGCGGCCTCGATCGCGGCGACGATCGCGATCGCCGGCTCCTGCTCGATGACCACGACGACCGTGACATCGGGGAGGTAGCGGAGCGCGAGCTCCACGTCCGCGGGGTCGAGCGACGGGCGGTCGGCGGGGTCCACGGGTTCGATCGTCGCGCGCTCGCCGGGCCGTGAGGCCCCGGTATCCGGATCGAACGTCGCCTCTTCGTCGTCCGCCTCGGCCGCAGCCCCGGGCTCGCGGACCACGCCATCGTGCCCAAGGCGACGCATGACCGGCGTGCGGTGGGCGGCGTCACGCAGCGTCGCGACGTGCCCGAAGCCGGCGCGACCCATGGCGAGCAGCGCGGCATCCCCGTCCGGATCGTCGCCGAGCTTGGCGATCAGCTGGACCGGCGCGCCTCCGTCCACGGCAGCCGCTGCCACGGATGCGGCGAGGCCCACGAGTCGCGGCTCGGCGCGGCCGTCGTTCAGCAAGACCGGGGTTCCGACGATCGCGATCACGGGGAGAGCGTAGCGGGCTGGAGCCCAGGGGGTTACGGCGTCTCCGAGGGATCAGGCGTATCGGATGGTTTCGGGGTCTTGGTCGACTCGGGCGTCTCCGATGCCTCGGGTGTCTCGGAGGGCTCCGCCGTCTCGGTCGACCTCGGCGTCGACCGAGGCGATCCGCTCGGCGACGGCGTCTCGGAGCCATCGGGCGAGCCCGACGGCTCCGGCGATGTCGACAGTGAACTCGACGGGTCCTCGCTCGGCGAGCTTGACGGCGACGAAGACGGCTCGGGGCTGGGCGACGGGAACGGTTCGACGGAGGGCGTCGGGTCCGGCAACCCCCCGTCGAGCAAGCCGAGCGCCCCGGCCGCTCCCACGGCCGCGCCCCCGCCGATCACGAACGTGAGGGCCCCGACGGCGACGAGGTAGCCGAGCGCCGCCATGCGGGCTGCGAACGGTCGGCCGCCGCCCAGCATCACCATGCCTGCGGCTGCGCGGACGCTGCCGATCAGGCCGGCCAGACCGAGGGCGCGGATCGGGGCGCCGATCGCGACTGCGGGGCGCGGCGATGGCTCGCGTTCGATCGCTGCCATCACGTCGTCCGCGAACCCTCCGCTCGGCTGGACCGGGTCCAGGATCACCGCGGACTCCAGTTCACGACCGATGCGCAGCGCCTCGGCCCCATCCGAGCGGCCGTCGTACCCGTCGCCGTGCCCATCGAGTTCGTCGGGTCGGAGCGGCTGCAAGGCACTCATCGCTCCGCACCCGATCCGATGTCATCGCGTAGCCGGAGCAGGCCGCGGCGCAAGTGGGTCTTCACCGTGTTCAGCGGACGCCCGGTCATCTCGGCGATCTCGGCCAGCGATCGCTCGCCGAAGAAGCGCAGCGCGACCACCTCGCCGTGTGGTTCACCCAGTCTGGCGACGGCGCGACGCAACTCGGCGGCCCGCTCCGCGCCGGTCACCACGACCGCGGGGTCGTGGCGCTCGAGCGGGGCTTGGAGCTCACGGACTCCGGCGCCATGCGCGTCACGCGATGCTGCCGTGCCGTCGCGCGGGACATCGATGCGAACGACCGCCCGGCGCCCGCGGGCTCGACGGATCGCGAGCCGTACCCCGATCCTGGCGAGCCACGCGCCGAACGGTCCCTCGGACCGCCACGTGGCGAGGGACCGATAGGCGATCACGAAGGCCTCCTGGGCGACATCCTCGGCCTCACTGAGATCGCCGAGGATCCGGTAGCACGCGCGAACGAGCGCGGGCCCCTCGCGCTCGACGAGGGGCCGGAACGCGTCGCGCTGTCCGGCAAGGACGGCGGCGACGAGTTCGCGCTCTGGGACGGTCGCGTCCCATGCGTTCCCATTCGCTGGACCCCGTGCGATGGAAGGCCTCCGCTGACTGGCTTCGGGCGCATCCATCCGCTCGAGGCGCCCCTGACCATCATGAACCGTCCGGCCGTGTTCCAGCACGATCGCGTCGATCAGTCGTCGTCGCTTCCGGCCGAATCCGACTTGTCGTCGTCGTCGTCATCGTCGTCGTCGTGATCGTCGACGTCGTCGTCGTGATCGTCGATGTCGTCCTCGTGATCGTCGACGTCGTGATCGTCGACGTCGTCGTCAGCTTCCGGGCTCTCGCTGGGCTCGGCGGTCGCGCGTGAACCGGCCCCGGCTGTCGCCTCCGGGCTCTCGCTCGGCTCGGCAGTCTCGTCCGCCTCGGTGCCGGCGGTCGCCTCGGCAGTCGCGTCCGCCTCGGTGCCGGCGGTCGCCTCGGGTGATGGGCTCGCGGAAGGGTCGCTCAGCGTCGGAGCGGAGCTGCCCGAAGGCGTACCGAGCGAATCGGCGGCCAGAACGCCCCCCACGAGGACGAAGACGGAGATGGCGGCCGGAACGATGGCCTTGGCGATGAGTCGACGATCGGTCATGAGGTTGCTCTCCCAGGATGCTGTCGGCACGGCGGTGTGCGACGTCTGCTCTCCTGAGGCACCGGGTTCACGAAAGGTTTCAGCGATGCGGCGTCGTTCGGGTGCGCGGCGTTGCTCGGGCGCGCGGCGTCACTCGGGGCCGGCGTCTTCGATCGGGCCCGCGCCTCCGCCCGGCTCGCTGGCATCATCCGACGGGGGCGTGCCGTCTCGCTCGATCACCATCCGTCCGAGATCCGCCGCCTCCAGGTCGGACCCGAACGCCTCGACGTCGCCGACGAGAACGACGGCCGTCACGTCGGGGCGGATATGGGCCCGGGCCGCCGTCTGGACTCCATCGATGGTGACCGCCTCGATCGACGGCCGATAGCGTGCCAACTCGTCGTCGGGGAGCCCATGGGTGACGAGTCCGGCCAGTGCCCCGATGACGGGTCCTGGGGTCTCGAACCGCAGCGGGAACACCCCGATGAGATAGTCGCGGGCTGCCCGCAGCTCCGCATCGGTCACCCGCGTGTCGCGCATGCGCCGGAGCTCGCCGAGCAGATCGACGATCGCGGGAACCGTGACCTCGGTGTTCACCGCCGCCCGCGCAACGAACGGTCCGGCGGCACGCCGCAGATCGAACGACGCGCCGGAGCCGTACGTGTAGCCCTTCTCCTCGCGGAGCTTCATGTTCAATCGCGAGTTGAACAGGCCCCCGAGGATCGAACCCATGACGGAGAGCGCATGGAAGTCATCGATCCGCCGCGGGAGGCCGAGATGTCCGACCCGGATCTCCGTCTGGACGGCGCCGGGTCGGTGGACCACGCGGACGAGGCGCTCGGTGACAGCACCTTCGCTCAGGGGTGGTCGGCTCGGCACGGCCTCCGGTGCACGCTCCCAGCTCCCGAACAACTCGCCGGTCATCCCGGTCACGTCAAGCCCCGTCAGATCGCCACCGACGATCAGCGTCACCTGGGCCGGATCGAAACCGCGGCGATACGCGGCCCGAAGCCGGTCGGCGTCGAGACCCTCGACCGTTTCGCGGCGGCCGCCCGCCGGGCGATGGTATGGAGACGACTGGCTGAAGATCGTCCCCGCGAAAGCCTCTTCGACACGCCGTCGCGGATCGGCGCGGGCCTGCAACAGGTCGTTGAGGCGCTCGTCGCGAAGCCGCTCGACCTCGCTCGCCGGGAACGTCGGTCGCGCCGCCATCTCCTCGAGGAGCTCAAGGGCGGGCCCGAGACGGGCCGCCGGAACATCGACGCCCAGGCTGAAGGCATCCCAGCCAGCTTCGGCGTGGAGCGATGCGCCGAGCCGCTCGGCGGCCTCCGTCAGGGCGATCGCGTCATACCGCTCGGTCCCCTCGGACAGCGCTCGCGCCGCCATGACCGTCGCACCGGCGTGACTCGCCGGCTCATCGGCCGCGCCGTTGCGGAGCAGCAGCGTCGCCGACACGAGCCCGCGGCCCGGCAGGTCGACGGTCATGACCGTGAGTCCGTTGCCGAGCCGATGGCGCTCGAAAGGCGGGAACTCGTAGGGCCGCGGCGCTCCAGGCGTGGGCCGCTGTGCGACCACCGGGCTCATGCCGCGACCTCGCCGCTCTCGTCGGACGCGTCCGCTCGTGGCTCGTCGGCCGGCATCGCGACGGATGCGGCCGGGTCGGGCTCGGGCAGGTAGGTCAGGACGACCCGGTTGTCGGGTCGGAACACGGCGGAAGCGACCTCCTGGATCTGCTCGGCGGTGACCGCGAGATAGCGCGGAAGCATCCGGTTGATCAGCCCGGGATCGTCGAAGAGCGTCGCGTACATCGAGAGCCGGTCGGCGCGCTCCTCCACGCGCTGCAAGGCACCGAGCTCGTCGGCCTCCGTCAAGGCCTTCGCCCGCGCCAGCTCGTCATCGGACACGGGTTCGGTGGCGAACCGGTCGAGTTCCGCCATGAACGCCTCCTCGAGTCGCTCGAGCGGGACGCCCGGCCGCGCCGTGGCCCAGCCGGCCACGATCGAGGCACCGCCGACGAACCCGAGCGCGAAGAGGGCCACGTCCTGGGCGATGCGCTCGTCGCGCACGAGACGGCGGTGAAGCCGGCTGCCTCGCCCGCCGGCGAGGATGTGGCCGGCGAGATCCAAAGCGTCGAGGCGGGTGTCGCCGAAGACCGGGGCGCGGAAGCCCCAGTAGATCCGGGGCAGCGGGATCTTGTCGTAGATCGTCTCGCGCCGCTCCTCGCCGAGCGTCGGCGGCAACGAGAGGTCGCCGAGTTCGGGGATCCGCGGGTTGGCCGGGATACGGCCGAAGTAGCGGTCGACCCACGCCCGCACCTGATCCGGCTCCACGTCCCCGACGACGCTCAGGACGGCGTTGTTCGGGGCGTACCACGTTCGGAAGAAGGCCGCGACGTCATCGACCGAAGCTGCGTCGAGGTCCGCCATCGATCCGATCGTGGGGTGGTGATAGGGATGCTCGGGTGGGAACAGGTGCTCGAACAGCTTCTCGTTCCAGGAGCCGTATGGGCGGTTGTCGTAGGACCAACGCTTCTCGTTCTTCACGACCTCGCGCTGGTTGTCGAGGTTCTCGAGCGAGAGGGCATCGAGGAGCGTACCCATTCGGTCCGCCTCGAGCCAAAGCGCGAGCTCGAGCTGGTGGGACGGCATCGTCTCGAAGTAGTTCGTTCGGTCCAGCCAGGTCGTGCCGTTCATCGTCCCGCCGGCCGCCTGGACGAGCGCGATGTGCTCGGCCTTCTTGACGTGGGCCGACCCCTGGAACATGACGTGCTCGAACAGGTGGGCGAACCCCGTCTTGCCCGGCTCCTCGTGCTTGGAACCGACGTCGTACCAGACATTGACCGCCGCGACCGGGGCCGCATGGTCCTCCGCGATGATCAGGCGAAGGCCGTTGGGCAGGACTTCGTCCGTGAACTCGACGAGGGGCTGGGTCATGGGGAGACGGTCCTCCTGGTGGGCAGTGGAGTTGCCCGGATTGTAGGCCGCGCCGCGGCCCGGGGTCGCAACCCGCTCCGGAGAGCCCGACGATGCGACCACGGCTGGGTCTTGACGGCACCGACACGTCGTGTAAGATATCCATCTAACATGCGTTAGGAGAACACGAAGCCAAGATGGCCGCCCGACCCGCAACCCGTCGCCTCAGCGATCGACCCAGGGACGCTGCGCCGGATCGACCGCCCGTACGCGACTTCACGACGCCGCAGGACCACGTCATCGAGTGGGACGTGCGGCCGGTCTATGACTTCCTGTTCTCGCTGTCCGGCGAGGCCGGATCGACCGATGACATCCCCGAATCCGACCGCAGCTGGCTGGCCGACGCGCGAGCCGCGCTCCCACCGGACCTCGCCGCGCCGGCCGGCCGGCTCTTCGACACGGAGGTCAGCATCCATCTCGCCGCGATCGTCGTTGCCCAGCCCGGGATCCGGGTGGCGCGCGATCTCGTCGAGTTCGTGACGGCCGCGTCGCCCCGGTCCGTCATCGAGGCGATCTTTGCCGAGGCGACCCGCGACCCGAAGGTCGGGATGCTCGTGAGCGACGCGCTGGACGGTGGCGCGGGCGCGCTCGAGGCGCTCGGCGAGGCCCTGCCCGATTGGCACCGGCCCGAGCGCCTCGACATGCTGCGGCAGCCGGTCGAGACACACCGCGACATCGTTGCCGTTCTGACCGGATGGGCCGTCCGCTACGCGGAGATCGAGGATCGGATCGAAGGCATCCTGGCCCGTGACTATGAGTCCCGGGCCGGTGACCGCGCCACGCTCACCGGATCGGATCTCATCGAGAAGACGACTGGCGGCGTTCGGTGGACGGCCGAGCCGGGGATCCGGCGCGTGATCCTCGCCCCGTCGTACTTCTCGCGTCCCTACAACTTCCTCCTTGCCGCCGATGACTGGCGGTTCTTCGGGTATCCCGTCCTCGATGAGGCCCTGGACCTGGTCGATCCGCTCGCGCCGCCGTTGAGCGTGATCCGCCTGCACCGGGCCCTCGGCGACGCGACACGACTGCGCATCCTGAAGCTGCTGGCGAGCAAGGACCTGTATCTCACCGAGATCGCCCAGCACCTCGAGCTCTCGAAACCCACGATCAAGCACCACCTCGCGCAGCTCCGGATCGCCGGGCTCGTGACCGTGACAGAGACGGGGAATCTCATCTACTACAGCCTGCGCCGGTCACGGCTGGAGGATGCATCCATCGACCTCAAGTCCTTTCTCACCGACTGACCCACAGGCCACATCCCGGGTCGCGCTTCGGGCGCGGCCCATCTTCGGAGGATCGAGTTAGACCGATGACTAACGACTGGAAGACGACAACCGACGCTTGGGCGGAGATCGCCCTCAGCGCCGCCTCGCACCGACGGGCGGAGCAGCTCGCCGCGGCGGCGCTCGAGCGCCTCGCGCATGTGGGCCCCTCGCCGGATTACGCCCGTTCGGCAACCAGCTCGGAGCGGGCGGACGCGACGACGGCCGCTGGGGCCACGGCAACGGGCACCGCGACTTCCGTGGCTCCCACGGGTCCCGCCTCCGCGCCCGCGCGAACGCACGAGTGCGGCGACTGCCCCGCGAGTCAGGCCGCTTGATGCATGCGGCGCTGCATCCGTGGGAGAAACCACCAGCCGGTCAGCGCTGAAGCGACGGGCTGCACGGCCCGCGATTAGGGGCCGGCCGGCCTGAGTGGGCAACGCCGACAACCCGGTATCCTGACCGCCGTGGAACGCAAGGACCGGATCGCTGCCTGGCACCGGCGCATCGCTGGCGTCGCCCTCGCGACCGTTCTGGCGACGCTGGGCCCAGGGTCCGTGGCGCTCGGCCATGCCGAACTCGTCGACTCCGTCCCGGGGGACGGGGCGACCCTCGAGGCCACGCCGGAGATCGTTTCGCTGCGGTTCACTGAAGCGCTGAAGGCCAACAGCTCGATCGAACTCGTTGGCCCGGAAGGCTCGATCGCTTCCGCGGGTCCCATGGTCGACGACCCGCTCACCATGGCACTTGTCCCACCCGCCCTTGCGCCAGGTCTGTATGCCGTCCGCTGGACGGCAGCGACCGACGATGGCCACATCGAGCGCGGATCCGTCGGGTTCACGATCGTCGCCCCACCACCGACTCCGGATCCCACCCCGTCGCCGACGCCGTCGGCCACGGCCACGGCATCCCCCACTGCGACGCCGACGCCGCTCGAGCCGACGCCGTCGGCGGCCCCGAGTCCGGACCCTGGATCACCGGCAGGGAGTCCGGTCGACCCGGGAACGCTGCTGCTCCTCGTCGGCGTGGCCATCGTGATCGGGCTCGCGACTCGCCGGCTCGTCCGGGCAGACACCCCGCGATGAGCCTCGCGGCGCGGGCCGCCGGGATGCTCGCGATGGCGCTCGTCATCGGGCTCATCGCGCCGGTGGCCACTCTTGCGCACTCGCTCAATGCCACCTTCGAGAGCCGGCTACCGCTGATCGCCTACATCGCCGGCGCGGCGGGCGCCGTGGCGCTGTCGTTCCTGTTCGTCCTGCTGCGTCCGGCTGCGAGTCCGGCGACCATTCGCGGCGACGCCCCCGCGGCAGGCGGAGGCGAGGGCGATCCAGGGGCCGGCGACGCCGGGTCGACGGTTCTCGTGCCCCGCTGGCTTCGACTCGGCCTGCGCACGATCGGTCTCATCGGATGGATCTGGATCGTCGTCCAGGGGGCGATCGGCGGGACGTCCGACGCCGCCGTCGACGAGCTGTTCGTGTGGATCTACGGCTGGGTCGGCGTCGCCCTGATCTCGGCCTTCGTGGGGCCGGTCTGGACCTGGCTCGACCCGTTCACGACGCTCTTCGACCTCGCGGCCCTGGTGCTGCGCCGTGGCGGCGGCGATCCGGACCCGGATCCGGAGCCCGACCTCGGGGTGGGATCCGCGGCCGATCTCGAGACCGATCTCGAGGATCCGGAGCCGCCACGCCTGCCGTTCGGACGGTGGCCGGCAGCGGTCGGCCTCGCCGTCGTGGTCTGGCTGGAACTCGTTCTCGGGGGCGGCGGATCGATGCTGTTCGTGTTCGTGCTCGGCTTCACGGTGATCCAGCTGGCCGGCATGGCGCTGTACGGTCGCGATGCGTGGCGAGCGAACGGCGACACCTTTTCGGTGTGGTTCGGCCTGCTCGGGCGCCTCGCCCCGCTCGCCCTCACCGCGGGGAATGAGGGTCGACTGCGACGTCGAGGCTTCGCGACCGGGATCCTGGACGTGCGGTGGGAGCTCGCCGACATCGTGATCGTCGCGCTCGGGGTCGGCTCCATTCTGTTCGACGGGCTCTCGCAGACACAGATCTTCTTCGACATCTTCGGCCTGCCGTGGGTGCCGGCGATGACCCTGATCCTTGCCGGCTTCATGGCGATCGTCGTCGGGCTGGCGTGGCTAGCCGCCGCATGGGTCGGGCGTGACGCTGCCGGCGCGGGGCTCCTGCCGATCGCCGTCGGCTACCTGGCCGCTCACTACCTGACGTATCTGCTGGTCGATGGCCAGCGCATCCTCGTGGCCGTGTCCGATCCGTTCCAACAAGGCTGGGACCTGTTCGGGACCGCCTTCTTCGAGCCGAGTGCCTCCTGGTTGCCGCCCGGGCTCGTATGGACGTTCCAGCTCCTGGCGGTGGTCGGCGGACACATGATCGGCGCCTGGGCCGGCCACAGCGCAGTTCTCGAGGAGGAGACGGACCTCGGCGTGGATGGCGGACGACGGGAGCGCAGGTTGCGGCAGGTCCCACTTGCCGTCGTGATGGTCATCCTGACCACCGTCACGCTCTGGTCGCTCGGCCAGGCGGTCGTGAAGACACCGTCTGACGGTCCGACCGCCGCAGTCGTCGGATCGGCGGAGGCTCCGCGAGACTAGCCGGGGACCGTCCGCCACATCGGAGCTCAGACCGGAACGCGCTCCTCGGGCTCGAGCCGGCCCTCCGTGCGCGATGACGTCCACTCCGCCAACGGACGAACCTCGGACATCCGACCGAGCACCGATGCGTCAAGGGCCTCCGCCGCGGCGACGGCGGTCTCGACAGCGGTCAGGCACAGGATCCCCTCTGCGGTCGCGGCATGGCGGATCTCGGCCGCGTCGCGCACCGCGCCGGACCTGGGGGTCGGTGTGTTCACGACGAGGCGGATATCGCCGGCTTCGATCGCTTCGAGGATCGCCTGCTCGCCGATCGTCCCGTCTGGGTCCGCACCCAGCTTCGCGACCGGCCGCGCGTCGAACCCCGCGGCCGCCAGTGCGGCACGCGTCCCCGGTGTCGCCGCGAGAACGTATCCAGCGTGCGCGAGGGCGTGGGCCAGCCGTGGGATGGACGCCTTGTCGCGGTCCGCGATGGTCAGGAGGGCGGTCGGAGGCGGCCCACCGGGCTCGGGCCGGGGCGGGACGAGGGCGGCCGCGAAGAGCGCCTTGGCGAGTGCGACAGCCGGATCCGCGTGCAGCCCGATGACCTCGCCGGTGGACTGCATCCCAGGGCCCACGGAGGGATCGACGCCGCGCAGCTTCGCGGTCGAGAACGCCGGCGCCTTGACCGCGACGAGCGCCGGCACCGGCGAGATGCCCGGTCCCCCACCCGAGGTCCGCCAGCCGCTCGCCGAGCGACACGCGAACGGCGAGTTCGACCATCGGCACGCCCGTCACCTTCGAGAGGAACGGCACGGTCCGTGAGGCTCGCGGGTTCACCTCGATGAGGTAGACACCGTCCTCGCGCACGATGAACTGGGCGTTGACGAGGCCGCGGACGCCCAGGGCGAGGACGATCCGCTCCATCGACGAGACGATGAGCGCCTGGTCGCCCTCGGATACGGTCTGGGGCGGGAAGAAGGCGACGGAGTCGCCCGAGTGAACGCCGGCTCGCTCGACGTGCTCCAGGAGACCCGGGATGAGGACGTCGGTCCCGTCCGACACCGCGTCAACGTCGACTTCGATGCCCTCGAGGAACCGATCGATGCGCACCGGGCGGTCGGGATCCACGACCGTCGCCGCGGCCAGCTGCCGCACGAGGTCCTCCGGCGAGTAGCAGAAGTCGATCGCCAGACCACCGATCACGAAACTCGGCCGGACGATGACCGGGTAGCCGATCCGGTCGGCCAGGGTGATGGCCTCTTCGGCCGAATGGGCCATCCCGCCTTCCGGCTGCGGGATCCCGAGCCGATCGAGGAGCGCCGAGAACCGTGTCCGCTCCTCGGCCTGGTCGATGGCCTCGAGGTCGCTGCCGAGCAACGGCACCCCAGCGCGGGCCAGCGGCGCGGCCAGGTTGAGCGGCGTCTGGCCACCGAAGGCCACGACGGCCGGGATACGCTCGGCGTCGGACTCGCCTGATTCGGCATCGATGATCGAGCGCACGCTCTCGATGTCGAGTGGTTCGAAGTAGAGCCGTGTCGACGCGTCGAAGTCGGTCGAGACCGTTTCCGGGTTCGAGTTGACCATCACCGCGCTCCAGCCCAGGCGGCGCAGCGTGTCGGCCGCATGGACCGCGCAATAGTCGAACTCGATCCCCTGCCCGATCCGGACCGGCCCGCTCCCGATGATCAGGGCTGCCGGGCGAGCCACCGGCGGTGCTTCCGGCGGGGAGCCGCTGGCGCTATATGTCGAGTAGAAGTAGGGCGTCTCCGCGGCGAACTCGGCGGCACACGTGTCGACCATGGCGTATCCGGGGACGAGGCCGATGTCGAGCCGCGCGTCGCGCACCTCTTCGCTCGAAACGCCGGCGAGACCCGCGATCTCGTGATCGCCGAACCCGGCGCGCTTCACCGTGACAAGGAGCGCCACGGACTGGTCGTCCTGGTCCAGCAGGCGCGGACCGGCCTCACGCACGGACGTTTCCAGCCGGACGTTCCGCGCCATCTCCGACAGGAACCACGGGGCGATCCCCGTTGCCTGTTGGATCTGGTCTTCGGGAACGCCGCGCCGGAGCAGGCCGAGGATCCGCCACAGCCGGCTGTCCGACGGGGCGACGAACCGGCGGAGCACGATCGGAGCGGCCGTCCGCTGGGCGTGGCGCGTCGATTCGCAGGCCGTCCCGTGCTCGTCGATCCAGGCGATCGGTGCGTCGTCGTCGAGGGCGTCCCCGCCATCGCCGTCGGCGCCTCCCGCGGGCCTGCCGAGCGCCGCCCCGAGGTAGCCGAGCGCGGACTCCCACGCCGGGTCCTCGGCGATCGGCCCGGCGCCGGCCTGCTCGAGACCGCGCAGGGCCTTGTTGAGGGCGGACCCGAACGTCCGATCGATGGCCATCACCTCCCCGGTCGCCTTCATCTGGCTGCCGAGGCTGCGGTCAGCGGTCGGGAACTTGTCGAATGGGAAGCGGGGAAGCTTGACCACGACGTAGTCGAGCGCGGGTTCGAATGCCGCGACGGTGGTCTGTGTGATCGCGTTGGGGATCTCCGCGAGCGTCCGCCCGATCGCGATCTGGGCGGCGACCCGGGCGATCGGGTAGCCGGTCGCCTTCGAAGCCAGCGCCGAGGATCGAGACACCCGCGGGTTGACCTCGATCACCGCGTACTCCGTCGAGTCGGGCGAGAGCGCGAACTGGACGTTGCAGCCGCCTTCGACCCCGAGCGCACGGATGATCGCGAGGGACGCGCTCCGCAGGCGCTGGTGGACCGCATCGGTCAGCGTCTGGACGGGAGCGACGACGATCGAATCTCCCGTGTGGACACCGAGCGGATCGACGTTCTCCATCGAGCACACGGCGATGCACGTGTCGTCGGCGTCGCGCATGACCTCGTACTCGACCTCCTGCCAGCCCACGAGGCAACGCTCGACCATCACCTGCTTGATCGGACTCGCACGGAGTCCCGCGCGGATCCGTTCGCGGTAAGCCGGCTCGGTCTCGACGATGCCACCGCCGGTCCCGCCGAGGGTGAACGCCGGACGGACGATCGCGGGAAGGCCGATCGCGGTGAGCGCCGCGTCCGCCGAGATCGCGCGGTCCTCGGGCGTCGGACCCTCGACGATCGCCGACGGTGCGTACGGCTGGCCGATCCGGTCGAGCATGTCGCGGAACGCCTCGCGGTCCTCGGCCATGCGAATCGCTTCCAGCGGTGTCCCGAGGAGACGCACGCCGTGACGTTCCAGGACACCCGCAGCAGCGAGGTCCATCGCGAGGTTGAGGGCCGTCTGGCCACCCAGGCCGGCGAGCAGCCCCTCGGGGCGTTCGCGAGCGATCACGGCCTCGACCGACTCGACGGTCAGCGGCTCGAGGTAGACGGCGTCGGCCACCGAGACGTCGGTCATGATCGTGGCGGGGTTCGAGTTCACCAGGATCGTGCGCACGCCCTCGGCTCGGAGCGCCCGACACGCCTGCGTTCCCGCGTAGTCGAACTCGGCGGCCTGGCCGATGACGACCGGGCCGGAGCCCAGGATGAGGACGCTGGCCGGCTTCGTGCGGACGGCCCTCTCGGCGTTCATCGCGCGGCCCTCGCGGCGTTCATCGCGCGGCCCGCGCGGCCAGCGCTGCGGCCGCCGCCGCGACGAACCGGTCGAACACTGCGAGCGCATCGAGCGGTCCTGGTGCGCCCTCCGGGTGGTACTGGACCGTTTCGATGGGCAACGTTCGGTGGCGTAGCCCCTCCACCGAACCGTCGTTGAGATTGACCTGGCTCACGATGAACTCGCTGTCGGCCGGGAGCGAGCCGGCAACCACCTGGACCTCGTGGTTCTGGGCGGTGACCTGGACGATCCCGGTCTCGACGTCGTGCACCGGGTGGTTCGCGCCGTGATGGCCGAAGCGCAGGCGGCTGGTCTCAGCTCCCGCCGCCCGCCCCACGATCTGGTGGCCAAGGCAGATCCCGAGCAGCGGACGCCCGTCGGCGATGATCGTCTCGGCGAGCGCGACGGGGCCGGTGAGGCGGGCGGGATCGCCGGGGCCCGGGGAGAGCACGACACCGTCGATGTCCGGCGCAAGGACGTCGGCCGGGCCGGCGGTATGTGGGAGGACGCGGATCCGGGCACCGCGCCTGCGCAGCGACCGGACGATGTTCTCCTTCAGTCCGAAGTCGACGATGGCGATTCGCGGGCCGGTCTCGCCGGGTTCGCCGATGTCGCGGATGGCGGCTGGTGAGACCTGGCCGACGAACTCCTGATCTTCCCAGCGTGGCACGGCACGGGCGGCGATGGGCCGCGGCCTCGCGATCCATGGTGCCTGGCGGCTGGATCGTGCCGCGCAAGCAGCCGTTCGTCCGGAGATGACGGGCGAGCGCACGCGTATCGATCCCGGCGATCGCCGGGATCCGGTGATCGCGCAGGAGCCGCGCGAGTTGCTGCGCATCCTCCAGCACGGCGGCCGTGGCGTTGGCGACGACGAGCCCGCGCAGCCACGGGCGGCTCGATTGGTCGTCGGCGGTGATCCGACCGTAGTTGCCGATCAGCGGGTACGTCATCACGACGATCTGGCCGGCATACGAGGGGTCGGTGCAGACCTCCTGGTAGCCGGTCTGGCTCGTGTTGACGACGAGGTCCCCGCCCGACGCCACGTCGGCCCCGAAGGCGACGCCTTCGAAGATGGTGCCGTCCTCGAGCGCGAGCAGGGCCGGGCCGAAGTCACCGATGCGCGGGTCGACCACGGACCCTGGCTGGGGCGCCAACAGGGCGCTCAACAGCGGATGCGGTGGTCCGGTTGAGGATCAGCGGGATGGAGGGATCGTCGCGGTGCGGCGCATGATGCTGCGGCGCGCCACCAAGTGGCCCGGACACGACCATCGACCTGCCTCCTTCCCGGCCTCTCAGGACCGGTTCCCCGGCCTCTCAGGACCGGTGTTCAAGGACATTCGAAGGGTAGCAGGCGACGAGCCCGGCCGCTCCGAGGCTGGCTCAGGATGTGGTGGTGAGCCCGGAAGGACTTGAACCTTCAACCCGCTGATTAAGAGTCAGCTGCTCTGCCATTGAGCTACGGGCCCGAGGGCCGGGATGGTACCGCACACGGCTCGGCCGTGCACCGGACCGAGCCCTCGCTCAGGGTCGTGCAACCCGCGGGCCCGGTCGTCCGCCGCGTTGGATCACGACCCCGGACCGCCGATGCCGAAGAAACGCTCCGCGGCGATCACGCCCCACACCACGGCGACGAGCAGCAGGCTCACGAACACCGCCGCCGACCCCATGTCCTTGGCCCGGCCGGAGAGGTCGTGCGGCTCAGGGCCGTGGCGATCGACGGCCGCTTCGACGGCCGAATTCAGCAGCTCGACGATCACGACGACGATCAGGGTACCGAGCAGGACGGCTCGCTCCAGGGCGGTCTCCCCCAGCCAGACGGCGACCGGGGTCAGGAGGACGACGAGGACCAGTTCCTGCCGAAATGCGGCCTCGTGCTTCCAGGCTGCCGAGAGGCCCAGCGCCGACGATCGCGTCGCCAGCAGGATGCGCCTCATGCCCGTATTCCCCGGTTTTGCCAATCCGCCAGCCTCCGTCCGTGGTGCCGAGTTCGTGCCGATCGTCTCGCGCGCTCGGCGGGCGCTAGTCAGGCTGGTTGTCGATCTGCGCGCGCTGGAGCTTGCCGGAGAAGTCGACGTAGATCGACTTCCACTCGAGGTACGTGTCGAGGGCGGCATGGCCGGCCTCGCGATGACCGTTGCCGGTCTCCTTCCAACCACCGAACGGGAGGTGCGTCTCGGCGCCGGTGGTGCCGGCGTTGATGTAGACGATCCCCGTCTCGAAGTCGCGCATCGCCCGGAAGGCCGCGTTTGCATCCGAGGTGAAGATCGATGACGACAGGCCGTAGCGCGTCTGGTTGAGCGCTGTCACGGCGGCGTCGTAGCCATCCACCGGGATGACCGACAGCACCGGGCCGAAGATCTCCTCCTGGCCGATCCGGTCCATGGGCTTGACGCCGGTGAAGATCGTGGGGCGGAAGAAGTGGCCGTGGGCGAGTTCGCCGTCCGTGTCTCGGTCGCCACCGATGACCAGCTCACCCTCCGCGCGCCCGACATCGATGTAGCCGGCGACCTTGTCGAGCGCAGCGGCGTTGATGAGCGGGCCGACGTCGACCGAAGCGTCCGCGCCCGAGCCCAGCTTGAGCGCCTTCGCACGCGACTCCAGCCGTTCGAGCAGCGGCTCCAACACGGCGCGGTCCACGATCACGCGCGAGCACGCCGTGCAGCGCTGGCCCGTCGTCCCGAACGCCGACCAGAGGATCCCGTCCGTCGCCAGGTCGAGGTCGGCATCGGCCAGGACGACCACGCCGTTCTTGCCGCCCAACTCCAACGACAGCCGCTTCAGGCGGCGGCCGGCCCGCTCCGCGATGTGCTTGCCGGTCGCCGATGAGCCGGTGAACGAGATGACCCCGACGTCGGGTGACTCGACGATCGCGTCGCCGACCTCGGCACCTGGGCCGGTCACGAGATTGACGGCGCCGGGCGGAAAGCCCGCCTCGGCCATGAGCTCCACGAGGATCGTCGCGCAGTGCGGCGTATCGCTGGCCGGCTTGAACACGACGGTGTTGCCGGCCACGAGCGCGGGCATCATCTTCCAGCACGGGATCGCGATCGGGAAGTTCCAGGGCGTGATGATCCCGGCCACGCCGATCGGCTGGCGGATGCTCATCGCCCACTTGTCGGGCAGCTCCGAGGGAACCGTGTCGCCGAACATCCGGCGGCCCTCGCCGGCCATGAGGAAGGCGATATCGATCCCCTCCTGGACGTCGCCGCGGGCCTCCGCGATGACCTTGCCCATCTCACGGGTCATCGCCTGCGAGAGCCGCTCCTTGTGCTGCGCCATGAGCTGGCCGAAGGCGTAAAGGATCTCGCCGCGCTTGGGGGCCGGCGTTGCGCGCCACGCCGGGAACGCGGTCTCGGCGGCGCGGATCGCGCGGGCGGCGTCGGCGGCGGTCCCGGCCTGGAAGTGGCCGATCAGGTCGCGGGTGTCGGCCGGGTTGACGCTTTCGAACGTCGCGCCGCTCGTCGACTCCATCCACTCGCCGGCGATGAAGAGCCCGAAGGTCGGGGCATCCGGCTGAACCAGGGCGGCCGCAGCCGCAGCGATCTCAGCCATTTCGTTCGACCGCCATCGCTAGCCTGCCTCCTCGACCGCGGGTGGTAAGTACCACTGCATCGCTCATCGGTCGCCGGCTTCCCGGGCATCGGCGTCGGCGTCGCCCGTGGCCAGTCGAACGCCGAACCGTTCGGCCGCGGCCGCGATCTCCGTCAGCGGTGCTCCCGTCGCGAAGAGCCGGGCCATCTCGCGGCCGAAGCCAGCGTACGGTGCTCCCATCGTCACCATGACGATCCGCGCCTCGCCTTCGGGGATCCGGGTCGAGTGCGGGATGCCCTTCGGTAGCAGCTGGACCGTCCCGGGACCACCGCGCGTCCAGGTGTCCCCCACGAGGAACTCGGCCGACCCATCGACGACGATCTCGACCTCATCCCACGGATGGCTGTGGGCGGGGGCGCCGTCACGGTCCGTGCTGACGTATTCGACCACCTGGACCTCGCCATGATCGACCGCGAGGAGGCGGATCTCGTCGGCCGGATAGCTGATGATCTCGGGGCGACCGCCCGGGATGACGATGGCGTCCATCTGCAGTGACATCGCTTCAGACCCTTCCCTCGGTTCAGACCCGTTCGAAGGCCATCGCGACGGATCCCCCGCCACCCAGGCACAGGGTGGCAAGACCGTAGCGGCCCTCACGGCGGCGCAGCTCGTGGAGGAGCGTCGCGACGATGCGCGCGCCGCTCGCCCCGATCGGGTGGCCGAGCGCGATCGCGCCGCCGTTGACGTTGACGCGGTCCCAATCGAAGCCGAGCTCGTTGCCGTCGGCGAGGGTCTGGGCAGCGAACGCCTCGTTGATCTCGATGAGATCGAACGCGTCGATCGTCATGTCGATCCGCTCGAGGAGCCGGCGGACGCCGGTGATCGGGGCGAGGAACAGCCACTTCGGCGCGACCTCGGCCTGGGAGTAGCCGACGATCCGGGCGAGAGGCTTCAATCCCAGGCGTTCGACCGCCCGTTCGCTGGCGACGATCGTGGCCGCCGCCCCATCCGTGATCCCGGGCGCGTTGCCCGCCGTGACCGTCCCCGCTTCCGCGTCGCCGGCATCCTCGCCTTCGGGCAGATCGAACACGGGCTTGAGCCGCGCGAGCGCCTCCAGCGAAGTGTCGCGCCGCGGCCCCTCGTCCTCCGCGACCACCGTCTCGCGACCCTTCGCATCGCGGATCGTGACCGGGGCCAGTTCGTCGGCGAACCGCCCCGCATCCATGGCCGCGATCGCCCGCTGGTGGCTCGTCACCGCGAAGGCGTCCTGCGCCTCACGCGACACGGCGTTGCTGATCGCGACGCGCTCCGCATGGGTGCCCATGTGACAGCCCTCGACGCTGCACCACAGGCCGTCGAGCACGGTGGCGTCCTGGACGATCCCGTCGCCGAGCCGATAGCCGAAGCGCGCCTTCGGAAGCAGGAACGGCGCGAGGTTCATGCTCTCCATCCCACCGGCGACCGCGACCTCGGCGTCGCCGGCCCGGATCTCCGCCGCGGCAAGCATGATCGCCTTGAGCCCCGATCCGCAGACCCGGTTGATCGTCGTGGCGCTCGTCGAGTCGGGAAGACCGCCGCGCAGCGCGGCCTGGCGGGCGGGCGCCTGTCCCGCGCCGGCCTGGATGACCTGGCCCATGAGGACCTCGTCGATCGGTGTCCCCTCGGGGAGACCGGCTCGCGCGACCGCCGCACGGATCGCGACCCCTCCGAGTTCGACTGCGGGCGTGGTCGAGAGCGCACCGGCGAACTTGCCGATCGGCGTGCGGGCGGCGCTCACGATGAAGACGTCGCCGTTCGGTGCCTGGGAGCGACCGCTCACTGCGGTCCGCTGCGTCGTCTTGGTGGCCATCGCGGCACATGATATCCGGGCACGACGCTGTACCGGACCGAAGCCGGTCGTGGACGAGACCGCAGCGATGTCAGTGACAGAGCGTGCTACCGGCGTCCACGAACGCTTGGCCCGCGATCGGCAGGAACTCCCACGTATACCCGGTCTGCTTGAGGTCCAATCGCAGCACGCCGTGATCCGCCGAGTTCCTTACCTCGCTGTTCACGTGCGTGCTGTTGAACGTCGTCAGGCTCCGTCCTCCAGTACCGACCGTGATCTGGCGGATGCCGTTCGTATCGTCCCGCGTCCCGTCCGGGAGCTGCGGCGCGAACCGTTCGTAGACGTGGTCGTGGCCGACCAGGACGAGATCGGCACCATGGTCCTGGAGAGCCTGCCAGAAGGCGGCGAAGTTCGAGCTCCCGCCGCTCCCGGCCGAACTGAAACTCGGCCGGTGCCAGTAGGCCAGCGTGCAGGTCGCCGGGTTCGCGGCAAGATCGGCCCGGAGCCACGTCTCCTGCGCCGACCCGACGTCGCACCCACCGACGTCCCCGCACTCGCTGTTCAGCACGACGACGTGCCATGTCCCGATGTCGTAGCTGTACCAGCCCTCGGTCGGGTCGCCGGCCGCAGCGCCGAAGTACTCGTAGTAGGGGGTCGCATCCGGCGTCCCATACTCGTGGTTGCCGCTGGTCGGTCGGGTCCGGCTCTTGTGGCGTCCCCACGAGGGCTCGTAGCACTCGGCGAACTCCTGGGCGGTGCCGTTCTCGTACACGTTGTCGCCGAGCGTGAAGACCGTCCCGCCGATCGTGTCGAGGATGTCCGCCGTTGCCTCGTCCCACGGCGTGTTGCAGTCGGCGATGTCACCGGCTCCGACCAGCAGGCCGTCACCGGCCGATGCCGCCGGCCCCGGCTGGACCACGATGTAGCCGGCCTTGACCTCGCTGCTGCTTCCGTGGCTGTTCGTCACGGTCAGCCGAACGTCGTAGGAACCGACGCCCCGATATACGAAGGCCGGATTTCGCACGGTCGAGTCGGTTGTCCCGTCGTCGTCGAAGTCCCAGGCCCAGCTTGTCGCCCCTCCGCTCGAGAGGTCGGTGAACTGGACGTAGAGCGGATCGAGACCGGTCGTCAGGGTGGCGCTGAAGTCGGCGGTCGGCCCCGAGGGCCCGCCCGAACCCTGGTAGACGATGAGCTGCGGCGGGCTCTGGCTCTCCCGGGTCGCGTAGTAGGCGCTGTTCGAGGAGCCGTCCGCGATCCCAAAGCTGACGAGACCGTCGCCCAGGATCGACGCTGGGTCGAGGGCGACCTCGATCCATGTCCCCGTGCTGACGTCACCGATCGCCCCGATCGGCGCGCCGCCGATCGACGGAGCGCTATCCCAGGTCAGGCCGCCCTCGGTCCATGCGTCGGCGACCTTGTACACGTTGCCGCCGGCCGGCGTCCCGTCGTCCACCCACAGGCGGAGGGTTGCGGCCGTCGGGGTCGACGCCAGCCCAGTCACGACGAACTGGAGGAACGAGCGCGCGATGGCGGTGCCGTTGTCGCGAACGCGCATCGACGTCGAGCCGCCGTAGTTCTTGTCGGGATAGGCATTCTGCACTTGGCCGTCCGCGACGGGATCGAAGGCCAGGACGGGCTCAGGCGTCGGGGTCGGCGTGGGCGTCGGTGTGGGCGTCGGGGTCGGCGTGGGCGTCGGTGTGGGCGTCGGGGTCGGCGTGGGTGTGGGCGTCGGGGTCGGCGTGGGCGTCGGTGTGGGCGTCGGGGTCGGTGTGGGCGTGGGCGTGGGCGTCGGGGTCGGCGTGGGCGTGGGCGTCGGGGTCGGCGTGGGCGTGGGCGTCGGGGTCGGCGTGGGCGTCGGCGTGGGCGTCGGGGTCGGTGGAGGTCCACTCACCCCGAGGATGAGCTCGGGCGAGAACGCGCTCTCCTTCGTCGCGTAGAAGACGCTGTTGCCACTCCCGTTGACGATCACGAAGCTGTACGTCCCGTTTCCCGGGACGACGCCAGGGTCCAGATCGAAGTCGACCCAGACGTCTCCGCCCACCGATCCGACCGAGGCCAGCGCCGGACCGCCTGGCGCCGGCGCATCGCCCCATGTCAGCGAAGACTCGGACCAGCCCCCGGCCGTGCCGTAGGCCGTCCCGCCATCCGGGCTGCCATCGACGCTGTAGAGGCGAAGCTGGACGGTCGATGGAGCGGCGGACAGGCCGGTGATCGTGAACTGGACGTAGGCGCGCGCCACACCGCCCCCGCTGCTCCGTACGCGCATCGTCGTCAGCGATCCGTAATTGCTCGACGGATAGCCGTCCTGCACCTGGGCGTCGTCCACCGGGAACACGATGATCGTGTCACCTGGCGTCGGCGTGGGTGTGGGCGTCGGAGACGAACTCGGCGTGGGCGTGGGAGTCGGCGACGGTGTCGGTGTCGGCGTGGGGGAAGGCGTGGGGCTGGGCGTTGGCGTTGGGCCGGGCCCGTCCGCCACGACGACGAGCTCGGGGGGGTGTGCGCCCTCGCGCGTCTCGTAGAACACGGAGTTGGAACTCGAGCTCACGATGGCGAAGGCGTAGATGCCATCCGTGGGTACGGCCGCAGGTCCGAGCGCGAACTCGACCCAGATCCCGGAGCCCACCGAGCCGGCACTCGCGAGAGGTGCGCCCCCGGGCGACGGGGCCGTCGCCCACGTCAGGTCGGCCTCGGTCCAACCGCTGGCGACCGCGTGAATGTCTCCGCCGTCGGGGCTGCCGTCGTCCGCGAACAGCCGAAGCGTGACCGACGACGGGGTGCCGGACAGGCCGCTGACGTCGAATTGCACGAACGATCGTGCGACGGCGGTGCCGTTGTCGCGGACGCGCATCGTCGTCCGATCGCTGTAGTTGCTGGTCGGGTACGCGTTCTGGACGTAGCCATCTGCGGTCGCGACGAACGTGATCGGAGCAGCCGCCTGCACGAGCGCTGCGGGGGTCCAGACGACCCCGCCTGAGATGAGTGTGATGACCGGCACCAGCCAACGCAGAACAGCTATCGTCCGACCGCGGTTAGGACGCCGGGTCATCCGGCATGCGTGAGCGGTAGCGCGAAGGTCACGTCAAATCATGGTCCTGGCGGAGGGGTGGCTTCCTTCACCCTACCATCGCCGTGCAACCCGGGGCTCGCGCTGACCTCGCATGGCTGTCCGCGAGCGACAGCGTCACCCAGACCGGGCGCGATCCAGGACTCCGTCGGCCACGATCGTCCGATGGATCTGGTTGGTCCCCTCGTAGATCTGGGCGCCCTTCGCATCGCGCATCAATCGTTCGATCCCGGTCTCACGTGAATAGCCGGTCGCACCGAATAGCTGGACCGCCTCGGTGGCGACGCGCATCGCCGTATCGGAAGCGGTCCACTTGGCGAGTGACGATGCCTCGCCGAGCGGCTCGCCGCGGTCCTTCGCGCGCGCCGCCTCGTGGGTCAGCGCTCGCGCTGCCGCGACGTCGCGGGCCATCTCGGCCAACATGAATCGGAGGCCCTGCTGCTCGGCCAGAGGGGCACCGAACGCCTTGCGCTCGAGCAGGTGCGCGGCCGAACGCTCGAGCGCGGACCGGGCGAGGCCGACGCAGGCCGCCGCGATCGAGATCCGGCCCTCGGCCAGCGAAGACAGGGCGATTCGGTATCCGTCGCCTTCCGCCCCCAGTCGGTCGCTGGCGGGGATGACGGCGCCATCGAACACCAACTCGGCCGCGGGCGTGGAGCGGATGCCCATCTTTCGCTCGTGTGCCCCGAAGCGGAAGCCAGGCGATCCCGCCCGGACGAGGAACGCGGTGATCCCCTTGGCACCGGCGGCCGGATCGAGCGTCGCGAAGACGAGATAGTGGTGCGCTTCCGGCGCGTTCGTGATCCAGATCTTCGTGCCGTCGAGCCGGTAGCCATCGGCACCGTCAGCGGTGGTGGTCGGCGTGGCTCGCAGGCGGATCGCCGCCGCATCGCTGCCGGCCGTCGGCTCGGTCAGGGCGAACGCGCCGAGTGCCTCTCCGGCAAGCATCGGCGGGAGCCACCGTGAGCGTTGTTCCGTCGTCCCCCACGTCACGATCGGGTACTGGGCGAGGATGTGTACCGAAAGCGTTACGGCACTCGCCATGTCGGCAGCGCCCAGCTCCTCCATGACCAGCGCCCAACCGAGGTAGGAGAATCCCGCCCCGCCCACGTCCTCGGGAAACGGCGCCGCCGTCAGGCCCAGTTCGCCCATCCGCGCGAAGATCGATGGATCGAACCGCTCCGCGTCGTCCCGCTCGATCGCCGACGGCGCGACCTCGCGTTGGGCGAATTCGCGCGCAGTGGCCTGGAGCAGGCGCTCTTCCTCGGTCAGTGCTCCGGTCAGGGCCGTCTCCTCAAGCGGTGTCGAGCGTAGGATACGCACATGCCTGCCCCCCGGGCCGTTACGCCGGTCTCGCCCGTCGGGCACGATGCGATCATCGCCGCGCTCGGATTGATGGCCCGGACCGCGACCGACGCCATCGCCGTCACCGACCTGGACGCCAAGGTCGTCATCTGGAACCCGGCGGCGGAACGGCTCTTCGGCGTCCCGGCCGACATCGCGCTCGGCCGCTCGATCTACGACCTGACCGAGTCGACCGTGGTGGGTGGCGGAGACATGGGAGACGTGAGGCGCGCGACGCTCGCCACGGGATCGTGGCGGGGGCGCCGCGTCGAGCGCGCCCGTATCGGCCCTCACGCAGGCCAGGAGGTCATCGTCGAATTGGCGCTGAGCCGCGTGGACGACATGGACGGCAGCGTGCTCGGCATCCTGAGCATCCGGCGTGACGTGACGGCATCGGTGCACTTCGAGCAGGAGTTCGCGGCGCTGGGTGCCCTGGCGACCACGACGGGCGTCGCGCGGACGCGGGCCGAAGTCGCCGACGGAGCGATCGACCTGATGTGCACCGCCATGCAGGCCGACCTCGGGTTCATCACCCGCCACGAAGGCGACGCCGCGCTCGTGGACGGATCGCGCGGCCTGAGCCCGGCGCTGATGGCGACCATCGAGGGGCGAGGCATCCGCAGCTCGCCCTTGGCCGCGGCGCTGAAGTCACCGGGCGGCGTCATCGTCGGACCCGTCGCCGAAGTCCCGCTGCGAGCGGCATCGCGTCGGGAGATCCGAGCCGCGGGCATCCGTGTGGTGGCTGCCGTCGGGCTGCATCTGCGGGGCGATCTGATCGGATTGATGGCCCTCGGCTGGTCGAATGAGACGCTGCCGCGACCCTCTGAAGCGGCCCTCCTCCAAGCCGCCGGGTATGTCGAACACGCGCTTGAGAACATCCGCCTGGTCGAGGGACTCGTCGAGTCCGAGCGACGCTATCGAACCTTGTTCGACGAATCCCCACAGGCCCTCCTCCTCGAGACGTTGGACGGCGAGATCGTCGACGCCAACGACGCCGCGTCGCGGATCTTCGCGGCCGATCGGATGCAGCTGGTGGGGCGCTCGGGGGACGGGATCACGGGCGGCCGCGCCGATGCATTCCTCACCGCCCATGCTGCCGCCGGATCAGATGGCCATGCACTCGCCCGGTCGACCGCCACGACCGTCGACGGACGCTCGTTCCCCGCGGAGCTGCAGTTCGCTCCCGTCGAGATCGCCGGCACGCCGCGCCTGCTGGTCCTCGTGCGCGATCTGACGGCGGAGGCGGAGCTCCAGGCGGAGCTGATCCAGGCGCAGAAGATGGACGCGATCGGGCAGCTGGTATCCGGCGTGGCCCATGAACTCAACAACCCGCTGGCGGCGATCATCGCCTTCAGCCAACTGCTCGGGAGCGATCCGAATCTCCCAGCCGAACTGCGCCGCGATGCCGACATCGTGAACCAGGAGGCCGATCGCACGCGGCGGATCGTCCAGAACCTCCTCGACTTCGCTCGTCAAAGACCGCCCGAGCGACATCCAACGCGGCTCCATGCGCTCATCCGTACCGTGCTCGAGCTGCAGGCCTACGACCTGTCGAGCGGCCACATCGACGTGGCCGTCGACGTGCCCCGGACCTTGCCGCCGGTTCCGGTCGATCGCAGCCAGCTCCAACAGGTGCTCCTGAATCTCATCCGCAATGCGGTCCAGGCGATCGGGGCAGGAGCCGGCCACGGACGGATCTCCTTCCACGGTGCGACCGTCGACGCGGCGCCGCGCGGCGGGCCGACCCGTTCGATGGTCCGCCTGACGATCACCGATGATGGCCCCGGAGTGGATCCTGCCGATCGCGATCGCCTGTTCGTCGCGTTCTTCACGACGAAGCCGCCGGGCGAAGGGACCGGTCTCGGTCTTCCGGTCTCGTTCGGGATCATCGCGGCGCACGATGGGAACCTCCGCTATGAGCCGGGGCCGGGTGGTCTCGGGGCGTCGTTCGTCATCGAACTGCCGATCGAGCTCGAGGGTACGTGGCGCGGACCGGCCGACGTTGCCCGTCCCCGAGGGCACGCGCGGCCGCGTCCACGCGAGGTCCCGAGCCCCGATCGGAGTGCCACCGAGGTCACGAACGGCAGCGAGTCGGGCCAGCCCGGGGCGACGGTCCTGGTCCTCGACGATGAGCCCTCGATCCGTCGTCTGCTGACGAAGATCCTCAAGGGAGCCGGCTTCAAGCCCCTCACCGCCGCCGATGGTCAGGAGGCCATCGACCTGATCGGCGATCGTGAGATCGACGCCGTCGTGTGCGACCACCGGATGGCGGGGATGAGCGGGATCGATGTGTATCGCGCCGTCACCACGATCCGGCCCGAGCTGGCCGAGCGCTTCATCTTCATGAGCGGGGATGTGCTGATACCGGAGCTCGCAAGTTCGCCCGGATCCGGCACCTCGCACTGCTTGCCAAGCCATTCGACGTCGAGACGCTGCTCGCGAACGTCCGCGACCTCGCGGCCCGCGCCGCCCACGTGTCCGCGGCTGGGAGGCGCTGCCCGGGACAGCGCTACCCGGGGCAGCGACGGTCAGGGCGTCCCGCGACCAGGCGGGCGCGGATAGGCGTAGAACCCGCGACCGCTCTTCTGCCCGAGGTTACCCGCGGCGACATGGTCTTCGAGGATGCGCGGCGGCCGGACGTGGTCCTGCCCGAGGCCGTCGTGCAGCACGCGCATGATCCCGAGGCACACGTCGAGCCCGATGAAGTCGGCGAGCTCGAGCGGCCCCATCGGGTGATTGAGTCCGACCCGTGCACCGGCGTCGATGTCCTCGGCCGTCCCGAGCCCTTCCTCGAGGCCGCGCATCGCCTCCGCCAGGAAGGGCATGAGGATCCGGTTGACGATGAATCCCGGGCGGTCCGCCGACACGATGACCTGCTTGCCCATCTCCGCCGCCAGGGCGCGGATCGTTGACTCCGTCGCGTCGTCGGTGGCACTTCCGCGGATGAGCTCGATCAGCGGCATCACCGGGACCGGGCTGAAGAAGTGCATCCCGACGAAGCGCTTCTGTCGCTCGAGGGCCACCGCCGAAGCAAGTCGGTCGATCGCGATCGAGCTCGTGTTCGACGCGAAGATGGCGTTCGCCGGAGCGCGAGCATCGAGGTCGGCCCACAACGTTCGCTTGAGCGCCTCGTCCTCGAAGACGGCTTCGATGACCAGATCCGCGTCGGACACCGAAGCGGGGTCCGCGCTGGGGTTCACGCGATCGAGAAGCGCCGCCGCGTCGCTCGCGCTCACCCGACCCTTGGCCACGGCTCGCTCGAGATTGCCGGCGATCCGCGCACGACCCGCTGCGGCTCGCTCGAGTTCAGGCTCGTACAGCGTGACTGCTCGACCGATCGCCGCGTGGACCTGCGCGATCCCATGTCCCATCAGGCCGGCTCCGGCCACGAAGACGCGCTCGATGCTCATCCTGGGTCCTCCGTCGTGAGCTCGTGCAGGAGGCGATCCGCCGCCGTGTACGGATCGAGCCGGTGCTCGGCCACCTCGCCCAGCACGGTGCCTGCCGCAGTCTCGCTTCCCTGGCGCGCGAGGCGCTGACGGATCCGCTCCGAGACGATCGCCCAGACGAGTGCCTCCGCACGCGCCAGGCGCGCTCCCGCCGTCGGATCGGCCGCCACCGCGACGCGATGGCGATCGAGCTCGGCGAGCAGCTGCGGGATCCCCTCCCCCGTCGACGCCGTCGTGATGAGGACGACGGGACGCTTCGGGCGCGGGCGAGGGTCTTCGGCGGCCGCCGCGTCGGTCGCGTCGGTGGCTCCGCCGGCGCCGACGCGGGGACTCGCCACGAGCATCGCCCGCAGCTGGGAGGCGGTCCGCTGGGCTCCCGGCCGATCGCCCTTGTTGACCACCACGAGATCGGCGACCTCGAGCAGCCCGGCCTTGATCGCCTGGACCTCGTCTCCCATCTCCGGTGCCTCGAGGACCACCGTGGTGTCTGCCGCAGCCGCCACCTCGACCTCGCTCTGACCGGTTCCCACGGTCTCGATGAGGATCAGGTCGAAGCCGACGGCATCCATGACGGCCGCCGCAGCGCTGGACGTCGAGGCCAGCCCACCCGCATGACCACGCGCCGCCATCGACCGGATGAACACGTCGCTGTCGCCCGCGTGGATCTGCATCCTGACCCGATCGCCGAGCAGCGCTCCGCCGGTGATGGGGCTGGACGGGTCGACGGCGATGACGCCGACCGTGCGCCCGGCTTCTCGCGCGACCGATGTCAGCCCCGCGACGAGTGTGCTCTTGCCCGAACCGGGTGGTCCGGTGATCCCGACGACATGGGCGCGGCCGGCCAGCGGGTAGAGCCGACGAAGCGCGGCTTCGGCCACGGACGTCCGGTTCTCGATGGCCGTCAGCAGACGAGCAAGCGCTCGGCGATCCGACGCGAGCGCCGCGTCGACCAGTTCATCTGCCATCGCCGCGGCCGGGCGGTCCGCGATCGCGGATGGACGTGCCTCGGATCGACGTGCCTCGGGCGGCGCCACCCTACTCCCGGCGTCGGGCGTTGGCGCGGAGGAACTCCGCGACGCTGGCGATCGTGGTTCCTGGCCCGAACACCGCGGCCACGCCGGCCTCAGTCAATGCCGCGATGTCGTCATCCGGGATGATCCCGCCGACGGTCACCAGGACATCGTCCAGCCCGGCCTCCTGGAGGAGCCGGCAGATCTTCGGCACCAGGGTCATGTGCGCACCGGACAGGATCGACAGTCCCACGACGTCGACGTCTTCCTGGAGCGCCGCGGTGGCGACCATCTCGGGCGTCTGGCGGAGTCCGGTGTAGACGACCTCGAATCCTTCGTCGCGCAAGCCACGAGCGAGAACCTTGGCCCCGCGATCGTGGCCGTCGAGTCCCGGCTTGGCGAGGAGCACCTTCAGCGGTCGGTCGGTCATGTCGAGATTGTAGGGCGGTCAGCCGCGCGGGCCGGGTCGCTCAAGGTGAGCGAAGAACTCAGCCCGGGTCCGGTCGCGCGTGCGGAAGAGCCCGAGGACCGCGCTCGTCGTCATCACCGTGCCCGGCTTCCGGATGCCGCGCATCACGGCGCACAGGTGGGTCGCCTCGACGACGACGCCGACACCCTGCGGATCCAGGCGCTCCATGAGGAACGATGCGACCTGCTGGGTGAACCGCTCCTGGACCTGGAGGCGCCGCCCGTACATCTCGACGATCCGCGGGATCTTCGAGAGCCCGATCACGCGACCCTTCGGGATGTACGCGACCGCGGCCGTCCCGAAGAACGGCAGGAGGTGGTGCTCGCACAGCGAGTAGAACGGGATGTCCTTGACGACGACCATCTCGGAGTAGTCGACATCGAACACCGCGCCATTGACCAGCCGGTCCGGATCGACGTGATAGCCCGCCGTGAGCTCCGCGTACATCCGATGCACGCGATCCGGCGTTCCGACGAGCCCCTGTCGATCGGGGTCCTCGCCGATCTCGACGAGGATCTCGCGCACCGCGGTCTCGACCCGCCCCGTCGTGGAGTCGTCACGCCCGAGGTGTCCTTCGATGACGTCGCTCGGGCCCACGGAGCCCGGGCCGTCGCCGATCTCCGTCTCGATCTCCTCGACGATCCGGCGGACGTGCTCCGGGAGCTGGATCTGGTCGGTCATCAGGCGGCGATGGTACGACGGGTGTCGAGCACGTGCCGTCGAGCCGGCGCCGTCACCCAGCGCCAGGCAGGTGGTCGAACGGGCGTCCCTCGACGCCCGCGCAGCCACGCGCGCGCATTCGCGCCGAGCGTCGGGCGGTGATACCCGCCTTCCTGGAGGATCACGAGCCGGCGCCCGGTCGCCGCCACGCGTCGGCCGATCTCGTGATAGACCGGCGTCGTCAGGGCGAAGTCGCAGATCGGGTCCTCGGCGTAGGTGTCGAACCCGAGGGACACGACGATCACCGACCCGGGTCGCGCGAGGATCGCCTCGAGCGCGCGATCGATGGCCGCGAGATAGGCCTCATCGTTGGTCCCCGCGGGCAACGGGACGTTCAGGTTCGCTCCAGCACCCGCTCCCCCGCCGGTCTCGTTCGCGTGGCCGAGGAAGTACGGATACTGGCGCGCCGGGTCGCCGTGCAGCGAGACGTAGAAGACGTCGCCACGACCCCAGAAGATCTGCTGGGTCCCGTTGCCGTGGTGGTAGTCCACGTCGAGGATCGCGACCGGCTCGCCGGTCGAGCGAGCGACCGCCTCAGCGGCGATCGCGGCGTTGTTGAAGAAGCAGTAGCCGCCGTACATCGCCCGAGCCGCGTGATGGCCGGGCGGGCGGCACAGCCCGTACGCCGCGGTCTCGCCCCCGAGGACGAGATCGACCGTGGTCAGGGCCACGTCGACCGATGCGCGGGCCGCCGCGTAGGTCCCGGCGACGATCGGGGTCGACGTGTCGAATGCCCAGTACCCCGCCCGGCCCGAGATCGACGTTGGTTCAGCGCCGGCCGGCATCCCCTCGAGCAGGCCACGAACCGGGAACGCCTCCGGGATGAGCGACGGGAGCGTCAGACGCTCGCGACGGAAGTGACTCCAGGCGTCCTCGAGGAAGCGCAGCAGCCCGGGGTCGTGGACGGCCGTGATCGGGTCCGTCCCGTGCTCGGTCGGCTCGCGGCGGGTGAACCCCCCATCGTCGTCCAGTGCGGTCCGGATCCGCTCGGCCCGCTCGGCGACCTCGTTCGCGGGCACGGCGATGCCCATGATCGTCTCGGATCCGATGTCGTGGAGGTTGTGGACGGGCGAGTAGACGACCTGCACGCTGGCCTCCTGGTGGCGCGGGCGGCTGGGCTGCCGTGACACGGATCGTACCCGTGACGGGCCCCGGCAGTTCGGGTGCGATCGTGGGTCCCTCCGCGATCGACGATCAGGGGCGCCCCGTGCCGCGATCACCGGCGTCGAGGATCGACAGGGCGACCTCGTCCGGTCGGTAGCGCATCAGGTTGTGGCCCACACGGGGGAACGCAGTCCGACTCGCGAGCGGGTGCCCCGCCTCGGCAAGCGCACCGGCCAGCCGCTCCAGTGCCGCGGTTCGGCCGCCGGCCTCGTCCTCCGCCCCCGCCAGGACGCGAACCGGGGCATCGACCGCGAGCAGCGCCTCGAACGGGCGATGCTCGAACATGGCTCGCACGCACGCTTCGACGACGTGGGGCCGCGTCGACGACACGACCCGGCCGGCCGGCAACTCGACGATCGCGGCCCGGGCGGCCGCCTCCTGGTCCGCGTCCCAGGTCGCCGGGTCGAATGCGGCTCGATCGTCGATGTACGCTGCGACCGAGCGCATGACCTCGGGCGGCTCATCGAGGGTCCGCAGGAACTCCTCGACGTCCATGCCCGAGGCCGACGCCACGTCCTCCCAACCACCATCGACCAGGACGAGTCCGGCGCATCGATCGCCGAGAAGGCGGGCCGAAGCGAGAGCCACCATGGCCCCGAAGCCGTGGCCGGCAAGGATGACGCGCGATCCAGGCGCATCCAGGAGCCCGGCCCCTTCGGCGACCGCGACTCCATCTGCGCCGAGTGTCGCGAGTCGGTAGCCGTCCGTGGGAGCGTCCGACAGGCCGTGTCCGCGCAGGTCCATGGCCACGATCCGCCGGGCTGCACAGAGCCGGCGCGCGATGGGAGCCCAGACGTGGGCAGTACCCGCCAGCCCGTGGATGAGCAGGACCGGCGCGTGGTCATGCCCGTCGGGGAGCCCATCGGGCGGCGTCCAATCGAGGAAGTGGATGCGTTCCTGGGGCTCGACGACCACGACGAAACCGGCAGGGGCGGCCAGGGGATCCGGCCCCGGGACGAGGCGACGCGGAGGGGGCGTGTGCAAATCGGGCGTGCGCGGATCGGTGCCGGCGGCCATCGCCGCCTAGGATAGGCGCTCGATGCGCAAGACCCGCCGCGGATCTCGCACCCGCCACGCTCGCTCAGATTCGTTCGAGCGCCTGGTCGAGCTCGCCCTCGAGCGGATCCCCGAACCGTTCGCATCGGCGCTCGAGGAAGTCGCCGTGGTCATCGACGACGAGCCCAGCGCCGACCAGCGCCGGGAGAACGGACTTGGCCCCAGCGACATGCTGTACGGGCTCTACGAGGGCGTTCCCAGGACCGAATGGGGCGCCGACTGGCTGGTCGCACCCAACCGGATCTCGATCTTTCGCCGGCCGCTCATCGAAGACTTCCCCGATCCCGACGAGCTCGCCGAAGAGGTCCGGATCACCGTCATCCACGAACTGGCCCATCACCTGGGCATCGACGACGACCGGCTCCACGAACTCGGCGTCGGGTAGGCAGGACCGACGTCAGGCGGGCGGCGTGTCCGTCCTGGATGGAGCGGCCGCTCCCAGGAACTCGCCCAATCGCCCGACCTCGACGTTCCCGCCCGATGCGATGACGCATACCCGCTCACCGTCACGGATCGGGATGCTGCCGTTGAGGACGGCGGCCAATGCCGCGGCCCCGGCCGGCTCGAGGACCTGCTTCATTCGCTCCGCCGCGAACCGCAGGCCGGCCAGGATCGTGGGATCGTCGATGAGGACGATCCCCTCGAGATAGCGGGCGCACATCGCCATCGTCCAGGCGCCGGCGAACGGCGCGCCCAGCCCATCGGCAACCGATCCGGGGGTGATGCGCACGACCTCGCCGGCATCCAGCGCCAGCGACATCGCGTTCGACGTCGTCGGCTCCACGCCGAAGACGCGGACGCCCGGCCGCGTCTCGCGGATCGCCGCAGCGACGCCCGAGATCAGACCGCCACCACCGATCCCGACGACCACGACGTCGACGTCGGGCAGGTCCTCGACGATCTCGAAGCCGGCCGAACCGTGCCCGGCGATGACGTCCGCGTCGTCGTACGGATGGCAGAACGTGAGACCCCGCTCGACCTGGAGTCGCTCCATCTCCGCGAACGTCTCGCCGACCGTCGCGCCGTGCAGGACGACCTCGGCCCCATACCCAAGGCAAGCGTCGACCTTGCTGCGCACCGCGGCCTCCGGCATCACGACCGTCGTCCGGACGCCGGCGGCGCCGCCGACGTAGGCGTATGCCTGTCCCGCGTTGCCCGCGGAGATCGTGATGATCCCGCGCTCGCGTTCGTCGGCCGAGAGGCCCAGGACGCGCGCGGTCATCCCGCGCGGCTTGAACGATCCGGTCTTCTGCAGGTGCTCGGCCTTGACGTACAGCCGGTCGTCGCGGAGACGCACGCCGGTCGCCTCGCCGGCGACGAGCCCAGCCGTCTGCGATGAGAACAGGGGGGTGCGATGGACCCGGCCCGACACGACCTCGCGCGCCGCCCGCAGGCGTTCGATCGTCACAAGCCGGTCGGAGGTCACGCCCGCGAGGATACGCGCCGGACCGCTCGCGTGGCAGACTGCCGCGGACGATGCTCACCTACCGAAGCGGCTCCAGGGCGGACGCGCAGACCGCCTTCGCCATCTTCGAGCCGACGATCGACCACCTCGTGGCGCGGCTGGGCGGAACCGGCAACGCGACATCGGGCGATCCGGCAGCGTGGGATCGACGCCGGCCCCTGTTCGAGCATCTGGGTGCGACCGGCGATCAGTTCTGGTTCGCCGAGATCGATGGTCGACCGGTGGGGTACGCGCGTTCGATCGTTCGCGGCAGCACGCGGGAGCTCACCGAGTTCTTCGTGCTCCCCGATGCCCAGGGCGACGGCATCGGGCGCGGCCTCATCGACCGAGCCCTCCCCGACGATGACCTGGACCGCACGATCATCGCGACGGGCGAGCTGCCCGCCATCGCTCGCTACCTCAAGATGGGCGTCAACGGACGGTTCCCGATCTACGGGTTCGGGCGCAAGCCGGAGGCGATCGACCTGGCGACGGACCTGACGCGTTCGCCGCTGGACCTCGATCCCGGCGTGCTCGATGCGCTCGCCGCGATCGATGAACCGATCCTCGGCTTCCGACGGGACGTCGACCACCGCTGGCTCGCGTCGCAGCGCAGCGGCCTGATCTATCGGCGCGAGGGCCGGATCGTCGGCTACGGCTTTCACGCGACGGCCGTGGGCTGGGGCGGCCCGTTCGCAGTCCTCGACCCGGCCGACATGCCGGTCCTGCTGGCGGACGCGGAGCGGGCTGCATTCCAAGCCGGGCAAGCGGAGGTCGCCTTCGACGTACCGCTCGTGAACCGCGAGGCCGTCGCCCACCTCATCGCCCGAGGCTATCGGCTCGACCCGTTCCATATGCTCTTCCTGAGCGACGCGGAGCCGGGCCGCTTCGATCGCTACATCGTGTGCGGACCCCCGTTCTTCGCCTGACGTCGTGTCCGTCCGGATCGACCGCTGGCGAGTGTGGGGCAGATTACTTGCGTGTTTGCGCAACTAGTGAGAGACTTTCCGCATCGTGATCGAACCCCAGGCCTTCGAAGACTCCGAGCGGCGCCACGCGGCGTCGATCGGGCGCGCACTCGCCGATCCAAAGCGGCTGTGCGTCCTCGAGTCGCTGGCCGGCGGCGAGCTCTCCGTGAGCGAGCTGTCAAGCCAGGTTGGCTGCCAGGTCCCGAACATGAGCCAGCACCTCGCGGTGCTGCGCAGCGCAGGGCTCGTCACGTCTCGACGCGACGGCAACACCATCTACTACCGCCTCACGGACCCCCGGGTCCTCGAGGCCTACTCACTCATCAAGACGATCGCCCGCTAGAGGCGCTCGCCCGCAGGTGCGGGCATCACGCCCGCAGGAGCGGGAGAAAGAAGGGTCCAGTCCGATGGGAATCAAGCACGCGACCGACGCCGACTTCGAGCAGCTGGTCATCAACAACGACAAGCCGGTGGTCGTCGACTTCTGGGCTGCCTGGTGCGGACCCTGCAAGATGGTCGCCCCCGAGATGGAAAAGCTGGCCGCGAAGTACGAGGGTTCGGTCGACGTCGTGAAGGTCGACGTGGACGCCAACCCGAAGATCTCGCAGTCCTTCCGGATCATGTCGATCCCCACCATCGCGTTCTTCAAGCCCGGCGCACAGCCGCAGGGAGTCGTCGGCTTCCGACCGATGGAGCAGCTCGAGTCCCAGTTCGGCCTGGCGGAGTTCGTCAAGACCGAGGCCTGAGGTCGAGCCCGAGCCCGGAGCGCACGGAGCGCTCGAGAGCACCTGGACGCCGGTCGCAAGACCGGCGTCTCGCATTTCAGGAGGTGGATCGATGTCGTTCGAAGTGGTCGACGGGATCCGAACGATCGTGACCCACGATTTCGGCGCCCCGCCTGATGTCCTCTACCGGGCGTTCACCGACCCGACCGAGGCGGCTCGCTGGATGTGGGGCGCCGGCGCCCCGAACGTCGTCGCCGACATGGACGTCCGTGTGGGTGGTCGCTATCGGATCACGCGCGACGCCCCGCCGGACGACGACTCGGGCTGGCCATCCGACAGCTGGGCGATGGCCGGCGTCTTCGTCGAGATCGATCCGGCCCGGCGACTCGTCTACACGCTCCACTGGGCCGGACCCGTCGGGTACAACCAGGACGGCAGCGAGGTCCTCGACGAGGCGGCGGTCGTCACGTTCGACCCGATCGACGGTGGGACGCGCGTGAGGTACGAGCACATCGGCATCCCGGACGACGGGATCTCGGCACCCGAGCACGGGAAGGCGGTCGACGCGACCCTGGCCGATCTCGCGGCTCTGCTCGGCTCCTGACCGTCAGCCGGCCCGGCGAAAGGCGGCCTCGAACCACGCCTCTGCCCGGTCGAGCGCCATGCGGTCCGCTTCACGCGGCGCGAACCTGACCCAGCCCTCTCCTCGTTCAGAAAGAGCGGTGTCGGGCGTCCGACGGGCTGCCGCAGCGATCGGCCCGTCCAGCCTGAACTCCGCGACGTCGTCGGCCAGCGTCGCGAACGTGACCTCTCCGCGGGACCAGGCGATCGTGGTGCCGGTCGCGACCGGCACGACCCCGAGCCGCTCGGCGACGATGGCGAGCGCTTTTCCGATCCCAGCCTCGGTGGCTCCCATCATCGGTTCGCTTCGATCATCCGGCCGCATCGAGGACGGCACGCAGGTCGCCGAGGTGATCCTCATAGTGCTCGACCGTCTCCTCGACGAAGAAGGTCTCCTGGTCGGCGTTCTTGATGAACCGGCTCTCGGGGACCACCGTGAGCGTCCCGCGCAGCTCGCCCGGGATCGACCCCGCCCGACGTCGCAGTTCGTCCGGATCGAGCGCCGCCCACGTCGCCAGCAGGTCGTCGTTCACGGCGTCCGCGCGGGCGTCCCAGTCCTTCGACATCGCATCCCGGCTGGGACTCGACTCGCCCACCGCCAGCTCACGCGCGACGTCGAGGGCGTGGGCCTGCCACGCCACGAGGTGGCCAAGGAGGTCGCGACCGCTCCAGCCGCGAGCGCCTTCGACCGGCCGGGCGAGCTGTTCGTCCGTGAGCCCGAGGAGCGCCTCGTACGGACGCCATGCCTCGCGCTCCTCGTCGAGGAATTCCAGGGCGCTCAGGTACATCGTCTCTCCTTCGATCAGACTGCGACCGGCTCGCGGTACTCGCCGAACACCTCGCGAAGCACCGCACACTGCTCGCCGAGCGTCGCATATGCCTCGGCACAGCGGATGAAGTGAGGCATGAGGTTCGTCTCGGACGAACCGGGCTGCGTCGCGGCCGCGCGCAGTCCGGCCAGCGCCGAGGCGACCGCCTCCGGGTCGCGTTCCGATCGGATGCGGGCCAGGCGGGCCATGTGCCGCTCGAGGGAGCCCTTCGGGACCGCGAGGACGGGGATGGGCGTCTCCTCACTCTCGTCGACGTATGCATTGACGCCGACGATGCGGCGTTCCCCGGCGTCGAACTCGCGCTGGTAGCGATACGCGGCGTCTGCGATCTCGCGCTGCGGGTAGCCGTCGCGGACCGCGGCGACCATCCCCCCGCGCCGATCGATCTCGTCGAGGTAGCGCCAGACCTGCCGCTCCGTCTCGTTCGTCAGCTCCTCCACGAACCACGACCCCCCGAGCGGATCGACCGTTGACGCGACGCCCGTTTCTTCCGCGATGACCTGCTGCTGACGCAGCGCGAGGAGGGCGGCCTCGGCGGTCGGGACCGCCAGTGCCTCGTCGTACGCATCGGTGTGGAGCGACTGGGTCCCGCCGAGGACGGCGGCCAGTGCCTGCAGCGCGACCCTGGTGAAGTTGTTGAGGGGCTGCTGCGGCGTGAGCGACACGCCCGCGGTCTGGGTGTGGAAGCGCATCCATGTCGAGCGCTCGTTCTCGGCGCGGTAGCGCTCGGTCATCAACTTCCACCAGATCCGGCGTGACGCCCGGAACTTGGCGATCTCCTCGAAGAAGTCCGAATGGCTGTTGAAGAAGAACGAGAGGCGCGGAGCGAAATCGTCGACCCGCAGCCCACGCTCGATCGCGGCCTCCACGTAGGCCATCCCGTCGGCGATCGTGAACGCCAGCTCCTGGACGGCCGTCGAACCCGCCTCGCGGATGTGGTAGCCGCTGATCGAGATCGTGTTCCAGCGCGGCATCTCGCGCGTCCCGAACTCGATCGTGTCGGTGACGAGGCGCATCGAGGGCTCGGGCGGGAAGAGGAACTCCTTCTGGGCGACGAACTCCTTGAGGATGTCGTTCTGGAGGGTGCCCTCCAGCGCGGCCCTCGGCACGCCCTTCTTCTCGGCCGCCACGATGTACATCGCCCAGATCGGGGCTGCCGGCGAGTTGATCGTCATCGACGTCGACACCCGGTCGAGCGGCAGGCCCGCGAGCAGGATCTCCATGTCGGCCAGGGAGCTCACCCCGACCCCGCACGTCCCGAACTCGCCGTCGGCCTCCGGGTCGTCCGCGTCGTAGCCGTACAACGTCGGCATGTCGTAGGCGATCGAGAGCCCCGTCTGTCCGGCGGCGAGCAACTGGCGGAAACGAGCGTTCGTGTCCTCCGCGGCCCCGAACCCCGCGAACATCCGCATCGTCCACCGGCGCGCGCGGTAGCCGGACGGATGGATCCCGCGGGTGAACGGCGGTTCCCCGGGCATCCCGATATCGCCGAGTTGATCCGCAGCGTCCCAGCGGCCGATGCCGAGTGGATCGCCATGGTGGTCGACCGCGGTCGGACCTCCCGGGCCGCTCGCTGCCGGCGGCGACCACGGACCGTACAAACGCTCGATCTCGAGGTCGCTGATCGTCGAGAAGCGCGATCTCCGCTCCGGCGATCGCGCGAGGCTGGGCTCGAGCCGATCGCGCATCCAGGCGTCGTGGCGCCGGCTCCAGTCGGCGGGATCGCTCATGGGCGCCAATCTAGCACGGTGGCCGGCGAGCTCCCGGCCTGCGCGGACATCGATCAGCCGGCCGCCAGCGCGGCGGTGATGGCGCGCTCGACGATCGTCTCATGCGCCTCGCGCGTGACGACATCGCGGATGGCGTCTGCGACGATCACGACGCGGACCGTCCCCGGATCTCGTCCGGCGGCGACGACGATCGTCTGGAACGACTCATCGTTCAGCGTGTCGAGGCGCGGGAGGTCGATACCGCTCACCGTCATCGTCCGCTCGGTCGTCGCGTCGGTCTTTGGCGCGGCGAGGGCACCGGACTTGTAGAAGTCGAAGACCTCGCGCACCTGCAGACCGTCGGCGCGGAAGATCGCGATCGTCACGCCGCTGCGGGCGCCGGTCTCCCACGTTCCCCCCGCGAACTCGACCTGGTGATACCCGCGCTGGTCGAGGTAGCCAAGGCTCCGGCTCGAGCAGTTCCGCCCCGAGTCCAGGGCGTCAGGAGGCCGTTCATCGAACGCCTGCGGGATCCTGGCCTCGAGGTCCGCGAACAGACCCGCCGCCCGCTCGTCACGAACGCACGGCGCGTCGGGGTCGAACGAGCCTGGCGCACCGGCACAGCCGGCCGCGAGGAGGACGATCGCAAGGATCGCGCTCGAACCCACTCCGGGTCGAAGTCGACGGTGAAGCGGCGACGCCCGCCGAGGCGAGAGCGACGGCAGAGCCCCGACGGCGGGCGCGGCGATCCGTGGTCGATGGATACGAGGCACGAGCGGAGCGTACTCGTGGCAGGCTGTTCGCGCTGGTGCCCGAAGTTCCGTTGCGTCGGCGCGCCCGACCTTCGCCGGGGCGGTCCGGGACCTGCGGACCATGGAGCACGATCCGGCCCGCGACTACGTTCGATCGCGTCCGCAACGTGGCGAATTGGGAACCTGGGGCGTCGGCCACGGACATGGCCTCGGACGCACGCGACGAACCTACCTTCGTTGCGCGTCGATCCCGGACGATGTCACGAACCGAGTAACCATGATCGATCGGCCGGCAGGCTCCGTCGTCACGTTGCGGCGCCATCCACCGGCAGGTGCGCCCGGGGACATCCGAGCCGTGGCACCGCGCGAGATCACGCCGACGCCCGGCGGGACCTCGTGTCTGGCCGGCTCCTGCGGACGATCCCGCGCGCGTCGAGGTCGTCCCGGACCACCCGGGCAGCCGCTGCAAGATCGGGATCGCGCTGGATGGTCCGCGCCAGCCAGTCGATGTACGACGGCTCGAAGGCGGCGATCTCACCGAGGCGATGACCGTGGAACTTCCCGAACACGATCTCCACGGCACGCGCTTCGGCGAGGCTGGGCCGCGGGGGCCGACGGAAGCTCCGCATCCGCCGGCGTTCGAGCGGCCCGTTGGGATCCGACGCCCGCGGCGGCTCGGCTTCCACGGGTTCGCCGCGCTGCCTGGGGGATCCCGCGTGGGTCGGCGCGGGACCGCTCGTCGAATTGCGCGGGCGGAACGAATCGCTCATGTCCACGCGCCCCGTGACGGGCCGCGTGGGCCGGGGCCGGGGCGGTCCGCTGCGACGACCCGAGGTGGCATCGGCGCTCGTACCCCACGCGGCGGCGTCGCCATCCGCCGCCTCTCCCACGGACCGCCCGTCGAGGGAGCGTCGCAGGAGTTCGTACGCGGCGTTGATCTCGGCCATCCGCATCGTCGCCTGCTGCACGGCCACGGGATCGTCGGCCGTCAGGTCGGGATGGTTCGCCCGTGCGAGGCGACGCCAGGCCGAGCGGATCTCCACCGCCCCTGAGCCGATCGGCACGCCGAGAACGTCATGAGGATCGCGCGTTGCCACGTGATTGAGTGTAGCCCCCACGCTCGGCTGCCCAATCCTCGAAGCCGGCGAGGATCTCCCAGCTCGGGATCGTCCGACGGGTGGGTGCGCTTGACAGTCTGCGCCGCGCACGGTCCCCTTAGCCCATGAACCCGATCCGCGTCGCCGGCCTCGCGGCCGCAGCCGTCACCACCCCGATCGCGCTCGCGTATCGATTCGCGCGGATCTATCGGCAGCGCGCCGGCTTTCCGAAGCCCTCGCCGCCGCGCTTCGATCCTGCAGACCTCGGACTCGAGTTCGAGGACGTGGCCGTCTCCACGCCGGACGGACTGTCCCTGCCGGCCTGGTTCCTGCCCGCAGCTGGTGGACGGCCCGGACCTGGAGTGCTCCTCGTCCACGGCTGGGAATCCGCCCGGGACCGAACACTCCCCAACGCACGATTCCTCGTGGCCGCCGGCTATCACTGCCTCACGATCGACGTGCGTGGTCACGGGACGAACCCGCCTGAGGATCTCCCGGTGAGCACCGGCGAGTTCGGCCGCGATGCCGGTGCTGCGTTCGAGGCGCTCCTGGCGAGGCCCGAAGTCACCGTCGGGGCCATCCTCGGGCATTCGATGGGCGCGGTCGGCTCCCTCCTTGCCGCGGCGGCGGACCCGCGCGTCGCGGCAGTGGTGGCGACCTCAACGCCGGCGGATCCCTACCGGCTCACTCGCCAGACGTTCCGGCTCGCCCGCCTCCCGATCCCGGACCCCATCGCGTACCCACTCGCGTGGCTCACGACGCGAGTCTTCCTCAAGCCGCGCCGACATCGCCCCGTGGAGATCAGCGCGACGCGCGCCATCGCCGACTATGCGGGACCGGTCATGCTCGTTCACGGCGACGACGATCGTGTCGTTCCCGTGGGTCACCTTGACCGACTGGATCGCGCCGGACGGACGGCGAGGATCGGCTCCACCGTACGCATCGAGCGCCTCGTCGTCCCGGGCGGGCAGCACTCATGGCTCTACGAGTTCGCGACCTATCGTGCCGAGATCGCCCGATTCCTCGCCCGCGAGCTCGCGGGCCCGCTCTCCCCGGGTGACGCCGCCGATGTCGCGGCGGCCGTGCACGCCCAACGCCTCCCCGACATCGAAGCTGGGTTCAGCGCGATCGACGGCGAGCCAGGCGGCATCCGATCCCTTGCCCGCGTCGTGGTCCCAGCACGACGCACGGCAGCCCGCGTCCCGGATGCAGAACAGGCAGGCGAGCCACCGGTTGGTGATCCGGAACCGGCCGTACTCGGCGCAGGGGTCGGCGCGGATGGCTGAGGGCTCGATGGGGATCGGCGACGCCGTCCGAACGAAGCGCGCGATCAGAACGTTCGCCGACCGGCCACTGTCGGAGTCGGACCTCGAAGCCATCATCGAAGCCGGCCGGCGATCCGGAAGCTCGAAGAACCTGCAACGCTGGGATTTCATCGTCGTTCGGGACCGCGCGCGGCTCCAGGGCCTGACCGGGATCGGCAAGGGCGCCTGGCACCTTGCCGGCGCGGCCCTGGCGATCGCCCTGGTGACGCCCGACCCGAAGGCGCCGGACGCGCCGCTATCGATCATCTTCGATCTCGGCCAGGTCGCGGCCAACATGACGCTCGTCGCCTGGGGCCTCGGGATCGGAAGCGTGCCCGCCACGGTCTACGACCACGATCTCGCGGGACGGCTTCTCGAGCTACCCCCGGACCGGCACTGTGAGTACCTGATCTCGTTCGGCTACCCGAAAGACCCCGCGGAACTCACATCGCCCCTGCGCGCAGCCGGCCGCAAGTCGCGCGACAGCATCGTTCACGAGGAGACCTGGTAGGCGCGATCGGCCGTCGAGCGCCGCCCTGGCGCCCGATCACTCGGCGGGACGCTCCTCGAGCGTAGAGGCTTCCAGTGCGACGTCCCAGTCGATGTCGAGCGCAACCGTCGCCGACCGTCCTGGCCCGTCGTCTCCCACCCGTTCGGGCGCCGGAGCTCCCTGTTCGAGATACGAGGCGATCGCGGCGTCCAGTCCGATATCGGAGCCCGCGGCCTCCGACAGGAACCACTTGTGCTCAAGGACATCGCAGTACACCTGCATGGGATCGCGCTGCGCGCCGATGGCCGATTCGAGACGGCGGATCGCCGGGCCGACGACGTCGCGGACCCAGCGCGTCGTTCCCATCCCATCGGTGGGATCTGCGCCGTCCGACCAGCCGAGCCAGGCGTTGTACTCGGCGAGGTCGTTGAGTAGGAGTCGCGCCTGGCCCTCGAGCGCGACGATGCCGGTCCGCCGCGCGAGCTCGCGGGCATGAAAGTCGCGGTTCGAGACAGCCACCCGCAAGCTCACCGCGCCGCCGGACGCCAGCGGTTCGACGTTGATCTCATCGATCGCGAATCCGAGCGCATTGAGCCGTCGGACCCGGCTCCTGATCGCATGCCGATCCCCGGCAGCGACCTCCGGCGTCTCGGTGAGTTCGCGCCAGAGCGCTTCGTACCGCTCGCGGACGCTCTCGGCAGCATCCATCGCGTCGTCGTCGTCATCGGCGCGCCCGTGTGCTGCGGCAAGGTCCGCAAGCCCGAATGCGACGTTCTCCACGAGGATCTCGACGTCGAACGAACGCTGCCCATCCGAGAGTCCCGGATGGACCTCGGTGGTCTCGGCGTCGACGAGATAGGCCATGATCCGGTCGCCGTCACGGCGGAACAGCGTATTCGCGAGGGAGCAGTCGCCCCAATACACGCCGGCCCGGTGGAGATCCACGAGCAGCCAGGCCATCGCGTCCAGCAGGTGATCGCGATACGGACCCGGGCCCGGTGGGAACCGCCCCAGCAGCCGCCGATACTGGAGCGAGTGGGCGAGGTACTCGGTCGCCAGGATGGCGCTGTCACCGGCCGGATCCGCGGCGAGGCCAACCGCGACGACCGACGGCAGGCCCGCCTCCTCGAGATGGCGCAGGACGGCGAACTCGCGTTCGGCGACGCGGCGCGGTTCCTCCTTCAGGGCGTACAGCGTGCCGTCGACCGCGATGAACCGGACGAGGTGGCGCGACGGCCCGACCGGCAGGTCACGGAAGGCGAGCCGCTCGGCAGGCCAGGAGGCGAGCGGCGACTCCCACGGAAGGTCGAGCAATCCCTGGGCCCGGTCGCGCAGTCTCAGCTGCGGGAACGACCCGCGATCCCGGCTCGGGACCCAGCCGGTGGATCCTTCGTCGCGAGGGGCCGTGGTCAGAGTTTCTTGCGGAGGTACGCCGACACCGTTCCGTCGTACCCGACCGCCTCATACAGCCGCCGCGCCTCCGGTCGATGGTGACCGGCGGTGACCTCGATGAACGCGGCCCCGACCTCACGCCCGAACCGCTCGGCCTCGCCCATGAGCGCATGACCCACCCCGCGCTCGCGCACACCGGCATCCACCACCAGCGCGAGGATGCGCACGATGAGGTCGCCGTGCTCGAAGCGTGGCAAAGCGTGGACGGCGATGAACCCGAGGACGTCGCCACCCGACTCGGCGACGACGACCTGCGAGTTGGCGTCGGCGAACCGGCCCAGCCGGTCGACGATGTCGGACGGCCCGGCTGGATAGCCTTCATCGGTGAAGAGCGATGCGATCCGCTCAGCGTCGTCGGTCGTGGCGAGGCGGTAGGTGATGGTGGGTTGGTCCAGCATCAGATGATGGTAGCGCCGACGGCCGCCGTCGTCGTCGTGCGCCGCTCGCGGTCGCACGTCACGGCCTGAGCAGGAGGTCGGCGATCGGCTCCCCGATCGTCTGGAACCCGAGCGACGCGTACAGGGCGCGTGCCGGACGGTTGTCCGCCTCGGTCGCCAGGTGGACCAGGCGATCGCCCTCATCGAACGCGTTGGCGACCGCCACGGCGGTCGCCAGCCGCGCGAACCCGTGCCGGCGCAGCGCCGGCCGCGTGCCGATCGACGACAGATACGACACCCCGCGCAGCGAGGTGCGCTTGGCGACCGTCATCGCCGCGCCGTCGAGCCGGACGACGATGAATTCGATCCCCGGGCGCCCGATGGTCGCCCGCGCGTCGCGCTCGATCGACGTGGCCCGTGCCGCATCGACGTCGAAGGCCTCGGCCAGGACGGTGCCGATCTCCGTGGACGGCCCGTCCCCGCGTGTGGCGGCGCGGCCGATGCGCTCGACCGACACGCCGGCCGGGCGTGGCGCATCCGCGATCAGGCGCGCCGCGGCGGCGTCGCGCAGTGCCATCGCCTGGTCCTCACCGACAAGGTCGAATCCCGCTGAACGGAGCCGGAGCGCGAGATCGGGCGGTCGATTGCGCGCCGGCAGTGGTCGGATGTGCGGGTACCGTCCGAGCGCACCGAACAGCACGAGCGTCTCGGCGAGCCGATGGTCGAACGCCCCGCCTGCGCGTGGGAAGTCGGGCGCCACGAGGCGATTCCAGAACGGCTCAGGGTCAAGCGGGTCGTGGAGAAGGACACCCTGCTCCACGCGGCGGAGCTCTCTGCGCGGGCCGGCATGGACTCGTGCCTCGTGGAGTGCCAGCGCCCGGCCTGATGGAACGGCGATCATCGGATCTCCCCGCCCGCTGGACGGACGTGCCTGCGAGGCGACGGATCGTGCGCCACAGAACCGATTTCGCCCTGGCGTCGTACAGTCCCTCGAGGCGTGACCCGGACGACCGGGACGTGCAAGAGGAGGGTCATCGTGCGGTCCAGCATCGTCGCCGCGGGGATCGCGGCCATCGCGCTCGTCATCGTTGCCTGCTCACCTTCGGGCGCGGGAACCACCGACACCCCGGCATCGGCGCCGCCCGCCAGTGCGGCACCCACCGACGTCGCGGCCGCCTGCGCCGAATCCTCGGATGCTCCGGCCGTCAGCGTCGCGATCCGCGACTTCACGTTCGCACCCGGAGCGGTCACGATCAAGGTCGGTGACACCGTCGCTTGGTCGAACAAGGACGGCGCTCCGCACACGGCGACGCTGGATGTGGGCGACTGCACGACCGGCAACCTCGCGGCAGAGAGCGGAGCCGGGTCACTCGTCTTCGGTGAGGCGGGCGAATTCGCCTACCACTGCTCCATCCACCCACAGATGAAAGCCACGATCACCGTCACGAACTAGGTTCGCCGCCCGGATCGATCCCCGGGCGAGTCTACCGGACCTCGACGGCCGGGCCGGCTCATCCCGTCATGGGCCGCGCCCATCGGCCCCACCCGGTCGCGCCGCTCCATGCAACCATTCGGCCGGGAGGCGTGTTCTGGTTGGTGATGGCTGACGATGACCTGACCGAGGACCTGGCGCGCGACCTCGACGGCACATTCGAGCGACTCGTGACCGCCCACCAGGACCGGATCTACACGATCGCGTTACGGATCCTCGCGGATCGCTCGGACGCCGAGGAGGCGGCCCAGGACACCTTCGTGCGGGCCTATCGGGCGCTCGCAGGCTATCCCGCTCAACGGATCCGCGCAGTCGCCCTGCGACCCTGGCTGGCCACGATCGCGCTGAATGCCTGCCGCAACCGCCGCCGCCGTGTCGCCGATCGCCGTCCCGCCCTCAGGCTGGACGCTCTCGTCGAGGCCGGATTCGACCCGCGCGATCCCGGGCCGTCCGTGGAGGGCGTCGGCGAGCGGCGTGTCGAGATCGAGCTGTGGGCGCGTCGCCTCGCGGAGCTCCCACAAGCCCAGCGCGTCGCGATCGTCCTGCACCACGTCGACGGCCTGAGCTATCCGGAGGTCGCCGAGGTCCTCGGGCGCCCTGTCGGGACGGTCAAGGCGAGCGTCCATCGGGGCCTCCGACGGCTACGGGCACGGGTGGAAGACGAAGGCGCGGGATCGCGCAAGGAGATGACGGCATGAGCACCAACGTGACGACACGAGTGGGCGACGAGTTCGAGTCCGCCCTGACGGGCCTTCGCGTGGCGGCGCCGGCGGGTTTCGCCGCATCGACGCTGGTCGCCGCCGGCCTGGCCGACACCTATGCGACGGTCCCCTCGCCACTCGGAGACCTCTTCGTCGCATGGAACCCACGCGGCGTGTCGGCCGTGACCCTCGCCGGCGATCCCGGCGAGTTCGAGGCGCACCACCGCGCGGAAGCGGGCCGTGCGGCCTATCGAGCTGCGGCACTGCCCCAACGGCTCTCGCGAGCGATCGCGAAGCGGATCGCCGGCGATCGTCGCGTGAAGATCGCGCTGGACCTTCGCGGCCGCGCCGCGTTCGAACTGGCGGTCTGGATGAAGGCGCTCGAGATCCCGCCCGGCGAGGTCCGGCCGTACGGGTGGATCGCAGCCGAGATCGGCAAGCCTCGAGCCGTGCGAGCCGTTGGAACCGCGCTGGGCCACAACCCTGTCCCGCTCATCGTGCCGTGCCATCGGGTCGTCCGGAGCGACGGCACGATCGGTCAGTATTCGCTCGGCGGGCCGGCCAACAAGCGGGCGATCCTCACCTCCGAGGGTCTCGACCCGGATGGCCTCGAGGCGGACGCGCGAGCCGGCGTGCGGCTCGTCGGCTCGGACACCACGCACATCGTGTGCCACCCGACCTGCCGCAACGCTCGGCGCATCCGGGCCACCCACCGCGTCCCGTTCCGGACCCTCGGCCAGGCGATGTCGGCCGGGTTCCGAGCGTGCCGGGTGTGCCGTCCGGTCGCAGCCGTCGCAGCCTGAGGTCGATCCCGAATCGCAACCGTTGGCCTAGTGGACTAGGCCATCGCGTCGGGCTACACTCGCACCACTTTGGACCATCCAGCTGTGCCAAGCACCCCGGCGCCGAGCGGTCGCCTGCTCGTGGCACTGGCGATGCTGATCCTCTACGTCGTGTGGGGATCGACATACCTCGGGATCGCGGTGGCCGTCGACACGATCCCGCCGTTCCTGATGGCGTCGTTCCGTTTCCTCCTCGCGGGCTCTGTCCTGCTCGCCTGGACCCTGGCGCGCGAGCGCCGCGCCTTCGCGATGCCCAGCCTGCGCGAGCTGCGTGACAGTTCGATCGTAGGGGCCCTGCTCCTCGGCGGCGGGATGGGGATGGTCGCGCTCGGGGAACTCACGGTACCGTCCGGGATCGCCGCCCTCGTCATCGCGATGATGCCGTTGTGGGTCGCCGTCTTCGGGCGCGTCCTGCTCGGAGAACGGCTGCCCGGTCTCGCGGTCGGGGGGATCGTCGTGGGCCTCGCGGGCGTGACCTTCCTGGTCTGGCCCTTCGGTGGTGGCGCCGGCTACGATCTGGCCGGGCTCGTCGCCGTGACGCTGTCGCCGATCTTCTGGTCGCTGGGATCGCTCTTCTCGGCCCATCGGGCACGCCAGCCCGCCAGACCATTGCTTGCGACCTCCATCCAGATGCTGGCCGGAAGCGCGACCCTCGCGATCCTGGCCCTCTTCGGTGGGGAGTGGGGGTCGTTCCGCGTCGAGGCGATCTCGACCGACTCGATCGTCGCGTTCGTCTACCTCACGTTCATCGGCAGCCTGCTCGCGTTCACGACCTACGTGTGGGTCCTCCGGAAGGCACCGTTGCCGTTGATCGCCACGTACGCGTACGTGAACCCGGTGGTCGCCGTCGCGCTCGGCGCGTTGGTTCTGGCCGAAGAAGTGACGCCGCGGACACTCATCGCGGGCGCGATCATCGTGTTCGCGGTCGCCGTGATCATCACCACCCGCGGCCGCCTGCGCAGCCCGGCTGGGACCGGAACCCCCTCCCCGGCTCCGCCTCCGGCCTCGAGTCCAGCCGACCACGGGTCCGGCGACCAGCTGCTGCCTGAGCCGGGTGCCCCGGCCTCAGCCCTCGGCCAGCACCGTCCGTGAGGTACGGCGCGCCAGCGCCATGATCGTGAGCATCGGGTTGACCCCGATGCCGGATGGGAAGACCGAGCTGTCGCCGACGTACAGCCCCCGGACGATCCGGCCCGATGCGTCCTGCCGGGCGCGGCCATCGGGATCGCACACAGCATCGCGCGGGTCCGAACCCATCCGGGCGGTCCCCATCTGGTGGGCCGAGAAGACGGTCGCCCGGTTCGGCCCCAGGTCCAGGGACGCCAACCGGTCCTCGAATCGGGTCCACGCCCCTCCGGGTTCGCCGCGATACCAGGGCGGGGGCGTTGCACCGGCCACGATCTCCCTGGCGCCGGCCGCGCGGGCGACACGCGCCATGCGGACCAGGGCGTGGCGGAGCGTCGCCACGCCCGAGCGATCGAGCCGGTAGTCGATCCGAACGCGGCCCGACCGGGTGAGCCGTACGCTCCCCTCGCCACCGTCCCGGGTCACCGCGATCAGTCCGGCGAAGTAGGGGCTGTCCCGCAGCAGCGCCGCATGCTCGCTCGCGCCTTCCCAGGGAAACGCGAGAGCCACGAGGCCGGGGTGGCCCGGCGCAGAATTCGATGACGTACCCGCGGCGGCCCGCCTCTGGGACGGAGAACTCATCGATCCGGGCGCCCTGCATCGTGCCCCGCCACATGTCGACTCGATCCTCGAGCCGTGCCGCGATCACCGGCACCGGATGGAGGCGCAGATGGCGTCCGAGCGCCGGGTGGTCGATCCCCGATCGTTCGAGCACGCCCGGCGTGCGCAGGGCACCCGCCGCGACGACGACCTGTCGTGCCCGGACGATCGAGCCGGCGCGCGCCCATGGGTGTCACCGAGCGAGACGTCCACGCCGGTGACAGAACCTTCGTGGACGATCACCCGGTCGACGAACGCGTCGGGGATGATCCGCGCGCCGTCCCGGTAGGCGTCGGCGAGGTGGGCACGGAGGCCCGAGCGCTTCGTGCCACGCGAGCAGCCGAACGGACACGACCCGCACGCGCCACAGTCGGTCGCGTTGCGCATCACCGGACCTGCCGCCCAACCGAGGGCTTCGGCCCCGCGGATGAGCGCAGCGTCCTTGGGCGGGATCACGGCCGCCGGCGCGAGCCCGAGCTCTGCCCCGATCGTCCGGAGATCGGCATCCCAGGTGGATCCCACGGCGTCGCGGATCCCGTGTGCGCTCGCCCATTCCTCCCGGACATCGATCGGAGCCGGTACCGCCGTCATCCAGTTGATCACCGTCCCACCGCCGACACCGGTTCCGGCGAGGATCGGGATGCTCCCGTCCCACGTTGCCGTGAGGCCGCGATTGAGGTAGACGCGTTCGAACGCCTCGAGCTCGCCGGCCGGCATCGACCGCTCGTCCGTGAACGACCCGGCCTCGAGGACGACCACCGATCGGCCGGCCCGGCTCAGCTCGCTGGCGACAACCCCGCCGCCGGCCCCGGAGCCGACGACGACGACGTCGGCCGTGAGGGTCGCGATGTCCCCCTCACGCGTGCCACCCGGCCGCTCGGGGACGTAGGTCGCCCGGATCGGCGTGGGCTCCGCGGTGACCGGGCGCTCGTCCTGCGTGTAGCCCATCGCCACGAGGCGCGGATTCGCCTCGTCGTCCCCGGGGTCGGCGTAGGCGATGAACGTCAGGATGCGCCGGTAGCCCGCGAACCCCGAACGCCACAACGCCAGCCGCGACGCCCCCCAGCGGAGCAGGTAGCGCTCCCGCTGCTCGGCCGTCAGTTTGGCGAAGGAGGTGCCTCGCCCGGCAAGGACGAGGTTCGCGAGCCGAGAGCGCAGCACCCGCAGGACGATCCGCAGTTGAAGGATCTGGGCGGGATCGAGCGCGCTCTCCATCGCGATCGCCGCCAGGCGCGCCCTCCGGACTCCCCCGCCGGCAACGAACGCCTCGGCCAGATCCGCAAGGGTCTCGAGGTCCGCGGCGGAAAAGACGCGCGGATCGCCCTCGGGCGGAGAGCTCGGGCTCAACTCGCGGCGCCGGCCCCGATCCCCGCGGGTCGCCGCGAGTCGCGTTCCCAGCCCTGGGCGGGCCACGGCTCGCAGCGGATCGGGCGGTCCTCGCGATAGCCGAGGGCATAGTCGGCCTGGATGAGCGTGTGCAGCTGGCTCGTGCCCTCGTAGATGACCGCAGCCTTCGAGTTGCGCAGGTAGCGCTCGACCGGGAACTCGTTCGAGTAGCCGTTGGCGCCGTGGATCTGGATCGCGTCGAGCGCGGCCTGCACCGAGTGCTCGGTCGCATGCCACTTGGCGAGCGACGTCTCGCGCGTGTTGCGCAGCGCCCTGGTTCTTCAGCCAGGCCGCACGCCAGACGAGCAGCCGGCCGATCTCGGTGCCCTTCGCCATGTTCGCGATCATCTGCTTGACGAGCTGGTGGCGCCCGATCTCCTCGTCGAACGTGTGGCGCTCGTGGGCGTACCGGAGCGACGCGTCGAGGCACGCCTGGGCGAGCCCGACGGCGCCGGCCGCGACCGTGAACCGGCCCTGGTCGATGGCGCTCATCGCGACGAGGAAGCCCTCGCCCTCCTCGCCGATCCGATGCTCCTCGGGCACCGATCACGTCGTCGAGGTTGATGAGTCCGGTGTTCCCGGCCCGGATCCCGAGCTTGCCGTGGAGCGTGCCCGTGGTCAGGCCCTTCATCCCCCGCTCGAGGAGGAACGCGGTCACGCCCTTGTGCTTCTTCGAGCGGTCCACGGACGCGAAGACGAGGAAGTGGTCGGCGAGGTCGGCCAGCGAGATCCAGATCTTCTGGCCGTTGAGCCGGTACGCGTCGCCGTCGCGTTTCGCGGTCGTCTGCAGGTTCGCCGCGTCCGTGCCCACGCCCGGCTCGGTGAGGCCGAATGTCGCGAGCTTCTCGCCGCGCGCCTGCGGGACGAGCCAGCGCTGGCGCTGCTCCTCGGTCGCCCACTGCAGCAGGGCCAGCGAGTTCAGCCCGACGTGGACGCTCTGGACGACCCGGAACGCGGTGTCGGCGCGCTCGAGCTCCTCGCACAGGATCGCGAAGCTGACGTAGTCCATCCCGGACCCGCCGTACGCCTCGGGGATCGGCGCGCCGAGGAACCCGGCTTCGGCCATCTTCTCGAACACCTCGCGATGGACCTCGCCCTTCTCGTCCCACTCACGGATGTGGGGCAGGATCTCGGCCTCGGCGAAGGCGCGCGCGCTGTGTTGGACGAGCCGGTTCTCGTCGGTCAGGGTGAAGTCGATCACCACCCCATTCTAGGGGCGAGCTGCGGCCGGGCGCCGGGCGCGCGGACCGCACCGACCCGCCTCCCTATACTCGCGGGCATGGACGACACGACCACCGACCTCAGCGCCCGGGCGCTGAACCACCTCACCCCCGTTCTCGGGCGCTACTACGAGCGAAGCTGGAGCCATGGCCGCGGGCATCGCCTGTACGACACCGACGGCAAGTCCTACCTGGACTTCGCGAACGGGATCGCCGTGACGGCCCTCGGTCACGCGCACCCGGCGGTGACCGCCGCGATCCATGAGCAGGCCGATCGCCTGATCGGCCCCACGGGGGCCATCGGCTACTCGGAGAAGCCCGTTCGCCTGACCGAACTCCTGGCGGCCACCCTCCCCGACCCGATCGATACGATCTTCCTGCTGAATTCCGGCTCCGAAGCCGTCGAAGGAGCCCTCAAGCTTGCGCGCCGGGTCACCGGGCGGCCCGGGATCATCGCGTTCCGCGGGGCGTTCCACGGCCGGACGATCGGAGCGACGTCGGTCACGAGCTCGAGCCTCAACTACCGGGTCGGGTACGAGCCGCTGCTCCCGAACGTGTACCTGACCCCCTTCCCCGCCGCCTATCGCGACCACGGAGGCGACGACGATGCGGCGACCCGCTCGTGTCTCGCCGCGCTCGACAGCCTGCTCGCAACGACGATCCCGGCCGGCAGCGTGGCCGCGATCCTCATCGAACCGGTCCAGGGCGAGGGCGGCTTCATCCCGGCCCCCGCGGCGTTCCTGCAGGGCCTGCGCGAACGCTGCGACACCCACGGCATCCTGTTGATCGCCGACGAGGTCCAGACCGGCTACGGACGCACCGGCAAGATGTGGGCGTTCGAACATGCCGGGATCGTGCCCGACGTCGTGTGCATCGCCAAGGCGATCGCCAACGGGCTGCCCTTGTCGGCGATCGCGACGCGGCGCGAGCTGCAGGAGCGGTGGGGCAAGGGCGCCCACGGATCGACGTACGGCGGCAATCCTGTCGCGTGCGCGGCCGCGATCGCCGTGCTGGAGACGATCTCCGAGGAACGCCTGGTGGCGAATGCGGCGGCGCGCGGCGCCGAGCTGCGCTCGGGCCTCGAGCGGATGGCCGCCGAGGATGAGCGGATCGGCGATGTGCGCGGCCCCGGCCTGATGCTCGGGGTCGAGCTCGTCAGGGACCGGGCGACGAGGGAGCCCGATGGGGATCTGGCCGCGGCGCTGCTGGCGCGCTGCGCGGACCTCGGACTGCTCGTCCTGTCGTGCGGGCCGGCTCACAACGTCGTGCGCTGGATCCCGCCGATCGACGTCACGGCGGCCGAGATCGTCGAAGGCCTCGAGATCTTCGGTGAGGGCCTGCGAACCGTGGGTTCCGTCGGCCAGGCTTGATGCCGCCGGCACGGCTCAGGGATCGAGGTCGCGCTGTTCGATCGCCAGGCTGGACGGTCGGCGCGCAGGGCGCGCAACAGCGCCCGCCGGACGGCAGGCGCCGATCAGTTCGGGAAGGAGCCGAAGCTAGCGGTTCTGGGCGAGGAAGCGCATCACGTCGTCAAGGCGGAAGCGACGGTCGCCTCGCTTGCAGACGCGGTAGAAGGGCAATTCCCCGCGATCACCGAGTCGCTTCACGGTGTTGACGTGCAGATGCAGCATGTCAGCGACCTCGGTCGCCGTCAGCATCGGACCCAATTCGTTGACTGCCATCGAAGCCATGCTTCTTGTTTCGCCTCACTGAGGGCACTTGAGGGCTATTCCGTCACTGTCGGGTAGTCGACGGTGACGTGCGGCCCGCTTCTGTGGGGAGTGTCGGGGTCCGGACCGCCCCAGACCAGCCGTACTTTGGGGTAGCCCTCAGTACCAGTCCGTGAGCCGTCGACGGCAAGCCGGGGACACCCGGGCCGCGGGCGGACTACCTGAAGTAGCCCGTCATGTCGAGGATCAGATCGGTCGTCTTCGCGCCCGCGGCCGCGTAGACCAGCCAGATCGACGCGCCCGGGTTGAGGGGCACTGTCACTCCGTTCGCGCGGATGTCCGCCTTCGGGAAGTTCAGGGTCGAGGTCAACGGGGCGGACTCCTCGTCCGTGGTGATGGAGACGTAGCCGGCGGCCGTCTGGTTGACGACCGTGAGGTTGCCGGTCACTGCGATCGCATCGACCGCGACGCCCGCATAGCCGGGGACGAGCAGGTTCCGCGGGATGCCCGAGGCGAACTTGCCGGCCAGGCCGATCGGGGCCCGGGTATCCAGGCGCCGTCCCGGGCTCAGCGGGACGAACCGCGCGCCGCTGAGATCGTCGAGGTAGTACCCGGTGACATCGAAGATGAGGTGCGTCGTCCGACCGGGCGGCGCCTTGTAGACCGCGCTCAGCGTCCCGTCGATGGCGAGCGGCACGGTGATCCCGTTCGCCCGGTTGTCGCCCAGTGGGAAGTTGATCGTCGACGTACCCGGTGACGCGTTCGGCGTTGGCGAGACCGAGACGAACCCGGCGGCCGTCTGACCGGTCACGGTCAGGTTCCCGGTCACCGCGATGGCGTCCGCGGGGATCCCGCCACGACCGCCGATCTGCCAGCTCCTGGGGGTGCTCGCCGCGAACGGCCCGCTCAGCCCATTGTCGAACCGTGAATCGAGGAGGCGAACTGGACCGGCGGTGTTGTAGGTCGCCGCGGTGTCATCGGCCGTGAAGTACCCGGTGACATCGAAGAGCAGGTGGGTCGTCCGGCCCGCCCCGGCCTTGTAGACGGCAGCGAGCGTCCCGGTCGGACTCAGCGAGATCGTCACGTTGTTCGCCCGGATGTCCTTGAGCGGGAAGTTCAGGGTCGACGTCTTGGGCGATGCCGTCGGGAGGGGTGAAAGCGAGACGAATCCGGCGGCGGTGTGGTTCACGACGGTCAGGTTGCCGGTCACGGCGATCGCATCGGAAGGGATCGATTCGCGGCCCGCGACGGTGAACGAACGCGGAACGTTGGCGTTGAAGGCGCCGATCAAGCCGTTCGCGACCCTCGTGTCCAGCAGCCGGACGGGATCGACAGGATGGTATGTCGCGCCAGCTGTGTAGACCTGGGAGACCGCCGTACGCCACATCCCATCGGATCCGGTGTAGGCGGCTCCCTGCCAGACGGCGTTGACGTCGTGCGGATCCTGTGCGACGCCCACGTAGTCGCCCCAGCGATCGCCGGCATACGTATAGGTCGCTGCGTCCCCAACCTTCAGAGCCGAACTGAGGGTGTGCGCGGCATCGGTCGGTCGCTGATACGCCATATACGACGACGCGCCGGCCGTGGACGACGAACGCGAGTACACGACATGCAGCGTCCCGTTGAGGGCCGCGCCGACGCCCGGCACGAAGGTGTCCTTGCCGTTGTCGGCCACGAGCATGTCCTGCGCAAGGGCTGGCGTCGTGGTCGCGGTGTCGAGCTGAGCGACGCGGGCGCATGCCCGCTCGGTGGCGTCGCCCGTTGGCGTGCAGGGATAGGTCGAGACGAACGTGAGCCGGTTCGATTGCCAGATCGCATCGGTCGGCCGGCCGTCGATCACGGGTCGTGACGGCGTTCCGATCGGGCCGCCCGGGTCCTCGGGGTCGGGTGGGTCGCGGAACGCCTCGATGATCCCGAGCTCGGTCAGGTCGGCAAGACCGGCGATCGTGAGGTTGTTGCCGGCGACGGTCCCGGTGAACCGGGCATAGCCCACGTTCTGGACCTCCGGGTCGGCGGTCCCGATCCCGACGACGAGGTGACCCGTGCCGTTGACGATCGGCATCTGGGTGGCCGGACGCCAGGTGAAGTACGAGGCATCCGTCTGGTACCCGTCGAAGTCGACCGAGCTGCTGTTGTCATCGAGCAGGTTGGCCCAGTCGACGGCGAGGATGTCCGTGCCAGCGAACGACGTGATCAGGTCGGTGCAGTTGCCGGGGATCGTCTCGGGCGGCAGCTCGAACACGTTCGCCGTCACGATGACCTTGTCGGTGGTCAACCCCAGGCCCGGGTAGTCGGGCAGGTAGCCATCGTAGACGAGGCCGCTGACCCACCAGTCGCCGAACGGGTCGGCGGTCATGCTCCAGGCAAGGTCGATGAATCCGCTCGAGGACGAGGGGCCGCACTCCCAGCTGATCTGGATGGCGACCCAGCGACCGTGCACGCTGTCCCACATGACGCGCGGGTCCGCGAAACCATCGGTGCTCGGTGGCAGGAGGAAGAGGTCCTCGGGCAGCATGTCGGCGACGTCGCTCCCATCGCGGCTGCTGATCCGGAACAGGCTGTTCACGGCCTGGACGACGTGGTCGGAGCCCACCGCGATCCAGGGGTCTGGCGGCTCGATGCAGGGCGTCGACGATCCGCAGTAGTAGAACGCGTTGTCCGCGTCGTCGAGGCCGTCGTTCGAGATGAGCTGGGCCGGGGCCGGGGCGCCCGAGCTCGTGGCTTCGATCGGCGCGGGGGGACCCACAGCGGCGATGTCCGGGATGTTCGGCCCCGCGGCCGGCTTCACGGCCGGCGTCACCGTCGCGCGGAGCGCGGGTAGACCCGCCTTGACCTCGCGCACCCTTGACGCGCCGGGGGCACTGGCGATCGCTGCGCCGTTCACGGCGCGGACAGGCCGCGCCTCGGGCATCGGTCCGGACCGGGTGACGACGGAGGGTCGTGGAGCCGAGGCCGCGGGATCGGGCGGGCGAGCCAGCGTTCCCGCGGGAGCCATCGTCGCCATGGCGATCAGGCACATCGCGACGATCGATCGCCGCTTCCACGTCGGACGCATGGTCCCTCCCCGACCGGCGCGTCGGCCGGTCCCTGTCGAACGCCGACCCTCCACTGGCCGGGGTCCTCCGGCCCGGAGCGTAGCCATCGGTCCTGTCGCGCGCAAGCCCCGAAGAACTCCATCGAGTCCAGCGTTCGATCGATGGGTCGGATCGTCATCCAGGCATCGACGATGTGGCGTCCCCGGCAGGATTCGAACCTGCGACCGGCCGCTTAGAAGGCGGCTGCTCTGGTCCACTGAGCTACGGGGACCGCGGCACAGATTAGCGCACGTTTGTGCGAATGGGACCATGTTCTACCTTGCGCGGTAGCTGCGCGCGTGCCACACTCCGCGACCCGTGACCCGACCGATCGGCTCGTGGGTAACCGAAGGATTGCCTCCCGGATGTCGTCGCGCCCAAGAACCTCGACATCGAAGACGCCCGCCGGCGCGGGCGCGCCGCGCGACGGCGTGCCTGACGCGGCGCCCGGCACGTCACGCGCTTCAACCACGGCACGAGCTGTTCGTGGCCGCACCGACGGTCAGCTGGCCCTCGACCTGCCGCTCTCGGCGCCAGCGCTCCCGATCGAGCCCGAGTGGAAGGACCAGCAGCGCCTGTGGGGCCACAGCTTCCACCCGATGTGCTCCTACCTCGCGAGCTTCCCGGCCAGCCTGACCCACGCCTTCATCGCGCGCTACACGCGACCGGGCGACGTGGTCCTCGATCCGTTCTCGGGGCGCGGAACGACCCCGCTCCAGGCCGCGGCGGAGGGCCGCATCGGCGTCGGCAACGACCTCAATCCGTTCGCCCACCTCCTGACTGCCGCCAAGGTCGAGCCCGCGACGCAGCCCGAAGCCCGGACGCGCCTGCGCGGCGCTCCGGGTTCTCTGGGCGAGCGAGGCGGCCCCATGGCTCGAGCTCGCCGCGAGGATCCAGGCCGACCCCGAACGCGGCGGGGACGAGCCCGTCCCCGTCGAGGTGGCCGTCGCCTTCCACCACCGAACGTTCGCCCAGCTGCTCTTCGTGCGCGCGAACCTCCGCCTCGTCGACCGGATCGACCGCTTCCTCGCGGCGGCGATCACCGGGATCCTCCACGGGAAGAGCCCGACATACCTTTCCGAGCTCATGCCGAACACGTTCAGCATGGCCCCGCGCTACGTCCGCGAGTACGCGGCGAGGACCGACTTCCGATCCCCCGAGCGCGACGTGTTCGATTGCCTCGGCTTCAAGCTGGATCGCCTCTACCGCCAGGCGGCGCCACGGACCGCCGGGATCGCGTTGATCGGCGACGCGCGCGACGCAGGTGCCCGCGCCCGCGCCGCGCTACGGGCGCGCGGACTTCCCGATCGAGCGCGGCTCGTCGTGAGTTCGCCGCCGTATCTGCGGGTCGTGAAGTACGGCTACTACAACTGGCTGCGCACGTGGTTCCTGGGATTCGATGCAGCCGAGATCGACGCGACCCTCGACGACGCCCACCACCGCGCGCCCTACCTGGAGTTTCTGCGCGAGGCATTGGCCGGTCTCCGTCCGGTCCTGACCGACGATGCGGTGGTCGCGCTCGTCATCGGCGACGTGGAGACGGATCGCGGGCGAGCGATCTCGGGGGGCGTCGGGTTGGCCGAGCGGGTCTGGGAGTCGGCTGCCGAGCCGGAGGGCTACCGCTTGGCCGGTGTGGTGCTGGACGACGTCCACGCCCATCGCAAGATGACCAAGCTGTGGGGTCCCGAGGCCGGCCGGGCGACCAAGACGGACCGGATCCTCGTGCTCGGGGCCACGGAGGTCGGGCGTCGGCGGGCGATCTCCGGGGTGCGCGCTCCCGTGGATTGGACCTGGCCACAGCGTGGACTGCGCGCGGTCTGAGCCCGGCCCGGCTCACGTCGTTAGAATGGCCCTCGATGAAGCAGATGTACCACCCGTCCGACCTCGCAGCGATGGATCCGCTCGTGCTCATGAAGAACCTGGACCATGTCCGGATGACAAGCCGGCGGCTCAGCTACATCCTTCAGCAGCAGGTTCACCTGTACGTCCCCGAGGCGAATGAGCTGCGCGAGCAGATCGACGTCTACGTCGAAGCCGAGCGCCAGATCGAAGGCGAGATGGCCAGGCGTCAGATCCGGGCCTGAACGCGACCCCGACCCGGCATCGGGCCGGGGAATGAAGGACCCCCGTCGTGATCGACGGGGGTTTCGTTCGTCCGGGCCGGTCGGCTCAGGCTCTTGCTGCGGCCGGCAACGGCGTGACGTGATCCGATGCTGACGCGTCCTCGAGGTCCGCGATGAGCGACTCGCGGTCGACCTCCACGCGACGCGCACCGCGACCGGCGATCCGAACAGTCGGGCTCGTGCCGCTGCGCTCCTTCTCGTCGGCGATCACCTGGCGGACGAGGACGGCGAGACGCGGCATCTCGAACAGGCTGAAGCCGATCCCATGTTCGCTCAGGTCGTCGGCGGTCCAGCCGCGATACAGGCCGCGGCCGGCGACGGCGCACATCTCGTCATAGAGCTCCGGCCACCCCACGGCACGACGGTGGCGGCAGAATCGAACGAAGTCGATCGCCTCCGGCGATGCTCCGGCCTCGGGCTCCGGCCCGGCCTCCGGGGTGCGCGAATCCATCGATGGCTACCGTCCTCTCAACGTCGGTCGACGGGCGCGTTCGAACAGGACCGAGATCGGCGTGTCGAACCGGATCCCGGCGTCTGGGCGCCTCTGGGGCACCGGCCGGGCCCTCCCTCGAGGCGCTCGCGCCGGTCTTCGTCCATGGTAGTCGCTCGACCGGGCGACCCGAAAGTGAGTTGTCCACGAAGTCTTCCACCATCTTGTCCACACGGAACGGGCGTTCGGCGAACGCCTGTACGGAACCTGCACGAGGCGCCGTCACGATGGTCTCAGGCGAGCCGTCGGCGGACCCCGAGACCCGGCTCGGACCCGAGTTGCCATCGACATCCGTCGTCGAGCTCGAGGCCCTCGAACGGGTCGTCGGCGATGAGGAGGTTGCCGTCGAGGTCGGCCCAATCGGCCAACGAGGCGACAGCGGCGGACGCCGCGATCCCGACCGACGTCTCTTCCATGCAGCCGAGGAACGTGCGGAAGCCCATCGACCTCGCTCGTTCGAGCATCCGCTTGGCCGGACCAACGCCTCCGCACTTGCCGAGCTTCACGTTGATCCCGTCGACGACTCCCACGAGCGCGTCGAGATCCTCCATCGTGACGGCGCTCTCGTCGGCGACGATCGGGAGATCCGTGGATGCCTGGAGCTCGCGCAACCAGTCGTAGCGTCGCGGCGGGAACGGCTGCTCGATCAGCTCAACGCCGAGACGCACCATGTCGGGCAGCATCGCCTGGGCGGTCGTGGGCGTCCATCCGTTGTTCGCGTCGACACGGATCGGGCCGTCGAACACGGACCGGACCGCCTCGAGCGTTGCGATGTCGGCCGGTCCCCCAAGCTTGATCTTGAGCGCCGGGAAACGCGCCGCCCGCCGCGCACGTTCGGCGACGAGATCCGGTTCGTCGATCCCGAGGGTGAAGTCGGTCGGGGGGATGTCGGCGCTGAGGCCGAGCAGCTGGTGGACGGGCACGCCCGCGACCTTGCCGGCCAGATCGTGCAGGGCGATGTCGATCGCGCACTTCGCGCCGCCGTTCCAGCGCAGGACGTCGTCCATGGCCGCGCCGGCCCGCTCGAGCCCGTCGGCGCTCAGGTCGGGCTCGCCGACCGCTTCGAGCAGGGTCGGGAAAGCCGCGATCATCGTTCCGGTCGTCTCTCCGTAGTACGCCCCGACATATCCCTCGCCGAGCCCGACCAGCGCCGGGAAGCGATCGTCGCGCAGCTCCACGATGATCGTCGTCGCTCCGTGCGCGTCCTCGCTGCGGGCGATCCGGAACGGATCGACGAACGTCAGGTGGAGGATCTCGTGGGTGAGATGCAGCGTCATCGAACCGGCTCAGCGGCGATCACGGGACGAGCGCCGTGACGCGCTCCTGGATCGCCGCCCACAGCGCGGTCGGCCCGAACCGGTACGGATCGTCGCACGGCAGGCCGGTCTCGGCCGCGGTCTCGGCGATGACCCGGCGGGCGTCCTCGTCGTCCGCGATCAGCGATGTGTTGAGGGCCACGGCCACGACGCGCGACGGCGCCACGAGACCCGCGATCCGCTCGTGGAGGTCGATGAACTGGGGCAGCTTGGCGATGGGGAAGGATGCGCTCGGCAGGTGATCGAAATCGTGCTCAAGCAACTGCGGCTTGTGGACCATCACCATCGCGTGGGGCGTGGTGCCGTGGATGAGCCCGAGCGTCACCGACGAGTAGGCCGGATGATCGAGCGACCCCTGGCCCTCCACGATGATCCAGTCGCCGCGCTCCTCGGCCTGCTCCACGAGCCACTCGGCCGTGCCCTGGACGAAGTCGGCGACGACCCGATCGATCGCGACCCCCCACCCTTCGATCATCATCCCGGTCTGCCCGGTCGGGACGAAGACCGCGGGCAGGCCCGCCGCCACGGCCGCCTTGCGCAGCTCAAGCGAAACCGACATCTTCCCGACGGCGCAGTCGACGCCCACCGTCAGGATCACCTTCTTGCCGGGCTCGTGCGATCGCCCGACCGCCGTCTCGTGCCGTTCCGGGGGTCGCCGGAAGTCCACGATCCGCGTTCCGTGTGCCGCGGCCGCCGCGCTGAACTCCGAGTCGTCACCAAGGAAGGTGTGCAGGCCGGAGTGGACGTCAAGACCCGCCTTGATCGCGTCGAGGATCGCCGCCCGCCACGCCGCCGGCAGCTTCCCGCCGGTGGGCGCGATGCCGATCAGGAGCGTCGTGGGCGGCGGATCGAGCGCAAGGGCTTCGGCGACCGTCGCGACGAACGGGATGTCATGGCCGGGGAGCCAGTCACCGACGTTGCGTCCAGCGTTCGTCGAGTCGAGCATCGCAGCGACGTGATCCGGGCCGTAGCGGATCACGCCCATCGCGGTCTTCGCATTCATGGCGAGCCACTGGCCCTCCGTGAGGATCAGGAGCTCGCGGGGGCCGTCGGAGGTCACGAGGAGTGATTCTAGAGGTAAATGAACGCCCCCGGGACGTCGATCCGGGGGCGTGGACAGATCTGGTACCGCATACCGGATTCGAACCGGTGATCTCCGCCTTGAGAGGGCGGTGTCCTGGGCCTCTAGACGAATGCGGCTCAGCCGGCGGCCGAAGCGCGACCGGGTGCCGGATGATAGCAAGGACCGTCCGAACGCGGCAAACCCTGCGTTGATCAGACGGCCTGGCCGACCTCGTTCGTGGCGCCCGCCGGCTCGCCCGGAGCGGGACGTGTCGTCGAGGGCGTCGACGCGAGCGCAGCATCCAGCCGCTCGAGCGACGGCCGCATCCCGAGCCGCTCGAACGTGGCCCGCGCCTCATCCGCGGCTCGCTGACGCTCGGCCGGGTCCATCGCACCGGTCAGGACGATGTCCAGCTGGCAGTTCGCGAGCGTGACCGTGAGCCCGAGGTTGCGCAGCTCATGGAGCGCGTTCGTGTACCCCACTCGGGCGTCGTCATGTCTGCCCTCGAGCGCAGCGAGGGCGGCCTCCATCGACGCGAGCGTGGCATCGGTCAGTCGGCCCGAGCGACCCGCCCGGTGGACCGCGATCACCTCGCGGATCGCGTCCACGTCCCCGAGCCACGTCGCTGGCCGCGCGATCTCGCTCGAACTGAGAAGGAGAGCCCCGAGTTCGAGCTCCGCCTTGGCGGCCGACAGGGCCTCGTCCAGCCGTCCTGCCGCCAATCCCTCGGCGATCCGGGCGTCGTGGACCATGGCGACGTACTGCGGATCGTCGAAGGCTTCGAGGAGGCTCCTGAGTCGAGTGACGCGCGCGCTCACATCCTCTCCACGAGCCGCGCGGATCTGCGCGTCGAGGGACCCATAGAAGATCTCGTCCGCCGGCTCGAGCTCGCGCTCCAGTTCCTCGCCAAGCTGCTCGAGGGCCCAGTCCCACTCGCCAAGGTCCAGCGCCGACGAACACGCATTCCCGAGCAGGTAGCGGATGGCCCAGCGGTGTCCGCCGCGCCGACCGACGGTCAGGCCGGCCAAGGACACGTCGTAGCCTGCGCGCGGGTCGTCCGGCTCCAGCGCATAGGAGAGATTGATCGAGGCTCGGAGGATCGCCGATGTCTCCCCGTACCGCTCGGCGAGCGCGAGAGCGCCGGTCAGCGTGGCGACCGCCTCCACCTGCCGGTCAAGGTTCGCCAGGGCCGTCCCACGCGTGATGAGCAGATCGAGGATCGCTCCGCGATCGCCACGTGCCTCGGCAACCGGAAGGGCGGCATCGGCCACCTCGACCGATCCCTTCATGGCATTCGTCCGCATCAGGAACTTCGAGTAGACCGCTGCGAGTTCGAGATAGCCCTCGTCGTCCGGCCCCAGGCCGGGCTCCTCGAACGCCTCCGAAACGAGCTTCATGCCACGTTCGTGATGGCCTTCGGTCAGGACCTCGCCGAGCCAGGCGACCGCTCGCCGTCGTGCGGGATGGTCGCCCGCTTCCGATGCAAGGGCGACGGCTCCCTCGAAGTGGGACGCCGCGGCATCAAACAGGCCGCCGCTCGCGGCCGACTGGCCGGCGGCCATGCGCAGTTCGAGTTCGTCGCCTGATGACCCGACGACCTCGAGTGCGAGCGCATGGTAGCCGTGCGCGCCCGCATGCGATCCGAGCGCGGTCGCCCGCTGCGCGGCCGCGCGCAGGGCCACGCGCGCCTGGGCCGCGACCGCAGCCCCCTCCGGGCCGTCCGGCTGGGCGCGGTAGGCATCGAGATAGTGCTGGGCCAGGACCCCGGCGATCTCCTCGTCGCCGAGCGATTCGTAGTAGCGCGCCGCAGCCAGGTGGCGCGCTCGCCGATCGCGCTTCGCCAACGTGCCGTACGCGACCTCCTGGATCAGACCCTGCACGAACCGGTACTGCCCGCGCACCGGAGAGAGCGGGTCGCTATCGAGCATGAGGAGCTCGCGCTGAGCTAGATGTCGAACCACCTGCTCGACCCCGGCGGCGTCGACTCCCGAAACGGACGCCAGGCTCGCGACCTTGAACGAGAGCCCGAGGACCGCAGCGTCCTGGAGCATGCTCCGTTCGGCTGGCGGCAGGCCGTCCATCCGGGCGGCGATGAGCGCGTGGAGGGACTCAGGAACGGCGAGGTCAGTCAGGTCGCCGACGGGTCGATACGTCTCGCCATCACGTTCCAGCCGTCCGTCGTTCAGGAGCATCCGCACGGTCTCGACGGCATACAGCGGGATGCCCTCCGCGCGCGCCAGGATCGTCCGGATTGCGGCTTCGGGGAGGCCCGGGATGAAGCCCGTGAGGAGGTCGTGCATCTCCGGGTCCTCGAGGGGGCCCAGCCCGATCGAGGTGAATGCCCGCTGCCCGGCACCCCACGTCGGGCGTCGATCCAGCAACTCCGGCCGCGCCAGAGTCACGATGTAGATCGACCGGCCGCGGGACCAGGCAAGCATCTCCTCGATGAAGTCGATCAGCCCCTCATCCGCCCACTGGAGATCCTCGAAGACAAGAACGACGGTCCCCTTCTCGGCGATCCGCTCGAAGAAGGTCCGCCACGCGGCGAACAGCTCCCCACGGCCCAGGCCAGGCCGCTCCTCGATCCCGAGGAGCTGAAGGAGAGCGCCCTCGATCGCCCGCCGCTCCTCGGGTTCGCTGACGAACTCGTCGAGCGTGGCCGTCAGCCGCTCACGCGTGGTCGCCTCGCCGGAATCCTCGCCGACCTTGAGACGCATCCGAACCATCTCGCCGAGCGCCCAGAACGTGATCCCGTCGCCGTACGACGGCGAGCGGCCCTGATGCCAATAGACGCCCTCGCTGAGACCGTCGATGTACTTGAGGAACTCCCAGGCGAGGCGGGACTTGCCGATGCCCGCCTGCCCCAGAACGGACACCAGGCGCACTCCGTGCTCGCGCGACGTCGCGTGGTAGAACTCCCGGATCAGGCGGAGCTCCGCCTCGCGGGCCACGAACGGCGCCTCGAGCTGCTCCCAGCGGCCCTCGCCACGTCGCTTGGCCGTGACGCGCAGGGCGCGAAACGCCGCGACCGGGGCGGCTTTGCCCTTCAAGTCGTGGTCGCCCGCGGCTTCGTAGGCGATCGCCTCGCTCGATGCCCGGCGGGTGGACTCGCCGACGAGGACCCAGCCTGCCTCGGCGGCAGACTGCAGTCGAGACGCCGTATTGACGATGTCCCCGACCACCATCCCCTGGCCCGTGGCGCCGAGGTTCACGGCCGCTTCACCCGTGAGCACGCCAGCGCGCAACGTAAGCTCCGGGATCCGGGCTTCCTCGGCGAGCCGGCGAACCATCGCCACGAGATCGAGGCCGGCCCGTACCGCGCGCTCGGCATCGTCCTCCTGGGCGATCGGCGTTCCCCATACGGCCATCACTGCATCGCCGATGAACTTCTCGACGACTCCCCCGTAGCGGGCGATGACTTCGCGGCTCAGGTCGAAGTAGCGGCCCTGCAGGTCGCGAACGTCCTCGGTATCGCGGGATTCGGAGAACGTCGTGAACCCGACGAGGTCGGCGAACAGCACGGTGACCAGTCGACGCTCGGCGATCTTCTCCGAACCTCGACCATCGGCAACGCCTCCCGGGGCGCGTTTCGGGCCCTCCGCCGATCCTGCGCTCACGGTCGCCAGCTTGTCGCCGCACTCCCCACAGAACTTGGCGCCCGGCGCATTCGACGTGCCGCACTTCGGGCAGGCGACCGCCATGGCCGCGCCGCACTCGGCGCAGAACTTGCGACCGGCCTCATTCTCCGTGCTACAGCTCGAGCAGATCATGCGAACGTCGGTCCCTCCAGCGCGCTGGTGCAGTATCCGGCTGCGCCCGGGATCGGGTCAACGCGTCCTGCTCGCGTTCGGGCGTAAGCGGCGCCCCGATCAGAGCCTGTTCGCCTCGAGGAACCCGCGCATCGCCTCGGCGACCTGCGCGTAGCCGTTCTCCGCGAGCACGAGGCCGAAGTGGGAGTGCGCTCCGAACGGCTCGTAGTCGGCGTCAAGCCACGCGGCCATCTGCTCGATCGACTCCTCGGTCACGAAACGATCCAGGCCGGCGCCGATCACGAGACGGGGTACGCCGGCGAGCACGCTCCGATCGAGGGAGATCCCCTGGAGGACCTGGCGACGCGCAGCGCCCGCCTCGCGCGGCTTCTGGCCGAGCAGGTGCTGGATGCGCAGGACATCCGCGACGGTCAGGTCCGGGTGCTCACGCTGCAGCTTCTCGGGCAGCGTCTCCCACCCGATCGTGGCCCGCCCGATGGCCTCCGGGATGGATCGAAGCTCGTGCGCCCGCGGTTCCTCGCGCAGGTCGCGCGGCAGGTCGGGAGCGAGCAGGATGAGCCCGGCGACGCCGACGCGCTCGGCCGCCTTGAGGACGAGCAACCCACCCATGCCGTGTCCGACCATGACGACATCGGGCCCGAAGTGCGACGCTGCCGCGACGACATCCTCGAGGTACGTATCGAAGGACAGGTCGGCCGGATCGGCCGGATCGGACCAGAAGTGATTGCGCAGATTGAGGGCGTGGCCCTCCCAGCCGCGTCCGGCGAAGTAGCCGAGGTGGCGTTCCCAGACCCACGAACCGCCGAAGAGGCCGTGCACGAAGAGGAGTGGCTTGCGGCGCGACCGCCGTTCCGGCAGCCACGATTCGATATACAGGCCGCGCTCCTGCAACTCGATCTCGTCCTTGCGCACCGGCCGTCCATGATGCGCGGAGCTCTGCGTGCGTCCGAGGATGTCGTCCGGTGTCAGATCGGGCATCGGCCTCACCATTCGTGGGGGTTGATCACGAGGCCGGTCAGGGCCTTCGGATAGAAGTACGTCGATTTCTGGGGCATGACATCGCCGTCGGCGGCAACGGCGATGACCGCGGCGACCGGCGTCGGGTCGAGCAGGAAGGCGCAATCCGCCCCATCGGCCGCGGCATCCACGCGCGCGATCGCCTCGGCCGCATCGTGACTGTAGGTGACTCGGTCGCCGCGTGCGAGCGCCGCGTCGTCGACCCCCGCCAGGCGCTCCAGGGCGATGCCCAGCCGCGTGACATCCAGGCTGCGCAGTGTCTCGCCGCCTGCAGGCAGGTAGGGTCGAAAGTCTGCCACTCGTGCCGTGAGGATCCTGCCGCCCTCCCGTGTCCAGAGCCCGAAACGACCAGTTCCCGCCTGCCACTCGCCCGCACCGAAGGCCGCCACGAGCCGATCGGCCGACAGCCCTTCCTCGATGCCGAACAGCTCGCCCGCCCGGGCGAGCAACGCGTCGACCCCGTCCTCCCCTAGGCCGTGCACCACGCGGTGCGTCGGCAGGACGGTCAGCTCCTGGCGGCTCGACTCCAGGAGCAGCGCGAGGATGTGGTCATAGCCCTGGTCCTCGTCGGTCGACGATCCGGCGCGCCGCTCGTCGCGGTACCGGAGGGCGGTCTCGTAGCGGTGGTGACCGTCGGCGACCGTGATCGGGCCCGACCCGGCGATCCGAGCCAGCTCCTGGGCCGGTCCCGCCGGATCGCCATCGTCGACGAGGGACCACAACCGGTGGCGTACGCCCGCATCGTCGATGAGATCCACGGTCGACGCCTGCGCGACCACCGACTCGATGAGCGCCGCTGCACGTCCGGTCGGGTCGCCGTACATCGCGACCACGGGGCTCGTATTCACGGCTGTGGCGCGCATGAGGCGATAGCGATCTTCCTTCGGTCCGGCCATCGTCCGCTCGTGCGGAAGGATGTCGCCGTCCGGTCCGAGCGGCTCGAGTCGCAGCCTCCCGAAGATGCCCCGCTGTCGCCGCTCGTCGGTGGACCCGGGAAGCGTGAAGACCTGCTCATAGATGTAGAGAGCCGGTCGTGGATCGCGATGGAGCACGCCGCTGGAGCGCCACGTCGCAAGGGTCCGGGCAGCGCGTCGATAACGGTCATCGGGATCCTCCCCCGACTCGACGGGCGGGAGGTCCAGCCGAACGACATTCGCCGGGTGCCGGTCGAGGAGCGCCCGCTGCAGCTCCGGACCGATGACGTCGTAGGGCGGAGCGACGACCTGCGCGACATCGCCCACCACGGCGGGTTCGAAGCGAAGCGCGCGAAACGGTCGGACCTGCGGCAAGGGGTTTCCTCGTGGCAACGCTCGGCCGGTCACTCTTCGCGTAACACGGTCGATATCCTGCGGATGAGACGCATCGTACGATAGCCGCGCGGGCAGGTGGCTCGGGGTGCCGAGCGAATGAAACTTCGCAGGCGCGACGGACGTCATGGTCGTGACGCGTTCACGTTGTCGCTGGAGGACCTGTGCTCCGGACCATCCGGTCGCCCCTGATCAGGCGGATGTCCCGGCTCCTGGGAGCCGCCTTCGCGGCCGCCCTGCTCACGGCATCCTCGCTCCCAGGCATGTTCGCGCCGGGACTGGGAGTGGCGTCCGCTGCCGAACCGTTGACGATGGAGGCCCGAGTCCTGCTCCAGGGCCACGCGCGGGCGAGCGCCTGGGTGGGCGTCGAGATCCACGTCGAGAACGACGGCCCCGCAGTCGTCGGCGAGTTGCGCATCCTCGGCGGAGGGTCGGCTGGTCTGACCCGGATCGCGCGGGCGGTCGAGATCCCGACGCAATCCGCCCAGACGTTCCTGCTGTTCGCACAGCCCCAGCAATTCGGTCGATCGTTCACCGTCGAGCTCGTTGCGAACGGCGAACGGATCGCATCGCGCGACGTCGCTTACCAACTGCACGACGCGAACCAGATGACCGTCGGGATCGTGGCGGAACGACCGCAGCAGATTGCCGGTGCCCTGCAGCTTGGTGTCGCAGGTATCGAGCCCGGGGGTCCGGGCGGCGGGAAGTTCGGGGCCGGACAGACCGTCGTGATCGGCCTCGCCCTCGCGGACCTCCCGGAGCGCGTCGAGGGCTGGTCGGCCTTGGATCGCTTGATCTGGCAGGACGTGGACACGAGCGGGTTGAATGCGAACCAGGTTGCGGCCTTGAAGACGTGGTTGGCCGGCGGGGGCCGATTGATCGTTGTCGGTGGCGCGAGTGGGGCGCACGCGCTCAACGGATTCCCCGACGACATCCTTCCGTACCGCCCGGTGGCCACGGTCGACGCTCCGCCGGCGACGCTCGCCGGGTTGCTCCGCGAGATCCCCGACGACGCGATCGATGTCCCGGCGCTCGCCGGCGAGCTCGTCCGCGGAACCGCGCTCGCGGAGGTGGGCGACCGGACGATCGCCGCGGAGACGACGTACGGCTCGGGTTCGGTGACCCTGATCGGCGTGGACCCGACCGCGTCGTGGATCGGCGAGTCGCGATCGACCCGCGACCTCTGGGTCCGGTTGCTTCCTCCACGAACCAGTTCGAGCGTGACGCTCGGAGACGACAGTCAGCTCGTCAGCGCCGTCTCCCAGCTGCCATCCCTCGCCCTCCCGCCGATCGGCGGGATGCTCCTGCTGCTGGGCGCGTACATCCTCCTCATCGGGCCCATCAACTACCTCGTCCTGAAGCGGCTCGATCGGCGCGAGTGGGCCTGGCTCACGATGCCCGCGCTCATCGCGCTGTTCGCGGTCGGCGCCTTCGGCGTTGGCGCCCTGCTCCGCGGGACGGACGTGCTGTTGAACCAGATCGCGATCGTGCGTGGCGCCCCCGGCACGACCGAGGGTGAGGCGCAGGTCTATGTCGGCGTGTTCTCGCCAAGTCGCGCCACGTACGACGTCGAGGTCCCCGGCGGAGCACTTCTTGGCTCCCCGATCGTCGGCGACTTCTCGGGCGACGGCTCGCCGCTCGATGTCCTCCAGGGCGAGCCGTCGCGCGTCCGCAATCTCACCGTCGGGTTCGGCTCGCTCCGGACCATCCGAGCACTGACGGCGACCTCGGTCCCGCTCGTGGACGTCGACATCGCCCTGGTCGACGGGTCGCTGACGGGAACGATCACCAATCGATCCGATGTTCGCCTGGAACGGCCGGCGATCGTCCTCGGCGGTGGCGTCGCGGTGCTCTCGGATCTGGCTCCGGGCGAGACTGCGCAGGTGCGGATCTCGAGCCTGGATCAGCAGCCGGGCTTCTCGTTGTCAGACCGGATCTTCGGGCAGTCGTTCTTCGGGGGCGGCACGATCGACGACGCGACGCGAACGATGCTCGTCCGTCGTTCGATCATCGACCAGCTCACGTATGACCCGCAGTTCGGGTACTCGGGGACACTCAATGCGGACACGGCCGTCCTGTTGACCTGGGCGGACGGCGGTCTCCTGGACGTAAGGATCGCTGGCCAGTCGCCGCGCACGACGGGTACGACGCTCTATTACCTCCCGATCCGGATGGAGATCAGCGGCAAGACGACGTTCGCCGGCGGTCTCGTACGCGGGACCGTCGAATCGGTCGACGCGCTCGACTTCTATCGCGATCCGTACACGATCTCCCTGGGCCCCGGCTCAGTGACGATGGCCTACCAGCCGCTCGCGATCGGCGGCACCTTCACGCCGACTCGCGTCGACCTCGCGATGACGTTCGGTGGAGATCAGTTCGAGGGCAGCGACGGCGGCCCGATCGCCCCACTTGCCGAGATCCCGATCCCCTGTCCCGAGCCGCCCGCGGAGCAACCGCCTGACTGTGCGCGACCGGCATTCGACGGTGCACCCGAGGTGGAAGTGTTCGACCGGGTCGCCGGCGAGTGGCGCCGCCTGCCTCACATGGCGATGGGCCAGCGCCGCTCACTGGTCGACCCGGAGCGATACGTCGACCCGGCGACCGGTGTGATCCGGGTTCGCTTCGTGGCGGAGGGACAGCAGCACTTCGGTTTCGGGTTCCAGGTCCGCCTCGTGGGGGACGTGTCATGACAGTCATCGTTCGAGCTGAGGGTCTGGTCAAGCGCTACGACCGGGCGCTCGCCGTGGCCGGGATCGATCTCGAGGTCGAGGCTGGTGAGATCTTCGGCCTCGTGGGCCCCAACGGGGCCGGCAAGACGACGACGTTGCGCATGCTGGCCACCCTGCTGGCCCCGAACGCCGGTACGGCCGAGGTGGCCGGCGAATTCGTCACCGGGAATCCCGGAGCCGTCCGGCGCGTGCTGGGGTTCATGCCCGATGTCTTCGGCGTCTACGACGACATGAAGGTCTGGGAGTACCTGGACTTCTTCGCTCGATGCTATGGCGTACCCGCAGCCCAGCGGCGGCGTATCGTCGGCGACCTGCTCGAGCTCGTCGACCTCGCGCCGCGCCGCGACACCTACGTCCAGAGCCTCTCTCGTGGCATGCAGCAGCGGCTGTGCCTCGCCCACGCACTGGTCCACGACCCGCAGGTGCTCCTGCTGGATGAGCCCGCATCCGGCCTGGATCCACGCGCCCGCGTCGAGCTCCGTGAGCTGCTGCGCGAGCTGCGGTCGTTGGGCAAGACGATCCTGATCAGCAGTCACATCCTTCCCGAGCTCGAGGAACTGTGCACGTCCGTCGCGATCGTCGATCGCGGCAAGGTGCTCGCCCAGGGCCGGGTCGCGGACATCGAGGCGCGCCTCCGCGTCGGCGCCGTCCTGCGGGTCAAGGTCGTCGGCGACCACGAGGCGATCGAAGCGGCACGAGCCCGGTTCGCAGCAGACCACGAAGTCGTGTCCGCGAACGTGCTGGCAGATCAGACGATCGAACTCGCGTTCGGAGGAGACGACACGGGGAGCGCGCGGCTGCTGGCCGAGGCGGTCCGCGCCGGGATCGCGATCTCGAGCTTCTCGCGGGCCGCGAGCGACCTCGAGGAGTTGTTCCTCCAGGTCACGTCCCGCGAGTCGGACGCAGCCGAGGGGACCGCAGCATGACCGAGTCGACTGCCGACGTTCTCACAGGATCGGGCGATGGACCCGAGATGGCACTCGACGCGGTGTCTCCGTCCGCTGCGACGCCACCCGCGCCAGGGCGACGCGGCGGACTGGGCTCGGCGCTTGCGGGGATCGACGCCATCGTCGTCAAGGAATTGCGCGGCCGGATGCGTGGACGCCGGGCGTTCATCGTCCTCACGTTCTACCTGCTCGTCCTCGCAGGTTTCGCATGGATGGTCGAACTCATCTTCGAGGCCCAATTCAACAGCTTCGGCGGACAGGCTGCCCAGGCATCGGCACAGATCGGGCAGAGCATCTTCATCGCGCTGCTGGGGCTCGAGACGATCATGGTCGTCGTTCTTGCTCCTTCGTTCACGGCCGGCGGGATCAGCCAGGAACGCGAGAAGCAGACCCTGGACCTGCTCGCCGTGACACCGATCTCCTCGCTGGCGATCGTCGTCGGCAAGCTGATCAGCGCCCTGACGTACGTGTTCATGCTCATCCTCGCCTCGATCCCGCTGACGGCCATCGTGTTCGTGTACGGCGGCGCGGGCCCGGAGGACGTCATTCGGGGTTACGTCGTCCTGCTGGCGACCGCAGTCGGGCTCGGTTCGGTCGGCCTCTTCTTCTCGGCGCTCCTGCGGCGCACGGCGGCGGCATCCGTCATCACGTACATCGGGGTGCTGGTGCTGACGCTCGGCTCGCTGTTCATTTGGATCTTCTGGAGCGCGATGGCCCAGCGCGAAGCGGTCGACTTTCGTCCTGGTGAGCAGGGCGGCCAGTTCACCGTGCCCGCCCGGCCGCCGGAGGCGCTCTTCTACCTGAACCCATTCGTGGCCCAGGCCGATGTCGCCTGCGGCACGGAGACCGGCTTTGGTAGCTTCTGCTCGATCATCTCGACCGTCACGGGTCAGGACATCAATTTCGGAGCGGTCCCGGGGATCGCGCCGGGGATCGACGGGAACCCGCGGGCCATCGACGGCGTCGGGGTTGCAGAGCCTCAGTTCGGCGTCGTCCGCGATCGGTTCTGGCCGAAGAGCGTCCTCGCCTGGTTGATCCTCTCGGCGATCCTCATCGCCGGATCCGTGCAACTCGTCACACCGACTCGCCGATGGCGACCAGGCCGGCCATCGATCCGAAACCCGCGTCGGAGGTCACCTTGAACACGATCCGCGCCTCCCTCTCTCGCTGGGCGACCGCCGCCCGAAGGTCAGGCTCACGGCGCCGTGCGGCACAGGCCCCGGTGATCCCGCCGGATCCCGGCACGCTCGGGGTCCATCCCCTCGACCCCGACCTCGCCGGCATCCGCGCGCTCCTGGGACCACACCTGGCTCGTCTTTGGATCCGTCGGATCGTCAGGCGGGCCTGGATCGTGGCCGCGATCCTCGCGGTCGCTGAACTCGGCGTCTGGGCGTTCGCGCGAGTCGTGCCCCTCGAGGCGGCACCGGTCGTCGGGGCCGCGCTCCCGGTCGTTGCCCTCCTTGTCCTCCTCGTCCTGGCCGTGTCGGCCCGTCCGGCGGTGGGCGAGGCGGCCTTGGCCGTCGACGAGGCGGCGGGGCTGGGAGATCGCGTCTCGAGCGCGCTGGCCTTCGCCGCCCAGCAACCCGAGACGGCCGGTCCACGAGCGGACACGGAGGCCGACGAGGGTGACTCCGCCCCGTCGCTCGACGAGGCCGGTGAGCGGCGGCGATTTGTGCGAAAGCAGCGCCGCGACGCCGTCCGGGCGCTGGCCGCGGCCCCACACGCATTGTTCACGCCGCGACTGTCGCGGCGGCCCGCTGCCGTCCTCCTGGTCGCGCTCATCGCGTTGGCGCCCGTGACGCTTCTGCCGAATCCGCAGGACGCGGTCATCGCCGCGGATCGAGCCACCCGCGATGAAGCGGTCGCCCAAGCGGACAAGATCGACAAGATCGCCGACGACCTCGACGGCAAGGCGGCCGACGTCAACGACCCCCGGTCCGAGCTTGCTCGCGAGTTGCGGGACCTGGCCAGGCAACTGCGCGATCGTCCGGGCGAACTGGAAGCCAACTTGGCCAAGCTCGGAAAGGTCGAGGCGGCCCTCCGGCCCCAGCTCGATCCGGCCAACGAACAGCGAGCAGCGGCGCTCACGGCAGCCAATCGCGCACTGTCACGAACCGCGACGGGTCAGAAGGACGCCAATCCGGCAGGTGACCCGAAGGAGACGTCCGACGACCTCAAGGATCTCGCGGACAAGATCCCGGAGCTCACGCCCGATGAGCTCCGCGACCTGGCGCGCGAGTTGACCGAGCTGCAGGCAGCCGTCGGACAGGCCGACGGAGCCGCGGGGCAGGCGCTCCGCGACGCCGTCCAGAGCCTCGCGCAGGGTGACACCACCGGGGCGCAGCAGGCGCTCGGGCGGCTGGGCGAAGCCCTCCAGCGCGCCGGCGACCGCGTCGACGTGAAGCGCGACCTGGCCACGGCGGCTTCGCGGCTGCAGGATGCTCGACGAGACCTGGCGAACGCCGGGCAGCAGGGCACCGGCGGACAGCCGGGGACCGGGCAACAGCCCGGTTCCGGTCAGCAGCCGGGCGCAAGCCCGGGTGCGGGTCAAGGCCAGGGCCAGGGGCAAGGCCAGGGTCAGGGCCAGGGTCAGGGCCAGGGGCAAGGCCAGGGCCAGGGCCAGGGCCAGGGTCAGGGGCAAGGCCAGGGTCAGGGGCAAGGCCAGGGTCAGGGTCAGGGACAGGGCCAGGGTCAAGGCCAGGGCCAGGGCCAGGGGCAAGGATCCCTTGGCGGAGGCGGGTCGAATGCCACGTATCTCGGTTCCGGGACCGGCGCCGGCGGATCTGCCGCTGGTCCGGTCAACCCGAACCGACCCGCTCAGCTCGGCGAGGATCTGACCGGCGTGTTCGCGCCATTCGATCGCCTCGGACGACCCGGTGATCCGTCCTACATCGCCGGGACCGGGGGCGACGGCCAGACGCAGCAGGGCAATCAGAGCGGCCAGGGTACCGGCAACGATGCCTTGACTCCCTACCAGCAGGTCTACGCCGACTTCTTCCGGTACGCGCAAACATCCCTCGATCGTGGCTACGTGCCGCTCTCGGTCAAGGACTTCGTTCGCGATTACTTCAGCTCGCTCGAGCCGCGGCGCTGACCAACGGAACCGCCGCGATCGCCGCGGACCTCGGAGGACACCATGGATTCCACCTCGACGGCTCCGGCCACGCCGACACTCGCCCCTGAGGCATTCGCCGACCGCGCGACCCAGATCGAACGCGAGGTCGGACGGGTGATCGTCGGCCAGAACGAGCTCGTTCGGCACACGCTGACGGGGCTACTCGCGAATAGCCATGTGCTCCTCGAGGGTGTCCCCGGCCTCGGCAAGACGATGCTTGTACGAACGTTCGCCGACGTCCTCGACTGCACCTTCAACCGGATCCAGTTCACGCCGGACCTCATGCCCGCCGACATCACGGGCACGAACATCCTCATCGAGGAGGACGGCAGCCGGGTCTTCCGCTTCCAGCCGGGTCCGGTCTTCGCGAACCTCGTCCTCGCCGACGAGATCAACCGCGCCACGCCGAAGACGCAGTCGGCCCTGCTCGAGGCGATGCAGGAACACCAGGTCAGCGTCGCGCGCCAGCGCTATCCGCTCGACCCACCCTTCTTCGTCCTCGCGACCCAGAACCCGCTCGAGATGGAGGGCACCTACCCGCTGCCCGAGGCGCAGCTCGATCGGTTCATGTTCAAGGTGCACGTCCCGTTCCCCAACGAGGCCGACCTCGTGCGCATCGTCGAGCGAACGACCGGGTCCGACACGCCGACGGCCGGGAAGGTGTGCAGCGCAGCCGAAGTCGTCGAGATGCAACGACTCGCACGCTCCGTGCCGATCGCGCCCCATGTGACGGCGTACGCCGTGAGCATCGTCTCCGCAACCCACCCCGACCAGGAGCGGGCTCCTGAACTCGTTCGCGAATACGTTCGGTACGGTTCATCGCCGCGCGGTGCCCAGGCGCTCGTCGCGGCGGGCAAGATCACGGCGCTCCTCGAAGGTCGCTTCAACGTCTCGATCGATGACATCCGGTCGGTCGCCCTGCCTGCCCTGCGGCATCGTGTCCTCCTCAACTTCGAGGGCGAAGCCGAGGGGATCACGACCGAAGCCGTCGTGCGCACGATCCTCGACGCGGTGGCCGCCCCGGCGGTCGAATAGGAGCCGCGGCGCGGCACCGCGGATCGCGAACGCATGGACCAGACCGAACGCGCGGCTCCGTCCCCGTCGAGCCCTGTGCCGGGGCGCGCGGCCGGTGGACGCGTTGCCTTCCTGCCCAGCGACGTGGACCCGACCGTTTTCGACGAGACGTTCCTCCGTCAGCTGGACCGCTTGACCCTGTTGACGAAGTCGCCCGTGCGGGGCGGCCTCAAGGGCGGGCGGCGCTCCGTGAAGCGCGGCCAGTCGGTCGAGTTCGCGGACTACCGCGACTACGCCCTTGGCGACGACCTTCGCCAGCTGGACTGGAACGTCTTCGCGCGGCTCGAGCGCCTGTTCGTGAAACTGTTCGTCGAGGAAGAGGACGTCACCATCACCTTCGTGATCGATGGGTCGGCCTCCATGGACACGGGCCAGCCGGCGAAGCTCCTGTTCGCCAAGCGGGCGGCGGCGGCGCTCGGATACATCGGCCTCGCGTCGGAGGACCGGGTCACGGTGACGGCCCTCAGCGGTCGCACGGCGCGGCGCCACGTGTCGCTGCGCGGCAGCGGCCGCGCGCTGCGCCTCCTCGCGGGACTCTCGGCGATCGGCACCTCGACCGGGCCGACGGACCTGGTGGCCGCTGCCCGCCATGCCGGATCGCAGTTGCGCGGGCGAGGGATCATCGTCCTCATCTCGGATCTGCTCGATCCCGGGGCGGATCGCATGATCCGCGACCTTGCCGGGACGAAGTCCGAACTGATCGTGCTCCACATCCTCTCACCCGACGAGATCGAACCGCAGATCGAGGGTGACCTGCGGCTGGTGGACACGGAGACGGGCGACAGCGTCGATGTCACCGCCGACCTGGCGACGATCGATCGGTACAAGGCGCGCCTGGCCGCGTGGCAGGCGGGTTTCGCCGATCTCGCCGCGAAGCGTCGAGCCACGTACGTGACGCTCAGCACGGATACGCCCATCGCCGAGCTCGTCTTCGCCGAACTGCGCCGGCGCCGGGTCCTGGGGTAGACCGCGTGCCGTTCACTGCACCACTCGCGCTCCTCGGCCTGCTCTTCATCCCGGCCGTCATCGCGATGTACCTGCTGCGCCTGCGCCGCGACCCAACCACCGTGCCGTCCACGTTGCTCTGGGCGCGACTCGTGGAGGATGTCGAGGCCAATGCCCCATGGCAACGTCTGAAGCGGAGCCTCCTCCTGCTGCTCCAGCTCCTGCTCGTCGTGATCCTCGTGCTCCTTGCCGCGCGTCCCTTCGTCGAACGGCCGGCCGGACTCGCAGGCGATCTCGTCATCATCGTCGACACCTCGGCGAGCATGTCCGCGACGGACGTCCTCCCGAACCGGCTCGAAGCGGCGAAGGCCGCGGCGATCGATGCACTGAGCGAACTCCCTTTCGCTT